>CAWGLB010000004.1:0-411337 GCA_963823315.1 uncultured Solirubrobacterales bacterium | reverse complement strand
CCACGAGGCCCGCCGGCGCCGGGTCGGCGGCGAGATCGTGGCGCGGGTCTGGTAGGCCATGTCTCGCATCGGCAAGCAGCCCATTCCCGTGCCTGCCGGCGTGATGATCGCGATCGAGCCGGAGCGCGTGATGGTGAACGGACCCCGCGGGGAGCTGTCCGAGCGGGTGGCCCGCGACATCAAGATCGAGCACGTCGACGACGAGGTGCGTGTCACCCGCCCCACCGACCGCGGCGAGCACCGCGCGCTGCATGGGCTGACGCGAACGCTGGTGGCCAATATGGTCAAGGGCGTAACCGAGGGCTTCGAGAAGCGCCTGGAGATTCAGGGCGTGGGCTTCCGCGCCCAGTTGCGGGGCCGTGACCTCGAGCTGGCGCTCGGCTACTCGCGGCCGGTGCAGGTGAAGGCGCCGGACGGGATCGAGTTCGAGGTTCCGTCTCCCACCCGCATCGTTGTCCGCGGTGCCTCCAAGCAGCGCGTCGGCGAGGTGGCCGCTTACATCCGCAAGCAGCGCAAGCCAGAGCCCTATAAGGGCAAGGGCATTCGCTACGAAGGCGAATACGTCGCGCGCAAGGTGGGCAAACGCGCATGAGCACGGCGACGAGAGAACGGCAGCGGTGGAGCCGACGGCGGCGCGTGCGCGCGAAGGTGCACGGCACGGGAGAACGTCCCCGCATCTCGGTGTTTCGTTCAAACCGTGGCGTGTTCGCGCAGATGATCGACGACGACGCCGGCCGCACGGTGGCGTCGGTCAGCTGGACCGAGCCCGACCTCCGATCGCTTGCGCCGCTTGAGCAAGCGCGCCGCGCCGGCGTGACCCTGGCCGAGCGCGCCCAGCAGGCGCAGGTCGGGCGCGCGGTGTTCGACCGCGGCGGCTACCGCTACCACGGTCGCGTCAAGGCCCTTGCCGAGGGCGCCCGCGAGGGCGGGCTTCAGTTCTAGCTACTCTGAGCTGATGGCTAGGGATCGCAACGTGTCAGCGTCCGGTCTCGACCTCGCCGAGCGCGTGGTTGAGATCAACCGTGTCGCCAAGGTGGTCAAGGGCGGCCGCCGCTTCTCGTTCACGGCGCTGGTTGTGGTCGGAGACGAGCGCGACATCGTCGGCATCGGCTATGGCAAAGCCAACGAAGTTCCGGTGGCGATCCAGAAGGGCGTCGAGCGGGCGAAGAAGAATCTCTACCGGGTCCCCAAGCACGGCTCCACGATCACGCACGAGATCACCGGCGTCTACGGCTCGGGCCGAGTGCTGTTGAAGCCGGCCGCGCCCGGGACAGGCGTGATCGCGGGCGGCGGCGTCCGCGCGGTGCTCGAGTTGGCCGGGATCAACGACATCCTCTCCAAGAGCCTCGGGTCGCAGAACCCCATCAACCTGGTCAAGGCCACGATGGCGGGCCTCGAGGCGTTGCGTACCCCGGGCGAGGTCGCCGAGCTGCGCGGGCTGACGATCAACCACGTGCTGGGCCTGGACGGCGACGCGGCGGAGAAGGTCGCCGAGCCGGAGGAGACCCCTGCGTGACCCCGCTCAAGATCACTCAGCGCCGTTCTCGCAACGGCGCCTCAAAGCAGCAACGTGACACGCTGCGCTCGCTTGGTCTGCGCCGCATCGGCCATCGCGTCGAGCATGAGGACAGCCCCCAGCTGCGCGGGATGATCCGCAAGGTCGCGCATCTCGTGGAGGTTTCCGAGGATGGCTGAGACCCCCGAGGACGAGCGGCTCGGACTACACAACTTGAAGCCCGCTCCCGGCTCCCGCCGGCCGCGCAAACGTCTCGGTCGCGGAGAGGGGTCGGGCACCGGCAAGACCGCGGGACGGGGCCAGAAGGGCTGGGGCTCCCGCTCTGGCGCCAAGCGGCGGGCCCGCTTCGAGGGCGGCCAGAACCCGATCCACATGCGCATGCGCAAACTGCGCGGCCCGCATATGCGCAAGTCGATGCCGTTCGAGCCCTTCCGCACCCACACCCAGCCGGTGAACCTGGCCGATCTCGAGGCGCGGTTCGAGGCTGGTGACGCGGTCACGCTCGAGGCACTGCGCCGGCGGCGGCTGGCGACCCGCAAAGAGGTGCCCGTCAAGGTCCTGGCCAAGGGTGAGCTGACCAAGGCGCTGACTGTGCACGCGCATGCCTTCAGCGCGAGCGCGCGAGCGCGGATCGAAGAAGCCGGCGGCACCTGCGTGGTCGAGGAGGTCAAGCGACCTTGATCGGCACGATCATGAGCTCCTTCCGGGTCCCGGAGATCCGCAACAAGCTCCTCTTCACGGCCGCGATCCTGGCGCTGTATCGACTCGGCGCCTACATCCCGGCGCCGGGCGTCAGCGCCAGCGCCATCAACCAGATCCAAAAAAACTCGAGCCTTGGGGGCAGCGGCATCTTTCAGCTGCTGAACCTCTTCTCGGGCGGCGGCCTCGGCCGCCTGGCGCTGTTCGCGCTGGGGATCATGCCCTACATCACCGCCTCGATCATCCTTCAGCTGCTGACCGTGGTGGTGCCGTCGCTGGAGAAGCTCCAGAAGGAAGGCGAGGTCGGGCAGGCGCGCATCACCCAGTACACGCGCTATCTGACCGTGGGACTCGCCTTCGCCCAGTCGATCGGATATGTGTTCCTGTTCCGCTCCTTCGAGCAGACAGCCGGCGTGACGCTGATCCCGAACTTCAACGTGGCCAAGATCTTCATGATCGTGATCACGCTGACGGCCGGGACCGTCCTGCTGATGTGGATGGGCGAGCAGATCACGCAGCGCGGGATCGGTAACGGCATCTCCCTGCTGATCTTCGCCTCGATCGTGGCCCGCATCCCGAGCGGGATCCACTCCTGGTGGACGAACCCCAGCCAGGTCTTCAAGGTCGTGATGCCGTTCATCGCCCTCGGCGTGGTGGCCGCGGTCGTGTTCGTGCAAGAGGGTCAGCGTCGCATCCCGATCCAGTACGCCAAGCGCGTGATCGGCCGTCGCATGAGCGGCGGCGGTCAGACCTACCTGCCGCTGCGCGTCAACATGGCGGGCGTCATCCCGGTGATCTTCGCGGTCAGCATCATGGCGATCCCGCCCACCGTCGGGCAGCTGGTGGGGCAGAACCGGGCGGGCTTCGGCACGAACCTGGCGAGCTTCTTCTCGCCCCAAGGCTGGCACTACCAGGTTGGTCAGGCGATCTTGATCATCCTCTTCACTTACTTCTACACGGCGGTCACCTTCAATCCTGTGGATCAGGCCGACAACCTGAAGAAATACGGGGGCTTCATCCCGGGCGTCAGACCGGGGCGGCCGACCGCCGAGTTCCTCGATCGCATCCTCGCCCGCTTGACGTTCCCGGGCGCGCTCTTCCTGGCTGCGATCGCCGCGCTGCCGACGATCTTGATCAACCAGACCAGCGCCAACTTCTTCTTCGGGGGGACGTCAATCCTGATCGTGATCGGGGTTGCGCTCGACACGATGAAACAGCTCGAAGCGCAGCTGATGATGCGCAACTACGAGGGCTTCCTCAGGTAGAGCTGCGCGCGTCCGCGCCCGAGCGGTCGTACAGCGCCGAGTCTGCCCGAGCGCTCCGCGAGCGCCTGACCCGCTCGAGCAGCCCGACTGCGCCTAATCCTGGGGTACCTCCCCTGGTGCGAAGCCGCGCCGGCACGGGCATGCTGTAAGCGGAACGGCGCCCGCGCCGTCCAGCGAACCGCATATCAGCCGGGCGAGAGAGAGTGGGACCGAGGATGTGCCAAGGATCAGTCCATCTGGAGTTGTGGATCGACCCAGACTCCGAGCCGATCTCGGGCTGGGTGGCGGCCGCTGACGGCGAGCGCGAGGAGTTCGGCGGCTGGGTCGAGCTGACGGCGGTGATCGAGACCGCGCGGCAGGCGCTTACGCCCGCCGATCAACCGTCGGCCAACGCCTGCTGAGTCGCGGGCGCGGCGAAATACTGGGCGAAGCGCTCCGATCGGCGCCGACTCGCGGCGACCCCGGGATTCATCCCCCGACCGGGCGCGGCTTGTAAGCTGCCGCCGGTATGCCCGAGCTCAACCTGATCCTGTTCGGCCCTCCGGGAGCCGGAAAGGGGACGCAGGCAGACCGGCTGCGGGTCGACTTTCGGCTGCCGTTCATCTCCACCGGCGACATGTTGCGCTCGAATGTGAGAGACGGCACCGAGCTCGGGTCGAGGGCCAAGGAGTACATGGACGCCGGGGAGCTGGTCCCCGATCAGCTGATCGTGGCGATGGCCGCGGAGCGTCTGCGAGAGGCGGACACCGAGGACGGCTTCATCCTCGACGGCTTCCCTCGCACCAACGAGCAGGCCGAAGCGCTCGACCGCCAGCTATCGGAGCGCGGTCGGCGCATCACTGCCGCCCTCTTGATCGAGGTTCCCGACGACGAGGTGGTGCGGCGGCTCTCCGGACGCCGCGTGTGCGTGAAGGCCGGCCACAACTACCACGTGGAGTTCGACCCGCCCAAGCGCGAGGGGGTCTGCGACCAGGACGGCTCGCGCCTGGTTCAGCGCGATGACGACAAGCCGGAGGTGATCCGCAACCGCCTGGCCGTGTATCACCGCCAAACCGAGCCGGTGATTTCCTACTATGACCAGCTAGGCGTGATGAGGCGTATCGACGGCACCCGCAGCCCAGACGAGGTCCACGATCACATTCGGGCGGTGATCGCCACGCTCCGGCTCGAGGACGACGTTTGATCCTCAAGAAGAGCGCCGATGAGGTAGATCGGATCGCGGCTGCCGGCCTGATCCTGGTCAGGACCCTGAACCTGCTGCAAGCCAAGATCCGCCCGGGCGTCACGACCGGCGAGCTCGATCAGGCGGCGGAGAAGTTCATCCGCTCCCAGGGAGCCGACCCCGCGTTCAAGGGCTATCGGGGCTTCCCCGGCTCGATCTGCACGTCTCCGAACTCGATGATCGTGCATGGGATCCCCGGCTCCTACAAGCTCGCGCGCGGGGATGTGTTGTCGGTGGACGTCGGCGTGATTCACGACGGCTGGGTGGCCGATGCGGCCCGCACCTTCGCCGTCGGGCCGGTGACGCCGATCGCGGCCAAGCTGATGCGCACGACCGAGGAGGCGCTGTTTCTGGCGGTCGAGCAGTGTCGGCCCGGCAGGAGGCTCGGCGACGTCTCGCACGCGGTGCAGCAGCACGTCGAGGACGCGGGCTTCTCGATCGTCAAGACGCTCGTCGGCCACGGCATCGGCCGCAGCATGCACGAGGATCCTCAGATCCCCAACTACGGCACGCCGGGGACCGGCATCCGGCTTGAGGAGGGCATGGTGTTCGCGATCGAGCCAATGGTCACGGCGGGGCGCCAGGCGGTGCGGGTGGGCGAGGATCAATGGGCGATCTACTCGCAGGACGGCTCGCTCGCGGCCCACTTCGAGTTCACCGTGGCGATCATTGCCGCCGGCCCCCGCATCCTCACGCCTTGGCACGAGGCCTCGGGGGGAAGAGCGGCGGCCTAGCTTTCGGCCTCGCGCCACGCGCACGTCTCGGCGCGCCTTCTCTTGCCTTGGCACCCGCCCGGCTTAGTGCGCGAGTGACGTGTGACCGGCATCGAGGCCCGCTCGCTCCCGGCAGCAGGGGCCTACGGAGGCGGTCCGCAGCGGGCCCGTCCTGCTAGCATCAATCGTCTGCGCCGTGGCACGCCCTTTTGTGCTGCACGCACGCCCCGTCTGAGTAGCGGCGGCCTCCGCGGTCGCCAGAGCTTAGCGCCGGGGACCATTGAAACCCTCCCACCGAGAGCGAAGCGAGCGTGAAGGTCAGACCGTCGGTCAAACCCATGTGCGAGAAGTGCAAAGTTATCCGCCGCCAGGGCCGGGTCCTGGTGATCTGCTCGAACCCGCGGCACAAGCAGAGGCAAGGCTGATGGCGCGCATCTCCGGAATCAACATCCCGCTGAACAAGCGCGCCGAGATCGGGTTGACCTACATCTATGGGATCGGTCGCCCCACGGCCAACGAGCTGCTCAAAGAGGCGGGCGTCAGCGCCGACACGTACGTGCGTGACCTGACCGAGGATGAGGTCGTGAGGCTGCGCGAGCTGATCGACGGCAAGCTCATGGTCGAGGGCGATCTGCGCCGCGACCGCCAGCAGAACGTCAAGCGCTTGCAGGAGATCGGCAGCTATCGCGGCCTGCGCCATCGTCGGGGGCTGCCGGTCCACGGGCAGAACACCAAGACCAACGCGCGCACGCGCAAGGGGCCGAAGCGGATGCAGGTCGCCGGCAAGAAGAAGGCGACCAAGAAGTAAATGCCCGCACCCAAGCGACAGCGCGGCCGGCGCCGGGTACGCAAGAACATCCCCATCGGCCAGGCGCACATCAAGACTTCCTTCAACAACACGATCGTCTCGCTGACCGATCGCGAGGGCAATGTGATCGCGTGGGAGTCGGCCGGGGGCGCCGGCTTCAAGGGCTCGCGCAAGTCGACGCCGTTCGCCGCTCAGGTCACCGCCGACGCCGCCGCCCGCAAGGGCATCGAGCACGGACTCCAGCGCGTGGAGGTGTTCGTCAAGGGCCCCGGCTCGGGGCGTGAGACCGCGATTCGCTCGCTGCAGGCGGCGGGGCTCGAGGTCACCGGCGTGCGCGACGTCACTCCGCAGGCCCACAACGGTGTGCGCCCGCGCAAGCGCAGGAGGGTCTGAGCAATGGCCCGCGATACTGGCCCCCAGTGCAAGCAGTGCCGTCGCGAGGGACAGAAGCTGTTCCTCAAGGGCGAGCGCTGCCTGACCGACAAGTGCGGCGTTGAGCGCCGCTCCTATCCGCCGGGCGAGCACGGCCGCGGCCGCCAGCGCCAGAGCGAGTACCGCCTCCAGCTGCGCGAGAAGCAGAAGGCCAAGCGCTACTACGGCGTGCTCGAGCGGCAGTTCCGCAACTACTACGAGAAGGCTTCCGGTCAGCCCGGCATCACGGGCGAGAACCTGCTGCGGATGCTCGAGTGCCGCTTCGACAACGTGCTGGTGCGGCTGGGCTTCGCGGCTTCGCGCAGGCAGGCCAGGCAGCTGATCCTGCATGGCCATTGGACTGTGAACGGCCGGCGCGTCAACATCCCGAGCTACCAGCTCCGCGATGGCGACGTGATCGCGATCCGCACCGACTCGGGCGCCACGCAGGTGATCCGCGACGCCACCGAGCTGACTGGGCAGGTCCCGGCGTGGCTCCAGGCGGACCATGACTCGCTGACCGCCAAGGTCCTGCGCAAGCCCGAGCGCCGGGAGATCGCGGCGCCAGTGCAAGAACAGCTCATCGTTGAGCTCTACTCCAAGTAAGGCAAAGCTTTTGCGCCGTCGTGCTCAGTGGGTGGCACGCGGCGCCTGAGAACCGCTCACCCACTCCACTCCATACACGACATTTAGGACCCCCAGATGCTCGACTTTCAAGTTCCCCGAATCTCATCCGAGTCCGTCGACGACAACCGCGGCTCCTTCACGATCGAGCCGCTCGATCGGGGCTTCGGCTACACGTTTGGCAACTCGCTGCGACGGGTGCTGCTCTCATCGCTCACCGGCGCCGCGGTGACGAGCGTCCGGATCGAAGGCGTGGCGCACGAGTTCTCGACGATCAAGGGCGTCAAGGAGGACGTCACCGACATCGTGCTGAACCTCAAGGGCGTGGTCTGCCGGATGCACTCCGACGCCACCGAGATCGAAGCGCCACTGGTCGTCACGGGGCCCGGAGAGATCACCGCCAAGGACATCGACCTGCCCTCGGGCGTCGAGATCCTCAACCCGGACACGCACATCGCGACGCTCGAGAAGAAGACCAAGCTCGAGGTCTACCTGACGGTGGGCCGCGGGCGCGGGTATCGCCCGGCCGAGGAGAACAAGTCCCCGGACCAGCCCATCGGGGTGATCCCGATCGACTCGATCTTCTCGCCGGTCAGGCGCGTCGCCTACAGCGTCGAGCAGGCACGCGTCGGGCAGCGCACCGACTTCGACAAGCTGACCCTCGATATCGAGACCGACGGCTCGATTGACCCGCAGTCGGCCCTGCGCGAGGCGGCCGAGATCCTGATCTCGCAGCTCGCGATCTTCACCGACGCCGACCGTGTGGTCGAGCTGCGCGAGGGCGCGCCGGGCGCGCTCGAGGGCGGCTTCCCCGGCGCCCTCGGCGTCGGTCAGGGAGGCGGTCCCTCGCGCCCGCCGAACGCGATGGACGACATCCTGATCGAGGAGCTCGAGCTTGGGGTGCGCTCGTACAACTGCCTCAAGCGGGCGGGCATCCAGACCGTCGGCGACCTGGTCTCGAAGACCGAGGGCGAGCTGAACGCGATCCCCAACTTCGGCAAGAAGTCGATCGACGAGGTCGTGGAGACGCTCGGCGCGCGCGGACTGCACCTGCGCCAGGACTGACAAGCTAAGGACATGCGCCACCAGCGCCAGCGATACCAGCTCAGCCGCAGCTCAGCGCACCGCAAGGCTCTGATCATGAACCTCATCAAGGAGGTCATCGATCACGAGCGCGTGAAGACCACTGAGGCCAAGGCCAAGGCGGTCAAGCCCGAGCTCGAGCGGCTGATCACGCTCGCCAAGCGGGGCGATCTTCACGCCCGCCGGCAGGCCCTGCAGGCGCTGGGGCAGGACAAGTTCGCCGTATACAAGCTTTTCGAGGAGGTCGCCCCGCGCTACAGCGACCGCCCCGGGGGGTACGCCCGGATCATGAAGCTGGGCCCGCGCCGCTCCGACCAGACGGAGATGGTGCTGCTCGAGCTGGTGTAGCGGCGCGGTTGCAAAGCCGGCTACTGCTCGAATACGACGGCGCGCGCTTCGGCGGTTGGTCCAGGCAGCCCGGGCGCAGGACGGTGCAGGAGGAGGTCGAGCGGGCGCTCGCGGTGGTGCTGCGTGAGCAGTCGGTGTCGCTCGTGGTGGCCGGCCGCACCGATGCCGGCGTGCATGCGCTCGCGCAGGTGGCGAGCTACACGGGCCCGCCGGCGAGCGTCACCAGCCTCAACGCGCTGTTGCCCGAGGACGTCGCGGCGCTTCAGTGCGAGCAGGCGGCGGACGGCTTTGACGCCCGCCGCGACGCGACCAGCAGGGCGTACCTGTACCGCATCCTGACGCGGCGGGGACGATCGGCGCTGTGCCGGGGGCGAGCGCTGCACTGGCCGCACGGGATCGAGCGCGAGGCGCTTGAGCGGTGTGCGGCGGCGCTCGTCGGAACGCACGACTTCACCGCCTTCACGCCCACGGAGACCGAGCATGTGCGCTTCTCCCGTCGCGTGCTGGCGTCGTCGTGGCGGGAATCGGCCGAGGGGCTGCTCGAGTTCTCGATCGAAGCTGACGCGTTCATGCGCCATATGAACCGCGTGCTGGTGGGCACCATGCTCGAGGTCGCCTCCGGACGGCGGACAGTCGAGGACTTTCAAGCGTTGCTGGGGGGACGGCCCCGCGCCGAGGCGGGGCCGACGGCGCCCGTCCACGGCCTCTATCTGCTCGGCGTCGGGTACGGCGGCGAGCGAGTGCTGGGAAGGGGAGACACGGACTAGGGTCAGCCCGGGCTTCCGATGGACCCGGAAGCTGTCACGCCGCGAGTCAAGTCGGTAACGGCCTCCAAACAACGGGGCGGTGCGGCGCCTCGGCGAGGCCTCGCTCGGCCATTGTTCGCCCGGATGGACTCCCCAGCCCGTGCACAAATGTCCAAGGTCGAGCGCGCGGATCGGCGTCGGCGGGAAATGGCCGCTGGAGGTGCTTATGTCGCCGAGATCGTCACCGGCCCGCAACTTCGTCACCTTGTGCACGGCCAGGTCCCCGATTCGCGAGCGCCAGACGGGGGCATTCGGCGAGCACCGGACGGGGCCAAGCGTCCCTCACCCGACGGGCGCCTGATCGCCGAAGTCGCCCGACGGCAACTCGGCGTGATCGCCTTCTGGCAGCTGCTGGCTCTCGGTCTGGGGCGTAGCTCGATCTCGCGGCGGGTGCGTCGGGGGTTGCTCCATCGTGTCTTCCGAGGGGCCTACCTCGTGGGGCACGATGTCCCCGTTCCGGGAGCGCGTGAACTTGCGGCCGTGCTCGTGTGTGGCGAGGGGTCGGTGGTCAGCCACCGTTCGGCCGCTGCGCTATGGGGTCTCACGACGCCTCCTCCCGCAGAAGTGGAGATCAGCGTGGTCGCCAGACACTGCAGATCCCGCCCGGGTCTGTGCGTCCACCGGCTCGAGCGGCTGGACCCTCGCGACCGCGCTGCCAGGAACGGAATTCCAGTCACTTCCCCGGCCCGCACGCTCGTGGACTTCGGAGCAGCGATAGCGGCGGAAGAGCTCGAGGCGGGGCTGGCGGAAGCGCGCGTGCAGCGGCTCGTGACGGACCGTCAGCTAACGGACACGCTCGCACGCGCAGGCAACCGCGCCGGCGTCGGCGCGGTGAGAGCGGCCCTGCGGCGCCAAGGCGGGCCGACGCTTACGCGCTCCGAGGCAGAGCGCCGCATGCTCCGCTTGATTCGGGCGGCCGGCCTCCCTAGGCCCGAAACCAATGCGCGCGTTGCCGAGTTCGAGGTGGACCTCCTATGGCCAGACGCCCGCGTGATCGTGGAGGTCGACGGCTTCGCTTTTCACGGTCATCGCTCCGCCTTCGAGCGAGACCGCCGGCGCGACATGGCACTGCGAGACCTCGGTTTCGAGGTCATCCGGATCACGTGGAGGCAGCTCATCGGCGAGCCGTTGCTCATCATCGCCCACATTGCCCGTGCCCTCGGGCGTGCTCAGCTCCATTAGGCGCCTCTGCGAGCTCCTCGGCGAGCAGGCCGTAGAAGATGCCGTCGAGCCACTGCTCCCGGCGCCAGTAGGCGCGCCGCCGCGAGCCCTCGCGCGTGAAGCCCGCCCGCTCGAAGAGCCGCTGGCCCGCGAGATTGTCGCCATAGACCTGGGCCTCGAGACGATGCAGCCCGTGCTCGCCGAGCGCCGTGCGCGCGGCGAGCAGGATGGCCGCGAGCGCTGTGCCGGCGCGACGGGCCGACGGCGCCACCATCACGCGACCGAGATCGCAGATGCCATGGCGGCGGTTGACGACCGTCAGCGCCAGACCGCCCAGCGGCACTGCGGCGGGCGACTCGATCACGTACAGCCCCGTGGGCGGCGCGCCGTTCCCAGGGTCCCGCTCGAGCCAGGTGCTCAGGGACGCGCGCTCCCAAGCCCCTGGCGCCAGATAGGGCTCCACCGCGGGGTCGCGCGCGAGCGCGCCGAGCAGCTCGATGTCCTCGTCAATCGCGGGACGAAGGCCTACCGCGTCGGCCATTTGACCACCGTAGCGGCCACTAGGATCAACTGCGCGTGCGCGTGCTTTTGACCAATGACGACGGCATCGAGGCCGACGGGCTGCAGACTCTGCGGCGCGCGCTGCTCAAGCTGCCCGCGATCGAGCTGGCGGTGATCGCGCCCGACGGCAACCGCTCGGCGATGGCGCGCTCCATCACAACCCGACGGCCGCTGTGGGTGCAAGAGGTCGATTTCGACGACGGAACCGTGGGCTACGCCACCGACGGCACGCCCGTCGACTGCGTGCGGCTCGCGCGGCTGGGGCTGATCGAAGGATTCGAGGCCGAGCTGGTGGTTGCGGGCATCAATCACGGCTCGAACCTGGGCGACGACATCACCTACTCGGGAACGGTGGCAGCGGCGCTCGAGGCGATCGTCCTGGGGCTCCCCGGGATCGCGGTCTCGCAGCAATCGAGCGCGCGCGAGCTCGACTTTCGCTCCGGTGCGGCCTTTGACTTCCGCGCCGCCGCCCGCTTCGCCGCGCGGCTCGTGTCCGAGCTCCAGAACGTGCCCCTCCCGGGCGGCACGCTCCTGAACGTGAATGTCCCTGGCGGCGAGCCGCTTGGGGTGGACGTGACCAGGCTCGGCAAGCGCGTGTACAAGGACGAGCTGGCCCTCATCTCCGAGGGCGAAGGCGGAAAGCGCGAGTACCGGATCTACGGCGAGGCGAGCTACGAGGAGGACGAGCCCGGGACCGATCTGGCCGCGCTGTCAGAGGGCCGGATCGCGGTGACCCCGATCCACTTCGACCTCACCGACCGCACCGGGCTGACGGCGCTGCGGCGCTACGACCTCGAGCGGCTGGTCGCGCCGGCCGCGAGCGAGTTGCAGACGTGAGCGCCGGGTCGCGCTTCAAGCAGCGGGCCGCGGAGCTGCGGCGGGCGCTCGAGCACCACAACTACCGCTACTACGTGCTCGACGACCCCGAGGTGGGCGACGACGAATACGACGCGCTGATGGACGAACTGCGGGCGCTCGAGCGCGAGCACCCGCAGCTGATCACGCCGGACTCGCCCACGCAGCGGGTGGGGGCGGAGCCCGTTTCCGAGCTGGTCAAGGTCCGCCACCTGCAGGCAATGCTCTCGCTCGGCAACGTCCGCTCAGAGGAGGAGCTGCGTGCCTGGATCCAGCGCATGCGCAACTTCCTCGCCCGCGAGGGGATCGCCGACCCCGCCTTCGAGTTCGTGGCCGAGCCCAAGATCGACGGCCTCGCGATCTCACTCACGTACCGCGATGGCGCACTGGAGCAGGGAGCCACGCGCGGCAACGGCGAGGTAGGGGAGGACGTGACCCACAACCTGCGCACGATTCCCTCGATCCCGCTGCGGCTGGACGGTCCCGACGTGCCCGCCCTGATCGAGGTCCGGGGCGAGGCCTACATGTCACTGCCCGACTTCGCCGCGCTCAACGAGCGCCAGGCGGCCGCGGGACTGTCGACCTTCCGCAACCCGCGCAATTCGGCCGCCGGGACAATTCGCCAGCTCGACCCCAAGCTCTCCGCCCAGCGCCCGCTGTCGTTCTGGGCCTACGGGGTCGGCGCCAAGGAGGGGGCGGCGTTCGCGAGCCAGTGGGAGACGCTCGAGTGGCTGCGGGGGCATCGCTTCCCTGTGCACCCGGACGTGGAGCTGCTCCAAAACGAGGAGAAGGTGGTGCAGCGCTGCCGCGAGTGGGAGACCCGCCGGGGCTCGCTCGAGTTCGAGATCGACGGCGTCGTGATCAAGGTCAACGATGCCGAGCTGCAGCGCCGGCTGGGGGTGGTGGGGCGCGAGCCACGGTGGTCGATGGCCTGGAAGTTCGCCCCGGTTACCGCGGTCACCGCCTTGAAGGAGATCGGCTGGAACCCGGGCAAGTTCGGGGATTTGCACCCGTACGCGATGCTCGAGCCGGTGACGGTGGCGGGGGTGACCGTCAAGCTCGCCACGCTCCACAACGAGGAGGACCTCGAACGCAAGGACATCCGGCCGGGAGAGGATGTGATCGTGCTCCGCGCGGGTGACGTGATTCCGCAAGTGCTCTCGCCCGCACCGCACATGGCCGAACACGCAGATCGTCCGCCACGGCCGCGGCCGCCCGCGCGCTGCCCCGTGTGCGACACCGAGACGGTCAAGCCCGAGGGGTCGGTATTCACCAAGTGCCCGAACCGCAACTGCCCGGGCCGGCGCTGGCAGCTGCTCAAGCACTTCGTCGGCGCGATGGACATCGACGGCCTGGGCGAGAAGCAGGTCAGCCTCTTCATGGAGCTCGGCTGGGTCGAGACCGCCGCCGACTTCTACCGGCTGGAGGCGGAGCAAATCGCGGAGCGGACCGGCTTCGGCGAGGTCTCGGCGGGCAAACTGGTGGGGGCGATCGAGGCCTCCAAGCGCCAGCCATTTGGGCGCGTGCTGTACGCGCTGGGCATCGAGGAGGTGGGCGAGGTGACCGGGCGCAATCTCGCCAACCAGTTCCGCACAATCGACTCGCTGCTCGGTGCCGGCGTGGAGGAGATCGAGCAGACGCCGGGCGTGGGCCCCAAGATGGCGCTCCTGATCCACCAACAGCTCGAGGATCCGCAGATGCGGGAGTTGATCTCCGATCTGTGCTCGCTGGGACTACGCTTCGAGCAGGAGGGGCCGCCGCCGGGAGAGGGGCCGCTGGCGGAGAAGACGTTCGTGCTCACGGGTTCGCTGCCGTCATTGACCCGCGAAGAGGCCACCGAGCTGATCATGGGCGCCGGGGGGAAGGTGACCGGCTCCGTCTCGCGCAAGACCGCCTACCTGGTCGCGGGCGCGAGCCCCGGCTCAAAGCTGGCCCAGGCTGAGCGGATGGGGGTCGAGGTGATCGACGAAGAGCGGTTGCGCTCGTTGGTGAACGGCGTGAGCTGACCTTCGACCGTCGGGACGCCCGGACGATCGACGCGCGCGCTCAGTCGCCGACGTGCCGCTCGCCCGCACCGTGGATGAAGAACTCCCCGGTCTGCTCTACACGGATGCGCCAGCCGAGCCGCGCGAGCCGGGATTCGAGCTCCCGCGGGTCGAAGAAGCGCTTCACAATCCGGAACTCGCGCCCGTCGTCGAGGCGTCGAATCATCGTCTCCTCGTCGGCGGCGGGCAGCTGGTGATCGGCGGCGGTCGAGCGCTCGCTGCGGACGGAGTCGACGAAGAAAGCGCGCCCACCGGGGCGCAGCGCGCTCGCCACCATCTCCCAGAAAGCTTCGAAGCGACTCTCAGGCACGTGCGAGAGCCAGAAGCCGAAGAAGCAGACGTCGTACGCGCCAGCCTGCGGCCGCCAGTCGAACAGGTCGGCCTGGAGGTACTCCACGGGCGCCTCCCCCACCCGCTCGCGGGCGCGCGCAAGCATCTCCGGCGCGGCGTCCACCGCCGTCAGGCGCCTGGCCTGGCGCGCCAGCACCTTGGTCCAGAAGCCGGTGCCGCAGGCGAGCTCAAGGATGTCGCCGCTGGGGCGAAAGCGCTCGAGCGCGGCCTCGAGCGCGGCGGCCTCGTCGAACCAGCGCGCGTTTACGTCCGCGCCGCGGTCGTAGCGTCCGCGGCGCTGCCACCACGCGTCATATTCGGCGGCGCGGGCCCCGTAATAGCGCCGCTGCTCTGAGAGCAGCTCGGGCTCGGCCACCCGGAGCGACGACCCTCAGGCCTGAGCCGGGGCCGGCTGTGAGTCCGTGGCGGCGGGGTCCGCCCGAAGGCTGCAGAGGAAGAGGCTCTTGTCGATCCGACCGTTGAAGATCGGGACGCCCAACTCGATGCACTTGGCGATCACATCCTTGCGCTCAAGTCCCGCCTCCTGGGCGAGCTCGGTGGGCGTCAGGTGGTTTGCCATCGGTTCCGTTCCTCCTTTGCCGCTAGCTACATGTATTGAAGTATGCCTGGCCCGACGGATGGTCTCAACTCGCGAGGCCCACTTTGGCGCGATTTCGCCGCAGGAGGTTTGCGAAAAACATCGTCGGGGTAATCACCCGCCGACTGGCTAAATCAGGCCCCTGCCGGTAAAGTGGACATCTCGCAGGGGTAATTTCGACCGAGCTTGCAAGGAATGTCAGCGGTAGGAGCGTCGCACCCAGAGCTCGAACGCACGGAAGCGGAACTCGTCGGCGCCGTGAGGCGTGGCGACGAGCAGGCGTTCGGCGAGCTGTATGGGCGTTATGGACGGCGGATCTTCGCCTACGTCCTGCGCATGGTCGGCGACTACGGCCGGGCCGAAGACATCACCCAGGAGGTCTTCATCTCCGCGCTGCGCCGTATGCGCGAGAGCGAGCGCCCGATCTCGGTCAAGCCGTGGCTGTATGAGATCGCCAAGAACGCGTGCATCGACGAGGCCCGCCGGCGGCAGCGCTCTCAGGAGATTCCGCTCGAGCCCGAGGACCCGGCCTACCGACTGGCGCCCGGTGCGCCGTCGGTAGATGCGTGTTTCGAGCACGATCAGCGGTTGGCCGCCCTGAACGGCGCATTCCAGGGCCTTTCCGAGCAGCAGCATCGCGTGCTCGCGCTGCGCGAGCTCGGGGGCCACTCCTACGAGGAGATCGCGACGCAGCTGGGGATCAGCGTGGCAATGGTGGAGAGCACGCTGTTGCGAGCGCGGCGCCGATTGGGTCAGGAATACGACGACATCGCAAGCGGCCGCCGGTGCGAGCAGGTCCACACGGTGATCGGCGAAGGCGGCCAGCGGGCAGTGGACGGGCTCGGCGTGCGCGAGCGCCGCCGCTTCGCCCGCCACATAGCTCAGTGCCAGCCGTGCGCCCGCTACGCCTGGGCGGCAGCAATCGAGGTACCGGGTCCGCCGATGCCGGGCCTGGCCAAGAAGCTCGCCGGCTTGCTGCCCCTGCCGGCCATGCGCTGGCCCTGGGGTTCTCGCTCCGCCCATGGACCGAGCGCTTCAAGCGGCGCCCGCAGGGCAGCGCACCTCCTCCACCCGAGCGCGTCCGTGGGGCTCAGCCCGGCGGCGGCGGCGACCGTGGCCGCTGTCGTGATCGCCGGCGGCGGAGCGGCGCTGGAGCTTCTGCCTCCGGGAGCCGCGCAGAGCCACAACGGGGTCACGAGCGCTCAGGTCGCCGCGGCAACTACTCCCGTGAGCGCTGCTAGGCATTCCTCGAGCACGCGGCTTGGGCAGCAAGTAGCTCGAGGGGGCGGCGGGCAGCGGGCGGGTCGCTCGAGGAGCGCCGGACCCGCGGCCAAGAAGGCGGGCGGCGCTCATCCGGCGCACTCGTCCTCGCCGGGCAAGAGCCCTCCGAGCAGCTCCCACCCCGGATCGCCAGGCTCGCCGAACAGCCAGCCCACGGTCCCCGCCGTCAAGCCGCCCTCGCTGCCGCAGCTGCCGAACGTGCCCGGCGTACCCCCGGCCAAGCGGCTCGTGCATCAGCTCACGGGCCCGGTGAAGAAGCTCGTCAAGAAGGTGCTGCCAAAGCTCCCTCAGCTGCCGGGCCTCAACAAGCTCCCCCCGCTGCCGAACCAGGTTTCGCCACTGCTGGAGCCCACGAAGCCGCTGCTCAACCGCCTCGGCCTGCCCTGACGATGCCGAGCGCCGGCCGCGTCCGCTATGGGATACTGGGCCCATCGGGGCGTGGCGCAGCCTGGTAGCGCGCACCGTTCGGGTCGGTGAGGTCCCCGGTTCAAATCCGGGCGCCCCGATTTCTATAAAAGCCTCGCAGGCGCGGGGCGTGGCAGCCGCTCAACCGGTTGGCCCGAGCAACTCCAGGAACCTACAGGCGATATCCGCATAGCCGTCACGCCGACGGGCCGTCGGCAAGTTCAGCCAGTAGCCCTGCACAAGTGGCTGTACGGACTTAGCGCATGCCACCAGCCGTGAAGGCGTGGGGATGCCGCCGAGATCTGAGTTCGTGGTCAACCCCGAGAGGATGATCGTCGAAGGGTTGGCTCGTCGGACTTCTCTGGCCAGCGGTAGCACGTGCTTCGAATAGCGAGTGACCGATGACTGCAACCATTGCGCCTGGACGTCCACCACGTCAGAGAACCGCGCCACCCGGGCTACCAGGCGGGGATGATCATCGCTGAGTGGCGTGGCGATAAACGCGTAGCCGTGAGCGTGCGCAAACTCACAAGCCTTCTTGTAATAGCGGTACTGATGTCTTTTCTCGATCTCAGGAGTGGTCTTCCAAGATGCCTGGTTCTCGTTGTCATACAGAATCGCGTTGGTGCCCTTGTAGATGTAGCGGGCTCTTCTCAGATTGTGCTCTGAGGCGTAATAGGCAACGAGGATGATCTTCAGGTGCGAGGCTGCTTTAGGGATCGGGTAGTCACGGTTGAAGGACAACAGCACCACGTCATTCCGAAGCGCGTCGAGTGCCGCTGGAGAACGCTTGGCGATCAGCCTAAGCGCCTCAGATTGGATGATCCAGGTGCGCTCGGCGCGGGGGATCTGATAGTGCGATCCCATGCCGTAAGCGCTCTGGGCCGCCAGGCCCATCAGCGGACCCGCCGCTAAGGCGCCCATGAAGCCACGGGCAGCCTCACGGCGGGTCAGAAGCTGATCGCCGGTGCGGTCCGTCGTGGTCAGAGCCCACCGCTTCCCCGGTGCCGGTGCCACTGCCCGTACTTATAGCGCGTGCGGTGAATCCGCGTGGCCTGGTGCGCCGTGGGGGCGCCAGCCTCCTACTCCGACTTCCACGACTTCCACGACTTCCATTGCGCCTACAAGGTCGGGGACGGCCCGAGGCCCTCGGGGTCCCAGGTTCACTGCGCTCCGAACGCGTGCGCGACGGTTAGGGCGTGCTCAGCGCCGCCGCGCCCGCGCCCGCTCGCAGTCCGCTCTCGATCGCCCCATCGATGAAGCCGGCCCAGCCGTTGGCAATGTCGGAGCCCGCGAATACGAGCTTCCCCTCGGGCGACCGCATCGCGGCGTGGTGGTGCTCGTACCAGCCGGGTCGGTGAATGGCCCAGGTGCCGCGCGAGAACTCGTCCGCCAGCCAATCGTGCGCGGTTGCCTTGATCGCCTCGTATCCGGGCAGGAGGTCGTCGAGCGAGCGCTGTACCCAGTTCAGGTCGTCCGCGTCGCACACAGTCGCGTCGCGCCCAAACCCGATCATCAGCTGCGTTCCGTCCTCGAACAGCGCCTCGCTTGCGAGGTACCCGAAGGGATGACCCGAGCGGACCGAGTTGTTGAGCACGGGCTGGCCCCGAGCGTGGATGAAGAGCTTGATGCCCTTCGATGCCTGGCCCGAGGCGATCCCTGCGAGCTTCGCCTCCGACAGTGCCGGCGAGAAGTCGATCGCGCCGAGGGCGTTGACAGGCACCGCCACCACCGCCGCGCGAGCAGTGAAGGTCTCGCCCGCGCGGGTCCGCACCTCGACCGCTCGAGCATCTTGCACGATCGAGGCGACCGCCGCCCCCACGCGTTGTTCAAAGGGCGCTGCCGCGACGATCGATTCGAGCAGCGCCCCCGTTCCCCGTGCGATCGTGACGCGGCCCCCCGTGAACTGAGTCAGCGCCAGGCTGTACCCCGAGAGCGCATGCCAGCGCAGGACCGAGACCGCCCCGGCCTCATCGAGCGGCGCATTGGCCAGCGACTCGAGCTCCGCGATCAACACATCGCGTTCTTCTTCGTCCAACTCCAACTGATCGAGGCGCTCGGCGATCGTGAGCCGGTCAAAGCGCGCCAGCTTGTCGATCGCGTATAGAGGGTCGTGGGGCATCGGCAAGGCCTCGTCGACGCCCTCGACGAAGCGGTCCCAGCCGCGTTTCGCGATTGCGTCGCGCTCGTCCATGCTCGCCGATCGCCGTCGCCCGTCCACGTACCACCCCGCCCGCGCGGTGTCCTCGCCGATGCTCAGACGTAGCCCCGCCCGCGTGATTTCGGAGAACGTGTGCGGCTGATGCCAGTGCACCCACGCGCCGCCGTACTCGATCTTGGTGCCGTTCCAGGGAGCCGTCCACGTGCGGCCGCCGAGGCGGTCGCGGGCTTCGAGCAGGAGCACGGAGCATCCGCGAAGCGCCGCCTCCCGCGCGGCTGTGACGCCGGCGAAGCCGCCGCCGATGACGATCACGTCGCGGATCGAACCACCTCCCGCTGTTCGGCGACTGCGGCCGGCGGGCCGTGACGGTGGACGACGGCATCCACCGCCACGGCGCCGGTGTCTGAGACCAGCACCGGGTTGAGCTCGACGAGCTCGAGCTCTTCCTCTTGCAGCAGCTCGCCGAGCCGCTGTGCCAGCCTGCAGACTGCCCCCACATCGATCCGCCGCTGCCCCCTGCCGCCGAGGAGCAGCGGCGCCGCCTTCAAGGTCTTCAATGCTTCGTGGATGCGCGCGGCGTCGGCGGGCAGGGGAATGATCGCCACGTCCGACAGGGTTTCGGTCCAAACGCCGCCCAACCCGATGACGACCGCCGGCACCACCGCGTCGGCCTTCGCCGCGACCAGCAGCTCGAGGCCCGCGGGAACCATCCGCTCAGCCAGCACGGTGCCTCCGAATTGCGATGCCAGCGACGAGAGGCGGTCGTATGCGGCGAGCGCATCCTCGAGCGAGGCGAGGTTCAGCGCGAGCGCCCCGTGGTCGGACTTGTGGCGCAGGTCGGCCGCGCTGACCTTGAGCGCGATCCGCCCGCCGAGCTCGTCGAACGCCGACACCACGTCCTGGTGATCGTGCACGGCAACGCCCTCGGCGACCGCTACGCCGGCGTCCCTGAGCAGCTCCTTGGCCTCGTGTTCGGGCATCGATGGCGCGAGCACCGAGCCTACGGCCGTGCGCCGGGCCGCGGCGGCGATCTCTCTCAGCCTGCGCGGATCGCCCGCCTCTTGGGCGATCGCCGCGACGCACCGGAGTCCGGTCCGGAGGCCCGCAACAGCGGGAACGCCCGCCTCGAGAAACCACCATGCTGCCCCGTCGTCGAGCAACTCTGGCAGCGTGGAGCAGACCATCGTGGGGGTCGGGGAGCGCTTTGCGCCGGCCAAGATTCCCTCCCGCACGGTCCTCCACGAGTCCTCCATCGCCTCGGTCAGCCCGGACGGCTGGTCGTAGAAGACGAGCACCTGGTCGATCGCGCGATCGTCGCCCACGATTGCCACCAGTTCGCTCAAGGCCTCACTGTGCCCCCAGATCATCGCGGTGTAGTCGAGCGGATTGCCGATCGTCGCCGCCTCGGGCAGCCGCTCCGCGAGATCCTCACGGGTGGAGCGAGCGAGCTTCGGCAGTCGCAGCCGTCGCCGCTGGGCCTCATCGGCGCTCTGCGCCGAGTCGCCCCCTGAGCAGGTCATGATCGCGAGCCCGAGGTCGCGCGGCAGGCGCGGGCCCGCCGCCAGCGCTTTGGCCATCTCCAACAGCTCGTGCACGTCCTCCGCCCAGGCGGCTCCCGCCTCTTCGAGCAGGGCGCGAAACACGCGCTGGTCGCCCGCGAGCGCCGCGGTGTGCGCGGCGGCGCTGGCGGCCCCCGCCTGGGAGGAGCCGACCTTGAGGACGGCGAGGCGGATGTTCGCCTCGACGCACATTGCCAGGGCGTCGCAGAGAGCCGGCCCGCCGTCGTCCTCGAGGTAGAGTGCAATTGCGGAGACGCCCTGCTCGCCGGCCAAATACTCGAGGTAGTCGGCCGCCGACAGGACAGCATGGTTGCCGCCGGCGATGACCGTGTGGAAACGGAGTCCCCGCCGGGACGCGAGCGCGTTGACCGCGACATTGCCGCTCTGCGAGACCAGCGCGACCGGGCCGGGCTCACGCGGCTCGAGCGCATCGCCCCACAGGGCTGCGCGCGCCGGCATCGAGACGATCCCGTTGCCGTTGGGGCCACACAACGGAAGCGCATGGCGACGCGCGGCCGCCGTCAGCTCCGCCTGCAGACGCTCCCCACCCGCCGCCTCTCCGAAGCCGGCGCTGAAGACCACGGCGCCGCCGCAACCCCGCTCCCCCGCCTGCTCGATCACCTCGGGAACCGCGGCCGCGGGAATCGCCACCACCAGCGCATCGACCGCCGCCGGCAGCTCCGCCACCGTGGGCACGCAGGGCCGTCCCAGCACGGTCTCGCGGTTGGGGTTGACGCCCCACACCTCGCCGGGATATCCGATCACGTCCAGATTCACCAGCGTCTGGTGGCCGTAGCTTCCCGGTCGCTCACTGGCGCCGACCACGGCTATCGTGGCCGGGCGCATGAGCCGCTCGAGGGCTGCCCGGATCAATGGATGGTCGCCTCCACGCCCCGGCGCTCCAGCGCGCGGGCGATGATCAGGCGCTGGATCTCGCTGGTGCCCTCCCAGATTCGATCCACGCGCAGCTCGCGCAGGAACCGCTCGGCGACGTTGCTGCGCATGTAGCCGCGGCCGCCAAAGATCTGCACCGCGCGATCCGCCAAGCGCCCGGCCGCCTCGCTCACGAACAGCTTCGCCATGGACGCCTTGGCGTGGACCAGCTTTGGGTCGGCCCCGGCATCGACCATGCGCGCGACCTGCATCGCGAGCAGGCGCCCCAGCGCCGCATCGGTGGCCGAGTCCGCGAGCGGAAACGAGACCCCCTGGTAGTCCATGATCCGGTGGCCGCCCTGCTCGCGAGACAGCGCCCAGGCGGTCGTCTCATCGAGCAGGCGCCACATCGCGCCGAGGCCGTGGGTGGCGATCCCGAGCCGCTCCTCGGTGAACCATGCCCGCTGGAGCGCCTCTCCGTTGCCGATGCCCCCGACCACGGCTTCGGGACCTACCGCCACATCGTGGAAGCGGATCGTCGGGTGGCCGTGGGGATAGTTGTGCGTGAACTTCGGGTCATCGATGTAGTCCACGCCGCCGGCGCTCGGCTCGACCAGGAACAACGTCGGCAGATGGTCCTGCCCATCGACCACGTTGGCCATCACGATCAGCACCCGGGCCACGTCGCCCGAGGTCACGAACCACTTTTCGCCGTTGATCGAGAAGCCTCCGTCCGTGGCGACGGCGGTCGTCGCGATGCCGCCGGGATCGGAACCCGCCTCCGCCTCGGTCACCGCGTAGGCGTCGCCGCCGGCGCCGCGGAGTGCCGGCACGAGGAAGCGCTCGATCTGCTCATCGGTTCCCTGCATGAGCACGTTGTAGGCGTTCGGCACGTGCCAATGCAGGCCGTTGGTGACGCGGCCGAACTGTTCGTTGACGACGAACCACTCGAGCATCGACCAGCCCTGACCCCCGAGCTCCCGCGCGAACCGGCCCCCGTTCAGGCGCGCCGCGATGGCCTCGCGCTTGATCTCCTCGATCGTGCTCTCGGGCAACGCGCCGCCCCGCTGCTCCGCCTCGAGCTCTAGCGGGATCAGCACGTTCTCGACAAAAGCACGGGCGCGTTGCTGGAGCTCGAGCAACTCGGGAGCGAGCTCCTCGGACGGGTGCGGCGCGATCACGGTGGTGGCCATTGGTGCCCCTTCACTGGGTGTTGTCTTGGACAAGGCGCGCCAGGTGGGCGCGCTCGGAAGCGGTCAGCTCCGCGGCACGTCCACGCAGGCCGAGGAGCAGGTTGTGGTGATTTGCGATCACAGCGGCGGCGCGCGCTCGGGCCCTCTGCACGGCGGCGTCAGGGTGCTCGGCGCGGCGATCGATCAGCTCCACGACGCCGTGCAGGTAACGCAGCCAAGCCCGTTCGCTGCCATGGAGGATCAAACGCTCGATCCGCTGCGCCTCGGCGGCGACCGTCTCCTCGGGGGCCGGCGCGCCACGGGTGAGCGTGGTCACGGCCGCGGGCAGCTCGCGCTCGGGCTCGGGGGTGATCGACAGCCAGGTGGCGGACCGCGCCATGGCCCGGTAGACTAACAGCAACTGATCACAAAGTCAGGATGGGTGGCCGGCGCACATGTGCGCCGGCCCCGACCGGAACATGTTCCGGTCGGCCGGGCCGCGCATGCGCGGCCCGGAGAGCAATTTCGAGGAATCGAGGAGCGATGGCGACTTCGGCACCGACCACCCCGAGCGTCCCGGCGGCGCCGCCCTACGGGGCGCTGCCCCGCCGCCTCTACACGGATCCCGAGCTGCTCGAGCACGAGCAGCGGCTCATCTTTGAGCGCACCTGGCAGCTCGCCGGCCACGTGTCGAGCCTGCCCAAGCCCGGTAGCTACTTGACGGCCGGCGCCGGATCGCAGCCCGTGCTGGTGGTGCGCGACGAGGAGGGCGTGCTGCGGGCGTACCGCAATGTCTGTCGTCACCGCGGGTCGCGCCTGCTGAGCGGCTCCGGGCAATGCAAGGCCGCGATTCGCTGCCGCTACCACGGATGGACCTACCGCTTTGACGGCACGCTGATCGGGGTCCCGGAGGCGCGCGCGTTCGGAGAGCGTCTGGACAAGGGGACCCTCGGACTGCTGCCGGCGCGGGTCGAGGAACTGTGCGGCCTCGTGTTCGTCAACCTCGACATGGACGCGGCGCCGCTGGCCGATTTGGTCGGCGACCTGCCCGAACGACTGGCGCCCTACCGCATCTCCTCGCTCGAAGCCTTCGGCCCGGGCGAGGACACGCAGCCCGCGAACTGGAAGGTGATCGCCGACAACTACATCGAGGGCTACCACATCCCGATCGCCCATCCCGGCCTCATGCGGCTGGTCGACTACAAGCACTATGGCGTTGAGTGCCACGAGCATTACGTCTGGTTCGAGTCGCCGCTGCGCAAGAAGCGCAGCAGCAACCGGGTGGAACGGCTGTATGCACAGCTGGTCACGCCCATGCCGGGCCTGGGCGAGAGCGATCGCCGGGTGTGGCGATATGTCTTCATCTATCCCAATACGGCGATCGACCTGTACCCCGATCAGGTCACGACGTGGCAGATCGTGCCCCACGGGATCGATCGCATCCGGAGCGTGTACGGCGCCTACCGGCCACCCCATACCGGACCTCGCACCCGCCTGGTGCAGTGGCTCAACTGGCGGCTGAACGAGATCGTCACAGACGAGGACATCGACCTGGTCGCCAACGTCCAGCAGGGGTTGCAGACGCGCGGATACGAGTGCGGGCCGCTGTCGCGGCGCGAGCAAGCGGTCGCCTGGTTTGCCGAGAAGGTGCGTACGGACCTCGCCCCGGTGCTGAGCGAAGATGCCGGAGCCGAGCGCTGAGCTCAAGCAAGCGGGCGAGCCTGAGGCTTCGAGGCCAAGTGCCCGCGACCGCATCCTCGCTGCGGCGGTCCGCCGCATCGCAGGTGAGGGAATCGACGATGTGCGGATCGCGCGCATCGCGATGGACGCGGGCGTGTCGACCTCGCTGGTGCATTATCACTTCGAGACTCGCGAGGCACTGCTGGCCGAGGCGCTCGAGTACTCATATGCGCGCGCCGGCGACGTGCGCATCTCCAGCGGGGAGCTGCCCGCGGCTTCGCACGCAGCGCGCCTGGATTGGATGATCGACCAATGCCTGCCGACCACGCCGTCCCTCGCTGAGGACTGGGTGTTGTGGGTGGAGCTGTGGCTGCGGGCGGTCCGGCATCCCGATCTGCGTCCGGTGGCCGAGCGGCTCTACGGGAGGCTCCGCGAGTGGTTCGCGGACGAGATCGAAGCGGGCGTGCGCGATGGCGAGTTCCGTCCCTGCGACGCGGACGCGGTCGCTGACCAAACCCTGGCCATGCTCGACGGCTTCGGGATCAGAACTTTGATCGGCGACCGGCGGATCCCGCTGAAGCGCGCTCGCGAAGCGGTCCGCGCCGCGCTCGCCCGTGAGCTGGGGTCGGGCGAGGCGCTTTCCTGAGCTCCCCGGCGGGGCGCTCGCGGCCCGCTGTAGCGAGCCGACTTGACAGGACGGACGCCACGGCGGTAGTTTTTTGAACGCTGTTCAGGATTCGTATGCGTCGAGGTCGGTAACCGGGATCCGAGGATGAGTCCGCGACCAAAAGTGGACCACCTGCGCAAGCCGCAGATCGTCGCCGCCGCCGCGGAGATGATCTACCAGCGAGGCTTGCTGGAGACCCGCATCGGAGATATCGCCGAGCAGGTCGGCACGAGCGCTCCGACCATCCTCTACTACTTCAAGTCCAAGGACAGGCTGTTCGAAGAGGTGGTGGACCAGTCCGACCGAGACTTCTATGGTCGCCTGACGGACGGCCAGGCCCGGCACGAGCGCGCCGCCGAGAAGCTCGTTCACCTGATCGAGGAGACCAGCCGCGGCCCCGGCGGGATCCACGACTACACGCTGTGGATGGAGCTGTGGGTGCGGGCCCGGCGGGATCGCGCGGTGCGGCGCAACTACTTCCGCCTCAACAGCCGTGAGCGCAAGCTGATCGCGGACATCGTGCGCGCGGGGCAGGAGAGCGGCGAGTTCCGCCGCGAAGCGGACCCGGACGAATTCGCCCTGGCGCTCAGCGCACTGCTCGACGGGCTGGGAGTCCAGGTGACCTTGGGCCAACCCGACGTGACCCCCGATCGGATGGTGGCGCGCTGCCTGGCCTTCGCATCCGGTGAGCTCGGCTGTGAGCTTCGAGCGGCCGAGGACGTCAACGGCACCAGGTGGCATGCATCCACGTGAGGGATTCTCCGAAGGGGGGAACGGCCGCCAGGAGGGGCCGCGGATAAGCACGGTCTCGCGTCGAGAGCTGCTCGGGATGGGCGCCGGATTGGCGCTGGGGGGAATGCTCGCGGGCTGCAGCACCACCAATCCCGCCGCCGCCAGCAGCGGTCCCCCGCTGCCCCGCCGGAACCGTCCCGTCAAGTGGCCGGTGTATCCCGACAACAAGGCGATCGCTTCCGGCATGAAACCCGAGAAGGGCGCGACCCTGCAGCTCTACAACTGGGTCGCATACATCAACGAGGCGGTGCTGAAGAACTTCTGTAAGAAGTACAACTGCAACTACTCGCTGACCACGTACAACACGATGGAGGAGGCGATCTCCAAGCTGGCCAGCGGCCAGCTGAAGTTCGACGTGTTCTTCCCCACGGTGCCGGTGCTGGGCCAGCTGGTGGCGGCCAAGCTGATCCGGCCGCTCAACCACAGCTACATCCCCAACATGACGAACGTGTGGAGGGATTACCGCAATCCGTTCTACGACCAGGCCTGGCAGTACACGACGCCGTACTCGATCTACACCACCGGCATGGCGTGGCGCAAGGACAAGGTGAACCTCGCCCCGTCATGGAACATGCCGTGGGAGGGGGCGCGCTACAAGGGCAAGGTCGCGGTCCTCGACGACTACCGGGAGGCCATCACGCTGGCGCTGCTGCGGATGGGGAGCAGCGACGTCAACACGACCAGCAGATCGCAGATCAATGCGGCCGGCAAGGCGCTCTCGCAGCTCTCCGCGCTGACTCACGTGCGCATCGACAACAACGACTGGAGCGATGTGCCCACCGGGAAGACGTGGATTCACCAGGCCTGGTCCGGAGACATGGCGACCGCAGCGCAGTACCTGCCCAAGGGCACATCGATCGACACCGTCGGCTACTGGTTTCCGTCCAACCACCGGGGGCCGGTCGCCAACGATCTGATGGTCAATCCCTCGAGCGGGGCAAATCCCGTACTGGCGCATCTGTTGATCAATTACCTCTTGGACGTGAACAACGCGCTTGAGAACTACACCTATTTCGGTTACATGCAGCCGTTGACTGCTGTCACTCCGCAGCGTCTGGTCTCGGAGAAGCTGCTGCCTCCGCAGCTGGTGTCCACCGCCGTGCTGCCGGACTACTTCCGCCGGGGTATGTTCGAGCTGGAGTTGCCGCCGGCCGCCAACGCGGTCTGGGAATCGACCTGGAACTCGTTCTCCAAGGGGTTGTAGGTGACGGCGGCGAGAAGCTCACAGGGCAGCGAGGGGCGGCGTAACCGCTGGCTGTGGATCGGGCTCGCGGCGCCGGGCGCGATCTGGCTGCTGATTCTCTTTGTGGCGCCGTTCTACGTCATGCTGTCGGTGGCCGGCGGTGGCGTAAACGAGTTCTTTCAGACGGTTGTGCCGATCTGGAATCCGCTGCGCTGGTCGAGCTTCAACCTATCCGCGGTTTGGCATGACATCGTCGGCAGCGGCGCGTTCATCGGCCCTGCGGCGCTGCGGACGCTGATCTATACCGCGATCGCAACCGTCGTCTCGCTGGCGATCGCATACCCCGTCGCCTATTTCGTCTCCCGCTACGCCGGGAAGCGCAAAGTGCTCTTCTTGGTGCTGCTGATCGCCCCGTTCTGGGTCAGCTACATGATGCGCATGCTGGCCTGGATCGATCTGCTTCAGCAGGGCGGGTTCTTCAACAGCGCGCTGTCGTTCGTGGGGCTCCCCGGTAACACCAATTGGCTCGGCGGCAAGTCGGTGACGGTGATTCTGGGGCTCGTATACGGATACATCCCATACCTGATCCTGGTGCTGTACGCATTTTTGGACCGGATCGATCAAAGCCTGCTCGAGGCCGCCAGAGATCTCGGTCTGAGCAAGTGGCGGACCTTCTGGCGGGTGACGATTCCCCTCAGCAAGCCGGCGCTGATCGCGGGCACATTCATCACCGCGTTGCCGATGTTGGGCGACTATTTCACCAATCAGCTGCTGTCGGCGGCGCCCGGGACGACGATGATCGGAAATGCGATCGAAGGACAACTCGAATCCCCAGGGCAGACCGGACAGGGGGCGGTGCTGGCGCTGATGCTGCTCGTCGTCTTGCTGATCCCGATGCTCTATTACGTGATCAGCACCGCGCGCGCCTCGAGGACGTTCGCCTGATGGCCAGCGCGATCGGCGAGCCGGCCACCGCCTCCCCCCGCCGCCACACGTTCGCCTGGCGGGGCCGGCCACGGGGCAACCCGTGGCGACGCCCATGGGCCATGGAGGGCTTCACCTGGCTGTACATCGTCTGGTCGATCGTGCCGATCGGGATCGCGGTCCTGTTCTCGTTCAACAAGGGAGCGTCACAGGCCACCTGGCAGGGGTTCTCGACCAAGTGGTACATCGGCAAGTCGGTCAACTCCGTGCTCCACAACCCGAGTTTGCATCAGGCCGTGCTCCAGACGCTGCTGCTCGCAGCTCTGACCACGCTGATCTGCGTTCCGATCGGAACGGCTTTTGCGATCGGCGTCGATCGCTGGCGCAGCCGGACCTCGAACGGTCTCAACTTCGTGATGATCTTCTCGTTCGTGATCCCGGAGCTGCTGCTCGCCGTGGCGCTGTTCTTGCTCGTCACCCAGGCGCTCACGTTCATACGGCTAGGAACGCCGGCCGAGGTGGCCGGTCTCGTGGTCTGGAACCTGAGCTGGCCCGCGATCATCGTGCGGGCGCGGCTGGTGACGATCGGGCGCGACTACGAAGAGGCGGCCGCGGACCTTGGCGCCTCCCGACTCGGAACGATCCGCCGGGTCCTGCTGCCGCTGCTGATGCCGGCCATCTTCGCGAGCGCGGTACTGGTCTTCGCCAGCACCGTGGACGACTTCGTGATCGTCGAGCAGCTGTCGTCGACCGCGGCCACACAACCGATGTCGGTGCTGATCTATTCCAATGTTCACGGCGGGCTGAGCGGACCCGCGCTCAACGCCCTGGCCACGATCATGCTGATCGTCTCGTTGATC
This sequence comes from uncultured Solirubrobacterales bacterium, assembly GCA_963823315.1. Lineage (GTDB taxonomy): Bacteria > Actinomycetota > Thermoleophilia > Solirubrobacterales > Solirubrobacteraceae > Palsa-465. Next base: position 382,735 of record CAWGLB010000004.1, on the reverse strand, counting down.
GCCGCCGTGGTCGGCTTTTTCGCCTACAGGTTGATGACCCGGGGCGAACGCACCAAGGGGAGCACCGAAGCGCTAACCAGCGTCGCTGGAATGTGAGGGGGACTGAATTGGCTGGAGGGAACGTCAAGATCGAATCGCTGACCAAACGGTTTGACGACTTCACCGCGGTCGAGGACCTCTCGGTCACGATCAATGCCGGTGAATTCTTCTCGCTGCTCGGGCCCAGCGGCTGCGGAAAGACGACCACGCTGCGCATGGTGGCCGGGTTCGAGCGGCCAACCAGCGGCCAGATCCTGCTCGACGGCACCGACGTGGGCAACTGGGCGCCCCATCGCCGCAACGTCAACACGGTGTTCCAGAGCTACGCCCTGTTTCCGTTCCTGACCGTCGCCGAGAACGTTGCCTTCGGCATGAAGTACAAGGCACTCTCGAAGTCGGAGGTCAGCACGCGGGTGGGGGAGGCGCTCGAGCTCGTGCAGCTGGTCGGGTTCGAGAAGCGTCGGCCCAACCAGCTCTCGGGGGGCCAGCAGCAACGCGTCGCGCTGGCCCGGGCGCTGGTGCTACGCCCGTCCGTGCTGCTGCTCGACGAGCCGCTGGGCGCGCTGGACGCCAAGCTCCGCCGGACGCTTCAGGTCGAGCTGGGCGCGCTGCAAAAGCAGGTCGGAATCACCTTCCTGTACGTGACGCACGATCAAGAAGAAGCTCTCACGATGTCCGACCGCTTGGCCTTGATGAACCACGGCCGGATCGTCCAGCTCGGCACTCCGGAGGAGGTCTACAACGAGCCCGTCGATGCGTACGTGGCCGACTTCCTGGGCGTCTCCAATTTGATGGACGCCCGCGTCGAGCCAGGCCGCTCGGGAAAGGGGCCCTGCCGCTTGCGCCTGGGCGATTTCATGCTCGAGGCACAGTCGGGTCAGCTCGACGCCACCGGCGCGGTGAAGGTCGCGATTCGGCCCGAGCGCGTTCACCTGCACCCCTACGACAATGCGGGTTCCAACTGCGTGCCGGGGATGGTCGAGCGCCTCGTCTTCCTCGGCTCGACGACCCACATTTTCCTGCGCCTGGCGACCGGCGCGGCGCTCCAGACGCTGATGCGCAACGACGGCGCCGAGCTGCCGTTCAGCCAGGGGACGCCGGTCAGCGTGGGCCTTCCGGCGAGCGCCCTGAGGGTGCTGCCGGACCCCGGCGTGAGCGTCGCCGAGATCCGTGACGAGACACTCGGCGATCAGCTGCTCGACGTGACCAGCACGCGCTGACCCGCTGACCTCGAGGCAGACGGCCGGCGCGAGCGCCTATGATGCCCCTCGCGCGGCGACCGGCGTGGGCCGTCACGCGCGGAGTTGCGATCGGCGTGCAGGACCGGCTGTGCGCATATGCGGGTGCAAGCGCGCTTGCACTTCATTTGCGTGTAGTGGGGTGGATAAGTACCCTACGACCCCAATTCCTTGGGCATGGGGGTGAGACGAGCCATGATCGGAAGAGCCAATCATCGTTCCGCGCCAACGCGCTGGAGCGCCAGATGCGTGATCCGCCTGGTGGCGGTGCTTGCGTCGGCGGGGGGACTCGCTGCCGTCGGGGTCGCCACCAACGGCGGCGCGGTCGGCAAGACGCGCTTCGTAGAAGCCGCCGCGGTGGGCGCATCTCAGCAGCACCACTTCTTGAAGCCAGTCCGGCCCGCGCAGTTCGTCGGCGCGTACGCGGCGAACTGGCGCAGCGCCAACCACATTCTCGGGCCGATGCGCTCAGACAAGATCTTCTATCCGCCGTGGGAGCCGCTGCCGCGGAGGTGGCCGAAGAACTCCTACGGTCTGACCCCCGGCGCGCTCGCGATCGTGGCCTACAAGTACCCGACGAAGAACGTGCTCTCGTTCGTGCGCTCGATCCCGCGCACACGTGAGGTCGCGATGGTGTTCTGGCAGGAGCCCGAGGCGCATCTGAAGGCCTCGCGGTTCATGTCCGAGTTCAAAGCGCAGGCTCGGCTGATCCACTCGGCGCACCGCTCGAACGTCGCCGTAGCGTTCGACGCGAGCACCTACCGCTACCAGCCCTGGGATTCCTCGGCGTACAACTGCGGGTACGTCCCTCCGAAGCGCTACGTCGACTACTACTTCGGGGATGTGTACGAGACCAACGATCAATCGCTTCAGCACCTGCCGTACTTCCAGCGCTGGGTTCACTGCACCGCCCACCGCGATCGTGCGCGCGGTCTTGCCGAGTACGGGTTGGGCGACTGCCAGGGGAGCGCTTTCCGCGCCAGAACGATCCTCGCGGACACCGCGTACATGAAGCGGAACTTTCCGTACCTGCACGTGCTCTCGTACTGGTGGAGCGACACCTCCCCGAACTCGGGCACGAGCTGCCACACCGACTGGCAGTTCACCGACTCGACGACGATCTCCGCTTGGAGGTCGATCGAGTCGGGACGAAGGCCCTCGCACCGACGGCACCGACGGCACCGACGCCACCGATAGCGGTTCGAACAAAGCTCAGCCTGTCCTTACCTGGCGGGTCCCGCCCCCGGGGTGAGGGCTGTGTCGAAGGCGAGGGTTCCGCCGCTCTGTCGCGCGTGCGTTAGGGTCGCCGGGGTGCTGAAGCAGTTCCTACCGATCCAGCTCGCGATCGTCATCGCGATCGGGCTCGCGGTTCCCACCGGCGCCGGAGCAGCCGCGATCGAGTCGACATCTTGGGGCGGCGCCAACCTGATCTCGTATGCCGACTCTGACTTTGAGAGCGGGGTCGGGAACTGGGTCGCGCACGCGAACACGACGATCTCTGAGGACAGCTCGACCGCATTCGCCCATGACGCCAGTCTGAGGCTGACCGCGACGAGGTCGGGAAGCCAAGCCGCGCAGTTGGGCGGCGGCGCCACGGCGCCGCGGGTCGCGGTGATCGGGGGGGAGACCTATCGCGAATCGGCCTGGTTCAAAGCGCCCGCGGCGACCGGGCGCACGATCACCTTCGAAGACGATTTCTACGACCGCGCGGGCAGTTGGCTGGGCTCGTTCGCCGGCGCGCCGGTGACGCTGAACGGCTCGGGGAGGTGGCAATACGCAAGTGGTCAGATCACGGCGCCGGTCGGTGCCGCGTACATGCTCGGCTCCCCCCGCATCACCGAGGGCGGGGTGAGAGCCCGGGAGGCGCTGAATGTCGACGAGGTGCTCGTCGAGCCCTACCGCGCCGCGACGCTCATCGGGGCGAAGGATCCGAGCACCGACGGCAGCGCGTTCGGCTACGCGAACAACGTGATCGGGCCACTGCAGGCGGATAAGCTCTTCTACAGCGCGTCGAGAGCGCTGCCGGCCAGCTACTCCGCCAGCACCTGCAACAACCTGCCGGCGAGCGTGACATGCGTGCTCGCCTACAAGGTGCCCACCGTGGGCGTGGCGTCCTTCGTGGCGTCGATCCCGGCGGGCAGGAACACGATTTTGACCTGGCATCAGGAACCCGAGCACGACTCCTTTTCCGGACCCTGCGGAAGCAACAGCGCCAACTTCGTGTGCGAGTTCAAGAAGCAAGCCCGCTTGATTCGCTCGAGCACGACCCGCTCCAACCGGGCGAATGTGTGGGTGGCGGATGATGCCGCGACCTATCAATACGACCCAGGCACGAGCCATGACGCCGGCGGCGCGGGTGGGTCCTGCGCCTACACGGTTCCGCGGAAGTACGTCGACTTCTACTTCGCCGACACGTATGACGACACGCTCGCTGACATTGGTGGCACCTTGGCGAATTCGCCTATGTGGACGGGCTGGCTGAGTTGCGTGCTGCCGCAGAATCGGCCCATCGGCTTGGCTGAATATGGCGTCAATTGCGAGAGCACGGCGAATGCTCGGAGCACACACCAGGTGCTGGCGGCCGACGACGGCTATCTGAGAGCACAGTCATTCGTCCCCGAGGGATCGGCCCGTACGTACACCCGCCCGGTGGTCCTGTGGGAGTACTGGTGGTATGACAACGCGGGCTTGAACTGCGCGTTCACCCCGGGTGGTCGCCCGGACGGCGCTCAAGCCGTGCGGCAGTGGCGGGCGATCGAGATCCAGGAGGGAGCCGAGGGATTGTTCGCGGCGCTGGCGAGCGGCCGAGCGTTCGGCTGAATCGCTAGCGGCGCCAGCTGGGGTCGCGGCCGAGCCACTCGGCGAGCCGCTTGTCGAACGGCAAGAAGTGCTCGTCCAGAGCCGCGCGCACGGATTCCGACATGGGCGTGCGGGGGCGGGCGTTCTGAGCCTCGAACGAGGGATAGCCCCGGTGGGGAAGCTCCAGGAACTCGAGCAGCGCGTCGTAGACGCGCTTGGGCTCCACGAAGAAATCGCCGCTGTCGACCACATGGATGCGCTCGCGACCGAACAGGGTCTCGAGCCGCTCGAGCTGCTCGATGTACTGCCCTCGGACTCGGTAGGCGTGATGCCGGTGGCTGTGGCTCTGATAGCGAGGGTTCCCGATGATCCGCTCGACCTCCCCTTTGAGCCGTTCCTGCTCGAGCTCCAAGGCGACCTCGAACGGCTGGTCCTCATAACCTCGCGCAAACTCGTGGGTGTAGGCCGAGTATGCGCGTGAAACGGGGTTGCGCACGAGCACGAGCAATTTCACGCCGGGGAGGTCGCGAGCGATGCGCTCGCCCGCCAGCGGGTGGAACATGTAGTAGGGGCTCGACTCGAAGGTGAGCGGTGTGCCGTCGCCGGAGCGTCCGATCCAGCGTGCTTGCGCCTTCAGCGGGAAGTGCGCCTGGTACCAGTCCATCCCGCGGTCGTATGCCACGTCGAAGTAGTGCACGCCCTTGTGCATCACCGCCTTGAGCACGTACGGGTGCTGGCTGATAGCGCGATACATGGTCGTAGTGCCGCAGCGCTGGGCACCCACGATCAAGAAACCGGGGAGCATCCTCGCTCGCGCCGTGATCCGTCCTGCGACGTTGGTGAGGTCCTGCGCCAGGCGGGTCGCGCCCGAGGAACCCGAGATGGAATTCATGGCCCCAGCTCCGCTGTGATTGCGGGGGTCAGCCACCAGCCCGGGTTGCCCAGCCTTGCCCCGGCGTCCTCCTGACGATCCTCCAAGTAGCGGACCGCCAGCTCGGCGAGATACAGGAGCGTCGTGATGCGAGCTTCCCGGGGGCGCACCCCGAATGGCTCGAGCAGCGCGCCGCCGTCGCGGACCAGCTCCGAGGCTGTGCGGGCGGGAGAGCTCCCTCGCCCATACACCTCGACCTGCAGGTGGTAGTGCAGGACGTCGAAACCGAGCGGCACTCCGACCTCGAAGCGCTCCCAATCCCACACCCAGAGGCCATCGCGCGCTTCCCCCATGTTCCATGGGCTCCAGTCGCCGTGCCAGGCTCCGTAGGAGAGCGTCGTTTCGCCGGCGTGCTCGCCGAGCAGACCGAGCGCCGAGGAGAGCGCCACCTGCTCCGCTCCAGCTGGAGCCGAGGACAGCCGCTGTAGCAGCCGCCGCCAATGCCCAGAGTCGCCGACTTGTGCTTGGCTGAGGCCGGCTATCTGCGCGATCTCGCGCATCGCCGCGACCAACGGCGTGGGCGCCGGCGCCCGGTGATGAAAGCGAGCCGGCAGTGGCGCGAGCACCAGCACCTCCAAGGCGTTCCATCGACCCCGATGCAGCACGTGCGGAACGGAGAGATGAACGAGCCCGGCGCTGCCGAGGCGCATCAGGGCCTCGCCTTCGCTTTGCACCAGCCGGCGGGTGAGCGGATCGGTGCCGAGCTTCGCGAAGCCCGCCACGCGTCCGTCGGGCCGGAGCAGCTGCAGGAGGGGCTTGCGGTTCGCGCGGGCTCCCGTCACATGGAGCGTCAGATGAAGCTCACACCCCAGGACCGCCTGGAGATACGAGTCGAGCGTCGTCGCTTCGTCGGTCGTCGCCACCAGTAGGCGGTCGCGGAACAGCAGCGGTCCAGCACCGGCGCCGAGCGCAAGCGCAACCAGGCCATTGCGCACCCGCGCCGCGGGTGTCACCGACCCCCGGTGCCCCCCGACGGCCGCGGCTGCGAGCCGGCGTTGCATGGGCAGGACCAGCCGCGCTTCGGCGTGGCTGGGGACAACCATGAACTGGCGGCTCTTGGCGCGCGGTCGCTTGCCGGGCGAGTGGGTCTGACCCCGGCCCGCGCGCACGAGCTCGATTTTCGTCGGCTCGGGCCACAGAAGCCGGCTCACGCTCCCGAGGTAGTCGGCGCGGTCCCCAGCGCGAGTGGGCATTTGCTGTCCGGTCTCGGTGACGCTCATCGCGGTGCTCATCCTGCCGCGTAGCCCGTTCGCTGATCGAGCGCTTCCCCTGACCCCGCGGCACCTTCGACCCACCCCGCCGACGCTTCAGCGGTTGGCACCGGAGTCTCGACGACCCGCAGGGCGATGATGAACACCGCCAGCAGCAGGCTGCCGTACAGCAAGCCGCTGAGAACATCGGTGAACCAGTGCAGGGTCAGATAGGCGCGGGTGTAGGCCTCGTTGAAGGCAAGCGCGGCTACTGCGGCCGCCGCCCAGATGGCTGTAACGCGGCGGCCGCTGAAGTCCCGCCAGAGGAAGTAGAAGATCACGCCGTAGAACGCGATCACGCGATCACAGCCGCCAGAGGGGTATGTGCCAAGCGGGCTATCGGGCGGTCCGAGCCGGTGGAAGGTGCCGCGCAGGGCCTTGGTCGTGTAATGGTCGACCACGATCACGGCGATGAAGGTGACCACCGGCAGCCACTTGCGGTCCTTACGCACGACTGCCAGGCAAACGGCGGCCGCGCCGGCCGCGCCCCACGTGGTCCACGTATCGCCGATCTTCGTGAGGCGCTTCATCACGGACGCCCAGAGATGCACTCGATGCTCGACCGTCCAGTGATAAATCGGCCGATCGATCGACCCCCCATGGGGGACCACCAGCTGGCCAAGCAGCCACATCACCCCGTAGACGAGCAGCGCGCCGACGGCGACGATCGCGGCCAGCTCGACGATCCTCCCGCCCCACGGGCTCGCGCGCCGCAAGGCACGCTGTCCCGCTCGGACGGCGGACGGCACGGGCACAGCTCGCCCCGTGCGCACGGCGCTCGCGGCGCGTGTCTCGGACCGAGCCAACAGCGCCGCGATGCAGACAATCAGCGCGAGCCCGGCGGGCCACATGAGGACCACCAGATATTTCATCACCAGCTCCCCGTGGTCACGACTTTTGCGAAAGAAGGTCGGGTGAGAACGCTCCGCGGGGCAGGCGTACCCTCGGCAGCAGGGACAGCTGGAAGGCATCGCGCCAGCACCAGAGTCCGGCGGCGAGGACGGCGGCGCCCCCTACCACGGACACCCCTAGCGCCGCCGCCCCACCTCCCAGCAACACACGGATCAGCACGGGTACCAGGCCGAAACTGGTCGCGCTCAGCGCGCACGCAAGGAAGGTCGCCTTCCCGAACGGGTGCAGATGGATCAGGCGACTGATCTGAAGCAAGGGGATCACGTTCGCGGCGAGTAGTGCGGCCGCCCATCCGATCGCGGCGCCGGTGATGCCGTAGTGCGGGATCAGCGCGAGGTCGATGCCCACGTTGACGGTCAGGGCGATCAACCCGTTGGCGAGGCTCAGAGCGCTGCGACCGGTGCTAATCAGGAGCACGTCGATGTTCCCGCAGGCGCTCGCCAGCAGCATCGAACCTCCCAGGATCACCATCACCAGGGAGCCCGTGCTGTAGGAGTTGCCGAACACCCTCAGAATCGTCGGTCCATAGATGATCGCGAGCAGGCAGAGCGGCCATATGATGAGCACGACCCAGGCGGTGGTGGCCTTATAGACGGCATTCGCGCCGATGCGATCCCGCAGCGCGAACAGCCTGGTGAAGTGCGGTTGCGAGGCCATGCCGACCGCCTGGTTGCCGAATTGGCAGACGACGAGAAAGCGCGTCGCGGCTGTATAGATGGCCGCGTCCACCGGGCCGCGCATGATGCCGACGAGCACGATGTCGAGGCGCTGGATGATCACCTGGGCCCCCATAGCGAGCGCGCGCGGCGCAGTGAACCGCCAGAACCGGGGCGTGGGAGCGCCTTGCTCGATGCTCGCGTGTCCAGCGCCTCCATCGGACGCCGATCGGCGGCGAATACGGCGCAGCACCAACCAGGCGGCAGCCGCCGCGGGGACGTACGCCAGCGCCCACAGCGGCGCAAGCAGCACAACCGCTCCGCTGGCGGCGGCGATCAGGGCGGCCAACAGCTGCAGGCAAGAGCGACCGGTCCGGTCGATGACGACGGTGGGGCGCATGTCGCGGTAGCCGCGCGTCGCGCCCAGCAGGATGTCCGTCAGAGCCGCGAAGGGAAGCGCCAGCGCCAGCAGCCGCAGAGCATCGGCGACCGCGCCGACCGAGGTGCCACCGCGCGCACCGCCGGCGAGCATCGCGGAGGCGACGGGGTGAGCGAACACGATCAGGACGACGGCGGCCAGACTCGCGGCGATCGCCACGGGCACGACGGCGCTGCGCAGCATCCTGCCGATTTGACGACTGCCGCCCGTGGAGCGCAGCCGCGCGATGAAGTACACGAGACCGGTGTCCGCCCCGAGTCCGGAGATCGATTCGAGGATCAGGAACAGGGACGTCGCGGTGAAGAAGGCGCCGGCCACCGCGGGGCTGAACTCGCGCGTGACCAGTACGGTCAGGCCGAGGGTGGCTGCCACCACCGCCACCGTGCCTACAAGGTTCAGCGTGCTCCCGCGCGCGATCTCTCCGATCCCAGCACCGTCGCGTCGGGCTTCGGTCGTGCGCGGAGCTCGGGCGATGGGAGCGCTGGCGGAAAGTGACCTCGTGCCGGTCATACGAGCAGCTCGTGGGTCGGCGCCGAGCGTGCGGGTTGCCAGCGCCCCGGCAGCGAGGAGACCGCTTTGTGCGCGCGGGCCTCGAGATCGCCTCGCCACAGCAGCGCATAGGCGAGCATCGTGAAGCCCAGCGGCGCCGGCACCGCGTCGTAGGCGATCGTGTAGAACAGCGACAGCCCCAGGATCAGCAGGCCTGCGTAACCGTAGGGCGTGCGATCGCGGCGGAAGCGCCAGATGCCGGCGACGAAGAAGCCCAGGTAGAGGATCGTGCCCACGATGCCGTTGGAGACCAGCAGCAGCCACAGCTGGCCGGTGCTACCGACCTCCTGCTGGCCGCAGATCGCGCACTTCGAGGTGGGCCCTCGGGCGATCCCATTCTGGCTGCCGATCTGCTTGCGCGTGTCGCCATAGCCAAGAATCGGTGAGGCCAGCGCGTCCTTGACCGAGAGGGCATCGAGATTCGCTCTGAGGTTGTTGCTCTCGCCGTGCTGGACGCGGCCGGAGATCAGGCTCGACACCGGCGAGGCGAAAACGAGCACCCCGACCACCGCCAGCGCGGTGGCAAGCGTGCCGATCAGCTGCGCCGGGCGCTTGACCGCATGCCGCACCACCATGAAGGCGATGAGCACACCGGCCCCCACCCAGGCGCCACGGTTCAGCGAGTACAGGAGGGTCGCCGCGGCGAGCACGACGACCGCGCCGACGAGCAGTTGCCTGGCCCTGTTGCGCGCCACCCACCAGCCGACAAGCAACCAGGGGATCAGCAGCGTCAGGCATTCCGCCCAGGTGTTGGTGTAGTCGAAGAGCGCCTTTGGTCGCGCGTTTGCGCCGCCCAGCACGTTCTGCAGCTGGGCCAGGCCAGGGTGGGCGACCGCGTGAATGAACGCGTTTGAGCGCAGGCTGTGCGGAAGTACCAGCTCGACCGGCGAGCTGAACTGGAAGTGGGGGTCGGCGATCGCGGCAAGGCCGCCGACCGTGGTGTAGATCGCGAGCAGGCCCAGCATCCAGGCGAGGCGCCGCCGCGGCAGTTCCCGCTCGGTGAGGTTTCCCGCGTACAGCAGCAGCACGGTGATGCCGATCATCGACAGGGTTCTGTCGGCGAAGGAGAAGAGGCGGTGAGAGACCGAGCTCGCCGCCGTGCCCGGCGCGGTCAGGCCGAGCGTCGCGACGCCGATCACCGCGCAGACCAAGAACAGAAGCCAAAGCCCGAACGCGGGTGGCACCCGCAGGTGGCGACCGCGCCGAACCCACTGGACCATGCGCAGCGCCATCGGGAACGCCAGGATGATCCACATGAAGTCGGCCAGTCCCAGCGCCCACCACAGCGGGTAGCCGATCAGCAGACAGCTGATCGGCCAGGCTGGGGTTGCCCGGCGTATCAATGCAGCGGCGAAATGGTCACGGAGCCCCCTGACTGCCGGCCGTTCTGCTCGCTCGGCGCGGCGATCGGAACCGCCGGTGCCGGTTTGGGAGCGCGTCGCCGGACAATCCGACCGCGGCGCGGCCGTTGCGTCGACCGCGTGCGCGCCGCGCGGTCCAGACGCGGCACTATCACTGTCCCCAGCACTGCGACACGAAGCCGCTCGAGCTGGCCGAGCCAGCCTTTGAGCTCGCTGCGCTTGGTCCTCGTGGTCTCGACCACGAGAATCGCCGCGTCGGCGAACTCCGCCAGGCTGAAGGCAGGTGAGGCGCCGCTTCCCAGCGGCGCCTCGAGGATCACCACGCGCGCCTGCGAGCGCAGGTCGGCGATGAGCTCACGGCGGGCCTCGTAGGTGTTGCGAAGCGCCGCGCCGGCGCGTGCCCGGCCCGGACCGATCACCCGCAGTTCACCGAAGTCGCGCGCGCCGCGCGCAGCCTTGTCGATAGTGGTGGTGCCGGCCAGCAGTTGCGCGAGACCGGTCCGATTCTCCACCCCCAGGAGCTGGGGTATGCGGGTCGCTTCCGGCCCGCCGGAGACAAGGAAGACGTCGGAGCGCAGCTTCGAAAGGGCAGCGGCAAGATTGACGGCCACGAGGCTGGTCCCAGACTCGGGCGTAGCTCCGGCGATCACCACCACCAGGCATCCGTCCGCGGGAATGTTGGCCACGTACTCCGCGAGCTCGAAGGCCTTGAGCGGCTCCGACCCCGAGGGCATCAGATCGCGGCTGCTCTTCGCGCGCTTGCCCGCGAGATCGAGCAGCGTCGGCACTGCGCATGCGAGTTCCACGTCCCGCGCCCCGTGTAAACGCTCGTCGCGAAGCTCGAGTGCGAAGGCGAGCAGAATACCCACGACCAGACCGGCCGCCAGGCCGCTGGGAAGGATGAGCATCTTCCTCGGCGAGCTCGCGGACGAGGGCGTGCGGGCGGCGGCGGTGATGCTGCCGGCCGACGTGTTGTTGGAGCCTTGGAGGCTCGCGAGCTCGCTCGTGAGGTAATTGATGCGGTTCAGCAGCGCGTCCAGCTGCGTATTGGCGGACTTGAGCTGGAAGTGATGAGCGATTTTCGCCGTCTGCTTGGTCGGGTATCCGGACGCGTTCAGCTGCACCACTTGCGGCAGGATCTTGTTGGCCTTGGCCTTTACCGCGGTCAGCTGAGCCTGTACCGCATTTGCGGTTTGTGAAAGCCGAGTCGACAGGTATGCCGAGGCGAGCGCATTCGCGCAGTCAGCGGCATGGCTCGGAGTTGACGCCTTACACGCGATCTGAAGGAAGGTGGTATTCGCCGGCACCGTGACCGTGACGTCGCTGCTCAGCGCCGAGGCAGAAGTGGGGTAACGCAGCGCCTTCGCCGCTTGCCGGGTCACCGCGCGCGATTGCACCAGCTGGGCCTCGTTGTCCATGTCGATCGTGCCCCCCGCTGGAAGCGCGCGAGTGTCGAGCGGCAGCGCATTGACCGAGACCGTTGTGTAAGCCGTATAGGTCTTCGGCAGCACGGTGATTGCTGCCGCGGCGATGGCCAGCCCCACGCACGCCAGCAGTACCACGACCCACCATCTGCGGCGCAGCACGCGCCAGTAGTCAGCCAGCTCCCAAGTTTCCGGTTGTCCGGACGAGTTCATTTCTGCATCCCCGCGTTCTGCTCGTTTTATGTCGTCCTGTGCGCCCCGACGTTGGTTGGCGTTACCCACTCGCGTTACTCACATTCGCCCCAGTAGCGGGCAACCCAACCTCCTCAGGATGAGACATTCAGACTCGCAGATTCACGGCGAGTTGCTGCGGTATTTATGCCACCCGGAGCGGCAGCCATCACCCTCTGGGATTCGGCTTATGAGTGCCGAGCAGGGGTTGTAATCAACCCTTTAACGCGATGTAGGGGCTTGTCATCCTCGTTCCGGTGAGACGGGGGCAGTCCGTTGGGGCGATCTATATCGGAGGCACGAGCCAAAACGGCGTGAGTGGCCGGCCATCAGTGGGAGTGGTCGTGCCCACGCGCGGCGGTCGGAAGCAGCTCCGTGACGCCGTGGCGGCCATCCTGGCCCAAGACTATCCCGGTGAGCTGCAAGTCGCCGTCGTCTGGGACGGCTGTCAACCGGCCCTCGACTTTGAAGCAGGGGAGCGGGTCCGATCACTGGGAAACCGACGGACGCCCGGACTCGCCGGCGCACGGAACACGGGCACGCTCGCGCTAGAGACGGATCTGATCGCTTTCTGCGACGACGATGACGAGTGGTTGCCCGGCAAGCTGCGTGCTCAGGTGGACGCCCTCGTCAGAAACCCGACCGCAGCGATGGCCAGCTGCGGCATCGTGGTTCAGTACGGTGAGCGCCTCAGCCCAAGACTGCTCGGCCGTGACGCTGTGAGCCACGACGATCTGCTGCGCTCACGGATGGTGATGGTCCACTCCTCCACCTTTGTTCTGCGGCGCGACCGGCTACTCGATCAAGTGGGGCTTACCGACGAGACCATCCCCCACGGCCAGAGCGAGGACTGGGATCTGGCCCTTCGCGCGGCCCGCGAGAATCCGATTGTTTTCGTCGATCGCCCGCTAGTACGGATTGCCTGGGGTGCTTCCTCCTACTTCGCGAGCGACTGGGAGACGCGCGCGGAGGGGCTGCTGTGGATGCTCCGTCATCATCCCGAACTCGCTGCCTCCCGCGTTGGCGCCGCCCGCGTCTACGGGCAGCTTGCGTTCGCTTATGCCTGCTTAGGCCGGCGCGACGACGCACGGTTGTGGATTGGCCGAGCGCTGAGACGCAACTGGCGGGAGCGTCGCGTTCCGGTCGCGCTCGCGGTCGCAGGGGGCCTAGTCTCCGGAGACTCAGTTCTGCGTTTGGCGCACTCGCTTGGGCACGGGATCTGACCCGTGCTCCGAGCACTACGGACATGAAAATCAAGGCACCGGGTAACACGGTTGCTGCCGGACTCCTGGCGGCAGCGGTGGTGTTGGCATTCGCCTCAATTTCCCGGGCCGGAAGGGGGTAACAATGAATCGAGTGGTAGTCACCGGCGGAGCAGGTTTCATCGGCTCTCATCTAGTTGAGTGCGTGCTTGAGACAGGCGCTGAGGTCTTGGTGGTCGATGACTTCCGATTGGGGCGCCGGGAACATCTGGAACCAGCGAGTGCCGTGGGCAAGCTGACGGTTGTTGCCGGAGACATAAGGAGCAGCGACGACCTCCGATGCATCGAAGAGTTCGCACCAGACACGGTCTTTCACATGGCAGCGCTGCATTTCATCCCCTACTGCGCCGCACATCCGGCCGAAGCGATGGACGTGAACGTGCTCGGCCTGGAAAACGTGCTCCGCGCGGTGCGCAGAGCTCCTCTGGAGTCCTTTGTCTTCCCCTCGAGCGGTGCGATCTATGGATTTGGTGACGATCCGTGGGTCGAGAGCGCACCCGCCCGCCCAGACGAAACCTACGGGGTTTCCAAGTGGATGGGGGAGCGGATCATGGCCCGCTTCCACGAGGACCGGCCGGATATGCGCGTGGTGGTGGCTCGGCTGTTCAACACGTATGGACCACGGGAGACCAATCCCCACGTCCTGCCCAACATCATCGATGCCATTCGAGAGGGCGCTCCGATCGAGCTCGGGAACATGTGGCCAAAGCGGGACCTGATCTTCGTCACCGATACCGCCTCCGCGCTGGTGACGGTTGCGGAGGGTGACCACGGGTTCGACTTTTTCAATGTGGGGACGGGTATTGGAACCACGATCGAGGACGTCGTGACGGGAATCGAGACGCTCATGGGCGCCCCATTGGACGTGCGGCAGGCCCGCGAGCGCATGCGCGCAGACGACGGGCATCTGATATCCAATTCCCGCAAGCTGATGAGGGCGACCGGGTGGCAGCCCAGGTATGACCTGCGGGCTGGGCTCAGCCGTCTCTTGGAATGGGCGGAGATCCCGGCGATCGCCCAGGAACCCCTCCACGTCTGATCGACCCATCTGTTTCGTCATAGCCGCGGCTCCCGGCCGGTCGCTTTCCGGGGCCGCGGCTATGTCCCGTTTGCGTCCTTCCGGGCGAGGCGGCAGCAGTGGCGCCGGCGGGTCGCCCGGCGATCGGCCAAAGGGGGCGAATGGACGCGTCCGGATGTCCGCCAACCGAGGCGCCCGGACTGCCGCCAATTGACGCGCCCGGACTCCTGCACCTGACGCGCCCGCGTCCCTTGCGTGAGTGGGTTAGGAAGCTCGCCCCGAAACTGAGCGGAATTCACTAAAAGTTCACCCCGCCGGAGTTCCGCCCTCCGATTAGCGTCAACGGCTGTGTGGGATCAACGCGATCGGGGGGCGTGGCGGAGTCGCGTCCTTGAACTAGAGGGGGTGGCGCGATGGCGCTAGTAACGGAATTTGACGCGCGCGGGGGCACCGCGCTGGTGCCGGAACTCGATTCGCGCGGCGCGGCAGCGCTCGCACCAAATCTGGGGGCGCATTTTCGGGCCGAGAAGCGGGACTTCGTGGGCATCGGCTTGTCCTGTTTGTCCGACGAGGAGTTCGTTGAGGCGGTTCGGGACGCCGTCGAGACGCGGTCGCGGCTCGCCGTCTCGTTCATCAACCCAGACTATGTGCTGCGCGCTCACACGACTCCGGGGCTGCTTGAAAAGATGAACCGGTTCGACATCGTCCTACCCGACGGGTGGGGTGTCGTCTTGGGCGGACGTTGGACGGGGCTCCCGGTCCCGGACCGGCAAGGAAATGATGACATCTGCCCTAAGTTGTTCGCGCTCTCAGCTCGACGCGGATTCTCGAACTTCCTGTTCGGCTGTGGCCAAGGAGTCCCGGAGCGCGCCGCTACAAACCTGACGCAGACATTCCCCGGCCTGCCCATCGCCGGGACGCTGCACGGCTACTGGGACGTCGTCCGGGGGCACCCGGGGCGCTACGACGAGGGCGACGTCGACATGATGGTCGATGTCATCAACAGCTCTGGCGCCGACATTCTTCACGTATCGATACCGACACCGATGCAGCAGAACTGGGTCTGGGAGGTAGCGGACCGGCTGGACGTCCCGGTGATCATCACCGGTGGCAGCTATCTGGACCATCTGGCAGAGCGCATTTACTGGTACCCGCAGTGGACGAGTAAGGCGCGGCTCAACTGGGCATACCGTCTCTACCGCGACCCCGGGCGCTTGTGGAAGCGCTACACCCTAGATCTGATGGCCTACGGTCGCATAGTTCGTCGGGCCAAGCGGGAAGGATCCTCGACGGCGAGCGCACCGGTGCGGCGCAAGCCGGTGAGAGGTGTTGTCTAGCCGCTGGCTGCTCGCGGCCTGCTGCTCCTGCGGGCGGCGCTGACCTAGGTCGACGGCCTGCCACCCGGACAGCACTGAGAGCGTCCAGGCAGGACGCGGCGCTACGGCTTGCGGTCCCGCGCCGAGCGACCCTCGCTTGGCATCATTGCCGAAGATGAGACAGGGCAAGCTCAAGGTCATCTACGTGGGCGGAATGACCCGCAGCGGCAGTACGCTGATCGACCGGCTGTTGGGCGAATTGCCCGGCGTCTGCTCGATTGGTGAACTGATGAACACGTGGGCGCGCGGCATGGTACGAGGTGACCTTTGCGGCTGTGGCCAACCCTTTCGCCAGTGCGAGTTCTGGCGAGAGGTCCTCGCCGTGGCGTTCGGGGAGTTCGACAAGGCAGATGCCCAGCGTGTCGAGCAGCTCCGAGCAGCCGTCGATCGAACTCGTTTCATTCCGATGCTGCTGGCTCCATCGTTGAATGCTGATTTCCGCCGGACGCTGGACGAATACATCAGCTACTGCACGAGGCTGTACCGCGCGGTCCAGATGGTCAGCGGGTGCGCCGCGGTTGCGGATTCCAGCAAGAACGCGTCGTTCGCGTTCTGCTTGCGCTCGTCAAGCGACCTGGATCTCCGCGTAGTGCACATCGTGCGCGATAGCCGGGCGGTGGCACACTCCTGGACCCGGCGAGTCAGGTGGGGCGAGCGGACTGCCCCCAGCAACACGTGGACGACTAGGCCGGCGAGAGCAGCATCCCGATGGAGCTACCAGAACGGCGCCTTTCAGCTGCTGGCTGCGGCCGGCATGCCCACGCTTCGGATCCGATACGAAGATCTGGTCGCCGCACCTAAGGAAACGGTGAACGAAGTCGCCCGGTTCGCCGGGCTGGACACAGGAAGCGACCAGCTCGACTTCATTGGAACCGATGAGCGCGGTTGGTGGGCAGATCTAGGGGTCTCGCACACGGGATCGGGCAATCCCATGCGGTTTCGTACGGGCCGGATCCGGATCCACGACGACGGCGAATGGCGCGCGGCGATGCCGGCGAGGGATCGCCGGATAGTCACCGCCATCACCGCCCCACTCCTCAAGCACTACGGCTATCTCGCGCAGAAACCAAGCCCGTAAGCGGCGTCGCCCGTGGGCGATGCGGTGTTCGTGCCCAGGCTTGGGGTGGAGCGGCCCGGGGCTCCACTCACGTAGAGTGCTGCCGCCATGCTCCTGAACGCCGACACGCAAGCTACCGCTGCCCGCGATTCCCTGAGCGTGGTCGACGATGCGCTCGCGCGTGCCGCGGAGTCCCTTGACCTGGCCGCCTGTCACCTCGATTCGTCGCTCGTCGATGTGCTTCGGATTCTGGGATTCGATCGGCAATACATCTCCGCGCGGGGTTCCTACCTCTACGACACCGCAGGCCGTGCATACCTGGACTTCCACACGGGGGAGGGCTTCGCGAGTCTCGGTCACAACCACCCCGACGTGCGCGAGGTGCTGTGCGCCGCGCTCGACGCCGACCTCGTTGACGGCGTCCAGATCCACTACTCCGTGCTGGCGGGGATGCTCGCGGAGGCGATCTCCCGCCATTTGCCATCCGGTCTCGACGCGGTCTTCTTCACCAGCAGCGGGGCCGAGGCCGTCGACTCAGCGATGAAGTTCGCCCGCGCGGCGACGGGGCGGCCGCGGTTGGTCTCGTGTGACTCGAGCTTCCACGGCACCACGCTCGGCCCGCTGTCGCTTGTCGGCGATGACTTCTTCAAGGACGGCTTCGAGCCGCTGCTGCCGGGCTGCGAGCGCGTCCCGTTCGGCGATATCCCCATGCTCGAGGAAAAGCTGCGCACACGGGACGTTGCCGCCTTCATCGTCGAGCCGGTGCAGGGCCGGACCGTGAGGCTCCCGCCTCCTGGCTATCTGCAAGCGGTTCAGGCGCTGTGTCGCCGCTACGGCACGTTGTTCGTGGTGGATGAGATCCAGACCGGCTTGGGCCGTACGGGCGAGTGGTTCGCGCTCGATCACGACCGGCTCGAGCCCGACTTCGTGCTGCTGGGTAAGGCGCTGAGCGGGGGCTACATGCCGGTCGCCGCGATGGTCACAAGGCGCGGGGTCTACGACAAGGCGGTGGGCACGCTCGAGCGCTGTTACGTCCATCAATCCACATACGGGCGCAACCGCCTGTCGATGGCCGCCGGGCTGGCGGCGCTGCGCATCATCGAGCGCGACGGCTTGATCGCGCACGCGGAGCGGATGGGCGCATTGCTGCTCGAGGGCTTGAGGGAGCTGCAGGCGCGCCACGAGATCATCAAGCAGGTGCGCGCCAGTGGATTGATGATCGGCATCGAGCTGGGTGCGCCGGCCTCCCGTGCGGCCAAATTGACGTGGCGGCTGACCCATGTCGCCAGCGAGGGGTTGTTTCCCCAGCTGCTCGTGATTCCGCTGCACCGGGATCACGGGGTGATCACCATGGCCGCCGGGAAGAACGACGTGATCAAGCTGCTCCCTCCGCTGACGACGTCCGAGGATGAGGCTTACTCCTTCCTCGATGCGCTCGCTGCGGTGCTTGCTGACGCCGACACCGCTCAGGGCAAGAGCTGGGCGGTCGTGCGCGGGATCGCTACCGCGACACTGCGGCGTAGGGCTCTCAAGCTGCCTGCGTGATCGAGCGAGCGCCGTCCAGCCAGGACCCTTCACATGCCGGCTGAAGGCAGCTGCTTGGTCACCGGCGCGAGCGGATTCATCGGCGGCCACCTGGTCGAGCGACTTATCGCCGACGGCCGCGCCGTGCGCTGCTTGGTACGAGAGACCAGCGACAGATCCCTGCTCGACTCCCTCGGCGTCGAGTTCGCCCTCGGGGACCTGACGAGCGCGGACTCCCTCGCAAGCGCCACGAAAGGATGTCGCCACGTTTTCCATTGCGGCGCGCTCGTCTCCGATTGGGGCACGGTGGAGGAGATAACCCGGATCAACGTGGACGGGACTCGCCACCTGCTTCGAGCTGCGATCGCGGCGGGCGTCGAGCGCTTCATCCATTTCAGCACCACGGATGTCTACGGCTATCCCGGCGGTGAGGCGATCACGGAGGACTACATCGCGACGAGCTTCGGCAACTGGTACGCGCAGACCAAACGCGCCGCCGAGGCCGAAGTTCGTGCTGCCTCCGGGGAGCGCGGGCTCGAGGTAGTGCTGCTTCGCCCCGCGACCGTGTACGGCCCCCGCTCGGCCGAGGTCGTGGGAGAAATCGCGCGGGCGATCCGGAACCGCACGATGGTCCTCATCGACGGGGGCCGGGCCGTGGCCGGCCTGGCCTACGTCGAGAACGTCATCGATGCCGCCATGCTGGCGCTGACCCACGCTGCCGCGCCGGGCCAAGCGTTCAACCTCACCGACGGTGTCGAGGTGACGTGGCGGCACTTCACTGACGACTTGGCGAGCGGGCTCGGCTGCCCGCGGGTTAGGTGGAGCATGCCGTACTGGCTAGCCCACGGCGTCGGCTTCTCGCTCGAGAGTGGCTATCGCCTGCTGCGCAGAGGCACAGGTCTGAGCACGCCGGCGTTGCTCTCGCGCCAGGCGGTGAACGTGATGGGCAAGGACCAGGCTTTCAGCAATCAGCAAGGCGCGCGAGCTCCTGGGCTGGCAGCCCCGCGTCGACTATCGGACGGCCCTTGAGGCGACGCTGCGCTGGCTGCGCGAGGCCTTGGATCGCCCCTAGCGCCAGGCACTGTCACCACCACTTGTGCTCCTGTGCCTCCTCGGTGCCGCCGGTCTGATCGAGGTGATCGAGCGCCGCTTGGTCTTCGGCCGAGAGGGAGAAGTCGAAGAGCTGCGCGTTCTCAGCGATGCGCTCACGGTGTGTCGACTTGGGGATGACCGGGATCTCGCGCTCGAGGCACCAGCGCAGCAGCACCTGTGCCGGCGAGCGTCCCAGCTGGTCGGCGAGGCGCTTGATCGTCGGATGGGAGAGATGCCGTCCTGTCCCCAGCGGGCTGTAGGCCACCAGCGTGACGCCGGCGCGCTCGCACGCGCGCAGCAACGAGCGGCGATATGCAAAGGGATTGAACTGCACCTGGTTTATGACCGGGGCGATGCTGCCCGCCGCGCTCACCTGCGCGAGCTCTTCAAGGTCGAAATTGGAGACGCCGATCGAACGGGCGTGGCCAAGCTCGTGCGCGCGCTCCATGCCTGACCAGGCCCATGTGGGGCCGCCCGCGGGCCAGTGAATGATGTACAGGTCGAGCTGGTCCACTCCCAGCCGGCGTAGGCTTCGCTCCGCCTCGGCGGCCGGATCGCGATGCGCCGGATAGAACTTGGTGGTGATGAATACCTGCTCCCGGGGCACGCCGCTTTCGCGCAGAGCCTGACCGACGCTCTCCTCGTTGCCGTACGCCTGGGCGGTGTCGATGTGGCGGTATCCGAGCTCGAGCGCCCAGCGAACCGCGTTCACGCAATCCGGCCCGTTGCGCACCTGCCACACGCCGAGGCCCAACAGCGGGATTGCATTTCCATCCGCGAGCCCGCGCGTGTGCTGATGCGGGGCATGCTCGTCGCTCGACATCGTCTTTCTCCTAGTGCTGATTTTTTTTGATCTTGCCCTTGACCTTGACACGGTGTGAGGCCGTATCACTCCGATTGCAATGTTGAACATCGGAGAGTTCGCCCGCCTCGGACAGGTATCGCCACGGATGCTGCGTCACTACGACGGGCTTGGGCTGCTTAGGCCTGATCGAGTCGATCCCGACACGGGTTACCGCTCGTATGGCGTGCAGCAGCTCGTGCGACTGCACCGCCTGCTGGCTCTGCGCGACCTCGGCTTCACGCTAGAGCAGATCGGCGGCCTGCTGGAAGGGGAAGCTACCGCGGAGGAGCTCCGCGGCATGCTGCGACTGCGGCGAGCCGAGCTTGAGCAAAACGTCATGGACGAGCAGAACCGGCTGCGCCGAGTGGAGGCGCACCTCCGAGCTATCGAAGGGAGCAGAGCCGTGAACACGCAGGACGTTGTCGTGAAGCACACGCAGCCGCTGCGCATCGTCGAGTCGCATGCGACCGCCGGCGCGCTCGATCCCGAGCACATCGCCCCCGTCTTCGGGCAGCTCGCCCCGAGGCTGGCGGGTCACATCCAGCAGGCTGGGGGACGGCCGGGAATGCTTATCGGCTATTACGACGACCCTCGTGAGGACGGGAGCGTCGAGGTCCACGTCGGATTCGAGATCGGAGCGCAAGACGTGCCCGCGGACGGGGAGATCAAGGTCCTCGACTTGCCGGTGATCGAGGTCGCCTCTTTAATCCACCGCGGCAGCATGGAGGGAATCGTGCCCGTGTACGAAGCCCTCATTCGGTGGGTCGAAGACAGCGGCTTTCGCCTAGCCGGCCATAGCCGCGAGCTGTATCACGAGCTGGGCGAAGCCGGGCCGCAGGTGACCGAGCTGCAGATCCCCATCGCGCGCTAGCGCTCAGGTGGGAGTCAGCGGAACAGAACCGCGGGCAGGCCCAGCCGCCCCAGCTCCAATGGCGCGACCCCGCGGATCCCGAGCTGGCGGGTCGCTCCGCGCGATGGCACTGGCTTTGGCAGCGGCTTGCAGGTCTTGTCCCAGTTTGCGTGGTGCTTGCGCTTCGGCAACTTCCCGTCCGCGAGATACTTGGCGATCGTGCTGTCCACGCAGCGGTCGCCGGAGAGCGAATCGGCGTGCGTGGTTCCACCCGGCTCCGCGAGCAGCACCGTGTGGGGGAAGAGCTTGCGCACGTACTCGCTGCCCTCAAACGGAGTTGCAGCGTCCAGCGTCTCGTCGATCAGCAACCCGTTCTTGATCTTGCTGCCGTTGATCTTGACCGGGTGCGAGGCGGGTGCCGGCCAGTAGATGCAGGGGGCGTTGAACCAAGCATTGGCCCAGGTCTCGAACGGCGCCTTGCGGTAGATGCGCCAATTGTCCTTGGACCACCGGCTCCAGGCGTGTGGCCAATGGGCGTCCGTGCACTCGACGCCCAAATAAACGGCGAAGCCGTTGTCATTGCCGGGGGTGTCCTCGGATTTGTAGGCCGCGATCAGCGGCTTGGCGTTGTGCTTGTGGATCCAGGTGGAGAAAACCTGCGCCAGGCTCACCCAGGTCTGCTCGTAGTAGCCGGCGGGCAGGAACGCGTCCACCCATTCATCGGGGCCGACCTTGCCGCCGGCGGGATGTTTGCGGAGCTTCTGCTCCTGCTTGTAGAAGAGGTTATGAACGGCCTTTTCCGTGCGTCCCAATCGATAGGTCTTGTGGTACTTCGCCAGCCAGCGGAACCAGATGTTCACGTTGCGGTTGAAGGGCGCGTCCTGGTCCAGGTTCGCCTGGTACCAGACGTGGCGCGGGTCGATGTTGCTGTCGAGGATCAGCCGGCGCACGTGCGACGGGAACAGCGTCGAATAGACCTGACCCAGGTAGGTGCCGTAGGAGAAGCCGTAGTAGGTCAGTTGCTTCTGGCCCAGCGCCTGGCGGATTCGGTCCATGTCCATGGCCGAGTCGCGCGTGGTCAAGTTGTGCAGCAGGGCGGTCTGCGCCGACCCCTTGGTCGCACACGCATGGGCGTACGACTTCGAATTGGAGATCCAGTAGTTGAGCAACTGCTTGGTCTGTGGCACGTAGTAGCGCCGATCGGGATGGAAGTAGTTGGGCTCGCAGCTGATCGCGGGCCGGCTCGAGCCGACGCCGCGCGGATCGAACCCGATCCAGTCATAGTCCGCGGCGGCCTTGGTGAAGCCCTCGTTCTCGAGTGAGAGGACGAGGAAGTAGTTGAGGTTCAAGCCCGAGCCACCGGGTCCACCCGGGTTCGTCAGGATGATCCCCTGGTAATGCTTCTTCGATGTGTGGCGGATACGCGAGACCGCGAGCTTGATCTGGCGGCCGCCGGGCTTGCTGTAGTCAAGCGGGACGGAGAGGAAGCCGCACTGCGCACCAATCGACTTCAGGTAGGGATCAGAGCACTTCCCCCACTTGATCGAAGAGACCGTGTGCCGAGAGCGAGGGCTCGCCCCCGCGGTGGTCACGGCGGTCGCGCACAGTGCCAGTGCGCCCATCACGGCCATGCTGGCCAGAAGCCGTCGTCGCATCAATGCTCCCCATCAGTCGCTGCCTACCGAGAGATCGGGAGTCTTGCAGATGGCGGTCCGGTCAGGCGCCAGACCAACACCGCGCGCCTCGGTCGGCTCTCCTTTATGTCGAAATGTGATCATTTTGTGAATGGACTGGTCGATCGTTCATTCGCTGAACCACTTCCTCGTGAGCCACGACGGCCTCGAGGATCCGCTCAAGTCCTACGTGGCAATCGCCGAGGTCCTCTTCCTGGGGATCCTGCTGGTCGTGTGCGTGCTTGCGCGCCACGAGCGCGGCCGTCCCTGGCGTCGCGCGGCCGTGGCGGCTGGCTTGAGTGCCGGCGTAGGGCTGCTCGTGACCGCGATCGTCGCCCACCTGGTCTACCGTGCCCGCCCATTCGTCGCCCATCCACACGCCGTCCATGTCTTTCTTTCGCACGCGCGCGACTCAAGCTTCCCATCCGACCACGCGACGGCGGGCGCTGCGATTGCCGTTGCCCTGCTCTTGCGCCGCAGATGGGGATTGGGGGCGCTGATGCTCGTGCTCGCCGCGATCCTCGATTTCGGACGGATCGCGCTCGGGCTGCATTACCTCACCGACGTCCTCGGCGGCTCGGCGATCGGCGCGGCCGCGGCGATCGTGCTCTGGCTCCCGCCGTTGCGGGGAATCATCGATCGAGTCTCGGACACGGTGGGTGCTTTCGGCGATGGGCTCGTCGATGCCGCGCTGGGACGGATCTTGCCCCGGCCGCGGGGGGCGCGCTCAAGCCGCATACCCGAGCACGCGCGCGAATAGCGCCCGCGAGCTGAGGCGCGCGACCGGTGGCCCAGATCGCCGTGACCGGTAGGGACGTGGTCGGCCTCCGCGCCAACAATCCTGGACCTTTCACGCTGTCCGGCACGAATTCGTGGCTGGTCGGCCGCGCTCCCACCTTCCTGATCGACCCCGGACCGCTGCTGAGCGAGCACACCGAGGGCCTTAAAGCGGAAATTGAGTGCCGTGGAGGCCTGGGTGGAATCGCGCTCACACACGACCATCCCGACCACTCGGGAGGCGTGCCGGCTCTGCGCGCGCGGTATCCCGCAGCCCCGGTCGCGGCGGCCCGGGGGGACGTCGATGTGCTGCTCGCGGGCGGAAGCATCTTCGGGCCGCTCGAGGCGATCTTCACTCCCGGACATGCGCGCGACCATCTGGCATTCATCGTCGGCGAGGTCGCGTTCACGGGCGACGCGGTCCTGGGCGAGGGCAGCGTGTTCGTAGCGCCATACCCGGGAGCCCTGCGTGCCTACCTGGACGGGCTCGAGCGTCTGCGCCGCCGCGAGCCCGGGCTGATCTGTCCCGGCCACGGTCCCACGGTTCGGGATCCGGAACGCAAGCTCGACCAGTACCTCGCCCACCGGCTCGAGCGCGAGCAGCGCCTCATGGCTGCATTGGCGGCCGGCAAGCGCGGGCTCGACGAGATCCTCGACGATGTGTGGGACGATGCTCCTCCCGAGCTTCGCTTCGCCGCCACGCTGACGCTCGCCGCTCATCTCGACAAGCTCGAAGAAGAGGGACGATTGCCCCTGAACGTGGAGCAACCGCGGTTCGAGGGCCTCGACTGGGTATAGAGGCTCACGTATGCCTCGAGCGATCCGGTCGCCAGTCGACGACTTAGGGCGTCCTAACGTGATACGGTCTCAGGTGCTTAGGGCAGCCTAAGCCGAAATCGCCGAGATGTCCCTACTGCACACGATCCTGCTGGGAGCCCTCGCGGGCTTCACCATCTATCTGGGCCTGCCAGTGGGACGGATGGCGCTGCTCTCGGGCCGCGCGCGCGTGGCGCTCGCGATGTTCGCGGTCGGCGTGCTGTCGTTCATCTTCGTCGACGTTCTCTCGAACGGCCTCTCGATCGTCGATTCCGCGCTGACCGCGGTCAAGCACCACAACGGATCGGTCGGGCATCTGGTGCTTCTGGTTGTGCTGCTGGCGGCCGGTTTCGCCGGGGGCAGCGCCGGGCTGGGGTTGGTGGAGAAAGCGATCAGGCCGCTCGGAGCGCGCAAACCGCCGATCGCCGGCGGCTCCACCGCTGAAGCCCTCAGCAGCGCGGAGGCGGCCTCGATCGCGCGCGAGCGCGAGGCCGCGCAACGGCGGGCCCTGCGCACGGGCCTGATGATCGCCGCGGCGATCGGCATGCACAACTTCGCCGAAGGCCTCGCCATCGGCGTCTCCGCCCGCGCGGGCGCAATCAGCCTCGCCACCGTCCTGATCATCGGCTTCGCGCTGCACAACGCCACGGAGGGCTTTGGCATCGTCGGCCCGCTCGGCGACGTGAAACCATCGTGGCGCTGGCTCGCGCTGGCCGGCTTGATCGGCGGCGGCCCCACGTTTCTCGGTTCGATCGTGGGCTTCAGCGTGACCAGCCATCCGCTCGAGCTCGCCTTCTACGCGATGGCGGGCGGAGCGATCCTGTACGTGATCGGAGAGGTGTGGACCAGCGTGCGCCGCCACGGCTATCGCGAGCTCGGCCTGCTCATGATCAGCGCCGGTTTTCTTGTGGGTGTGCTGACCGATCTGATCGTGACCTACGGCGGCGCGTGAGTCAGGAGCAGGACGGCCGGGGCGCATGCGCCCCGGCCCTCGCCCGATCATGATCGCCCCAGAACACTCTTGACGTATATATCGACCGCCGCTATATTGGCGAGCGACATATGTCGCCGAGCGATACAAACAACTTTGAAGGTCTCGGCCGCTGGACCGAGCCCGCCATGCTCGTGCTCTCAAGCCTCGCCGGTGGTCCGAAGCACGGCTACGCGATCATCCAGGACGTCCGCGAGATCGCTGACTTCACGCTAGGCCCGGGAACTCTCTATGGGGCGCTGGCGCGGCTCGAGGAGCGGGGACTTATCGAAGCGCTGCCCGCGGAGGCTCGTCGGCGGCCCTACCGCCTGACCGCGGCCGGCGCCGCCGCCCTCGAGTGGCAGCTGAGCACGCTCCAGCGGGTGACCCGCGTGGGGCTCAGCCGCCTTCAGGGGGCAGCGGCATGAAGCCCGGGCGCCCCCGCCCGACCATGCTCGCCCTGGCACGCGTCCTGCTCGAGCTCTACCCGCAGGCGCACAGGGCCAGATATGGCGACGAGCTGCGCGCCGTGCTCGAGCAGAGCCCCGTCACTCTCTCCACGCTCTTCGATTTGCTCTGCGGCGCGCTCGACGCCCACCTGCACCCAGGCGGGCTGGTGGCCTCGCCCGCCAGGCGCATGCGAGGCACGGTCTCGGCGTCGCTTGCACTGTGGATCGCCCTGGTCGTCGTGGGCGCGAGCTTTGCGAAGACGACGGAGGATCGACCATTCCAGCTCGCCGCGGCCGCCCACCCGCTGCTGAGCGGCGCGCACACGGCGATCGTGGTGCTCGCGCTCGCCGCGGCCGCCGTCGTCGCGGTCACGGGCGCGCCGCTGGCGCTCTCGGTGCTGCGACAGGCGTGGACGGCGCGGTCGGGATCTCTGCGGTGGGCGCTGCTCGGGCCGCTGATGGCGCTCGCGGGCGTGATCGTGGCGTTCCTGGTGCTGAAGGCTGTCCTGCCGGCCACCGTCAGCGGCAATGGGACCACGCTCGGGCACGCCGCGGGGCTGTTCCTGTTTGCGCTCGTGCTCGTCGCAGCCAGCGCCTTCGCCGTCGGCGGCCGCTGGGCGCTCCACAACGCGCGCCTTCACCGAGTGCAGCTTGCATTGGCGGCAGGCGGGTCCTGGCTCCTGGCGCGGCTGATGACCGCGATTGCGCTCGCCACGGCGCTGTACGCGGTGCTGCTCGCCGTCTACGCGCCCAATATTGAGGGGATGCCGAACAGCCCATTGATGATCGCGACGAGTGTCAGCCTGCTCATGGAGGTGGGTGCGATGGTCCTGATCAGCGCTCTGGCGCTGCTCACGACACGGCGCGGTCTGGCCTCGCCCTGATCAGCGCTCCGATCGGCGCCTGCGGACTCGCTGAGCTCCGACGCTAGGCGTTCCCGGGCTCGCCTGGGAGCACGATCCGAGCGCTCTCGCCCGATCCGAGCACTCGCGGCTGCACTTCTCTGACCTTCCGACCGCGGGCATACCCCAGCAGCTCATCGGTGCTGCGGAAGGGCGCCAGCTGCTCTAGGTGTTTGATCGTGGGGAAGACCAGCAGGATCTGCCCCGCTCTGGCGTCCTTTAGCGCCTCGGCCGGCTGGTACCAGCGCGAGTCGACCACCTCACGGCCGTCCACACGTGCCCGCGCCCCGGGAGGCGCGCTCGCCAGGTAGAACCACGTGTCGAATCGGATCATGACTTCGGCCGGCGTGATCCAGCGCGAGAACGGAACCAGAGCCTGCGTGCCGATCAGCTCGATCCCGGCCTCCTCGTCCAGCTCTCGCAGCGCCGCGGCGCGGAGCGCCTGCTCGCCCTGTCCTTCGGTCCGCTCCACGGCTCCCCCTGGGAAGACCCAGGCTCCGCCCATGAAGCGCGCGGCGGGGTTGCGCTTGACCAGCAAGAGCTCGAGCCCCTCACCCGCTCCCCGCAGCAGGATCACGCTCGCGGCGAGACGCGGTGCGGTCGCAGGCCCGCGGTTGATCTCCTCGCCGGGCCCCGGTCGCTCTTCCTCCATCGCCTGACGGTACCCGTCAGGGGCGGCCGTCGTGCTGTGGGCCCTCGCTACGCTTGCGGTGAGTGAAATACATGTGCCAATCCTGCGGCTTTCTCTACGACCCGGAAGAAGGCGACCCGGACGGCGGCATACCCCCCGGCACACCGTTTGAAGAGATTCCCGACGATTGGTTCTGTCCGGTCTGTGGCGCGCGCAAAGAGGACTTCGAGCCCTACGACGACTAGCGACGTCAGTCTCGCGGCGCTAGCCGGCCGGGGTGCTTTCAAGCGACTCATCGGCCGCCTGGCGCCGGCGCCGGGCCAGCTCGGCGTTGACCTCCGCTCCGAAGAACAGCGCGATGTTGGTGAGCCACAGCCAGACGAGCAGCACCACGACGGCCGCGAACGACCCATAGGTGGCGTTGAGATCCGAGAACCGGGCCAGGAACGCCGAGAACCCGGCTGACGCCGCGACCCAGATCGCCACGCCGACAACGGCGCCGGTGGCGATCGAGCCCACATCGCGACGCCGGGCGTCGGGGGTCACGCAGTAAAGGAACGAAAACACACCGAGCGCTGTCACCAACGCCAGCGGCCAGCGCCCGTAGAGCCACACGCTCGCGATGTCCTTGCCGACCAGGCTGCGAACCACATGTTCGGGCGCGAACATCAACACGACGGTGCAGATCACGAGCACCAGGAGCACGACCGTCGAGCCGATGTCGGTCAGCTTGCGGCGCACGAAGGAGCGACCGCGTTTGACCTTGAAGACCACGTTGAACGCTCGGCGAGCTGCTTCGAGGTAACCGGTGGCCCCATAGAGGGCGCTGAGAACGCCGAGCACGAACGCCGCGAGCGCGGTGCCGCGGTCCCTCAGCGCCTCCCTCAGCCCATCGTTCACGGTGGACAGCGCCCTCGCAGGGACGATCGATCGCAGGTGGTGGATGATCGCGTTGTAGGTGCCGGGGTAGTCGCCCATCAGGCCCAGCAGCGACACCGCTAGCAGCAGAATCGGGAACAGCGACATCAACGCGTAATAGGTCAGAGCACCCGCGTGGTGGGTACCTTGGTCTCGATAGAACGCGATCAGCGCTCGCTTTGCGATGGAAGGCGCTCCCCTTACTGCCCCCACCCGCCGATGTGTGGCCTTCGCCGGCCGTGTCCGGTCCTCCGCCCCTGGCGGACGGTCTACGAGATCACGGGACGACGCTCGGTCTGGCACGCGACGCAATGATCTCAGCCGCACCGGCTCTCCGGCCATGCTTTCGCCCGCCGCATCCGCGTCCCCCAAAATGCTACGCCCTGACTCCGTCCCGGCGAGAGAGGAACATGCCCGTATGAACGTTCCTGGGAGGGAGGATGTTTGAGCGCGTCACGCCTGGCGTGATCTACCGCGCGATCCTGCTCGCCTTCGGGCTGGTGGTCGTGATCGAGATCTTCCCGACCTTGGTCACGCTCATCTTGGCCGTGCTGATCATGGTGATCATCGCGATTCCCATGGCGGCGTTGGCGGACCTGCTGAAGAGGTGGCGGATTCCCAGGTTCATCGGGGCGCTTCTCGCCCTGCTCATCGGGCTCGGCGCGCTGGCCGGGTTGCTGTTCCTGATCATTCCGGTGTTCAGCCAGGAGGTGAACAAGTTCATCACCGACCTGCCCTCGATCTCGCGCGACTTCCTGCACCGGATCGCGCTACTCACCGGGACCTCGGCGACCCACATCAGCCACCAGATCTCGCACTTCATCGACAACTACAAGAACCATCCCTCCACGCTGCTCGGGCCGGTCGCCTCCGTGGGCGCGACCGCGCTCGGCGTAATCGTGGTGATGGTGGTGATCCTCCTGACCGCGCTCTACACCGCGATTCATCCCGACCCGCTGGTGAGCGGGATCGTGCGCCTGTTCCCGGTCCGCAACCGTCCCCACGCGCGCCACGTGCTGAGCCGATTGCGGACGGCATACCTCGGCTGGCTGGTGGGACTGATCATTGGAATGGTGATCCTGGGCGGGCTCACGTACCTGGGTCTGACGCTGGTCGGACTGAACTTCGCCGCCTTCTTTGCAGTCTTCACCGCGGTCGCGATGATCGTCCCGTATTTCGGCGCGCTCGCCTCCTCGATCGTGCCGATTCTGTATGCGCTCACCTTCTCGACCGGCAAGGCGATCCTGGTCGCGATCGTGTACATCGTCGCCCACCAGATCGAGAGCAACTTGATCGAGCCGCTGGTGGTCGCGCGGGCGGTCAAGCTGCACCCCGCCGTGGTGGCCATCGGCGTGATCGCGGTCGAGCGGCTGTTCGGGTTCGTGGGCCTGATCGTGGCCGTCCCGATCATCTCCACCTTCATGATTCTGGTCGAGGAGCTGTGGGTGAACCGCATCGCGCCGCGGGTGCCGGAGGGACCGGACGCGCCGACGGAGGACCAAGGCGACGAGCTGGGCCGCGCCGTCGAGGCGGTGTCCCTACCGGGGGCGCGAGCACGGCGCGGATAGGCGGGCGAAGGTGCCGCGACCGCGAACCGGGCGGTGCCGGTAGAGCCTAAGCCGCCGCTCGCACCCGGCCCGCGGTGCATTCCGCGATCGAGGCGGCCGTGATCGCTACCAGTCGCCGCAGATCGGCTTCCGAGATCGTGAGCGGCGGCATCAGCACCATCACGTCGCCGAGCGGTCGGATGATGGCTCCGCGACGGCGGGCCGCGAGCGTCACAGAGTGTCCGAGCCGCTCGCTCGACGGCCGTTGGACCAGCTCGATTCCCACCATGAAGCCGCGCTGGCGCACCTCGATGACGCCCGGCAAAACCGCGATCCGCTGCGCGAGCAGCCGCTCGAGCAGTTCGACTTTCGGCGCCAGCGCCTCGAGCGTGCGCTCGCGGGCGAATGCCTCGAGTGAGGCGATCCCGGTCGCGCAGGCCAGGGGATTGCCCGTGTAGGTGTGCCCGTGGAAGAAGGTGCGCCCCTCTTCGGCGGCTCCGAGAAAGCCCTCGTAGATGCGCTCCGTGGTGAGGGTCGCGGCGAGCGGGAGATAGCCCCCCGTGATGCCCTTCCCCAGGCACATCAGATCGGGGGTGACAGCTTCCTGCTGGCAGGCGAACATCGTCCCCGTGCGGCCGAATCCGGTTGCCACCTCGTCGCAAATGAGGAGCACTCCGTGCTCATCGCACAGACGCCGGACGCTCGCCAGATAGCCGTCGGGCTGCATCAGCATGCCGGCGGCTCCCTGCACCAGCGGCTCGACGATCACCGCCGCGACACGGCTGGCATGTGCGCGCAGGAGCGCGGCCAGGTGGTCGTGGTCCCCGGCTCGCGCGTGCAGCGTGTCGATGAGCAGGGGGCGGTAACAGGCGTGGAACAGGTCGATGCCGCCGACCGACACGGCGCCAAGCGTGTCGCCGTGATAGGCGTTCTCCAAACAGATGAACGTGCTGCGGTCGCTCTCGCCCCGCTGCGACCACCACTGAAAAGCCATCTTCAACGCCACCTCGACCGCGGTCGCTCCGCTGTCGGAATAGAACACGCGGCTCAAGCCCGCGGGCGCGCACTCCAGCAGCCGCGTGGCGAGCTCGATGCCCGGGGGGTGGGAGAGCCCCAGCATGGTGGAGTGGGCCATGCGACCGAGCTGGTCGGCGAGTGCCTGATCGAGCCCTGGATGGCGGTGGCCGTGGACGTTGCACCACAACGAGGCGACGCCGTCGATATAGGCGTTGCCCTCCGTGTCATAGAGGTTGGTCCCCTCCGCACGCTCGATTATCAGTGGCGGCTCCTCCTCGCACCAGGCGCGCTGCTGGGTGAACGGGTGCCACAGATGCTGCCGGTCCGCGGCCTCGAGCTCGGCGGTCGTGCGCACGAGCGAGAAGCTATTCCCCGGAGCGGTCGGAACCGCCCCATTGCGAGAGCCAACGACGCAGGGGGAGGCTTTTGGCCGCCTCGTCCAGCAGGCCCGGCTCGGCGCGCGCGACCTCTGGGAGCGTCTCGACGCTGACGGCGCCCAGCGCCTCAATCGTCGCGCGATTCGAGCGCTCGAGCACTCCCGGCGACTCGGGCCATGGGGTCAGCACTACGGCGGTCACGGCCAGCTCCGCTGCACGGGCCGCCTCAAGGGTGAGCAGCGTGTGGTTGATCGTGCCCAGCCCGGCGCGCGCCGCGATCAGCAGCGGCAGGCCGAGCGCGACGGCCAAGTGTCGGACGTCGTAGTCGCCGGCCAGCGGCACCAGCAGTCCTCCAACCCCCTCGACCACGACCAATTCGCCTTCAGCGGCCGCCTCGCGGATCCATGCCTCGAGCGAGCCCGGGTCGATCGGCGATCCCGCGAGCTCGGCGGCCAGGTGGGGCGAAACCGGCGGGTCGAAGCGCAGCGCCGTCACTCGATCGGCGCTCGTGCCGGCGGCCTGCGCAAGCACGTCGTGGTCGGCTGGCCACGCGGGGTCGGGCGACTCGGCGAGGCCGGTGATGACCGGCTTCAGCGCGATGACCCGGATGCCCTGAGCGCGGGCAGCCGCAACCAGGGATGCCGCGAGCACCGTCTTGCCGGCGCTCGTGTCGGTGCCCGTGACGAAGCAGCCGCGCACTCAGGGCGCTAGGCCGCGTGCGCGAGCGGCTCGTCGTGCTCGAGTCCAGGCTCGGCGTACACCTGCGGGGCGCTGAGCCGCAGGGGTTCGAACCCGACCTGGCGTGCGGCCTGCGCGAATGTGCGGGCGGCTGCCTGCAGCTCTCGCCGGCTGTGCGAGGACATCGCGCTCAACCGCAACCTGGATGTTTGCGGAGGGACCGTAGGCGGCCGGATCGCCTGTGCGAAGACGCCGCGCTCAAGCGCCGCCGCACACAGCTCGACCGCGAGCGTCGCATCGCCAACGATCAGCGGCATGATGTGGGTGCTCGAGTTGCCCACGTCGAATCCCTCGCGCTCGAGCTCGGACCGGAGCGCGTCCGCGTTCGCCTGCAGCCTGGCGACCCGATGGGGCCGCTCCTCGAGCAGCTCGAGCGCCGCCAGTGCCGCCGCCACCGAGGCCGGTGCGGGCGCCGTGGAGAAGATGAAGGTGCGGGCGCTGTTGACGAGGTAGCGGGCCATCTCGCGCTCGCAGGCGACGAAGGCTCCATATGACCCGAGCGCCTTGCCGAGCGTTCCCACGATCACGTCCACCTGGTCCTCGATCCCCTCCTCCACCAGCGCCCCGCGGCCGCCCGGTCCGAGCGTGCCGGTGGAATGCGCCTCGTCCACGACGAGCCGTAGGCGATGGCGCTGCGCAAGCTCGACTAGGTCCGCGAGCGGTGCCAGGTCGCCGTCCATGGAGAAGAGGGCGTCGGTCACGATCAGCGCACCTCGATCCGCCGCCTGTGCGATGCCCCACTCGAGGTGGTCGAGGTCGCAGTGGTCATAGACGAACGTCTCGGCGCGCGACATGCGACAACCGTCCACGATCGAGGCATGGTTCAGCGCGTCGGAGAAGACGACGTCGCTGGGGCGCGCCAACGCGGCGATCACGCCCGTGTTCGCCAGATACCCCGAGCCGAACAGCAGCGCGGACTCCCTGCCCTTGAAGGCGGCGAGTCGCTCCTCGAGCCGCCGGTGGGGGGTCATGGTGCCGCTCACGAGGCGGGAGGCGCCCGCCCCGGCGCCCCATCGCATCGCTGCCTCGGCGGCAGCCGCCCGCACTTGAGGATGATCGGCGAGGCCGAGGTAGTTATTGGAGCACAACAGCAGTACGGGTTTGCCATCCAGAACCACGCGCGGCCCCTGAGGCCCCGAGACCAGGCGCGTGGCCCTCCGCAGCCCCATGCTCTCGAGCTCGGAGAGCCGGGCTTCGATCTCGATCATCGCCCCGCCGCTCTCGCTCGCTTGCGCGCGAAGCGCAGCTGCTTGGAGGGATCCCACAGCCGCACCTCGAGACCTCCCTCGGCCGGCCCCGCGAGCGCATCGGAGACCACGTCCGGAGTCTCCCCTTGAAGCCAGCCCGAGCGGTTGTCCGGCCGTGGATTGGCGCCGTTGTCGCTCTGGCGTCCGATGTTCAGCCCCAGCTCCTCGAACATTCCTCGATCGGCTTCGGGTGCATTTCCCAACGTGGTCAGGAAGTTGCCCATCATCACGCCGTTCAAGCCGGCCTTGACCGCCAGCGCCTGCAAGTCGCGAAGGTTCTCGACCCTGCCGCCACAGAGCCGGAAGAGCGCGTCGGGCAGGATCAGCCGGAAGATCGCGATCCATTTCACGGCCTCCCACGGATCCATCAGCTCCCGATCGCCGAACTTCGTCCCACTACGCGGGTTGAGCAGGTTGATGGGGACACTGGTCGGGTTGATGCGCGACAGCTCAAAAGCCATCTCCACGCGCTGCTCGCGCGTCTCGCCCAGATTGAGGATGCCGCCCACGCAGGTCTCGAGACCCGCTTCGCGCACGGCGTCGATCGTCCTCAGCCTGCCCTCGTATCGCACCGTGCTCGAGACCTCGGGGTAGTAGGAGGGCGCCGTCTCCACGTTGTGGTGGACCCGCTGCACGCCGGCCTCCACCAGGGCGCGTGCCCGCTGCGCCGAGAGGTGACCGATCGACACGCAGCGCTTGAGGTTCGTGTGCTCGGCCACCAGCCGGGCGCCCTCGAGCACCTTGTCGAATTCCCGCCGCGAGAGGCCCTGCCCCTGGGTGACCATGCAGAACCGGTGGGCGCCGGCGGCCTGCGCGGCGCGGGCGTGCTCGAGGATCTGCTCGGGCTCCATCATCGCGTGCAGTGGGGTCTCCGCCTCGGCGTAGCGCGACTGAGCGCAAAAGCCGCAGTCTTCGGCGCAGCCACCCGACTTCGCGTTGACCAGCGAGCACATGTCGGTCGCATCGGCGAAGCGCTCGACGCGAGCCCGCCACGCCCGCTCCACCAGCATCTCGATCGCCGCGCGATCTTCAAGCTCGCCGAGCCGGAGCGCCTCTTCCCGGGTGATCAACGGCGGCATTAGCGCCAGACTGTATGCGCGAGCGCGGACGGAACGCCGCGGCTTTAGCGCGTTAGAGCGGAGCGACTGCCCGACTAGTTCAGATAGTCGGTGTGGTACTCGCCCCGGCGGAAGCCGTCGTCATCGAGCATCCGCAGATGAAAGGGGATCGAGGTTTCGATTCCGCCGATCGCGAACTCCTCGAGCGCGCGGCGTCCACGCGCCATCGCCTCGCCTCGGTCACCGCCCCAGACGATCAGCTTTGCCACCAGGGAGTCGTAGTACGGAGGGACCGTGTAGCCGTCGTACAGGGCGGTGTCGACCCGCACCCCGGGACCCCCCGGCAGCTCCAGAGCGGTGATCTGCCCGGGAGACGGGCGGAAGTCAGCGTCCGGGTCCTCGGCGGTGACGCGAAACTCGATCGCTGCGCCGCGCTGCGCGATATCGCCCTGCTCGACCTCGAGCCGCTTCCCGTCCGCGACGAGCAATTGCTCCTTGACGAGATCGAACCCCGTGATCATCTCGGTCACCGGGTGCTCAACTTGGATGCGAGTGTTCATCTCGATGAAGTAGAAGCTCCCGTCTGGACCGAGCAGGAACTCAACCGTGCCCGCGTTCACGTAGCCGGCTGCCTCTGTGAGCCGCACCGCGGCGGCGGTCATCTCCGCTCGCGTGCTCGCTTCAAGCACGGGGCAGGGCGACTCCTCGAGCAGCTTTTGGCGTCGCCGCTGCAGCGAGCACTCCCGCTCGAACAGATGGAGCACCTTCCCGTGGCCGTCGGCGAGCACCTGTACCTCGACGTGGCGGGCCGGCGTGATCAGCTTCTCCAGGTAGAGCTCGGCATTGCCGAACGCCGCCTGGGCCTCACGAGCGGCCTCGCCGATCCGCTGATCGAGTTCGTCCTCGTCGCGAGCCAGGCGGATACCGGTCCCGCCGCCGCCGCCCGCCGCCTTGATCATCACGGGATACCCGACGTCGTTCGCCGCCGCGAGCGCCTCTTGGGGAGCGACGGTTCCGTCGGAGCCCGGCACGACCGGCACGCCGGCCGAGGTGGCGAGCTTTCTCGCTGCCGCCTTGTCGCCCATGTGCTCGATCGCTTGCGGCGGCGGCCCCACCCAGGTCAGCCCCGTGTCCTCGCAAAGCCGCGCGAACCGCGCATTCTCCGAGAGGAAGCCATAGCCGGGATGGATCGCGTCGGAGCCACTCTCGCGGGCCGCATCCACGAGCGCCTCGGCATTGAGATAGCTCTGGCGCGCGGCGGGCTTGCCGACGCACACCGCTTGATCGGCCTTGCGCACGTGCAGGGCGTCCTCGTCGGCGGTCGAGTAGACAGCCACGGTTTCGAGGCGCAGTTCCCGACACGCGCGGATCACGCGCAGCGCAATCTCGCCGCGATTGGCGATCAACACCCGTTTCATCGGCCCTCCTACCCGGCGAGTACGGCGAGCGCCTGTCCGGCTTCGACAGCGTCTTCGTTCTCGACCAGGAAGCGCTCGACCACGCCGGACTCCTGCGCCTTCACCTCGTGAAAGCTCTTCATGATCTCCACGACCCCGACGACGTCGCCCTCCGTGACCGAGTCGCCCTCGGCCACGAACGGCTCGGAATCAGGGTTGGGCCGCCGGTAGAACGTGCCCGGCAAAGGAGAATCGATGGTCCGGTCGCTCATGGCTTCTCTCGCTTCTTGGGAATGTTCACGCTGACGCCTCCTCGAGGCTGTCGTCACTCAGCTGGGAGGTAAGTTTCGCCTCCAGCTCGGCGGCCTCGTCGGCCGTGACCTCTCTGAAGCGCACGTGGTCGCCGATCGGCCTGAGCTGCCCGAGCTTCCAGCGCGCCGCGTGCACCACGGTCGCGGCGACGACAAAGCCTCCGGCTGTAGGTCCGTCGGGACCCAGGATCACGGGGAGGTCGCCGTTGATGTTGACCGCGCCGACCGGATAGGGGTTATCGAGGATGTTCGACGGATGGCCCCCCGCCACCCCGCCGCCGCTGCGCGCCCATTCGAACCGATGTGACTCGAGCCGAACGCCACTGCGGTCGGAGTTTCGGTCCACCGCCCAGGACCGACCGAAGAGCTCGTCCATATCGCCCTCGGTGAGGTAGTCAGGGCTGGCTTGGGGTCCGCGCATCACTTCGATCTCCCACTCCCGCCCGTAGCGCGGCCGCGCGTCGTCCCGAAAGCGGCGGACGGGACCGTCGGACGTCCCCGCGCCGAGCGGCAAGCGATCCCCGGCGACGAGCGGCCGTCCCTCGTGGCCCCCGAGTCCGCCCATCGTGTAGGTGGAGCGCGACCCGAACAACTCCGGCACGTCAATTCCACCCGAGATCGCGATGTAGAGGCGAAAACCGGGGCCGGGCGAGATCGCGACTCGCATCTCCGCGCCGGCGCCCGCCACGCGGCTCTGCCAGCGGGGCATCGGCGCTCCGTCGAGCGTCACTTCCGCTTCCGCCCCGCACACCGCGACCAGAGCCTCGCTTCCCAGCCGCAGAGCAAAGCCGCCCAGCGTGACCTCGATGCCGGCGGCGTTCTGCGAGTTCCCAACCAACAGGTTCGCCGCCCGTAGCGCCAGAAAGTCCATTGCGCCCGCCGGGAAGAAGCCTTGATGCTGCATGCCGGGGCGTCCCGGATAGTCCTGCACCGTCGCCTGCAGGCCCGGATCGAGTACCTCGATGGTTCGCTCGTCGTTCATGGACGCATCCGATCTCGATCGCTCACGGCACGGGAGTCGCGGCCGCTGCCTCCTCGCGATGCCGTCGGTGTTTCTCGGCCTCCTCCGCGACGCTCGAGCGGAACTCCATGTAGGCGCCGACATCAAATGGCTGGTCTTCGATCCGGTAGCGATAGCGGTCTGCGTGCACGTCCTCCCAGGCGGCCATCAGCTCGTCCTCCTCGACGCGATAGAAGCGAACGCGGTCCCCAGGGCGCAGCAGCAGCGGGTTATCGCGAAACGCCTCGTTGCGCTCATTGAGGTCATACACGGGCAGGCTGCGGCCGAAGAGCTGATATCCGCCCGCCGACTCGACCGGGTAGATCGCATAGCACGGGCCTCCGAGGCCGGCCGCCCCCTCCGCGGTCCAGGTCCGCGTTGGGTTGTACTTCGGCACCACCACCGTGTAGCGCGGATCGAGCGGGAACATGAAAGGAAGCCCCGGGAAGAAGCCGATGAACGCGGTCCAATGCTCGGTCGCCAGCGCCGCGTCGTAGAACTGCTCTCGATCCTCGAAGCCGTTGTAACGGACGATGTAGTCGATGTTGTTGGCACCCTCACAGTTGGGCGCGTCGGCCCGAATGCTGCTCATATAGCGCTCGACCGCGGCGGTGGACTGCGCGTCGTCGAAGGCGAGGGGCAGCTGGATGAGGCGGCTCGGGATCTCGATCTCGCCTTCGGCCGGCAGCGCGTCGTGCACGGCCGCCAGGTGGCTCACAAGTTCTCCTGTGGGCAAGGTCAGAGGGTCGTAGTTGACGCACATCGAACGAAAGCCCGGAGCGGTCTCGATCAGCCCGTCCACGGATCGAGCGCGAAGCGCGGCATCGACGGCAAGCACGAAGAAGTTGAGCGTGAGGTCGAAGTCCATCTCCCCGTACTCCACGAGCAGGGCGCGGTCTCCCGCTTGGCGATAGGTGATCGCCGGGTGGCCCCCTGCCGCTTCCCGACGCTCGAGGATCGGCGGCGCTAGGGCACTCATCGCTGCGAGGCCACGGTGGGCTCATCGCCCGCGGGCGGCTCGGCATCGGGCGGCTCGGCGGCGAGTATCGCGCGCAACTGCCGCACCTCCACTCCGGCCTCGCCCAGCCGGAGCTTCACGGTCCGCGCGATCTCGACCGCGTTTGGTCCGTCCCCATGGATGCAAGCCGTAGGTGCGCGTACATCGAGATCGCTGCCGTCATTCGCGTCTATGACGCCGTCACGGGCGAGTCGCACTGCTCGTTCCGCGACCCGCTCGGGGTCCCAGGCGCGCTTCACGGCCTCGATCAGGAGGGTGCCGTCTGGTGCGTACTCCAGGTCGGGGAACGCCTCGTTCACGAGCCGCACGCCCTGCTCAGAGACGGCGGACGCCACGTCCTGCTTGAGCAGCAGCAGCAGCAGCTCCCGGTCGACCTCCGCGGTGGCCTTCGCCGCCGCGCCGGCGAGCTCTGGGTCGGCGGAGCACATCGCATAGAGCGCTCCGTGGGGCTTCACGTGGCCGAGCCGGCCGCCTTCCGCCTCCACGAACGCCTTCAGCGCCCCGATCTGGTAGAGCGCGTAGTCGCGCAGCTCGTCGGGGGAGATGGCCATTCGCCGCCGCCCGAACCCGAGCAGGTCCGGGAGCGAAACGTGCGCGCCGATCTGCACGTCGTGTTCCACCGCGGCCTTGACGGTTTCCCGAATCGTGCGTGGATCGCCGGCGTGAAATCCACACGCGATGCTGACCGACGAAACGTGCGGCATGATCCCGGCATCGTCGCCGAGCTGCCAGCGACCGAAGCTCTCGCCCATGTCGACGTTGATGTCGAGCATCGTGGACGGCACGATCACATTCTCTGCGATCTCAGTCCGACGCGCGGCCTGACTTGATCACGACGCCACTGCGCCGCTGGGTGCCGACTCACGCCCCTGGTGGGCTTCGCGTCGGGCGGCCCCGTAGAACTCCATCCCGGTGGCACATTCGGCGCAGATCGGCTCGTGGCCGGCGGTGGGGTCGCGGTCGGTTTCCTGGGCCAGGAAGAAGCGCTTGCAGCGGTGGCAGCGGATCCGCACGGCCCATGGGTCGTCGACCTCGAGCACGGGGTCCCCGGGACGCTCCAGCGTGAACCAGGTGGAGCGCGCGAGCAGCAGCGAGGCGCCGTAGATGACGAAGGCGATCCCGAATGTGATCGGCAGTCCCCAGGTCGCGAACAGCTGGTTGGTGCTGGCCAAGCCGACCTTCAGATACACGCCGATGCCGGTGGCGACCGCCCAGGCGAGGAGACCACCTGGATTGATGGCCGGCACGCGGCCGGGTCGAAACTCCTGCTGCTCCAAGCGCTTTCCGTTCAGACGCATCCAGCCGATGTGGGCGAGCGCGATCGCCACCCACGCCACGATCGCGATCCCCTGGTACGCCAGCGCATCGTTGACGTAGCTGAAGATGTTGGTGAGCATCAGGATGAAGCCGATCACCCCGGCCACCACGAGCCAGAACACGCGCGGGAGATGCAGCCGGAACAGCCGCGAGAAGAAGCTCTGGAGGTTCGTGGATGCGAGATAGGCGTTAGCCACGTTGATACGGAACTGGGTGATCGCGATCAGCAGCACTCCCAGCAGGCCAGTGACGCCGACGATGTCCACCGGTAGTGCGCTCTCCTTACCGGCAAGCCCGGCGAAGGAGATTCCGAACGCGGAGACGAGCAGGATGCCGATCAGGCCATTGATGAGGAAGGTCATGACGTAGTACGCCAGGCCGAAGGTCACGGCCACGTGGAACTTCTCGTCCTTCGGACGCGCCAGGCGCGCGAAGTCGAACGTGAACATCATCAGGATCCACACCCCCATGTAGGCGGAGAACACCTGCAGCCACGGCAGAGTGGTCCCGGGGAGGGCCTTCGCGTTCGGCAGGAAGCCGTGGTAGCCGTGATCGAGCAGCGACCAGGTGATCACCGCCGTCATCCCGATCACGAACAGGGGCAACATCCAGCCGTTGAAGCGGTCCATCCACTTGCGCACGCCGCGCCAGATGAGCGGAATCGTGGCCGCGATCACGATCGCGTACCACAGCTTCAGCGGGCCACCGAAATAGCTCTGCGCGGCAACCGAGACGACCGATCCCTCGAACACCCAGTAGTAGATGCAGGTCGCCCCGAAGATCAACGTCGCGATCGACGCCCCCACGTAGCCGAACATGCTGCGCGAGAACAACGCCACGGTCAGGCCGCTGCGCGACGCGGCGCGGACCATGACCCAGTTGATCAGCGAGTAACAGATCACGGTCATCCCCAGCCCGATCAGGGCGTTGACCGTTCCGTAGGCGAGCGCTGCAAACGCCGCGAAGTAGATATAGAAGAAGGCAGTCGCAACGCCCCACCACGCGAACATCAACCGGCTGCGGTCCATTCGCCAGGTGCTCGGCACGACGTGAAGCGAGAAGTCCTCGCTCGCGGCCTCGGCAAGAGCCTTGGGGTCGTCGTGCGGCGAGGTCTCAAGCGGGGGGTACGTTGTCGCTGTGGTGGCCACTCTCCTCAGAACCTCCTGTGTGTATGCCTCCCGGTGCGCGACCCTTCTTACTCCGTCGGCAGGCCGAGACCTATCGTAAGAAGTCCGAATCGGGATGCTTAGACTGGGGAATCCTCCTACGTCCGCGCGTCCTCCGCAACCGGCGCGGCGCCGCGGGAGGCGGACGCCGCCGTGCCATCTGCGCCTGCTGCCGGCGTGTCCCCACGCCAGTGAGGCACCATGCGCCGCCGGAGCATCGCCCGGAACTGCTCGGTGCTCTTCGGCAACAGCTCCCCTGCCCCCCAGTCGAGGATGACGCCGTAGCGCCGCACCAGATCGAGTACATCCAGCTCCCCGGACCGGTACTTGGCGGCGATTTGCTCGGGATCCTCCTCCAGCCATCGCTCGCGCTCATCCCGTATCGCGGCGCGTTCGCGCTCGGTGGCGGCGAGGTCCAGTTCGTAGGTGGCCAAGTCGCGGTCGGCTTCGCTCACGACCACGCCGTAGTCCAGGCGGGCGCGCGCCACGGAGACATAGCCATCGACCACATCCTCGCGGACCTGTTCTGGGTCCCGGTCGAGCGGATCGCCAAACCCCCCGCCGCCGGCGGAGGGGCGCCAGAACTCATTCCCGGTAGCCACCGACACGTTCGAGAAGGCGGCGCCCAGGAAGCTGTCGTCGCCGTCGTGCCGGAGCCATACGCCGTGGGGTATCGACGGCAGCCCACCATTGATCCCCCAGGTGACCGACCGCGCTCGGTCGCAGCAGTAGGACATCACCGTCCCCTCGACCGCCGTGAGGCGTCCGCCTTTGCGGACGCCGCAGCCACCGCGAAAGCGGCCTGGTCCTGCGGAGTCGGTGAGGATTTCGTGTGACGTGGTCAGCACCGGCGTGAGGCGTTCTTGACCCTCGCAGGGCTGGACGGTGAGACCCGCGCCGAACACCGGCGCGGTCCCGTTCTCCCCATCTTTGCCGTTGCGCCCGCCCCAGCCACCAGCCATCCAGTCGTACCACATGAAGATCGGCCGCTCGGGGAGGCGGGCGTCGTGGCCGCCCACCAGCAGGTACTCGAGGTTGAACGAACAAGCCATGGCGCGCTCGGGCATGATCTGCGACCACAGCTCGAACAGAGCGTTCATGATCTTCTCGTAGGGGCCGGAGCAGAACCCGGTCACGGCGAGTGGCCAGGGCGCGTTGACCACGCTGCCCTCGGGACCGAGCTCGACCTCCATCGGCCGGTAGAAGCCCGAATTCAGCGGAACATCGGGGAAGAACGTCTTGGTGCCGCCGACGATGCCCGAGAACGCGGTGCCGAAGGCCGCGTTGAGAAAGCTGCCCACGGCCTTGTGCGATCCAGAGAGGTCGTATTTGATCGTCTCGCCGTCGATCTGGAGCTTGACCTTGATCGGCACAAGGCCCTCGCCTTCGTTGGGATCGAGATCGATGTAGTCCTCGGTCTCCCACGTTCCGTCCGGCAACTCCGCTACGCGTTGACGGGTGAGGCGCTCCACGTAGTCCTGAACCTCGTCGAATGCGAGCAGGACGGTGTCCTTGCCGTATTTCTCGATCAGGCGGCCGACTTCGCGCTCGGCCACCAGGGTCGCCTCGACCTGCGCCTCGCAGTCACCCTCGACGTCGCTCGGGGCGCGGGTGTTCGAGCTGATCATGTGGATCAGGTCGTGGCGCACCCTGCCTTCGTCGATGATCCTCACCGGAGGGATCCGCAAGCCCTCGCCGAAGTGCTCGCGGGCACTGACGTCAAAGGAGCCCGGGACGGTTCCGCCCACGTCCGCCCAGTGCCCGTTGGACTGAGCGAGGGCGATCAGCTCCTCCCCGATGAAGATCGGGCGCACGATGCGGACGTCGTTGAAGTGCGTGCCGCCGAGGTAGGGATCGTTGACCGCGAAGACGTCGCCCGGTCGCATGTCGTCCTCGAAGTGATCAAGGATCGCCCGCGCGGTGAGGTGGAGCGTGCCCACGTGCACGGC
This sequence comes from uncultured Solirubrobacterales bacterium, assembly GCA_963823315.1. GTDB lineage: Bacteria > Actinomycetota > Thermoleophilia > Solirubrobacterales > Solirubrobacteraceae > Palsa-465. The sequence goes on along the minus strand of CAWGLB010000004.1, from coordinate 340,605 downwards.
GATGTCCTGACTGCCCTGCATGATCGTGTGCCCTTCGCGATCACACAGCGCCGAGGAGAAGTCACGCGCGTAGATCACAAACGAGTGGCAGGTGCGCAGAATCTGTTCTGCCATCTCGTCCACGATCGTGATGAAGGCGTTCTTCAGGACCTCGAAGGTGACCGGATCAAGGCGTGTGCGGGTGGACATCGCTGGCTAGCTCCTCAGGTCGACGGCAGAGTCATCCGGATGTTCAGCCACTCGTCGATGGCCGCCGTGACGCCCGGCGGGACGACCGTCGTCGAGTCCAGTTGCTCGATCACCGCCGGACCCTCAAATTCCGCTCCGGCGGGGAGATCGGGACGGTTGTACACGGGCGTCTCGATCGCTTCCTCCCCCTGGTCGAAGAACACCATCCGGCGCTCCCGCTCCCTCGCCGGCTGGGCGCCGTCCAGCGGATAGCGCGGGAGCTGCGCCTTCTCCACCGACCCGATCGCCCGCAGATTCAGCCGATAGATCTCTACTGGCGCACCGTCTCGGCGGAAGTTGTGGACGCGCTCGTGCTCGGCGTGGAAGGTGTTCACCGCGGGCTCCAGCGAGGTCACGGGCGAGCCCGCCGGGATCGTCAGCGACCGCCACTGGCCCAGATAGCGCATGTCAAGCGAGCGCTCGAGCGCCATCGCGTCCTCTGAGACGCCCTCTGCTCGTAACAGTTCCCCCGCCTGGCTCTCAAGGTCCACGAACTGCCGCTCGACCTCTTCGGGGTCAGCCTCGCTCGCCGATCCCAGCAGCATGACGGACAGATCGTGCCGGATGTCGACCTGGAGGCAGCCAAGGGCAGACCAGATCCCGGGGCTCGGAGGGACCACCACCGTGGGAATCGACAGCTCACGCGCCAGATCCGCTCCGTGCAGCGGTCCCGCGCCGCCGAAGACGATCAGCGCGAACTCGCGCGGATCGTAGCCGCGCCGCAGCGAGATCAGGCGCACGGCGTCGGACATGTTCGCGTTGGCCACGCGGATGATTGCGCGCGCCGCGTCGCGCACATCGAGCTCGAGCGGTTTGGCGATCTTCGACCGGATCGCTGCCTCCGCGGCGCCCTTGTCAAGGCGCATCGAGCCGCCCACGAGCGCTTCCCCCAGGCGGCCGAGCAGCAGGTTCGCGTCGGTGTTCGTGGGATCTTCCGCCTGGTTGCCGTAGGCGGCGGGGCCCGGAGAGGCGCCGGCTGACTGAGGTCCGTTGCGTAGCGAGCCGGCCTCGTCGATCCAGGCGATGGAGCCACCGCCCGCGCCGATCGTCAGCACCTCGATGCTCGGAAAGCGCAGCGGGTAGCCGAACTCCACGTACCAATCGGTGGTCACACGGGCTTCGCCGCGGTACACGAGGGAGATGTCCGCGCTCGTGCCGCCCATGTCGAGACCGATGGCGTTCTCATAGCCGCACAGCCTGGCCACCTCTCGGCTGGCGATGGCGCCGGCGGCGATGCCCGAGGCTGCGAGGCGCGCGCCCAGGCGTGACGCGGCCTCGTCGGTCATCACGCCGCCACCCGAGTGCAGGATCAGGACATCGCCCCGGTAGCCCCCGTCGCGCAGGCGCCCGCCGAGGCGGCGCACGTAGCTCCCCACGAGTGGCCCGAGGATGGCGTTCGCAACCGTCGTCGAGAAGCGCTCGTGCTCGAAGATCTCGGGCAGCACATCGCTGGAAGCGGATATGGCCGCGTCGGGCAGCTCCTCGGCGAGGATCTCGCACATGCGCTGCTCGTTGGCGGGGTTGGCGTAGGAGTTCATGAAGCACACGGCCACAGCCTCCACGCCACGGCGTTTGAGGATCCGCGCGACCTCGCGCGCCTGGTCCTCGTCGAGCTGCTCGAGGATCTTGCCCGCGTAGTCGACCCGCTCTCGCACCTCCAGACGATCGCGGCGTCGGATATACGGCGGCGCCACGTCTTTGTAGGCGTCCCACAGATCGGCGCGATTGCTGCGCCGGATCTCGATCACATCGCGGAATCCCTCGGTGGTGACCATCGCCGAGGGGGGGAGGCGTCGGGTGATGAGCGCGTTCGTCGCCACGGTCGTCCCGTGGCAGAACAGAGCCGTGCGCGCCAGATCCACGTCCGCCTCAGCGAGGCCGCTCAGCACGGCATCAATCGGGTCGCTGGTGGATGCCACCTTGGCGACCCGCAGCCGTCCGGTAGAGCGCTCGAACACGCACACATCGGTGAACGTCCCGCCCACGTCGACGGCCGCGATCGTGTCTGTCGGTGGCGTCGAAATCGCGCCCCGACTCAAGCACAGTTGGGCCGCCGGGTCAACGGCCCAGGTGCCCGGGGCGCAAACGAGGGCCGGTTTCGCCCCTGCGGCTTGGGAGCCAAGCGGCTCGTCCGAGAGGCAAAAGGGGGCCAGTTTGTCCGCGGCGGCCCCCGCGAGGGCTCAGCTCGGCACGCTGTCCGGCTGAGGATGGCCGGCCGTAGAGTCGATCGGAGCGCTTGGAAGCTGGCGGTCAAGCAGCGCCATGTGCAGCAGCGCGATCGTGCGCGGCGACGACATGTCCATTCCCAGAGCATCCTCGATGCGGCTCAAGCGGTAACGAAGCGAGTTGGGGTGGATGCCGAGGACGCGCGCGGCCCGGGGGACCGCGAGCTCCGCCTCGAAGTAGCTTTCAAGCGTCGTCAGCATCTGCGGCCTGTCCGCCAGCGGCGCCAGATACCTCGCCAGCCGTCCTCGCGCGGATGAGCCCCCGGGAGCGCTCAGCAGGAGGGTCAGCGGATCGAGCGATTCGTAGCGGAGGACCCTCCGCGCTTCCGGTTCGCGTTCGAGCTCTCGCAGCGCGATACGGGCGCCCCACAGCGACCGCGGCACCTCCCTCAGGTCGGTGACGGGCTCGCCGACCGCGGCCCGCAGTCCCGCGCCGGCCGAGCTCGTTTCCTCGAGCCATCGCTCAAGCGACTCGAGCTCATCCTGGACGAGCGCAAACACGGTGCCATCGAACTGCTCGCTCACGTGTGCAACATCGTGTTGGTCGAGAAGATCCTCGACGCGCGCCAAGAGCTCCACGCCGGAAGCCTGCTCATGGCCTCGATCGGGCCTGCCGGTCAGGAGCGCCACACGGCAAGGCATCGCCAAATCAAGCCCGGCATCGGCCAGCGCCTGATAGAAGCGGGTGCCGCGTGCGTTGCCCGGTGCGTCGTAGAGGATCGCCGCAAGACGCCGGCGACGGCGACGACGCCAGGCCGCGCTGTTGCGGGCCAGGCTGGGAACGCCGAGCAGACGCGCCGCCGCGCGGGTGACCGGCTTGATCAGCTGCCGAGACCCTTCCTCACCGCCGGTCAACACGAGCAGCCAGGCGGCCGGTTGGCCGGCCCTGTCCACTCGAGCCGCGACGCCCCAGCGACCCGCGTGCTCCAGTTCGTGCAGACGGCTCTCTCTGCGCACCTTCCTCCAAGCGTCCGCGGCGTCAGGCCCGGTCGCGGTGAGCACCGTCCCGTCGGACTCGATCAGCGCCACTTCGGCGCCGCGCAGCACTGACGCGAGGCGCTTCAGCAAGACGGGCTCTGGCGGATCCTCGTTGAAGGCATCTATCAGGTAATCCTGCATCGAGACGATCCGCTGGAGCACGTATAGGTCGGTGCTCAGCAGCGAGCGGTTCACGAACAACTCGATGTCGCGAAACGGGACATCGAAAGGGATCGTGAAGACTGGGAAGGATCGCCGTTCGGCCTCCTCGAGCAGTGATCGAGGCACTTGCTTGGCGATCACTCCGACGCCGAAGCCGAGCGCCGCGATGCCCCCCTCGACCAGCTCCGCAATCAGACGTCGCTGCTCCGCGGGGCGGGCACGGAGCCGGACCCCGGTGGTGAGCATGACCCAGTGCTCCGGCAGCCACCGAGCGGGCCCGGAGACTTCGATGCTGTGGGCACCCTGCACAGGGATGCGGCGGGCATCCGGGCCGACCGTGAGCAGCTTGAGGCCGAAGCCGGGCTGATCGAGCAGCTCACCGAGCGTCAGCTGATTGTCGAGCGGGTTCGTCAACTGTCTAAAAAGCATCGCACGCCGCAGGGCTTTTTCCAATTGTCTGACACCGGCGGCGACGCCATCTTGGATCCATGTCTGACGCCCAGGGGGCCGCCTACATCGACGGCGACGTGGTGCCGATCGCCGAGGCGCGGATTCCCATTACGGACACCGGGTTTCTGCGCTCGGACGCCACGTACGACGTGCTCGCGGTCTGGAACGGCAGCTTCTTTCGCCTCGAGGAGCACCTCGAGCGGTTCGAGCGTGGGTGCGCCAAGCTCCGGCTCAAGCTGCCGTTGGAGCACGAACAGATCGTCGCCATCCTCCACCGGCTCGTCGCGCACTCGGGTCTGCGCGAGGCCTACGTCGAGGCGATCTGTACCCGGGGTGTGGCGGAGCGCGGAATCCGAGATCCGCGGCGGTTCACCAACCGCTTCTACGCGTATGCGGTTCCGTACGTCTGGTTGTTACGCGCGGACGAGGGCGAGCAAGGCATGGATGCTGTGGTGGTCCGGACCGTGCGCCGTATCCCGGCGGCCGCGTTCGATCAGCGCGTAAAAAACTTCATGTGGGGAGATCTCACGCGAGGCCTCTACGAAGCCTATGACCGCGGCGCGCGCTATCCGATCCTGTTGGACGATGCCGACGACGTCACCGAAGGCCCCGGCTACAACGTCTTCGCCCTCGTGGAGGGACGCCTGATGACGCCCGCCTCGGGCGTACTGGAAGGCATTACCCGGCGTACGGTCATCGAGATCGCGCAGGAGCGCGGCATAGCCACGGTCGTCGGGCCGCTCCCCGCACGCCTCTTGTACGAGGCGGCCGAGCTGTTTGCCACTTCGACGGCAGGCGGTGTGATGCCGATCACGACGCTCGACGGCGCGGCTGTCGGCACGGGGTCGGTGGGGGAGCTGACCCGAGAGCTTCGCGAGCTCTACTGGAGCGCCCACGATGACCCTCGTTACGCCACGCCGGTGGATTACCAAGCGGTCGTAGCTGGCGGTTGAGGAAGGCGGCCCGTCCGCCTGGCCCGGTCCCGCGTCGGACTACTGGCCCCGCCACTTCGGCGCGCGCTTCTCGGCGAAGGCACGCACCCCTTCGCGGAAGTCCGCAGAGGCGAAGCTTGCCCGGCGCAGCTGGAGCAGCTCCTCCTCCTGCTGCGCCGCGAGGCGTCCCTGTGATTCGAGCAGGGCGCCGATCACGCGTTTGTTACCACGCTGCGCCAGGGGCGCCCCGCTCGCCAGCTCGCGCGCCAGCCCAAGCGCCTCGTCCGCCAGCCGATCTGCCGCGGTGACGGCATTGACCAGGCCCCACCCGAGCGCGGTGCGAGCGTCGATGCGCCCCGCGAGCAGAAACAGCTCCCGCGTCCGCGGCGCCCCGATCGTTTCGATGAACTTGCGAATGCCGGTGTGCGAGTAGACGAGCCCGAGCCGTGCCGGTGGCATCGCCACGGTGACCGCGGCCGCCGCGATCCGCAGGTCGCAGGCGATCGCCAGCTCCAGGCCGCCGCCGATCGCGTGGCCGTTGAGTGCGGCCAGGGTCGGATAGGGGTAGGCCTCTAGCGCGTCGATCGCGGCGGCGAATGGATGTGCGATGAGCTTCTCCGCCTCCTCCGCGAGCAACTCCGCCGGTAGGTCGGCGATGTCGTAACCCGCCGAAAAGGTGGATGCCTCCCCGGTGACGATCACGCAGCGCGCCTCGAGTTTGGGAAGCGTGCGAGTGAAGGCGTCGAGGATCGCGTGATCGAGCGCTCCCCGCTTGGCCGGATTGGAGACCGTCAGCCTAGCCACGCCGGGCGCCGGCTCGTCCACCAGGAGGCGCCCACTGTCCGCGTGAGAAGGGCTACTCGAGGACAACGAGCGTGTCGCCTTCCGAGACGGACTGCCCCTCCTCGCAGCGAATCTCCTTGACGACCCCAGGATCCTCGGTCTCCACCGGCATCTCCATCTTCATCGACTCAAGGATCACCACCGTGTCGCCCTCATCGACCGTGTCACCGACGGCGACCTCGATCTTCCACACAGTTCCCGTGATGTGCGCCAGGACGTCGGGCAAGTCCGCCTCCTCTGCTCGCGGTTGGCGGCAGGATTGTGATGCACCCCGCGGCGATTGCGTGAGACGGGGGAGCGCGCGCGAGTCGACCGCGGGCCAACCGAAGCGTGCGGGGTCTGCGGATCGACCGCGGGCTAACCGAAGTGTGCGGGGTCTGGCCCGATCCGCTGCTGGCGATCGAGTTCGGCGATCGCATGCATCTGTTCGCCACTGAGCTCGAAGTCGAAGATCTGGGCGTTCTGCTCGATCCGCTCCGCTCGGACCGAGCGTGGAATCACCACGCACCCCAGCTGGACATTCCAGCGCAGCAGCACCTGCGCGGCCGTGCGTCCGGTCGCCGCGGCGATCTCGCCGACGACAGGATCTTCGAGCAGCGCGCCCCGTCCGAGCGGACTCCACGACTCGGTGACGATGCCCAGCCCGCGATGGAATTCGCGCAAGTCGGCTTGCTGCATCCGCGGATGCAACTCGACTTGGTTGACAGCGGGCACGACGCCGGTGGCGTCGGCGATGCGTTCGATGTGCTCGGGCAGGAAGTTCGAGACCCCGATCGAGCGTGCCCGGCCTTCGCTCTTCAGTTCGCACATCGCGCGCCAGCTCTCGACGTATCTGTCCTGCGAGGGAGCCGGCCAGTGGATCAGATAGAGGTCGATCCACTCGGAGGCGAGCAGCTCAAGGCTTTGTTCAAAAGCGCGCAGGGTCGCGTCGCGCCCATGGTCGTCATTCCACACCTTGGTGGTCACGAACACTTCGCTGCGGTCGAGCTGGCTTGAGTCGATCGCCTGCGCGACCTGCGCCTCGTTGCCGTACATCGCGGCGGTGTCGATCAACCGATAGCCGTTGCTCAGGGCCTCAAGCACCGCATCCGCGGTCTCGCCTGGTTCCACCTGAAACACGCCGAACCCCAACTGAGGGATGCGGTTGTCGTCGTTCAGCACTAGATCTGGGATGGGGATGGTTTTCTGCATGTCGGTAACCCTTCCCCAAATCCGGCTGGGGGAATACATTGCCCGCGGTGATCCTGGCGATCGATCAGGGGACGACCGGAACTACCTGCCTCGCCTTCGACCATCAAGCCGAGGTTATAGGCCGTGCCTACAGGGAGTTTGCCCAGCACTTCCCGCGTCCGGGCCACGTGGAGCACGACGCCGCCGAGCTCTGGGAGGTGACCCACGCGGTCGCTGCGCAGGCGCTTGACGACGCGGGCCTGCGGCCGGGCGAGCTCGAGGCCGTCGGCATCACCAATCAACGTGAGACCGTGTGCGTGTGGGATCCGGTCAGCGGTGAGCCGCTTCACCGGGCGATCGTCTGGCAGGACCGGCGCACCGCGCCGCGTTGTGCCGAGCTCCGCGCCCAGGGTCTCGAGCAGCTGGTCCGCGCGCGCACCGGGCTCGTGCTCGACCCTTATTTCACCGCGACCAAGATCGAGTGGCTGCTGCTGAACGTTCCAGGGTTGCGCGAGCGCGCGGCTGCCGGGCGGGCCGTGTTCGGGACCGTCGACGCCTGGCTGACGTTCAACCTCTGCGGCGAGGCGGTCACCGACCCCTCGAACGCCTCCCGCACGATGCTCTTCGACATTGTGCAGGGCCGCTGGGACCCGGAACTGCTGGCGGTCTTCGGCGTGCCCGAGCAGGCCCTGCCCAGGGTCGGACCGAGCTGCGGCAGCGTGGCAACGACACGCCCGGAGGCGCTTCACGGCCACGCCGTGCCCGTCGCCGGCATTGCCGGCGATCAGCAGGCGGCGCTCTTTGGGCAGGCGTGCATCGACGCGGGCAGCGCCAAGAACACCTATGGGACGGGCTCGTTCGTGCTCCAGAACGCCGGCGCCGCACCACCGTCCACCGCGCCTGGGCTTCTGTCCACCGTTGCCTGGAGGATCGGCGAGCAGCTCACGTACGCGCTCGAGGCCTCCATCTTCGTCACGGGCGCAGCTGTGCAGTGGCTCCGCGACGGTCTCGAGATTCTCGCCTCCGCGGCCGAGTCCGAGCAGCTCGCGCGCTCGCTCACCGCTAACGACGGGGTCTACTTCGTGCCCGCGCTGACCGGCCTGGGCTCGCCTCATTGGGATCCCTACGCGCGGGGCACGATCGTGGGCCTCACGCGCGGCAGTACCAGGGCCCACCTTGCCCGCGCCGCGCTCGAGTCGATCGCGTATCAGACCTTCGATGCCGTCAGAGCGATCGAGCATGCCAGTGCCAGGCCGATGGAGGCGCTACGAGTGGACGGCGGCGCCACTGCCAACGGTTGGCTGATGCAGTTCCAAGCTGATGTGCTGGGAGTCCCCGTGCTCGTCCCGGAGGTGGCGGAGACGACGGCGCAGGGCGCAGCCTTCCTCGCCGGCGTCGGCTGTGGTCTTTGGACGCTTGATCAGCTGGCGTCCCATTGGCACCCCTTGGTCACGTACGAGCCCGACATGGCCGCGGAGCAGCGAGAGCGATTGCTTGGTTGTTGGCATCGCGCGCTCGAGCGGGCGCGAGCCTGGGCGGGTGAGTAGAGGGCCGGTGCAGACGTGACGCGGCCACCGGCTAGCGCGTAGGCTGCGCCGCGATGGCCTCCGACGTCGAGCTGAAGCCTCAGGTCTACCGCGATCCACGGCCGGCCGAGCACTTCGCGCCCTTCCACGAGCGCGTCCGCCACCACGAGCCCGAGTGGAAGGTGTACGAGGTGATTCGCGTCCTGACCGTGCTGGGCGCGCTCATCACCTATCGCGCACGGGCCTTCGACTCGCAGAACGTTCCCGCCGGGCCGGTCATCCTCGCGCCCAACCACGCCTCATTCATGGATCACTTCTTCGTCGCGGGCTTCATCCGCCGCCGCGTTCAGTTCATGGCCAAGTCGCAGCTGTTCAAGGGGGTGGGGGAATGGATCTTCACTCACGGAGGCGTGTTCCCGGTGCGACGGGGACATCACGACGAGGAGGCGTTCACGACCGCCTTCACGATCCTTGACCGCGGCGGCGCGGTGGTCATGTACTGCGAGGGTGGGAGATCGCGCACCGGCGCCGTCGGGCAGCAGGCGCGCCCGGGGATCGGCCGCCTCGCGCTCGAGTCAGGAGCGCCGGTGGTCCCGATCGCGGTCGTCGGCTCACATCAGGTGCGCAACTGGCGCCGGCTCGAGTTCCCGCGCATCCGCCTCCGGTACGGCATCCCCTTCCGTTTTGAACGCATCGATTCCCCCACCCGCGAGCAGCAGCAGCGCGCCGCGGAGCTGATCCTCGAGCGCATTCGCGCCCTGCACAGCGAGTTCGCCGCGCGCTGAGCGCGGGGTGGGCCGCCTACGCGGTCGCGACCGCCGCGGCCTCCTCCAGCCCGAGCTCCTGCACCGCCACCTCGCGCATCTTGAACTTCTGCACCTTGCCCGTGACCGTCATCGGGAAGGAGTCGACGAACTTCATGTAGCGGGGAATCTTGAAGCGGGCGATCCGCCCCTGGCAAAACTCGCGCACCTCGTCGGCCGTCAACGCGGCACCGGGGCGCAGGATCATCCAAGCCATCAGTTCCTCGCCGTAGCGCTCGTCGGGGACGCCGATCACCTGCACGTCGGCGATGCTGGGGTGGGTGTAGAGGAACTCTTCGATCTCCCGCGGATAGACATTCTCACCGCCCCGGATCACCATGTCCTTGATCCGGCCGACCACGCGGATGTAGCCCTCGTCATCCATCGTGGCGAGGTCCCCCGAGTGCATCCAGCGCGCGTCGTCAATCACCTCCGCCGTGCGCTCGGGCTCGTTCCAGTAGCCGCGCATGACCAGGTACCCCCGTGCGCAGAACTCGCCCGCTTCCCCGCGCGGCACAACCCTGCCGGTGGCGGGGTCGACGATCTTGATCTCGGTGTGGGGCATCACCTGCCCCACGGTCTCGCAGCGATGCTCGAGCGTGTCGTCGATCCGCACCTGCGTCGAGACCGGAGAGGTCTCGGTCATTCCAAAGGCGATTCCGATCTGGCGGATGCCCATCTCGTCGTTGACCCGCTTCATCACTTCGATCGGGCACGGGGACCCGGCCATGATCCCCGTCCGCAGCGAGCTCAGGTCAAACTCCTCGAAGCGCTCATGGCCGAGCTGCGCGATGAACATCGTCGGCACTCCGTAAAGGCTCGTGCAGCGCTCCGCCGCGCAGCACTCGAGCGTGGCCTCGGGCTCGAACACCGGCGCCGGATAGACGATGCAGGCCCCGGTGCAGGTACAGGCCAGGTTCCCGAGCACCATGCCGAAGCAGTGGTACAGGGGTACCGGGATGCACACCCGGTCCTCGGGCGTGTAGCGCAGCAGCTCCGCGGCCCAGCGGGCGTTGTTGAGGATGTTGTGGTGGGTGAGCGTCGCACCCTTGGGAGCGCCGGTGGTGCCGCTCGTGTACTGGATGTTGATCGGGTCGTCGAAGTCGAGGTCCGAACCGCGCTCGGACAGCAGCTCCCGCTCCGCTTCTTCAGATGCGAGCTCGGCCCACTCCTCGGTGTCGAAGAAGACCGCCCGCTCGAGCTCGGGAAGCTCGCCCGAAACCTCCTCGAGCATCGCGCGGAAATCCGCGCCGCGGCACTCCCGGGCCGCGAACAGCCAGCGGCAGGCCGAATGCGCGAGCGCGTACTGGAGCTCCGAGGTCCGGTAGGCGGGATTGACGTTGACGAGGATCACCCCGAGCTTGGCGGTCGCGTACTGAGCGAGCGCCCATTCGGCCACATTCGGGCCCCACACCCCTAGGCGGTCGCCTTTTTGCAGCCCGCGGCGGGATAAGGCCGTGGCCAGCCTGTCGACCGCCGCCACGAACTCCGCATAGCTCCAGCGGACATCCTGTCGGCGCGAGACCAGCGCGGCCGCACCGGGATGTCGGGCGGCGATGCGGTCGAGATTCTGCCCAATCGTCTCGCCCAGCAGCGGTTTCTCGCAGACGCCGTGTGCGTAGGACAGCATGGCTTCGAGACGATCCTACTGGCAACCGGTAGCTTCTCGCGACCCATGCGAATCTTTCGTGAAGCCCTGCTGGAAGGCCAAGCGGTCGCAATCTCCGGGCCCGCGCCCGGCGCGATCCCGGAGCTGCTTTCCTCACTCGGCGCCGTTGTGCGGGAGCCGAGTTCGTCACCGCTCGACGCGGTGCTCTGCGCACACGGGGCCGACGACCTGCTGATGGCTGATGTCTGGAGCGCCGTGCACGCGGTTGCCACCGAGGTCTTCATTCCGGCAAAGGCGGGGCGCATCCTGCTGCTGGCTCCCGGCGAGCGCGGTCAGAGCGCGCGCGCCGGCCTCGGGAACCTCGCCCGCACGCTGTCGGTCGAATGGGCACGGTTCGGCATCACGACGATCGCAATCGCCCCCGGTCAGGCGACGAGCGACGATGACCTGGCGACCTTGGTCGCGTTCCTTGTCTCCGAGGCGGGGGCGTACTACTCCGGCTGTTGCCTCGACCTCCGCTAGCGGTCGGACCGCGCTAGCGGGGTCAGCTCTCGCAGCCACGCTTGCAGCTCGCTGATCACCTGCTCCTGCTCGGGCTCGTTGAAGATCTCGTGGTAGAGCCCGTCGAACACCCGCATCCTCTTGTCGTGGGCGCCGATCCGCTCGTGCAGCATGATGCTTCCGGCCGGCGGGCACAGACCGTCGGCGCTGCCGTACATGATCAACGTGGGCACGGTGATCGCGTGGACGCGTCGCGGCAGCGCGCTGACGCCCTGCTCGAGCTCGGACACGGTGCGCGCGGGCAGCTTGCCGTGGAACACGAGCGGGTCCTCACGATAAGCCCTCACCACCTCAGGGTCGCGGCTGATCAGCGCCGAATCGATCCCGAGCACACCCATGCGCGGAGTCAGCGCCGAGAGCATGCGCGCCGCCAATCTGCTCAGCGGGGAGGCCGCCTCGAGCGCCGCCAGCGGGCCAGACAGGATCAGCCCGCTCAAGGACTCCTGGTGTGCGAGCGCGTAGTGGGCTGCGACCAGGCCGCCCATGCTGTGGCCGAGCAGGAACACGGGAAGGCCCTCGTAGGTGGCGGCCGTCGCCTCGACGAGCGCATGCAGGTCCGCCACCACGTTGCCGAGGCGCTCCACGAAGGCGCGAGCACCCTCCGAGCGCCCGTGCCCGCGGTGATCGAGCGCATGCACCGCGTATCCCTCGGCGGCGAGTGGGGCGGCCACGTGGCGATAGCGGCCACTGTGCTCGCTGACCCCGTGGGCGATGACGACGACGGCACGCACGTCGCCGTCGGGGATCCAAGCCTGGCGGTAGAGCTCGAGCTCACCGACGCCGGTGAGCTCGCCCTCCGCCCACTTCACGGCGCCACGTCAGACGGCGCCTGCTCCGCCCAGGGAACGACGACCGCGTCCTCCTGCGGCGCGTCCCGCGCGACCACATACTCGGCGGGCTCGCTCTGAACATTTTCGAGCACGTGCGTCTCCCGCGGAGGGACGTACACGAGGTCACCGGGCTCGAGCACGACCTCGCTCTCCAGACGCTCGCCCCAGCGCACCTTGAGCCGGCCCGCGATCATGTAAACCACGCTCTCGCAGCGCTCGTGGTAGTGCGGTCGCGACTGAGAGCGCGGCGGCACCCGGAAGACGCCCATGTAGATGTTGCGGGCGCCGGCGGTCGTCTGCGAAATCTCGGCGCCGCCGAGCACGCCGCGGGGCACCTCGCGGTCGTCCTCGGGCTTGATCACCTTCATGGGTCGAGTCTATCTTCGCCTCGCGAGCCTCCGCCGCGGGCTGCCACCTCGATTTGCAGGGGCCGCTGCTCCGCGGCGGCGTGGTCGACCTGGAGCGTGGTGTGCGCGATCGCGAAGCGCTCTTCGAGCATGCGCTGCAGGGCGCGCCGGAGCTCGTGACAATCCTGGCCGGCCTGGACGAGCACGTGCGCGGAGAGCGCGGGAAAGCCTGAGGTCACCTCCCACACGTGCAGATCGTGGACCTCCACCACCCCCGGTTGGGCTGCGAGCGCCACGCCGATCTCCTCCGGGGCCATCCCTGCGGGCGCCGCCTCCATGAACACGCGCCCGGAAGCCTTGAGCAGGCCGAAGGCGGCGTACAGCATGATCGCGGCGACGACCAGCGATGCGATCGCGTCGGCGCGCTCGAACCTGGTCGCGAGCACCACTCCGCCGGCCACGGCCGTGGCGATGAAGCCATAGAGGTCGCTCAGCACGTGGCGATAGGACCCCTCGACGTTGAGACTCCGCTGCTGGCCGTCTCCAGCGAGGATCCGCGCGGCCACGAGGTTGACCAGGATCCCGGCGCAGGCGACCGCCACCACGGCCACACCGCCGACATGGGGAGGCGAGATCAATCGTCGGATCGCCTCGTAGACGATCACCAGCGCGAGCACCAGCAGGGTGGCCCCATTGCCTTGCGCGCTCAAGATCTCTACGCGCCCGAGCCCATAGGTGAGCGCTCCACCGGCAGGCCGGCGCGCGACTCTCGAAGCGACGAGGGCGAGCGCGAGCGCGCCCGCGTCGGTGACCATATGGGCGGCGTCGGAGAGCAGCGCGAGTGACGAGGCGATGATGCCCATCGTCACCTCGACCGCCATGAAGGCGAGAATCAGGACCAGCGCCTGCTTCAACGCCCGCGGCTCGCGCGCGCGGGAGATGCCGTGCGCGTGATCGTGGTGGCCGGATGCCATGGCGCTCAGTTCCAGGACGGGTCGGGCGGCATCCTCGCGACCAGCGCGTAGCTGCCTCCCTTGCGCGTCAGAACCGAGGACCACAGCTCACGGGGCGAGTCGGTGAAGACATCGTCGCGCGTGGCCCGCTCGAGGATCCAGTCACCGCGCTCGAGCTCGGAATCGAGCTGACCCTCGCCCCAGCCCGCGTGACCGACGAACGCGCGCGCCTCGATTACGTCCCCGGCCTCGGGCTCCTCCCCTCCTCCCAACACGCCGACGTCATCGAAGGCGACCAGCATCACGTCGGCGGGATCCTCAAAGCGGGCCAGCACCACCACTGCGGCGGGCTGGACGGGCCCGCCGATATACAGCAGATCATCGCCGTCGAGCGCCTCCCCAAGCTCGACCGCATCGGAGACGGTGGTCTCCGAGGGCCGGTTGAGCACCAGCCCGAGCGCCCCTTCCTCGGTGTGCTCGACCACGAGCACCACCGTGCGCCAGAAGTTCGCGTCAAGCAAGGTCGGCCCGGCGATCAGGAGCTGTCCCCGTACGGACTCCATTGATCTTGAGGGTACCCGCGAGGGGCGCCGCTAGGAGCAGCCGAGCTTCGCGTGGCTGAGAGCGGCGGAGGCCAGCGGCGTGGCGTCGTAGACCTGGCTCGCGGGCGGGATTCGAGGCTTGGGCTGCGGCCCGTAGTCGTACAGATCGGTCGTCAGGTTGATGGATTCGTGCAGCTGCGAGACGCACTCGGTGAAGGCAACGTGCTCCCGGCGCACCAGATGGTTGCCGTCGATCCAAACCTCGAGCGGCATCGAGTCGCTGCCGATCGTAGCCTCGAGCGTCTTGATCGTGCGCCTCACGCCGTTGCGCTGCGCCGGCGCGACCAGGCCGGGGTAGCGGTTGAGGTCGACGATCGCGCGGTAGCCGGTGGTGCGCACCCCGCGAATGGTCGCGGTCCCCAGCTTGGTGGTGTGCGTGCTGACCGCCTTGAGGTATTCGACGAACTGGGCGGGGTCGCTGGTGGTCGGGAGCGAGCTCAGGCCTCCGCCGGGGATCGCGCCCGAGATGTTCAGCTTGATCCACGGCTTGCCGCCGGTCATCGTGCTCAGCGTCGGCAGCGCGTCGGCGCCCATATACAGGGTGAAGTGGGAGATCAGCTCCCGGATGCGGATCTGACGACCGGCCGCGTGGGCCACCGCGGTAAGCGAACCCTGCCGGTCGCGGCGATCAAAGCTGCCGGCCATCGACATTCCGACAGTGACGCGCTGCGCTCCGCTCACCGTGACCGTGCCATAGCCACTGAGCTTGAAGCCGGGAGCCTGACTGGTGACGTCCGCCGCCCGGCGGACCACCGGCCCAGCCGACGGCCCGGAGGGATGGTTGCTACTCGAGCCGCAACCCGCGACCGTCAGCGCAATCGCGATCGCCCCAAGCGCCGAGCGTGAGAGCGTCGTCCTCACCGCGCCAGAGTGTAGACCCCGTCACAGCCCCGGGGTCCTCGCGACGGAGGCTTGGGAGAGCCCTCGCGGATCGAGGCCCTCCTTGCGCGCGCGGAGCTCCACATAGATGACAGCGGTGAGGGCCGCGAGGATCGGATATGCCAGCAGCGCTGAGATCGTGCGGCTGATGCCGGCGAGCGCGAGCACAAAGTCCACGCTTCCCGAGGAGGCGATTGCACCCAGGATGACCCCGATCACGTAACTGAGGGCGACGATCAAGAGGATCCCTACCAGCAGTACGGCGAAGGTCGCCCACCAGTGGCCGCTGATGAGCTCCTGGGAGCGGCGCAGAGAGGCAAATGGACCGATGCGCTCGAACACCAGCGCGGGCACCGCGACACACCAAACGACGGCGAAGAAGATCCCGGGAATGATGAACAGGGCAAAACCGATCGCGAGCAGCAGCCCGCTGACCACCGAAAGCACCGCCAAGGGCCCCCAATGCTCGCTTGCGAAGCCAACCGAGTGACGCCAGTTGGTGGGATGTCCGGTGTATGCGTCGACCACGCACTTCGACAGCGCGCCGATCGCGATCACGGCCGACAGAAAGCCGAGCACGGCCACGGCCAGGGCCGGCACGAGCGTCGAGGAGCTTGTATAGACCGTGCCGCTGCGCGCGAACGGGTGCGAGAGCGAGATGCGAACGAGCACCCACACCAGCACCTGGACCGGGATCACGATCAGCAGGACGATCGTCCATAGGCTTCCCGCCTGTTGACGGTAGACGTCGAAGGCGGCCTGCAGGATCCCACCGGCGCCGAGCCCCTCGCGGCCGGCAGGGGGCCCATAGCCGCTCGGAGGTTCCCCCGGATCGCCTGGTGAGACTGGTGCCCCGGCCCCTTCCATCCCGCGCGACCATATCCGTTCGCGCGGCAGAAGTCTAAGCGCGGGCCAATCCTTTCGCGCGGCCGAAATCTAGAGGCCGTACGAGCGGCCGATGACCTCGAGCATGATCTCGTCGGTGCCCGCCCCGATCCGGTTCAGGCGCAGGTCGCGCCACACGCGCTCGATCCCGTACTCCTTCATGTAGCCGTTGCCGCCGTGGATCTGAATGCACTCGTCGGCGACCTCGACCGCGATGCGTGACGCATACAGCTTGGCGATCGAGATCTCGCGCACGGGGTAGTGGCCGTTCTGGAAGCGCCACGCCGTCGCGTACACCATCTGCCGGGCGGTCTCGATCTTGGTCGCCATCTCCGCGAACTTGTGGCGGATCACCTGAAAGCGGCCGATCGGCCGGTCGAACGCGGTCCGCTCCTGGGCATACTCGAGCGTGCGCTCGAACACCGCCTGCGCGCCCGCGACGGCGCCGGCGGCGCCGATCAGTCGCTCCCCCTGAAGCTCCCACATGATGTGGTAGAAGCCCTTGCCCACCTCACCCAGAGCGGCGGATGAGGGAACGCGCACGTCTGCAAAAGCGAGCAGCGCCGTGTCCGAGGCGTGCATCCCAAGCTTTGAGAGCTTCTGCTCGCGGACGACGCCGGGCGCGTCCATGGGGACGAGGAACAGCGTGAACCCATCGTATCCCGCCTCGGGATCGGTCTTCGTCACAAGCACGATCATGTCGGCGCGGTGGCCATTCGTAATGAACGTCTTCGAGCCGTTGATGACGTAATCGTCACCGTCTGCCTGCGCCCGCGTCTTGATGCCTGCCACGTCTGAGCCCGCGTCGGGCTCGGTGATCCCCAGGCAGAGGATCTGCTCGCCTCTGATCGCCGGCACCAGCCACTGCTGTTTCTGCTCCTCGGTGCCGAACGCCAAGATCGGAGGCATCGCCATGTCGGTGTGCACCGCCAGCCCCATCGCCAAACCGCCGCAGCGGGCGTGCACTATCTCCTCGGCCAGCACCAGGCTCGTGTAGTAGTCGCCACCCTGTCCGCCGTAGCGCTCCGGCTTGTCGAGGCCTAGGAAGCCAAGCTCGCCCATGCGCCGAAACACCCAATCGGGGAAGGTCGTCTCCTCCCATTCTTCGGCGTGGGGCTGGAGCTCTGCGGTCACGAACCTGCGGATCGACTCGCGCAGCTCCTCGTGCTCCTCGGAGAAGATGAAGTGCCTGGGGTGTCCTTGGAAGTCCGGCTTGAGGACGTGGCCGTGAGTGCTGGTCATGTGAGGGGACAGTATCCGCGGGAAACGAAAAAGTAAACAGTAGGACTTCCTACTTTCTGCTTCGCCGCGAACCGCGTAGGCTTTGCCGTCATGGCATACGAATCCATCCGCTACGACGTGACCGAGAAGGGCGTGGCGACGATCGCGCTCGATCAGCCCGAAACCCGCAACGCGCTCTCGGAGGAGTTGCTGGACGAGCTGATCGAGGCGCTGTCCGCCGCCCGGGAGAGCGAACAGGTCCGTTGCGTCGTCTTGACGTCGACGCACGAGCGCGTGTTCTCGAGCGGCGCCAACCTGGCCGGCTTTGCCGCCGACGTCCCCCTGGTGCGCAAGTACATCGGCACCGAGCGCTTCCCGGCCCTCTTCCGCCTGCTGGGCGAGCTGGGGAAGCCTTCGCTGTGCGCCGCGAACGGACATGTGCTGGCGGGGGCGCTGGGACTGGCGCTCGCCTGCGACCTCGTGATCGCCCGCGAGAGCGCTCGCTTCGGCACGCCCGAGATCAATGTCGGCGCCTTCCCGTTCATGATCATGGCCCTCATCTACCGCAACGTGCCGCGCAAGAAGGTGAACGAAATGCTGCTGCTGGGGGAGCAGCTCTCGGCCCCCGAGGCGGAGCGCATCGGGATCGTCAACCGCGTGGTGGCCGACGACGCGTTCGAGGCGACCGTGCGCGAGTGGGCGGAGAAGCTGGCTTCGAAGTCGCCGCTGATCATGCGGCTGGGTAAGGACGCGATCTACCGCTCGCAGGACATGGCCTTCCTCAGCGCGCTCGAGTTCCTGCGCGGCCAACTCTCCCTGGCGCTCTCGACCGAGGACATCGAGGAAGGCGTGCGTGCCTTCTTCGAGAAGCGCGAGCCGGTGTGGAAGGGACGGTGAGGATGTCTTCGGTGAGGGCCCCCTCGGTCGGCCTGCTGCGGCCGCTCGCGGCCGACCTGGCCGCGCGCCGCGCGGCCATCAAGCAGGGCGGAGGCGCCGCGAGGATCGACAAGCAGCACGCGGCACAAAAGCTGACCGCACGCGAGCGCGTCGAGCTGCTGATCGACGAGGGCACCTTCGTGGAGCTCGGCATCCACGGCCGACCGCATTTCTCTCAGCGGGCAATGGAGGGCAAGGAGGCGCCCGCCGACGGCGTGATCACCGGCTACGGCAAGGTCGATGGCCGCCTGTGCGCGGTCGCGGCCTACGACTTCACCGTCATGGCGGGCTCCATGGGAATGACCGGCGAGCTGAAGGTGGGGCGCCTGCGTGAGCTCGCGCTCACGCAGCGGATCCCGATGATCTGGTTGCTCGACTCGGCAGGGGCGCGCATCCAGGAGGCGGTCGGGTCGCTGTTCGCGGGCACCGGCCATCTCTTTCGCGAAGAGGTGGTGATGAGCGGCGTGGTGCCCCAGGTCGCGGCACTGATGGGCCCCTGCGCCGCGGGCACCGCATACATCCCCGGCCTTGCCGACTTCGTGCCGATGGTCAAGGGGCGGGGCTCGATGGCACTGGCCGGGCCGCATCTGGTGCGCGCCGCCGTCGGAGAGGACGTGACGCAGGAGGAGCTCGGAGGCTCGCGCGTCCACTGCCGGCGGTCCGGGGTGGCCGACCTCGAGGTGGCCGATGACCCCGAATGCATCGAGGCGATCAAGCGCTACCTGAGCTTTTTCCCCTCGCACTGTGAGCAGGAGCCGCCGCTCGAGGCCTCGGAGGACCCAATCGGGCGCGGCGACGAGGAGCTGCTCGACGTGCTGCCCGAGTCGAACCGCAAGCCCTATGACATGTACGAGGTGATCCGCCGGATCGTCGACGGCGGCAGCTATTTCGACCTGAAGCCGCAGTGGGCCAAGACCATCATCACCTGCCTGGCGCGCTTCGGCGGGCGGCCCGCCGGAATCGTCGCCAACCAGCCCCGGCAGCTGGGCGGCATCCTCGACAACGATTCCGCGGACAAGGCAGCCCGATTCATAAACCTGTGCGAGGCCTTCGGAATCCCGCTCGTCTACCTGGTCGACGTGCCAGGCTTCATGGTGGGGACCAAGGTCGAGGAGCAGGGCATCATCCGCCACGGCGCGAAGATGCTCTACGCGACCGCGAACGCGACCGTGCCGAAGGTCACCGTGGTGCTGCGCAAGGCGTACGGCGCCGGCTACTACGTCATGTGCGGCCGGGCGTATGAGCCCGATTTGATCGTGGCCTGGCCCTCGGCGGAGATCAGCGTGATGGGGCCGGAGGGGGCGGTGGAGATCATCTTCCGCAAGCAGGTGGAGGAGGCCGAGGACCCGGAGCGGGCGCGACGCGAGCTGATCGACAACTTCCGCTCGATCATCGACGTCTACATCGCCGCCGGCAACGATCTGATCGACGACGTGATCGACCCCCGGGAGACGCGCCCGACGATCTGCCGGGCACTCGAGCTGACCGCGGGCAAGCGCGTGCAGCGGCCGTGGAAGAGGAGCGGGGTGGTGCCGGTCTGAGCGCAGCGAAGCGGAGCGGAGGCAAGGGGTGACCCTTCAGGATCCGGTTGTGTTGAGCTGCGCGATCTCCGGGGTGATCGCGGGCCGCGACCAGTGTCCGGCGATCCCTTACACACCGCACGAATACGCCGCCGAAGCCCGCCGGATCGTGGACGAGGGCGCCGTGCACATCCACATCCACGCGCGCAGCCCCGATGGCGCGCCCTCATATGAGGCCGACGACTTCGTGGCGATCCGGGATGCGATCCGCGCCGAAGTGGGCGCCGCGGCGATCGTCAACTTCTCCACGGGCACGGTGGGCGTGCCCGTCGAGAAGCGCGTCGCCTACCTCGAGGCGGGGCGCCCCGAAGTGGCCGCGCTCAACATGGGATCCATGAACTACGCCAAGTACTCGCGCAAGCGCAAGCAATTCGTGTTCAAGTTCGTGTTCGCGAACCCGTTCGAGGAGATCGTGGAGCTGCTCGAGGCGATGCGGCGCCTCGACATCAAGCCCGAGCACGAGTGCTTCGATCTCGGCCATGTGGGCGCGCTCGAGCCGCTGCTCGACATGGGGCTGCTGGAGCCGCCGCTGCACGTCAACTTCGTGATGGGAATCGTCGGGGGCGTTCCGCCGAGCGCACGCAACGTGACGGCGATGGCGGACAACCTCCCCGAAGGTCCCCATCACTGGAGCGTCATCGGCGTCGGCCGCGAACAATGGACGCTGATCGCAGCCGGCCTCACGCTCGGCGGCTCGGTCCGCGTGGGACTGGAGGACAACTTCTATCTGCCCGACGGCAGCATGGCCCGCTCGAACGGGGATCTCGTCGCCAAGGCGCGGGATTTGACGCGCGACGCGGGCAGGCGGCCGGCGAGCGTCGAGGAGGCGCGCTCGCTGATGGGCGTCGAGCCACGCTCGTGACCGCCTCCGCGCTCGCGGGGCTGCGCGTGCTCGACCTCTCGCGGCTTCTGCCGGGAGGCTACTGCTCGCTGTTGCTCGCGGACTTCGGCGCCGACGTGATCAAGGTGGAGGACACGGGCGCCGGTGATTATGTGCGCTGGGCGCCGCCGTCCTACGAGGGGCCCGAGCCCTCCGCGAGCGGGGCCCTCTTCCTGGCCCTGAATCGGGGCAAGCGCTCAATCCGCGTCGATCTGAAAACGGAGCGCGGGAAGGAGGTGCTGCTGGCGCTGGCGCGTGAGTCCGATGTGCTGCTGGAGTCGTTTCGGCCGGGGGTGATGGAACGACTCGGGGTCGGCTACGAGCAGCTGCGCGCCGTCAACCCACGCCTCGTCTACTGCGCGATCACCGGCTACGGCCAGGACGGTCCGCTTCGCGGCCGCTCCGGTCATGACCTCAACTACCTCGCCCTCAACGGGCTACTGGCGCTGTCGGGCGAGGCGGACGGGCCGCCGGTACAGGCCGCCGGCCAGATCGCCGACCTCGGCGGCGGGGCGCTGATGGCGCTGGTGGGCATCTTGTGCGCGCTGCACGAACGCGAGCGCTCTACCGAGGGCCAGTTCGTCGACATCTCGATGTTCGACGGCTCGCTGTCGTGGCTCGTGCTGGCGGCGGCGCAGGCGTTCGCCGCCGCCCGAGCTCCGCGCCGGGGGGAGCTGCCATTGGCGGGAGGTGTGATCTGCTACCGCCCCTACCGCTGCGCCGACGGCTGGGTGACGCTGGCGGCGCTCGAGCCCAAGTTCTGGCGAGAGTTCTGCGGCGGTGTCGGGCGGGAGGATCTGCTCGGTCGTGCCTTCGAGCGGCCGGGCTCCGGGGCCCACCGGGCGCTGTGCGAGCTGTTCCTGGCCCGGACCCGCGAGCAGTGGCGGGAGTTCGCGTCCGCGCACGACTGCTGCCTCGAGCCGATGCTCGAGCTCGACGAGGCGCTCGAGTCCGAGCTGGTGGCGGCCCGGGGCATGATCGCGGAGCTCGAGCAGCCCGGGGCGAGCGCGCCGGTGAAGCTGCTGGGTACGCCGGTCAAGCTCTCACGCACGCCCGCCCAACCCGGGCGGGCGCCCGGACCGACGCTTGGCGAGCACACGGACGCAGTGCTGCGGGAGGTCGGCTTCTCGCTCGAGGAGATCGCCTCGCTTCATCGAAGCGGCGCCGTCGCGGGAGTCCACGAGGGCGCCCAGACGTCGTTCCTGGCTCCGTGATGGCCTCGGCCGATGGCATGCTCAAGATGTCCGAGCTCGCGGAGCGCTCCGGCGTCAGCGCCGGCACGATCAAGCACTATCTGCGCGAGGGACTGCTCGGAGACCGCGCCGAAGTGGTCAGGACCTCGCGCAACATGGCCTACTACCCGGAGCGGTTCGTCGAGCGCCTGCGGCTGATCAAGCGCCTGCAGGAGGAGCGCTTCATGCCGCTGCGGGTGATCCGTGACCTGATCGAGGAGGACCCCGAGCGGGCCGCGCGGTTGATCGAGCTCGAGGACCGCATCCTCGAACGCGCGATCGAAGCCGGCGAGAGCGGCCGCGTCTCGCGCACGCGCGTACGCGCCACCTACCGGCTCCCGCGGATCGTGCTCGAGCGCCTCGAGCAGCTCCACATCCTCACCCCCAACGGCCGCGGCTACGACGCCGACGACGTGGCGATCATCGAGGCGATCTCACGCTTCCGTGCCGGCGGCTACGAGGAGGCGCTCGGGTTCACCGTCTACGACACCCTGCGCTACCGCAACGCCCTGGAACCGCTCGTCGAAGAAGAGGTGGACGTGTTGCTGGGACGCCTCGCGGGAAGCGTCGAGGCGGAGCGTGCGGTGGAGATCATCGCCTCGGGCGCCGATCCGCTGCGCGAGCTGATCGGGGCGATCCACTCGAAACTGCTGCTGCGGGCGCTGCGCAGGCTGCGAGGCGCTCACCAGGCAAGCGGCGCGAGAAGCGCCGAGTATTCTGCCTGACTGACGCGTCAATCAGAACCAAGGAGCGAGACGTGTACGTGGGCGCCGTTCAGCTTAATTCCACCTCCGACACCCAGCGCAATCTGGAGCACGCCGATCGACTGGTGCGTGAGGCGGCCCGCCGCGGGGCCGAGCTGGTGGTGCTGCCGGAGAAGTGGACCGTGCTCGGCACGCCCGAGGACATCGCCGCGGGCGCGCAGGGTTTTGACGGGCCGGCGCTCAGCTGGGCGGGCGCGATCGCGCGTGAGCTCCACATCGACCTCGTCGCAGGGTCGATCGCCGAGCGGATCCGCGATCGCGAGAAAACTCAGAACACGAGCGTCCACGTCGGCCCGGATGGCGAGCCGAGAGCGGTCTATCGCAAGCTGCACATGTTCGACGTCGAGGTCGACGGCATGACGTACGCGGAGTCGGCGCACGAGGATCCGGGCAGCGAGCTGGTCGTATCCGAGCTCAATGGTGGCGTCGGTCTGGGAATGACGATCTGTTATGACCTGCGCTTCCCCGAGCTCTACCGAGCACTCGCGACCCGCGGCGCCCAGGTGCTCGCGGTGCCGAGCGCCTTCACGGAGCCGACTACCCGCGACCACTGGGAGATTCTGCTGCGCGCGCGGGCGATCGAGAACCAGTGCTTCGTGGTCGCCGCCAACCAGGTGGGCAGCCATGGGGGCGGATACCGCTCAGGCGGCCGCTCGATGATCGTGGATCCGTGGGGGCTGGTGCTCGCGACCGCGCCCGACAGCGAGGCGGTGATCGTCGCCAAGCTTGACTTTGAAGCGCTCCATGCCATCCGGGAGCGCTTCCCGACGCTCACCCACCTGCGCCACGACGTGTACGGGGCCGCCTCCGAGGTGGCCGGAGCGCGTAGCTGATGGCCTCGCCCTCCACGGCCGCCAGCGAGAAACGCCGAGTGATCCTCGAGGCCGCCGTGCGGGTGTTCGCGCGCCAGGGGTTCCACACCTCCCGCGTCTCGGACATCGCCGACCAGGCGCGCGTCGCCTACGGGCTCGTGTACCACTACTTCCCGTCCAAGGAAGCCATCCTCGACACGCTCTTCCTGGAGCGCTGGGACGTGATGCTCGAGGCGATCGTCGAGGCCGACGCGGTTCACAGCCCGGCCCGTGAGAAACTTGAAGCGATCGCGGCGTTCATCGTCGACTCCTATCGCCACGACCCCGAGTTGATGAAGGTGATCGTGGTCGAGGTCACGCGCGCTGCGAACACGTTCGGGCGCACCCACCTCGAGAAGATCCGCGACGCCTACCGCCTGATCGCCACGATCGTCGCCCAGGCCCAGCGTGACGGGGCCTTCAGAGCGGAGATCACGCCCGAGTTCGCCGCGCTCGCCTTCTATGGCCTCGTCGAGCAGGTGCTCACCGGTTGGATCTTCGACTCGGCGCCGGTGGGCGAGGAGGAGTTCGAGCAGGCCAAGCGCATGATCGTGGAGACGATCTGCCGCGGGCTCGAGGTGGAGGATCCTTAGGGGGCCCCGCCGTCGAGTCTGCTTGAATCCGCGCCAATGACCGAGAGTCCAGTCGTCAAGCGGCTTCTCTGGTCGGGTCTTGTGGCCGGGGTAGGTGCGCTTGCCACCGTCGCTACGACGCGCCTGTCCGCGCTGATCTGGAAGCGCGTCTTTGGCGAAGAGCCGCCCGAGTGAGCGACCAGCCCCCAGCACCCGCCGCGCCCGGCCTGCCGGCCAATCCCGTACCCGGACAGCCCGTCACCGCATCGAGCACGCCCGGCGCCGCGTCGGGCACACCCGAGTCTCAGTCGGGGACGCCCGCGGCGTTCTCGGCGCTGCCCGCGCTTGCCGAAGGGCCGCGGCCTAGCGGCGCAGCGATCGTGGAAGAGCGGCCCGAGGTGGCCGCTGGGGCCGCTTTCGCAGCCGGCTTCGTGTGTGCGATGATCCTCCGGCGCCTGGCCCGCTGAGCCGCCATGTTCCTCAAGTCGACCCCGACCTCCACCTCGACCGCCAGTCAGGGCAACGAGAACTTCGCCGCCGCCGTAACCGAGGTGTCCGAGCGCGTCACGGTGCTGGTGCGCGAGGAGATCGAGCTCGCCAAGGCGGAGACGATCGCCAAGCTCTCGAGCCTCGCCCGGGGCCTGATCGCAGTCGCGGTCGGCGCCGTGTTCGGGATTTTCGCGTTGGTGCTCGCGCTGGAGACGCTCGGTTGGGGACTGGCGAGCGCGATCGAGGGCGTTGAGAACATCTGGGTTGGCTTCATCATCGTCACCGGCGTGCTCGTGGTGCTGACGCTTGGCGCGTTCCTGTTCGCCTGGCGCAAGCTCAAGGTCGGGGCCCCGACGCCCAAGATGGCGATCGACGAAGCCAAGAAGATCAGCGCGACGGTCCGCAACGGCGGCCCCCACGCGTAATCGGAAAAGCTGATGCCGGCTCGCTCCCCCGAAGAGATTCGCGCCTCAATCGAGCAGAACCGCCAGGAGCTCGGAACCTCGCTCGAGAAGCTTCGCCACGAGGTGGTGCGCATCACCGATTGGCGCGCGCAGTTGCGGCGGCATCGTTCGCAGGTGGTGATCGGCGCGGTTGTCGCCGGCTTCGTCGTCGGCGGCGGGATCGCCGCGCTCGGATCGCTCGCGACCGGCGGCCGCGGCCGCGCTCGCAAGCGCTGAGCACCTCCGCTCGTGACATAGATGGCGACGCTGTACCGGTGCAGCACTCCTACCAACCGGCTATGTCCGTGCGGCAAGGTTGCGCGGGCCCTCGCCCGCGAGGGCATCGGCTTCGATCAGGTAGTGGTCCCGCAGCGCCGCTCGCGCCGCCCCGAGGTTGAGGAACTGACCGGCCAGCGGCGGGTGCCGGTCCTGGTCATCGACGGAGAGGCGATCTGCGATTCGCGACGGATCCTCGAGTACCTCGAATTCAGGCGCGGCCCGAAACGCTGATTTCAGCGCTCGCGGGCCCGTGACGGCGCCTCAGAGCGCCGGGTCGACGATCCATTTGCGCGCCGGACCGCCGGGCGCGGCCGCGAGCGCTTCCTGCAGCCGCTCGAGCCCGATCCGCTCACCCATGAGTAGGAGCCAGGGGAAGTCCCCGGCGGCGAGCACTGCGAGCGCGCGCTCGACCTCGGCCGGCGCGTGGTGGAAGCTGCCCCGCAGCTCGAGCTCGTCGTAGTGGATCGGCGCTGCCGGCAGGCTGACCTCGCTGTCTCCGGGACAGCCGCCGACCAGCACCAGGGCACCTCCCGCGCCCACCGCGGCGAGCGCAGCGCGCCACGCTTCCGGACGCCCCACGGCCTCGAACACGAGTTCATGCTCTGACAGTGCCTCGGCCGCGCGGGCACCCAGCTGGCGGGCCTGCTCGCGGCGCTCGCCGTGCGGGTCGGCGACCAGCACCGAGCGCCCCTGTGCGACCAGCAGCGCGGCGAGCATCAGGCCGACCGAACCTCCCCCGAGAATGCCGACGTCGCCCGCGTCCGTGCCCCGGGACACCGCATGCAGGGCGGCCGCCAGCGGCTCGGCGGTTGCGGCGGCCTCGGGTGGCAAGACATAAGGCAGCGGGTACAGCGCCCGCTCCGGCGCGGCGATCCGCTCCGCGAATCCGCCTAGCACCCAGATCGGAGAGCGGCAGATCTGGGCCCGCCCGGCGCGGCAGCACCGGCAGGCGCCGCAGCTGACCGAATCCGAGACCAGCACGCGCTCTCCGGTATCGAGCCGCCTCCCGGCCGTCTCGTGTCCGAACAGGCACGGGTAGGGCGCAAGCGCGCGGTGTCCGTGGCGCCACATCTTCACGTCGGTCCCGCAGGTGGTGGTGACGAGCACCTCGACGAGCACCTCGCCCTCGGGCTCGGGTATGTCCTCGACGCGCAGGTCCTCCGGGCCGTGGAGGACGGCGGCCCTCATCGGCGTGGCCCCGCTCCGTCCTGACCCGGCATCACCACCGCCTTGAGCGCCTCGCCGCGCCGCTGGAGCGAGAGCGCGCGGTCGGTCTCCTCGAGGCCGAGTCGGTGGGTGATCAGCGGCTCGGGATCAACCCTGCGCTCGAGCAACAGGCGCAGCGCCGCGCGCATGTCCTCGGGCCCCGCCGAATAGCTCGCGGTGACCATCAGCTCGCGCATGAAGAGCGCGGTTCCGTCGACGGCCAGGGGCGCCCCGGGCGACGGAGGCGCGTACAGGCAGAGCGCGCCGCCGGGCGCCAGCGCCTCGCTCGCGGCCGCGATCGCCTCCGGCCTCGGCGTGCACACGATCGCCACGTCGACGAGCTCGTTGCCGTGATGCTCGGCGCCCCACTCCTGCGCCAGCGCGCGACGGTCGGGGCGCGGCTCGCGCACCCACACCACCTCGATCCCGCGCGCGTGCGCGGCCGCGATGTTGAGCAGGCCGTTGCAGCCCGCGCCCACCACGAGCAGGCTGTCGCCCGGCCGCAGCGACGCCCGATCCTGGGCGCGCAGCACGCACGCGAGCGGCTCGATCAGCGTGGCGCTCGCATCGTCGAGCTCTTCGGGGAGGACGAGCAGCTCATCGACCAGGTCTCCGGGCACGCGCACGCGCTCGGCAAACCCGCCCGGCTCGAGGTGCGTCGCGCGGAAGCGCTCGCACAGCGTCTCGTGGCCCCGCCGGCAGCGTCTGCATTCGCCGCACGGCGCGTGGTGGTGGATCGCCACGCGGTCTCCAGGCGACACGCCGACGACCCCGTCGCCCACCGCGAGCACGCGGCCCGCGGGCTCGTGGCCCAGCACCGCCGGCAGCTTGGCCTGCACGTACCAGTCGGTCACATCCGAGGCGCACACGCCGCAGGCGAGCACCTCGCACACGACCTCGCCCGGACCAGGAACGGGATCTGGAAGCCGTTCGATCCGCACCTCGTCCAGCGTGTGGGAGCGGGCGACCCTCACGTTCGCTCGAGGGTTCGACGGGCCCTCAGCAGGCGCGAAACGGTCTCGCGCCTCACCGGCCGAGCCACCCCCCGCTCAGTGACGAGCGCGGAGATCAGCTTCGCCGGGGTGACGTCGAAGGCCGGGTTCCGGCAAGGCGTCCCCGGGATCGTGAGCTCCACAGCGCCGGTGCGCCGGACCTCGTCGGGGTCGCGCTCCTCGATCGCGATCGCGCCGCCCGAGGAGCATTCGGGGTCGATCGTGGAGACCGGGCCCGCGACCACGAACGGGATACCGGCCTCCCGCGCCGCGAGCGCCAGCCCGTAGGTCCCGACCTTGTTGGCCACGTCGCCGTTGGCGGCGACACGATCGCAGCCGACGACCACCGCCTCGACCGCGCCGGCGGCTATCAACCCGGCCGCGGCGGAGTCCACGACGAGCGCGTGGCGAAGCCCCAGGCGACGCAGCTCGTACACGGTCAGGCGCGCGCCCTGCAGCAAGGGCCGGGACTCCGTCGCGAAGACCTGGTCCAGGCCCTCACGCGCCGCCAGCTCGGCAATCACGGCCAGCGCCGTCCCCCGGCCGGGCGCCGCGAGCGCGCCCGTGTTGCAATGGGTGAGGACGCGGCGGGTGCCCGCAAGCAGCTCGGCCCCCGCCGTCGCCATGCTGTCGCTGGCGGCGAGCTCCTCGGCCTCGATCGCGCGCGCCTGCGCCAGCGCGGCCTCGGCCTTATCGTCCCGGCCGGCGGCCGCGGCGTGCACGCGGTCGACGGCGTAGGCGAGGTTGACGGCCGTGGGCCGCGCGGCCCGCAGCGCGGCGCTGGCTCTCTCCAGCGCGCTCTCGGTCGGCTCGCGCTGAAGCTCGACGGCCACCCCGTAGGCGGCCGCCACACCGATCAGCGGCGCGCCCCGGATCTGGAGACGGCGGATCGCCTCGGCGACCGCGGCCGCGCTCTGAAGCACCAGCTCACGCTCCTGAAATGGCAGCAGCGTCTGGTCGAGCGCCCGCAGCGAGCCGCCCTCGAAGCGCACGGCAACGAGGGCTTCAGCTGTGCCGATGTCCATTTACCGCCACCCCTCGGCGGTAGAGGGACAAAGACTGCCGCGCGGGCCCGCTAGAGCCGGTTCTCGATCGAGAGGGGCGGCGCCTCCGGCGCGGCCGGCTCGTCGAGCGGCTCGCCGCCTGCGGCCTCCACGCCGAGTGTCTGCTGCAACTCGCCGGTCTCATACATCTCCGCGACGATGTCGCAGCCGCCGACCAGCTCGCCGTCCACGAACAGCTGCGGGATCGTGGGCCAGTTGGAGAGCGCCGAGAGCTCCTGACGGATGCGGGGATCGGGGAGCACGTCCACGGCCGCGAACGGGCGGCCGACGTTCTGCAGCATCGCGACCGTGCGCGCCGAGAAGCCGCACATCGGCTGATCGGGCGTGCCTTTCATGAACAGGATCACCGGATTCTCGGCGATCGCCTGTTGGATCGAATCGCGCATCGGGTTGGACTCTTCTGTCATCAGAAATCTCCTTCTCTGGTTTGGATCGAGAGGGCGTGGATGCGGCCGCCGAGCTCGTCCCCGAAGACGTCGTACACGAGCCGGTGCCGGGCGATGCGGCTGAGCCCCTTGAACGCGTCCGCCACGACCACCGCATTGAAGTGGTGCCCGTCGCCGGAAACGGTCGCCTGCGCGCCGGGGATCGCGCTTTCGATGCGACTCTTCAGCTCCTCCGTGGTGGCGGGACCATTCGTGGCCATGTTCCACAGGCTAGCGATGCCCGCCTGCGACACTCGGCCGCTCGGAGGTCCCCGCGTCCCACGGCTATACTTCCTGAAGCATGATCACTCTCACCGACAAGGGTGCCGAGAAAGTGCGCGAGTTCCTGGCCACCCAGGCCGCGGTCGCCGGGACTGCGGGATTGCGCGTGGGGGTCCGCGGCGGAGGCTGCTCGGGCTTCCAGTACGCGCTCGCCTTCGACGAGCAGCGCGACGAGGACAGCGTGTTCGAGGACAAGGGCATTCGCCTGTTGGTCGATCGGCCGAGCCTCCCGTACGTCAACGGCTCCACGATCGACTTCGTCGACGGCCTCCAAGGCGCCGGGTTCAAGGTCGAAAACCCGAACGTGGTCGCGGCGTGCGGCTGCGGCTCCTCGTTCCGCGTTGCGGACGAGGAAGAAGTCTCGGCCGTCTAGCCCGCCCACCTACCGCGGAGCCGACACCTAAACGGGCACCGCGTCGAGCCCCCGCCACAAGAAGCGGCAGGCGATCGTGCGGTAGGGACGCCAGGGAGCGGCGATTCGCTCCATCGTGGCGGCATCCGGCAGGGCATCGAGGCCGTAGCGATCTCTGATCGCACGGCGGATCCCGAGGTCCCCCACCGGCAGCACGTCGCCTCGGCGGAGATGGAACATCAGGAACATGTGGGCGCTCCACTCGCCGAGCCCGCGGACGGCCACGAGCTCCGCGATCACCTCTTCGTCTAAAAGCACGTCGAGGCGCTCGAGCTCCAAGGAGCCGCCCTGCACATGCTCGGCGAGCGAGCGCAGGAACGAGACTTTCGCGCGCGAGAGGCCGGCGGCGGCCCGGAGCTCCTCGGGATCGTCCGCCAGAACCTCGGCCGGCGTCGGCGTACGACCGCCGAAGCGGTCCGTCAGGCGGTTGTAGATGGCGAGCGCCGCCTTGGTCGAGAGCTGCTGGCCCACGATCGAGCGGACCAGCGCGCCGTAGTGATCAGCCGGCCGGCCGGCGCGGTCATGCAGCCCCTCGGGGCCGAGTTGATCGATCAGCGCTGCCAGCACCGCGTCCGCCTCGCGCAGGTGGGCGACGGCGGCGCTCAGATCGACCTGGGCCCGCGGATCCCCCCAGACGCCCGGCTCACCTCCCGCAGCTGCGCGCTCGGCGGTCGCCCGGTCCCTCGCTCTAGGGCTGTCCGGCAACGGCCCCGGGCACCCCGGTGTTGGTCGAGTACTTGGGCTGAATCCTCATCTCCGGCCGGATCTCGTGCACCGCCTGAGCGACCGCGATCGCGGACTCCGAGAACCCCGTCGCGATCAGTTTGAGCTTGCCCTCGAAAGTGGTGATGTCGCCGCAGGCCCACACTCGCTCGAGCGAGGTCTTCATCACCTGGTCGACGACGATCGAGCCCTTGCTGATCTCGAAGCCCCAGTCCTTCAGGGGGCCGAGCGCGGTCTTGAACCCGAGCTGCAGCAGGATCGCGTCGACCTCGACCTCGACCTCCTGCGCTTCATCCTCGGAGTTGAAGAGCCGAACCCGTTCGATCGTGCCGTCCCCGTGGACCTCCTTGATCTGGTAGGGGACCAGCAGCGTGACCCGGCCTCGCTCGGCGGCGTCGTGGACCTGGCCCACGGTCAGCTCGTGGGCGCGGAAACCCTCGCGGCGGTGGACGAGGTTGATCTCAGCGGCCGTGTCGAGCAGGTTGATCGTCCAGTCGCAGGCCGAGTCGCCGCCACCCACGATCATCACCCGCCTGCCCTCGAACACCGCCTTGGAGCCGACGATGTAGTGCGCGCCGCGTCCCTCCCAGGGCGTCATGTCGTAGCCCGGCAGCTTCTTGGGCTCGAAGGCGCCATGGCCGCCGGCGACGATCACCGTGCGCGAGCGCAACTCGCCTCGATTCGTGTGCAGCACGATCAAGCGCTCCTCGCCTTCCCCCTCCCAGGAGATCGTCGAGGCGGTGGTTTCGAGGTGCACGGGCACGTCGAACTGCTCCAGCGCTTGTACGCGCAGCATCTCGACCAGGTCCTTGGAGAGCACTTTGGGATGGCCGGGGACGTCGAAGATCCACTTCTCGGGGTAGAGCGTGGTGAGCTGGCCGCCGAGCTCCGGCAGCGAGTCGATGATGCGCGAGGAGGACTCGCGCATGCCGGCCCAGAACGCGGTCGCGAGTCCCACCGGGCCGGCCCCGATCACGGTGATGTCGCGGACCTCGTCGAAGTCGCTGGCGAGCTCGGCAGTGCTCACGGCAGCGATGCCTGAACCGTGAGGGGGGCGCCGTCGAGCGCGCCGAGCGCGCGCTCGACAGAACACGAGATGCAGGTGAAGGTGGGCGTGTCACGCAAGGTGTAGGCGCTCGATTCGGTCGTCCGCAGCCGCTGCACGAGGTCGAGGAAGTCCGCGGGGTTGTCGGTCTCGAAGGCGACCACGAACTCCTGGTCGTCGAGGCCGAAGGAGTAGCTCGTGTTGAGATCGACGGAGGGGTACTCGCGGCCGATGCGGATGTGCTCCTGCATGATCCGGTAGCGCTCCTCGCCGGGCAGCGCATACCAGGCCCGCGTCTTCACGAACGGATACACGAACAGGAACTTGCCGTGCGCGGGCCGCACCTCGAGCCGTGACTCCTGCGAGTACTCGGAGGGCTTGGTCATCGCCAGCAGCGAGTACGGCACCGAGGACCACTTCATCAGCCCGCTCTGGGCGAGGACCACGTGGAATTCGTGGATCCGCTCCAGGTTCTCCGCCTGACCCAGCAG
Organism: uncultured Solirubrobacterales bacterium; assembly: GCA_963823315.1. Taxonomy (GTDB): domain Bacteria; phylum Actinomycetota; class Thermoleophilia; order Solirubrobacterales; family Solirubrobacteraceae; genus Palsa-465. The sequence goes on along the minus strand of CAWGLB010000004.1, from coordinate 308,735 downwards.
CATCAGGTCGGCGTCGCCGCGCGTGCCGACCAGCGAGAACGCCCGCAGCAGATGGCCGTCGGCGAAGTCCTCGCAAGCGGCGATGAACTCGCGCTTGTCCTGCGCGCGCTGTTCCTCGTCGAGCCGCCGCCACTCCGGGTCGACCTTGAGGAAGGTGTATTTGACGAAATGGCGAACGGGCACGGGGAAATGATGATAGGGGTCGGCGCATGCGCCGACCCTGGCCGGGGCGCATGCGCCCCGGCCTAGCCGCCGCGCATGCGCGGCGGCATAAACCGGAAATAAAAGTGGCGCTCCCCGACCATTAGCATTCGACCTATGCGCATCGCCCTCGTGTCCCCCTACTCGTGGAGCTATCCAGGGGGGGTCACGCGACACATCGAGGCGCTCGCCGAGCGCTTTATCGAGGGGGGGCACCACGTGCGTGTGCTGGCGCCGTTTGACCCCCACGATCGCTTGGCCGGCACTTTGCATCGCGGCGCCTGGCCCCAGCCGCTCGAGCAGCCCGACTTCCTCATACCGTTGGGTCGCACCGTTGGCCTGAAGGCCAACGGCGCGGTTTCCAACGTCTGTCTCACCCCTTACGGGGTGGCGAGCATGCTCAAGGCGCTGCGCAGCGAAAGCTTCGATGTCGTCCATATCCACGAGCCGATCGCGCCGGTGCTGTGCTGGATCGGCACCGACCAGACGCGTTTGCCGCTGGTGGGCACCTTCCACACTTATTCCACCAGCCACGCCCTCAACGGGATGGCCAACGTCCTCGGCGCCCGACGCATGCTCAATCGCCTGCACGTGCGCATCGCCGTCTCCGAGGCGGCAGCGTGGACCAACCGGCGCTTCTTCGGCGGCCACTACCGGCTGATCCCCAACGGCGTGCATGTCGACGGCGGCACCGCTCTGGCCGCGGCATCGCGGCCGCTCGGCGAGCCGCTGCGGCTCGTGTTCGTGGGCCAGGCGGTGGCGCGCAAGGGGCTGCCGATCTTGCTGCGTGCCTTCGAGGCGCTGCGCGACCACATCCCGTGCGAGCTGACCCTGATCGGTCCAACCAGGGCCGAGCTCGAGCCCCTGCTGCTCGACGGTCGCGGGGTGCGCGCGCTCGGCAAGGTCGACGAAGCCACCAAACGGGCCGAGCTCGAACGGGCCGATTTGATGTGCGCTCCCTCGCTCGGCGGCGAGAGCTTCGGCATGGTGCTGACCGAGGCCTTCGCGGCCGGCACGCCGGTCGTCGGCTCCGACATCGCGGGCTACCGCGACGTGGTCACCGACGGCGTCGACGGCGCGCTGGTGCCCAGAGGCGACGCGCAGGCGCTGGCGGAGACGGTCCGCGACCTGTGGCAGGACCCCGGGCGCATGCGCGAGATGGCGCTGGCTGCGGCCCGCAGCGCGGAGCGCTTCGCCTGGCCGCGCGTGGCCGAGCAGGTGCTCGGCGCCTACGAAGACGCGATTGCCACTCCCGTGCCCGAGGGTCGCGTGCAGCGCGCCGCCGTTCGAGTCGGCGTGCGCTCCGCGGACCTGCAGCCGCGGGCGCCCGCCCAGCGTCTCAAGAGCCTCGAGCCCGCGACGGTCGGCTCACGCAGGCCGATTCCGGCGGTAGCCCGCCGCCTGGCTACCGTGGCCCTCTCGCTCGGCGCAGCGGCCCTGGCCGTATTCGCGCTGCAGAAGATCGGCCTCAACAACATCGGCTCGGCGCTCGTCTCCTCCTCGCCCTCGTTCGTGGTGATGGCGCTGGCGGTGATGTGCGCCGCCATGGCCCTGCGGGCGGTCTCCTGGCTCGCGATCCTGCGAGCTGCGCTTCCCCACGCCCGCGTGCGCCTGGCCGACTCGATGCAGGGAACTTTCATCGGCGTGCTGATGTCCTCGACGCTGCCCGCACGACTCGGTGAGCCTTCCCGGGCGCTGGTCGTGGCGCGCCGCACCGGGCGCCCGCGCGAGCATCTGCCGGTCGTGCTGGGCACGATCGTCTCGCAGACGATCCTCAACGTCGTGGCGCTGATGATCCTCGCCGGGATCATGTTCTCGGCGGTGTCGGTGTTCGCGGGCCATGAGGATGCCCTGGTGGCCGCTGCTGCCGCGCCCGCGGCGCTGCTCCTGGCCGTGCTGGCCGCGCCCGCGCTGCTGCGGGGACGGGGGCTCTCGCAGCGAGTGCCGTTCGGGCCCCTGCGGACGCTGCTCGCTCAGATGCGCGGCGCGCTACAGCGTGTCCGGACCGGACTAATCGTCTTTCGGCGCCCGCGCCTGGGTCTGATCGCGGCGGCCGGACAGCTGGGGGCGTGGGCGCTCCAATGCGTCTCCTGCTACCTGCTGCTGATCGCTCTGGGCCTCGACCACCGGACCGGCATCGCCGCCGCTGCCGGGGTCCTGTTCGCGGTCAACATCACCGCTGTGGTGCCCGCCACGCCGGCGAACCTCGGAGTTTTCCAGGCGGCCTGCGCGGCCGTGCTGCACGCCGGGTGGCACGTGAGCTACGGCGACGGCGTCGCCTACGGGGTCATTCTGCAGGCCGTGGAGGTCGCCACGGCCGTCCTCATGGGCGGTCCCGCGCTGCTCAAGGAGGGCATGTCCTGGCGCGAGATCAGGCTGCGGGCGATGCACGCCACGCCGGTGAAGCTCGCGCCGCTGCCGCGACGAGGGGCCGGGCGCGAGGTGCTCGAGACGGAGGGCTCGGGCTAGGACTCGAGCGCGAGCTCGGCCGTTCGCGCAGGGTCCTTGTCGGTGTCCGCGATGACTTCGTCGGCCGCCTGCCGGGCCGTACGCGGCAGGTGTCCCGACTTCATCCCGAAGTAGACCGCCTGAGGGTGGTGAGCGATGATCGCAAGCGTCGACTGCTCGGGCTCGAGCGCGTAGCCGCCCGAGAGGCGCAGCCCGATGCGGGGAGCATCGAGCGCGCGGAAGACCTTTTCGTGCTCGGACTGCTCGGGGCAGGCGGGGTAGCCCCAGGAGTAGCGGCGCCCCTGCCTCGCGCCCAGGCCGAGGTCGCCCCTGACGCGCGCGTGCAGCCACTCGGCCATGCCCTCGGCGCTCTGCACGCCGAGGCCGTGGACGAACAGCTGCTCGGCGAATTCGCCCTCGGCTTGAAGGCGCTCGCATGTCTCGGTCACCTCGTCTCCGGCCGTCACCGCCTGGATCGCGCACACATCGACCTCGCCCGTTTTCACGCCTCTGAAGAAGTCGGCCAGGCAGATGCGCTCGTGCCGAGGCTGGCGCGGGAAGACCAGTCGCTCGAGCTCGCGCTCGCCCGGAGCGTCCGGGTCCCACAGCACGAGCTCGTTGCCGTCGGCGTTGGCGGGGAAGTAGCCAAGCAGCGCGCGCGGATGCAGGTAGGTCTGCTCGCGCCACATGCGCTCGAGCCGCGGCCCGAAATCCTCCTGCACGAGCCGCTGCCATTTCGCTCCCTTGACGCCTCGCCCGCCCCAGTGAAGCTTGAACAGAACGTGGGTGTCGAGGTGGTGGTAGACCTCGTCGAGGTCGACCTCGATCTCGCGCACGCCCCACCACGGCGGTGCGGGGATCGGATTGTCACTCGCCACGGCGCTGCGCACGGAGGCGTCGCTGGTCGGCGGCGAGCGATCCTCGACCGCGGGCTGCTCGCGCAGGCTGTGGGCCGCCGCACGGGTCTTCTCCACCAAGGCTCGGCGGGCGTCGGCCTCGAGCAGCTGATCCATCTTGGCGAGCCCCTCGAAGGCGTCCTTGCAGTAGAACACCCCGGGCTCGTAAATCGCGTCGGAGTCCGGTCCCTCGGGGTAGAGCGCCCGTAGGGCGAAGTTGCGGTTGATGGCCGCGCCCCCCACGAGCACCGGAAACTCGAGTCCCTGCGCGTGCAACTCGGAGATGCACGCGGGCATCTGCTTGGAGGTCGAGACGAGCAGGGCCGAGAGTCCGATCGCCGTCGCCCGGTGCTCGAGCGCCGCCTCGATGATCGTCTGGATCGGGACCTGCTTGCCGAGATCGACGACCGAGTAGCCGTTGTTGGTGAGGATCGTGTTGACCAGCGACTTGCCGATGTCGTGGACGTCGCCGAAGACCGTCGCGATCACCACGGTGCCCTTGGTGTAGCCCTCGATCCGGTCGAGATAGCGCTCGAGCTGCGCGACCGCGCGCTTCATCACCTCGGCGGACTGGAGCACGAAGGGCAAGATCAGCTCGCCCGCGCCGAACTTGTCGCCTACCTCCTTCATCGCCGGCAGGAGCACGTCGTTGAGGGTCGGCACTGCGCCGATCTTCTCGACGCTCTGATCGATCCAATCCTCGACGCCCTCCTTGCGCCGGCGCAGGATCTGGAAGTGGAGCGCCTGCTCGGGCTCCATCCCCGCGGTGGGGTCCTTGCCGGCGGCCTCCTGGTCCTCGGGCCCTTTGGCCTCGAAGTGGGCGATGAAGCGCTCAAGCGCGTCCTCGCGCCGGTCGAAGACCAGATCGTCGGCCAGCTCGCGCTCGTCCGGAGGGATCTCGGCGTACGGGGTTATGTGATTGGGGTTGACCATCGCGAGGTCGAGCCCCGCCTCCACGCAGTGGTGGAGAAAGACGCTGTTGAGCGCGCTGCGGGCGGCGAGGCCGACGCCGAAGCTGACATTGGACACGCCAAGCGAGGTCTTGACGCCCGGGAGCGCGGCCTTGACGCGGCGGATCCCCTCGATCGTCTCGACCGCGGAGTGCCGCCACTCCTCATCCCCGGTGGTGAGCGTGAACGTGAGGCAGTCGAAGATCAGCAGCTCGGGGTCGAGGCCGTGCTCTTCGCAGCAGATGCGCTGAAGGCGGCGCGCGACCTCGAGCTTGCGCTCCGCCGTCTTGGCCATTCCCTGCTCGTCGATCGTGAGCGCGATCACCGCCGCGCCATGGGCGCGGGCCAGCGGCACGACGCGATCGAGCTTCGCCCGCCCCGCCTCGAGGTTGACGGAGTTGACGATCGCGCGGCCCGGGATCTGCTCGAGCGCCGCCTCGGCCACCTCGGGCTCGGTGGTGTCGATCTGGATCGGAGCGGGCTGCGTGAGCGAGATCCGCTTGACGAGCGCCCGCATCTGCTCGGCCTCGTCCTGGCGCTCGGTCAGCGCCACGCACAGGTCGAGCACATGGGCGCCGCCGGTCACCTGATCCTCGGCGACGGTGACGAGCCCGTCGTAGTCGTCGGCCAGGAGCAGCTGCTTGGCCTTGCGGGATCCCTGAGCGTTGACCCGCTCGCCCACCAGCGAGGGACGCGGGTCCTGCACCAGCGCGGTGGCGGTCTGCATGCTGGAGAGCCGGGGTGGCCGTGGTCCGGGGCGCTCTTTGGGCACGCGGCCGCCGACGCGCTCGGCCAGCACGCGGATGTGCTCGGGCGTGGTGCCACAGCAGCCGCCCACGATCGAGATGCCGTAACGCTCGACGAAGTCGCCCAGCAGTTCGGCGAACGGCTCGGGCTGCTCGGGGAAGATCGTCTCGCCCCGAGGACCCTGATGGGGGATGCCGGCGTTGGGGATGCAGTGGACAGGCACGCTTGAGTGCTCCGAGAGGAAGCGGATCGCGTCGCGCATGTCCTCGGGTCCCGTCGAGCAGTTGAGCCCGATCGCGTCGACCTCCAGCGCCTCGAGCGTGGTCAGGGCCGAGTCGATGTCGGTTCCCAGAAGCATCTTGCCGTTCTGGGGCAGGAGCGAGACGCTGCATTGGATGGGGACGGCACGGCCCGCCTCGCGGCACGCCTCGCGCACCCCGAAGACAGCCGCTTTGACCTCGAGCATGTCCTGAGCGGTCTCGATGATTACGCTGTCCACTCCACCCGCGATCAGGCCCCGGGCCTGTTCGGCGAAGACCTCGAGCAGCTCCTTGAACGTGATCCGCCCGAGCGTCTCATCGTCGCTCGCGGGCAGGAAGCCGGTGGGGCCGACGGAGCCGGCGACGAAGCGCTGCTCGCCGGCCGCTCGCCGGGCGATCTCGGCGGCCTTACGGTTGATCTCCTCGGTGCAGTCGCCCAGACCCCACTCCGCGAGCTTCAGTCGCGAGCCCTGGAAGGTGTCGGTCTCGAGCACGATCGCGCCCGCCTCGAGCATCGCCGAGTGAACGCCCTCGATCACGTCGGGCCGGTTCAGCACCAGCGCCTCGTGACAGCGTCCGGGGAGCTGGTAGTCGCGCTCGAGGCTCAGGTCCAGCTGCTCGAGCGTCGCGCCCATGCCGCCGTCGAAGACGACGACCCGCTCGCGCATGGTGGCCAGGAGATCCCGCACTCGTTCGATGCTACCAACGTTTTGACAAACCTTGACATAGGTGTGGCAAGGTTCTATTCGGACTTCTTGGGCCTGCGGCGCCGGTACACGTGCCACGCGAGCCAAGCCAGCAGTACGACCACGACGGCGATCACTACATACAGCGTGTACTTGGTGACCGCGTGGTAGATCGAGGTGATGTGGTCGCCGGCGAAATAGCCGACCGATGTCCACAGCGCCACCCACAGCGCCGCCCCGATCGCGTTGAAGGCGAGGAATTTTGCCCAGTGCATGCCGGTGATCCCGGCGATGATCCCGTTCGCCTGCCGCAGGCCCTCGATGAACCTCGCGACCACCACGATCCAGCCGCCGTAGCGCTCGAAGAAGGCTGTCGCCTTGTCGATCCGCTCTCTGGTCAGAAAGATGTAGCGCCCGTAGCGCTCGATCAGGGCGCGGCCGCCGAAGTGGCCGATCGCGAAACCGATGTTGTCCCCGAGCACGGCGGCCAGAAACGCGAGCACCCCCACCAACCAGATGCTGAGGCGCCCCGTGCCCGCGTACACCGCGCCGAGGATCAGAATCGTTTCGCCGGGAACGGGGACACCGAAGTCCTCGATCAGGACCAAGCCCGCCACCGCCAGGTAGCCGTAGTTGTTGAGCGTCGGCTCCAGGGCGTGCAGGAACCCGGGCAGGTGGACGGTGTGGCTCGGGTCCATCAGCTGGGCATTGTCGCCTGCGCGCGGTGCTTGCGCGCGCTAGCTACCCGCTGTGGAGATCCCCGGCGTCTCGCGGGGATCGTCGATGCCGCGCCAGGCGCCGCGGCGCAGCTCACTCCACTGGAGCCCCTCGCGCAGCAGCGCCGGCCCGCCCAGGATCAGCCCGTCGAAGATCTCGACCGCCTGTAACACCAGGCCGTAGGCGAGGGCGCGGCTCGCGTCCACCCCGAAGGGATGCAGCACCGCGATGCAGGCCGCCTGAAAGACGCCCACATTGGAGGGCGTGAGCGGCACGATCGCAGTCAGGTTCACGGCCAGCAGCACGGCCGCCGCCGCTGCCAGATTGGCGTGGTCCTGCAGACCGAGCGCGAGGATCGTCGCGTAGCAAGACCCCAGCTGCAGCGCCCAGGCGGCCAGTTGGGCGCTGGTCGCGTGGATCGCGGCCAGCGGCATCCGGAACACCGCCAAGCCCTCCCGGCCACGCACCAGCTGAGCCTCGAGCCACGCGGCCGCCTTCCGGCAGGCACGCCATCTCACCGAGCACGCGCGGCGCAGCAGCGGGGGGGCGAGGAAGATCAGCGCGATCAGGGCCGCCGGCAGCACGACCGCTGCCACGATCGCCTCGACCCGGCCCTTGGCGAGTGCCGAGTCGAGTACCGCGACCACGGCGAGAATGCCGAGCGCCAAGAGGTTGAGGAATGTCTGCGAGACGACCGTGCCCAGCACCAGCGCGAAGCTGCGCGAGGGCTGACCGAGTCGTCGGGCCACCACCCACGCCCGCGCCGCTTCGCCCAGCCGCCCCGGGGCGACGGACGAGCCCGCCATGCCGATCAAGAGCGCCCGGGTGACGGTGCCGCGGTCGAGATCTTCGCCAAGGTCGGCATCCCGGCCGCGCTTGCTCCTGATCGCCGCAAGCAGCACGGCGTGCCACGACTCCGCGCGGGCCAGGAACGCGGCCGCCATCAGCCCGAGCGCGAGCAGCGTCCAGCCGACATCGACGTGCGCCAGCGCGTGGCCGATGACCCGCGGGTCGAGCTTCGTGATCGCGAGCGCCACCAGGCCCGCCAGGATCGCCACCGCGATCAGCGCGGCGAGCCAACCGCGTCCGCGGTGGCCGCCGGTGCGGCGGCGGCCGCCGCCACGCAGACCGGCGGGCGCCGCGTTCACGGGAGCACCGTCGCCGACGCGGCGAGCGGGACGGTCGGTTCGCTGTAGGGCCGGGGTCCGTCGCCGAGCGGTTGCATCCCCGTCACGGCGAGGTACTGCGCGCGCAGCGCGTCGGTCGCCTCCCGCCAGCTCGCGCCCGCTACCGCCCCCGGGGCCGCCTTCGCCATCGCCTCGCGGAGCGCTCGGTCCTGCGCCAGCCTTCGCACCGCGCCGGTCAGCGCCTCGGGGTCACGGGCGTCGTAGCGCAGTCCATCGATCCCATCGTGGACGAGCTCTCTGGCGGCGGGGGTGTCGGCCGCCACGACGGGCAGCCCGGCGGCGTGCGCCTCGAGGATCACCATGCCGAGCGTCTCCGAGTCTGAGGGGAACAAGAACGCGTCGGCGGACGCGTACGCGCGCGACAGGTCCTCGCCGGCGAGCAGGCCCAGGAAGTTGGTCGGAGTCCCGGCGAACGCCCGCTCCAGCTGCGCGCGCTCAGGGCCGTCGCCCACGATCGCCAGCGAGATCCCCTCCACGCGGCGGAGGACCGGCTCGAGGCGCCGAAGCGACTTCTCCTTGGCGAGCCGTCCGACGCAGAGGACGATGACACGTTCCGGATGGCCGCCGCTTAGGCGCTCGCGCCAGTCACGCGTGGCCCAGCGCGGGGAGAAGCGGTCGCTCTCGATCCCGTAGGGCCACAGTGCGAGCCGCTGGATGCCGCGCTCACGGAGGGCCTCAAGCGTCGCCGCCGACGTGCACAGGTTGACGTCGGCGCGATTGTGCAGCCAGATCACGTAGCGCCAGCCGAGCGCCTCGAGCGCGCCCAGACCGTAGTACTGGGAATAAGCCGCGATGTTGGCGTGATAGGAGGCGATCAACGGGATGCGGCGGCGATGGGCGTAATGCACCGCGCCCGCGCTGAGCAGAAATGGGTTGATCGCGTGGACCACGTCGGGTGCGAATGCATCGAGTGCCGCGCGCAGCTGAGGGACCGGCAGCGATACGCGCTTCTCGGGGTAGCCCGTGCCATCCGGGTAAAACGGGACGCGCAGCCCGGGGGTGCCGACGATCCTCGCCCCGGCGTAGAAGTCGGGGCCGCCTGCCGGGGCCACCACGAGCACCTCATCGCCGTGGCGCTGAAGCTCCTCGAGGGTGCGACGCAAGCGTGTAACGACGCCGTCGACCGCCGGCAGGAAGACCTCGGTGACGAGCGCGATCCGCATGGGCGCGTTGCGCGGGTGAGACCCGCGTCACCCCACCGCCCTGGATCGGGAGAGCATGCGCATAATGATCTTCTATCCGACGCGGCTCAGGGCTTTCTCAAGACGGGTGTGAGCGGTCTCTTAGAGTCGGCCCGTCTCATCTCTTTAAGCTGAGACCGTGCTGCGCGCGAGTGGACGGGGTTTCGCCTCCGACAACGCCGCCGGCGTGCACCCCGCCGTGCTGGAGGCGATCGGCCAGGCCAACACGGGTCACGTGTTCGGATACGGCCACGATCCCTACACCGAACACGTGGAGTCCCTGTTGCGCGAGCAGTTCGGTGCTGCCCGCGCCTTCCTGGTGTGGGGTGGGACCGCGGCAAACGTGCTCTCGCTGCGGGCCTGCTGCCGTCCCTGGGAGGCGGTTATCTGTACATCGAGCGCCCATCTGAACGTCGACGAAGCGGGGGCGCCAGAGGCGATCGCCGGGGTCAAGCTGCTGAGCGCACCGGGCTCCGTCGGAAAGCTCGACCCTCCGCGCGTGGAGCGCCTGATCGCGCGCCCTGGCGACGAGCACGCGGTCCAACCGCGCGTGGTCTCGATCTCGCAGTCGACCGAGCTGGGCACCCTGTACGCGCCCGCGGAGATCGCCGCGATCGCCGAGCTGGTCCACGCTCGGGACATGGTGCTGCACATGGATGGAGCGCGGCTCGGCAACGCCGCCGCGGCGCTCGGCTCGACCCTGGCCGAGACGAGCAGCGCGCTGGGCGTGGACGTGCTCTCGTTCGGCGGGACCAAGAACGGCCTGCTGGGCGCGGAGGCGGTCGTGTTCATGCGCGCCGAGCTCGCTGACGGATTCGAGTACCTGCGCAAGCAGTCGCTCCAGCTCGCCTCCAAGATGCGCTTTCTCGCAGCCCAGTTCGAAGCGCTGCTCGAGGACGAGCTGTGGCGCTCGCTCGCCTCGCACGCGAACGCCATGGCCGCTCGGCTGGCGGCCGCGATCGAGGACGTTCCGGGCGTCGAGCTGCTGCATCCCGTGGAGGCGAACGCGGTCTTCGCCACCCTGCCCGAGGCGGCGCTCGCGCGCCTTCGGGAGCAGTTCGACTTCTACGTCTGGGACGAGCGCCTGAGCGCGGTCCGCTTCATGTGCTCGTGGGACACGACGGCCGACGACGTCAAGCGGCTCGCGGAGGCCGTGGCGGCGACATGAGAAAGACGCTGTGCTGGGGAGCGAGCGGGCATATTCGCTTGGTTCTCGTGGTTGCCGCCGCGGCCGTGCTCGTCAGCTGCGGGACTCAAGCGGCGATGTCAGGTCATGGGTTCTCTCAGTCGGTGCTCGCCCGAGTCTCAAAGTCGGTCTCGCGCGTGGGCTGCCGCCCCCTTGCGACGCACGAGAGCACTAGTGCAACCGCCTTTGCCGTTGGGAGCCACCAAGCGGTTACGGCGTACCACGTGGTGCAGCCGAAATGCTTCCAACGCCACGGCGAGATCACTGTTTTTGGCGGACGTTCCGCCCTGGTCGCTGCGGAGAGCTCCGCACACGGTCTGGCGCTCCTCAACGCGATCGACTATCGGGCCCCGTCAGGACTGCGGCCTGCCCGAGCACATATCGGGGAGCGCCTTGCGCTCCTTGGCTATCCGCACGGCCGGCTAAACGCGCCACTGCGCGTCACTTACGGGACCATCTTGGGCATGGATCGCCTCGAGACGCTGACCGGCCCGGTCGGCACCGAGACCTTGAGAGATGCGATTGTCGTCTCCACGCCGGCGGCTCGCGGCGAGAGCGGAGGCCCCGCGATCGATACCACTGGACAGGTGGTTGGCGTGTTCCAGGGCGGCGATAGCAACATACGGCTGCTCACGCCGGCTGTCGACCTGTGTATTGGCCACACCGGCGCGCCCTGGTGCAATTGAACGCAATGAGCCCTGGGTTTGCTGCGAAGCTTGGCTCGCGTCTGGCGGTGGGCGCCGTCATGGCGCTGATGGCCCTCTCCGGGTTGGCCTGCGGATCGTCGGGGTCGCATCACGGGGCCGGGAGCCTGTACCTATCGCCACGTGGGTCAGACCGGGCTCGATGCACCCAATCCAGCCCCTGTCTATCGCTCAGTCACGCGGTGGCGGTCTCGCATGTTGGCGAGCAGATCAATCTCGCACCCGGCTCGTATAGCGGCGAGGTGGTCATCACGAAGCGCTTGACGATTAGGGGGTTTCACTCGCCCATCCTGGACGCGCGCGGACACGGCCGCGGCATCGTGATCCTGGGCCCGTCAGCGGCCGGGTCGGTGGTGCGGGGCGTGGTGGTGGAGAACGCCACCTACGAGGGCATCCTGGCCCTGGGCACCAAGCGGGTCACGATCGCCGACGATGTCGTAAGACAGAATGACCGCGGGTTCTTCGTACGCGGCCTAGTCCCACCGGCGGAGAACGCCAGCTACGAGCGCGTGTTTAAGCCGAGCGCCAAGCTTCCCACCGTCGCCGATCATGTCGTGCGCCACAGCGATCCGAGCGCCTTCGCTCACCATTTCACGGGCGAGTGCACGGCGAATGGTCAACCGCCGGGACCTCAGGCCATTGACGACCGGGCCGGGGGTTGCGGCGAGGCCGTCCACCTCGCATCGACCTCCGACTCACGCGTTGTGGACAATGTGGTTTCCGACAATATCGGTGGGATCTATCTCACCGACGAGTCAGGTCCCGCGGCTCACAATCTGATCCTCGGCAACAAGATCCTCGACAACATGTACGACTGCGGAATCACCCTGGCCAGCCACAGCCGGCGGGCTGCTGCGGCTGACGGGCGGCCGCGCCCCCGGATCGGCGGTGTCTACGACAACACGATCAAGGGGAACACCGCTGACGGAAACGGGGTGCGCGTGCCGGGAGCGGGAATCCTGGTGGCCGCCGCGTTCTACGGTGGAGCCGCGTATGGCAACCACGTCATCGGCAACACGGTGGATGGCAACGGGCTGCCCGGGATCGCACTACACAGCCACAACCCGCACCAAGACCTCAACGGCAACGTCATTCGGAACAACGTGGTCGGGCGTAATGCCCTTGGCGGCGCACACGGCGGACCGGGAGACGGCGACGCTGGGATCCACCACACGGCAGGGATCGTGGTCTGGAGCTGGGCGACCCGAATCACGCGGATCCTAGTTTCGGGTAACCGAATCGGGCAGAACTACTACGGCATCTGGACGAAGAACGCGCCGCGTCTACAACTTGCGGCGAATCGTTACATCCACGTGCGGGTGCCCCTCAGCCAGCACTGAACCACCTCCCCCGGAAGTCCCTGGTCGTGAAATAGCAGCGCGGCCTTGGCCCGTGGGGCCGGGAACTCTCCGCGCAGCTACGTTCCCGCTGCAGCCATCGTCGTGGTCTCCCGCCCCCATGCGACGAAGTGGGGGTTCTCGAACCCCGGCTTGCCGTAGCGCAGGACGTTGCCCGAGAGGTCGGTGACCCGTCCTCCGGCGGCTCGCAGGACCGCGTCCCCCGCGGCCGTGTCCCACTCCATCGTCCTGCCGAAGCGCGGGTAGAGATCGGCCTGCCCGGCCGCCAGCAGGCAGAACTTGAGCGAGGAGCCCGCCGTCACCTGGGCCGCGATCCGGCGCCCGTCGGCGAAGCGCTCGAGCGCCTCGGGGTCGCCGTGCGAGCGGCTGGAGACGATCGTGGCGCCCTCGGCGGGCGTCGTGCGCGCCGTCGCCTGCCGGCGACCGGCAGCGTCCTCGACGATCGCTCCGAACTGCTCGCTGGCCGCGAACAGACGCTCAACCGCGGGCGCCAGGACCACTCCCAGGACGGGCGCGTCGTCCTCGATCAGCGCCACGTTGATCGTGAACTCGCCGTTGCGGGAGACGAACTCCTTGGTGCCGTCAAGGGGATCCACGAGCCAGAACGCCTGCGGCCGGCGACCGTTTCCGTTCCAAGGAAGCTCCCCGTCCGCATCCGCGGCAGCCTCCTCGGAGACGACCGGCACCTCCGGGGCGAGGCGCTCAAGCCCGGTCAGGATGATCTCTTCCGCGCGCCTGTCAGCCTCCGTCACAGGTGAGCCGTCGCCCTTGCGGTCAACTGTGAAGGAGCCCGCGTAGACCTCCATCACGGCTTGCCCGGCGGCGCGCACCAGCGCGCAGAGCTCCTCCAGCGAGACGGGGTCCACGCTCACTCCGGATCGCTGGACGCGCTCACTCCGGATCGAGGAGGCGGCGCTGCCGCAGCTCCTCTACAAGCCGCTCCGCGGCCTCCTCCGCAGTCCCCGTGGTGGTCTCGATGTGGACCTCGGGCGACTCGGGGGGCTCATACGGCGAGTCGATGCCGGTGAAGTTGGCGATCTCCCCGCGCCGCGCCTTGGCGTAGAGCTTCTTGGGGTCCCTAGCCTCCGCCACCTTGAGCGGCGCATCCACGAACACCTCGATGAACTCATCCTCCTCGAGCAGCTCGCGCGCGGTGCGCCGCTCCGAACGGAAGGGTGAGATGAACGAGGTGATCACGATCAACCCCGCGTCGACCATCAGCTTCGACACCTCGGCAATGCGCCGGATGTTCTCGACGCGGTCGGCGTCCGTGAAGCCGAGGTCCTTGTTGAGTCCATGGCGCACGTTGTCGCCGTCGAGCAGGTAGGTGTGGCAGCCCAAACTGTGGAGCTTGCGCTCGAGCAGGTTCGCGATCGTCGACTTGCCCGCGCCCGAGAGGCCGGTCATCCACAGCACGCAGGGGCGGTGGCCCTTGAGGCGCGTGTGCGCCGCTTTGTCCACGTCAAGCGTCTGCCACTGCACGTTGTGAGACCGGCGCAGCGCAAAGTTGAGCATCCCCGCGCCGACCGTCTGGCTGGTGATGCGGTCGATCAGCACGAAGCCGCCCATGTCACGGTTCTCGCCGTAGGGATCGAAGGCGATGGGCCGATCGAGCTCGAGCTCGCCTACGCCGATCTCGTTGAGCTCGAGCTTGTCGGCCGCGATTCGCTTGAGCGAGTGGACGTCGATCCGGTGCTTGAGCGGCGCGACCGTCGCTCCAACCGTGCTTGTGCCCACGCGCATCAGGTAGTTGCGGCCGCGCAGCAGCGGCTCCTCCGCCATCCACACCAGGGTGGCGTCAAACTGGTCCGCGACGCGCGGCGCCTCGTCGACGCCGGCGATGACCTCGCCGCGGCTGATGTCGATCTCGTCGGTGAGCGTCAGCGTGACCGACTGGCCCGCCACGGCCCGCTCCAGGTCGCCGTCGTAGGTGACCACCCGCTCCACTGTGCTCTCGCGCCGCGAGGGCAGGGCCACGATCCGGTCGCCGGCCGCGACGGTGCCGCCGGCGATCATGCCCGAGAATCCGCGGAAGGAGTGACTGGGCCGGTTCACCCACTGCACCGGCATGCGGAAAGGACGGCGCTGCAGGCGGTCCTCGTCGACCTCGACGTTCTCCAGGTAGTCGAGCAGCGTGGGGCCCTCATACCAGGGTGTGTTCGGGCTTCGGCTGACGATGTTGTCCCCGTGCAGTGCGGAGACGGGGATGCAGATGACGTGCGCCAGGCCGACGCGATCCGCGAAGTCGCGGCACTCCGTCTCCAGCTCGCTGAAGCGGTCCTCCGAGTAGCCGACCAGATCAAGCTTGTTGACCGCCACGGCGACGTGGCGCACACCGAGCAGCGAGACGATGTACGTGTGCCGGCGGGTCTGGGTCAGCGTGCCCTTGCGCGCGTCGAGGAGGAGGACGGCGCAGTCGGCGTTCGAGGCGCCCGTGACCATGTTGCGCGTGTACTGCTCGTGTCCGGGCGTGTCGGCGACGATGAACTTCCGCCGCTCGGTCTGAAAGTAGCGGTAGGCCACGTCGATCGTGATCCCCTGCTCGCGCTCGGCCGCGAGGCCGTCCAGCAAGAGGGCGTAATCGAGCGCCCCGCCTTGGGTGCCCATGCGGCGGGAATCCGACTCGAGCGCCTGGCGCTGGTCTTCGAACAGCAGCCCCGCCTCGTACAGCAGGCGGCCGATCATGGTGCTCTTGCCGTCGTCGACGCTGCCGCAGGTGACGAAGCGCAGCAGGTCTCCCTGCTGCTCGGCGTGGACGGCCGCGGTGAGATCCTTGGGGAGCGGCTCGGTGAGTGCCATCAGAAGTACCCCTCCTGCTTCTTTTTCTCCATCGAGGCGTCCTGATCGTGGTCGATGACGCGTCCCTGCCGCTCCGAGGTGCGAGCGACCATCATCTCCCAGACGATCGCCTCGAGCGTCTCCGCATCGCTATCGACGGCGCCGGTGAGCGGATAGCAGCCGAGCGTCCGGAAGCGAACCCTGCGCATCGCCGGCTGCTCATCGGGCTCCAGCGGCATGCGGTCGTCGTCGACCATGATCAGCGCGCCGTCGCGCTCCACGATGGGACGCTCCTTGGCGTAGTAGAGCGGCACGATCGGGATCTGCTCCAGCAGGATGTACTGCCACACATCGAGTTCGGTCCAGTTCGAGAGCGGGAAGACGCGGATCGTCTCGCCCTTGCGCTTGCGCGCGTTGTAGAGCCGCCAGAGCTCGGGCCGCTGGTTCTTCGGGTCCCAGCGGTGTTGCGCGGAGCGGAAGGAGAAGACCCGCTCCTTCGCGCGCGAGCGCTCCTCGTCGCGCCGTGCGCCGCCGAAGGCAGCGTCGAAGGCGTACTTCTCGAGCGCCTGCTTGAGCGACTGGGTCTTCATCACGTCGGTGTGCACGGCGGAGCCGTGGGTGAAGGGGTTGATCCCCTGCGCCACGCCCTCCTGATTGATGTGGACGATCAGGTCGAGACCGTGCTCCTGCGAGATCCAGTCCCTGAACTGGTACATCTCCCGGAACTTCCAGGTCGTATCGACGTGCAGGAAGGGGAAGGGGGGCTTGCCGGGATAAAAGGCCTTCAGCGCGACGTGCAGCATGACCGAGCTGTCCTTGCCGATCGAGTAGAGCATCACCGGGTTCTCGGCCTGCGCGACCACTTCGCGCATGATGTAGATGCTCTCCGCCTCCAGCCGTTGGAGGTGGGTGAGGCGCGCGGGCGGCAATTTCCCGTTGGATTCGGGTGCCGCGAAGGAGGGAGGCATCGCGAGCGCCTGCCCGCCCCTGGAAGCGCGCGATTGCGGCTCAGGCGAGGTGCTTCTCATATCCACTCCAGATCTCACTTCCATTTGTGACTACTTTCTCCTATGAACCTGAAAGTTGCTGGGTCGCAGATTTCACCCGCCGGCCCTGAAAAGCTTGGAAGTCCCAATCACTCGCCCGCGACCGTCGAGCGCCTCGACCCTGAAGCTGGTGTCGGTCGAGGGCACCGCGATCCGGGTCTCGAATCCCCGCTTGGCAACGGCTGCGACCGGGCGAAGGCTCCCTGCGCCAGAGCCGCCCAGCACCCTCCAGGATAGGACGCGCGTGGCGCCGTTCCAGCTCGCGTAGACCGTGGTCTTGCCGTTCTTGCGCAGCGCGGCGCCCGCCGGCGGATAGAGCGGCAGGCCCACCCACGGCTCGACCTCCGTCCGGTAACTGATGTCCGGGTAGGGCAGGAAGCCGTCGAGAATCATGTGTCCCGTGGCGGTGTATTCGGTGAAGTTCTGCTCGGAACCCCAGCCGACGAACTCGTCGCCGCCGGGCAGGGGTTCCAGGTCGCCCATGTACTGGGAGTCGAAGTTCTTGCCGTGGCTGTACTGGGACACGAACGAGGCCGTGTGCGTATTCGTGTTGAGCTTGAGCACCAGCCCGCGGGAGGGCGCAGACGGCGAGACGTACGTTCCGCCGCCCGTCTCCTGGCAGCAATGGTCGTCGAACATCGTGATCAGCGGGGTCCCGGGGTAGGCGCGCACATCGTGCTGCCAGGAGAAGAAGGCGCCGGGGCCGAACTTGAAGCTCGAATGCGGACCGCCGAGCGTCCAGATGATGCGCCCGGTCTGGATGTCCACCTTGTAGACGGCCCACACATCGCGCATCGAAACCAGCATCTGGCCGTGGCCGAGCAGCTGGACCGAGTTGACGTGGTAGGCATCCCAGGGGAAGCCGTTGGTGGGCAAGGTGGCCTGCGAGTCGCTCAGCGGAATGTGCTTGAGCGCGTCCCAGGTGTAGAGCAGCTTGCCGGTCTTGAGGTTGTACTCCTGGACCGCCGAGTCGATCATCGAGCCGTTGTAGGCGCCGCCGTACTTGGACAAGTCCATCGGCAGGTTCTTGTTCACGGTCACCCAGGCGTCGTTGCCGCGGATGATCATCTCGTGCACCGTGGGCACCCAGCCGTCCTTGCCCGTGAGCGTGGCGACGCGCTGATAGTGCTGGTTCACGACCACGTCCTCGCCCGTGAGCGTTTCTCCGGTGTTGGTGATCGTCCCCTGCCACCAGCTCAGCGCGGGCTTGCCATGGTAGGTCTGGAGGCTCAGGTTGGAGGCCACGTCCTTCTGCGGCACTGGCTTGAACCACACGGGCTGGAGGTGGTCGTCGAGGATCAGCGGCCCGCTCTGGCCGATCATCGGGGGGTAGGTCGTGTTGTAGAAGTTGCCGATGAAGATGTACCCGGGAGCCAGCTCCGAGGTGTGGAGCGGCGTGACATCGGCCTGGACGACGGGCGGGTGCAGATGCGGGGCGGTACACGAAGCTGTAGGCGCCGCTTCTGGTGTAGGCGCCGAGCGGGGCGCCGTGCGAGCCGCCGACGCCGAAATCCAGCGCGACGAAGCCGCCGATCACCACGGCCACGCCGATGCCCAGCGCCGAGCGGGTCAGCAGCGGCGCTGAAGACACGGCGGCCCTGATCCTCGGAACGAAGACCAGCGTGGCGAGCGCCGCCGCCGCGGTCAGCCCCGCGCTGATGTAGAAACCGACGCGGAAGCCGTCGGTCAGCGCCTGGGGGACGGGGTGGCCGTGCCCGATCAGTTGGCTCGAGATCGACGTTGCGAGCGTGATCAGAACCGCGATTCCCAGGCCGGCACCGATCTGGCGCGAGGTGTTGACCAGTCCCGAGGCCAGTCCGGCTTGACCCTGCTTGACACCTTGGGTGGCGAGGATCGTGGAGGGCACGATCGACAGGGCGATGCCCGCGGCCGTCAGCAGCCCCGGGCACCATCACGTACACGATCGAGCTTCCGCTGGCGGCGATCTTCGTGAACAGCAGCAGCCCGGCGGTCATCATCACGAGGCCGCTGCACAGCACCGCGCGCACGCCGAAGCGGCCCACCAGCTTCCCGGCTCGCGAGGCGACGAGCATGATCATGAGCGCCATCGGCAGGAAGGTCAGGCCCGCATGCAGCGGCGACAGGCCCAGCACCTGCTGTAAGTACAGCGAGCTCAGGTACCACATCACGAACAGCGCGCCGCTGAACAGCAGCACGATCGCGTTCGCGGTCCGCAGCGGGCGGGTGAATTCCTTGAAGGGGATCAGGGGCTCGGAGGCCAGGCGCGACTCGATCAGGCCGAAGAGCATCAGCAGGAAAAGGCCGCCCAGGATCGGGCCGATCGCCAAGGGCGCGTGCCAGCTGCGCAGCCCGGCCTCGACCACGCCGTAGACCAACACCATCTGGCCGATGGTCAGCGTCAGTGCCCCGGCGAGGTCGAAGCTGCCCTCGCGGCGGCGGCGGATGTCCGCCACCAGCCGCCAGCCGACCAGCGCGGCGGCGATCCCGATCGGCGGGTTGATCAGCAGGATCCAGCGCCAGCTGAGCTCCTGGGTGATGATGCCGCCGAACAGCGTGCCGGCGGCTCCGCCGGCGCCGTTCATCGCGGCCCACAGCCCGATCGCGCGGTGGAGCTTCGGCCCCGGCGGGAACGAGGAGGTGATGATCGCCAGCGAAGAGGCGGCCATGAAGGCGCAGCTGAAGCCCTGGACGGCGCGCGCGGCGATCAGCATCTGCTTGTCGACCGACGCGCCGCCGACGAGCGACGTGGCCGCGAACAGCACCAGCGCCGCGACGAACACCCGCCGCTGCCCGAGTTGGTCCGCCGCCCTCCCGCCCAGCAGCAGGAAGCCCGCGAAGGCGATCGTGTACGCGTCGATCACCCACTGCAGTTCGCCTGAGGAGAAGTTCAGCGCGGATTGGATCGAGGGCAGCGCGACGTTGACGATGCTGAGGTCGAGGATGACCATGAACTGGGCGACGCAGCAGACGCCCAGCAGCCATAGCTCGCGCGATCCGAACCGCACGTCGCCGCCCGCCGGAGCGGCGCCGCAGCCAGCGCCGCCGGGCGGGCGGCTCGAGCTCGGCGTCCATGCTGTCGCCGGGGCGGATCGCGTCGGCGACCGCGCCGCCGGCCTCCGCGATGCCGTCCAGCGGTCCCTCTGCCTCGTCCCCGGCCCGCTGCGCGACCTCATCCCGCTGGTGCATCAACCATCCCTTTCAGCTCGCTGCAGGTGCAATGGCAAAGGTAGGCCCCGGCCTGACCCCTCGCCCTCGCCACAAGCTCCCCAGATTTACGTGCATGTTTTGACGACTCACGAGGCGAAGCGTTACGCGCCTCATCTGAGACCAGGGTAGCCCGCGAAGCGCCAAAACGGTCTGCTGTAATATCGATCGACCGGAGTAAACGTCCTCAAGCGACCAAAGGGGGGCTATGAAGCGAGCACTCGTAACCATGGTTGCTGCGGCGGTGGCGGTGGCCGGCTGTGGCGGCTCTTCGGGCACACACAAGGCCAAGCAGCATCTCGCCGCCGACACGCACACGGCGACCACGCACCACAAGGCGAAGAAGAAGGTGCACAAGAAGAAGGTGCACCACAAGAAGGTCCACAAGGCTTCCACTGCCGCCGTCACCCCGGCCGCCACGCCGACGACGAGCAACGCGCCCGCCACCACGACGCCGACCACCAGCTCGCCTGCGCCGGCCACACCGACCACGACGGCGACGCCGCCTCCGCCGCCTGCGCCGCCTCCGACCACGACGTCGTCACCCCCGCCGCCCACCACGAAGACCACCCCTCACAAGACCAAGACTGGCCCGCAGGGCTACTAGCCCTCGCCGGAGGAGGCACCCACGGGTTCCTCGCCCTTACTGGAGGGCGCGGGTCCCGTGGGGTCTTCGCGAGTCGTCGCCCGCCACTGCTGTAGCGAGATCAGCGCGCCGTCGACGACGCGATCGCCGAACTCCTTGGCATCGTTGAGATGCGGAAAGGGCATCTCGGGGATGGATGTGCCAAGGAACTCGCAAAGCGGCTCCCAGCCGTCCTTCACCGACCACACGAGCAGCCGGTCGGAAGGCACCGTTGCCTTGACCTCCTCGTGGTAGCGCTCCATCGCGTCCGCCATGAACTGTTCGCTGGTGTCGACGCCCTCCATCAGCCCGCTGCGCTCCCACATCTCCTTCATCAGGTCGATGTAGCCGCGCCACTTGGGGTCGATCTCGCAGCGCGCGTCCGACAGGTAGCGGACCACGTTCTCGCCGTAGATCACGCCCCAGATCGTCTCGCGCATGCTGCGCGCCCAGCTCTTGCTCTCGCGGACGCTCAGCAGCACCTTCGCCTCGGGATAGGTTTCCATCAGCTCGCGGTAGCAGAACGAGGCCGGCCAATCGACCGTCGACTCGAAGCCCTCGAAGATCTGATCCCACTGCCCATTGCCCTCGACAGCCTGCCGCCACTGGTCGCAGAGGTCGAGGTTGGCGAGGACGTTGACCATGTGGTAGCTCGGCCCGTAGCCCAGGATCTCCAGCCCGACCTTCTGCGAGAGCGTGCCTGTTCGCGGAAGCCCGGCTCCGATCAGTTTCATATATCTCTCTCCTGATGGTTCGTGGCCCGGCCTCAGCCGGACACTTTCTTGATGCCTGACTTGCCTACGACCTTGCCCTTGCCGTTCAGCGCCTCCACCTGGAAATAGGGGCCGTGGGCCTTCGTGCGGATGCCCGTCTCGAAGCCTGAGCGCTTTGCCGAGGCCACCGGCTTGAGCTTGCTCTTGGACTTGCCGGCGAGCACGCGCCACTTCGAGACACCGGTCGCGCCGTTCCATGACACGTAGACCTTGCCCTTGCGCACGGCGAAGGCCGGGCCGTAGCCGGGCGTCCCCGTCCACTGCGCCTTGTAGGCACGGTAGGACATATCGGGCCTGGGCATCGCGGCGTCGTAGACCATCGACTTGGGCCCCGCGTATTCGGAGTAGAACCACGACTGGCCCCAGCCGATGAAGGTGTGACCCTTCGGCAGGAACTGGACGTTGCCGCTCGTCGGCACCTCGCTCGTGTTGGGGTGGTGGTACTGCTTCGAGACCGAGGCGCGTCCCTTGCTGAGGCTGAGGACGAGGCCGCGGGCGGCGTGCTCAGGACCGCTAACGCCGAGGTTGCAGCAGCCGTCGTCGAACATGCTGATCTTGTTCTTGCCGGCGAAGCGCACGTCGTGCTGCCAGAAGAAGCGGGCCTTGCCTGAGACCTTGTACTTCGACCCCTTGCCGTTGATCAGCTTCCAGCGGATTGCGCCCGATGAGGGGTTGACGTCATAGGCGCCCCAGGTGTTGCGCAGCGAGACCAGTAGGTCACCGGCTGACGCCAGGCTGTCGCCACTGGTCGCGAGGCTGATCGAGTTGGCGTGATACGCGTCCCACACGCCCTTGCTGGGCGCGTGCACCCTTGATGCGCTCAGTGGCACGTGCTTGGCGACGTCCCAGGTGAAGATCAGCTTGTTCGTCTGAAGGTCGATCTGCTGGACCTCTTGGTCCTCGTAGCTGTGCTTGGCCTTGACCTTCTTGGCGGCGAGGAAGATCGCCGTGCCCTGCTTGTGCTGCGCGGTCGGCTTGGTGAAGATCAGCTCATGGAAGTCGGTGATCCAGCCCTTCCCCTGAGCCTTGATCGTCTTGATCAGCTTGTAATGGTTGTTGTAGACGAGGAACGCTCCCTTGACGGGCGCGCCCGCGGGAAGCCTTGTCGTCGGGATCCTGGGCGGGATCGCGATCTCGCCCTGCCAGAAGGCCAGGACCGGTTGCTGGCTTGCGCCGTACGGCTGGATCTCGACGTTTGAAGCTTGCTCGTTCTTGGGGGCGGGGTGGAACCAGACCGGATTTCCGCCCTCGTCAACCATCAGCGCGCCAGCCTGACCGACCAAGCCGCCGAACTGCGCGTTGTGGAAGGGACCGAGCAGGACCACGCCGGGGGCGGTGCCGTGCTTGCGCGTGCACACGTGGATGCGCGCGGGGCGGATCTTGGTCGAGTGAAACTTCCACGCGCTCTTGGGAGGGGTGCATCTCTTGCCACCCTTCGCGCCGGCCACGGCCGGGGTAATCGCGAACAGGCAAGCCAACATGCCTGTGCACAGAAATAGCGCGCCACCCAGGCGCTTGATGGATGCAGGCATCGAGATCGTCACGACGGCCCCTTCCTGAGATTGAGTGCTCGGCCACCCCGCGCGAGCGCGCAGAGCGCCCCCAAGAGGCTGGGGATCATAGCGCGGCTGGGCGGGCTGAAAAGCCAGTCATCGTGCAGCGCGGATTCAGTGAAATCAGTCATGGAATGGTCCACAACGCTCCCTTCGACTGGGTGGAAGCCTGCGGAGTTAGCTGCCGGGCTAGCGCTCTCGCGCCACGCCGCGGACTGCGGCGCTTCGCCCCATGCGATCCGTGCCGATCGCTGTTGGTTCCCCCGCTCCCCGATCACGGATGACCGGCGATTCGGCTGGTATGTCGGCAGCGCCAGCCTACCAGCAATTCGGCGCCGCCGATACCCCGCGCAGCGCTGGATACAGCGCGCGATAGCGCTCCCGCTGCTCGCTGTAGATCTCGACCCACCGGCTCACCGGCTCGATCGTCTCGCCCATCACGAGGGTGGCTGCGACGCCTTCGCTGACGTCGCTCCATAGCCCCGCGGCAACCCCGCCCAGGATCGCCGCACCGAGGGCGGCCCCCTCGTCGACGGCGACCCGCTGGAGCGGGAGCTCGAGGGCTGACGCGATGATCTCGAGCCACAGCTTGCTGCGCGAGCCGCCGCCTGAGACCCGCCCCAGGGCCGGCCTTTCGCCGAGCTCGCCGATCAAGTCGAGGGAATCCCGCAAGCCGAACGCGACGCCCTCGAGCACCGCCCGCACGAGGGCGCCGCGGTCGTGGCGCACGCTCAGCCCCGCAAAGGCGCCGCGCGCGTTCGGATCGGGGTGAGGGGTGCGCTCGCCCGCCAGGTAGGGGAGGAACAGGAGCCCTTCGGTGCCGGCCGGCCAGGGCGCCGCCTCCTTCACGAGCTCGTCGTAGGCGAGATCGGGCGCGCTCGCGGCGCGCAGCCACTCGAGCGAGCCCGCGGCCGAAAGCATCACGCCCATCGCGTGCCACACGCCGGGGACGGCGTGGCAGAAGGCGTGCACTCTGCCGTGCGGGTCGTGGGCGTAGGCGGGCAGGGCGCTGAACACCACCCCCGAGGTCCCGAGGACGACCGACGTCGGCCCGGGCCGCTCGACGCCCACGCCCAGGGCGCCCGCCGCCTGGTCGCCCGCGCCCGCGGCCACCGCCACGCCCTCGTCGGTGCGACCGCCGCATGCGGGGCTCTCGAGCACGGGGGGGAGCCAGTCCTCCGGCAGGCCGAGCGCGCCCAGGACCTCGTCCGACCATCGCCGCTTCGCCACGTCCAAGAGCAGCGTCCCGGAGGCGTCCGAGACGTCCGTCGCACGCTCGCCGCACAAGCGCAGCCGCACGTAGTCCTTGGGCAGCATCACGCCCGCGATGCGCGCGTAGGTCTCGGGCTCGTGCCGGCGCAACCACAGCAGCTTGGGGGCCGTGAACCCCGGCAGCGCGCGGTTGCCGGTCAGCTCGATCAGGCGCTCGAGGCCGAGCGTGCTCTCGATCTCGGCAGATTCCCGGGCGGTGCGTTGGTCGTTCCAGAGGATCGCGGGCCGCAGCACCCGGTCATGGCGATCCACGACCACCAGTCCGTGCATCTGTCCCGAGAGCCCCACGCCCGCGGGCTTCCCGGCCTGCTCGCGCAGCTTGCTCAGCACCAGCGTGGCCGCCCGCCACCAGGTCTCCGGGTCTTGTTCGGAGAACCCTGGGCGGGGGGTCGAGATCTGATACGACGATTCGGCGCGCGCCAGCACGCGACCGTGCTCGTCGATCGCGAGGCCCTTGACGCCGGACGTGCCGACGTCGATTCCGACCGCGGGCGCCGACACGTTTGCCCCCCTACCTCCGCGGGCTCATGCTCCGAGCGTGGGGTCGCGGGCTCATGCTCCGAGCGTGGGGCGGCGCGCTCATGCTCCGAGCGCCGCGTACACGAGCTCGTAGGCGCGCAAGGCATCCTTGCGCTGCTGCGCCTCGCGCAGGGCGGCTTCGTCGATCCGCTCCGCCACCGACTCGATGAAGCGCCACTGCAACACCGAGCGGCGCACCGCTGAAACCTCGTCCTCGGTATAGGGGTAGAGGTCGAACCCGAGCCGCTCCCCCTCGGAGCCGTAGCCGCAGCGGCGCAGCTCGAGCGCGAGTTCGACCGTCTCCAGGAAAGCGCTTGCGCCGACGATGTTGTCGTCGTCGAACGTTCCCCATCCCGAGTTGGCATGAAGGTGCCCGAGCAGTCCCTCGGCGCTGAGCAGCGCCGCGTATTCGGGCAGGTGCTCGCCGTTCATGATCAGGTGCTGCCAATCCATGTTCACCTTGACGTTCTCGATCCCTTGAGTGCGCAGCTTGTGGATCACGTGCAAGGTCATGCCGATATTGCGCATCAGTACCTTCATCGCCGGCTCGGAGTTCTTGTGCTCCAGCAGCAGGGTCGATCCGTGCCGGGCGCACCTCTCGGCGGCCTCCCCGATGCCCTCGATCAGCCAGCCCCAGGAATCGGCGTATGGGGTTTGGAAGGGATAGTTGTAGCCCTCGCCACCCGGCCAGACGATCAGGTTCACGCCCAGGGAGCCGGCAAAGTCCGCCGCGTCGTTCAGGATCCGCCGTGCCTCCCCGCGGACCGCGGGATCGGGGTTGACCAGGCCCCCGCGGCCGAAGCGGGCGTCGAGGTGCAGACCGCTCGCGATGCAGAAGATGTCGTGCGAGCCGAGCGCCGCTTGCACCTCGTCCAGATTGGCCTCGGAGAGTTCATCCGGGTAGTGGAACTCGTACCCATCCATCAGGTCCCCTAGACCCTCAACCGCGCGGCGCACCTTCTCGGCGACGGGCTCTGACTGATAGCCGTGCTCGGGCTGGTAGCCCCCCGGCACAAAGCGGGTGATCATCGGCCCAAGGGCCCAGATGCCGAGGCTCGTCTTCATTTCTCCTCCTTGTCGTGGGGCGAGTCGCTGTCCTGGTGTCGAGGGCCGCGGTTAGCTCCTGCCAATCAGGCGCCCACGGCTTCCAGCTGCTGAGCCGAGGCGTTGACCATCGCCAGCGCGGCCGCGCCGAGCGCCTCGGCCTTGTCCGAGAGCGCGCCGGCGACGACCTCGTAGCGATGGCCCGTCGCGGCGGACGTCCGCTGCTCGATGTGTTCGCGGACGGTTGCCAGCAGCACCTCGCCGGTGGCTGCCAGCTCGCCGCCGAGGATCACCAGACCGGGGTCGAGCACGCTGCACATCCCGGCGAGCGCCTGGCCCAGCGCGCGCCCAGCGTCCGCAACCAGCCGGAGCGCACCGACGTCGCCGGCCGCGCACAGCTCGAGTAGCTTCTCCATCGTGGCGCCGGACCCGTAGCCGTGCTCGAGCGATCGAGTCAGCGCGCTGACCCCCGCGACCGTCTCCAAACAGCCCCGGTTGCCGCACCGGCAGACCGAGCCGCCGGGGTCGACCACCACATGACCGAGCTCGCCGGCGGTGCCGGTGTTTCCCTCATACAGCTGGCCGTCGAGAACAATCCCGGCGCCGACCCCCGCTGAGAGCATCACGTAGAGGATGTTGCGCTCGCCGCGGCCCGCCCCGAAAGTGGCCTCGGCCAGCGCTCCCAGGTTCGCGTCGTTGCCCACCTGGACCGAAGTGCCGAGGGCGCTGGCGAGCGCGCCCTTCACATCCACGTCCCCCCAGCCCGGGAAGATGTGCGTAGAGGCAAGGGCGTTGCGCATGGTGCGCAGCGGAGCGGAGATCGCCGCGCCTACGCCCAGGAGCCGATCGCGCGGTATGCCCGCGCGCTCGCGCAACCGCTCCACCATTTCGGCCGCCAGCTCCAGCGCGCGCCCGGCCTCGTGGTCCACGTCCAGGCTCTCGCGCGCCTCCGCCAGCAGATCGCCCGCCCGGTCCACGATCACGACCCGCACGCTGTCGTGCCCGAAGTCGATGCCCGCAAAGCCGCCGGAGGAAGGGTCGAGCGCCAGCAACGTGGCCGGGCGTCCGCCGTTTGGAGACGAGGGTGGCCCGAGCCCGTCCGCCTGCTCGACCACGACGCCATCGGCGAGCAGGTCGGCGACGAGACTCGAGACGGTGGTCCGCGAGAGGCCGGTGGCCCTGACGATGTCCGCACGGCTGGCGCGTCCGCGCTGCTGGAGCGCGGCCAGCACCCGTGAGCGGTTCACGAGGCGAAGCGACTCCAGCGCGCCCGGTGCTCTGTCCATCGCAGGGAGCATAGCTTTTCTCCGAAGTCCGGAGATATAGAGGGCACTACACACGGAAGTTAGTCCTTGACACGGAGAAACCTCGGGAGTAGGGTGCCGCGCCTCAGCCGAACGTCCAGTCAACTGGCCGTGGACCTCGGGACCGCCCACGACCGAGGTAGGAGAGGTGGAGCATGAAACGAGTCAGCGTGCGGTGGCTGCCCAAGGCCGCGGTCATTGGCCTCCTCGCGACGGTGATGGCACTTCCCGTCCCCGTGTCGGCAGCATCTCGCAGGCGTGCTTCGGCGCGACCGACGGTCTCGACCCAGCGGCGGTCCTCGCACGGCGCTGGGAGGAACGCTGCCCGCCGGAGCTCGAGCGCGGACAAGCCCTCCACAGCGCGGCGGTCCTCCGCGGCCAAGGCCTCCTACGAGTGCCGGGGCAAGCACCCGATCTACCTGAACACCAGCTACACGTTCGCCGAACGGGCCGCCGACCTCGTCTCCTGCATGTCGCTCTCCCAGGAGGTGCTGCAGCTCCACACCAACAACGCGCCCGCGATCCCCAGCCTGCACATGCAGCCCTACTGGTATTGGAACGAGGGCCAGCATGGCGTCAACACGATGTTCGGCGACACCAATCCCGGCACAGACACCGGCGGGGTGCACGCCACCAGCTTCCCCACCAACTTCGCCTCGACCATGACCTGGGACCCGCAGCTCGTCTACAAGGAGACCACGGCGATCTCCGATGAGGCTCGCGGCTTTCTCGACCCCGCCCTGTGGAACAAAGCCCAGAACGACCTCGGCCCTTCGCCCAAGGACTACGGGAACCTGACCTACTGGGCGCCGACGGTGAACATGGATCGCGATCCGCGCTGGGGGCGCACCGATGAGTCCTTCGGCGAGGACCCGTACCTGATGGGCCGCATGGCCGGGGCCTTCGTCGACGGATACCAGGGCCAGACGATGTCCGGCAAGCCGCTGACCAAGTATCTGAAGGTCGCCTCGACCGCGAAGCACTATGCCCTCAACAACGTCGAGGACGACCGCCAGTCCGACGATTCGGTCACCAACGACGCCAACATCCGCGACTACTACACGGCCCAGTTCAAGAGCCTGTTCGAGAACGCCCACGTCTCGGGCTTCATGACCTCGTACAACGCCATCAACGGCACACCGGCGGTGGCGGATACCTACACGGTCAACGAGCTGGCCCAGCGCACCTACGGCCAAAACGGCTACACGACGTCCGACTGCGGCGCCGTCGGCACCACCTATCAGAACCCGCCCTCGGGTCACGACTGGGCACCGCCCGGCTGGGCCACCAACGGCGGCGGCACGAGCGCCGAGTGGACCAATCGCCGGACCGGCAAGCAGGTTTCGGGAGCCGCCGGCGGACAGGCCTACGCCGTGCGGGCCGGGACCGATTTGAACTGCACGGGCTCCGAGTACACGCCTCAGAACATCGAGCAGGCCATCCACGCCGGCATTCTTGACAAGGGCGTGATCGACAACGCGCTCACCCATGTGCTCACCACGCGCATGGAGACGGGTGAGTTCGACCCTCGCAAGGACGTGCCCTGGACGCGGATCAAGGCAGGTGTGATCCAGAGCAAGGCGCACCAGGCGCTCGCGCGCAAGGTGGCCGACAACGCTCTGGTGCTGCTCAAGAACCACGACGTCTCAGGCACGAGCACGCCGCTGTTGCCCGCCGATCCCTCGAAGCTCAACAACGTGGTCGTGCTCGGCAACCTGGCGAACACCACCACGCTCGGGGACTACTCGGGCGATCCGACGCTGCAGGTCAGTCCGCTTCAGGGCATCACGCAGGAGATCAAGGCGGTCAACCCGAACGCCAACATCACCTACGACTCGTGCGGAACTTCCACCACGGCGACCACGCCGGCCAGCTGCTCGACCCAGACCCTGAGCGACGTCATCGGCGCGGATCTGGTGGTGGTGTTCGTCGGCACGGACTTGAATGTCGCGACCGAGGGACACGACCGCAACACGATCGCGATGCCCGGCAACTACGACTCGCTGATCAACCAGGTCGCGGCACTGGGCAACCCCCGCATGCTGCTGGCGATCCAGTCCAACGGACCGGTGACGATCGCGGGCATCGAGAAGGACTTCCCGGCTGTCCTCTTCAGCGGCTACAACGGCGAGAGCCAGGGCTCCGCGCTCGCGGACGTGATGTTCGGCAAGCACAACCCCACCGGTCATCTCGATTTCACCTGGTTCAAGAACGACTCGCAGCTGCCGCCGATGGAGGACTACGGGCTGACCCCGAGCCAGACCGGAGGGCTGGGCCGCACCTACATGTACTTCACCGGCAAGCCCACATACCCCTTCGGGTACGGGCTCAGCTACAGCGCCTTCAAGTACTCGGGCATTCAAGTGGGCCCCAGCAGCACGACGCCCGACGGCACCGTCACGGTCGGTTTCAACATCACCAACACGGGCACGACCCCTGGTGCGACGGTGGCTCAGCTCTACGTCACGCCGCCCAGTGCCCCGGGGCTTGAAACCCCCAAGGAGCAGCTGGCCGGTTTCCAGCGCACGCAGGTGCTGGCGCCGGGCCAGAGCCAGCACATAACGCTCAAAGTCAAGCTGAGCACGCTCTCGCGCTGGGACGAGAAGCTGCTCAAGCAAGTGGTCGTCGACGGGCCATACAGCTTCAAGGTCGCGGCCAACGCGGCCGAGACCGAAGGCTCCGGACAGGTGGCTGTACACGGCACGCTGACGCCGCGGGTGCAGTACGTCACCGTGCAACCCGACCAGGTGCTCTTCCGCCCCGGGCAGAGCCTCAACCTGACCGGGCAGAACCCCTGGATCAAGCCCGACACCGATCCCTCGCTGGAGCAGCGCCACGCTCCCGCGGACAACATCATCGAGGCCGTCAACAACGACGAGTCGTTCGTGAACCTGGCGAGCGCGAAGGTTGACTACCGCACCACCGACCCGAGCGTGGCCAAGGTCAGCCCGAGCGGCAAGCTGACTGCGGTGTCGGTCGGTGTGACGACGCTGAAGGTGACGGTTGACGGCGTCACGGGGACCGCCCCGATCGTCGTCAAGCAGCCGCTGTCTGTGACTGGCAGCGCGAATAGCGGGAACGCCGTGATCACGCGGCTGCTCTCGCCGGTGAGAGCGCCAAGTGCGCACAGCGCGCGTAAGGCGGCGCCGAGCAAGCAGGTCAAGCGCGCGCTCACCAAGCGCCCGGCGGCCAAGCCCGCGCCGAGCACCAAGCGCCCGGCACCCACCCGCGCGCAGGTCGCGCTCGGCGTTCGCCAGGGGGGCTCGATCACGGCGGGAACAAGGGCCAGCGGCGGCGCGGCGACGGCCGGCGGGCAGCCCAAGCTGGTCGTGCCCGGTTCGGTGTTCACCGTCACCGCCACGCTCCGCGACCCGCGCGGGGCCGCTCCCATCCACGATGTGCAGATGAAGCTCGTCGTCCCCAAGCACTGGGGAGTCGAGCCGGCCTCCCCGACGCACTTCGCGCGCGTTGGTCCCGGGCAGTCCGTGCACACTCGCTGGCGCGTTTCGGTGCCGAGCGATGCGCACGGCGGGACCAAGACCCTAACCGCGGTGGCCAACTTCCGGACCGCCAGCGGCAAGGGGGATGCGGTCGCCCAGACCCAGGTCTCGGTGCCGTTCGCATCGCTGGCCCAGGCCTTCGACAACCCGGGCATCACGGACGACACCGACACCACGCCGGGCAATTTCGACGGCGGCGGCCAGAGCTATTCCGAGCAGACGCTGGCCACCGACGGCCTCACGCCCGGGGCCACGGTCACGCACGACGGTCTGACGTTCACATGGCCAGACGCCCCGCCCGGGACCAACGACAACGTCCTGGCGGGCGGGCAGACGATCGCGCTCTCCGGCTCCGGCTCCACACTCGGCTTCCTCGGATCCGGCGCATACGGGACCGCCAGCGGCCCCGGAACCGTCATCTACAGCGATGGCACTAGGCAGTCGTTCACGCTCTCGTTCTCGGACTGGTACAGCAACTCGCCCCAGCCGGGGGGCGATGTCCTGGACACCTTCCCGTACCACAACAGTCAGACTGGGCGTGCCGCCAACGCGGTCAGCATCTACTACGCATCGGTGCCGCTGAAGGCGGGCAAGACCGTCAAGTACGTGACCCTGCCCGACATCAGCCAGGGCATCGCCTCCGGCGAGAACACGATGCACGTCTTTGCCGCCTCGATTGGTCCATGAGCCGACGGCCGCTTCGAGCACGCAGCGCAAGGGGGCGTCAATGCGGCCATGAGCAAAGGCGCGTTAGCGGTAACATGCCGCAGCGGTTCCGCAGAGGTCCATCCGTGGCGAGAGTGGAGGAAGAGCCCCCCGCAGGGCATTCCCGAAGGGCGACCGAGCCGCCCCCGGTTCGACGCCGCGCGGTCATGGCCGACGTCGGACGGCTGGCGGGCGTCTCGCACCAGACGGTCTCACGTGTAATTAACGGCAGCCCCCATGTGCGCGCGCCGACGCGCCAGCGGGTGCTGGAGGCGATGCTGGAGCTCGGCTACCGCCCCAATTCGGCCGCCCGCGCACTTGCCACGGGGCGCTCGAGCATCTTAGGGGTGGTCAGTTTCGACACGACGCTCTACGGTCCGGCCTCGACGCTCTGCGGTATCGAGCGCGCGGCTCACGAGGCGGGTTACTTCATCATCGTCGCCAGCCTTAAAGTGCTCGACCGCCCCTCCGTGTCCGATGCGGTGGAGCGGCTCTGTCGCCATGGCGTGGACGGCATCCTGGCGATCACGCCGCACGAGCAGGCCGCCGAGGCGCTTCTGCACGCGCCCGGTGATGTCCCGCTGGTAGCGGTCGAGGCGGGACCGGATCACGCCATACCGGTTGCCGCGATCGACCAGTTCGCCGGCGCCGCGCAGGCCACCCGGCACCTGTTGGAGCTCGGCCACGAGTCCGTATGGCACATCGCGGGGCCGCCGAACTTTCTGGAAGCGCACCAACGCGTGGCGGGCTGGCGCCAGACGCTCGAGGCCGCCGGCGCCGAGGTTCCCGACATGCTGACCGGCGACTGGAGTGCGCGCTCGGGCTACGAGCTTGGCCAGCAGCTGAGCGAGGAGGAGCGCGTGAGCGCTGTGTTCGTCGCCAACGACCAGATGGCGCTGGGGGTGCTGCGAGCGATGCACGAGCACCGTCGCCGCATCCCGGGAGAGGTCAGCGTGGTCGGCTTTGACGACATCCCCGAGGCGCCATACTTCCTGCCGCCGCTGACCACTGTGCGCCAGGACTTCAACAGCATGGGCAGCCACGGGGTGCGGTTGCTGCTGCAGATGATCGAAGCGGGTTCGGCGATCGAGGAGGCCACGGGCCTGCGCCCCGAGCTGGTGGTGCGCGCCAGCACGGCGCCGTTTGCGATCGGCCGCCACCGGGCACAGTCAGCCCCAAAGGGCCGTTGAAGTCCGCCGATGTGACCGTTAACATGACGCCTTCCTCCCAGCCCACAAAGACCTCTTTCCCGCACATTGAAAGGGATTAGAGGAGAGCCCCCGTGAACCTTTTGAGCCGAGTTGGGACCAACCGGACAGTGCCCTTTCGATGCCAAGCCTCGGCTCCATTTGACCCCGCGTCCCGGACCAGATAGGAGAGGAGATGTCTGAGCACGACGTATTGGGCGACGCAATCGAGCGTCTCGAGTGGGACGAGCGTGGTGATGACACGCCCGTCAAGAAGTGGCACCAGGTGACCCGCAGAACGGCGCTGACCGGAGGCGCCGCGGGCATCGCCGCGCTGGCTCTGGAGGCCTGTGGTAGCTCCAACTCGGCCTCCGCCAAGTCAAGCGCTGCATCCTCGATCTTCGGCACGAGCAAGAGCTATCACTTCGTGATGGTCAACCACGTGACCACCAACATCTTCTTCACGCCCACCCAGAACGGGGCGGCGGATGCGTGCAAGCTGCTCGGCTGCTCGTACACCTGGACGGGATCGGCCACGAGCAACGTGGGCGAGATGGTCAATGCGATCAACAGCGCGGTCACTTCTAAGGCCGACGGCATCGCGACCTCTCTGATCTCGCCGACCGCCTTCACCAAGCCCGTGCAGTCGGCGCTGTCGGCCGGTATCCCGGTGCTCGCCTATAACGCCGACGAACCCGCGACAGGGCGGCTGGCCTACATCGGTCAGGACCTCTACCTCTCGGGCCAGCAGATGGGCCAGCACATCGTCTCGCTCGTGCCCTCGGGCGAGATCGCGCTGTTCATCGCCACCCCGGGTGCGGCCAACATCCAGCCCCGCATCAACGGCGCTGAGGCCACGCTCAAGAGCCACCCCTCGATCAAGTACCACGTGGTCACTACCGGAGCGGCCGTGCCGGCCGAGCTCACCGTGATCAACTCCTGGGCCTCCGCCCACTCGAGTGCCAAGGGCATGTTCGCCGTAGATGCGGGCTCGACCCAGGGCGTGGCCCAGACGATCGAGAAGCAGGGGCTGCGCGCCAAAGGCTGGAAGGGTGGCGGCTACGACCTCACGCCGATCACCGAGCAGCTGCTCGCCAAGGGCGTGATCGATTTCACGATCGACCAGCAGCCCTATCTCCAGGGGTTCCTGCCGATTCTTGAGCTGTTCCTGTTCAACGCCTCGGACCACCTGAGCGGCATCGCCAACGTCGACACCGGGCTGAAGTTCCTCAGCAAGAGCACGGTTCTGCCCTACAGCAGCACCAAGAGCAGGTACGAAGGGACGAGCAGCGCGGCCGGCGTAAAAAAGTCCTAGAGCGGATCGCCGCCAGGGAAAATAGCTCCGTAAGCGATGGCTGTCGCCCCGGAAAAGGCTCCAGAGAAGGCCCCGGCCCAGCGTCCTTCGCCCGCCCGCAACGCCGGGGCGCTCGCCTTCGATTGGGTCAAGAAGGGCCTCGCGCTGCGCGAGAGCAGCATCATCGTGGTGATCGTCGCATCGCTGATCTACTTCGGCTCGACGACGACCGGCTTCTTCACGGGCAGCAACTTCAAGCAGCTGCTGCCGTACTTCTGCTTCCTGGCGATCATGGGGGCGGGCCAGGTGTTCGTCATGACCCTGGGGGAGATCGACCTCTCGATCGGGGCCCTGTACCTGTTCACGCCGTTCGTGTACTGGAAGCTCACGCAGGCGGGCATCCCGCTGGTCCCCAGCGTGGTTTTGGCGCTCGTTGTCGCGGCGGTGGCAGGCAGCGTGAACGGCTTCTTCACCGCCTACGTGGGCATCCCGTCGTTCGTAGTCACGCTGGCGATGCTGTTCTTCTTAGACGGCTTAACGCTGATCATCTCGCACTCGGAGCAGATCTCCACCCCCGGTACGTCCGTGGTTCACACAGGCACGTTCGCGAGCGTATTCGGCGCCGGTACGTACTCCGAGCTGATCTGGGCGCTTGTGATCGTCGGCATCCTCCAGGTCGTGCTGTCGTTCACGCGCTGGGGGATCTACACGGTCGCCACCGGCGGAAACCGTCTGGGGGCGGCGGAGGCGGGAGTCAGGACCAGGCTGGTGCTGGTCCGCAACTTCATGCTGTGCGCCACCACGGCCGGTCTCGCCGGCATCCTCGAGGCGGTGCGCACCTCCAGCATGACCCCCGACCCCTCGGGCTCCAACCAGTTCCTGCTCTACGCGATCGCCGGGGTGATCATCGGCGGCACGCTCATGACCGGGGGTGAGGGAACGGTGGTGGGGGCTCTGCTGGGCGCGTTCTTCATCGGCATCCTCCAGGATGGGCTGAACCTGAAGAACGTCAACGCCACGTACCTTTACTTCTACCTGGGGATCGCGGTCATCATCGCGATGATCATCTACGTGCTCGTGCGGCGGATACGCAGGGGGTCGGGCCGTGGCTGAGCAGGCGTTCGCGGACGAGAGGGCGGTCGGCCCCATCACGGCCGAAGACGACGTGCTGCGGATCGAGCACGTCTCCAAGCGCTTCGGTCCGGTCACCGCGCTCAAAGAAATCAACCTCCACCTGCGCAAGGGCGAGGTCCTCGGCCTGCTCGGCGACAACGGCGCGGGCAAGTCCACGCTCGTCAAGATCATCTGCGGGTTCCAGCGCCCCGACTCCGGCAGCATGTGGCTGAAAGGCGAGCAGTACGCGCCCAAGAGCGTGCTGGACGCGCGCGGGCGCGGCGTGGATACCGTCTACCAGGACCTGGCGCTGGTGGACGAGCTTTCTGTCTACCAGAACCTGTTCCTGCGCCGCGAGCGCACCATGCGCCCGCTGCCCTTCGTCTCCAACCGGGCGATGAAACGCGAGGCGCGCAAGGCGCTCGACGAGATCGGCATCAACATCCCCCGTATCGACCTCCCGGTCGCCCGGCTCTCGGGCGGTCAGCGCCAGGCGATCGCAGTGGCGCGCGCGATCCACGACCAGTCCGAGATCCTGCTGCTGGACGAGCCGCTGGCGGCGATGGGGGCCAAGGAGGGGGCGATGATCCTCGATTTGATCGCGCGCCTCAAGGAGCGGGGCGACGTGTCGATCGTCATGATCGTCCACAACTACGTGCAGGTCTTCCAGGCCTGCGACCGGGCCAACCTGATCCAGGACGGCGTGATCACGTTCGACAAGCCGACCGCCGAGAGCTCCGTCGAGGAGCTCAACGAGATCGTGGTGGAGGAATACCGGCGCGCGCGGCAGGCGCAGATGACGGGCAACGGCGGGGCTGCCGGGCCGAACGCCGCGTGAGGCGCCGTCCCGGCACACGGTGAACGGGCCCGGCTGCGCGATTGGTGTCGACTTCGGCACGGAGTCGGCGCGCGCGCTCGTCCTTGACCTCGTGACGGGGGCCGAGCTGGGGAGCGCCGTGGCCGCCTATCCCCATGGCGTGATCGACCGCGCGCTCCCGGACACCGGCGAGGACCTGCCCGGGGACTGGGCGCTTCAGGACCCCGACGACTGGCTGCTCGCGCTGGAGCGGAGCGTCACAGCCGCCGTTCGCCAGGCGGGCCTCGAGCCGCGCGCGATCACGGGCCTCGGGATCGACTTCACCTCGTGCACGGTGCTGCCCGTGAGCGCCGCGGGAGCGCCGCTGTGCACGCAGCCCCGCTGGCGAGGGCGCAAGCACGCCTGGCCCAAGCTGTGGAAGCACCATTCGGCTCAAGCCGTCGCCGACCGCCTGACCGAGGTCGCCCTCGAGCGCGGCGATGCCTTCATCGCCCGCTACGGAGGGCGCATCTCCTCGGAGTGGTACTTCCCCAAGCTGATCGAGGTATGGCTGGAGGATCCCGAGCTCTATGACGCGAGCTACGGCTTCATCGAGGCCACCGACTGGGTGGTGTGGCAGCTCACGGGGAATGAACGCAGACAGACGTGCACCGCCGGTTACAAGGCGCTCTGGTCGCCCGACGGCGGGCTGCCCCCGACCGCCTACTTCGAAGCGGCCTATCCCGGCTTCAGCCGTCCCGCCGAGAAGCTCGGGGACGCCTTCCTGCCGCTCGGGGCGCGTGCGGGCGGCATCCTGCCGGAGGCCGCCGCTCGGCTCGGCCTTGCGCCGGGCACTGCGGTCGCGGTCGGCAACGTGGACTCGTTTGCCTCGGTTCCCGGCGCCGGGGTGAGCGAGCCGGGAGCATTCGTCTCCGCCATCGGCACCTCAATCTGCGACATGGTGGTCTACCGGGAAGAGATCCGCCTGCCCGGCATCACCGGCGTGGTCAGGGACGGGATCCTCCCTGGGTCCTACGGTTACGAAGCGGGACAGGCCGCGGTCGGCGACATGCTGGGGTGGTTCGTGCGTAGGATCGCGCCGGCGCAGGCAACCCACGAATCGCTCGAGCGCGAGGCCGCGGAGCTCGCGCCCGCGGAGAGCGGTCTGGTCGCGCTCGACTGGTGGAACGGCAACCGCACCGTGCTGGCCGACGCCGATCTCACCGGGGTGATCGCGGGGCTGACGCTGCAGAGCGGCCACAAGCATCTCTACCGGGCGCTGCTCGAGGCGATCGCCTTCGGGAACCGGCGGATCGTCGAAAACTTCGCCGAGCACGGCGTGCCCGTGACGCACATCGTGGCCTGCGGCGGCGTCTCCCGCGCGAGCCCGCTGCTGATGCAGTTGTTCGCCGACATCAGCGGGCTCGAGGTGCGCGTGCCGGCGCCCAGCGAGGTCGCCGCGCGAGGGGCCGCCCTGTTTGCCGGCGTGGCCGCCGGTACCTTCGCCGACATCCAGGCGGCCGTGGGAGCCACGCGACCCGAGTTGGCGCGCACCTACGTCCCCGAGGCGGCGGTCAAGCCGCTCTACGACGAGCTCTACTCGATCTACAGAAGCCTGCACGATCTCCTCGGACGCTCGCACGTGGAACTGCTGCATCGCCTGAAGCACATCCGCGCCGAGGCGGCCCCCGCATGACGGAAGGCCGGCCACGCATCGGCTTGCTCGGGATCATGCAGGAGCTCTACGACGACATGATCCCGGGGATCACCGAGCACCAGGCGGCCTTTGCGCGCGCCGTGGCCGAGCGCCTACAGACGGTCGCTGAGGTCGTTTTCCCCGGGCCCGCCCGCTGCCGCGAAGACATCGAGGCACGGGTACGCGAGCTGACCGCGGCCGGAGTCGACGGGATTGCGATCGTGATGCTGACCTATGCGCCCGCGCTGCGCACCGTGCGCGCCCTGCTCGAGCTCCCCGTGCCGTTGCTGCTCGCGAATGTCCAGCCCGAACGAGCTCTCACCGCGGCCTGGGACATGGACGATTTGACGTACAACCAGGGCATCCACGGCGCTCAGGACCAAGCCAACGCGATGGTGCGAGCCGGCCTGCCGTTCTCGGTCATAACCGGCGAGTGGCGCTCGGAGCGCTTCGAGCGCGCCTTCGCGGACTGGGCCAGCGCGGCAAGAACCGTGAGCGAGCTTCGCCGCACGCGCATCGCGCTGCTCGGCTATCCCATGAATGGCATGGGGGACATCCTCTACGACCCTCCCACGCTCCTGCGCGTACTCGGCCCGATGGTCGTGAGCGAGGACCTGGGAGGCCTGATCGAGCGCATGGACAAGGTCTCCGGCCAAGGGGTCGAAGAGCTGATGAGCCTTCACCACGAGCGCTTCGCGGTCGATCCCGAGCTCCCGCGTGCGCGTCACGCCTACGCCGCCCGCCTCGAGCTGGCGCTCCGCTCGCTGCTGGAGCAGGAGGCCTACGCCGGCTTCTCCTTCCACTTCGACGCCTTCGGCGGCGACGGGCGCTTTGAGCAGTTGCCGCTGCTGGCCGCCTCCGACCTGATGGCCGACGGCTACGGCTTCGCCGCCGAGGGCGACACCAGCACGGCCACCCTGATGTGCGCAGCGCAGACGCTGATCGGAGAGGCCCACTTCTCGGAGATGTACGCGATGGATTGGGAGCGAGACTCGCTCCTGATCAGCCACATGGGCGAGGGCAACTGGCGCATCGCCCGCGAGGACCGCCCGATCAGGCTGATCGACCGCGAGCTCGGCATCGGCGGGCTCGACAACCCGCCCACGCCGGTGTTCTCGGCCCGGCCGGGGCCGGCCACGACGGCTGCGCTCGTGCCCCTCGCGGGCGGTCGCTTCCGCCTCGTCGCGGGGCGCGGCGAGGTGCTCGACGCGCCCGAGCTGCCCAAGGTCGAGATGCACCACTTCCACTTCAGGCCGACGGCGCGCATCGAGCCCTTCATGGACGCGTGGCTGCGCCACGGCGCTCCGCATCACTTCGTGCTCAACCTGGGTGAGCACGCCAGCCGCTGGCGGCACCTCGCCGAGCTGCTCGAGCTGGAATATTTCGAGATCTGATGCTGGAGGCGCTACGCGAGGAGGTGCTCGAGGCGAATCTCGCGCTCCCGGCACACGGGCTCGCCAAGCTCACCTGGGGCAATGCCAGCGGCATCGATCGCGCCCGCGGCCTGGTCGCGATCAAGCCCAGCGGCGTGCCCTACAGGCAGCTGGGCGCCGATGACATCGTGCTCGTCAATCTCCAGGGCGAGGTGGTCGAGGGCGCCCGGCGACCCTCCAGCGACGCTCCGACGCATCTGTTCCTTTACGAGGCCTTCGAAGAGATCGGCGGCATCGTCCACGTGCACTCGCGTTCGGCCACCGCCTGGGCTCAGGCCCGGCGCGAGATCCCTCTGCTGGGAACGACCCACGCCGACTTCTCCCCTCACCCGGTCCCGCTCACGCGCGAGCTGAGAGCGGAGGAGATCGCTGCGGGCTACGAGCGGGCCACCGGCGCGGCGCTGGTGGAAGCAGTCTCCGCCCACGGGCCGGTCGAGCTGCCCGCCGCGCTGGCGCGGGGTCACGCCCCCTTCTGCTGGGGCGCAAGCCCGGCGGCCGCGGTCGAGCACGCGGTCACGCTCGAGGAGGTGGCGCACGCCGCCCTGCTCACGCTCACGCTGGACGCGGAGGCGGCGCTGCTGCCCGCGGTCGTGCGCGACAAGCACTACGAACGCAAGCACGGCCCCGGCGCCTACTACGGGCAGGGCTGAGGCTCAACGCCCCTGCCTGGGCGCCGGCGCGCGTAGCGCCCGTCGGCTCGTGTTAACGCTAACATCCCCTACCACCGGTCGTGCACGTGCTCGCGGATCAACCGGTCGTAGACGTCCACCACTCCCTCGCGCTGCTCCGCTCGCAGGGGCTCGAGCGAGGCCGTGGCGATGTTGCCCGCCACCTGCTCGGCATTGCGGGCGCCGGGGATGACCGTGCTCACGCCCGGCTGATCGATGACCCAGCGCAGCGCGAACTGCGCCAGCGTGGTGCCCGGGTCAAGCAGGCCTTTCAGCTCCTGGGCGGCCCTCAGGCCGACTTCGTAGGGCACGCCCGCGAAGGTCTCGCCCACGTCGAAGGCCTCGCCGTGGCGGTTGAAGTTGCGGTGGTCATCGGCCGCGAAGGTGGTGTGCTCGTCGTAGCGGCCGGACAGCAACCCGGATGCCAGCGGCACCCGCGCGATGATGCCGATTCCCTGCTCCCGAGCCGCGGGCAGCACCTCGTCGAGTGGCTTGAGGCGGAAGCAGTTGAGGATGATCTGCACCGTGGCCACGCGTGGGCGCGCGATCGCCCGCAGGGCCTGGGCGCTCGACTCCACCGAGACCCCGTAGGCGCGTATGTGGCCCTCCTGCACGAGCTCATCGAGCGCCTCAAAGACGCGGTCATCCTCGTACACCTCGTCGGGAGGACAGTGCAGCTGCACCAGATCGAGCGCTTCCATGCCCAGGTTGGCGCGCGAGCGCTCGTTCCAGGCGCGGAAGTTCTCGGCGTTGTAGAGCTCGGGCAGCTGTTCGACGCGTCGGCCCATCTTGGTGGCGACGAACACCTCCGGGTGCTCGCGATGGAGCTCGCCACAGAAGCGCTCGCTGCGCCCGTCCCCGTAGACGTCCGCGGTGTCGAAGAACGTCACGCCTCGCTCAAATGCCGCGCGCAGCACGTCGCGGGCCTGCTGCTCGGTGACCGTGCCCCACTCGGCACCGAGCTGCCAGGTGCCGAGGCCGACCACGCTGACGGCTGCGCCCGAGCCGCTCGATCGTGCGCTGCTCCACGCGCCGCATGCTCGCATTTCTTCGCTCCAACCACAAACCACCAGAGGAGGTCACGATGTACGCATTGCGTCATCCGAGGGGGCTGCTGGCGCTGTTGGGCGCCGGCGCCGCGGCCGTGCTGGCGGCCGCTCTGTTGTGGCACGGCGGTACGGCTCACGCCGCCGCCTCATCCGTCAAGCCGACCATCTCGCGGCAGCAATGGGGCCGTGTGGACGGCAAGACCGTCTACCTGTACACGCTGCGCTCGGGCCGCGGCATGACCGTCAAGATCTCGACGTTCGGAGGCGTCGTACAGTCGATCTGGGTCCCGGACAAAGGCGGCCAGAGCAAGGACGTGGTGCTCGGATTCCCGAAGCTGTCCGACTACGTCAACGACTTCCTGCAGGGCGCCAGGGGCAAGCCCTGGCCGTTGCCCGGCGGGTCCGGTGACACCTACTTCGGGGCGATCATCGGGCGCTACGCGAACCGCATCGCGAACCACTCCTTCACGATGAAGTGCTCGGACTGCTCCAACAACGGCGTCACCTACAAGCTGCCGGACAACAACAACGGCAACACGCTGCACGGCGGCTTCTTGGGCTGGAACACCAAGGTATGGGCGCCATCCACGCGCAGCACCAGCAGCTCGGTGTCGCTGCGGCTGGGCCACCTGAGCCCCAACAACGACTCGGGCTTCCCGGCCCCGGTGCTGGCGCACGTCACCTACACCGTGACGAGTGGGAACGCGCTGCGCATCTACTACCACGCCACCAACGAGTCAAAGACCCGCGAAGCCACGGTCATCAACATGACCAACCACAGCTATTTCAACCTGGCTGGAGAAGGGTCGGGGCCGGTGTATGACCAGCTGATGAAGATCAACGCCGACCGCTACCAGCCGACCAACACCAGCCAGGATCCGGTGAAGTTCGCCTCGGTTCTCGGCACGCCGTTTGACTTCCGCAGGCTGCACGCGATCGGGCGCTACATCCGCGACGCGAACATGCCCGACCACGGCGGCCAGCCGTATCCACAGCTGGTGATCGCCCACGGCTATGACCACAACTGGGTGCTGAATGGCTCGGGCTACCGGCTGGCGGCGATCGCCAAGGATCCCGGCGACGGCATCACCCTGAGCGCCTACACAAACCAGCCCGGGGTGCAGCTGTACACCGGGAACTTCCTGGTGGGGGACCTGGTGGGCACGAGCGGTCACACCTACCGCCAGACGGATGCGTTCACGCTGGAGACGCAGCACTACCCCGACACCCCACACCACATCGGCCAGCCGGGCTGGCCCTCGGTGGTGCTGCTGGCGGGGCACACCTTCACTTCGACGACCACGTTCGCGTTCTCGAAGTGACCACGGCTTCGGTGGGCTGAGCTCGCGGTCGTGAGCTCGGCCCATCGGCCACAATCAAGCCGATGAGCACCACCGCGATTCAGGCTGCCGAGGAGAAGATGCGCGCTGCCGGCCAGCACGAGGAGGCAATCGTGGGCTTCCGCCGCGCCTTCGAGCGCCTGGTGGAGGGCGAGTCCGGGCTGCTCAAGAGCTCAGAGCTCGAGCCCGTCAGCGATGTCCCCACGCTCGAGCAGCTGCCCCCGGCCGACGGCCGCGCGCTCGAGCGCGTGGCGGCGGTCAGGCTCAACGGTGGCCTCGCCACGACCATGGGCCTGCGCGAGCCGAAGTCGCTGGTGCAGGTGCGCGAAGGTCGCTCGTTCCTCGACATCATCATCGGCCAGACGACCAGCTTGCGCCAGCGCTACGGCATCGAGCTGCCGCTGCTTTTGATGAACAGCGAGGTCACGCGCAAGCAGACGGACCGGGCGCTGCGCGCGAGCTCACAGGGCACCGTCGCGGAGGACTTCCTGCAGGGGATCGAGCCGAAGCTCGACGCCGAGACATTCGAGCCCGTGAGCTGGCCGGAGCGCCCCTCGCTCGAGTGGTGCCCGCCGGGTCACGGTGACGTCTACGGCGCGTTGCGCCGCTCCGGCATGCTGGCGCGGCTGCTCGAGCGGGGAATCGAGTACGCGATGATCTCGAACTCCGACAACCTCGGCGCGACCGTCGACCCCCGCATAGCCGCCTACCTGGAGCGGGAGCAGGCGCCCTTCTTGATGGAGGTCGTGGAGGGCACCAAGGCCGAGCGCAAGGGCGGGCATATCGCCCGGCGCGAGGACGGCCGGCTGGTGCTGCGCGAGTCCGCCCAGGTGCCGCCGGAGGACAGCCACTCCTTCGGCGACTACCGCCACTGGCACTACTTCAACACCAACAACCTGTGGGTGAGCCTGCGCGC
Source organism: uncultured Solirubrobacterales bacterium (assembly GCA_963823315.1). Lineage (GTDB taxonomy): Bacteria > Actinomycetota > Thermoleophilia > Solirubrobacterales > Solirubrobacteraceae > Palsa-465. The sequence goes on along the minus strand of CAWGLB010000004.1, from coordinate 266,417 downwards.
CCTCGATCAGCTGCTGGAGCGCCGGGACGGCGTGCTCGAGCTGCCGCTGATTCAGAACTCAAAGACGGTCGATCCGCGCGATCCCGACACGCCCGCGGTGATCCAGCTCGAGAGTGCGATGGGGGCGGCGATCGGCGTGTTCGATGGCGCCCGCGTGCTGTGCGTGCCGCGCACGCGCTTCGCCCCCGTGAAGACCACCGACGATTTGCTCGTCGTTCGCTCCGACGTCTACAGGCTGACCGACGATTGGCAGCTGCAGCCCGTGCCCGAGCGCGCCGGCTCGCTCCCCTTCGTAGAACTCGATTCGCGCTACTACAAGCTGCTCGACCAGTTCGAGGCCCGCTTCCCCGACGGCCCGCCCTCGTTGCGAGAGGCGGAGCGGTTCGTGGTCAAGGGCGATGTCACCTTCGGGGCCGGCGTGGTGATTCGCGGTTCAGCCGAGGTCGAGGCCGGCTAGTCACGCCACCAGGCGCCGAGCACGCGGCGCCAGTTGCCCCAGGCGATCGCTTCGAGCTCGGAGGCGCTGAAACCGGCGGCGCGAATCACCTCGAGCAGCTCCGGCATGCGACTCCCGTCGGCGATCTTGCGCGGCACGGTGGCGCCGTCGAAGTCGGACCCGAGCCCCACGTGCTCGACGCCGATCCGCTCGGCCACGTAGCGAGCGTGCTCCGCGATCAGCTCGATCGGCGTGTCCTCGTCATCGGCGAAGTCGGGCCGCAGGAAGGGGCTCGCGAACACGATCCCGACCAGGCCGCCGGACGCTCTGATCGCGTCGAGTTGAGCGTCGGTCAGGTTGCGCGAGGCCGCGCACAGGGAGTGTGCGGCCGAGTGGCTGGCGACCAGCGGCCCCGGCTCGAGCCGGGCGACGTCCCAGAAGCCCGCCTCGTTGAGATGGCTCAGGTCGACCAGCACGCCGAGCTCGGCGCAGCGCTTGACGAGCGCGCGGCCGGCGTCGGTCAACCCGGGCCCGAGGTCGGGCGTCGAGGGGGAGATGAATGGCACGCCGTGGGCGAAGGCGTTCCGGCGGCTCCACACCGGCCCCAGCGAGCGCAGGCCGGCCGCATACCACAGCTCGAGCGCCTCCAGCCCCGTGTCGATCGCCTCGGCCCCTTCGAGGTGCAGCACCGCCGCCGGCGGCCCGGCATCGTTTGCCGCGTGGTCGAGGTCGGTCGTGGCCCGCGCGAGGCGCAGCTGCCCGCCGCGCTCGAGCGCCGCGAGCCGACCCGCGGCGGCCGCCGCATGCCCCGCCGCGCGGGCGTGGGTCACCGGCCGGGCGTACTCGAACTCGATCACCCCGTCGCGGCGGGCGACGGGGCGGTGGTTCTCCCCGCGCGAGGGCGTGAAGATCGCGAAGATCGCGCCGCGGATGCCCCCGGCCCGCATCTTCGGCAGGTCCAGGTGCCCATGCGGCCGCCCCTCGGCGAACAGCGCGTGGTCCTTGCGCGTGAGCGCGTCGTTGTGTCCGTCGAAGACCGAAATCATGAGTTCATTTTGGCCGGGCCACATGTGGCCCGGCCCCGACCCGCACATGTGCGGGTCGGCCGGCCGGAACATGTTCCGGCCGGAAGAGCTACTTGATGAACAGGATCTCCGAGTACTTCGGCAGCGGCCAGAGGTCGTCGGCCACCACCTTCTCCAGCCGGTCCGCCGCCCCGCGAACGCCCGCCATCGCGGGCACGACCGAGTCGCGCATGTAGACGGCGTGCGCGAGCACGTCGTCGTGGGGCTGGTTCTCGGCCAGGTTGGCCTCTTCGAGGCCCTTGATCGCCTCGACGAACGCCGTGAGCAGCCCCTCGAGCTCGCGCGCCAGCGCGGGCAGCTGCGCCTCGAGCAGCATCGCCTGATGCCTTGCCGCCGCGGGCAGCAGCATCGTGCGCGCGATCGACGCGGCCGTCTCGGCCTCGATGTTGAGCTTGGTCACGTACTGCTCGAGGAAGACCTCGTAGCGTGAGCACAGCTCGCGCTTGGAGAGCACGCCGTCCTTGGCGAACAGGGCGACGGTCTGCTCGGAGACCAGATAGGGGAGGGCGTCGGGCGTGGCGCGCAGGTTGAGGAGCCCCCGCCGCTCGGCCTCGGTGTGCCATTCGGGCGAATAGTTGTCGCCCCCGAAGACGATCTGCTTGCTGTCCGCGTAGCTGCGCTGGAGGATCGGGCGCAGCGCCGCCTCGAGATCCGAGCCGCCGTCGAGCTGTGCCTCGAGCTCGTCGGCGAGTGAGTCGATCGCCTCCGCCACGATCGTGTTCAGCACGGTGTTGGGCAGCGACGGCGACATGCTCGAGCCGAGCGCCCGGAACTCGAACTTGTTGCCGGTGAACGCGAACGGGCTCGTGCGGTTGCGATCGCCGCCGTGCATGGGCAGCGGCGGCAGCACCGGCGTGCCCAGCCCCAGGAACGAGCCGGGAGTGGTCTCGCCGGCGCCGCTACGTTCGATCGCGTCGAACACACGCTCGAGCTCCGTCCCCAGGAAGATCGAGATGATCGCCGGCGGCGCCTCATTGGCGCCCAGGCGGTGGTCCTGGCCGGCCGACGCGACCGAGGCCCGCAGCAGCCCCTGATGCTTGTTGACCGCCTGCATCACCGCCGCGCAGAAGAACAGGAACTGCAGGTTGTCCTGGGGCGTGTCACCGGGCTCGAGCAGGTTGTGGCCGGTGTCGGTGGCCATCGACCAGTTGTTGTGCTTGCCCGAGCCGTTGACCCCCGCGAAGGGCTTCTCGTGCAGCAGGCAGATGAGCCGGTAGCGGCGGGCCACGTTCTGCAGGATCTGCATGGTCAGCTGCTGGTGGTCCGAGCCCACGTTAGAGTTCTCGAACACAGGGGCGATCTCGTACTGGTTCGGGGCGACCTCGTTGTGGCGCGTCTTGACCGGGACGCCCAGCTTCGAGAGCTCCCGCTCGGTGTCGAGCATGCAGGCGAGGATCCGCTCGGGGATCGAGCCGAAGTAGTGATCGTCGAGCTCATGGCCCTTCGGCGGCTTTGCCCCGAACAGGGTGCGGCCGGTGGTGACCAGGTCGGGCCGCTCGAAGTAGAACTGCTCGTCGATCAGGAAGTACTCCTGCTCGGGCCCGACGGTGGTGAAGACGCGCTGCGCGAACGAGTCGCCGAACAGGCGCAGGGCTCGGATCGCCGACTTCGAGAGCGCGTCCATGGAACGCAGCAGGGGGATCTTGTGGTCGAGCGCCTCGCCCGTCCACGAGGCGAACGCCGTCGGGATGCAGAGCACCGCGCCATTGGGGTTCTCGAGGATGAAGGCCGGCGAGGTGGGGTCCCAGGCCGTGTAGCCGCGCGCTTCGAAGGTCGCGCGAATGCCGCCCGTGGGGAACGAGGACGCGTCCGGCTCGCCCTGGATCAGCTCCTTGCCGGAGAACTCCGCCAGCGCCGTGCCCTCGCCCGTGGGCGCCCAGAAGCTGTCGTGCTTCTCAGCCGTCGAACCGGTGAGCGGCTGGAACCAGTGGGTGTAGTGGGTGGCGCCGCGCTCGAGCGCCCACGCCTTCATCGCCTGCGCGACCGCGTCCGCGAGTGAGGTGTCGAGCGCCTCCCCGCGCGCGAGCGTCTGCTGGAGGCGACGGAAGATGTCCTTGGGCAGCCGCTGGCGCTGCACGGCGACGGAGAACACATTGGCGCCGAAAACCTGGTTGTCGGGAGATGTCAGGTCGGGTGCCCCGATCGCTCCCCCGTTCGGAGTCCACTGGGCTGCCAGGACGTTCTGCTGTCGGATTCGAGGCATGCGCGTAGGGACTCCTTCTTCTCGGCGGCGGTGAGCAAGCGTAGGCGATTGAAATTGGCGCGCCATGGCCAAATGTCCAAAGTCCGGGAAGTTCGGCGCTCCGAGCGTCGAAGCCGCGCCAGCGGCCGGCCCCGTGCCTAGGGCTGGCCGTTGGCGGTGGTGACGATCTTGCCGCTGTTGTTGACGTACGACTGCGCCGGGACCTGACTGATGTGAACCGTGAACGAGCCGCGCGGGACGCCCCCGCCGGGGGTCACCGCCTTGGCGTTGCCGTAGAGGCCCGCGGCCACGCGCCAGTTGACCACCCAGGCGCCCGGCTGTACGGGCATCAGACGCCAGGCGAAGACGGCCGTCTTATGCGGCTTCAGGGCGCCCAGCGCCCAGGTGTTGGAGAAGGCGGTCACCGCGCCCCCCGGCCCGCCGTTCTGACAGCTGTACTGGCAGGGGCCCGGCGCGCGGTCGACGACCCACACCGCGCGTGAGTGGCTGGCGGCATTGCTCTGGTTCAGCCGGTAGTCAAAGGCCTGCACCTGAGTGCCCCAGTCGGGGTGGCTGGGGATCCCGTCGGTGATCGTGACGGCGACATCGGGGACGGTCTTGCGTCCGGCATTGGTGACCTTTATGACCAGTCGCGTGCCCGCCGAGATGTGTTGGCCGGCCGGGAACGAGGCGCTCGCGGTCACGGGGAACTTTCCCTTGGGCTCGCTCGCGGCCTGGGTCTGGGATCCGCAGGCTGCAACCAGCATTCCCGCAAGCCCCGCGAGCATCAGCCAGCACCACGTTTTCCTCCTGCTCACGGCACGCGCGAACATACCACGAGGGTGGCCGTTCCCGCGACGGTTCATGCTGGCTTTTGGAGTAATGGTGTCGTAGGCTTACCCCGCAGCCGAGCCCCCCATCGGGCGGCCAGATCCGGGAGGAAGACTTACTTGATCCGCGCAGTCGCCGATCGGGCGTTCTTGCCAACCAAGGGCGTACTCGAGGAGGTCGGGAACATGGTGATCCTGACCGGCAAGACGATCGTCGCGGCCGTCCGCCCGCCCTACTCGTACGGCAGCGAGTTCACGAGCCAGTTCCTGTTCGCGCTCAAGCTGTGCTGGTTCCCGCTCTTGATCTCGACGATCGCCTTCGGCTACGAGGCGCCCGGCCTGCAGGCGGCCAACTTCCTGGTGCTCTTCGGAGCGCTCGACCGGCTCGGCGGCTTCTTCGTGCTCGCGTCGATCCGCGAGTTCGCCCCATTCGTCGATGCGATCGTGCTCGCGGGCGTGGCGGGGACCGCGATCACCGCCGATTTGGGCGCGCGCAAGATCCGCGAGGAGCTCGATGCGCTGCAGGTGCTCGGGGTCGATCCAGTCAAGAGCCTGGTGGTGCCCCGTTTCCTCGCGCTGATGATCGTGACGGGGCTGTTCGACATCTACGCGCTGCTGTTCGGGATCTTCGGCGGGATCCTGGCCACGTTGGTCAACCACGCGCCCCTAGGCCCGTTCTTCGCCACCTTCTTCAACAACGCCGAGACCACCGACTTATGGGGCTCGGTGCTGAAGACGACCCTGTTCGGCGCGATCATCGCGGTCGTCTGCTGCTACAAGGGCATGACGGCCTCGGGAGGCGCCGAAGGGGTGGGCCGAGCCGTCAACCAGGCGGTGGTGATCGCGTTCCTTGGCATCTTCGCGTTCAACTACGCCTTCACGCAGACGCTGCTCGCGACGCATCCTGAGATCACGACGATCACGCGGTGATCTGACTCGGTAGGCCATGGAGCAACTGATCGCAATACCCCGCGGCTGGATCGAGTCATTCGGCGAGATCGTGCAGTTCTGCTCGCAGGTCGTCGGCGACGTCGTGCGCCTGCGCGTGCTCAAGTTCTTCGGCGAGACGCTGCGCCAGGCCGGCATCCTGGTGCTCGGCTCGACGCTCGTGATCTGGGGGCTGGTGTTCATCGTCGGCGCCGAATGCGGCCTCGAGGGCGCGTACTTCAGCAACGCCAACGGCACGCCGGCCTACTCGGGCGTGTTCGCGGCCTGGTGCGATTTGCGCGAGCTCGTCCCTTACGCGTTCGGCTACATGATGGCCGCCAAGGTGGGCACGGGGATCGTGGCCGAGCTCGGCTCGATGCGGATCTCCGACGAGATCGACGCGCTCGAAGTGATGGGCATCAGCGGCATCACCTTCCTGTGTGCAACCCGGCTGCTAGCCGCCTTGCTGGTGCTTCCCTTCATCTACCTCGTCTCGATCGGAGCGGGCTTCTTCGCCAGCTATCTGGTGGTGGTGCAGGAGATCAAGGACGTCTCCCAAGGGGGGTTCTTCTTAATCTTCTGGGAGTTCCAGAACCCACCGGACGTCTTATTCAGCTTGATAAAGGCGATGGCGATGGCGTTTGTCATCGTGCTCGTCGGTGCCTATTACGGCTATAACGCCAGTGGCGGACCCGTCGGCGTGGGAACGGCGACGGCGAAATCCATGGTTCTGAACATCATCTCCGTGCACATCATCGGCATGCTCGGCACCCAGCTCTTCTGGGGCGCCAACCCGCGCGCACCGATCGGAGGCTGAGAGCGATGAGGAGCCGTTTGAGGAAAATGCGCGGGCTCGGCAGCTCGCCCGAGGAGCAGAGGGAACGCTCCGGTCAGCCGCAGCCACAGCCGCAGCCGCAGCCCGCCACACCCCCCACCATCCAGCCCCCGGCCGCGGTCTCCTACTCGGCGCAGCCGTCGGCGGGCATCCCACCTTCCGGGGAGCCCTCGGCCGCCCGGTCCTCCCAGGAGCCCGAGGACGCTTTTCCGTGGCCGGCGTCGAGACCCGCGTCGGCCGCGGGTCAGGCCGACCCCGTCTCGAACGTCCAGTCGCAGCAGTCCTCCGACCCGAAAGAAGGCGAGGGCCGCGACCGCACCCCCGAGGGCGAGGAGCAGGACACCGACGAGCACCCCGCGGTGAGCGCCCCCGGCCGCTCCGAGGCGCAGTCGCAGCGCGGATCCCGCGTCTCGGTGATCGACGAGCAGGACTCCCGTCCTCCACCTCCACCCGGCGCGGACGAGGACGAGTATCAGTGGCACACGTACGTCCACTACCCCTCGGGGCGGCCCGACGCGGTCGAGTTCATCGACACCTACAAGTCGTTCGGGCGCAACCACATTCTGCGCGGACTGAACATGGGCTTGCCCGAGGGGATGGTGTCGATGATCCTGGGACCCTCGGGGACCGGCAAATCCGTGTGCATCAAGCACATGGTGGGACTGCTCTATCCGGACGAGGGCGACATCATCGTGCACGGGGAGTCGGTGCCCAACATGCCCGACGACGACCTCTTCGAGATGCGCAAGAAGTTCGGGCTGCTGTTCCAGGACGGGGCGCTGTTCGGCTCGATGAACATCTTCGACAACGTCGCCTTCCCGCTGCGGCAGCACACCGAGAAGGGGGAGGACGAGGTCTCGGACATCGTCAGGCGCCGGCTCAACGAGGTCGGCCTTGGCTCCCACGGCGACAAGCTGCCCAACGAGCTCTCCGGCGGGATGCGCAAGCGCGCCGGCTTCGCCAGAGCGCTCGTGCTGGAGCCGGACATCGTGCTCTTCGACGAGCCCGACTCGGGGCTCGACCCGGTGCGCACGGCGCTGCTCGGCGAGCTGATCCTCGAGATCCACCGCGACATGATGGACGAGGCGAAGGACAAGCAGAAGGAGCATCTGCCCACCTTCGCCGTGATCACCCACGACATCATGAGCGCGCGGCGGGTGGCGGACTACATCAACGTGCTGTGGAAGGGGCGGATCGTGGAGGCGGGACCAGCGGAGGACATGCTCAACTCCGAGAATCCGTTCATCCGGCAGTTCCTGGCGGGAGAGTCGCAGGGACCGCTGAGCATGGACTAGGCCTCCGGCGCGCTACTTGCGCTTGTGGGCTTGCCCGCCGATAGCCTGAGCGAGCGATGGCGGTGATTTTCGAGCGGGTCGTCAGGGCCGTCGCGCGGCGGCCGCTGCTGACCCTTCTCGCGGTCTCTGTCCTGTCGCTCGCCGGCGCGGTCCTGGCGCTGAGCCTGCAGCCCTCGACCGGCATCGGCACCTTCGTCGGCAGCGGCTCGGCGAGCTACCAGGCGAGCGTGAATGACGAGCGGCACTTCGGCTCGGATGCCGTCGTCGTGCTGATCCGTGAGCCGGTGAGAGACCTCGTCGAGACCAAGGACCTGGGCACGCTCAGCTTCCTCGAGGCATGCCTGGCGGGCCGCGTGGTCGTCCAGAACAAGCAGCTGGCCGCGTACACGGAGGCCCCCAGTGGCGCCCCTCCCTACGGAGGTTGGAGCGGCCCCTGCGGCCAGCTGATGCGCCACCGGCCGGTGAAGGCGGTCTACGGGCCCGCAAGCTTCCTCAATCAGGCCGTGATCGCGATCAACGAGATGATCGGCGCGGTCACCCAGGGCGCCGAGCAGTCGATTCGGAGAGCCGAGAGCGAGGCCTACGCGCTCGCGCGTGGGGAGCACAAGAGCCCCCAGCAGGCACAGCAGGTGGCGCAGGCGGCGGGCACGCTCGCAAGACAGCGCGACCTCCAGCAGGCGGAGAGCCTGGCCTTTCAATCGGGTCTGACCTCGACGCCCGCGATCGACAACCAGCAGTTCATCTCGGAGGTCGTCTTCGATTCGACCCGCGGCGCCAATCAGCCCAAGGCGCGGTTCTCCTACCTGTTCCCCAACCCCAACGCGGCGCTGATCCAGGTGCGGCTGAAGGCGTCCCTGACGCCCACGCAGCAATCGCAGGCGATCTCCTGGATCCGCCGCGCGGTCAGGATGCCGATCTTCCACCTGGGGTACGGCGGCTCCTACACGGTCTCGGGGGCGCCGGTGGTGCTCTCCGACCTGTCGAGCACGCTCACAGGGTCGATCGTGGAGCTGCTGGTAGTGGTGCTCGCGGTGATGGCGCTGGTGCTATTGCTGGTCTTCCGCTCGACCCTGCGCCTGCTGCCGCTGGTGATCGCGCTGATGGCGGCCGGCATCACCTTCGGCGGGATCGAGCTGGCCGGAGGCTCGCTCACGCTGGGGTCGCTGGCCGTGCTCCCGATCCTGATCGGGCTGGCGGTCGACTACGCGATCCAGTTCCAGTCGCGCGTGCGGGAGGCCAGACGCGCCGAGGGCGCCACGTCGAGCGCGGACGCAGTCGCGGCGGCAGCCCGCGCCGGCGCTCCCGCGATCGCGGCGGCGGCGCTGGCGACCATGACCGGCTTCCTCGTGCTGCTGCTCTCCCCGGTGCCGCTGATGCGCTCCTTCGGCGTGTTGCTCGTGGTCGGGATCGCGGTGGCGTTCGTGTGCGCGCTCGCCACCTGCACTGCGGCGCTGGTGCTGCCGGGCCACGACGGAGGGATCTTCGGGGCATCGCTCAGGGGGGCCGCGGAGATCCTCGCCGTGTGCGTCCGTCCCGCGCGAGCGGCTCTCGTGAGCGCCCTGCGCTCGCTCCGCGCGGCGCTTCGCGGCGTCACGCGCGCGGGAATCGACCGGGCCGCGCGCGCGGGCCGCTCGGCGATCTCCCGCCGGGCTCCCTCGGGATCCCGCGCACGTGCATACGCGGCCTCGCTGCGGCGGCCCAGCGTCGTGCTGTGGCTGGCGATTGGCTTGGCGTGCATCGGCTGGACCGCGGATACGCAGACGGCCGTGCAATCCGACGTCACCAAGCTCGTGCCGTCCTCCATGCCGGCCCTGCGCGACCTGCATACGCTCGAGCGCGTCTCGGAGGTATCCGGCGAGATCGACGTCACGGTTCAGGCGCGCGATGTTGCCAATCCCGCTGTAGTCCGCTGGATGACCGGCTACGAGCAGGGCCTCCTCACGCACTACGGCTACCAGGAGGAGCGGGGTTGCGCTCGCGCCACCCTGTGCCCCGCGCTTTCGCTGCCGGATCTCTTCTCCACCAGCGCCACCACCTCCGGCACTTCGCTGAGCGCGGCCTCGATCAACAACCTGCTCGCGGCGGTGCCGGCGTACTTCAAGCAGGCGGTGATCACGCCGGACAGGCACGAAGCCGCGCTCGCCTTCGGGATCCGGCTGATGCCCCTGGCCCGCCAGCAGCAGGTCGTCGACTACATGCAGTCGCGGCTGCACCCGCCCGCCGGAGTCAGCGCCCATCTGGCCGGCATCCCGGTGCTGGCGGCGGAGGCGAACGGCGCGCTGTCCTCCTCGGCGCGCCGCCTGCTCACGCTGCTGGCGGGTCTGCTCGCGGTCGGCGCGGTGCTGCTCGCGGTCCTCAGGCGGCCCCGGCGGGCGCTGCTCCCGCTCGCGCCGATCGCGCTGGCGACCGGTTGGTCGGCGTTGATCGTGTTCCTGCTGGGAATCCCGCTCAACCCGATGTCGGCCAGCCTGGGCACGCTGGTGATCGCGATCTCGACCGAGTTCAGCGTGCTGCTCTCGGAGCGATTCCGCCAGGAGCGCGCGGCGGGCCTGGGGCTCGAGCAGGCCCTGCGGCGCACCTATCGCTCGACCGGCACCGCGGTGCTTGCGTCGGGCATCACGGCGATCGCCGGCTTCGGCGTGTTGATGCTGTCGAGCATTCCCATGCTGCGCGACTTCGGTCTGGTCACCGTGATCGATCTCGGCGTATCGCTGGGGGGCGTGCTGATCGTCCTGCCGGCGGCGCTCAGGGTGGCCGAGGACGGCGCGCGCGCGGAGCGGGCCGGGGAGTTCGCTCGCCGCCTCGGCCGTCGCGGCCAGCGCTTGCGCCGGCGGCCCAGCGTGGTGTGAGCGACGACGAGACAAACGCGCCCGAGGGCGGTGTGAGCGGCAGGTCCACCGGGACCGACCCCCTCTACCGCCTCGACCCCGACCGGGCGGCCCAGGGGGAGCGCGGGCAGCGAGACCCCGACCGGGCGGCCAGCTCGGCGACCGGCGAGCCCCGCCGGACCAGTTCGCCCGCGATCGACACACGCCCCTACCGCTGGGCGATCGGAGCCCTGGGGATCGCCGTGGTGATCGTGATCTCGGTGGTGCTCTTCCTGTCGGGCAGGAGCGGGACAGTGGGCGTGCCCCCGGGCCATCACCTACACAACTTCGCCGCACCGCTGGCGACCTCGAAGCTGGTGGGCAACGCCAACCTCGCCAAGCCATGCCGGCTTGGCTACCTGCGCCGAGAGAGCGTCAACACCTGCCTGCTCAGCCGGCGCGGGCCGCTCGTGCTGGCCTTTTTCGTCACCGACTCGAGCGCTTGCGTGCGCGAGGTCGACACCCTGCAGCAGGTCTCGCGCCAGCTTGCGCGCACGCCGGTTCAGTTCGCGGCCGTGGCCGTGCACGCCTCGCGGCGCGCGACCGCCAGGCTCGTCCGGGGCCACCACTGGACCTTGCCGGTCGCCTACGACCTCGACGGTGCGCTCGGCGCCGTCTACAGCGTCGAGCTGTGTCCGTTGCTGGAGCTCGCGTATCGTGGCGGCGTGGTCAAGTACCGGTTGATCGGCGACCGATGGCTGGACGTCGCGGCGCTTGCGGCCAAGGTCAGGGCGCTCACGGGCTAGCGGGCCACGTGGACGAGGAGCTCGAGCTCCATGCGGCGCAGGGCTCGATCGCGCCCGAGCTCGAGTCCGAGTTCCCCGGGCTGCGGCTGCTGTGGGTCACGCTGGCGGCGCGCCTGCGCCCGAGCCCTCCCGCGCTGAGGCGGCGGCTGGCGGAGCTATCCAGCCGCTACCGCGGCGAGAACGTGGTCGCCATGCGCACGCGGCCGATCCCTCATGCATACCGCGCCTTCTTTCGCCAGATCGGGCTCGACCCGGACGTCACCCGCATCCCCGCCGAGGCGGCCGCGGTCAGGCGGCTTATGGACGGCGGCTTTCGCTCACGCAACGTGGTTGACGATGCGCGCCTCATTGCCCTGATCGAGACCGGCGTCCCGGTGTGGGCACTTGACGCCGATCTCGTCGCGCCGGGCGGATTGGGCATCCGCGTGACGGTGTCCGGGGATCGGCTCGGCTCGGGGGAGAACGCAAGCCACCTAGCCCCGGGCAGGCTCGCGGTCGCCGATGCGGGGAGCGTGCATGCGCTCATCTTCGAGGAGGTAGCCGTCGGGCATGAGGTCAGCCGGCGCAGCGAGAGCATGGCGCTGTTTGCCCTAGGCGTCGAGGGCGTGCCTTCGATCCACATCGAGGAGGCGCTGTGGATCGGCGTGGAGGCGATTCGAGCGTCTTAGCGCCCCCTTAGAAATGGGCTTTGCGGTGTGCCTACGGTGCTAAGCTCGCACCGCCCCCGGGAAGGAGGAGTGATGGCGGTTCTCGACCAGGGCGTCCATCGATCGCAGGGCCCGCTCGCGGTTTCACCCGCGATTCAGGAGCTCGACGAGCTAGCGGCGCGCCGCTCGCTGCGGCGCCAGATCGCCCGCCTCGAGCGTGAGCTGGCCGAAGCGTTCGTGACCGCCTACCGGATGGGAGGGATCGAGGCGCCGGCCGAGCGCCATGCCCAGCCGCGGCTGCTCGACCTAGGGGCCCTCGAGCGCGTGCGAGACGACCTCGCCGAGCGCGTGCACGGGGCCCGCAGCACGATCGCCGCGCGCGCGGACGCGCAGGCCGCCAACCGCGTGCTGCTCGAGCGGATGCTGCTCGAGCCGCGCAAGCACCGCTTCACGCGCATCGCCGCCAAGGACCTGGGAGAACCGGGTTGCGGGGTGTGGCAGGTCAGGCCGCGCCTGGGCCTGATCGGGATGCTGATGAACTGGTGGGAGGTAAAGCTCTCCTCCGGCTGTCCCTTAGGCCGGGGCCGCGGCGAGCTGCCGGCGGCCCGCAGGATTGACAAATCGGCGCAAGGCGTCGGTCCTACGGCCCCGTAGCCCGGCTCTATCCTCAAGCCCCATGCGGGGCGTGCTCAGGACTGGCGCGGGCGGGGTGCTGGTCGTGCTGATCATGGTCCTCGGCAGCTTCGGGTTGTGGATCGGCACACCCCTGTTGTGGCTCTGGATTGGCTCGCAGGTCCAGGGCGCCACCCAGTCGCTGGGCTCGGCCCTGGCGGTTGCCTTGATCGGCGCGGTGCTCTCGGTGGTGGTGCTCGCCTATGTGCTGGCCAAGCTCAGCGACGTCTACCGTGCCAATCGTGCCGCCCGCGGGCTCGATGACACCGGCCACGTGGTGCTCGAGGGCGTGCTCGTGGTGAGCGCCGGGGTCACTGTGGCGGCGTTCGTCGTGTGGTTCTTCCTGCTTTCTGGGGCGAACCCGGTCCCGCTCGACCTCAATCTTTGACCTCGGGCTGGGCTCCCGAGAGGCCCTCACACCATCTGCAGCTCTCGCGCCTCGTGGGACCCAAGCCGCTCGGCCAGGAGCCTGCGCTGGCGTTCGGTCAGCATCCCCAGATGCCGGGTTTCCGAGATCTGTAGCCCGGAGAGCAGCTTGCGCGTGCGGTTGGTTCCCCAGCGGCGCTGACTCATCAAGAGTTCCCCGACTGACCAGCTGCGCACCTCGGCAGGGAGCTCCAGGATGACCTCGGCCGCAGATCGATGACCGTGCGCGATCTGTCGCTTGAGCTCGGCGCGGGCGAGTCGCACGGCGTTGGCTCGCTCGAGCGCTCGCATCCGCTGAGGCGCCTCGGTCCGCGGGAGCTCCGGCGTGATCATCGCGTACTCGTGCATTCGCTGCCCTCTCCTCACTGAATGCCGCCTCACCGGCGGCGTCTCGACGGTTTTCCCCCGCGGGCACGAACGGTCCTCGCGACCGACAGGTTGACTTCTCTCTCCGCTGGATTCCGGGCTATTGCATAAGCCCTGCTAGCCCTAACTATCTTTCAGGACTTCGCGGGCCCGTCCAGCCGCTCACCAACAAGCCAAAAAGTATGTGAGAAGGACGCCGGCGGCAACCTCTCTCGCGCAGCGGCTTGTGCTTAGAGCGGGATTTTTCTACCCACGAACATTTGTGCGCGATCGGACAAGCGTCCGCCTCCGCTCGCGCCCTCTCGGAGGGGGCGACTACTCGGGCGCCGGCAGCGGCCCGTGCTCGCGCTCGTAGCGCTCCTTGGCCTGCGCGAACACGCCGAGGGCCTGATCGAGGATGGCGTGATCGTGGGTCGCCATCACGCTCATGCGCAGCAGCGCCCCGGCCGGCGGCACGGCGGGATGAACCATGAGGTTCACATACACGCCGTGCTCGAACAGCTCGCGCCATAGGAACAGGGCCTTGAAGTCGTCGCCCACCACGATCGGCACGACCGGCGTGACCACCTCGGTTGAGTCCTTCAGTCGCGTCGGCCTGACCACGCGGAAGCCCAGCTCGGTCAGGCCGTCGTGCAGGTAGCGGGCATTGGCGAGCACCCGTGCGAAGAGCTCTCTGCCCTCCGGCGAGCGGCAGATGCGCACCGCCGCGAGTGTCGCCCCGACCGCCGCCGGGACCCCCGAGGCGGTGAAGATGAAGGGCCGCGACTGGATCCGCAGGAACTCGATCACCTCGAGCGGGCCCGCGATCACCCCGCCGCAGGAGGCAAGCGACTTGGAGAAGGTCGCCATGCGCAGGTCGACCCGGTCCTCCACCCCCAACAGCTCTGACGCCCCGGCGCCGCGAGCCCCCAGCACGCCCAGAGCATGGGCTTCGTCGACCATCAAGCGGGCGCCGAAGCGGGCGCACAGGTCCGCGATCTCGGGCAGCGGTGCGACGTCACCCTCCGTGGAGAAGACGCCGTCGACGACCACCAGCACGCCACCGCCGTCGCCGGCGGCCTTCTCCAAGGTTCGCTCGAGCCGGTCCAGGCGGTTGTGGCGGAAGGCACGCAGCTTCGCGCGCGAGAGGATGCAGCCGTCGAGGATCGAGGCGTGGTCGCCTGAGTCGACCACGACCGTGTCGGCGGGGCCGAGGATCGTGCCGAGCGTGCCCACGTTCGTCTGGTGGCCGGTGGTGAAGACCAGCGCCGCCTCGGTGCCAAGCCAGTCGGCCAGCTCCTGCTCGAGCTCCAGATGGAGGTCGAGCGTGCCGTTCAAGAAGCGGGACCCCGTGATCCCGGTGCCATAACGGTGCAGGGCGTCGAGGGCGCCCTGCTTGACGCGCTCGTCGCCGGTGAGGCCCAGGTAGTTGTTCGAGCCGAGCATGATCCGCCGCTCGCCTTCCATCTCCACAACCGGCAGCGTGGGACCCTCGAGCACGCGGAAGTAGGGCAGCGCGTCAAGTTCTCGGACCGCGGCGAGCTGCTGGATGCGCTCGCTCTCTCGGGCCTTGGCGAAAACGTCGACGATCGTGGGCATATCGGCCTGCAAGCGTAACGAGCCTTTGAAGAGCGCTCCTCGCGCTGTCACCATGTGCACATGGCGGACGAGTTCGAAGAGGTCCTCGACGTGGAGGCGGAGGAGATCACCGACCCCGGGGCGCAGACACGATCGACGCCCGAGGGGGCGCCGGTGATCGCCGCAGTCCGGTCGCTCGAGCGTCCCGGGCCCCAGTCGCTGCCCGCGGTCCGGGCGGCGGCGGTGGCCGCGACCGGCTTTGCCGCCGGCGCCGCCGCGGCAGCGCTCGTCAGGCGCCGCAGCGCGCGCCGGCTGAGCCGTTCGCACCGTGGGGACCGCGGGGAGGGCCTGGCGCTGCTCAGCACGCACACCTACCTGATCCGCGTGCACGTGCTCGGCCGCCCGGCGGAGTAAGCCCGGCCGCGTCAGGACTCCCGCGCAGGGCGCGAAAGCCAAGGGCGACTACGTTCCCTGCCCCGCCAGCACCTCGTTGGTCGACGCGCCGTCTACGGCGGTGGGGTGCGAGATCAGGTGGTTCTCGCGCATCCAGCGACCGTAGGCGGCCCACTGCGCCTGGTTGAGCCACCCCCATGGCTTGCCGGCGTCGGCTCCTGAGGGGAAGAAGGCGGGCAGCGTGGCCCTGACCGAGGCATTCTGCAGCCGCTCGCTGAGGCTCGGGTTGGCGGCCAGCAGGCTCTTGACGCCGGCCGCGGGGTCGCGGCGCACCGACTCATACCCGCGCGCCAGCGCCTGCACGAAGCGCCGCACGAGATCGATGTGGGTGGTCAGCGTGCTCTCCCGCACCACGACCACGAGCTCGTCGTAGGTGGGCACGCCGAGCTGGTCCATGCGCAGCACGTGGGGCCGCTTGTGCAGCTGCGCCAGCTGGATCGCTTCGTAGTTCCAGAAGCCGCCCAGGATCGCGTCGACCCGCCCCGAGAGCAGCGCAGGCACGAGATTCGAGCCCACGTTCACCTCCTTGACGCTCGAGGCGGGGACGTGCGCATGCGCGAGGATCGTCCTCAGGTAAGCGTGCTGGTAGGGAATGCCCGCATCGCCGACGGTCTTGCCGCGCAGCTGCGCGGCCCTCGAGATGTGCCTGCGGCCGAGCGAGATCAGCGAGGTCAGGGGCTGCTGCACGACCGCGGCGACGGCCACCAGCGGCTCGCCCTGATCACGGGCCAGCATCACCTCGGGCTCGTAGGAGAGGGCGAAGTCGACCCGTCCCGCCGCCAGCAGCCGCAGCGGCGCGGAGGGATCCGAGGGCACCTGCACCTGCACGTTCAGCCCGGCGCGCTTGAAATCGCCCTCCGCCAGCGCGCGGTAGACGCCGACATGGTCGGCGTTCGGGAACCAGTCGAGCATCAGCGTGGCCTGCTGCGAGCTCGTCGGGTTGATCGGCTCCTGCTTCTCGCCGCATGCAGCGAGGGCCAGCGAGGCCAGCACGGCGGTGAGCGCCGCGAGCCAGCGCTTGGAGGGGCTCCTAGTCACGTGTCGTCTCCTCGTTGGTGGTAGGCCCACGGCAGCGCCAGGCGCTCGGCGGTGCTCAGCAGCCAGAACAGCAGGATCGCGAACAGCGACAGGATCACGACGGCGGCATACGCGCGGGCGGTCAGGATCTGTGCGACCGACTGCTGAAAGAGGTAGCCGAGCCCGGAGCTGGCTCCCGCCCATTCGGCGAACACGGCCCCGATCACCGCCACCACGACGGCGATCTTGGCGCCCGTGAGCACCCCCGGCAGCGCCGAGGGCAGCTCGACGTGGCGGAAAGTGCGAAGGCGGGAGGCGTCGAAGGTGCGCATGAGCTTCAGCAGCCCGTGTTCAACGCCCGCCAACCCGGCCAGCGTGGTGACCACGATGGGGAAGAACGAGACCAGCGCGATCACCACCAGCTTGGGCAGGATCGAGAAGCCCAGCCAGAGCACGAGCACGGGGGCGATCATCGGGATCGGGATCGTCTGCGAGGCCACCAGCAGCGGGTACACGGCGCGACGCAGCGTGAGCGAGAAATGGATCGCCACCGCGCACACGAACCCGGCCGCCGCGGCCAGCACGATCCCGAGCAGCACCTCTTCGGCGGTCACGATGAAGTTCGACCACAGGAGCGAGCGATTGTCGTAGAGCGCGGCCGCGATCGCGTGGGGCGCGGGAAGGATCAGCGGATCGGCGCCGCCCAGATCGACGAACGCCTCCCAGCCGCCCAGTAGGGCTAAGAGCAGGAGCGCGGCGGGCCAGCCCCCCCGCACCCAGCCGAGCGCCCGCACGGAGACCATCCCCCCGGCCCACGCGGAGGCCTGCCGCTCGTCGAACACGGTCACGCTGGCACCCCCAGCGCGGCCAGGGCGCGCTCGCGCAGCGCCACCAGCTCGGGGTCCGTGCGGTGGCGCGGCCGCGCCAGCGACACCTCGATCTCGGCCACCGGGCGCCCGGGGCGCGGCGACATGACCACGACGCGATCGGCCAGCATCACCGCCTCCTCGACGTCGTGGGTCACCAGCACAACCGTGCGCGGCTCGCGCTCCAGCACGCGGCCAAGCCAGCCCTGCATCTGGAGGCGCGTGATCGCGTCGAGCGCCGCGAACGGCTCGTCCAGCGCCAGCACGGGCTTGCCGGCGAGCAGCGTGCGCAGGAACGAGACGCGCTGGCGCATCCCGCCAGAGAGCTCGCTCGGCCGGGTGCGCTCGAAGCCAGAGAGCCCGAAGCGCTCGAGCCACGGCGCGGCAGCTGCCCGTGCCTCGGCGCGCGAGCGGCCGCGGGCGCGCAGCGCCAGGCCGGCATTGTCGAGCGCGCCCAGCCATGGCAGCAGCAGGTCGTGCTGAGGCATCAAGGCGGCCGGCTCGGATGAGACCGTCCCGGCGTCGGGTCGCTGCAGAGCGCAGATCAGCTCGAGCAGCGTGCTCTTGCCGCAGCCCGAGGGGCCGACGACGGACACGATCTCGTGCCGGCGTGCCTCCAGCGACATGCCCTCGAGCGCGGAGACGGTCCCGCGCTTGGTCCTGAACGCGCGGCTCACCGCGAGGACCCGGACGGCCGCCTGTCTGTGGCTATCGCCGGGGCGGCTCGGCGGGGCCTGGATGGATGTCTCTGTCACTCCCTTCGCGGGCATTACCCCACAGGTTCTAAGGGTCAGCGCCGGGGTCTGGTGTGCGCTATCTCAGCCGGCTTTCCCGCCAGCCCCCCCGATTGATTTGCTCTTCAGATGCTACTGCTTCCCGGAGCACGGCCGGCGTGAGGAGAGCGCCCCCGGCCCTCACCCCCGTGCCAGCGCTTTCACGAACACCTCGAGCTGGTCCGTGCGCCAGCACTCGTATGCCGTGCAGTGGCGCTCGTAGCGGGCGATCACCGAGTCCCCGTAGTTCCAGTAGAGCCGCGGCTCGGGGTTGAGCCACAAGGTCCGGCCCGCCAGCGCGGTGACCTGGGCGAACACGTCCTCGCGCGGCTCGCGCCCGTTTGTGCGCGCGTCGCCGAGCACGATCACGGTGGCGCGCGGGTGAAGCTCGGCTTCGACGAGCGCCAGAAACTCGCTCCATACGCGGCCATAGTCGGTGTAGCCGGAGACATCGGCGACGCCCGCGGTGCTTGAGACCGCCTCGCTTGCCGCCCGGAAGTCGCGCTCGCGCTCGAACACGTCGGTCACCTCCGAGATGCGCTCGATGAACACGAACGAGCGCAGCTTGCGAAAGGCGTCGTGCAGCGCGTGCAGAACCGAGAGGAAGAAGGTGCTGGCCGAGGTAACGCTGGTGGAGACGTCGCACAGCACCAAGATCTCGGGCCGCCGCGGGCGCCGAGGCCGGTATTTGAGCTCGACCGGCACCCCGCCCGTCTGCAGCGAGGCGCGCATCGTGCGGCGCACGTCGACGTGCGCATGGCGCTTGCGGCCGCGCAGTTCCTTGCCCTCCGTCGCGAGCGCCCGCTTGAGCTGGGCCACGACGCGGTGGACCGCGGCCAGGTCCTGGATCGGGCCCGAGGGGAGCGCCCGGTCGAGCTCGGACAGCGGTCGCTTGGGGGGCAGCGTGGCCGTGCGTGCGATCGCCTCACGCTCGAGCTCGCGACGCAGATGGCGCTCGAAGCGTCGCAGCTGCTCGCGCGAGAGGCCGGTCCGCCGGGGATCGTCCTCGGGGAGCTCCGGCTGGGGTTCGGTCCGCAGGCCGAGCGCCCGGCGGATGCGCTGCACGTCCACGCCAATCACCCCGGAGCCCTCGCCCGCGAGCGCCGCGAGCGCCAGCTGCGCCAGGTCGCGCATCGCCGCCTCCGAGCCGTCCGCGAGCGCCGCGGCGATCTGCTGGCGCAGGGAGTCAAGGTCGAAGCGGGAGGCGTCAGCTTGTTCGGGCGGCCGGCCTGGTTCGAGCCGCGATGCCTGCGCCTCGGTCGCGCGGAAGAAGAAGCGCTCGAACACAAGCTCGAACACGCGCCTGTCCTCGGGCGATTTCGCGAGCGTGGCCGCCAGCGTCTCCCTGAAGTCCCCCTGGTGCCGCCAGGGTACGAGCCGCAGGGCGGCGAACGCGTCGAGCAGCTCGGAGGTGCCGATCGCGACGCCCTCTTCCCTCAGGTCCTCCGCGAACGCCAGCAGTTGCGCATCGAAGCCCGGCGGCGCCTCGGGGAGCTCGCCGTAGATCCCGGCGCTCACGCGGAGGGCTCGAGCACGACCCCCGCCCGCTCGGCGACCGTGTCGAGGTCCATGCGGTGCTTGACGATCACGCTCATCGTCTCGCGCAACAGGTGCTCGTCGATCTCGCCCGCACCCAGCAGGATCAGCGAGCGCGCCCAGTCGATCGACTCGGCGATGCTCGGAGGCTTCTTCAGGTCGAGCTCGCGCACGTGCTGGACGATCTCGACCAGCCGGCGCGCCACGACCTCCTCCAGGTCGGGGCAATGCAGGCGCACGATCTCGAGCTCGTGCTCGAGCGCGGGATAGTCGAGCCACAGATACAGGCAGCGGCGCTTGAGCGCCTCGGTCAGCTCGCGCGTGTTGTTGGAGGTCAGGACCACGACCGGACGCGTCCGCGCCTCGATGCGCCCAAGCTCCGGGATCGAGATCTGGAAGTCCGAGAGCAGCTCCAGCAGCATGGCCTCGAACTCCTGGTCGGTTTTGTCGATCTCGTCGATCAGCAGCACCACCCCGCGCTGCGCCACGATCGCCGTCATCAGCGGCCGCTCGAGCAGGAACTCCTCGCCGAAGATGTCCGCCTGCACCTGCTCCCAGCCAGCCCCGTCGGACTCAGCCTGGATGCGCAGGAGCTGCTTGCGGTAATTCCACTCGTACAGCGCCTTGGCCTCGTCGAGCCCCTCGTAGCACTGCAGGCGAACCAGTTCCCGCTCGAGGTAGCGAGCGAGCGCCTTGGCCAGCTCGGTCTTGCCCACCCCCGCCGGCCCCTCGACCAGCACCGGCTTGCCGAGCTGGGTGGCGAGAAACGATGTAAGCGCGGTCGCCGGCTCCGCGAGGTAGCCGGCCGCGCCCAGTCCGGCGGCCACGTCCTCGACGGTGCTCGGCAGCGCCGCTGAAGATGACGAGACGGCGTTCATTCCAACGGCCAAATATAGGCTTCAAGCTCGATGCGCCGTTGGCCAGTGATCTCGATCGTGGCTGTGGTCGCGGCCGCCTTGACCTGTTCGGCGGCCGCGGCCCCGTCCGCTGCCAGGACCCGAGCGCCGCGGACGGCAGGAGCGCCCGCCGCTCAGGGCATCCACAAGATCAAGCACGTGATCATCATCATGCAGGAAAACCGCTCGTTTGACTCCTACTTCGGCACCTTTCCCGGAGCCGATGGCATTCCCGGCCTGGCCGGCAACCCCGGTCGCGTGCCGTGCGTTCCCGACCCTGCCAGCGCCGGCTGCGAGCGGCCGTTCCACGATTCGAAGGACCAGAACTATGGAGGGCCACACGGCGCCGCGGCCGCGCGCGGTGACATGAGCTGCCGCAAGCTCCGCGCGCGGGTTGGCTGCACGATGCGGGGGTTCGTTAGGGAAGCGCGACGTGGCAGCACGTGTCCCAGTCACGGTCCCAGCTGCAGCCTGTGCAAGAAGGCCAAGGCGTCTGCCTGCCTGGACCCCATGGGCTACCACGACGGCCAGGACATCGAGAACTACTGGGGCTATGCCCGCGATTTTGTGCTCCAGGACCACATGTTTGCCGCGAACTCGTCCTGGAGCTTGCCGGCACACCTGTTCATGGTCTCCGAGTGGTCGGCGAAGTGCGCAAACCCGGCCCGCCCCATGTCCTGCAGAAATGCGCTCGAGAACCCGCCTCACCCTCACGGTCTCGATTACGGCTGGACGGACCTCACCTACCTTCTGCACCGCCACCGGGTGAGCTGGGCTTACTACATCGCCCCCGGGCAGCAACCGGACTGCGCCGGCGGCCAGATGGTTTGCCGGCAGGCGCTCCAGGCCCCCGGCACGCCGAGCATCTGGAACCCGCTGCGCTCCTTTGCCGACGTGGTGGCGGACAAGCAGCGCGGAAACATCCGATCGGTCGGATCGTTCTATCGCGCGGCGAAGGCGGGAAGCCTGCCGGCCGTCGCCTGGGTCGTCCCCAACGGCCCCGAGTCAGAGCATCCACCCGCGCTCGTCAGCCGCGGCCAGTCCTACGTGACCGGTCTCATCAACGCCGTCATGCAGAGTCCTCAATGGCGAAGCACGGCCATCTTCCTTGCCTGGGATGACTGGGGCGGGTTCTACGACCACGTCGTGCCGCCGCGGGTCGATGAAAATGGCTATGGGCTGCGGGTGCCAGCAATGGTGATCAGCGCGTACGCGCGGCACGGCTACATCGATCACCAGACGCTCAGCTTCGATGCGTACAACAAGTTCATCGAGGACGATTTCCTCGCAAGCCGTCGGTTGAACCCACGCACCGACGGGCGCCCTGACCGCAGACCCGACGTGCGCGAGTCGCTGCCGGCCCTCGGGAACCTGCTCCGGGACTTCAACTTCACGCAGCCGCCGCGCCGGCCCGTGATCCTGCCGGTGTGCCCGGCCAGCGACCTGCGGCCGAGGCCGAGTTGCTGACGGCGCCCCCAACCGCGGTCAAAGTTAGGGTTCCTGCTCACCTTGCTGACCGCAGCTGCACAGGCTCCGCCCGTCACCCTGTTCACGGTCGCGATCGCGGTGGGTCTCGCGGTCGGGATCTTCGGGCATGTGACCCACTCACGCTCGCTGATCCTGTTCGGGATCGTGGTCGTAGGCGCCATCTGCGGCTACGTGGTGGTCTCGAGCTACGCCGGGGCGTTCCTGTAGCGGTGCCGGCGGCGTACCTCCTCGAACGCCGCGTGGGCGGGGAGGGGATGTCGAGCACCGATGCGGTCGAAGCCCCCGCATGTACCGGCGTCCG
Source organism: uncultured Solirubrobacterales bacterium (assembly GCA_963823315.1). Taxonomy (GTDB): domain Bacteria; phylum Actinomycetota; class Thermoleophilia; order Solirubrobacterales; family Solirubrobacteraceae; genus Palsa-465. Next base: position 244,216 of record CAWGLB010000004.1, on the reverse strand, counting down.
GTCCCAGGGCCACTGCTAGATTCGCGGCGGATGCAGAACACCAAACGCGTGTTGTGTTCGGCGTTCATCGCTGTCTTGGCGGGGTTGCTCGTGGCGGCCTGCGGCGGCAGCGGCGGCAATCCCCAGCAGGCGAACGCGGTCCTGCGGGAGGCGTTCAAAAGCGGGCAGCCGATCAACAGCGGCAAGCTCGCCGTCAAGCTCGCGCTGACGCCGTCAGGCTCGAAGACGCTCGCCAGCCCGCTGGGCCTCGAGTTCGGCGGGCCCTTTCAGTCCCTCGGCGCCGGCAAGGTCCCGAAATCGGACTTCACGATCAACCTCAACGCGCTCGGCAGGTCAGGCACGATGAGCGTGATCTCGACCGGGAGCAAGGGCTATGTCTCGCTCCAGGGCTCGAATTACCAGCTGCCGGCCTCCGAGTTCCGCCAGTTGGGCGCGAGCCTCGGGCAGGTGACCTCCTCCGGCGGGGGCTCCCAGCACGGTCTGCTCGGCCGGCTCGGCATCGACCCGCTTGGCTGGGTGCGCAACGCGACGATCGTGGGGAGCGGGGACGTGGGCGGCGTGCAGACGACCCACGTACACGGAGGCGTCGACGTGCGCAGGTTTCTCGAGGACATCAATACGGTCGTGCACAAAGCGCCTTCGCTGGGCTCGACGCGACTGGGCTCCGGGATCTCGAGCGCGTCGCTCGGGCGGATCACGAGCGAGGTACGCAACCCCACGCTCGACGTGTGGGTCGGAAAGAGCGACCACCTGCTGCGCCGGCTCGAGATCAACTTCGGCCTGCCGGTCAGCAGCGCCTTCTCGACCGTGCTCGGCGGACTGCGCTCGGCGCACGTGCAGCTTATGCTCGCCTACAGCGACCTGAACCAGCCGCAGACGATCACCGCGCCGGCTTCCGCGAAGCCGTTCACGCAGTTCACCGCCAAGGTCCGGGGGTTGCTGCAGGGGCTGGGATCTCTTTCGGGAGGCAGCTCGACGGGTGGCTCCAGCGCTTCCTCCAGCGGCAACCTCCAGCGCTACAGCCAGTGCATCCAGCGCGCTGGCAGCGACGTGGCCAAGATGCAGCGCTGTGCGTCGATTCTGAACAAGAAATAGGTTTGGCCGGCGCACATGTGCGCCGGCCCCGGGCCGATCATGATCGGCCCGGCGGGCGCGCGCATGCGCGCGCCCGAGATCACATTCATTCCAGCGTGGTCAGCTCGCCGATCTCGCGCGCGACCTCGGCCTCGACGTCGAGCGGAGGCTTGCCCGCGCGGGCCCGGCGGTGGTTGCGCGCGATCACGAGCTCGCGGATCTCCGCGCGCAGAGCGCCGTCCAGCTGGAGCGCGGACAGCCGCGATAGCTCGCGCTCGAGGTCCAGCGGCGGCTCTCCGCGGCGCTGACGGCGCTGGTTGCGCGCCTCGAGCAGCTGGCGTATCTCGGTATCGCGCTCGAGCAGCGTGCTCGCCGAAGCAGAGGCGGGGCCCACTGCCGGATCGCGATCCATCAGCAGGCGGCTCTTGCCGTATTCCCGCCACGTCCTGCCGGCGGTCACGAGCGCGAAGATCGCCCCAAGGATTCCCAGGCCGCAGACGGCGAACAAGACGGGCTCGAACGCGCCCTGCATGGCCTTAAGTATTGCGCGCAAGCGGTTGCGCGAAACCGAGGCACCGCTAACCTGTATATAGAATTGACTGACTAGTCAATCGAAGGCATTTCGCTCCAAGGAGAACAGACCAAGTGGTTGATTTCACGCTCACAGACGAGCAGCAGAGCATCCGGGAGATGGCGCACGAGTTCGCCTCGGGCGAGATCCGACCGGTCGCGTGGGAGTACGACCGCGACGGGACTTGGCCGCAGGAGATCATCGAGAAGGCGTGGGAGCTTGGCCTGCTCAACAGCTTTCTGCCGCCCGAGTACGGCGGCCCCGGCCTGGGAGTCTTCGACGGAGTGCTGATCGGCGAGGAGATCGCCTGGGGCTGCTCGGGCATCGGCACCTCGCTGTCCTGCAACAAGCTCGCGAGCACGCCGGTCATGCTGGCGGCATCCGAGCGACTGAAGAAGGACTATCTCGGCCGGCTGTCGGAAGCGCCGCTGTTGGCCTCGTTCTGCCTAACGGAGCCCGACGCGGGCTCGGATGTCTCCGGCATGAAGACGACGGCCGTGCGCAAGGGCGACAAGTGGGTGCTGAACGGAACCAAGACCTTCATCACGAATGGCGAGTACGCGAACTGGTACACGGTCTATGCCAAGACGGACAAGGAAGCCGGCCACCGCGGCATCTCCTGCTTCATCGTCCCGCGCGACGCGGGCGTGACGATCGACAAGCACGAGGACAAGATGGGTCAGCGGGCCTCGAACACGGCCGCGATCAGCTTCAACGACGTCGAGATCCCGCTCGACCACCTGGTGGGCGAGGAGAACAAAGGCTTCAAGATCGCGATGATGACCCTCGACCACACCCGGCCCGGGGTAGCGGGGATGGCCACGGGCGTCGCCCAGGCGGCGCTCGAGTTCGCGGTCGATTACTCCAAGGAACGTGTCCAGTTCGGCGTTCCCATCGCCATGCACCAGGCGATCCAGTTCATCATCGCGGACATGGCCACCAAGGTGCACCTCGCGCGGCTGGCGACCTGGCAGTCCGCGGTGCTGATCGACCAGGGCCGGCGCAACACGATCGAGTCCTCACATGCCAAGCGCTTCGCCGCGGACATCGCCATGGAGGTGACCACTGACGCCGTCCAGGTATACGGCGGCTACGGCTTCATCAAGGACTATCCGGTCGAGAAGCTGATGCGGGACGCCAAGATCCTGCAGCTGTACGAGGGGACCGCGCAGATTCAGCGGCTCGTGATCGCGCGCGAGACGCTGCTGCCACGGCGAGTGGAGGAACGGGCGACCGTGACCGTGTAGGGTCGCGTCGATGATCAGACGTGCGCGCGCGATTCGCGCGCTGTACCACAAGCACTTTGGCGACTACCGCAAGGAGCGCCAGCTGCTCAGCTCGGTCTCGTTCTTCACCACGTTTGCGATCGTGCGGGCGATCACCCACGCGATCAGGGCGAACATCGGGCCGTTTCGTAACGTCACCCCCGGTGGCCGGCATATCCACCACATGACCTTCGGCATCGTGGGCCTGCTGCTGGTGGGATACCTGTGGATGATGGAGATCGGGACCGCCACAGATGATCGGCGCAGCTCGCGGCTGACCTCCGCCTCCTACGGCGCCGGCGCCGCGCTGACGCTGGACGAGTTCGCGCTGTGGCTGAACCTGCAGGACGTCTACTGGGCCAAGCAGGGCCGCGAGTCGATCGACGCGGTGGTGCTGTTCGGCTCGCTGCTCTCGACGGGCCTGATCGGCAAGGACTTCCTGCGTGAGCTGGCGACTCTGGGGCGCGACTTCGACGACGGCGAGGGAGACCACCGCATCGGCGAGCGCGTCAACGGCGCGGGCGCCACTACTCAGTCGCGCTGAACTCCCAGATCGCGACGCCGAGCATCACCAGGCCGAGCACCACGATCACGGCGACCTCCACGCCGGAGGGCACGCGCCAGCCCCACCAGGTGATGCCCGGGTCGAGCGCCGCGCGAGCCTGGTCGGAGATGTTCAGGTGGCCGAAGATCAGGCGGCGCATGGGATCCACCGCGTACGAGATTGGGTCGAGGCGGTTGAGCACGGTCAGCCAGCCGGGCAGGCCGGCGGGCGGGAACAGCGCGCCCGAGATGAAGAACATCGGGGTCACGATCATCTGCATCACGCCCATGAACGACTGCATCTGCTTGATGCGGATCGCGATCATCACGCCGAAGGCGGTGATCGTGAAGGCGAGCAAGAGCTGCAGTCCGAGCACCCCGAGGATCAGCACCGCGTTGTAGGGGACGTGCACGACCCCCGCCAGCGCCAGCACGATCACGCCCTGGAGGCTGGCCACGGTGGCGCCGCCCAGGCACTTGCCGATCACGATCGAAGAACGACGCACGGGCGCGACCATCATCTCGCGCAGGAAGCCGAACTCTCTGTCCCAGACGATCGAGGCCGCCTGGAACATCGCGATGAACATCACCGAGATGCAGAGGATCCCGGGGTAGAGAAACGTCTTGAGGTTGACGCCGTGCGTGCCGGCGCTGGCCAGGCGCTGCAGGCCCGAGCCGAGCACGAAAAGAAATAGCAGCGGCTGCACCAGCGAGGTGAGGATGCGCAGGCGGTCGTTGGCGAAGCGGATCACCTCTCGCTGCCACACGACCCGGATCGCGCGCAGCTCGGAGCCGAGGCTGCGGCGGGGAACACTGACCTTGACGATCTCCTCGCTCGGCGGCCTGCCCGCGCGCTCGGGCGCTGTCGTGCGGGTTGTCGCGCTCATCGGCGCGTCATCATTTGCATCATCACGCGGTTGCGGTGCTTGGCGCCTTCCTCTTCCGCGTCGCGGATCGACGTGCCCGTGTAGGACATGAAGACGTCGTCGAGCGTCGGGCGGGAGACGCTCACCGCGCGGATGGGAATGAGCAGCTCCTCGAACAACCGCGGCACGAACTGCTCGCCGGAGGGCACGCCGAATGTGACCGCGCCCTCCACCACGCGTGCGTCGAGGTCGAAGCGTTCCTTGAGCGCGGCGATTGCCGCCTCGTCGTCGTCCGTGTGAATCATCACCCGGTCTGCTCCCACCTCCGCCTTGAGCGTCTCCGGAGAGTCCAGGGCCACGATCTGGCCGTGGTCCATGATCGCGATCCGGTCGCACCACTCCGCCTCGTCCATGTAGTGCGTGGTCATGAAGATCGTGATCTCCTCCTGCTCCTTCAGCTCACGGATGTAGGACCAGATCGAGCGGCGAGTCTGGGGGTCCAGCCCGATCGTGGGCTCATCGAGGAACAGCACACGCGGGGAATGCATGAGTCCGCGCGCGATCTCGAGGCGGCGGCGCATGCCCCCGGAGAAGGTCATCACCTTGGTGCCGCGCCGCTCCCACAGCCCCACCATCCTCAGCACCTGCTCCGAGCGCGGCTTGACGAGCTCCGACTGCACCCCATAGAGCTCGGCGTGGAGCTTCAGGTTCTGGGCCGCCGTGAGGTAGCCGTCCAACGTCGGGTCCTGGAACACCAGGCCGATGTTGCGGCGGACGTCGTCGCGCTCGCGTACGACATCGTGGCCAGCGACCTTCGCCGACCCGCTCGTGGGGCGGGCCAGCGTGCAGAGCATGTTGATCGTGGTGGTCTTGCCCGCCCCGTTGGGGCCCAGAAAACCGAACACCTCACCGGGCGCGACCTCGAAGTCGACGCCGCGGACGGCCTCCACCTGATCGAAGTGCTTCTTCAGACCGCGCACGACGATCGCGGCGTGGCCGTTGGCCTGGCTGGGAGGGGGAGAGGCGCGGAGGGTGTCGTGGGCTTCCATCAGTCGTGCCGGTAGAGATTATTCGCGCTCCTAATAGTACGCGTCCGACACCCTCCGCAACCGGCTCTACGGCTCAGGCGTCGTCTTCCTCGGCGAGGATTCGATACAGGGTACGCCGAGCTTCCTTGAGCGTTTCGAGCGCCTTGGCGCGTTGGCGCTGATCGCCGGCGCGGTCAACCTGCATGGCGGCCGCCGCCACGTGTCCGATCAGCCGCCGCAGCTCGCGGAAATCGTCGGCGTCCTCGTCCTGTGCCAGGGCCCACGGCGGGTTGGCGTCGTCGGCCTGCGCCGCCGCCTCGCGCCCGGCGTCGGTCAGCTCGAAGAGCTTTGCACCGTCGTGCTCCGTGGCCCGGACCAGGCCCTCGTCTTCGAGCTGTGAGAGCACGGGGTAGATCGAGCCGGGGCTCGGCCGCCACTCTCCCTCGCTGCGCTCCTCGATCACCTGCATCAGCTGATAGCCGTTGCGAGGCTCCTCCGCGAGTAGCAGCAGGATCGCCATGCGGACGTCGCCACGGCGCCGCCGCCCTCTGCCGCGCCGATGCGGTGGGCCGAACCACGGCCCGGGGCCGGGGCGTCCTCCACCCAACTCGCGTAGCAGCGCGAGCCGTTCGAGCTCCTCGCGCCGGTGCCTGCGGCCGTGTCCGCCGCCTCGCTTTGCCGATGCGGCCATCGCGCGGCGGGCGAACAGCGGCCAATGTTCGGCGAAATCTGTGCTTTCCATCGTTTTTCCTCCTGTTCGGGCGAGATGTATCACGATGTATAACGATATATCGTTGACGCAGGAATGTCAAGGGTGGGGGCCGTAGCGTGCGCGGCGTCCACGCGGGGCGGGCCCTCACGTGCGCGGCGTCCACGCGGGGCGGGCCCTAGCGTGCGCGGCGTCCACGCGGGGCGGGGGCAAAAACCTGAGCGGGCCCAGGCGAAAACCCCCGCGCGGCTGCACACACATAAACCCCCGCGCGGCTGCACACAACAAAGCCCCGCCCCGCGACCGCACTTACAAACCACCGCGTGACTGCACACGAAAAAGCCCCGCGCGACTGCACTTACAGACCCCCGCGTGACTGCACACGAAAAAGCCCCGCGCGACTGCCCTCCCTAGTGGGTCTATGTGACTTGTGGTGATCAAGCGGGCCCGCGCGCCCCACACTTCGATCGATCCCGCGCTAGTGGGGCTTTTTTGCGCTCCGATAGGCCCGCGTGTACCGCCGCGCGCGCAACATCCGACTGCTCACCGCTCGCCGGGTTCCAAACTGCTCACCGCTCGCCGGGTTCCAAACTGCTCACCCCTAGCCCGGTCCACGCCAGCTCAGATGTCGCCCGGGGCCAACCCCCCGCGGCCTACTCAGTTCTCGCCCGGGCCGCCGCCGCGACCACGGATCCAGTCGGCGACCTGCTCGGCCATGTCCCCCATCTGGGAGCCGAGCTTGGCGATGTTGTCGCCTGTCTCCTGGAGCATCGTGCGGAAGCGCTCGGCGTAGTAGTCGAAGGCGTCGCCCGCCTCGGCGCGGGCGTCCGTCTCCTCGTCCCGGGTCCGATACTCGCCGCGGACGATCCGGTCGTACTCGCCTCCCTGGACCCACTTCATCACCTCGGAGACGCGCCGCACCGCGTAGGAATGGGTCTGGCCGATCTCGTTGAAGAAGCGCCGCACGCGGTCGGAGGGATCGTCCCAGCTCTCGTACTCCATGGCCTGCGCCAAGAACGCGTCCAGGTTCAACTGCTCGACCGGCAACCCGCCGGCGGTCACCATCAGGGTGCTGCAGACGATGCGCGGGTCTCGAACCGCGAGCGTCGCCGCCCTGTCGCAGCTGAGCTCGGTCGCGCGATACCACTCCAGCAGAACCGCCCGCACCGCGCGGAAGGGGATCCCGAGGAAGAAGGGCGTGCTGCTGCCCACGCTCAGCAGGATGTTGAGCGTGGTCAGGTAAACCACGTGGTCGGAGAGGATGTGGCTGAGCTCGTGGGCGATCACCACGCGCCGCTCGCCCGGGCCGAGCCGCTGCACCAGGTCGGCGTCGATCACGATCATCGGCTTGCCGGCGCCGACCGCCTGGGCGCCGCCGAGCACGGGCGAGCTCACGTACAGGTCATACAGCTCGGGCATGTCGAGGATCGTCGAGACGCCCCGGTGGGCGCTCCACAGGTCCGGTAGCTGCTGCTCCGAGACCTTTATCGAGTTGCCCAGATAGAGCTGGCGCAAGGCGCGCTCGTACTGCCACTCGATCAGCTTGCGCACGATCGTGTCGAGCATGGGGATCGCTCGCAGCGCGGCGGTCGCCGCGCGGTCGGCCGGGTGCTCGTACGCCTTTGCCGAGATGTTCAGGTACGGCTTGAGGTTCTCGGGCAGGCTGTCGGACAAGGGCAAACTCAGCCTAGCGCCGCGGCGCTGGCAAAGCCAGCGATAATCGCGCCGGATGCGGGTCGCCGAAGCGTGGCGGGTGTTCGAGGGCTCTGTCGCCGAGGCCGAGGGCGTCTGGTATGACACCACCGGCTGGCAGCGCTGGATCGACGGTCTGGCGTACGTTGACCGCGTCGGAGCGCGGTGGCCTGCGGTCGGCGCAGAGGTGCATTGGGTGTCCGTCCCCGCCGGGCGCGGCTCGGTGTCCGAGCGCGTGGTCGCTCATGAGCCGCTGCGCGGCCAGACCCTCGAGGTCGAGGACGACTCGATCCGGGGCACCCAGTCCGTCTCCTTCTCGCCCAGGGACGGGCGGGTCGCTGTGAGCTTGCGACTCGCGTACGAGCTGAAAGCGCGCTCGCCTCTGATGGCGCTCGTCGATGTGCTCTTCATCCGCCGCGCGATGGCGCGCTCGCTCGAACACACCCTCGCACGCTTCGGGGCGGAGCTCGGCGCGGCACGGCTGCAGGGCGAGGGGTAGCGTACGAGCGTGCTTGTTTTCAAGGCCGCGGTGGTTGGCGCCGGCACGATGGGAGGCGAGATCGCCCACACGATCGCCGATGCCGGCGTGCCGGTGGTGCTCAAGGACATCGAGCAGCGTTTCGTCGATCAAGGGATCGGGCGGGCGCGCTCGCTGTGGCAGGGGCGCGTAGATGCGGGCAAACTCGAGCCGGCGGCGGTCGATCAGCGGCTGGCCCTGATCGCTCCGACGACGTCGTATGAGGGCTTCGGCGACGTGGACTTCGTGGTCGAGGCGGTGCCTGAACGCATTGAGCTCAAACGCGAGGTGTTCGCGCAGCTGGATGAGGTCACTCCTGGGAGGGCGATCCTGGCATCCAACACCTCCTCGCTCTCAATCACGGAAATGGGTCTCTGCACCACGCGCCCGGAGCGCGTGGTCGGCTTTCACTTCTTCTATCCCGCCTCGGTGATGCGCCTGGTGGAGGTGGTCGAGGGCGACGACACCTCTCCCGAGACCCTTCAGGAGGCGACCAACTTCGCTCAGACGATCCGCAAGACGCCGATCCGCTGCGCCGAGGTCCCGGGGTTCGTCGTCAATCGCATCCTCAACTCGAGCGTGGCCGAGCTTTGGCGCCACCAGGAGGAGACCGGGCTCGAGATCGAGCAGCTCGATCGGATCGTGGCCGAGTCGAAGGCCGCCCCGGTCGGTCCCTTCCGGCTCTCGGACATCCTCGGCCTGGACACCGTGCTGCACGTCGCCGAGCACCTGGAGGACACCTACGGGGAGCGCTTCTACGTGCACCAGCGCATGCGGGAGCTGGTCGAGGCGGGACACCTGGGCAGGAAGACCGGCAAGGGCTTCTACGAGCACGGCGGCGGTGGTCCGTGAGCACGCACGCGGAAGAGCGACTCGAGGCCGACGATGCGGCCAGCGCGCTCGTCGAGCGCTTCACGCTCAAGGCGCTCGTCGAAAGTTGCCTCGTGCTCGAAGAGGGAGTTGCCTCGCTGCGCGAGATCGACCTCGGCATGATGGCGGGCGCCGGCATCGCGCCCCCGCCCTTCGCGCGCGCCGATCAGGAGGGGCTGGACCACGTACTCGCGCGCCTTGACCGCGCCGCGCAGGAATGGGGTGAGCGCTTCAGGCCGCCTGTGATCATCCGCCGTCTCGTCGCTCAGGGCCGGCTCGGAGTGAAGAGCGGCCAGGGCTTTTACCCCTATGCTCGGCCCGACCAAGGCTGGGACGCGGGCCCGGTCAAGCTCGAGCGCCGGGGAGAGCTGGCGATCGTGTGGCTCGACCGGCCTCCCGCCAACTCGATCTCGCCCGAGGTGGTCGAGGCGCTGGAGCGCGTGTGGGCCTCGGTCGCCGGCTCCGGTGATATTCGCGCGCTCGTCTTCGCCTCGGCGGCCCCCATGCTGTTCTGCGCCGGAGCCGACATAAAAGCCTTCACCGCCATGGACGCCGGCGCAGCACGCGAGCTGATCGAGCGGATGCACGGCCTGCTGCGCACGATGGAGCGTTCACCGCTCATCACGATCGCGGCGGTCAACGGCGCCGCCCTGGGCGGCGGCTGTGAGCTGGCGATGGCCTGCGACTTCCGGCTCGCGGCCGAGTCGGCCACCTTCGGCCAGCCCGAGATTAGCCTCGGCATCATTCCCGGCTTCGGTGGCACCCAGAGGCTGCCGCGCCTGATCGGCGAGGCGCGCGCACTGGAGATGAACCTCGGCGGCGAGTCGATCTCGGCTGGGGCCGCCTACGAGCTGGGCCTGACGCACCGCGTCGTCGAGGACCACGAGCTGTTCGATACCGCGCTGGCGTGGGCTCGTAGGCTCGCCATGCGTCCGCCGCTCGCGGTCGAGCAGATCAAGCGCGTCTCCGCCGCGGGCGACCTCGACGCGGGGATCGAGGCGGAGAAGGCGGCCTTCGAGCGTGTCTTCGCTTCCCAGGATGCGCGTGAGGGAATCGCGGCGTTCCTGCAGAAGCGCACCCCTCGCTTTCGGGGCAAATGACCCAGCCTGAGGCGCGCCGGCTCGCCGAGTGGATGCTCGGCGCGAAGGGGACCGTCGCTCTGACCGGCGCGGGTATCTCCGTTCCCTCCGGCATACCCGACTTCCGCTCCCCCCGCACGGGCTTGTGGGAACGCGTCGATCCCATGGAGGTGGCGCACATCGACGTCTTCCGGCGCGATCCCGAGCGCTTCTGGGCCTTCTACGGCGCCCGCTTCCAGGCGCTCGAGCACAAGCAGCCCAATCGCGCCCACGACCTGCTCGCGCTGCTCGAGCGCGCCGGGCTGCTGCGGGCGGTGATCACCCAGAACATCGACGGCCTCCATGCGCGCGCCGGCACGCGCGAGCTGGTAGAGGTACACGGCACGATCGGTCATTCCTCATGTCCGGCCTGCGGGGCGTCATATGCGCTGTCGGAGGTGCGCGAGCGTCAGGCCGCCGATGCCCGCGGCGTCCCGCGCTGCGACTGCGGGGCGCCGCTCAAACCTGACGTTGTGCTGTTCGGCGAATACCTGCCGGTGGGCGCTTTGGAGCGCGCGCAGAGGCTGGCCGAGGAAGCAGAGCTGATGGTTTGCATCGGCTCCTCGCTCGAGGTCTACCCCGTGGCCGAGCTGCCGTTGCGCACACTCGCCGCCGGAGGCCGTATCGCCATCGTCACGCGTGGTGCGACGCCGCTGGACGCGCGGGCGACCGTGCGGCTCGACGGCGACGTAGTCGAGGAGCTGGAAGCGGTGGTGGCCGCGCTGGAGCTGCGCGGGGCGGCCTACTCGGTCACCGGCGGCGGGTAGACCTCCTCGACGTACTTGTCGACCTTCGACTCCGGCAGGCGGAGTCGGATTGCAAAGTAGTAGATGATCAGGCTCCATCCCGCCACCGCGACCATATCCCAGTAGAACGGAATGTCGAACTTGGGGCCGATGAGAACCGTCTTGAAGGTCCCGACGCCGTCGAGGATTCCCGACGCCGGGGTGGGGAACTGGCCGAGGTAGGAGATCACGCCCATGCCGACCAGGTACGGAATGATCCAGGCCGCTGCGTGCCAGTCGATCGTGGGCTTGCGGGGGTTCAGGTTGAGCGCGTAGGAGATCGCCATCAGCGCGTAACCGATCAGCAGTGCGATCATCAAGGTCGAGTAGATCGACCACCCGGTCCAGTAGACCACGAGGTTCGCGAGGATGAAGCCCAACGGCGCGACCACGCCGGCCGCCGGAAGCCGGTAGACGCGCGGCAGATCCGGCTTCTGCCTGCGCAGCGCCCCCAGCGCCAGCGGCGCGCCGGCGTACATCAAGACCGACGCGTCCGTGACCACACCCACCAACTTCACCCAGCTCGGGAACGGCAGCAGGAACAGCAGCCCCAGGATCGTGCAGATGATCACGCCGAACACCGGCACACGCGTACGGCTGGCGGTCTTCTCGAACGCCTGCGGGATGTAGCCGTTCCTGCTCAGGCCGAAGCTCAGCCGCGACGACGAGGTCAGGTAGATGAGGCCCGTGCCACCGGGAGAGATAACCGCGTCGACGCGCAGAATCGTCGCCAGCCAGGCTACCCCGGCCAGGCTCGCGACTTGCCAGAACGGCCCCGAGTTGAGTTTGTGCACCGCCGGGTTTGTGTTGGTCGGGCCCAGGTTGAGCCAGCCGTGCTGGGAGGCCAGCAGCCCGGGACTCATCGCGCCGACAAATGAGACCTCAAGCAGGATGTAGATGATCCCGCCGAGGATCATCGAAGCGATCACGGCGCGCGCTAAGTCGCGCTGGGGGTTGGCCGCCTCGGCGCCGAGCTGGACCGCCTGCTCAAAGCCCAGCAACGCGAACACCACCCCGGCGGGCAGCGTCAGCAGGATCGCCTTGACCGGGTTGCCCGTGACGAAGAAGCCGCCCGCGGCGTGACCGAAGTTCTGGCTGTGGAAGTGGAACGCGAGCAGCACGATGACCGCCAGGATCGGAATCGCCACCTTCCACGTGGTGGCGACGTTGTTGACCCGCGCCAGCCAGCGGATCCCGACCAGGTTGACGCAGACGAAGATGAGCATCAGCACGATGGCGGCGATGTACCCCGAGCCGCTGAGCGTGCCGTCGGCTTTGAACCAGCCGTGCGCCCAGCTGGCCAGTGAGAGGTACTGGATCGCGGCGAGTACCTCGATCGGCGCCACCGTGACGGCCTGGAGGTACGACATCCAGCCGAAAGTCGCGCCGGCGAAGCTGCCGAAGGCATAGTGGGGGAAGCGGCTGGTGCCGCCGGAGACGGGGAACAGCGGCCCGAGCTCGGCGTGGATCAGCGCCAAGATCAGGATGATCACCGACCCCAGGCACCAGCCGATGATCGCCGAGGGACCCGCGACCAAGGCCGCGGTCAGTGCGCCGAAGAGCCACCCGGAGCCGATGATCGACCCCTCCGAAGCCCACAGTAACCCTAGAAAACCGACCCTTCGATGGAGCTGGTCAGCTTCGAGAACAGGGTCTGGCGACCGCTGCGGAGTCGTCACTGCGGACATATGTCCCTCCTCCTCGAGACGGCTTTGTCGAGGGCGCGGATCATAGCCCCTCAGGAGGCGCTGCGTGATGATTGCTGCAAGCTTCTTTTCAGACGTCCCCGGACGCTATGGCGCCCGCGCGTACTGGCGGGCGCCTTTCGGAGACGGGCTAAGCACCGGTCCGTGTCGCGTCAGTTCCGACGAGTGCGTGCGTCGAGCCAGTAGACGGGCTCGAGCTCGTCGGAGCGCACGTGCGGCGGGCGCCGCGACGCCTGGGGCGGTAGCTCGAAGTTCAGCTCGATCAGCCGCCTTTGCGCGTAGTCCATCTCGTCCCAGGCCTGCTTGAGGGCGCCGAGGGTCCGGCGGGTGTGGGTCTTGACCTTGCGCATGCTTGCCTCCTTCTGGTAGTGACGGCCCCGGGTGGCTCGTGGGGCCGAGACACAGGGTGGGCTAAGCCGGCTGAGCACACATCGGCAGATCGGACCGGATGTGCGGCTGCGGCCACTTACCTCCGTGAGGGGGAGGACTTAGGCCGCGGCCGCCGCCTCGGTTGCGGCTGTGCGCTCGCTTCCGGGCGAACGAGCGTCGCGGGCAGGCGCGCCGAATAGATCGACCGTCGCTCAAACAGGCGGGCCGTCAGCATCGCCCCGGCCAGCGCGACCAGCATCGCCAGGATCACCGGATTGACCGAGTTCGTCAGCTCGATCGTGAACGCGAGGGCCGCAACGGGAGTGCGCATGCCCGCGGCGAGCATCGCGGCTGAGCCCACGATCGCGTAGCTCGCGGCCGGCGTGCCCGGCCACAGCAACGTCCAGACATGACCCAGGAAGGCCCCCAGGACCGCTCCCGTGCTCATAGTTGGGGTGAGCAGGCCCCCCTGAGCTCCGCTGCGCAGGCACAGCGCGGTCACCACCGGCTTCAGCACACCCAGTGCCAGCAGCGTGAGCAGCGCCCCGCCGCCGGTGAATGCGAACTGCGCCAGGTCGCGCCCGTTGCCGAGCAGCAGCGGGTACTGAAACGCAATCAGCCCCAGCGCGCAGAACGCCAACGGCGGCTGTAGCAGCAGAGCGCGACCGTGCGGGCGACGGCGGTTGGCCCAGCCGACGAGCTTGACCCAGGCCGCTGCCGCGACGCCGATCAGCGGGCCGGCCAGGAGCGAGAAAACCAGCAGCGAGCCCGACGGGTACCCCAAATGGGGCAGGTGGTATACGGGCCGAATCGGGAGCACAATCCAGCTCACTGCGGTGGCGATCCCAGCGGTCACGAACGCGGGGACGATCGCGCGCAGGGTGATCGAGCCGAGGTACAGCTCAGCGGCGAATACCGCACCCGCGAAGGGCACGTTGTAGACCGCGCCCACGCCAGCGCCGGCGCCGCAGGCGATCAGGAGTAAGCGCTGCTCCGCGGACAGGGCGCGTCGCCGGCTGGCCCAATCGCCGAAGGCGGCGCCCAGGTGCTGCGGTGCATTCTCACGTCCGATCGAAGCGCCCAGCGCGATGACGATCTCGGAGAGCGCGCCGCTCAGGGCGGTCAAAGGCAACGACAACCTGCCGCGCCCTGACCACACGACGGCGGTTGGCTGGCCACCGGTCCCGCCGAAAAACCGCCGCATCGTCCACAAGCCCAGGCCCGCGACCACGCCTCCGATCAGAAGCACCACGAGGCGCCTGAGATCGCTGTGGTGCGCGACCGCCCTGGAGTACTCGCCGCTGTGGTAGCCGAAGGCCAGGTGCTGGACGGCGTGGAGGATGGTCATCATCGCGATCGCGGCGACGCCGGCCGCGATCCCCGTCAGCACCGTCAGCGCCCAGAACCGTGCCGGGAGTCCGCGTAGCGTGCCCGTGTTGGCCTGTTGGCGTGCTGCGCGATCCTGGTCCACGCCCGTGATCTTCGCGCGCTGGTCTTTGCCGGCGCGTTGCCGCTGGTCTTTGCCGGCGCGTTGCCGCCGCGATCGCGCCCCCTACGCGTTGACCGCCGCCCGCGCCCTGAGGGCCGCCGCGATGCTCTCGAGCGTCGCCTCCACCGTCTCTCGCTCGGCGGCCGTCAGCGGACCGGCGAGCGCCGCCTGAGCGGCGTGAGCGGTCGCCTCGCGCCGTCCCCGGAGCTCCTCCAAGCGCGGCGCCAGAGCAGCGGCGGCGGGATCCGTCTGGAGCTCTGCGATCGCGGCGTCGAGCGCCACCAGGAGTTGCAAGGCGGCTTCGCGGTGGCGCTGCTGGTCGATGTCGAGACGGGTGCGCAGCGCGAGCTCCTCGCACACCAGCAGGGCCTCGCGTCCGGCGAGCGCCGCTGCCAGCCGGGCCTGCGGTTCGAGCACTTTCGCGCGGCGGCGACGTTTTCCCCTCAGCAGCAGCTCACGGGCATCGGTCCAGTCGCCGTCGGCGACCTGCTCGCCGTGGCCGTAGCCGACCCGCGCCACCAGCGCCTGCCTCCGCGCCACAGGCCCGAGATATGGATCGGCGGTGGCCAGGCGGAACGCGTGCAGGGCACGATTGAGCACGGCCACGCTCGCCTCGAGCTCCTCCTCGCCCGCCCCCGCGAGCCAGCGTGCCGCCGTGTCCCGATCGTCCAGCGGCGTGGCCACGTCGATCACCGTGGCCCTTGCAGTGGCCACTAGAGCGGGCGCGGGGTCGGGGGTGCTGCGCCGCCGCGATCGGCGGCTCGCCAGGACATGTCGCTGCCGCGCTCCCAGCGTCGCGAGCACGAGCACGTGCTGGGGTTCCGTCTGCTCGCCCTCCCCGGAGGCCCGCAGCAGGTAACGGCCGTCTGCGGGCCCGAGTGACCACGGAAACTCCAGCTGTGCGAAGCGAAAGAGGCGCGCTGCGCTCACCGCCGGCCTGCCGCCCAGGGAAAGTGGTGCCGCCTACCGCCCAGGGACAGTGGTGCCCCCGGTCAACCCGGTCGCTTGATCGCGTACTTGCTGGGGTTGATCGGGACGGTCGGCTCGGGAATCTGGCCGAGGCGCTGAATCAGCTGAATCCACTGCCCGGGCTTGAGGATGTTCGTGAGCGCCTGGGAGAGTTTGCTGTTGGGGCCGAACATGTCCGTGTAGGCGACCTGGATGCGGTTCACGTGATCGGAGAGCGAGAGCGTGTTCGACTGGCCCTTGTAGCTCATCGTCGAGACGATCTCGGTCGGTTTGTAGACCCCCTGGAGGGTGAGCAGCCGGCGGATCGTGAGGTCGGTGATGGAGCCACGGCCCTGGTGGCCCTTGATCGGGATGTTGTTGATCTTCGAGATATCCATGCTCGCCCCGGTCTGTCCCGCCGCGTCGATGCCGTTCGAGCCGTTCGAGGTCCAGCCGCATTTGAGCCCGGAGACGTAGGGCTTCAAGCCGGAGGCTGAGAGGAACTCGATCGCGCCCAGGATGCGGCGGTCTATCTGCCCGGTGGCGATGTCGCGCCGCCCGCAGGCGTAAATCTGTACGCGCGGGTCGGACAGGACCCGCTCTTCGAGCTGCTGCTTCGACATCAAGAGGATCTGGCCGATCGACGGGTCCTTGCCCCCGAACGGGTCGAGCCCGGAGGCGCGGTAGATCGAGGTCGCCTGCAGGAGCTCCCAGCCGTCGAGGATCGGCTTGGGGTCAACGTAGGGAGCGTGCTTGCCGGCCGGGCGGATCATGAACTCGAGGTGTGAGGCGTGCTGCTTCGTGCCCGAGTTGACGCGGCCGAGAATCGTGCCCGCGACCAACATCGCGCCAGGCTTGAGCGGCTTGAGCGTGTACTGATCCTTGGCCAGGTGAAGCACGCCCGAGAAGTAGTTCTCGAAGCTCTGGATCTGCTGGCCTTGGCTCTCTGAGCGCATCTGGATATCTCCGCCCGCGGCGTACGAGGCCGCGCGCGAGGGATACGCGAATAGCCTCTGCTTGACCTGCGGAGCGGGTTCGGCGAGGCTCGCCGGGAGCAGGCCCTGGTGTTGGCCAAAGGCGGGGGTGGCGCTCGTATCGCTCGAGCTACTGCTCTGCGGAGCGACCTGCACGCTGGGAAGCTGAAGCTGGGACTCGTTGCTGGGATTCGCATGCGAGCTCGCGCGCGCCGGCTGCCCGGAGGAGCCGGAGCGGCCATGCGAGCCGGCGTTGGCCGAACCACCGACCTGATTCTGCGAGCCCGCCGTCGCCGGCTGAGTCGGCTTCTTGGGGGAGCTCGGCGTCACCAGCGCCTTGACGATGCCCGCGGAGGAGATCGGCACCGGCTTGGGCACCGGATATTGCTTCGGGATCGAGCCCAGGTTCGCGTACACGTACACGTTTCCATTGGCGTCCTGCAGCTCCAGATAGCGGCCCCACTGCTTGTTGTTGCCCATGCCGACGACCTTGCCGTCGTTGACGGCGATCACCGGTGAGCCCTGCTTGGCGTAGATCGCGATCGCCTTCTGCTTCGGGTTGGAGTCGATCGGGATCGCAGCGTTGCCCTTCTTGACGTGCTTCTGCGCCAGCTGCTCGACGTAGTCGTCGGCGTAGCGGGCCGGCGCCGCGACCGGGAAGTGGCCTTCTACCAGCCCCGTCAGGGCTGACACCAGCGAGTTGGGCATGCCACCGATGAGCTTGGCCCGCAGCAGCACCGACTGGACGTACCACCAGGCGTGGTTGTAGGCGTAAATCGCATGCGCCAGGTTCTTCGACGCGCCGGCGGCGTTCAGGTAGCGGGCCGCCGCGAAGATCGCGTCCACCGGGTTGTATGGATCGGCATAGCCGTTGCCGGTGGCGTCGACTCCCCACTGCTTCCAGGTCGCGGGCAGGAACTGCATCCAGCCCACCGCGCCGGCCGAGGAGACCGACAGGTTGCGCCCGTAATCCGTCTCGATCTCGTTGATCGCGGCCAACACCTGCCAAGGAACGTCGTACTGGATGCCCGCCGCTTGATAGATGGGCAACAGGAACGGCGGGATCTGGAAGTTGTCGATGAAGAAATTCGGCACGCCCAGCGGGGACGGGTTGGGCAACGCATAGCTGTAGGACGGGTTCGTGGGCGAAGGCACGCCGCCCGGAGAGCGCGGAGCCGGTGGCTTCTTATTCGGGACCTTCGGATGCGAGCCGCCTGGAGGCGAGCCATGGGGCGAGCCACCGGAGTGATGGTGGGAGCCGGGAGAAGAGGGATGGCTCGAGCCCGGAGACTTCGAATGTCCTCCTCCGGAGCTCTTGGGCGGGGGCTTCCTGGGCGGCGGGCCAGGATTCCGTTTCGGCGGCGGATTTGGGTTCGTCTTGGGCGTCGTCGGCGTCGTGGGGGTCGTGGGGGTCGTGTGCGGCGGCGGCGGCGGCGGCGCCTTGGGGCACGTCTCCTTGATGCTGACGACCCCCGCGGGAAGCTTCAGAGTCTTCGGCGAAACCCCGGGCGGCAGGTGGAAATAGAGCTTCTGGCCGGTGATTAGCGTGACTACGACCAGGCACTCGCTCGCCGAGGCGACGGGGATCGCCGCCATGCCGAGCACTCCAAACGTGCAGGCAACGGTCACCGCTCCCACCGCGAGCTTTGGACTCCTCCACAAGATGGGGGTCCGTGTCCTGGCGCCGTTGGCTCTCAGCAACTTTTCTCGAGTCCTCCGTCTTCCCGCCCGCCAGCCTGGATAATCGCTGCCCAGGCGCGAATCCTCGACACAGAGCGGCGTCTGAGAAGAAGCTACTGACTGCACCGAAGCTTTGCAACGAGGAACCGTGGCGCAACGGCGCGCGCGGCGGGCGCGGGAGGCAGTCGCTTCCTCAAAACCGGTCATTTGGGCGGCGTAACGCTCAACTTGAGCTTGAAGGAGGAAGGCCCTCTCGCCATCCGGGCAATCAAGAAACGACCATGCTCGCCATCCGGGCAATCAAGAAACGACCATGCTCGCCATCCGGGCAATCGAGAAACGACCATGTCCGCATCCGGGCGGTCGAGGCGCTCGCCCGAGCGCGCCGCGGGCTGCCGCTACAGTTCCCACGATGGAGGACGAGAAGCCGCTGCACGAACGGGTCGTGAATCAGGGGGAGGAGACGATCGGGCGGCTCGCCCAGGAGCTGCTCGAAAGCTCTGTTGTGAGCGGCGCCCTGTCGGCGGCGTTCGAGACCAGGGAGCGGGCGATGCGCGCACAAGAGATGGCGCTCGCGGCGCTCAACCTTCCCTCGGCGAGCGACCTCGAGCGTCTCACCCGGCGGCTGCGCAACGTCTCCCAGCGCCTCGAAGGGATCGAGGACGGCCTCGATCGCCTCGATCAGCGCGTCGAGGAATTGGCCGGCGAAAGCGAGCGCGAGCGCGGCACCGCCGCGCTCGAAGGCCGTCTCGACGCCCTGGAGGCGACGCTCGAGCGCCTCGAGGCGACGCTCGCCGCAGCCAAGCCGGAGGGCTAGCGGGCCGGCCCGCGCCGGCGCTGCTCACGGCTCGAGCGCCCGCAGCGCGACTTCGCCCAGGCGACGTTCGGCCGCGTGCAGAGGCTCCGGCTCGATCCGCTCGCGCTCCTCGCTCAGCACATCGGAGACGGTCAGCAGCGCCGCCGCGCTGAGGCCGAGGTTGGCCGCCAGCGTGAATATCGCCGCGCACTCCATCTCCACCGCCACCGCGCCGGCGGCCGTCCATCGGGACCGCTGGGCCTCGTAGTCGTCATAGAAGAGGTCGGTCGAGACGACGGTTCGCGGGGGATCGGTGGCGGCGGCCACCAGGGCGCCGGTCAGCGAGGGATCGGCCGCGGCGGCCACCAGGGCGCCGGACAGCGGGGGATCGGCCGCGGCGGCCACCAGGGCGCCGGTCAGCGAGGGATCGGCCGCAGCGCGCTCGCCCGCGCCCAGCGCGCGACTCGTGCCGTCGGCGACCAGGGCGTCCTGCGCGACCAGCAGCGCGCCGAGCTCGAACGACGCCTCGAGCGCCCCGCAGGTACCCACGCGAATGACTCGCCGGGCGCCGAGCCCGGCCAGCTCGAACAGCACGATCGCGGCGCTGGGGCCGCCCATGCCGGTGCTCTGGATGGTGAGCGGCGCGCCGTCGGCGGCGGTGCCCGAGTATCCCCACAGCCCACGGTTGTGATTGAACATCCGCGGCCGCTCGAGCAGCGTTTGCGCGAGCATCAGCGCCCGCCGCGGGTCGCCGGGCATCAGCACCCGCTCGGCCAGGGGGGCGGTGGGGACGATGTGGATGGCTTCGCTCATCTGTTGAAGGCCCCTCGCCCGGGGTGGCAGAGCGCCAATCGTCGCCGAGACGGGGATAGACTGCCTGCTTCATGATCAGCGACAGGGATGCCGCGCCGGTCACATTCAAGTCGGTCGCCGAGTTCCGTGAGGTGATCGACAGGACCTTCAAGATCATGAGCGACGACCCGGAGATGGGGCCGAAGCTGCGCGAAGCCGGTATCTCGCAGCGGTTCGAATTTCCCGACGTGAGCCTGGTCGTGAACCTACGGCCGGGCCGCCCGGAGGAGCCGAACCTGATCTGGGAGTGGGACGACGACCCCGAGCGGGAGCCGAAGGTGCGGATGGCCATGACCTCGGAGATCGCGAACCGGTATTTCCAAGGCAAGGAGAATGTGGCCATCGCGATCGCCCGCCGCCGCATCAAGGCCTCGGGCGACCTCAAGGCGGCCCTGGCGATCCTGCCCCTGACAAAGCCGGTCTTCGCCCGCTATCAGGAGATGATCGCGAGCGATTACCCGCATCTGCGCGCTTGAGCGGGCGAGCGCGCCGCTCCGGAGCGCGATCGGCGGACAAATCGCATTGACACGGCCCGCCCTCAGGAGTAGACCTAGGCCCAACACATGGCAACAGGCCGGAGCGTGTGCGCACCGCCGGCGGCGCTGCTCTCAGCGCTACTACGCCGGACTTGCGCTCGCGAGGCGCCGCTGCGTGGCGACGAGCGCCAACGGCCGACGACGCGGGCCGTGACGCCCGCGGGGCGGCGGGGCCCCTACCTGGACCCCGCCGCCGCATTGATCCGGGCGACCGGCGCCGCATCCGGGCCGCTGCCAGGGCCCCGGTAGCGCCGAGGGTGACTGTTACCGTCGCTGCGAGCGCATGTCCACGAGTCCCAGTCAGGCGACTGACAGCATCGAGCCTCAGGAGGATGAGCGGTTCTCCCAGCGCGAGGCGGCCGCGCTCGTGGGGACGAGCCCCGCGACGCTGCGCCGCTGGGTGCGCGCGGGACTCGTGCCCGGCTATGACGGGCACGGATTCTCGCGAGCGGCGGTCAGATACGCGCGCGTAGTGGAGCGCATGCGCGCGCGAGGGCATTCCTTCGAGCAGATTCGGCGCGCGGCGGACGAGGGCCAGCTCGCCTACGCCTACACGGAGGAGCTGCTCGCCTCCTCGGGGCGCGAGTACAAGCTGGACGATGCGGCGCGCGAGGTGGGTCTCGAGCCGGCGCTGGCCCAGCGGATCGTGGCCACCGCGGGGTTCAACGCAAACGGTGACCTGCTGCACGAGGAGGACGTGCAGTTGCTGCGCTACGCCGCCACCGGTCTCGAGGCGGGGTTGCCGCTGGTCGCGCTGCTGCAGCTGGTGCGCGTGTACGGACAGGCGATCGCCCGGATCGCCGATGCGGAGGTGCGCCTCTTCCATCTCTACGTCCACGAGCCCCTGATGCGCTCGGGGGCGACCGGCGTGGAAGTGGCCGCCGAGATGCACGATCTCGCCCAGGCGCTGCTCCCGCTCTCCCCGCCTGCGATGAACCAGATCCACGAGCGCTATCTCCGGCATTTCCTCGAGCAGGACGTGGTCGGGCACATGGAGGTCGATCTCGACGGCGCATCAGGCGACCTGGGGCGCATGCGGATCGCGCTGGCCTTCGCCGATCTGACCGGCTACACGCGGTTAACCGAGGAGGCTGGCGAGCTCGAGGCGCTCGACGTGCTCGAGCACTTCGTGCAGGCGGTCGCGGTGACGCTTCCCGAGGAGGCGCGCATCGTCAAGACGATCGGCGACGAGGTCATGATCGCGAACGCGGACCCGAGCGCCTTGACGGACTGGGCGGTTGGGTTCCAACGGCTGCACACCGAGCGTCCCTTGCCGCGGATCGGCATCCACTTCGGCAGCGCCTTGTATCGCGACGGGGACTACTTCGGGCGCGACGTGAATATTGCCGCGCGCGTGGCCGCGCGCTCGGCCGGCGGGGAGGTATTGGTCACGCGACCCGTGGTCGAGCGCGCCGGCGCGCACCTCTCCTTCGAGAGCATCGGCGAGATCAAGCTGAAGGGCTTCAGCGTCTCGACGGAGATGTTCGTGGCGCGCGTTGCGGACGAGGAAGGCTGAGGGCGCTCGTGGCTCGGCCGGCGGATGACGAGTTGGCTCAGGCCACCGGCGAGGCAGAGCGCATCCTCGGCTCGGTCGCGCAGGGCGACCTCCTGACCCCCGGCAGGCCGGTGCTCGTGATGCTCTCCGGGGGCCGTGACTCCGTGTGCCTGCTCGACCTCGCGCTGCGCATCAGCGGAGCCGATGCCCTCAGCGCGCTACACGTCAACTACGGTCTGCGCCCCGGCAGCGACGCCGATCAGAGCCACTGCGAGGCCCTGTGCGGGCGGCTCGGCGTGAGGCTCTGGACGCGGCGGGCGCCGGCCGCGCCCGGGGGCAATCTCCAGGCGTGGGCGCGCGAGCTCCGCTACCGGACCGCCCTCGAGCTCGCCGGCGACGCCGGCGCGGACGTTGCCGCCGGCCACACCGCGAGCGACCAGGTGGAGACGATCCTCTACCGGCTCGCGTCCTCGCCGAGCCGCCGGGCGATTTTGGGCATGCGCCCGCGTGAGCCGCTCCAAGAGCGGCCGCCGCGGTGGCTGGTGAGGCCGCTGCTCGGGCTCACGCGCGATCAGACCGCGGCCTATTGCCGGGCCCGCAAGCTGCCCTGGCGCGAGGACGAGACCAACGAACAGGACCGGTTCACGCGCGGGCGCGTGCGCGCGAGGCTCGTGCCCGCGCTGCGCTCCATCCATCCGGCGGCGGAGCGCAACGTGATCGTTCTCGCCGACATCCTGCGCGACGAGGCAGAGGTGCTCGAGGCCCTCGTCGGCGACGTCCTGAACGGTGCCGGCGAGGTGCCGCTCGGGCGTTTACGCGCGCTCCAGCCGGCGCTGGCGCGGCTGGTGATCCAGCGTCTCGCCGACGCAGCCGCCGGCGAGCCGGCGCCGGGCACCGCTCGCCGCCTGTCGGAAGTCCTGGCTCTGCCGGATCGAGGCAGGACGGCGCTCGACCTCCCGCACGGGGTGAGGGCGGTCGCCGAGCGCGGCGCGCTGCGCTTCGAGCGCCGGAAGTAGACCTTTAGACTGGCGCCCGCCATGGACGCCGAGGACGCGATCGGGGAGATCCTCGTCCCCGCCGAGGATCTGGAGCGCCGCGTAGAAGAGCTGGGAGCCGAGGTCTCGCGCGATTACGCAAACCGGGATCTGGTCCTGGTGGGCGTGCTCAAGGGAGCGATGTTCTTCCTCGCCGATTTGATGCGCGCCCTCGAGATTCCCGTCGAGGTTGATTTCATGGCCGTCGCGTCCTACGGATCGGCGACCAAGTCGAGCGGCGTGGTGCGCATCCTCAAGGACCTCGACGCGGCGATCGAGGGCCGCGATGTGCTGATCGTCGAGGACATAGTGGACTCCGGGCTCACGCTTCAGTACCTGCTGCGCAACTTGGGGGCTCGCAACCCTCGTTCGCTCGAGGTCTGCGCGCTGCTGATCAAGCCCGAGCGGCGCAAGGTCGAGTTGCGCACCCGGTATGTGGGCTTCGAGATCCCCAACCGCTTCGCCATCGGATACGGCTTGGATCACTTGGAGAGATACCGCAACTTGCCCTTCGTAGCCGCGTTGAAGCAGTGAGATCACGCATGCTTTCCAGACAATCCAGACTGCTACGCTTGGCGTTTGCCGGGTTTCAGATTTAGAGCGCGCCGGAGGCGCGATTTGCCGTTATGAGCAGGTTCTTTAAGAGCGCCGCCTTCCCGATCCTGATCGTCGTGGTGCTCGCCTTCTTCGCGCAGAAGCTGATCGGTTCCTCGACCCACCAGCCGCGCTACACGTACGGCGACCTGATCCAAGGACTGAACTCGCAGCAGGTCCAGAGCCTCTCGGTTCACGAGTCGGACAACATCGTCAATCTCACCACCAAGCAGGGCCAGCACTTCACGGTGGGCTATGCGGACGCCGGGCCGCTGCTGACGGCGATCCAGAGGGACATCGATCAGGGCGGTCTGCACGCCAGCGCGTTCGATGTCCAAGGCCGCTCGTCGAGCGCCTGGCTCGGGATCCTCACCTACATCCTGCCGGTGCTGATCTTCATCGGCTTCTGGATCTTCCTCATGAATCAGGTCCAGGGCGGCGGCTCCAAGGTGATGTCGTTCGGCAAGTCGCGCGCCAAGCGTTTGTCGGTGGACTCGCCCAAGATCACGTTCCGCGACGTCGCCGGCGTCGACGAAGCGGTCGAAGAGCTCCACGAAATCAAGGAGTTCTTAGAGAACCCCAAGAAGTTCCAGGCGCTCGGGGCGCGCATCCCCAAGGGGGTTCTGCTCTACGGCCCGCCGGGTACCGGTAAGACGCTGCTCGCGCGCGCGGTGGCGGGCGAGGCCGGTGTGCCGTTCTTCTCGATCTCCGGCTCGGACTTCGTGGAGATGTTCGTCGGGGTCGGCGCCTCGCGGGTGCGCGACCTATTCGAGCAGGCAAAGCAGAACTCCCCGTGCATCATCTTCATGGACGAGATCGACGCGGTCGGTCGCCACCGCGGCGCCGGACTGGGCGGCGGTCACGACGAGCGCGAGCAGACCCTGAACCAGCTGCTGGTGGAGATGGACGGCTTCGAGATGAAGGACAACATCATCCTCATCGCCGCCACCAACCGCCCCGACATCCTCGATCCGGCGCTGCTGCGACCGGGGCGCTTCGACCGCCAGATCGTGGTGGACCGCCCGGATCGCACGGGCCGGCGCAAGATCCTTGAGGTCCACACGCGGGGCAAGCCGCTGTCGCGCGAGATCGACGTTGATGCGCTGGCTGGGCAGACCCCGGGCTTCACCGGCGCGGATCTGTCGAACCTCGTGAACGAGGCCGCGTTGCTGGCGGCCCGCAACGGCAAGCGCGAGATCACCCAGGACGAGCTCGAAGAGGGCATCATGCGGGTGATCGCCGGGCCCGAGAAGAAGACCCGCGTGATGTCCGACAAGGAGCGCCGCGTCACGGCCTACCACGAGATGGGCCACGCGATGGTGGGCCACTATCTCCCCCATGCGGATCCGATCCACAAGATCTCGGTGATCTCCCGCGGCCAGGCCCTGGGCGTCACGATCTCCCTGCCCGGCGAGGACAAGTTCCTGACCACGCGCGCTGAGCTGCTCGACACGATGGCGATGACCCTAGGCGGCCGCGCCGCGGAGGAGCTGATCTTCAGCGAAATCACGACCGGGGCGGCCAACGACCTGGAGAAGGTCACGCAGACGGCCAAGCAGATGGTCATGCGCTTCGGCATGTCCGAGAAACTCGGCCCGCGCGTATTCGGGCACGAGCACTCGCAGCCGTTCCTCGGCCGTGAGTTCACCGCCGAGCCCGACTACTCGGACGAGATCGCGCGTGAAATTGACGACGAGATCCGTCGCATCGTGGAGTCGGCGCATGTGCAGGCCAAGAACATTCTCACCGAGCATCGCGCTGCGCTGGAGAAGCTTTCGGAGATCCTCATCAAGCGCGAGACGATCGAGCGCGAGCAGTTCGAGGCGCTGCTCGATGGCCAGACCGAGGAAGAGGTCTTCGGCGCCGAAGCGCCGCCCGCACCGGAGCCGCCGATCGCGACCTCGCCCCCCGAGCGGCCCGGGCGCGAGCGACCGCGGCCGCTGCCGCGACCAGGCCTGGCCGGCGGCACCGCCGAGTAGCTGACGCTCGCGCGGATCGTCCTCCAGTGCACGCGGGTGTGGTTGCCGCTGGCAATCGCCGTCGCGGGAGTGGTGGCGATCGTGCTCGGCCACGCGCGCGGCTCCGAGGGCGCCGCCGGGGTTGGGCTGATCATCGTCGCGCTGATCGTGTGGATGGTCAATTGGCTGTTCCGGCTGAGCCTCCAGAGCAATCGGGAGCGCGTCGAGGAGGAGCGAGCCCGCGAGTACTACGACAGGCATGGGCGGTGGCCCGAGGACCGCGAATGAACGCCCAGCACAGCTGGCGCGAGGCCGACTTCACGGTGATGGGCGTCCTCAACGTCACGCCCGATTCGTTCTCGGACGGGGGCCAGTATCTCGATCCGGGCGCCGCCGTGGCGCACGGGCTCGAGCTTGAACGCCAAGGGGCCGGGATCCTCGACGTCGGCGGCGAGTCGACTCGTCCCGGTGCGCAGCCCGTCGCCGCCGACGAGGAGCTGCGTCGCATCCTGCCCGTGCTCGAAGGACTCAAGTCCTCCGGCTGCGGCGCCGAGCTGTCGGTCGATACGTGCAAGTCATCGGTCGCCGCGCGCGCCCTGGAGGCCGGGGCGACGTTCGTCAACGACGTCACCGCGCTGCGGGGAGACCGTGAGATGGCGGGCGTGATCGCCGCCGCAGGGGTCGACTGCTGCCTGATGCATATGCTGGGCGACCCGCGCACGATGCAGGACGATCCGAAGTACGAGGACGTGGTCAGCGACGTCAAAGCGTTCCTCGAGGACCGCTTGCGGTTCGCCACCGGGCATGGGATCGTCGAGGAGCGGATCGTGCTCGACCCGGGGATCGGCTTCGGCAAGACCGTGGCGCACAACCTCGAGCTGTTGCGGCGCATCGACGAGCTCGTCGCGCTGGGACGGCCAGTTTTGGTGGGCACCTCGCGCAAGAGCTTCATCGGGCGCCTGACCGGCCGGCCGGTGGACGAGAGGCTGGCGGGCACGATCGCCACGAACGTGCTCGCCTTCGCCGGCGGAGCGCGCCTATTCCGGGTCCACGACGTCGCCCCGGTCCGGGACGCGCTCGCGGTCGCGGCTGCTACGGTCCGCCGCCGATGGACGCTGACGACGAGCCGGGCCGGTTCGGCGACCTAGATCCCGATCGGGAGGGAGCGCACCTCGAGTCCGCGGTCACGATCGAGGTCAGCGGGCTCTCGCTCCTCACCCACGTCGGCGTGAGCGCAGCCGAGCGCGAGGTGGGGCAGCGATTGCTGGTCGACCTTCGCCTCGACCTCGCGGAGTGCGACGCCACCGTCACCGACCGGATCGAGGACACGGTCGACTACGCCGAGGTCTGCGACGCGGTCAACCTGGTCGCCCAGCAACGCAGCTACAGGACGCTCGAGCGCCTCTGCGCCGCCGTCGCGGATCGGCTGCTCGAGCGCTACGGCGCCTACTCCGTATGGGTCAAGGCCGCAAAGCCCGAGCCACCGCTGGCCCTGCCGGTGGACGAGGTCTCGGTCGAGGTCTGGCGGGAGTCCGAGTAGCCGCGACCGCCTACCTGGGCCTCGGCTCGAACGTTGGCGACCGGCGCGCGCACCTCGAGGCGGCGGTGGCCGCGCTCGCCCGCCTTGGCCTCGACGTGCTCGCCTCCTCCTCCGTCTACGAGACCGAGCCCGTCGGCCTCGTCACGGACCAGCGCGACTTCCTGAATGCGTGCCTGCGCGTGAGCACCGCGCTCGCGCCCGAGCCGCTGCTCGACACCTGCAAGCTGGTCGAGCGCGAGCTGGGGCGCCGCCGCTCGACCCGCCACGGGCCCAGGGAGATCGACGTCGACCTGCTGCTCCTCGATCGTGTCACGCTCTCCTCGGAGCGTCTTGTCCTGCCGCACCCCTCGATCTTGGAGCGGCGCTTCGTGCTCGTTCCGCTGCTGGAGCTCGAGCCGACGCTCACGCTGCCGGACGGCACGCGGCTCAAAGAGGCGGTCGAGGCGCTGGCGCCGGGCCAGGCGGTGCGCCGAGTGGGACCGGTCCTGCTGTAATCCCGCCATGCTGCTGGTCGTCGACGTGGGCAACACGCAGACCCACTTCGGGGTCCTGGGCGACGGCGGCGCCCTCGAGCACTGGCGCTTCGCCACCGTCCGCGAATCCACTCGCGATGAGCTGGCCGCGGTGCTCTCGAACCTGCTGGCGCTGCGGGGCCGGGGCTTCGCCGACGTCGACGGCGCGATCGTCTCCTCGACCGTGCCTCAGCTCTCGGATGAATGGCGGGAAATGGCCGCGCGCTACCTCGAGGCGGAGATGCTGGTGGTGGGGCCGACCGTGCGCACGGGCATGCCGATCCGCATGGACAACCCGCACGAGGTAGGCGCCGATCGGCTCGTCAACGCGGTTGCCGCGTATGACCGCGTCCATGGGGCCTGCGTGATCGTGGACTTCGGGACCGCGATCACCTACGACGTCGTCTCGGCGGCTGGCGAGTACCTCGGGGGGATCATCACCCCGGGTGCCGAGATCTCGATCGAGGCGCTGTACGACCGGGCCGCGAAGCTGCCCAAGGTGGAGCTGGCGCGGCCGCGCTCGCTGATTGGGAAGTCGACCGTCGACGCGATGCGCAGTGGGATCGTCTATGGCTTCGCGAGCCAGGTCGACGGCATCGTCCGCCGCCTGCGCGACGAGCTCGGCCCTGACACGGCCGTGATCGCCACCGGGGGACTCGCCCCGCTGCTGGTGCCCTTCGTGCAGGAGTCGATCCATGAGGTCGACGATCTGCTGACGCTGCGCGGGTTGGAGCTGATCTGGGATCGGAACCGGCCCGCCCCGCGAACCGCAGGGACGGCCGGCTAGGAACCGCCGTGCTGCCCGACCCAGGAGAGGATCGCGCGCGAGTGGGTGAGCACGGTCCCGTCGGGAAGCTTGAGCGCTGGCAGCTTTGTGTCTCCCGTGGCCGCGCGTAACTCCTCGCGCGAGCCTGTGCGCAGGAAAGGAATCGGGCTGCCGTGAGCGGCGATCACTTTGTGATACTCGATCCCGGCCGCCCGCAGCGCCTCCTGGACGCGACGACATGGATGGACCCGCGGCCCGCCGTCGTCGCCGTGACAGACAAAGAGGGTTGGTGTCGCGTCCACGTTCGCTAGGACTCTAATGCGCCTGCGGACTGCTGAAGCGATTCCGGTTGGAGGGCTTCGGCGGCTACCTGCGGTAGGGGCACGTCCGGCGTCCGGGCCACGGTCGCGGCCAGGATCAGGAGCGCGCGCGGACGGCGGTCCTCCGGGTCCATGGAAGTCAGGCGCGCGTGCAGGTCGAGCAGTTCGAGCACGGTGGCGAACACGGGCGCATCGTCGATCTCCGCAGGGATGTCGCAGGCGAGCCGGGCGAGCCCCAGCATCTCGGCTCCGTCCCCGCCCCGCATCACCTGGATCGTCGCCAGCAGCAGGAACTCCGCGAGGCGATCGAGCAGCACGTGCGGTGCCTGCTCGCGCTCGCCCACCGGTGGGCCGGCCGGAACCAGGTCCTCGCCCGCCGCCAAGCGGAGCGACTGGCGTGAGGCGACCGAGCGCAGCTGCTCGCTGGAGAGCCCGGCTTGCAGGGCCATGCGCAACTGGAACGCGGAGGACATCAGCGTGCTGCCGTAAGGGGCGTCGGAGGCGAACAGGATCTGACCCGGTGGCACGAGCGAGAACAGGGTGATCAGGTCGGTGGGGAGCCACCACGCGGTGTCGAACAGCAGGTTGGGGTGGTCAGGCGCCGCCTTCCAGATCCAGGAGAGATCGGAGACGCCCGCGTGGGCGAGGATCAGGCGCGCGTCGGGAAAAGCCGCCGCGAGCTCGACCGCGTGGACGCCGAGCGCGGGGATCCCACGGCCCGCATGGATCAGCACCGGCAATCGTCGCTCGTGGGCGATGGCCACCAGGTCGCGTACCGCCGGATGGTCGAGCGTGAACTGCTCCGCGCGCGGGTGCAGCTTGATCCCCCGGGCGCCCGCGTCGAGACAACGAAGCGCCTCTTTGACGGGGTCCTCATTGGGGTTCACGCGGCAGAAGGGGACCAGCACACCGCCCGCATCGCGCGCGACCTCCAGTACCGCGTCGTTGGCCGCGGGATAGCCGCCGGGTTCGTGCATAGGAAAGACGAACGCGCCCGCGGCCTGCGCAAGCTCCAGTCCCGAGAGCAACTCGTCGGGCCGCTGGCGCATGCCGTCCGGGTCGTTCTGGCCCAGATGGGTATGGGCGTCGAACAGCTCGAGCTCCGAAACCTGGTCGAGCACCACCTGATTGAAGGCGCTCAGCACCGAGGCAAGCTCGGCCGCCGCGCCGTCGCTCGCGCCGCTGCGGGCGACATCGTCGGCGTGCGGCTCCTGTCCCACCCCGGCGATGTCGCGTTCTTCGCTCACACTCTGATTCGTACCATGAAGCGCGTGCAGAAGCTGACAGATCCCTGGACGCTCGGCGGTGCCGAGCTCGCGAATCGCCTCGTGCTGGCGCCCCTGGCCGGGATCGGCAACTGGTTCGTCCGCCTCCAGGCCAAACGCTACGGGGCCGGCCTGGTCGTGTCCGAGATGGTCTCGAGCTTCGCGGTGCACTACCGCAACGAGCGCACTTGCCGCGAGCTGCTGCGCATCCACCCGGACGAGCACCCCACCTCGGTGCAGCTGTTCGGCGCCGATCCCGGCGTGATGGCCTCCGCCGCCGAACGGGTCGCGGCGGCCGGCGCGGACTTCATCGACCTGAACATGGGCTGTCCGGTGCCGAAGATCTGCAAGACGGGCGCCGGGGCGGCCCTTCTCGATGACCCCGAGCGGGCCGTGGCGGTGGCTCGCGCAGCCGCCCGCGGGAGCGGCCTGCCGGTGACGGTCAAGCTGCGCTCGGGACTCCGCCCGGGCGACCGGGGCGGGCTTCGGCTGGCGCGCGAGCTGGTGGACCGAGCGGGCGTGGCCGCGATCGCCATGCATCCGCGCCACGCCTCCCAGCGCCACCGTGGCGCGCCCGACTACGAGCTCGTCCGCGAACTGGCCGAGGAGCTGCCGGTGCCGGTGCTGGTCTCCGGCGCCCTGCACACCGCTCCCGCGGCCCGGGCGGCGTTCGCCGCCACCGGTGCCACCGCCGTGCTGCTGGCGCGGGGCTCACTGGGGAACCCGTGGCTGTTCTCGGAGCTCCTGCAAGAAGGCGCGGTGCCGCCATCTCGTGAACAGGTGCTGAGCGAGCTCGACTGGGTGATGGACGCCGCCGTCGAGCACCTCGGAGCCGAGCGTGCCGCCCGCTATCTGCGTAAGTTCTATCCCTGGTACGTGGAGCGGCTGGGCAGCCTGCCCTCCCGCAAGGTGCTGCTCGCCGCGCTCCAGAGCACCCCCACGCTGGAGGCCGCGCGCGAGCTTTTCGATGAGTTGGCCGGGCCGCATGCGGCCCGGCCCCGGCCCGATCATGATCGGGCCGGCCGGCCGGAACATGTTCCGGCCGGACCCGTCAATTGAATCTCTATACTTCCGCGGCCGCGACCGCGGACGCTTACGGCGGCCGCGACGCCCTTCCCGCCATCCGAGCGGGCTTTTTTGTCTACAAGCCCCGAA
This sequence comes from uncultured Solirubrobacterales bacterium, assembly GCA_963823315.1. Taxonomy (GTDB): domain Bacteria; phylum Actinomycetota; class Thermoleophilia; order Solirubrobacterales; family Solirubrobacteraceae; genus Palsa-465. The sequence continues at coordinate 213,189 of CAWGLB010000004.1, read as the reverse complement.
CCGAGCCTGAGCCCATGCCTAAGGACGTCATCATCACCCCGGAAGGACTCGCGAACCTCAAGTCCGAGCTCGATCACCTCTCGACCACGCGTCGACGTGAGGTGGCCGCGCGGATCAGAGAGGCGCGGGAGTTCGGAGACATCTCCGAAAATGCTGAATACGACGACGCAAAGAACGAGCAGGCGATGCTCGAGGCGAGGATCGCGCAGCTCGAAGAGCGCCTTCGCTCCGCCACAGTGATCGACTCTTCTGACCTCGACACGGACATGGTCAGGGTCGGCACGATCGTCCACGTGAAGGAGGGCGGCAAGTCCACCAAGTACACGATCGTCGGCTCGGCGGAGGCCAAGCCCGCGGAGCTGAAGCTCTCCAACGAGTCACCCGTCGGCAAGGCGCTGCTCGGCCACAAGCGGGGTGAGGAGGTCACCTTCCCCACCCCCAGAGGCGAGCGGAAGCTGAAGATCACAAAAATCGAAGCCTCGAGGTAGGCCTCTTCACGTGGGCGAGGAGGGTCCAGCCTCGGAGCTGCTCGCCGCCCGCCGGCGCAAGTTGGAGGAGCTGCGCTCAGCCGGGATCGAGCCCTTCCCGCATCAGTTCGAGGGCGTTGAGCCGATCGAGCGCGTGCGCGCAGCCCACGAGGCGCTTCAAGCCGGGGAGGAGAGCGCCGCGGAGCACCGCCTCGCAGGCCGGCTCGTGGCCCGTCGCGGTCAGGGCAGGATGGCCTTCCTCGACCTGGCCGATCGCACGGGGCGCATCCAGCTCCAGGCCCGGGTGGATGAGCTCGGCGCCGACGGGCTAGCCACGCTGCTTGACCTCGACCTCGGTGATCAGCTCGGCGTCGCCGGGACCGCGTTTCGCTCGCGGCGCGGCGAGCTGACGCTGCGCATCGACCAGTTCACGCTGTTGGCGAAGTCGCTGCGGCCTTTGCCTGAGAAGCACCACGGCCTCCAGGACGTGGAGACGCGCTTTCGCCATCGCGAACTCGACCTGATCGCCAATCAGGGCGTGCGCGAGCTGTTCCTCACGCGCGCGCGCGTCGTTTCAGCCGCGAGGCGGTACCTCGACCACGAGGGGTTCGTGGAGGTCGAGACGCCCGTGCTGCAGCCGCTCTACGGAGGGGCCGCGGCGCGGCCCTTCACCACCCATCACAACGCACTCGACCGCACCCTCTATCTGCGCATCGCCACGGAGCTGTATCTGAAGCGGCTGATCGTAGGGGGGCTCGAGCGGGTGTACGAGCTGGGCAAGGATTTCCGCAACGAGGGCGTCGACCGGGCCCACAACCCCGAGTTCACGATGCTCGAGTTCTATGAGGCGTACGCCGACTATCGCGACATGGCAGCCCGCTGCGAGCAGCTGGTCTGCTTCGCGGCGTCCGAGGCCGGCTACGCGGGCCCGATCGATTTCTCTCCGCCGTGGCGACGCGAGAAGCTGCGCGACGCCATCCACTCGCGCACGGGCATCGACATCCTGGGCTCGCGCGACCGCGAGTCGCTGGCGGCCGAGATGCGCTCCCGGGGGATCGATGCCCCCGCCGGCGACACCTGGCCCCAGCTCGTCGACGAGCTGCTCTCAAAGCACGTCGAGCCGACCCTGGTTGAACCGACGTTCGTGCTCGACTATCCCGTGGAGACCTCGCCCTTCGCCAAGCACCATCGCTCCGAGGCCGGGCTGGTGGAGCGCTTCGAGGCATTCGTCTCGGGGATGGAGCTCGCCAATGCCTTCACCGAGCTCAACGATCCCGACGAGCAGCGGCGGCGCTTCGAGGAGCAGCGGGAGCTCGCTGGGCTCGGCGACGCCGAAGCCCATCCTTACGACGAGACCTTCCTGCAGGCACTGGAGTGGGGCATGCCCCCCACGGGCGGCATCGGGATCGGGATCGACCGGCTCGTGATGGTGCTGACCGGCAGTCGCTCGATCCGTGAGGTGGTCCTGTTTCCGGCCATGCGCGATTGAGTGATGCGCCAGGCCGCTGGTGTACGCTCATCGCCCTGACCGGAGTAAGGGGAAATTGATGAGGTTCAAGGTCATAGTTGCCGTCGCTGCGCTGACGTTGGCGCTCGCGGGCTGCGGCAGCTCGAGCGGCAGCAAGCAGGGCGTGCGCACCACCTTCGAGAAGGTGGTGCACGAGCTAGCCGACCGCAATCCCGCCGCCTGCACGCTCTTCACGAAGCGCTACGCGATCGAGAACACGGGGCTCGCCACCTATCAGGCGGCGCTCGCGAAGTGCCGCAGCCACACCTTGCACAACAACCTCACGCTGCCCCGGGGATTGAAGGTGGTGGGCGTCAAGGTCAAGGGCAGCAAGGCCACCCTGAAGGCCTCAGCCCCCGGTCAGGGGATCGGCATCTTCAACTTCCTCAAGCAGGGCGGTGAGTGGAAGATCGACTCGGTCACCACCAAATAGGCCCATGATCCAGACCCCCCCGGCGGGCGCTACCGTCTCACGGAGTGTTCGAGCGCTTCACCGAGCGAGCCCGCCAGGTGGTGGTCCTCGCCCAAGAGGAGGCGCGGACGCTGAAGCACAACTACATCGGCACCGAGCACATCCTGCTGGGGCTGCTGCGCGAGGAGGAGGGGGTGGCGGCCCGGGCGCTTCGGTCGCTCGGGGTCACGGTAGAGCGGGCGCGCGATCGGGTGGTGGCGATCGTGGGCCCGGGCGAGGAGGCCACCTCGGGTCAGATCCCCTTCACCCCGCGCGCCAAGAAGGTGCTCGAGCTGGCGCTGCGCGAGGCTTTGAGCCTGGGCCACAACTACATCGGCACCGAGCACATCCTGCTCGGCCTGGTGCAGGAGAACGAGGGCGTCGGCGCGCGCATCCTGCTCGACTTGGACGCAGGCGCGGAGAAGGTCCGTGCGGAAGTGCTGCGGCTGTTGGGAACATCGCCGTCCCCGGTGACGCCGGCTCCGGCCGGCGGCGGACCCAGACCGATCGGCGGGGCCGCCCTGTGGGCGCGGATCACCCCGGAGATCCGCGAGCGCCTCGGCCGTGACGCCGACGCCGGCGACCTGCTGCTGTTGCTGGCAAGCATCCCCGACAGCCTGATGGCGCGGACGCTGGCCGAGCTGGGCGTGGGCGAGGAGGCCCTCGATGAGGCGCTGGAGCGGGCGCGGGCAGGAGGGCCCTCGCCCCTGGAGGAGCGCCTCGAGCTGCTGCGGACCCAGCGGGCCGAGGCGGAAGCGGAGGGCGACGAGTTCGCCGCGGCGCAGCTGCGCGCCGAGGAGCTGCGGGCGCGGCGAGAGCACGGCGAGCAGCTGCTCCGCCAGATACGCCTGCGCCTGTTTCAGGAGCCCGGGCCCGAGCCGGGCCAGGGCGACCCGCCGTGAGACCGCGCACGCGGCCATGCAGCCGAAAGGGAGGGGGGAGGCGCCTTGGTAGACTGGTCCATGGCCCGAGAACAAACCCGGTCTGGCCCGGAGGTTCGGCACACAGCGGCGGAACCGAGGTGGCGAGGCGGGATCGGCGGCGTCCCCGGAAGGAGAAGGATGGAATCGGGAAGCTTCACCAAGCGGCCGCTCTATCATCGGTCAGGAAGCCCCCTAAATTTGATCAAGACGCACCATGTTTGAGCGATTCACCGAACGAGCCCGTCAGGTAGTGGTCCTTGCCCAAGAGGAGGCGCGGACCCTCAAGCACAACTACATCGGCACCGAGCACATCCTGCTGGGGTTGTTGCGCGAGGAAGAGGGTCTCGCAGCCAGAGTCCTCGAGTCCCTAGACATCACGGTCGAGCGCGTGCGCGCTCAGGTCGTCCGCATCGTCGGCTCGGGCGAGGAGGTCACCTCGGGCCAGATCCCGTTCACGCCGCGTGCGAAAAAGGTATTGGAGCTGGCGCTGCGCGAGGCGCTCAGCCTGGGCCACAACTACATCGGCACCGAGCACATCCTGCTGGGCTTGGTGCGAGAGAACGAGGGCGTCGCCGCTCGCATCCTGCTCGACTTCGACGCGGACTCGGAGAAGATCCGCAACGAGGTCATCCGCATGCTTTCGGGACCTGGGAGCCGCCAGCGTTCCGGAGCGGCCTCGGGCGCGGGCGCCGGGCCCTCCGAAGGGAAGAAGTCTTCGAAGCTGCTCGATCAGTTCGGCCGCAATCTGACCAAGCTCGCGTCCGACAGCAAGCTCGATCCTGTCGTCGGCCGGGAGACCGAAATCGAGCGGATCATGCAGATCCTCTCCCGCCGGACCAAGAACAACCCGGTGTTGGTCGGGGAGCCCGGCGTCGGCAAGACCGCAGTCGTTGAGGGACTGGCGCAGCGCATCAACTCGGGCGAAGTCCCCGAGCTCTTGAAGGACAAGCAGATCTACACGCTTGACCTCGCCGCCCTGGTCGCGGGCTCCAAGTACCGTGGGGAGTTTGAGGAGCGACTGAAGAAGGTGATGAAGGAGATCACCCAGCGCGGCGACATCATTCTGTTCATCGATGAGCTCCACAATCTCGTCGGCGCCGGCGCCGCCGAGGGCGCGATCGACGCCGCGTCGATCTTGAAGCCCGCGCTCGCGCGCGGTGAGCTGCAGACGGTCGGGGCGACCACGCTCGAGGAGTACCGCAAGTACCTGGAGCGCGACTCCGCGCTGGAGCGGCGCTTCCAGAAGATCACGGTCGACCAGCCAAGCACGGACGAGACCGTCCAGATCTTGAAGGGCCTGCGCGACCGCTATGAGCAGCACCACAAGGTCAACATCACCGACGAGGCGCTGCAGGCCGCGGCCGACCTCGCCGACCGCTACATCTCGGACCGCTTCCTCCCGGACAAGGCGATCGACCTGATCGACGAGGCCGCCTCGCGCATGCGCATCAAGTCGATGACCTCGCCCCCGGTCTACCGCGAGCTCGAGGACGAGATCGAGCAGACCCGCCGCAAGAAGGAAGACGCGATTGAGAACCAGGAGTTCGAGAAGGCGGCCAACCTGCGCGATGAGGAGCGGCGTCTGACCAAGAAGAAGCGTGAGCTGGCCGAGCAGTGGGAGGCCGGCGAGTCGACCGAGCGGCCGGCGATCGGCGAGGAAGAGATCGCCGACATCGTCTCGATGTGGACGGGGATCCCGGTCTTCAAGCTGACCGAGGCCGAGACCGCCAAGCTGATGCGCATGGAGGATGAGTTGCACAAGCGCGTGATCGGGCAGCACCCGGCGATCGAGGTCGTCTCCAAGGCGATCCGGCGCTCGCGGGCGGGGCTCAAGGACCCCAAGCGGCCCACCGGCTCGTTCATCTTCCTCGGCCCCAGCGGCGTGGGCAAGACGGAGTTGGCGCGGACCCTGGCCGAGTTCCTGTTCGGCGACGAGGACACCATGGTCAGGATCGACATGTCGGAGTACATGGAGAAGCACGCGGTCTCGCGACTCGTGGGCTCGCCGCCCGGCTATATCGGCTACGACGAGGGCGGACAGCTCACCGAGGCGGTGCGCCGCAAGCCATACAGCGTGCTGCTGCTCGACGAGATCGAGAAGGCCCACCCGGACGTCTTCAACATCCTCCTGCAGATCCTCGAGGACGGCCGCCTCACGGACGCCCAAGGGCGGACGGTCGACTTCCGCCACTGCATCGTGATCATGACCTCGAACATCGGCGCCGCCGAGATTTCGCGCAATACGCCGCTCGGCTTTGCGGTCTCGGACGACGAGACCGGTCTCACTTACGAGGACATGAAGAACCGCATCATGGGCGAGCTGAAGAAGGTCTTCCGACCCGAGTTCCTCAACCGGATCGATGAGGTGATCGTCTTCCACAAGCTCGCCAAGGACGAGATCAAGGAGATCGTGGAGCTGCTCCTGCGTCGCATTCGCGAGTCGATGGCGGAGCGCGAGCTCCAGCTCGAGCTCTCCGAGGATGCCAAGGACATGCTCGTCGACAAGGGCTGGGATCCGGCCATGGGCGCTCGTCCACTCCGGCGTGCGATCCAGCACTACGTCGAGGATCCGCTGGCGGACTTCGTGTTGCGCGAGCAGGTGCCGACCGGGTCGACGGTGCACGTCGACACGCCGTCCGAGGACTCCGAGGCGGGCGATGACGTCAGGCTGACCCTGATCCAGCCGCGACCGAAGCCCACTCCCGTGGGCGTGGGGGCGGAGGGCTCGGGCGAGCCGTCCGAGCCCGACGACCCCGAAGAGCCAAGCGCCTCCGAGTAACGACGGCCTGCGCTCGGCCGGGTGCGACGGTTGAGCACGGGCTACGACCAATACCAGCACCTGCGTTTCGAGCGGCGCGACCAGGACGTGCTGCTGATCACGATCGACCGGCCCGAGCGGCTGAACGCCACTGACGAGCGCCTGCACTCGGAGCTTGCGCGCGTCTGGCGCGACGTGGCTTTTGACCGGGAGACCGCGGTCGCCGTGATCACCGGCGCGGGCAGGTCCTTCTCCGCCGGGGGCGATCTGGACATGCTCGAGCGCATGAGCGGCGATTATCGGCGCGTGGCCGCGATGGCCACCGAGGCCGCCGAGGTGGTGCTGAGCATGATCGAGTGCGAGACGCCAATCGTCTCGGCGATCAACGGCACCGCCGTGGGCGCGGGCCTGGCGGTGGCGCTGATGGCCGACATCAGCGTGATCGGCGAGGACGTGCGGCTGAGCGACGGGCACCTCCGTCTGGGCGTCGGCGCGGGCGACCACGCCGTCCTGCTGTGGCCGCTTCTGTGCGGGATGGCCAAGGCCAAGTACTACCTGCTCACGGCCGACTTCATCGATGGTCGCGAGGCCGACCGGATCGGCTTGGTCAGCCGCTGCGTGCCAGACGGTCGCGTGCTCGGTGAGGCGCTGGAGCTCGCGGGGAAGATCGCGAGCGGACCGCGGCAGGCCACCCGCTGGACCAAGCGCACGCTGAACCACTGGCTGCGCCTGGCGACTCCCGCCTTCGATGCCAGCGTCGCATACGAGATGCTCACCTTCCTCGGCGACGATGTGCGCGAAGGAACCGCGGCGCTGCGCGAGCGGCGCGAGCCCCGCTTCGGCGCCCCGGGCGACGACGCGTAACAAGTCTGCGCCGATTGTCGCGCGGGGCCGGATGGCGTCGGAGGCCACCCCTACGCTAGGCGGTCTTGCCGCGGAGCTCTTCCAGTTACGTCTGCTCCGCCTGTGGCGGCATAGCGCCGCGCTGGGCGGGCCAGTGCCCGTCCTGCGGCGAATGGAACACGCTCATCGAAGAGCGCTCCCACGTTCCCGGACGGCGCGCCTCCGGTGCCGGGGGGCGAACGCTGCGCCCCGTGCCCCTGGGCGAGATCCTTCCGGCCGAGCACAACCGCCTCGGCACCGGCATCGGCGAACTCGACCGGGTGCTCGGCGGCGGGATCGTGCCCGGGTCGCTGGTTTTGGTCGGAGGCGCCCCGGGGATCGGCAAGTCGACGCTCACGACGATGGTGCTCGCCAACCTCGCGGCCACGGGCATGCAAACGCTGTATGTCTCCGCCGAGGAATCCGCGGCGCAGGTCCGGCTGCGGGCGCAGCGCCTCCAAACCGGGGCCGCGCTGTCCGTGCCGATGGTCGCCGAGACTGAGCTCGAGCCGGTGATCGCCACGCTCGAGCGCGAGCGACCGCAGGTGTGCGTGATTGATTCGGTGCAGGCGCTTGGCTCCAGCGAGCTACAGAGCGCCGCCGGCTCGGTGGCGCAGGTCAGGGAGGTGGCCGGGCAGGTGATGCGCGTCGCCAAGGAGCACGCGATCGCGGTGCTCCTAGTGGGCCACGTGACCAAGGACGGGGTCCTGGCCGGACCGATCGCGCTCGAGCACATGGTCGATTGCGTGGTGCAGTTCGAGGGCGAGCGGGAGCGCACCTATCGCACGCTGCGGGCGGCCAAGAACCGCTTCGGCTCGATCGAAGAGGCGGGTGTCTTCGAGATGCGTGACCACGGGCTGGTCGAGGTAAGGGACGCATCGGCCCGCTTCGTGGGGGAGGCGACGCGAGCGCCCGGAAGCGTCGTGCTGTGCGCGATGGAGGGCTCTCGACCCCTGCTGGTAGAGGTGCAGGCTCTCGTCACCCGCTCGGACTTGGTGCCGCCCCGCCGGGTCGTCTCGGGGATCGACCGCAACCGCCTGGCGCTCGTGCTCGCAGTGCTGCACCGACACGCCGGCATCGGCTTGGGCTCGGCGGATGTTTTCCTCAATGTCGTCGGCGGCGTTCGGGTCGACGAACCGGGCGCCGACCTCGCCCTCGCGCTGGCAGTCGCCGGAGCGGCCAAGGGGGTCTGTATGCGCGCCGCCGACAACTCGGCCCCCTTGGCGTGCTTTGGCGAGCTCGGCTTGACCGGGGAGTTGCGAACGGTCGCCCACGGCGATCGCCGGGTGGCCGAGGCGCGGCGCTTCGGCCTCGAACCGGTCCTGCGCCCAGAATCTCAGCGCTCGCTTCGGGACGCCGTGGCGGCGGCGCTGGGAGGGGAAGGGAACGAGACTCCCAGGGCCGTCTGAGCCCAAGGGTCATCAAAGCCTAATCCCCGGTAAAATCAGCCTTCATGGCGTCACGTCCCGGGGATGAGCTCAGCCGAGAGCTCGAGTCTCGCCAGACTTCCCGGCTCGTAAGGGCGCTCGAGATGGTGGCGCCGGGAACGGCGTTACGCGAGGGCTTGGACAACATCCTGCACGCTCGCACGGGCGGCATGATCGTGATCGGCGATCCGGACGAGCTCGCCTTCATGTTCTCGGGCGGAATCAAGCTCGACCTCGACTACTCACCCGCCTTCCTCTACGAGCTGGCGAAGATGGACGGCGCGATCGTCTTGAGTGCGAACGCAACCAAGATCATTTACGCCAACGTCCAGCTGACCCCCGACCCGACGATCCTGACGCTCGAGACCGGCACTCGGCACCGGACCGCAGCGCGGGTCGCCAAGCAGACAGACGCGCTCGTGATCGCGATCTCCGAGCGGCGCGAGGTCGTCTCGCTGTTCGTGGACGCGATCAAGTACATCCTGGAGGACATCCCGGTCGTTCTGGCAAAGGCCAACCAAGGCCTGGCCACCCTCGACAAGTACCGCAGCCGCCTGGACCAGGTCTCGACGCGCTTGACGGCACTCGAATTCGAGGGCGGGGTGACGCTCCACGATGTGCTCACCGTGCTGCAGAGGGCGGAGCTCGTCACGCGTATGGCGGCGGAGATCGAGCGCCACATCGTCGAATTGGGGTCGGAGGGCAGGCTAATCGAGATGCAACTCGACGAGACCATGGTCGGGGTCTCGGCGGATAAGGCGGCTTTGGTCCACGACTATCTGATCGAGGACGCCAACGAGCACTACCAGTCGGCGCTGGATCAGCTGGTGCGGCTCTCGCACCAGGATCTGCTCGATTTCGGCCGGCTGGCCGAGTTGCTCGGATACGACCGCAAGCTCAACACGCTCGACTATCCGGTCTCCCCCCGGGGGATCCGCATACTCGGTCGCATTCCCCGCCTTCCGAAGCTGGTGGTGGAGAAGATCGTCGACGAGTTCGGAGGCCTGGAGGAGCTGCTCGCCGCCACCGACGGCGAGCTGGAGACGGTGGAGGGCGTGGGGGACATTCGGGCGAAGGACATCCGGGAGGGCCTTCGCCGTCAGCAGGAGATCAACCTAGTGGACCGGTACCTGCAGACCTAGCGAGGAGAGCCGGGTCGCATGCGCCGGACTGAGCAAGAGGAGGAAACCATTACCGAGCTATTGGAAGAGCACGCTGAAGACCTGACGGCGATCGAGCGAATCGAGGAGATCGAGTTCGTGATCGGCGACAGCGTCGTCTATCCGCATCACGGCGCCGGTCAGGTCGTGCGCAAGGAACTCAAAGAGGTGCTCGGCGAGCGGCGCGAATACCTCACGATCAAGATCCTCCACAACGACATGACCGTGATGGTCCCCACGGCCAACGCGGCCCGCGCCGGCCTCCGTCGGGTGATCGACGAGGACACCGTCAAGAAAGTACTCGCGGTTCTGCAGGACGAATGCTCGGAGATGCCCAAGAACTGGAACCGGCGCTTCAAGCACAACCGGGACAAGATCAAGACCGGTGACATCTACGAGCTCGCCGAGGTGGTCCGCAACCTCGCGATCCGCGAAGCCGAGAAGGGGCTGTCGACGGGGGAGAAGCAGATGTTCTCGCGCGCGCGGAAGATCCTGGCCTCGGAGCTCATGTACGCGCTCGAAATGACAGCCGAGCAGGTCGAGGATCACCTCGATTCGCTGCTGCTCGATTCGGCGCCCAGAAGCGCTGAGCGCTCGCACAACGGTAACGGCCGCGTCGCCGAGGGCGACCTGGCCCTCTCGCCGGAATAGCTGGACGAGAGGACTCCTCCCTCGGCCGGAGGAGGTCATGGCAGTCGCCTTGATCGTGGCCGCGGGGCGTGGCGAGCGTTTAGGGGATCGGGTCCCCAAGGCGCTCGTCACGGTCGCCGGCAAGCCGATGGTGCGCTGGAGCCTCGAGACGGTCGGCCAGCTCGAGGAAGTCACGGAGGTCATCGTCGCTTTGCCCGCCGAGAGCATCGCCCAATCCGTGGGGCAGCTCCGCGGGGCGACGTGCGTGGCGGGAGGCGCAGTCCGCTCATCCTCGGTGCGCGCCGCGCTGGCCGCGGCTGGAGAAAGCGGCGTGGTGCTTGTGCACGATGCGGCGCGGCCGCTCGCCTCCGCGGAGGTATTCCGACGCGCGCTCGATGAGCTCGAGCGCAGTGGCGCCGATGCGGTGGTGGTTGCAGCGCCGCTGGCCGATACGGTCAAGGAGGTCGCGGACGACGGGCGCAGCGTGAGGAGGACACTTGATCGGTCCCACCTCTGGGCAGCCCAGACCCCTCAGGTCTTTAGGCGCGAGACGCTCGAGCGCGTCTTGGAGTCCGCCTCGGAAGAGACGCTGGCGGCGGCCACGGACGACGCTTGGCTAGTCGAGCGCGCCGGCGGCCTGGTGCAGGTCCTGCCCTGCAAGGAGCCCAACTTCAAGATCACCACGCCGACCGATCTGCGGCTGGCGGAGGTATTGCTCGCCGAGCGCGGAGCGGGAGGAGAGCCGGCGTGAGCCCGGAAGGGGAGGCTCGCGTACGGACAGGCATTGGCTATGACTGCCACCGCTTCGTCGAGGGGCGGGCGCTCGTGCTTGGTGGCGTCGAGTTCGAGCATCCGCTCGGACTCGAGGGTCACTCGGATGCCGACGTGCTGACGCACGCAATCATCGACGCGCTCCTGGGCGCTGCCGCGCTGGAGGACATCGGGCACCACTTTCCCGACACTGACGAGCGCTACCGCGACGCCGACTCGATCGACCTCCTGCGGGCGACGGCCGCGATGCTCACCGAGCGCGGTATCGGCATCGAGCACGTGGACGCGACGGTCGTGATGGAGCGCCCCGCGATCGCCCCCCTCCGCGACAAGCTGCGAGCGCGGCTGGCCGAGGCGATCGGGCTGACTGTCGCTCAAGTGAGCGTCAAAGCCACCCGCGGCGAGGGATTGGGTTTCGTCGGCCGCGAGGAGGGCGCCGCCGCGCTGGCCGTCGCAACCGTGCGCGGCTGAGCTACAGCACTATGCGCGCGCGCCGACTCTGACCTAGTGCGCTTCCGCGCGCTCGCGCAGCTGCTCGTATTCGACCATACGTTTGAGCTGACGGAGGCTGCGACGGAGATGGCCGGCCACTGCGGGCGCGGCGATGCGTTCCGCCAGCCAGCCGGTCAAGCCCGACCCCGCGACCCCATAGGCCAGGCGGAACTCGGCCCGCGTCCCGCCGCCGCTGTCACGCAGCCGCCAGCGTCCGCGCTGGTCGAGGCCGGTGACCGATGTCCACGCAAGATCGTAGGGGGGAGCCCACTCGACGATCTCTATGAGGCCACCGATCTCGGCCGAGCCGACACGGAAGAGCATCCTGTAGCGGGCACCTAGCCCGATCGGCTCGGGGCTCAGCACCTCCCAGCGGGTCACGCCCGACATGAAGCCGAGCACGCGCTCGGGGTCGGACACGGTCGCCCACACCTGCTCGGCTGGAGCGGAGACGGTGACGGACTCGGCGACCCTCATCCGATCACCGGCAGACGTCGTTCCGAAGCCAGTCCGTCGAGGGCGTTTTGCATGACGGCGATCAAATGGTCGTAGACAGCGTCGACGTCGGGATCGGGTCCGAACTGCTCGCGTATGTAGATCGCGGGCAGGGTCTCGATCATGATCTTGGCCGGCAGCGGGATGTGGCCGAGCATGTCCCCGATGTTCAGCCCCCAGGGAAGCGCCAATGAGATCGGCAGGACCTTGAGTCGGAAGATGCGATCGAGCGCCAGCAGCCGCGCCAGGCGCTCTCCCCGCGAGAGGAACAGCGCGGTCTCCTGACCCCCGATCGCGACGACCGGCACGATCGGCACGTCCTCCTCGATCGCCAGCCGCAAGAAGCCCTGCCGTCCATTGAAGTTCACCACGTTGCGCTCCCAGACGGGGCGGTGCACCTCCCAGTCGCCCCCGGGATACACGAGCAGTGCCGCTCCTGCGCGAAGCGCCTTGCGGGCGTTCTGGCGCGAGGCGGCGACGGTCCCGAACCGGCGCAGCCATCCCAGGCCGGGCATCGTCAGCACGAGGTTGTGGGCGAGCTGATAGAAGGCGCGCTCGACGCCGAAATAGGTGCTGAACGCGACCGTGAACACCATCGTGTCCGGGAGCATGTTGCCGCCCGAGTGGTTGCCGACGAGCAGCACCGGCCCCGAGTCGGGGACGTTGGCGAGCCCACGCACCTCGCCCCGGTACCACAACGACGAGAGCAGCCAGAACAGCGGCAGGTGCTCACGGATGAAGTCGGGGTCGCGGTCGTCGAGGTCGGCGCGGGGGATCCGGCGTGTGACCTGGCGGGAGACCTCTCGCAGTGTCCGGCTCGCGAGTGCCTTGGCACCGGAGCCGTTGCCGGCCGTGTTCGCATGAGCCTCCTGCCCGTTGCGCGTGGCTGTTTCTGAGAGCCGCGAGCTCGCCATTCGCCTTGCCCGACTACGCGGCCTGAGAGGGGCGCATGCCGCGTCGCGAGCCGCGCTGCCCGGTGCTCGCTTCGCGCGCCACCCGTGCGAAGAAGCTCATCAGCAGCTCATTCGTCTCCTTGGGCCGCTCCACCTGCGGCACGTGGCCGCACATCTCAAGCGTGACCTGCTCGGCGCTCGGCAGCCAACTCGCCACGTGGCGCGCGAAGGCCGAGGGGACGAGCGTGTCATGGTCGGCCCACACGAACAGCGCGGGGACCGAGAGCTTGGAGAGGCGCGGATAGAAGCCTTTGTCGCCGAAGGGAGGCTCCAAGTAGATGTTGCGGGCGCTCGAGAGGAAGGCGTAGCGGGCCCCGGCACTCGCATAGATGCGGCGGAACTCGTCCACCATCAACTCACCCACGGCCGGGTCGATCACGTCGCGGTTGCAGAACAAGCTCCAGAAGTGGGAAGCCACCAGGGAGCGGCCAAAACCGTGCGGCAGCAGGCCAAGTTCAGGGCGCAAGAGGCGGACAACCGGGTGCAGCCCACGGCGAATCCAGGCGACTGCCGGGCACAGCAGAGCGAGCGCTGCCACGCGCTCGGGCGCCACCAGCCCCATCTCGATGGCCACCCGGCCACCCATCGAGTTTCCCACCACGTACGCACGCGGGACTTCGAGCTCGTCCAGGAGGCCGAGCATGATCGCGGAGAACCACGCGGCGTTGTAGCCGCCGAACGCCGGCTTGCTGGAGGAGCCGAAGCCGGGGAGATCCGGCACATGGACCCGGTAGTTCGGAGCGAGCGCGGCCGCCGTCTCGAACAACGATGCGCGTGTGCCGCCCAGACCGTGGAGCAACAGCACGTCGGAGCCTCGCCCCATCGTGAGAGTCGAGACACGGTGCCGTTCGACCGCCACCTCCTGGATCGCCACCAGCGGGGGCCGGCCATTGGGAAGGTGGAACAGGGCTTCGAACGCGATCGCATAGTCGAGGTTTCCGCGCACGCTCAGCAGCCGGCGCTGAAACGCCTCGATGCCGGAGAATTCGCCCTCGCGCAGCGCGAGCCAGGTGCCGGAGTCAGTCGCGATCGTCACGTCGGGTCTGCGCCGGGTGGCACCGCGGTGAACCCGGGCCACGGCATTGCAGCGGACCTCCCAGACGTGTCCGACATCGCCGAGGACGACGTGGTAGGTCGCGTCGAAATCCGGTCCGGCGCCGAGATACCGGTCCGGCAGCGATCTGAACGCCGCTTCGACTAACGCCAGGCGCTCGGCGCGCCGGGTGTCCCCAGACATGGACGGGACCCTACCGTTCAAAGCGGGCGGATGCGTCTGCATTTCTCGGGGCACATAGCTATCGAAGCTCGACTTCTTGATTGTCCTACCCGGGGTTCCTAGACCTGCACACCGGAATGCAAAGTGCTGGCTGGGCAACGGACACCACCGAGCGTCAGTCACGGCCTCCATCTACGCGCCGGCGATGCCCCGGTAGGGTGCCTCAGGTGCGCCAGATCGTGTTTCACGACACGCTCAGCGGCCGCTTGCGGCCGCTCGAGCCCCGGGAGCCCGGGCGGGTGGGCATCTACGCGTGTGGCCCAACCGTCTACGCGCGTATCCACGTCGGCAACGCCCGTCCCTTCGTGGTCTTCTCACTGCTGAAGCGGTTCCTCGTCCACGAGGGCTACGAGGTCACGCTGGTGTGCAACATCACCGACGTCAACGACAAGATCTACGCCGCGGCGGGCGATACGACCTTGACCAGCGTTGCGCTCGCCGCCGCCATGACCGAGACCTACGTCCAGGACACCGATGCGCTCGAGCTCGGCCGCCCCGACTACGAGCCGCTGGCGAGTGAGACGATCGGGCCGATCATCGCGCTGATCGAGCGCCTGGTGGAGGATGGCCACGCCTACGCTGCCGAGGGCGACGTGTACTTCTCAGTGGCGTCGTTCCCTCGCTACGGACAACTCTCGCACCGGCGCGTCGAGGAGCTTGACCAGGGCGAAGCTGTGGAAGGCGCGGAGCGCAAGCGCGACCACGCCGATTTCGCGCTCTGGAAGGCGTACAAGCCGGGCGAGGACACGCAGTGGGAATCCCCCTGGGGGCCGGGGCGGCCAGGGTGGCACATCGAATGCTCCGCCATGGCCGAGCAGTTGCTAGGGCTCGACTTCGAGATCCATGGCGGCGGCAGCGACCTGATCTTCCCCCACCACGAAAATGAGGCAGCCCAGACGGAGGCGGCCCACGACACCCGCCTCGCCCGCCTCTGGGTTCACAACGGCATGGTCAGGCTCGATCGCGAGAAGATGGCCAAGTCCGAGGGGAACATTTTCATGCTGCACGAGGCGCTCGAGCGCTATGGACGCGACGCGCTGATCGCCTATTTCTGCGGCGGCCACTATCGCCAGCCGATCGATTTCGACCACGAGCGTATGGCCGAGTCGCAGGCTCGTGTGCGCCGCATCGAGGAGGCGGGCCGCGGGCTTGCCTTTGGCCCCTCTCCATCCTGGTCCGCGCCCCTGCGCGAGCGCTTTTTCGCCGCGCTTGCGGACGACTTCAATACCCCGGCGGCGCTGGCGGTCGTCTTCGACTGGGTGCGGGAAGCTAATCGCGCCCGCGCCGCGGCCGCGCCGGCCCCCGTCGGGGCCGCGGACCTGCGCGAGATGCTCTCCGTCCTGGGGCTGGACGGTGTGCTTGCGAGGGCGCAGCCAGACCCATCGCCAGAAGTGCTCGAGCTGCTCGAGCGGCGAGAGCGGGCACGCGGGGCACGCGACTTCGCCGCGGCCGACGCCATTCGGGAGCAGATCGCGGCGGCGGGATGGGAGGTCAGGGATGGTCCGGCGGGCCCGGAGCTGCTGCCCGGCAGACGATGATCGTCTATGGCCGTAACCCGGTCCGCGAGGCGCTCCGCGGGCCACGCGAGGTGCGGCGGGTGTGGGCGACCAAGAACGCGGCGCGCGAGTCGTGGCTGGCGGAGGCGGCGGGACGAGAGCGACGCTCGCTGCGCCCCGCCCCGCTCGAGCTTTCGGTGGCCTCGGCCGCCGAGATCGAAGAGCTGTGCGGCGCCGCGGCTCATCAGGGGATATGCGCGCTGGTCGCGCCGTACCGGTACATCGGCGCCCAGCAGCTGCTGGCCGGCTCCACGCCGCTGATCGTAGCCCTCGACCAGGTCCAGGACCCGCAGAATCTCGGCGCGATCTGCCGCGTGGCCGAATGCGCCGGCGCCGCCGGGTTGGCGCTGCCCGAACGGCGCTCGGCGGCGGTCACCGCGGCGGTCTGCAAGGCGTCGGCGGGGGCGGTCGAGCACCTTGCAATCGCCCGTGTGCGCAACCTCGTCGATTTCATCGGCCAGGCAAAGGCAGCTTCACTGTGGTGCTACGGAGCGGACGCGGAGGCGCCGGTGCTCTACGACGAGGTTGATTTCGGCGAGGGCGCAGTGCTCGTGCTCGGTTCGGAGGGCCGTGGGCTCAGGCCGCGGGTGGCGTCGGCGTGCGACCTGCTCGTGCGTATCCCGGTTCGCGGGAAGGTCGCCTCGCTCAGCGTCGCCACCGCCGCGGCGGTGCTGCTCTACGCCGCGCGCAGCCCGGATCCCATCGCTTGACAAGCACTGATCGGTCTGTCAAGCTCGCGCCGGGAGGAGATGAACTTCAACTCGAGCTTGAGACTCAGTTTTCCGCTACAGCATTAGCTCTGTAGTTCCAAACGCGGCGCCAGGGGAGGTGACGCGCCACATCGGTGAAGGCCCCGTGGGGGCCAGAAAGGACCACTTGTGGCAAGGTCTCTCCCTTATCAAGCTCAACCTCAGGTTGACGACAAGTACTTGATCGCGCTCGCCAAACAGGGCAACGCGAGCGCGTACGACCGCATCGTGCGGCGCTACCACGGCTTCGTCCGCCTGAAGGCGTCCTCGTACTTCCTCGCGGGCGGAGATTCCGACGATCTGATCCAGGAAGGCCTGGTCGGCTTGTTCAAGGCCGTCCGGGACTATCGCGCCGACCGCGAGTCAAGCTTTCGCAACTTCGCCGAACTCTGCATCACGCGTCAGATCATCACCGCGGTTAAGACGTCGACCCGCAACAAGCATGTGCCGCTGAACCAGTACGTCTCGTTCTCCAGCGCGCCAGCGGGAGCCGCCCAGGAGACGGAGGCCACGCTCGACGAACTGTTGCCGGGCTCTCCTGTCCACGATCCGGTCAACCAGGTCATCTCCTCGGAGGAACTGCGTGCGCTCGTCGGCTGCATCTCGACCAGTCTCTCCGAGCTCGAGTCGCACGTGCTGGCGCTCTACCTCGACGGTCACTCCTACGAGGAAGTGGGGCGGCGCCTCGGCTGCGACTGTAAGACGGTCGACAATGCGCTGCAGCGGGTGAAGCGCAAGGTCTCCCAGCACCTCAACGAGCGCAACGTGGCCGCGTAGGGCTCGGGACGCCAGGTCGGCGCCGGCCCTCAGCCGCCGACGGCTTCCAGGCGCAGGCCGTCGAGCAGAAGACGTACGTGGCGGCGCCAGTTCTGCGGCGGGTCCGCGTGTTGGCCGGCGGCTCCGGCCATGCGCAGGATCGCGGCGAGATCGCCGGGCATGAGGTCGGGGCGCATCCGCCCGGCCGCCTGCGCCTTATCCATCAGCTGCTCTAGCGGGCGCAGCAGGCGAGCCCGCAGCTCGTCCGGCACCGCGCCCCCACTGCTGCGGCGCAGCATCTGCGAGAAGGCGCGATCCTGCACCTGGGCGGCGACCATCGTCAGCAGCAGCTCGGAGAACCCCTCCCACGGGTCTTGCGCGTCGAGGGCCCCGTCGATCGCGGGCTGCAGGTCGTCGAGGCGCTCCGACAGCGTGGCGTCGATCAGCGATTGCTTGCTCGGGAAGTGCCGGTAGAGAGTCCCGATTCCGACCCCGGCACGGTCCGCGATCAGGTGTACGGCGATCCCCAGTCCGCGTTCGGCGAATGACACTCTGGCCGCACTGACGATTCGGGTGCGGTTGCGACGGGCATCGAGTCTTAGGCCCACGATATGATCGTAATTGCAAAACCGGAGCGCCCGCTCCGGTGGTGGAAGAGTTGCTATCGAGCTCCCGGGTCCCCCCCACTGACCTGTTGGAGGAGGAATGTCAAGTCGCGCGGTCGCCCCAGTTTATGAGGTGAGGACATAGCCGTGGCCGTTTATGTGCAACCCCTCGCGCCGCGCATGGACGACGCAGCGATCGCGCTGAACCGGGCGCGCGACCGCTTGCTCGAGCTGCAGGAGCCCGATGGTCACTGGCGTGGTCTGCTGCAGACGAACGTCTCGATGGACGCCGAGGACTTGCTGCTGCGCGAGTTCCTCGGCATTCGCGATGAAGATCGAGTCCGCGGCGCGTCGGCATGGATCCGCTCTCAGCAGCGCGACGACGGCGGCTGGGCCAACTTTGCCGGCGGGCCCGGCGACATCTCGACCACCGTGGAGGCCTACTGGGCCTTGCGGGTCGCCGGCGACGAGCCGGCCGAAGAGCACATGCGGGCGGCCGCGGCGTGGATCCGGGAGCGCGGCGGACCCCGTGAGGCGCGCGTCTTCACGCACATCTGGATGGCGCTCTTCGGACTGTGGCCGTGGGAGGACGTGCCGGCGCTTCCGCCCGAACTCGTCTTGCTCCCGAGGTGGTGTCCGCTCAATCCCTACGACTTTGCCTGCTGGGCACGCCAGACGATCGTCGCGCTTACGATCGTGCGCGCCCATCGTCCGGTGCGAGAGCTCGGTTTCACGCTCGAGGAACTCGGTCCGGGCGCACCATCGCCGCGACGGCCGTTGGCCACCCGTACCGCGAAGGCGCTCTTGCTGCTCGACCGCGCGCTCCGCACGTACGAGCGACGGCCGTTTGCTCCCCTGCGCAAGCAAGCCCTGCGCGCGGCGGAGCGGTGGGTGCTTCAGCGACAGGAGGCCGATGGTGGGTGGGGCGGGATCCAGCCGCCTTGGGTGTACTCGCTGATGGCGCTCGCCCTCCAGGGCTATCCGCTCGACCATCCGGTCATGCGCTCGGCGCTGGACGGCCTCGACGGCTTCACGGTCAGAGAGGGCGGCATGGTGTGGCTGGAGGCATGCCAGTCTCCGGTCTGGGACACCGCGCTCGCGATGCTTGCCTTGCGCGACGCCGGCCTCGAGGGCGATCATCCAGCGCTGGTGCGGGCCGCAGATTGGCTACTCGACCGCCAGATCACCGACCTGAAGGGCGATTGGGCGGTGCGGCGCCCGCAAGTGGCTCCGGGCGGCTGGGCGTTTGAGTACCACAACTCCCACTACCCCGACATCGACGACACGGCCATCTGCGTGCTCGCGCTGCGCGCGGTTTCCCACCCCCACCCCGAACGCCTCGAGCGGGCGGTTGCGAGAGCCGTGGACTGGATGATCGCAATGCAGAGCAGCGACGGGGGCTGGGGCGCGTTCGATGCCGACAACGTCCAGAATCTGACCGAGCAGGTGCCGTTCTGCGACTTCGGTGAGGTCATCGATCCCCCGAGTGCGGACGTCACAGCGCATGTGGTCGAGGTGCTCGCGGCCACCCGCAGCATGGCGGCGCGTGCCAGCGCTGCGGCGGGGATGGACTGGCTGGAGGGCTCGCAGGAGGTTGACGGGTCGTGGTGGGGGCGCTGGGGCGTGAACCATGTCTACGGCACGTGGTCCGTTCTGTGCGCGCTCCAGGCCGGGGGCATGCCCCCCGATCATCCGCGCGTGCGCCGCGCGGTCACCTGGCTCGAGCACAAGCAGAACGAGGACGGCGGCTGGGGCGAGGACTGTCGCTCTTACGTCGACCCCGAGTGGATCGGTCGCGGCGAAAGCACCGCCTCGCAGACCGCCTGGGCCTTGATCGCGCTAGACGCCGCCGGTCGATGCGACTCGGAGGCCGCGCGCCGCGGGCTTGAATGGCTGTGCTCGACCCAGCTTCCAGAGGGAACTTGGGACGAGCCGCAATACACCGGGACCGGATTCCCCGGTGCCTTCTACATCAACTACCACCTGTACCGGTTGATCTTTCCCCTGATGGCCCTTGGCAGGTGCTCGGCGGACGTGCCCCCGGCGTGACGACGGTGACTCCGATCCCCCCGGGCGTCGCCCGCTCAGGGCGGCCGCATTCGGCGCCGGAGCCGGCAGCGGTCATGGCCAAGGCGTCTTCCGAGAACTTCCCCGTCGCCAGCCGCCTGCTGCCCGCCTCCGTGCGGGCGGACCTGCTCGCGCTGTATGGCTTCGCGAGGTTGGTCGACGACGCGGGTGACGAGGCCTCCGGGGACCGGCTCAGCCTGCTTGACGAGCTCGAATCCGACCTCGAGCGTGCATTCGTGCCGGGGGATACGCCCGTTCATCCCCTGATCGCGGCCCTGCGCCCAGCCATCGCCCGTCACCACCTTCCGATCGAGCCGTTCCGGGCGCTGATCGAGGCCAACCGCCAAGACCAAGCCGTCCACCGGTATGCCACATTCGCGCAGCTGCTCGCCTACTGCGAGCTTTCCGCCAACCCCGTAGGAGCCTTGGTGCTCCGCATCCTCGGCGCGGGTACCCCCGCGCGCTTCGCGCTATCCGACCGCATCTGCACCGGCCTGCAGCTCGTCGAGCACTGGCAGGACGTGGGCGAGGACTATCGGCGCGGGCGGATCTATCTTCCCGCCGAGGATCTCGCGCGCTTCGGCGTCTCCGAGGTCGAGCTTGGTGCGTCAAGAGCCAGTGCGCCGTTCAAGCGCCTCTTGGGCTACGAGGTCGCGCGCGCCCGTCGGCTGCTCGACGAGGGCGCCCCCTTGGTGCGGACCCTGGAGGGCCGCTCTGCCTTCGCCGTGGCCGCATTCGTGGCCGGGGGCCGTGCCGCGCTCAGCGCGATCGAGCGCGCGGACTACGACGTGCTTGGCTCGCGACCCCGGCCCGGGGTCGCGCTCCGAGGCTATGTGCTGTTGGCCGCGCTGCTTGGACGGAGGAGCCGGTGAGCGCTGAGCAGCGCACCGCGGTCGAGGATGGCTACCGGGCGTGCGAGGCCCTGACCCGAGCGCGGGCGGGAAACTTCTATTACGGCATCAGGCTGCTGCCATCGCCCAAGCGACGCGCGATGTGCGCGGTGTACGCATTCGCCCGCCGCGTTGATGACATCGGTGACGGCGACGAGGATCCCGCCCGTAAGCTCGCGCTGTTGAAGGCCCTCCGCGAGCAGCTCGCAGACCCTGACGGCGATCCGCAGGCGCTCGCCTTGGCCGATGCAGAGCGGCGCTTCGAGCTGCCCCACGGCGCGCTCTTGGACCTGCTTGCGGGGGTCGAGATGGACGTCCGCGGAGAGACGTATGAGACCTTTGCGGAGCTGGTCACGTATTGCAGGCGTGTGGCCGGCTCGATCGGGCGCCTCTCGCTCGCGATCTTCGGCAGCCCGGATCGCGGGCGCGCGGAGCCGCTCGCCGACGATCTCGGCGTGGCCATGCAGCTCACCAACATCCTCCGCGACGTCCGTGAGGACCTCGACCGCGGTCGGGTGTACCTGCCGCGAGAAGACCTGGAGCGGTTTGGTTGCGCCGAGCTATCGGTGGCCTCCTCCGACGCATTCGTCGCGCTGATCTCATACGAGGTGGCCCGGGCCCGGGAGTGGTTCGATCGCGGGCTCCAGCTGCTCGACCTGATCGACGGACGGAGCGGCGCCTGTGTCGGAGCGATGACGGGCATCTACCGCCGGATCCTCGACCGGATCGAGCGCGATCCCGAGACCGTGCTGCGTCGGCGAGTATCACTCCCTCCCTGGGAGAAGACATGGGTGGCTTTCAGGAGCCTCACGGCCGGAGCCACGAAGACCGCTGAGCCCGCGGGGGTGGGCAGGTGAGTGGGCGCGAGGCCACCGTGATCGGCGGTGGTCTGGCGGGAATCGCGGCCGCGCTCGAGCTCGCTGACGCGGGCGCCGCGGTGACCTTGGTCGAGGTGCGCCCCCGCCTCGGGGGCGCCGCCTATTCGTTCGAGCGCGACGGGTTGTGGCTCGACAACGGCCAGCACGTCTTTCTGCGCTGCTGCGTGGAATACCGCCGCTTGCTGGCCCGCATGGGGACCGACTCCGACACCGTCCTTCAGACCCGGCTCGCGATCCCTGTGCTCAGCCCCGGGGGGCGGACCGCGTGGCTGCGTCGCAGCCGCCTGCGGGCGCCCCTCCACCTGGCCGGCGCCTTGGCGCGCTATCGGCATCTGAGCGTCGGTGAACGCGTCGCGGCGGTGGCGGCCGCATTGCAACTCTCAAAGCTTGACCCCCAGAGCCCCGAGCTCGATCATCAGTCCTTCGGGGCGTGGCTCCGGCGCCGGCGCCAGAGTGAGGCGGCGCTCGGGGCCCTGTGGGAGCTGGTCAGCCGCCCCACGATCAACCTGCGTGCCGAGGACACCTCGTTGGCAGCCGCGGCGTTCGTGTTTCGCGCCGGACTGCTCGAGCGCTCAGATGCAGGTGACGTCGGTTACGCGCGCGTGCCGCTGCAGCGCGTCCATGGCGACGCTGCTCTGCGTACGCTCCGCCGCGCGGGCGTCGATGTGCGCCTCGGCTTTCGAGCCCGGGAGATCGAGCTCACTCCTGAGGGGGACTTTTGGGTGCGCGGACAGGGGGAGGCTGTGGCGAGCTCCGCGGTCGTGCTGGCGGTGCCTCACGACAGGGCCGCGGGCCTGCTGCCCGATGGAGCCTTGGCTGACCCGGGGGCGCTGAAGCGCCTCGGCTTCTCGCCGATCGTCAACCTGCACGTGGTTTACGACCGGCCCGTGCTTCACCGCGAGTTTGCGGCCGCCGTCAACTCGCCCGTCCAGTTCGTGTTTGACCGCACCTCCTCGGCTGGGCTCGACCGCGGGCAATGCCTGGCCGTCTCCCTGTCGGCCGCCGATAAGGAGATCGAGATGAGTGCCGAGGAGCTCCAGCGGACCTTCGGCATGGCGCTCGCGCAGCTCTTGCCCGCCGCGCGCGGCGCCACCATCGAGCGCTTCGTCGTCACCCGAGAGCGCTTCGCGACTTTCCGCGCGTCGCCCGGGATGCTGAAGGCGCGTCCGGCCGCCCGAACGGCGATCCCCGGACTGGCTCTGGCCGGCGCATGGACGGACACGGGCTGGCCGGCAACGATGGAGGGCGCGGTGCGCTCCGGGCGTACCGCGGCCAGGACCGTGCTGCCCGCGCTCGGGCGCGCGCGTGTGTACGAGGGGGCCGCCGCGTGAGCCGACTGCTGGTGCTCGCGCCGATGGGCATGGAGGCCTCGCTCGCGCGCCGTGGTGCGCCGGACGCTGACGTGCTGCGGACGGGCGTCGGTCCGCGCCGCTCCCGGAAGGCGGCGCGCCGTGCCGCCGCTGAGAGCGCGGTCGCGGTGGCGGTGGCAGGCTTCGGCGGGGCGCTCGACCCCACGCTCGAGCCGGGCGACGTGGTGGTGGCCAGCGAGCTCCGCGGCCGCGACGGGCGCGTGCTCACTCAGTGCTCCGGGGCGGGGGCGATCGCGGGCATGCTGCGGCGGCGAGGCACAGTCGCCCGAGCGGGCCCGATCGTGTCCGTGCACGGACCGGCTTTCGGGCGTGCGCGTGCGAGCCTCGCGCAAAATGGCGCGCTGGTGGCGGACATGGAGTCAGCTTGGCTGGCGCCCGCCGCCGCCGGCCGCCCGTTCGTGGTGGTGCGCGTCGTGCTGGACACCGGTGCCGGCCAGCTGCGGCGCCCCGGCGCGGCGCTCGCCGGCGCGGCGCGCGCGGCCCGAGCGCTGCGTCGCGTCACGGCCGCGCTGGCGGAGTGGGCGGAGGGCATCGTCGCCCGCGAAGTGGTGCTGGCAGCTCCCCGGGCTTCGTGCGCCGGCGTGGAGCGGGCGATCGAAGTCGTCGAGCGGGCGCTCGATCGTTACGGACCACCCGTCTACATGCGCAAGCAGATCGTGCACAACCGCCACGTCGTCAGCGAGCTCGAGAGCCGGGGCGCGGTGTGCGTGGACGAGCTCCAGCAGGTGCCTGACGGGGCGACCGTGGTCTTCTCCGCGCACGGGGTCTCGCCGGAGGTGCGCGCCGAGGCACAGCGCCGCCATCTGAACATCGTCGACGCCACCTGCCCGCTGGTGAACAAGGTTCATGCCGAGGCCCGCCGCTTCGGCTCGGACGGCTTCACGATCTTCCTCGTCGGTCACGAGGGCCATGAGGAGGTTGAGGGAACTTCGGGTGAGATGCCCGACCAGATTCGGGTCATCGATCCCGACGCCGACATTGCCGGACTGGAGGTGCCCGAATCCGACCGCGTCGCTTATCTCACCCAGACAACCCTCGCGGTCGACGAGACGCGGGGTGTGATCGAACGGCTGCGCGCGCGCTTTCCCGAGATCGCGGGACCGCGTTCGGACGACATCTGCTACGCGACTCAGAACCGGCAGGATGCTGTTAGGGCGCTGGCCGCTGAATGCGATCTGGTGCTGGTTGTCGGTTCGCGCAACTCCTCGAACTCGAACCGCTTGGTGGAGGTGGCGCGACGAACCGGCTGTGCGGCCCGCCTGCTGGATGACGAATCTCAGCTCGAGCCCGCATGGCTCGATGGGGTGCGTCGCATCGGGGTGACGGCGGGTGCATCCAGCCCCGAGCGAATCGTCCAGCGCATGGTGACCGCGCTCGAAGTCTTCGGCCCACTTGAGCGTACGGAGCGCGCCGTAGCCGACGAGACCGTCCGATTCGCGCTCCCGCGGGAACTCAGAGGACATTCGGAGGCGGACATAGAACCCGCCGAGGTCAGCGCGCTGCCAATTGCCGCACGCGGCGGCGAGGGCCCGACGCGCGTCGGGGGTATCTTGTAAGCGATGGCTGTACCGGTCAGGCAGAGCGCCAAGGTTGGCGCCTACATCATGTCCCAGCGCATCCGCCGGCGGGAGAAGTACGCGCTCGTGCTCGAGCTCGAGCCGCTCTTCCAGTGCAACCTTGAGTGTGCGGGATGCGGCAAGATCCAGCACCCCGACCACATCCTCCGCCGCAGGATGCCGGTGGAGGATGCCGTGGCCGCTGTCGAGGAATGCGGCGCCCCCGTCGTTTCAATCGCCGGCGGTGAGCCGCTCGTTCATCCGGAGATCGATGTGATCGTCGGGGAGCTGGTCAAGCGCAAGCGGTTCGTGTACCTGTGCACGAATGCGCTGCTGATGGAGAAGAAGATGGACCGCTTCCGACCGTCGCCCTACTTCGCGTGGGCCGTGCACATGGACGGCTTACGCGAGCGCCACGATCATTCAGTGTGCCGTGAGGGCGTGTTCGACAAGGCGGTCGCCGCAATTCGAGCGGCCAAGGCGCGCGGCTTCCGCATCACGACCAACACGACCTTCTTCTCGGACGACACTCCGCAGACGGTCCGGGAGGTGCTCGACTTCCTCAACGACGATTTGGCGGTCGATCAGATGATGATCTCGCCGGCATATGCATACGAGAAGGCGCCCGATCAGGAGCATTTCCCCGGGGTCGAGCAGACACATCGCCTGTTCCGGGCGGCTTTCGCCGACGGTCGCCGCCGCCGGTGGCGGCTGAACCACTCGCCTCTGTTCTTGGATTTCCTGGAGGGGCGAACGGACTATCAATGCACCGCCTGGGGCATCCCCAGCTACTCGATCTTCGGCTGGCAGAGGCCCTGCTACCTGATGAGCGATGGCTACGCGAAGAGCTATCGCGAACTCATCGAGGAAACGGATTGGGATCGCTATGGCCGCGGGCGTGACCCCCGGTGCGATAACTGCATGGCCCACTGCGGGTATGAGCCCACCGCGGTCAACGAGACCGTCCGGGCGCCACACAAGG
Organism: uncultured Solirubrobacterales bacterium; assembly: GCA_963823315.1. Taxonomy (GTDB): domain Bacteria; phylum Actinomycetota; class Thermoleophilia; order Solirubrobacterales; family Solirubrobacteraceae; genus Palsa-465. The sequence continues at coordinate 187,588 of CAWGLB010000004.1, read as the reverse complement.
CACTGATGGCAGCGCTCCGGCGCTGAGCCGGCGCGGATCTCAAGCAGGCAGCAGGCGCCGCGCTTACGCGAACGGCCAGCGCCGCGCCGCCCAGCCGGCAACGCCGCTGCTGAGCAGCAAGCCACCTCCGATGGCGAGCAGTGGCAGAGACAGGGCGATCAACACGATGCCGAGCACCGAGCCCCACCCGCTCGCGAGCAACAACAGCAGCACCCCTGCGATCAGCGGACACAGCCCGATCCCGGTGAACCACCTTCCCGGTGCGGCCATCCTCCGCTCCGTGCGCCGGAGCTGCGGGTCCGGCTGATCCCGCCGCTCGCCACTCTCCATCGCTCTCCTTTACCCGCAGAGGCGTCCCAGGTATCTAGGGACGCTCCCCGTCCGGGGCGTCGGTCTCTTTGGTCTGCTCGAACTCGCGGGCGACTTCCTTGATCTCACGCTGGCGGTCCCGCCTGCGCTGTGCCAAAGGGCTCTCCGGATCTTCCTCCATCCCGGGCGGCTTCGCGTCGCGGGTCTCGCGTGGCAGCTCCACCCCATCCTCAGATTCCTCGGTGGTCAATCCGACCACGCGCTCGAGCCCATAATGGCTGTGAAGCGTGTCGGCCTGCTCGTCCGAGAGCTCGTCTCCGTCGGGCTCGACTTGCGGGGCGGCCTTGACGTGCTCCTTCTCGTACACCAGCCGTACATCGTCTCCTTGCTGCTGGGCGTCGTGCAGCGGCACCAGCGCCGAGCCCGTGCCGAGGATGCCCGTTTTCACCCTGGCCCAGTTCGGCACCTCGCTGTCTCCATGCACGAACAAGGCCTCGATCCTGCCGACCTTGTACCCGTGCGGATCGACGACCTCCCTGCCCACGAGCTTTCCCTCGATGCCATCAGCCATGACTCCTCCTCCCTTCGTGGGCACTGGCGATGAGGCGAGCATCGTAACTCCCACGATCGGGAGGAGGGGGCCGCGAAGCGGCCGAGTGGGTTCGCGTGCGATCGTTAGAGCATGAACAACTCAACAGTCGACATCAAAACTCCAGATGGCGTGGCGAACGCCTATCTCTCCCGCCCCGACGACGACGCTCATCCCGGGGTCCTTTTCATCATGGATGCGTTCGGTCTCCGGCCGACGATCGAAGAGATGGCTGACCGCATCGCCGCCGACGGCTACGTGGTGCTCGCTCCTAACGTCTTCTACCGCGCCGGGCGCTCGCCGGTGCCGCCGCTGCCGGACATGAGCGAGTCCGAGGAGCGCATGCGCTTCTTCCAGGCGCTGCGGCCGCTGATGGACGAGCTCACGCCGGACCGGTTCGCGGCTGATGGGGCCGCCTACCTCGATCAGCTCGAGCAGTCCGGCGGCCAGCCTCCCTTCGCGATCACCGGTTACTGCATGGGCGCGCGGCTTGGCTGGCGGATCGCCGCGGCGGAGCCGGGCCGCGTGGCAGCGCTGGCGGGCTTTCACGCCGGGGGCCTGGTCACCGACGATCCGGAGAGCCCGCACCGATCGGCCGGCAACATCCAGGCGGAGCTCTATTTCGGCTTTGCCGATAACGATCAGAGCATGACCCCGGAGCAGATCTCCACCTTGGAGCAGACGCTGGACGAGGTCGGGGCGCGCTATCGCGCGGAGGTCTACACGGGAGCCAAGCACGGATACACGATGGCCGACACGCCTGCCTACAACGAGGAGGCAGCGGAGCGCCACTTCCGTGAGTTGCGAGCGCTGCTCGACCGGATCTACGCGGTGCGGGGCTGACCGCGACGCCGCGGCGCTGACCGCGTCCCCTGGCCTGAGGCGGCCTCAGCCGGTGGGGGCCGCCGAACGGTCCGCCGGGCGCTCCCCGTTCCGCACACCCGATGCACCAGGCCCGGCGCTCTCGTCCGGGGCCGGGGCTGCGCCGGGCGGAGCTTCGAGTTGCGCGGGGACGATCAGGCGGAACTCACTACCCTCGCCCGGCGTGCTCTCGAGCTCGATGTAGCCCCCGAGATTCCGTGCGGCGCGCGCTGCGATCGCCAGCCCCAACCCGGTGCCGCCGGTGGCGCGATCGCGTGTGCTGTCGACGCGGTAGAGGCGCTCGAACACGCGCCGCTGGTCCGCCGGGGCAATGCCCACGCCGGTGTCCCGGACGCTCAGCAAGAGCTTGTCGCGCTGGCGCTGGAGGCGCACCTCCACGCGACCGCCCGCCGGCGTGTAGCGGATCGCGTTCGAGAGCAGATTGGAGGCGATCATCTCGAGCAGTCGCGGATCGGCGAAGGCCTGCTCGTCCGGTGCCGAGAACGTCAGCTCGAGGCCGGCCGCGGAAGCGTCGCGGCGAAAGCCCGAGATCAGGCTCCTGGCGAAAGGCGCGAGCGCCACCGGCCCGGGTCTGATGCCCTCCGCCAGGTCCAAGCGGGTCAGTTGCCGCAGATCCTGCAGCAGGTTGCTCAGCCGCTCCGTCTGGCTCTCGATCAGCGCCTTGGCCTCCTCGCGCTGCTCGGGCTCCCGCGCGGCGCCGTCGGCTAGCGCGAGGGCGAAACCGGCGATCGAGTTCAGCGGCGTGGCGATCTCGTGGGCCACGTCGGCCAGGAATTGGCGCTGATCGCGGTCCGCGCGCTCGAGGCGCGCCGCCATTCCATCGAAGGCGCGTCCGAGCTTCATGAACTCCTCGGGTCCGGAACTGCCCATCCTGGCGCTGAACTCACCGTGCGAAACCCGTTCCGCCGCCGCGATGGCGCGGCCGATCGGCGCTCTCACCGCCCGGGTCATGAGCGTCGCGGTGGTTGCGGCAGCGGCGATCACCAGCAACAGCACGCCACCTGTGATCAGCGCCAGCTGCAGCGTCACGCCGGAGCCCGCTGGGCCGGAATAGTCCGTGACCTGCACAAAGCCCCCGGTGAACCGCGCCTTCGCTCGCAGCTCGATCTCCCGTCCGGGGTGCTTATGGCCTTGGAAATAGACCCTCCCGTCGCGCATGACGGTCACCTGGTCATGCTGAAGCAGCGCCTGCAGCGCCAACAGATCATCACGATCTGCGCCCCCCTGAATCTGTCGTGCAATCGAATGAGCCTCCTCAGACGCTTTCTGCCGGTCCTCAGCGGCTGAATGCGAGTTCTCGACGCTCTGGAAGAGGAAGGCCGCGCCGGCCAACCCGGCCGCCGCGCTCACGACCATGGCGACCAGCAGCCACATCCGCAGCGAGACCAGCCGGGCGACCATCAGTTCTCCAGCCGGTAGCCGACCCCGCGCAACGACCTGATGTTGACCGCATCCCCGAGCTTGCGGCGCAAGGACGCTATGTGCACATCCACAGTTTTCGGCTGGTAGTCGGAGGAGCCCCACACGGCCTCCAGTAGTCCCTCGCGCGTGTGCACGCGCGTGGGCTCACGCAGGAGCGCAGCGAGCAGATCGAACTCCCGGCGGGTCAGCTCCACTTCGTGGCCATCGACGCTGACCCTGCGCGCTTCCTGGTCGACCTCCACGTCGCCGTGACGCAGCGCTGGGCGTTCGCCTACCTGACCGCGCGCGCGGCGCAGCTGAGCCCGCACACGCGCCACCACCTCGGGCGCGGAGAACGGCTTGACCACGTAATCGTCGGCGCCGAGCTCGAGGCCGGCGATGCGGTCCGTCTCCTCGCCGCGCGCGGTGATCAGAATGATCGGCAGCGCCGACTGCTCACGGATCCGCCGCACCACGGAGAAGCCATCGAGCTCAGGGAGCATCAGGTCGACCAGGGCAAGGTCGATCCCGTCGCGCCGGAGCGTCGACAGCGCATCGAGCCCGTTGTCGGCCTCGACTACGGCGTACCCCTCGCGTTCGAGATACAGGCGCAGCAAGCGGCGCAGCGCGTGCTCGTCATCGACGACTAGTACTCGAGCATCAGGCTCCATGCGGAGCGATTGTTCCACATGCTTTCCCGCGTACTGCCGAGTCATTGCCGTCCCATTACCGAGCTCGCCCAAGCTTCTCGGCAGAGCTTCTCCCGCCCCGGCAAACGGCCAGTTCGGCTGGGTTGCTCAAGTCGATCAAGGAGTATTGCAATGGCCCTAGCCGTTCTCATCGCAGTCAACGCCGTGCTCTGCTTGGGCGTCATCGCGATGGTCGTTGCCCCGCTGGTGTGGGCGATCTTGACCCAAGAGCGCGATGTCGAAACTCAAGCAGCGCAGCGGCAGCGTCGTGCGCGGATCGCGGCCGAAAAGCCCGCGCGTCCCACCCCGCGTCCTCAATACGGGCCGGTCGGCCGGCCTGCGTAGGTCCCGATACTGGCTGGCTGACGGCTGGGCCCGTCTTTCCTGACCAACGGGCCCGCTGACAGACGCTGGTCGATCCGAACCCCGCCCGCCGTCACGGCGGACGGGGTTCGCTCGTTAAGGCGAGCGCGCGGGGGTGGGTGCTCGAGAGCTTTCCCGACTGCTACCGAGGCATTGCCGTTCCATAACCAAGAGCGCCCAACCTTGTTGACAGAGCTTCTTCCCCTTCCGGCCAAGCCGGGCCCCGGGGGAAGGCTCGGATCGACCAAGGAGTGTGAAATGGTTCTGGCAGCTCTCATAGCCGTAAATGCCGTTCTCTGCATCGGCGTCATCGCTGCGGTAGTCGGCCCGCTCGTGTGGGCGATTCTGACCCAGGAGCGCGATGCTGAGGCCGTGGTCGCTCAACGGCGCCGCCGCGCGCGGATCGCGACCCAGCGCGTCCGTCCCGCGCCGCGCCCGAGCTTCACGCCGATCAGCTGGCCGGCGTAGGTTTGACCCGCACCGGCTGCTGAAAAGCAGCATCTGATGCGAGCCCCGTTCCGCTTGGCCGGAGCGGGGTTTCGCCCGTTAAGAGAGCAAGGCGGCTGGCGCTCAACATAAGCTCCCTTGATGACCGGCGCCTTGTCTTCACGGACGTCCGGGGAGGACTTGCGCGATCTGTTGCTCGTCTTCCTCACGTTCGGATCGGGAGCGGTCGACGCGGTCAGTTTCCTCGGCCTCGGCAAAGTCTTCACGGCCATGATGAGCGGCAACATCGTTCTCCTTGGCCTCGCCGTAGGAAGCGCGGCGGGATCGGAAGCGCTCCGGTCTGCGGTCTCCGTGGTCGCTTACGCAGGCGGCGTCTTCATCGGCACACGGCTCGTGCACCGTCGAGCGGAGCGCCCGCTGTGGCCGACCGGTTTGACGGTCAGTCTCACCGTCGCGGCGGTCGCTCAGGCCGGCCTGCTGGCGGCCTGGCTTGCGAGCTCGGCACATCCGGGCCGGACGCTCGAGGCCGTGCTCGTCGGCGCGTCAGCAATCGCTATGGGTCTCCAGAGCGGGGCGGTGGCCAGGTTGCGCGTCTCGGGCGTGACCACGACCTATGTGACCGGGACGCTCACTGGGTTGGTGGGAGCGCTTGCCCTCGGGACAGGCGCGAGCCGTGACCTCGTGCGTCGCGGAGTGGTGCTGGGCGCGCTGCTGGCGGGCGCGGCGTGCAGCGCGCTGCTGCTGAAGGGGGCCAGGGAGGCGGCCCCGGCCCTGCAGTTGGGCGTCACGCTGCTCGTGATCGGCGTCGCGACTTTCCGTCTCGATCGCGTCGGTTGAGCTTCGGCTACGGTGGGCTGGGGGTGCCGGATGAGAACCGCATAGACCGCGCGCTGCTCGCAATCGCCTGGGTCGTGGTGCTCGGCACGATCATGTCGATCCTCGACGTGACCGTCGTCAATGTCGCGATCAACACGCTGGCGGCGAGGTTCCACACCTCCCTGACCACGATCCAGTGGGTGGCGACCGGCTACACGCTGGCGCTCGCGACGGTGATCCCGCTGAGCGGCTGGATCGCAGACCGCTTCGGGACCAAGCGCCTGTACATGACCTCGATCGCCCTCTTCATCACCGGCTCGGCGTTGTCCGGGCTCGCGTGGTCGGCCGGTTCGCTGATCTTCTTTCGCGTACTGCAGGGTCTCGGTGGCGGCATGATCATGCCCGCCGGCATGACGATCCTCACCCGCGCCGCCGGGCCCCAGCGGATCGGGCGGGTGATGAGCATTATCGGCGTGCCGATGCTGATCGGTCCGATCATCGGACCGATCCTCGGTGGGTGGTTGGTTGCCGATGTGTCCTGGCGCTGGATCTTCTTTATCAACGTGCCCGTCGGGATCCTCGCGCTCGCGTCCGCGCAGCGGATACTTGCGCGTGACGTTCCCGAGCGCGAGCAACGGCTCGACTATCCGGGGCTGTTACTTCTCTCCCCGGGGCTGGCGCTGTTCATCTATGGGCTCGCCGAGAGCAACTCCGCCGGCGGCTTTGCCTCGGCTCGCGTGCTCGCGCCGATGCTGGTGGGTATCGCCCTGCTGGCTACCTTCTGCTGGCACGCGCTGAGGACCGCGCAGCCGCTGATCGACCTGCGCCTATTCGCCAACCGCGCGTTCGCCACCTCGTCGGCGACCCTCGTGCTGGTCGCGATCTCGGTGTTTGGGACGTTCCTGCTGCTACCCCTGTACTTCCAGGCCGTCCGAGGTGAGTCAGCCCTGAATGCGGGCCTGTTGCTGGCGCCGCAGGGACTGGGCGCCATGCTCGCCATGCCGATCGCCGGCCAACTGTCGGACCGCACCGGCTCGGGTCGCATCGTCCCGTTCGGGCTGCTCGGGATCATCGGCCCGGTGGTGTGGCTGACCCAGGTCGGTGCACACACCCCGTACTGGGCTACCAGCGTCGACCTGTTCATCTTCGGTCTGGGGATGGGCTTCACAATGATGCCGGTGTTCTCAGGGGCCTTGCAGACCATGCGCCGGGAGGTGGTCGCCCGCGGCTCCACGACGCTGAACATCCTCCAGCAGACGGGTTCCTCGATCGGCACCGCGGTGCTCTCCGTGGTGCTCGCCTCCGCTTTGAGTGCCCGGCTCGGAGGCTCCGCTCACGCCGGCATTGGCGCCGCCGCGCATGTCTCGAGTGCGGTCAGAGCGCATATCGCTGGGCCTATGGCCGCCGCCTTCGGCAGCACCTTCTGGTGGGCGGTGGTCATGCTCGGGGTCGCCCTGGTCGGCTCGCTGCTGCTTCCCAAGCACAAGCCGGCGCTTGCCAGCGGTGAGCCGGAGCCCGTGCCGGTCCCGATCTAGCGACGCCTTTTCTGAAAGCCGTCGCCGGTGCTCTGAGCATCACGTCTCGGAGGCGTTGCGCGCGTCCAATCCCAGCTCGCACTTCTCCCAGAAAACACACAGAAATTTCTCTGCTGCTTCCCAGCGAGCTCAGCCACCGTAATCACTGCACTTTCAACCGCGCCTCCGGGCGCGCAAACGGACTGGATTACGGATATGAAGGCATCACGTTTAGTTTCAGCCGTGGCCCTTGCCGGCGCCCTCGGCTGCACCGTTGTGCCTGCCGCCACGGCGGCTCCCGCGCAGCGGGCGCCCGAGGTCAGCGGCAACTGGTCTGGCTACGAGGTCAGCGCAAAAGACGGCGGCCCGTTCTCTGACGTTTCGGGGAGCTGGGTCCAGCCGTCCACTAACTGTTCCACCGGTCAGGGCTATGGCTCGTTCTGGGTCGGGCTCGGTGGCGCTCAGCAGCAGTCGCAAGCGCTCGAGCAGGTGGGCACGAGCGCGGACTGCGGCAGTGACGGGTCGGCCAGCGATTATGCGTGGTACGAGCTGGTGCCCTCGGCGCCCGTCCAACTCAACATGCCGATCTCGCCCGGCGACCACATGTGGGGCAGGGTGCATGTGAACGGCACCGCGGTCACGATTTCGCTCGAGGACAGAACCACGGGCGCTGCGTTCAACAAGACCCTCACCATGAGCAATCCCGACGTCTCGACGGCGGAGTGGATCGCGGAGGCGCCATCGTCCTGCGACTCGACGGGCAACTGTCAGCCGCTGCCGCTGAGCGACTTCGGCACCGTGCACTTCACCAATGGCTCGGCCACTTCCGAGGGGCATACGGGCAAGATCTCGGACTCCGCTTGGACGGTCCAGCCGCTCGAGCTCAATTCGGAGGCGGCGGGTTTCGTCAGCACCGGCGGCACCGGTGGGGCGACCCCTTCCTCGCTTGCCGCCGACGGGTCGTCGTTCTCGGTGACCGCCAGCAGCGGCGACCAGTCCTCGGTGCCTTCTGGTGCTTACGGCGGCGGCTCTCCTTTCGGTGACGGCTCGCCGACGGGTGATGGTTCAGGGCCCGTAGTGGTCTGGATCTACGGGTAGGCGCTGCGCCCCCCGGTTAGGCTCCGCGAGCCGAAGGCGGTGTCGCTCCCGCGCCTAAGGTGATGGGTGTTGGAGGACACGTTGAGTTGGTCGAGGTGCCCGGGGCCACGTTGTGAACGGCGTCCCGTGGCGCGGGCGTGCCCGGCGCGCTGTGTCACGGTGGTCCCGGGCTCTGCGACAACCTTGGCCCGGTGGCGGAGATGGTCGAGGACCGCTTGTGTGTACATCGCTACGACCAACGTGGCTCGGGGCGCTCGCGCTCCGATGGCCCGTTCGACGTCGGCACGTTGATCGCGGACCTCGAGGCGCTGCGCGAGCACTGGGGTCATGAGCGCTGGCTGGTCGGCGGACACTCATGGGGTGCCAACCTCGCCCTCCTCTACGCGGTGGAGCATCCGGACAGGACCCGCGCAGTCATCTATCTCGCCGGGACCGGATTGCGGTGGGGGTGGCAGGCGAGCGCACAGCGACGACGGCTTGCGCGGCTCACAGAAGACGAGCGGACGGAGCTCGTTGCTCTGCAACGGCGACTCGCCCGCGGCGACGCCGCCGCCGGCGACGGGTTACGGCGGCTGATGTGGACGACCGACTTCGCAGACCGCGACCGTGCTCGGGCGCTCGAGCAACGGGCCCTGTACGAGTTCCCGCGCAATGAGCGCGTCTTCCGAGCCGTGAGCGAGAGCTACAAAGCAGCCCTCGGCCGCGGGCTGGAGGATCAAGTGCGTCGCCTCGAGGCGCCGATTCTCGTCATTCACGGCGCCCACGACGCGGAGCCGGAACGGGCGCGGCGCGTGGCGGAGCTGGCGCCGAGGGGCCAATGGGTGGAGCTCAAGCACTCTGCACACGTCCCCTGGCTTGAGGAGCCGGGGGAGCTACGCCGCGCGCTGCGGACCTTCGTGCGACAGGTCCTCGCGTAGGATCCCTACCCCAGTCCGGGAGGCATCGGGACGAGGTGCTGCTAGCGGCCTAGGTCCAGCACCGGCGTTGGCGGCTCGATTTCGCCAGCCTCATCGCTGGGCACGATCGCGGTGCCGACGGCGAAGAACTCGATTACGTGGCTGCCCCACCCGTGGCTCTTCTCCTGAAGTTGAACGCCGACTATCCCTTCGGATTGGAGCTCGCCGGCCTCGGTTTGCATGCGCTCCATGGCCAGTTCGCGCGCGTCGTAAAGGGCTTGGGTGAAGTTGGGCAGCTCGATATTGCGGCCCATCTGTCCCAGCGACTGCAACATGCCGCGATGTGCGACGTGATAGACGCAGCTGCCCATTACCATCCCCACAGGCCGGTGGCCCGTGCGCAGCAGCGTCCAGAAGTCCTGCCCCGAGAGATCGCTGGTGAACGGGCGCCCGTTTGGTGCCCGGTGCAGGACCCCGGCACGATGCTTCACCGCGGTGCCGATGGCGATGAACTCGGCCATGTTCTCGCCCCACTGGTAGCGGCCGATGTCGAGGCGCACGCCCACCACGCCGTCGGCGCCGAGCGCATCGGCCTCCTCCTCCATGCGCGTCATCGCGAGTTGCCGAGCGTGGTACATCGCCTCCGAGAGCACCGTCATTTCCTGGCTGCGCTTCCACCCCGCGACCTGGACGCCGATGTGGTAGATCGAGCTGCCCACCACGAGCCCCAGGGGGTCGAAGCCGGCCTGCTTGATCAGCAGGAACTCGTTCACCGACAGGTCCGAGGTGAACAATCCGCGCCTGTTCTGCTCCAGGCGCGCCCGCCCCACCTCGGGCACACCCTCCAGGGAGGTCGGGTCGTAGCTGGCTTCGCTCATCTCGGTATCTGGCTCCTCTCTCCGTTGCTCAATGACGCCTCGGCTAACGGCCCAGCTCGATCGCGGTCTGGGCTGGGAGCCCCTCGACACGTTCCCGCTCGCGGATTGCGGTGCCGAAGGCTTGCAAGGTGATGACCAGGCCTTGGCGCTCGCCTCGGCCTCCGATTGCGCCCACGCTGAAGGAGTGAAACGCCGTGTCCTGCTCGACGCGCACGCCGACGATCCCGTCCGCCCCATTGGCGTTCGCCTGGCTGACGAGTGAGCCCAACGCGCTCTCGCGGGCCGCATAGACGCCCTGCGTGAAATCCGTCAGCTCCTGGTTGACCGCGCTGGTCATCGAGCGAGCCCACTGGGTCGAGTACGAGGGCGACACGAAGAACACCGCGGTCGCGGCTACCAGCCCGACGGGCGCATAGCCCGCCTGGTCCAACAGCCAAACCTCCTGCCCCGAAAGGTCGCTGAGCAGCGGGCGAGCAGAGCGATCCGAGCCCGGCAGCCGCACCGCGGTTCCGTTTACCACGTAGTCGACGGCGCCCGCGGCCCAGTCATGCGCGCCTCGATGCAGGCGTACGCCGACCACGAGATCGGCCTTCAGGTGGCTCGCCTCCTCGGCAAGTCGATCGAAAGCGCGGCGCCGCGCCTCCTCCCATGCCGCACCGATCACGTCCAGCTCGCAGATCAGACCTCCGCCCCACGAGGTGGACCACGGCAGGTTCTGCCAGCCGACCTGATGCACCGAGGCACCCAGGACCTGCCCGAGCGGTTTCAGCCCGAGCTTCGAGCAAAGCGCGAACTCGTCAACGGACAGCGTGCTTGAAAACGGGGCGCCGCTCGCCGCCATCTCCCGCAGGCGACGCTCTGCCTGCAGAGGAATCCCTCCCGACTCGATCCGCGCCAGCGACTCCGCCTGCTCACGCTCCCGCGCCTCCGCGGCCGCGCTGCTCTCCTCGTCCGGCATCAGCTCAGCAGCCGCGTCAGCGCCTCTCGCGCCTCCGCGCTGCGTCCGGAGGCCTCGCGCAGCTCCTGCTCGAGCGTCCTGACCCACGCGCCGAGGCCGAGCGGCTCGCGCTTTATGGAGATGCCGCCGACCTCGCGCTCGCGCCAGCCCTCGATGCGCCCGTGGGCCTGGCGCAGCGAAAGCACGCAGTCGCCCAGCCGCACCTCGATCCTTTCGACGAGTTTGCCGCGTGCGAACAGTCCACGCCCCCGCCGCTCGACACGCGCGTGAGTCGGCAACGCCTGTTCAAGCTTGCTTGCGAGCACCTCCAGCGAGGTGACGGCATCTTGATCGTCGGCTCTCAGCCCAGCCGCATCGAGATCAAAATCCTCCGTGTCCACCCAGCTGAGAGGCTAGCGCGAGCGAAGCCCCGGTTTCCAAGGCCAAGCCTTGATGAAACAATCGAGACGGTGAACGCCGGGAGGCCCATGCGGAAAAGCGAGTCGTTGTGGCCGCGGCTCGCGGGGCTTCGGCTGGCCATCGAGGGGTGCCAGTTTGAGCGTCTACATGCCGTCCTCACGCACGAGTTCGAGCGCGTGACGACGTCGGTTCGACTAATAGGTGCGGGCGTTGACGGGCTGGGTGAGGATGTTTCGCCTTTCCGCGAGGACGGCACTGCGCTGCATGAAACTCGGCCCGAGCTGCCGCTGGTGGGAGAGTGGACACTGGCCGGCTTCTGTCAGCATCTCGCGACGCTCGACCTGTGGCCCAAGCCGCCCGAGTGGGGCGGGGCGCTGCGTTTTCGTCGCTGGGCGTTTGAGTCAGCGGCACTGGATCTCGCGCTGCGTCAGGCCGGTCGCTCGCTGCACGATGCGCTCGGACTCGAGCCCAGTCCGTTGCGCTTCGTCAACTCGCTTGGGCTCGGCAAGGAGCCTTCGATCGAGCCGTTGCGCCGCCGCCTCGCCCGCTCTCCTGGGGTGCGCTTCAAGCTCGACGCAGAAGCGACCTGGTCGCCAGGGCTGGTGGATGCGGTCGCGGCGACGGGCGCCGTAGACACGATCGACTTCAAGGGCCATTACGGCTTTGATGTCAAGGATCCCGGAGCGCTTGGTGCGCTCTACGACCGTGTTCTCGCCGCGTTCCCGGACGCCTATCTGGAGGATCCCCACGACCTGCCCGAGATCGCTCAGCGGCTCGGCGATCACCTCGAGCGCGTCTCCTATGACGCGCCGATCCGAAACGCAGACGACATCGGCGCGACGCCGCTGGCCGCGCGCGTCGTCAACGTCAAGCCCTCGCGCATCGGCAGCCTGCGCGAGCTGTTCGAAATCTACGCCCGCTGTGCACGCGATGGGCGGCCCATGTATGGCGGTGGCATGGGCGAGCTGGGGGTGGGTCGCGGACAGATCGAGCTGCTCGCCTCCTTGTTCCACGCCGATGCACCCAATGACGTGGCGCCGAGCGCCTACAACCAGGAGGACCCTGCCGGCGACCTGCCAGCCAGTCCGCTGACGCCTCGACCCGAGGCCACCGGTTTCCGCTGGTCGGTGTAGACGCTGGGCTCAGCTGCAGGCGGGTTTTGGCTCAAGGTCGCTGCGCGGACACACGGGCAGGATCACCGGCTTCCGCGGCTGCTGGTTGAAGTTGAAGTCGCGCGCGAGGTTGCCCAGCTGGGGCAACGCCTCGCGCACATCGGGCCGGGGGTCGGGTCGTCCGTCGGTGCTGGAATCGAGGCGTTGGCCTTTGAGGAAGTCGTCCTCTATGAACTTGTTGTAGGCGTCGAAGCTGAGCGTTTGGTGGTCGATGTAGCCCTTGCGAGCGTACGGGCTTATCACCAGCGCCGGCACGCGCAGGCCGTAGCCGTTGGCGTCGACGCGCGGGGGCACCACCTGGTCGTAGAAGCCGCCCCAGTCGTCCCACGCCAGGAAGATCGCCGTGTGCTTCCAGTCGGGGCTGTTCATGATCGCGTTGATCAGCCCGGTCACATACGCCTCCCCGGTGCTCAGCAGTGCTGGCGGGTGCTCGGAGTTGTAGTGGTTGGGCACGATCCAGGAGACCGCGGGCAGGGTGCCGCTCCTTGCGGCGGCAAAGAATGCGTTCAGCGACTCGATGTTCTTGCGCTCGCCGTCCTTGAGCACGTCGGTGAAGGACTCGAGCGGGTTCCAGATCCCTGGCGTCTTCGGTCCCTGGCGCACGGCGGCGCAGCTCATCTGACCTTGCGCGCAGTCCGGCGCGATCCCTTTGAAGATGTAATAGCGCCAGCTGACGTGACCCCTATGCAGCAGATAGGTGATATCGGTCCAGGCATACTCGGGCTGCCCGGTCGGCATCGGCGGCCAGCGCACCATGTTCTCGCACGAGAACGGGTCCTGGGGATTGCTGCAGCGCGCCGACCACTCCGAGACCATGTACAGATGCGCCGGCAGGCTCCAGGAGGCGTCCGGCTCGAACATGCGGTCCTGGAGCACGAAGTCCCGCGCGTATGTCCAGTAGTTGGGGATGTCGGCGCCGGTGTGATAGCCCATCACGTCCGGGCACGTGCTGCCCGGCGCCACTTTGCACGGGCTGCACAGGGGGTTGGTGCTCGAGCATTGCTTCCCCCTTTCGGCCTGCTCGGCGAAGCCGTTCATGCGGCAGCCGCCGCGCCTCGCCTCATGCCTGCAATTCATATCCGCGGCAACGTTGCGGGCCCCGTGCGGACCCCCGAAGTTCTTGTCCCGGCGATCGTGGAAGGGCCTATCGCAGCGGTGATGCCTGGGATCGGGAACGCACGGCAGCCGGCCTGGGTTACCCGCCAGGCCCGGGATCCCCTCAGCGCCTCGGTAGGTGCCGAAGTAGCTGTCGAAGGAGCGGTTCTCCTGCATGATCACTACGACGTGACGGATCTTGTGGATGCCGGCGTACGCCTGCTGCGGGTGAGAAGCCGGAGCGCTCAGATGCGCCTGCCCGCTCGGCTGTGAGCTGGCCGCCGCCGCCAGACCCAGGGCCGCCACGGCCGCCAGGCACGCCGCCCGTGCCCACCTCATCGAGCGGCCGCCGGGCGGTGTGTGGCGCAGAGGCGGTCGAAGAAGAAGCTGAAGTAGGCGGTGACGAGACCGATCCTTTGGTCTAACGACTCGCCCATGCCATGGCCGCCTGACTCCATCCGCAGCAGGATCGGCTCATCGGACGATGTGGCCGCTTGGAGCCGTGCGGTCATCTTTTTTGCGTGGAAGGCGTCGACTCTCGGGTCGAATTCTCCTGCGGTCAGGAGCACCGCGGGATAAGGCAGGCCGTCCTGAACGTTGTGGTACGGGGAGTACGCCAGCAGCACCTTGAACATCTCTGGGTCCTCGACGCTGCCGAATTCGGTCACGTTGAACGCGCCATTAGGGGAAACTTCGCTCCGCAGCGCGTCGAGGACCGGGACCGCGCACACGACCGCGGCGGCGATATCGGGCCGTTGTGTAAGCACCGCCCCCACTAACAGCCCGCCGTTGGACCCGCCCATCAGGCCGAGCCGCTCCCGGCTGGTCACACCGGCCGCGACGAGATGCTCGGCGCACGCGATGAAGTCGTCGAAGCAGTTCTGTTTGGTGGCAAGCCGCCCGGCGTGGTGCCATTCCTGCCCGTATTCCCCGCCGCCGCGGATACTCGCGATTGCGAACACGCCTCCGTGCTCCAGCCACACCAGCCGTGAGGGATCAAATGACGGCCGCATCGGAATCGCGTAGCCGCCGTAGCCATAGAGGATGGTGGGAGCACGGCCGTCCTTGAGCACACCGCGGCGCGCCAGCAGGTTGATCGGTACGCGCGTGCCGTCCTTGGAGGCCGCGAACACGCGCTTGACCTCGATAGCTGTGAAGTCGATTGGTGTGTCCGTGTCCAGAGCCGTGCGCCTTACCTTCTGGTCGGCGTCGGCGCATACCCACCACTGCCGCGGTGCTAAGAACGTCTCCACCGCCCAGATGACCTGGTCCGCGCCAAGCCGGACCAGTGGGTTGACCGAGCAGACCTCGGGCAGAGGAACCTCCGGCATTGCCTTGCCGTCGTGGTCAAACGACCTAACCCCAGAGGGGCCGCCGGCGATGTCGGCGACCCACAACAGGGCGTCGGTGGCAGCGATGTCCTCGATCGTGACCGCACCCTCAGCAACGACGGTGATGGCGTCGGCGGCGGTGCCGCCGGCTGCTACATCGAGGCGTAGGACCTCTCCATGCGGCGCATCCTTGACCGATAACAGAAACAGTGCACCCCCGCCAAATACCGCGCGGATGCACCCGTCTGCCAGGTCGGCGACCTGCCTCCATTCGGACCCGTCGTCCTGGCTGCGCAGGAACGTCTGCCACTCGCCGCCATCGCCCTTCTGCGCACGGTCGATCACCCACCTGCCGTCCGCCGAAGAGGCCAGAGAGCTCTCCGCGATCCGGTTGTCAGCGAAAACGCCCGCCAGCTCGCGGCGGTCTTGATCGGGGTGCTCGCCGAGCTGGTGAAACCACACCTCCTGGCTGAACCCGAGATCCTCGTCCGGAACCGTCCCCGGAGCGGGATGCCTGGTGTACCAGAAGCCGCCCCCATCCCCTCGCCACGCGAGCGATCCACCGGCGGTGCCGCTGTTCACCCGCGGAATGGCCGCGTCGGTCAGCTCCCCGGAGTCCGTCTCGTACACGTGCAGGGTGCCGTCCTCAGTGCCGTGCGACGACAGCGAAACCGCAGTCAGGGCGCCGTCGGGCGAGGGGACGTACCAGTCGATGGTCGTGGCGCCCGACTCATCAAGCATGTTCGGGTCAACAATGACGCGCTCACCGTCCAGGTCCTCCAGACTCGGCAGGGCCACCAACAATGGCTGCTGTAGAGGCGGCTGTGTCTTGAGCGCGAAATACGTCCTGCCCCCTCGTGCGGGTTTGGAGTACGTCGTCGACTCCGCCTTCAAAATGGCCTCGCATCGTTCGCGGATTGATTCGCGGAAGGGCAGGGAGTCCAGGTATGACCGGGCACGCGCGTCCTGCGCAGCCGTCCACTCCTTGGCGCGCTGGGAACTCGCCTCAAGCCACCTGTAGTCCTCGGTCACGTCGTGACCGTGGTACGTCGTGGTCACCGGCTCTCGCTGGGTGTTTATCGTCGGCAACGGCTGCATCTAGCTCATGCCTCCCCGGCCAGATGATGCGACGCTAACACGTGCAGAGCAGCGGCAGCTCAATCAATACGGACCCGGGCGTAGAAGGGCTCCCGAACACCAAACAGGCCCCTCCGCACAAAAATTAACCTCACACCCTTGTATTCGTTCCCGGCTTGAGTTACCCTGGCCTCTCGCTAGGAGAACTATTCATGGCCGCCGCTTACCTACATCCCAACATGTCTACCGCGTCCAAGCGCGTCGAGGCTGTGGCGTGCACGCCGATCCTCGGCACGTTCGCTATGAGCAGGAATGCGGGCGCCCTCGCACGGAGTCGCATGCACTAGCAGTGCGTGCATAGTTTCGTAGCTAGGGCGGCCTGAGTGCCGCTCTTTTTTTGCCCCGGTCTGCTCGGACGACGACCAAGTAGTAACTGATTAACCGCTTTCCGCTAGCGGTAACGGACCGCTGCGCCCGTTACGGCTGGCCCTGCACATTTACCCCGGTCGACACACAAATAGATAAACCACAACAAGGAGGACTCAGTGAGAGCAGCGCCGCAGGCGAAAAGTATCCGCTTGCCGCCCTCGTTGCCGGGCGTTCGATGGTCCTCGCTGATCATCCGGCAGCGACAAAGGCGGCGCGCGCGTACGCTCGATCACCTCGAACAGATCGAGCGGCTCCGGCGTGAGAACCGACGTCAAGCGTCGCTCGGCCAGGGCGGCTTGCACTCGAGTCACCAATGGATCCGACGGTTCTGATCCGCGACGGGCCCGCACCGCAACTCATCTCGAGTGGCGGGCGGGCCCGTTTGGGCGCTGGCGATCGGCGACCGTATCGCGGCCGGCTCCCGGGAGGCGGCCCTGGTGGCGCTGGACAGCCATCCCGATGTCTCGGTCGCGCATCTCAGCCGCGCGTTGGGCCGCTCGCACTCGGCCACGGTCCGCCTGGTGGCCGGGCTCACCCGCGACTAGGTTGCGGTTCTGGTTTCGAGGTGTGCGGCGATCGCGTCTTGCCACGAGCACAGGAATTCACCGTAGTTCTCGGCGAGCTGCTTGAGATGGTGTTCGCCCGCCTCGCTGAGAGGTGTGAGTTCGTAGACGACCTCGACCTCGGTGCCGGCTTCGGCCGCGTCGAGGGCGACGGTGATAATGCCTGCTCTTTCGCCTGGCATGACCTGGGCGTAGGCGATCGCCTGCCCGGAACGCGGTCGATCACGAGCCAAATGCCGCGGCGACCGTGGACCTTGGTTTCGAACACCGTCCCCGGCTCGCTGTCATCGTCAGTCGGCGAGGGAAACTTGGGATCCCAGCCCTGCGCCCATTGGCTCTAGCCACGCGGCGTGAAGAGCTGGAATGCCTCCTCGGCTGGCAGCGCCACCTGAATGCGTGAGCTGAGCCGGTCTCTAATCGCTTAGTCCCTCTCGGTCATCTTGTGAGCATCGGCAGCCGTCAACGTGAGGCCATAGACGCGCTTGAGCTGCTCGATCTTGTCCCTGACCGCTGGGCTGAACGGCACCTGTCCCTCGAAGGCGTGCAGCACGATGCCCTCGACCAGATCGCCCAGGGACAGGTCCAGGTATTCGGCCAAGGCCTTTAGGACCTTCAGCGTGCCACGCTCGATGCGCAACCCCGTCTGCGTGCGCTCGATCTGTACCATGGTAACAATGTACCATGACGCGCGGAGAAGCGGTTCAGCTGACGCTAGGTGCTTCGGTGCGAAGGCTGAGTATGGCGATCGCTGTGACATCGCCGAGATACTGGGCCTCGACGTACCACTCAAGCGGGTACCCCTCGGCTGGTCGAGGCATCTCCAGCAAGCGCTGCAGGCGACCGATCAGTTCGTCGGCGCCGTAACGGAGTCCCAGGCCCCCCGCCGGGACCTCGCTGCCGCCACAAGACTCCGGGCTTGACATTGAGCTTAAGCCTCTAGGGCGAAATTGTCCCACTCCACCCCTCGGCCCGCAAGAGCTCGATTGCACCTGGGCGCACCGCATCTTCAATCCCAGCGAGGAGGCCGCGCGGGTCCTGGTGTTCTCGACCATGCATTGGCCGGAGATCGCGGAGTACCCCGACACCGGGGCGACCCTGGCGATGACCGGCCCCGGCGAGGGACAAACCTTCCCAGCGGACACCGACGAGCCCCGCGCGGAAGCGGTAGCACGCGCGATGGACGCCGCCCGCGAGCACGAACAAGGCACGTAACTCAGTCGCGTGGCCGGGAGCGGGACCGTGATGCATCCGCCCGCGCGGGGAAGCACACTGTCGTCATGCCACAGGCCCTCATCGTGATCGACATGCTCAATCGTTACGAGCACGAGGACGCCGAGCCGCTGATGCGGTCGGTGCGGGAGGTGCTCCCTGCGATCGAGGCGCTGATCCGCGAGGCGCGTGAGCGCGACCTCCTCACGGTGTGGGTGAACGACAACCACGGCGACTGGACCGCAGGCCGTGACGAGCTCGTCAGCTGGGCGCGCGGAGGCCGCGACCGCTCGCTGATCGAGCCGATCGTGCCCCGTGACGACCAGCCCTTCGTTGTCAAGGCGCGCCACTCGATCTTCTACGGCACCCAACTCGAGTACCTGCTGCGCACCAGCGACATTGATCGCATCACGCTCGCCGGCCAAGTTACCGAGCAGTGCATTCTCTACTCGGCTCTTGACGGGTACGTGCGCCACTTCGAGGTCTCGATCCCGCGCGACGCGGTGGCCCACATCGACCCCGCACTTGCCGACGCCGCCCTGCAAATGATGGAGCGCAACATGCGTGCCCACGTGGTCGAGGCCGCTGGCGTTCTCGATCCCCCGCACCAGAACAGCTGACGCGCCCGCAGGAGGACTCAAGCCCGCCGGGAGACTCGAACTCCCAACCCCTTCATTACAAGTGAAGTGCTCTACCAGTTGAGCTAGGCGGGCATGTCGCGCCGATGGTAGGCGCCCCGCCGCAGGCGTGAGCAAGCCCCGCGCCCGATGGTAGGCGCCCCGCCGCCGGCGCGAGCAAGCCCCGGCACCCGATGGTAGGCGCCCCGCCGCCGGCGTGAGCAAGCCCGCCGCCGGTCCCGACTACGAGCTCGGCTGCGCGGGCATCGCGTCTTCGATCGAGCCGTGCCCGTTGCTCGAGTAAGTGATCTCGACGTTTGGGGGCGCCGCCTCAGGTGTCGCGTTCAGCCGCCGCTCGAGTTCGCCCAGCACAACCCCAAAGAGAAGGTGCCGCCAGGTTGCCTGTGCGAACGCGCGCAGGTTGCCCGTGAGCTTTGGAAGCTGATCCCGAGCTGGGTGGATGCGGTCGCTGACCCGTCCGAGTGGCCACAGGGCGATGTGCTCCGCGAGCGCCACTGCCGGGCCACGCGCGACCGCGGGCAGCGGCAGCGCAGGAGCGACGTTGGCGTACACGGCGCCGAAGAGCGCGCCGTTCGAGATGTGCCACACGAGCCCCGTCGGGTACCAGCCCTCGTCTTTTGAGAGGACGCGACCGAGCAGTTCGACGTCGTCGTATGAGCTCTTCAGCACGCGCTTGTCCAAGGGCTGCGCGAGCGCCCATGATGCCGCCGCCAGGCCGCCGCAAACCGCACCTCTCAGCGTGCGAGGCCGGTCGATCGCGGACATCCCAGGAAGCCTGCCCACGTATCAACTGTAACGGGCGCCGCCGCTGTGGGTACGCCCTGTGCGATGAGTCACGAGCGCACTCCCGAGAGCGGAGAGGACGAGCAGGAGCGGGCCGTGGCGGACAAGCAGCAGCTGCTGCACGCCAGGGCGCGCCAAACCGGCGTCAACCGGCTTGTGTACTGGCTCGTTCGCGGGGTGCTTGAGCCGTTCTTCCTCACCTACTTCCGCATGCGACGAATCGGTCGCGAGCACATCCCCTCGACCGGGCCCGTGATCGTCGCCGCCAACCATCGGAGCTTCCTCGATCCGTTCGTGATCGCCACGATGGCCCGGCGCCCGATGTACTACGTGGCTAAGCAGGAGCTGTTTCGGCAGCGCATCGTCGGCTGGCTGCTCGGCGCCCTGGGCGCATTTCCAGTCAACCGCGGAGCAAGCGACCCCGAGATGGTCACCACGGCGAAGGCCATCCTCGGCCGAGGCGACGTAGTCCTAATCTTCCCGGAGGGCACGCGTATCCGGCCTGGTTCGCTCGGGAGCCCGAAGCGTGGCGTCGGACGGCTCGCGCTTGAGACGGGCGCGCCCGTGGTGCCGGTCGCCATCGTCGGAACCGAGGCCATCCGACGGGGCTGGAGGATCCGTCCCCACAAGGTCAGCATCCGCGCCGGACGGGCCCTGCACTTCCCCAAGGTGGAAGGGCCTTCGCCGGCGCTTGCGGGGGCAGTTACCGACCGCATCTGGCCCTGCGTGATGCTGCAGTGGGAATGGCTGGGGGGCCTCCCTCCGATCCGGCGCGCCGCAATCATCGGCGCCGGCACGTGGGGCACCGGGTTGGCCGTCAGCCTGGCGCGGGCGGGCCTCGAGGTGGAACTGGGCTGCCGCACCCGCGAACAGGTGACCGATCTCGAGAGGGCTCGTGAGAACGAGTGCTACCTGCCCGGGGTTGCTCTGCCCCCCTCGATTCGTGTGCTGCGCGCGGCAGAACTCGAGCTCGGCGGCCACGACCTTGTCTGCCTTGCGGTCCCCGCGCGGGCGTTGCCGGGGGTTCTGGCCGCGCACGGAGAGCGCATTCCCAAGCGCGCCGGTCTGCTCGTGTTGTGTAAGGGAGTGGTTCCCCCGCTGGGAACCGTGCCGTCGCAGTTTGTCTCGAGCCGTTCTCGGGCGCGGGCGATCGCCGTCCTTGGCGGTCCGTCCCACGCCGCCGATGCGCTGCAGCATGGCGCCGCGGTGGTGGTGGGCTCCGCGGACCGCGCCTTCGCCAGGCAACTCGCGGACGCGCTCTCGGCCGCCGGACTCGATGTTTCCATCACCACCGATGTGACCGGGGTGGAGCTCGCGGGAGCGGCCAAGAACGCCGCCGTGCTGGCCGCTGCTGCCGCGGCCCCCGCCGGCCCCAATGTCGCCGGCGCAGCGGCGGGGAAGGTATTTGCCGAGGTCGACGCGCTGGCCAGGAGCCGGGGCTCAAGACCGGGCACCTTCACCGGCCTGGCCGGGGCCGGCGATCTGGTCGCGACCGTGGTCGCCGCTGGGTCGCGCAACCGACGAGCGGGCGAGCTCCTCGCCCAAGGGCTATCGCCGGCGGAGATCGGAGCGGTTCTGGGGCAGGCCGCGGAGGCGGTTGACTCCGTCCCGTTGCTCGCCACGATTGCCCGCGGCGCGCACGTCGACGCGCCCACGCTCGAGGGACTGGCAGCGCTCCTGGAGGGTCGCATTGGTGCCGAGCAGTGGGCGGCCACCCTGACCAGACCTGCAGCCTCGTCCCGGAAACGACCTGTCCGCGCCGCCTGAGCGGAGGTACGCTGCGTGGTGCGGTGGAAACGTCACAACCTAAGAACAAGGCCGATCTGGACGCGCGCTTCACTGAGCTCTATCGCAGCCACCTGCGCGACGTCTATTCATACAGCTACTACCGGGTCGGGAATCACCACGATGCCGAGGACCTCACCGAGCAGACGTTCCTGCAGGCCTACCGCCACTTCGAGCGTGCGCTCAAGGAATCCAACGGGCGTCCCCTGCGCCCCTGGCTCATTCGCATTGCCCACAACCTCGCGGCGAACTTCTACCGCGATCGCGCGCGTAAGCCCGAGGCCGCGATCGAGGACGCGGCCGTCATCTCGGCGCCGCATACAACGGAGTCGCTGGTCGAGGGTCGAGAGGAGCTCAAGATGATCCTCGCGGGGGTACAAGAGCTCGCCGAGGATCGTCGCGAAGCGCTGATCATGCGTTTCGCTCTGGGCATGGACAACAGGGAGATCGCGCGTGCACTCGGGCGCACGGACGGCGCGACCAAGGTCCTGCTTCACCGCGCGATCCGCCAGCTCGAAGGCATGGTGACGGACAACGACGGGAAAGACGGGGCTGCGCCGGAGGCGACCAGCAACGGCGGGCCCGTGGCATGAGCGCGGAAGCAACCAACTTCGAGGCACTGCTGCGGGAGGCGCTCCCCCCGGTGGATCCCCCCGCCGAGCTCGTACGCCGTCTCGAGCGCACGCTCATCAACCTCACGGAGCTCGCGCAGGATGAGCTCGAGCAGTGGGAGCTCTCGGCGATGCGCGACCCGCGCAACTGGGTACGTCCAGTCGCGGCCGTGGTCGTGGGCGCAAGCGCGGGTAGCGCGCTGGTGGTGCTGCGCGTGCGGCGCCGTCACAGCGCCCGCCGGCAGCGCTCCGCGAACGTGTTCGAATTGGCCGAGCGCACCCTGCACGACGTCGCCGAAGAGACGCGCCGGCTGCTCCCCGGCCGTTAGGGGCCGCCCCCCTGGGCCTTAGGGTCCGCTGCTAGCGTGGCCTCGGCCATGGCCGTCTGTTACCGGCATCCAGACCGCGAGACGGGCGTCGCGTGCTCGTCGTGTGGACGGCCGATCTGTCCGGACTGCATGACGCCGACACCGGTCGGCATGCGCTGTCCGGCGTGCGCGCGCCAGCGTACCCGCGTCAAAACCGTCCGCTCGCTGCCCTCGGGACCGTCGGCGACGATCACGCTGATCGCGATCAACGTGATCGTGTTCATCGCCGAGTTCGTTACAGGAGGCGCCGCGCTGAACGGAGTGGGGAATAGCGCGATCGTCGATAAGGGCTATCTCGACGGCCCGGACATCGTCTTCCAGCACCAGTACTGGCGCCTACTCACGGGCGGCTTCCTGCACGACGGCTTCCTGCACATCATCTTCAACATGTTCTTTCTGTGGATCATGGGTCCACAGCTCGAGCAGCTGATCGGCCGCCTCAACTTCGTCGTCGTGTACTTCGTATCGCTGCTCGCGGGCTCTTTCGGTGCGCTGCTCTTCCAGCCGGACATCCCCACGCTTGGCGCCTCGGGGGCGCTCTTCGGGATCCTCGGCGCGCTGATGGTTGTCGCCTACGACCGGGGGATACCGATTTGGCGAAGTGGCCTCGGACCGCTGCTTGCGATCAACATCCTGTTCTCGCTCGCTGTCGCCAACGTATCGATCGGCGGCCACCTGGGCGGCTTTGTCGGCGGAGTGATCACCGGTGGGCTGATCGTCCAGTTCTCCCAGCACCGGCGCCTACCGCTGATCGCATTCGCCGGCTGCGCCCTTGTCGCGGTGGCGAGCGTCGCCGGAGCGCTGGCGGTCGCGAGCGGCACGGGTCTCACGCCGCATGGGATCGGCATTACCGGCTGAGGGCACGGGTCTCACGCCGCATGGGATCGGCATTACCGGCTGAGCGCCCGGGCGCCGGCGCCCTCCTCTACAGCTCTACGGTGAACACCTCCCCCGGAGCTTCGGGAAACAGCTCCGGGTGGATGATGTGGGCCAGTAGCTCGAGTCCGTCGACGACGCGTGGCCCGGGTCGGGAGAAGAAGGCCGACGCGTCGACCGCCACGACCTCCCCAGCGCCCACGGTGGCCAGCTGATCGCGGTGCATCTCGGCCTCTCTGTGCGCGAGTTGGGCGTCGTAACCGCACGGCATCACAATCACGATGTCCGGGTTCGCGGCGCTCGCCTCCTCCCAGCTTGTTTCCTCCGAGCGCTCGCCCGCGAACCCGAGTACATCCTCGCCGCCCGCGTACTCGATCAGCTGCGGCACCCAGTGACCGGCGGCGAACGGAGGGTCTAGCCACTCCAGCGCCAACACCCGCGGCCGGCGGCTGCGGCGAACGCGGATCCGCACGCGGTCGATACGACCCGCCGCGTCGCGCACGAGCCCGGCCGCCGCGTCACGAGTGTCAGTGGCGGCCGCCAGCGTGCGCGCATCGCCGAGCACTTCGCCCACGGTATGCGGGTCGAGCGAGATCACCCGCGGGCGACTGTCGAGGGTCTCCGCTATACCTCGGACTTCGTCATAGGCGACCGCGCAGACCGAGCACAGCGCTTGCGTGACGATCAGGTCCGGGGCGAGCGCACGCAGCGCGTCCGTGTCGAGTTCGTAGATGGACTGGCCCTCTAGCGTTCGCTCCTTGACGGCGGCGTCGATCTCGGCGGCCGAGAGACCGGGAGGCAGGACGTCACGGGTGACCTTGGGGAGCTCGCAGGCAGCCGGCGGGTAGTCGCACTCATGTGTGACCGCCACCACCTGATCTCCAAGACCCAGGGCAAACAGCATTTCGGTGGCGGAGGGAACGAGGCTGACGATGCGCATTTGCGATGGAGGAGGGAAGCTATGCGAGACGATCGCCTTGCGGCGACACACATTCGAGGAGGGAAAACGATATGGCACAGCTCTTGAGCGATCAGGATGTCGCGCAGAGGTTGGAACAAAGCCCGTGGACACGCGACGACGACCAGATCGTCCGCGACTGGAAGTTCGACGATTTCGCCGGCGCGATCAGGTTTGTCAATCGGGTGGCGGAGGTGGCCGAGGAGGCCAATCACCACCCCGAGATCCTCGTGCACGGCTGGAACAAGGTTCGCCTTTCGCTCACCAACCACTCCGCCGGCGGCCTGACGGAGGCCGATTTCCGCATGGCTGAACGGATCGACGCGCTGGGCTGAGCGGCTGGCCCGCCGGGACGCCAGACCGAGCGCGAGGTGCCCGTACCGGCTGCTACCGTTGCCGCCTGTCGGTCTTGATGAGCGAAGACGACTTAGCCCGAAGTAGCACCGCGCAGGCGAGAGGCTACGTGCCAAAGCGGCGCCGGTGAAGGCGCTGTTCATCGTCCTCACGGGCCTCCTGGTCCTCGCTAACGCGTTCTTCGTGATCGCGGAGTACGCGCTCGTCCGCTCGCGGCGCGCGCGGCTCGAGGCTCTGGTCGAGGAGGGCGCGCGCGGCGCGCGGCTCGCCGTCCGCCAGCAGGAGAACATCGGCGACTACATCGCCACATGCCAGGTCGGGATCACGATGGCCTCGATCGGGATCGGCGCCCTAGGCCAGCCGGCGATCCAGCACGTGCTCGAGCAGCCGCTCGGTTCGGCCCTCAGTCACGCCGCAGGTGTCGCGCTCGCGATCGTGATCACCTACCTGCTCATAACCACCGCCCAGAGCGTCGTCGGGGAGATCGTGCCGAAGCTCTACACGATCCAGCACGCCGAGGGGATGGCCCGGCGGATCGCGCGCCCGCTCCACTTTTTCCGCACGCTCTTCTCGCCGTTCATCGTCGTTCTGAACGCTTCGTCCTACCGAATCGTTCGCATGCTCGGCACCGATCCGGAGGCGGAACCGGAAGGGGGGACCCCCGACGAGATCAAGCGGCTGATCGCTCATTCGCACACCGGCGGCCAGATCGACGCCGGCGAAGCAAGCATGCTCAGCGGCGTGTTTCACCTGCACGAGCAGGAGGCGCGGCAGGTGATGACCCCGATTCCCGCCGTGGTGACGGTGGATGAATCCGAGACCGTCACCGCCGCGCTGCGGCGCTGCGTCTCGACCGGTCACTCGCGACTGGTCGTGACCGAGGACTCAAATCAGGACCGCGTCAAGGGCATCATCCATGTGAATCAGCTCGTCAAGGTGTTGATGTCCGACGGGCCAGAGGCCCGTTTCGCGAGCCGCGTACGGGAGGCCCCGATCATTCCGGAGACCAAACCTCTGGACGACCTGCTGGCCGACTTGCAGCGTCAGCGCACCGAGCTGGCCGTAGTTGTGGACGAGTACGGCCGCACCGCGGGGATCGTCACCACGGAAGACATCATCGAGGAGGTCGTGGGCGAGATCTCGGACGAGACCGATCCGGCGGGCGGTGCGGTCAGGCGGCTCGCTAACGGCGACTGGTTTGTGCGCGGCCATGTTGCCGTCACCGACTTGGAGGACTATGGCCTGAAGCTTCCTCTCGATACCGACGCCTATAACTCAGTGGGCGGTCTCGTGTTCGCGGAGTTGGGCCGCCTGCCCAAGCGGGGAGACACCGTGGCCGCCAATGGCTACTCGATCCGAGTGGAATCGGTACGCGAGAACCGAATCGAAGCCGTGCGCATTCGACCGCGCCGGGCCGCGGCGTAGCGCCCGCCCGCGCCGGTTTCGTTACATTTCGCATCACCAACGTCCGGGTTGAGCCGTTGCTTATCGCTTTCCCGGTGGTTGAGAGGAGAGATGAAGCCGGCCCACAGTGGGCCGGCTTCCAAATCTGTGCCGCGCCCGTGGAGCGCCAAAGCTAGCGCGCCTTAAAAGAAGTCGACCCGCTCAGACACGGGCCGACTTCTGCTTCTGGGGAGGAGGTGCTGCTATGAGGTACGTCGCGAGCGCAAGTCTGCGGGTTTGACCTGAACGAGCAATAAAAACTGTGTGTCAGCTCGCGCAGAGGATGCCGCGGCGCACGCGGGGAGCAGCAGGGCCGGCTGCGCTCACACGGTCAGCTCGCGCAGAGGATGCCGCGGCGCACACGGCGGAGAACGAGGCCGCGCCTCACTCGTACTCGTAGAAACCGCGGCCGCACTTGCGGCCGAGCGCGCCTTCCTGGACCAAGGTGCGCAGCGCCGCCGGGACGGAAGCCCCGATCGCCTCACCGATCGCTTGCGCGACGTCGAGTCCGACGAAGTCAAGGAGTGCGATCGGTCCCATCGGCAGCCCGGCCCCCAGGGTCATGCAGCGATCGATGTCCTCGGGCGCCATGCCCGTTTCGGCCATCAGCTCGACAGCCTGAAAGAGGTAGGGAAAGAGCAGACGGTTGACGACGAAGCCTGGGACGTCCGGAACCTCGACAGGCGTCTTCCCGAGCGCCTCACACAGCCCTGTCGCGCGCAGGCGAGTCTTCTTCGTCGCCTCTTGCGGGAAGACCAGCTCGACCAGCTTCATCTTGGTGACGGGGTTGAACACGTGCAGCCCGACAAACCGCTCGGGAACCCCGGTCGCACGCGCCAGCTCGTTTATCGACAGCGAGGAGGTGGTCGTGGAGAGCACCGCATCCTCACGGGCATGGCGAGCGAGCTCCGCCAGCAAGGCAGCCTTGCTGGGGTGGTCCTCGACGACGGCTTCGACCATGAAGCTGGTGCCCGCAAGCGCGTCGAAGTCGCGCACGACCTCGATCTTGCCCGCCTGTGGCTGTCCGTTCAGTTCCTTCGCGCAGAGCGTGTCCACCCGCTCCCGGGCACGATCGGCGGAGCGCTCGGAGCGTGCCCAGATCACGACCTCGCCCGCCCGCGCCGCCGCCGCTGCCAAGCCACAGGCGATCTGACCTGCGCCGGCGATACCCAGCCGCTCATTGACGGGAGCCTGATCCCGGGGAACTCCGGTTTCTGGCGCCATGGGCTGGATACAGTACGGGACCGTCGAGCGAGATGAGCTCCCAGAGGCCGAGGGCCGCCGAGGCGAGCGCATGAAGCGGAGAGGTGTTTATGGATAGCGCCGCACACACCGCGCTCCTCGCCGCGATCGCGAGCGGGCAGCAGCTGAAGGAGTTCGGCGAGCTCGGGCTCGCATTCCTGCTCTCGTCGCTCATCGGGATGGAGCGCGAGTGGCGTCAGAAATCCGCGGGGCTGCGTACGCACGCGCTCGTCGGCACCGGTGCGGCCTTGTTCCTGCTCGTCAGCAAGTACGGCTTCAGCGACGTGGTCGGCGCCCGGGTGGTGCTGGACCCCTCCCGCGTGGCCGCCCAGATCGTCTCGGGCATCGGCTTCATCGGCGGTGGACTGATCTTCGTTCGCGGGGACGCAGTGCGCGGTCTCACGACCGCCGCCGTCGTGTGGGTGACGGCCGCGATCGGGATGGCATGCGGGGCCGGCCTGCCGCTGCTAGCCCTCGCCGTCACGGCTTGTCATTTCCTGGTGGTCTTCGGGTTCCCGAGCGTGACCGCGCGGTTGCCGCGCTCTCGCCACATCCCCTTCGGCCTGCGTGTCCTGTATGCGGACGGGCGGGGGATCCTGCGCGGAGTGATGGGCGAAGCCACGCGCCTCGGGTTCGCGATCGTCAGGGTCCGGACCGAGGAGCTCTCGCACGAGATCAGAGGCGTGCCGGCCGTCGCGATGACCCTCGAGGTACGGGGCCAACCATCCGTGGAGCCGCTCGTATTCGCGCTCGACGATCTGGACGGCGTGCTCGAGGTGTCGACCGCCGACCTGGACGGCTCCACCGACTAGCCCCGTGGCCGAGCTCAGGCGGTGGGCCGGCCGCCCGCCTCGAGACGCGCGATCAGCTCTTCCAGTCGCAGCTCCTCGAGGCCCTCGCTCACGGCTTCCAACTCGCCGGCGCAGTACTCGACGAGGCCCCGCCCTTCGCCGATCAGCTCGAGCGTCTCCCGCAGCCCCGCCTCGCCGGAGTCGAGCCGCCGGATTATCTCCTCGAGCCGGGCTACCGCGCTCTCGTAGGTGCGCTCGTCATTCATCGACGGACTGGTCCTCCAATACCCGCGCCGGCACGCGCCCATCGCGGAAGCGCAGCGACAACTCACCTGCCCGGCGCGCCGCGGACGCGGACGCCACCAGCTCTCCAAAGCGGTCCTCCACAAGCGCATAGCCCCTTGCCAGGGTGCGCTGGGGGTCGTGTGCCGCGAGCGCGAGCGCGAGCCGCTCCAATTCCCGCCGGCGCGCAGCCGCCTGCGAGCCGAGGGCCCGCTCGCGTGACCGGCGCAGCACAAGCAGATGGACGGCGCCGAGGTTGTGCCGCTCCTCGACCGAGCGCCGGCCCGCGGCGCGGAGCTCGCGCACGAGCTGGTGAACGCGCCCGCGCTGGCGCTCGAGGTGCTGTGCGGGGCGGCGGGAGAGCGCCACCAGCAGCTGTGCCCGGCTCAGCAACGCCCGCCGGCCGTGACCGTGCAGCCGCTTCGCGTGGGCGGCGAGCTGGTCACCGGCGCCCCGCACGTCGACTGGGACTGCCGCCTCCGCCGCGTGTGTCGGCGTCGAGCAGCTGACCGCGGCGACATCGTCTATCAGCGTCCTGTCGGTGTGGTGTCCAACCGAGGCGATCACCGGCACGCGCAGCAGCGCGACGGTCCGGCAGAGCGTCTCGTCGCAAAACGCAAACAGATCGGCGAGTGAGCCGCCGCCGCGGGCAACGATCACCACGTCCACGTCGGGCAGCGCGGCCAATTCGCGCAATGCGGCCGCGATCTGCGGCGCGGCGTGGCGGTCCTGCACCGGAGCGAAGGCCCACACCAGCCGCCCGGCCCAGCCCCGGCGCGAAAGCCCTGCCAGCAGGTCGTCGCGCGCCTTGCCGCGCTCGCCCGTGATCACGCCGATCGTGCGGGGAAGGGGGGGACGGTGGAGACGCTTCTGGGGCTCGAACAGCCCCTCCGCCCCCAACTTCACCCGCAGTCGCTGGAGCGCCGCGAGCAGGTCGCCCTCGCCGGCGATCCGCAGCTCGGAGACCGCGAACGTGAACGAGGGCGATGACGAGGACGAGCCAGGGTAGTAGTCGCAGCCTCCGCCGACCACCACGCGGGCACCGTCGGCGATCGTCAGCCCGAGACGGTCAAAGTCATCGAGCCAGATCGAGCACGGCAGCGCACCGTGGGCATCCCGCAGCTCGAAGTACACGCGCGCGCGGCTGCGCCGCAATCCCCACAGCTCGCCTGTCAGCTGGACGCGAGCGAACTGGCGCAGGCGCGTCTTCAGCTGAGCGGCGTAGGCTCCGACCGGATACGGGCCGGGGAGGGTGCTGCCGGGGATCCCGTCGCCGGGTGCTTCGGCGCGCTCGAGCATGCACCGAGCCTACCGTCCGCCCCCGCCGAAGCTCCGAGGCGACCCTCGGTACGCTGGGCCACTCAGTGGACCTCTCGCTCTCCCCGTCAGAGCAGGCCTTCCGCGACGAGCTGCGCGCGTGGCTCGAGGCTAACCATCCCGGGCCGACCCCCCGCGAGGACCAGGGCGCGTTCGAGTTTCGCCGCGCCTGGCAGCGTCGCTTGCACGACGCCGGCTGGGCGGGGATCGCGTGGCCCCAGGAGTACGGAGGGCGCGGGGCCAGCCTGATCGAGCAGGCGATCTTCAACGAGGAGATCGTGCGTGCCCGCATGCCCCAACTCGCCAACGTGCTCGGCCTGGCGATGGGGGGACCGACGGTGATCGCCCACGGGAGCGAGGAACAGCGCCGGCGCTACCTGCCGCCGATCCTCTCGGCCGACGAGATCTGGTGCCAAGGCTTCTCCGAACCCGACTCGGGATCCGACCTCGCTTCGCTCAAGACAAGGGCTAGGCGCAACGGCGACGGCTGGACGATCACGGGTCAGAAGGTGTGGACGACCTTTGCCCACCACGCCAAGTGGTGCATGCTGCTGGCCCGCACCGACCCCGAAGCTCCCCGGCACCAGGGTCTCACCTACTTCCTCATGGACATGGAGCAGGAGGGGGTGCAGGTGCGGCCGCTGCGCCAGATCACCGGGGAGGCCGAGTTCAACGAGCTCTTCATCGAGCAAGCGCGCGTGCCGGACGAGAACATCATCGGCGGCGAGGGAAACGGCTGGGCGGTGGCCATTACCACCCTCATGCACGAGCGCGCGACGCTCGCCTTCGGGCTCCAGGTCTCGGTCCAGATCGCGATCAGGGAACTGGTCGAGCACGCGCGCCGAACGCCGGGACCGAACGGTCGGCCGGCCGCGGAGGACCCACTCGTGCGCCAGCGGCTGGCGCAGTTGATGATCGAGTCGGAGGTTCTGCGCCTCAACGCCTATCGCAGCCTCAGCGCGACGATGCAGGGCGGGGTGCCCGGCCCCGAGGGCTCGCTCGGCAAGTGGCACTGGTCGGAGGTCAACCAGGCGCTGACCGAGCTCGCGATGGATATCTCCGGCCCGCGTGCGCTCACGCTGGAGGGGGGAGAGGAAGCCGAGGGAGGGGAAGCAGCAGCCGCCGAGGACCACGACTGGACCTACCGCTTCCTCCGTGCCCGGGCCAACTCGATCGAGGGCGGCACGACCGAGATCCTCAAGAACATCGTGGCCGAGCGGGTGCTCGGCCTGCCCCGGCTGCGATGAACTTCCAGCTCACAGACGATCAGGACGCGATCAAGCGCACCGCGCGCGACCTGCTCGCCTCGCGCTATCGGCCCGAGACGGTGCGTGCGCTCGCCGCCGACGAGCGCGGCTTCACCGACGAGCAGTGGGCGGAGCTTGCCGAGCTGGGCTGGCCGGGGGTGATCGTGCCCGAGGCCGACGGTGGCCTGGGGCTGGGGGCCGTCGAAATGGTCGTGATCCACGAGCAAATCGGCTACGCGCTCGCGCCGAGCCCGCTGTTCTCCACGATCTCGGCGGCGCTGTTGCTCGTCGCGGCAGGAAGCGACGAGCAGCGCCGGCGGTGGCTCCCCAAGCTCGCGCAGGGGGAGCTGAGGGGCACGGTCGCGATCTGGGACGAGGGCTCCGGCCCCGCTCCGGACGGCTCCGAACTGGAACCCACGGGCGGCCGCCTCACGGGCACGAAGATCGCGGTGCCCGACGCCGCCGCCGCGCACGTGATGATCGTCGCGGGCGCCGATGGCCGCCATTTCCTGGTGCGCACCGACGATCCCGGCGTCAGCATCACCCCGCGACGCTCGCTCGACCCTACGCGCAAGCTCTACACGGTGGACCTCGAGAATGCACCAGCCGAGGAGCTAGGAGGGGCGAAGCGGGAGAAGATCACGCTCGCCTACGCCACGGTCGTGACCGCGCTTGCGGCGGAGAACGTCGGCGTGGCGCAGCGGGCGCTCGAGATGGCGGTCTCCTACGCCAAGGACCGCAAGCAGTTCGGGCGGCCGATCGGCTCCTACCAAGCGGTCTCGCACCGCTGCGCCCAGATGCTGCTCGAGGTGGAGGGCGCGCGCTCGCTCTGCTACTGGGCGGGCTGGGCACTGGACCACGATCCCGAGACGGCGGCGCGGGCGGCCTCCATGGCCAAAGCCTACGCGGGCGAGGCAGGGTTCAGGGTCACCGCCTCCGCGCTCCAGATACATGGCGGCATCGGCTTCACCTGGGAACACGACCTCCACTTCTTGTTGAAGCGGGCGACGGCCAACGGCCACGCTTTCGGCGACGCGCGGTGGCACCGCAACCGCGTGGCCACACTCTCCGGCATCTAGCCTGAAGCGGTGAGCTCTCACCGCACCGAACGGGAATCCCACAGGGAAGCCGGACCGCACCCCCACACGGACGCGGAACCGCAATCTCACAGGCAAGCCGAACCGCAACCGCAAGGGGAAGGCCACCGCCACCAGTCCGAGCTGCATGCCGCCGGCGCCTCGCGGCGACTGCTCCACGGACTGATCGCGCTTGCCGTCCTGGTCGCGATCGTGGTCGGCCTGCTGCTGGCGATTCCGGGATTGCACAGCGTGGCGCGCACGGTGCAGCGCATGCCGGTGGGGTGGCTGCTGGCCGCGGTTGGCTTCGAGCTCCTCTCGTGCGTGGGCTACATCATCGCCTTTCTGCAGGTGTTCGAACGCGCGCCCGTGCGCTTCGGTGCACGCGTGGCGCTCTCCGAGCTGGCCTTCAACGCAGCTGTCTCGCTGGGCGGGGCGGGCAGCGTCGCGGTGGGAGCCTGGTTGTTGGTCGAGCGCGGAGCCAACCCTGGCCGCGTGGCGGAGCGCTCCGCCGTGCTCTTCCTATTGACCAGCGCGATCAACGTGATCACCTTCATCGTTGCCGGCCTCGCTGTGTTCACCGGCATCTTGCCCGGGCCGAGCAACCCGCTGCTGAGCGTCGCGCCGGCGGGGGTGGGGACGATCGTGTTGCTGTTCTTCCTGGCCCTCCCGGCGCTGATCGACCGCGGAATGACGCGACGTCTCCCCAAGGCGCTACGGGTGGTCCTCGACACGACCTCGGAGAGCATCAGGGACACCCGCTCCCTGCTGCTCTCGCCCGACTGGCGCATCGTCGGCGCGATCGGCTATCTGTGGTTTGACATCGCCGTGCTCGTCGCCTGCTTCGCGGCGATCGGTCACGAGCCTCCGCTGGCGGCCCTGGTGCTCGCTTACCAGATCGCTTATTTGTCGAACATCATCCCGATCCCGGGCGGCATCGGGGTCCTCGACGGAAGCATGGTCGGCGCGCTCGTGCTCTACGGAGCCAACGCCACCGCCGCGACCGCTGCGACGCTCGTTTACCACGCGATCTCTTTGTGGGTCCCGGCGATCTGGGGGACGATCGCGTTCCTGGTCCTGCGCCGCACCCGCGATCAGCCATTTACGCTGCGGGCGCCACGCGAGGAGCGACAGCCGGTCTGGCGCCGGTTCCGCTCCGCCGGCGCTGCGCGGCGATCGTGAGCGCCAGGGTGGTGGGCATCTGATGAACGAGCTTGGGCCCATCACGCGCGGCCTGCTGGCTGCGGGAAGGTGGATCGGCAGGGCGCTCCGGGGTCAGGTGGTGCACATGGTCGGCGGTCCGGCCCGCGCGCGCGTGATCACGCTGCTCGGGCTGGTGCTGGGGCTGAGCGCCGCCGACGCCGCCACGGTGGGCGCGATCGCTCCGCAGCTCAAGACCGCGCTCAATATCAGCCCGGGCGAGATCGGTCTGCTCAGTACGGTCGCGCTGCTGGTAGGGGCCGTGTTCGTGATCCCCGTGGGGCTGCTCGTGGACCGCACCAAGCGAATCCCGCTGCTGTCGGTGAGCATTCTGCTGTGGAGCGTCGCATCGCTGGCCAGTGCATTCACGACGAGCTACTCCGGCCTGTTGCTGACCCGACTCGCGCTGGGCGCCGTGACCGCGACCGCCGGCCCGGCGATCGCATCGCTGACCGGAGACTATTTCCCCGCCCGCGAGCGCGGACGCGTGTACGGCTACATCCTCGGCGGCGAAGCGTTCGGCTCGGTGGTCGGGTTCGTCGTATCGGGCACGCTCGCCAGCGCGATCAGCTGGCGAGCCGCGTTCATCGTGCTGGCAATCCCCGGCTTCTTCCTGGCTCGTAGCCTATGGCGCACCGTGCCCGAACCGCTGCGCGGGGGCCAGAGCACGCTCGAGCCCGGGGCACAGGACCTGCACGAGGCCGTCGCCTCGGCCTCGATCAAGCTCGACTGGGAGTGGGAGGAGCCGGGGACGCCGGGCGAGGGCGAGCTGGCGCGCGAAGCCGCACGCCAGCGGGGGATCGAGCCAGACCCCAGCATGGTGCTCGAGGAGGATCCCCAGCAGATGGGCCTGGGGCGGGGCACCAGGTACATCCTCACGGTCCACTCCAACCTGATGATGATCATCAGCCAGGGCTTCGGCTACTTCTACTTCCAGGGGCTGCAGACGTTCGCCCTCTTGTTCGTGATCGGACACTTCGGCATCAGCCAGTTCGAGGCCGAGCTGGTTCTGCTGGCGTTGGTGATCGGCGCGATCATCGGCACGCTGGCGAGCGGCAGGTTCACCGACGCGCTGCTGCGCCGCGGCATGCTCGGGGCCCGCATTTGGGTCCCGGCGATTTGCTATCTGAGCGCCGCGGGGCTGCTGGTGCCAGGGATCGTGATCCGCCATCTGTTCCCGGCCGTGTTCTTCGACGTAGTCGGCGCAGGGCTGCTGATGGCCGCCAACCCGCCGCTCGACGCCGCCCGCCTCGACATCATGCCCGCCGGGCTGTGGGGCCGGGCACAGAGCACGCGCACCTTCCTGGTCTCGCTGGCCCAGGCGATCTCGCCCGTGCTCTTCGGATACCTGGTGAGTCTGATCGCGGGCTTCTTGCCCGAGCAGGCCCCACCTGGTACCAAGCCCCACGCCGTCACCCCGGCCCAGGCGACCGGTTACGAGATCACCTTCCTGATCCTGCTGGTGACGCTGGTCGCGGGCGGCGTGTTCCTGATTTTCGCCCGCAACTCGTACCCGCGCGACGTGGCCACCGCGGCCGCCTCAAATCAGGGAGGCCGGGCGATGCCGGCCTCGCGGGGCCGAACCGCGGCTTGAGCCGCGACACCTGATAAGTTGCTCCCAACTTCGGCGGACGCGTTGATCAGGGGGCGCCCTCATTGCCGCCGGAGACGCGGGTTCCGAGAGAGCTCTTTGCAGGGAGATCAGGCACCCAACTGGCGCGACGTGCTCGCCCCCTACGCCCAAGCGCGGGTTTCGCGAGGGCTCCTCGATCTCGCCACCTCGGTGCTCCCCTACCTGGCGCTCATGGCCGCGATGTACTTCTCGCTCAGGGTCTCCTACGCGCTCACGCTCGCGCTCGCGCTGCCCACCTCGGGTTTCGCGCTGCGGACTTTCGTCGTCTTTCATGACTGCACCCACGGCTCGTTCCTGCCCTCCAAGCGCGCCAATGTGTGGCTTGGCAGGGTGCTCGGCTTGACCGTGTTCTCGTCGTTCGTGCGCTGGCGCCACGATCACCTGGTGCACCACGCCACCTCCGGGGATCTGGACCGGCGCGGCGGCGGGGACGTGCTCACGCTGACGGTTTCCGAATACCACTCCCGGTCCTGGCGGGCGCGGCTCGGCTACCGCCTATTCCGCAACCCGCTGATCATGTTTGGGCTGGGTCCGATTTACGCGATGATCCTGTACCCGCGCATCGTGCCGCGCGGGGCACGCGCGCGCGTCCGCCACGGCATCCTCATCACCGACGCGATACTCGCCCTCGCGGTCGGACTGGTGTGCTGGCTGGTGGGCTGGCGCGCCTTTCTGCTCGTGCAGGCGCCGATCACGCTGCTCGCCGGCGGCGCGGGCATATGGCTGTTCTACGTCCAGCACCAGTTCGAGGACACCTACTGGCAGGCCCACGCCGACTGGAACTTCGCCGCCGCCGCCCTGCGCGGCAGCTCCTATCTGGAACTGCCGGCAGTGCTGCGCTTCTTCACCGCCAACATCGGCTTTCACCACATCCACCATCTCAGCGCGCGCATCCCGAACTACAACCTGAAGCGCGCCCACGACGAGAACCCGATCCTCCACGCGGCCCCCAGGCTCTCGCTGCGGGATGGGATGCGCGCGGTCGCCTTCAAGCTCTGGGACGAGGAGCGGGGCAGGCTGGTGACCTTCGCCGAGGCGCGCTCGCTCGCCCCGTACCAGCGCGTCGGCGAGCCCGAGGGGGCCGAGGCCGCCGCCATCGGCATCTAAGAAGCGATGGCCGAGCGCGCCGATCTCGACTTCACCTACTCGCAGATCGACCGCATCTTCCGCCTCAGCCTGGGGGAGCTCGCTGATTTCAGCGGCGCGAAGTACGACGGCGACTTCTCGCTCACGCTGGAGCAGGCCCAGCGCCGCAAGCACGAGTATGTCGCCGATCAGATTGGTATTGAGCCGGGACGGCGAGTGCTCGACCTGGGGTGCGGGTGGGGGCCGTTGCTGGCGTTCATCCGCTCGCGCGACGCGACAGGAGTTGGCGTAACCCTGTCCCGCGCGCAGATGCGCTCATGCCGGCGCCACGGACTCGACGTCCACCTGGTGGACGCGCGCGCGGTGACGCGCGAGACCTTCGGCCCCTTCGACGGGGTGGCCAGTCTCGGCGCCTGCGAGCACTTCTGCTCCCCCGAGGACTACCGCGCCGGCCGCCAGGAGCAGCTCTACCGGGACCTGTTCGCCAACGTTGCCGGACTCCTTCCGGTGGGCGGACGCTTCTACCTCCAGACGATGGTCTTCGGGCGCAACATGATCCCCTTGGATCAGCTCGACGGGGTCGACTCGAGCGCGCCACGAGACTCCGACGCGTGGTATCTCGCGTTGATGGGGCATCAGTTCCCCGGCTCCTTCCTGCCCTTGGGCAAGGACCAGCTCGTGCGCTGCGCCGAGCCCGCTTTCCGCCTGCACTCGAGCGTCAGCGGCCGACTCGACTACATCGAGACGATCCGCCAGTGGCGGCGGCGGTTCGCCG
Source organism: uncultured Solirubrobacterales bacterium (assembly GCA_963823315.1). Taxonomy (GTDB): domain Bacteria; phylum Actinomycetota; class Thermoleophilia; order Solirubrobacterales; family Solirubrobacteraceae; genus Palsa-465. The sequence goes on along the minus strand of CAWGLB010000004.1, from coordinate 151,008 downwards.
AGCCCGGCCTGCGCAAGACGCTGGTCAAGCTGCGGCTGCTGCCCCGCTGGCTGACCAGCGCCGACTTCCGGCTCGCCTTCACCTCCGGGGTGAGCGCCAACAGCGTCTGCTTCGAGCGCGAGCTGCTCGACCACTACCGCCTCGTGTTCGAGAAGACGCCCGGCGGCTAGTCCCGCCTCCCGCGGCCGTAAAGCAGCTTCACGCCCTTCAACAGCAGCCCGCTGCGCAGGGAGTTGTAGGGGAACATGTACAGGTCCCGCTTGGGCGCGAAGCGCGTCAGCACGATCGTCTGCCGGCGCGCGTACTTGCGGATCCCCTCGGGACCGTGCCGCACGCCCACCCCGGAGCTCTTCCAGCCGCCCATCGGCGCCTCGAGCGCCGAGTAGTTGGCGCCCGCGTCGTTGACCACCACCGCGCCCGCCTCGATCCTGCGCGCGACCGCCTCGCCGCGCGCGACATCGCGCGTGAAGACCGAGGCCTGCAGGCCGTAGGGCGAGTCGTTGGCGAGCTTGATCGCCTCCTCGGCATCGGCGACCTTCATCACGGGGAGGGTCGGGCCGAAGGTCTCCTCCGTCATGCACGCCATCGAGTGATCGACGTCCGCCAGTACCGTCGGCTCGAAGAAAGCCCCCGGGCCCGACGGGCGCCGGCCGCCGGCGAGCACCCGCGCGCCCTTGGCGACCGCATCGTTGACGTGCGCCTCGACGACGTCCGCCTGGGGCGGATTGATGAACGAGCCGACCTCGACCGAGCCGAAGCCGCCGGGCACGCCCTGCCGCAGGCTGGTGGCCTTTTGCGCCAGTCGCTGCACGAAGTCCTCGTAGATCGGCTCCTCCGCGTACACGCGCTCGACGGAGATGCAGGTCTGCCCGGCGTTCTGCATGGACCAGAAGAGGGCCGCGTTGGCGGCGCGCTCCAGGTCGGCGTCGCTCAGCACGATCATCGGGTCATTGCCCCCGAGCTCGAGCGAGACCGGCGTCAGGGTCTGCGCGGCCCGCGACATCACCCGCCGCCCCGTCTCGGTCGAGCCCGTGAACATGATGAAGTCGACCAGGTCGATCAGCTCCTCGCCCAGCGGCCCGCGGCCCACCACGACCTGGAAGACGCCCTCCGGGATCCCGCTCTCTTCCAAGGCTTCCTGCATCAGCAGCGAGCTCAGCGGCGTCACGCTCGAGGGCTTCAGCAGCACCGTGTTACCCGCCGCCAGGGCCGGCATGGCGTCGCCGATGTTGTTGACCAGCGGGTAGTTCCAAGGGCCGATCACCCCCGCCACGCCGACTGGCTCGTAGCGCACGATCACCTTGCGGCCGAGCAGGAACGGCGAGCCCGTCCGCACGCGCTCGTCAGCGAGATACTTCGGCGCCCGCTTGGCCCAGAAACCGAACGCCATCGCGGTCAGGCTCAGCTCCAGCATCACGTCCTCGCGGGTCTTGCCGGTCTCCGAGACGACCGTGTCGAGCACGCGCTCGGCGTTGTCGAGGACCCACTTCTGCGCGCGCCGCAGCACCTTGCCGCGCCGCTCGAACCCGAGGCCCTGCCACCCGGGCTGCGCCTGGCGTGCGCGCGCGGCCATCTCCTTCAGCCGCTCCGGGGTGCATGCCTCGAGCCGCTTGACGAGCTCGCCCGTGGCCGGGTTGATCACCTCGATGAAGTTGTCCTGGCGGTCCTGCTCCGCTGCGGTTTGCTCGGCGACGGCGGCCATCGCCTGCTCCTTTCTCTCGATCGCTGCGGAAACGTTAGCCATCTCAGCTGGTCATGCCGCTGAAGTGGCCACCGGTGACGTTCAGCACCTGCCCGGTCACGTAGTTGGACCACGGGGAGCAGAGGAAGAAGACGCCGCCCGCCGCCTCGCGGGGCGTCCCCGCGCGGCCCAGAGGGATCAGCATCGTGACCATCGCCCGCAGCGGCTCGGGGATCCCGAGCTGCACGCGCTCGCCGGCGATCTCGGCCACGTTGTCGTCCGTCCTTGCCGCAGTCAGGCGGGTGTCGATGTAGCCGAAGGCGACCGCGTTGACGTTGACCTTGAACTGACCCCACTCCTTGGCCAAGGTCTTCGTCAATCCCACGACGGCCGACTTGCCAGAGGCGTAATTGGCTTGGGCTGCGTTACCCATCGTGCCCGAGATCGAGCTGATGTTGACGATCTTGCGGAAGACCTCGCGGCCCGCTTCCCGCTCGCGCTTGGCGGGCTCGCGCATGTGGGGTGCGACGGCCCGGCACATGCGGAAGGGGACGATCGCGTGGATATCGAGCATGCGCTGGAACCACTCGTCGGACATCTTGTGGATCGGGGTGTCCAGTGTGTAGCCGGCGTTGTTGACGAGGATGTCCACGCGGCCCCAGCGGTCGACCACCGTCTGCACGAGCCGCTCCGGCGCTCCGGGCTCGACCAGGTTGCCTCCGAACGCGAGCGTCTCGCCGGGGATCTCGGCCGCGGCCCGCTCAGCCAGCGCTTCGTCGAGATCGCTGATCGCGACGCGCGCTCCCTGCTCGGCCAGCAGCTCGGCAGTGGCGCGGCCGATCCCGCGCGCTGAGCCGGTGACGATCGCGACTTTCCCTTCGAGCACCGTCATCTACTCCTCCTTCGGTTGATCGGGCGGCAGTCTGCCAGCGGCCGGTAGAGTGCGCCGCCGCGATGAACGCCAAGCACTGGATCTCCACCTTCGCCGAGCGCCTCGGAGTGGATCCGCCCACGCCCGCCGAGTTCTCAAAGCTGCTCGACCTCGCGGGCGAGGCAGCGCACTCCTCCGAGCGCGTGGCAGCGCCGGTGGCGTGCTGGGTCGCGGCGCGCGCCGGTCGCACCCCGGAGGAGGCGCTCGAGATCGCCCGCGAAGTTGGCGACGATGGCGGCTGAGCGCGAACACGACATCGTCGTCTTCGGCGCCACCGGCTTCACCGGCGCGCTGACGGCCGAATATCTCGCCCGGCGCGCGGGCGCCGGCATCAGAGGAGCGCTTGCGGGGCGCAACCGCGCCAAGCTCGAGCAGGTCAGGGCGCGCTTGGCACAGGTGAACGCCGCCTGCGCCAAGCTGCCGCTGCTCGAGGCCGACGTCACCGATCCCGCTTCACTCGAGCGCCTGGCGCGCTCGACCCGCGTCCTGATCACGACCGTCGGCCCGTACGTCAAGTACGGCGAGCCGGTGGTGGCCGCCTGCGCGGCCGCCGGCACCGACTACCTCGACCTCACCGGGGAGCCCGAGTTCGTGGACCGCATGTGGCTCCGCTACGACGCGCAGGCGCAAGGGACGGGGGCCCGGCTGGTGCACTGCTGCGGCTTTGATTCGATCCCGCACGACCTCGGCGCGCTGTTCACGGTCAATCAGCTGCCCGAGGGGGTGCCGATTTCGGTGTCCGGCTTCGTGCGCACCAACGGGGCCTTCTCCGGCGGGACCTACGAGACCGCGCTCACGGCCTTCTCGCGCCTGCGCCAGACCGCCCAGGCCGCGGGCGAGCGGCGTCGCACCGAGCGACGGCCGACGGGGCGGCGAGTCAGGGGCGTGGTGGGAAGGCCGCGGCAGGACGCGTTCGCCGGTGGCTGGGTGGTGCCGATGCCGACGATCGACCCTCAGATCGTGCTGCGCTCGGCGCGGGCGCTCGAGCGCTATGGCCCCGACTTCTCCTACTCGCATTACTTCGTCTCCAAGCGCTTGGCGACGCTGGCCGGGATCGCGGCGGGCGGAGGCGCGGCGATCGTGCTCGCGCAGCTGCCGCCGACGCGCAGGCTGCTTCAGCGGATGACGCCGGCCGGCGAGGGGCCCTCCGCCGAGCGCAGAGAGCGCTCGCGCTTCAGGGTGCGGTTCGTCGGCGAGGGCGGCGGCCAGAAGGTTCTGAGCGAGGTCTCCGGCGGCGATCCCGGCTACACGGAAACGGCCAAGATGCTCTCCGAGGCGGCGCTTTGCCTTGCGCAGGACGAACTGGAAGAGCGCGCGGGACAGCTCACGCCCGCGGTGGCGATGGGCGAGCCCTTGATCCGCCGCCTCGATGCCGCCGGGATGCAGTTCCGGGCGCTCTCAGCGCCCGTCGCCTGAACGGATCACGTCTCGAGCTCGAACCTGCCGCCCGCGTAGATCGTGCGCTCGGAGCCGTCGCGCATCACGGCGGTCACCTGCCGGTCGGTCGTCGAGACGATGTCGCAGTGAACGACCGAGTCGTTGAACCCGAGCCGCTCCCACTCCTCTCCCGAGACCTTGCCCGGGTCCCCGGCGTAGCAGTTCTGGATCGCTTTGCCGACCGCGACGTGGGTGTTGCCGAACGGTCCCCCGACGTTCTCGTCGAAGAGCGTGTCGGCCATGAAGCGCGTGATCCGAGAAAGCCGTGAGTCCGTGAGCGAGAACTCGCCGACCCGGTTCGCGTTCTTGCTCCGAAGCATCTCCAAGAGCAGCTCCTCGTTCTGCGCCGCCGTGGCGCGGGTGATGAGCCCCTCATGGAAGGCGAGCTCCACTCCCGTGATCAGGGTCCCGTGCTCGTACAGGGGCTCGCTGAAGCGGATCCAGCCCTCGGTGCCGCGCCAGTCCGGGCTGGTGAAGACCTCGAAGCTCGGGATGTTGCGCCCGCCGCCCCCGATCCAGCGCCGCTGCTCTCCGAGGGTGATCCAGAGGTCGGCGTCCTCGCCCTCGACGTGCAGGCGGTCGATCGGCAGGGCGTTCAGAGCCTCGGTGTAGCGGCCGATCTCCTCATCGATCTCGCGCCACCTCGCCTTGGGATCGGGCTGGTCGAGGAAGCAGGCCTTGATGATCTGACCCCAGTAGTCCTCGAGCGAGAGCCCTGCCTCGGCGGCCGTCGCCTCGGTGGCGTAGGCGCCGATCGTCCAGGTGAAGCGTCCCTCGCTCTCCTTGGCCGTCTGCCACTCGACCAGCGGCGCGTGGGCGCGCTGACGGGCGAAGATCTTCGCCGGCTCGACATCGCGCAACGCGTGCGGGTCGGCCACCGCGCGCAGGTAGATCAGGTGGTCGATCTGGTCGATCAGCCCGCGCCAGTACTTCTCGGCGAAGAACGCGAGCTGCTCCTCGCCCGCCAGCTCGTAGAAGTCACGGCTCAGATTGAGCTCGTGGTCGTCGTCGGGGGCGTAGTCGCCGAGCACGTTTCCGCCCGCGCGCCACAGGGCGCGACAGACCGCGGCGTACAGGGGCTTGGCGCTGTCGGGCGCGCGCACGAGCACCACGTCTCCGCGCTCGATGCCCTGGCCGCCGCCCAGCGCGAAGTTGACGAGCAGGTCCGCGTATCGCTCCAGGTAGCGCTCAGCGACTTCGTATCCCATGGTTCTCTCCTCGACGTATTGAAGGCCGGCGCTCCAGCGCGCCCCGCTCGGCATCCGGCCTCGCCTGAACTGGCCGCGCTGGAGTCGTCCGGCTGTGCGCCGGCCCCGGGCCGATCATGATCGGCCCGGCCGGCCGGAACATGTTCCGGCCGGAACAGCTTATTTGAGCTCGGCGGAGGTCTTCCCCAGCAGCTGCCGAGCGACGATCAGCAGCTGGATCTGCTGGGTGCCCTCGAAGATGTCGAGGATCTTGACGTCGCGCGCCCATTTCTCGAGCAACTCCCCCTCCCCGTAGCCGACGCCGCCGCACAAGGCCACGCAGCGCAGCGCGATGTCGGTGCCCGTGCGACCCGCCTTGGCCTTGGCCATCGACGCCTCGAGCGAATTGGGCTTGCGGTTGTCTGCCATCCAGGCGGCCTGCAATGTCAATAGCCGCGCGGCCTCCCAGTCGGACTCCATCGCGATGAACTCGGCGGCGGCCGCGGTCTGGACGTGGGGCGGAGCGTCGTAGTCGATTTCGATTCCTGCGTCCTCCAGCACCTCGCGCGTGCGCTCGAGACACGCGCGCGCGACGCCCACGGCCATGCCTGCGACCAGCGGGCGAGTGTTGTCGAAGGTCTGCATCACGCCCGAGAAGCCGCGCCGCGGCTCGATCTCCGGGCTCCCCAGCAGGTTCTCCTGGGGCACGCGGCAATCGTCGAGCACGAAGTTGGCGGTATCCGAGGCGCGGATGCCGAGCTTGTGCTCGAGCCGGTCGAGCCTCAGGCCGGGGTTGTCTCGCTCGACCACAAACGACTTGATCGCCGCGCGGCCCTGGGAGGGATCGAGCGTGGCCCAGACGACGATCAGCTCGGCGCGATCGCCCGCGGTGACGAAGATCTTCTCCCCGTTCAGGACGTACTCGTCGCCGTCGAGGCGCGCGGTGGTTCTGATCGCCGCCGAGTCCGAGCCCGCCTCCGGCTCGGTGATCGCCATCGCCGCCCATTTACCGCCGAAGCGGGCGAGCTGCTCCTCGTTGGCGACCGCCGCGATCGCCGCCTGCCCGAGGCCCTGGCGCGGCATCGTCAAGAGCAGGCCGACGTCGCCCCAGCACAGCTCGGTCAGGCCCAGCAGGCTGGCCATGTTGGAGCCGTTGCGGTTGCCGTCGCCCACGGCCTGGGCGGCCCCGTTGCTGCCGCCGACGGTGCTCGCGCCGGCGCCGCCCAGCGCTCCCGACTGCGCCATCCCCTCCATCACCGCCGCCAGCATGTCGAGCTCCTTGGGGTATTCGTGCTCGGCGAGGTCGTACTTGCGCGAGTTGGCGCGGAAGACCTCGATCGCGACCTGGTGCGCCTGGCTGACGAGAAAGTCGAACTTCTTCGGTGTCTCGAGGTTGATCATGGCAGCAGCGCGCCTTCCATCAGGCCGGCCGCGCGCAGGTCGCGGTACCAGCGCTCCACGGGGTGCTCCTTGACGTAGCCGTGGCCGCCCAGCAGCTGGACGCCGTCCGAGCCGATCGCCATGCCCCGCTCGGCGCAGAGGCGACGCGCGAGCGCGGTCTCCCGCCCATAGGGCTGGCCCTGGTCGGCGCGGCTTGCAGCGCGGTAGGTGGCCAGGCGCATGCCGGCGAGCTCGATCGCGATGTTGGAGACCGTGAACGCGACCGCCTGGCGGTGTGAGATGGGCTCGCCGAAGGCCTTGCGCTCGTTGACATAGCGGATCACGTAGTCGAGCGCGGCCTGTCCCGTGCCCACGGCCAGCGCGCACCAGCCGAGGCGCCCCAGCGCCACGCACTCGGCGTAGACCTCGGGGCTGGCTTCGCCGAGCAGGGCTCCAGCGGGGAGCTGGACGTCCTCGAAGCGCACGCGGCCGGTCGCCGCGGCGCGGATCCCCATCGCCGGCTCGGGCTCGACCGAGATGCCCGGGGTCTTCGACTCGACCACGAACAGCGCCGGGCCGCGGCCGGCCAGGTTTGCCCCCACCACGAACAGCTCGGAGTCGGCGGCCCGGGGCACGAGCCCCTTGACCCCATCGAGCACAAAACCGCCGCCGGCGGCACGCGCCGAGGTCTTTGGCTTGAAGGGATCGAACAGGGGCTGGGGCTCGAGCATGCATACCGCCGCGGCGGGAGGGTCCTCGGAGACGAACTCGTGCAGGTAGGTGGCCTGCTGGTCGGCGTCGCCCCACAGGCCGAGCGCGGTGGAGACGCCGGCCGGTGCCAGACAGGCGACCGCGAAGCCCATGTCGCCCTGCGCCAGGGCTTCGGCCATCAGCACCGAGGTGATCGCCGAGCGCTCCTGGAGCGCACCGCCCAGCTGCACCGGCACGCCGACCATCGCGAGACCCAGTTCGTTGGCCTGGCTGAGCAGCGCCTCAGGCGCTGCCGCCCGCGCGTCCGCCTCCTCGGCGGCGGGGCGCACACGCTCGAGCGCGAAGCTGCGCACCGACTCGGTCAGCATCTGCTGCTCGTCGGTGGGGGTCAGGTCGAAGAGCGCGCGACCGCCCGCCCGCGGCTGGCGCGCGGGCGTGGTCAGCTTCTGCGTGGCGGCGAAGGTGCGCCCGGCGTTGGCCGCGGTGCGCATGGTTGTCTTGGTGGCGCCGCGCAGGAAGCGCTCGGCCGGCTCGCGCAAGCCCAGGCGATCGACGACCGAAGAGGAGGCGAAGCGGTTGAGCGCCCGCAGGCCCGCCGCCATGCCGCGCTCGTTGAGGGTCTGCTGTGGGGGCATGGAGGCAGGATAACACGGTTTGGTGTCACGTTAGTTGATGTCATGCCGTGCTCACGCGCCCCGCGCGCGCGGCCCAGCGCCAGGCTCCCGCGCCCGCGTAGCTCGCGGCTGCCAGGCCAATGATCGCGCTCGAGGGGGGCAGCGATGGGACCGCGTAGGCGAGCGCGAGTCCCGCCCACATGGAGCCCACGGCGACCGCGCCGGAGAGCGCCAGCCCGCGATAGGGCCGCGTGGTGAGCAGATGCGCGGCGCCCGCCGGGGCGGCCAGCAGGCCGAGCAGCAGTAGGGCGCCGACCGCCTGCGTGCTCTCGGCGGTGACGGCCGCGAGCAGCGCCAGGAAGGCGGCGCCCAGCGCGCGCAGGGGCACGCGCCGCAGCAGGGCCAGCTCGGGGTCGAGCGTGGCGAGCAGCAGCGGCCGCAGGATCAGCAGGAGCGCGCCGATTGCCGCCAGCGCCACGGCCGCGGCGAGCACGGCCGTCGAGCTTGGGAGCGTGAAGATCGAGCCGAACAGGGTGTTGGCCAGAGTCACGCCGCTGCCCCCGCCCGGGGTGGTGGCGAGGACCGCGAGCAGCAGCACCCCGATGCCCAAAACCCAGGCGAACACCGTGCCGATCACGGCGTCGTCGGTCTCCGCGCGGCGCCCCTGAAGCAGCGCCATCCCCAGCGCCACCAGCAGCGTGAGGGCGAACAGCCCCACGCGCTCGTCGACGCGCGCCACCGCCGCGGCGATCGCGCCCACGAAGGCCACGTGGCTGAGCGCGTCGCCGGCGAAGACTTGCGCGCGCAGGACCAGGAACCAGCCCACCAGCCCGCACGCGAGCGCGATCGGCGTACCCGCGATCCAGGCCTCGCGCACGAAGTCGTGGGCGAACATCAGAGCGTCTCCAGCTCGAGCGTCCGTCTCGCGCTGGAGAGCCGCCGGCCTCCCCAGGCGAGCAAGTACGCCCCCAGCGCGAACGTCGTCGTGTAGAAGCCGGCGGGGTAGATCGAGAAGTAGGCCGCGCCCAGGCCGAGCCACGCGACCGCGACCGCGATCAGCACGCTCAGCGCCATCCCCGGGAGCGTCCGGCTCGTGATCAGCTGGACCGTCGCGGGCGGCGCGATCAGCAGCGCGAAGGACAAGAGCGCACCGGTGATCTGGCTGGTGGCGGCGACGGCCAGCGCAAGGATCAGCAGGAAGGCCACGTCGAGCGCGCGTACGGGGACGCCGCGGGCACGAGCCACCTCCGCATCGACCGTCGAGAACATCAGCGGCCGCGCGATCAGCGCCAGCGCCGCTAGCGCCGCGACCGCGACGCCCAGCAGGCCGATGACCTGTCCGCTGGAGACGCCCAGGAAGGTGCCAAACAGGAGCGTCTCGAGGCCGCCGAGGATCTGGTTGCTGAGCGCCAGAAACAGGAAGCCGGCCGCCAGGCCGACCGCCTGAACGGTGCCGATCGCGGCGCTCTCGCCGCTCAGCCGCCCGGCCAGCGAGCGCCGCGTGCCACCCATGGCCACGGCCGCCGCGCCGCACGCCAGATAGAACCCGATCGCGGTCGGCCAGCCCACGAGCGCGGCTCCCGCCGCCCCGGGGAAGGCCATCACCGACAGGGTGTGGGCGGCGAACGCCTGTCGGCGCAGGACCACGTACCAGCCCGCGACCGCGCCCAGCACCGCGACGATCGTCGCCGCCTCGAGCGCGTGCACCATGAATTGAAACTGGAACAGCTCGCCCAGGTCGTGCGCGAGATCGAAGGACAGCGTGGGGTTGGCGCCCGGCGTCATGGGACCGAGCGGTGCCGGCTCCCGTGCACGAAGGCGGCCTCTGGGAGGCCCACGACCGCGAGTCGGCCGTCGCTCGTCTCGAGCACCTCGATCGGGACTCCATACAGGTCGCTCAGCGTGTCCGTCGTGACGACCTCCTCGACCGCGCCCGCCACGGCGCGTCCGGCGGCGAGGTACACGACCCGGTCGATGTGGGTCAGCAGGGGGTTGACGTCGTGGGCCACGAGCAGGGTCGCGACCCCCTCGCTGCTTGCGATGCGCCGCAGCAGCGCAGCGATTGCCGCCTGATTGCCCAGGTCGAGGCTGTCGAGCGGCTCGTCGAGGATCAGCAGCTCGGGTCGGCTCGCGAGCGCCTGCGCGATCAGCAGGCGCTGCTGCTCGCCCCCCGAGAGCTCCTCCAGGGGCCGCTTCGCGTAGGCCCGGGCTCCCACCAGCGCGATCACTTCGGCCACCCGTCGGCGCTCCGCCCGCCGTCGGGCGGTGCCGGGGAGCGGCAGGCCCCAACGCGCCCCATCGAGACCCATCCAAACGAGGTCTTCTCCGCGCACGCGCGCAGCTCGCTGCGCCGTGCCCCGCTGCGGCAGATAGCCGACGCGGGCACGAGCTCTGGCGGGATTCTGCCCGAGCACCGTGACCGTCCCAGCGGCGAGCGGCACCAGCCCGAGGATCGCCCGCATCAGGGTCGATTTGCCCGCGCCGTTCGGCCCGAGCACCGCGATGAAGTCTCCGGCCTCGAGCGTCAACTCCACGCCCGCGAAGACCTCCCGCCCCCCGAGCCGCACGCTGGCGTGCTCGAGCCGCGCGACCGGGGCCGCGCTCATTTACCCGTCGCTTCCTTGAGCGCGTGCGCGAGCCGCTCGAGCTGGGCTGCCTGCCACTGCTCGAAGCTGTCGGCCGCCGGCGACAGTGTCTCCGTGATCGCCACCACCGGGATCCGGCGCGCACGCGCGAGCGCCGTCAGGCGCTGGACTTCGGGCGTGGCGTTCTGCGCGTTGTAGATCCAGACCCGTAGCTCGCCGCGAGTGATCTGGCGCTCGGCGGTGGCCACGTCCTGCGCGGTGAGCTCGGCGCCGTCGCTGACCGCCTTCAGGAAGCTGTACGGGGTGATCAGGCGCAGGCCGAGGGCGGGGGCTTGCAGCGCGAAGATGCTCTCCGAGGCGCCGACTTTCACCCCCTGGTAGCGGTGGCGGATGGTCGCGATCAGCTCGCGATAGCGGGCCAGGCCTCGATCTTCGAAGCGCGCCCGCTGGCGCTCGAAGTAGCTCTTCTGGCGGGGATCGAGACGCGTTAGATCGGCGGTGATCGCGTTCGCGACCCGCGCCACGTCGGCCGGGTCGTACCAGCGGTGGGGGTTATCGCCCGTGTGCAGGTGCAGCAGCGTGCCGACGTTCAGCACCCTGCGACCCGGCGTGGGGTTTGCCCTCAGCAGTTGGGAGGCCCATTGGTCGTACCCCACGCCGTTGACGATCGCCAGTCTCGCGCTAGCCAGCGCGCGGGCATCGGCCGCGGTCGGTTCGTACGAGTGTGGGTCCTGGGCGGGATTGGTGATGATGCTCTCGACGCTTCCCTTGCTCCCGGCAAGCTGGGCCGCCACGCTGCCCCAGAAATTCTCCGAAGCCACGATCGCGATCCCCTTCGCGGATGCCTCGCGCATGTCGCCGGCGCACGCCGCCAAGCTGGCGAGCAGAACGGCCGCCGCGAGCACCGTGAGTGCCTTGCGCACGCCCATGACCTCACCCTACCATCAAAACGGGAATGAGTCTCATTACCATTCGCGCGTCGTCATCGCTACGCTTCCCGCAAATGACCTCCGAGCAGGCAGAGCGGTGGAACCGGCGCAAATGACCTCCGAGCAGGCAGAGCGGTGGAACCGGCATGTGCACGACGTGCTCGCTGAGGCCGGGTTCAAGCGCGGCGGCGCGCGCGAGCAGGTGATCGAGCTGCTGGCGAGCGAGCCGTGCGCCCTCACCGCCGCGGAGATCGAGGGCGCCCTAGGGGACTCGGGCCGCTCGCCCGGGCGGGCGAGCATCTACCGGGCGCTCGAGCAGCTCGTCGAGCACGGTCTCGTGGAGCGACTGGAGGTGGGGGACGGCCAGGCCCGCTTCGAGCGCCAGCAGCCTGGAGGCGAGCACCACCATCACCTCGTATGCGAGGGGTGCGGCAGCCTGGTGGCGTTCGACGACCCGGGGCTCGAGCGCGCGATCGAGCGCCTCTCGGGGCGTCTAGGGATGCGTATCTCGGGCCACGACATCCTGCTGCGCGGCGCCTGTGGTAGCTGCGATTAGGCGCTAGAGCCGCCGAGCGCCGCGAGGATCTCACCCGGCTCGGCGTTGTCGCTCGCGTCTTCGGACATGTGCGACCACGCGACCTCGCCTCCGGGCGCGACGATCAGGGCGCCTCCGAGCTGCGCCGGATGGCCGATGGGCCGGCTCTGGAGCCGCCGCGTGCGGGCGGTGGCGAGGGCGCCCTTGGCGATCATCTTCGGCCCGAGCAGCTCGGCGGCGGTGGCCACCTTGGCTCCCGCCGCCGCATAGCTCTCGCGCTCCGCGTCCGCCAGCACAGGGAGCTCGATGCCCTGCTGGCGGCGGAAGTGGGCCGCGTGGCGCGGCGTCGCCTGCCCGATCAGCACGAGCCGCGCGCCAGCTGACTCGAACTGGTCTCTAGCGCGATCCAACTGGACCGCGTGTGCCTTACAGAAAATTCAGCCATAGTGGCGCAGCCACACCAGCACGGCCGGCCGCTCGCGCCACAAGTCGCCGAGCCGCACCTCCCGGCCGTCCTGGTCCGGCAGGACGATGCCGGCCAGCGCGTCGGCGCGCTCCGGGGCGCTGGTCCGCTGGCGCTGGGAGGCCGTCCCAAGCATGCGCGCAAGCGTACACGTACGCGATACTCACCGCTCGAGCATGGCTACCAAGGCTTCCAGTCCCAGCGCAGCTTCTCCCGAGCCGCTGTGGACGCCCTCCGCCGAGCGCGTCGAGCGCGCCACGCTCACGCGCTACCAGCACTGGCTCGAGCAAGATCGAGGATTGCGCTTCGGCTCCTACGACGAGCTGTGGCGCTGGTCGGTCGCCGAGCTCGACCAGTTCTGGCAGTCGATCGTCGACTTCTTCGACGTGCGTTTCTCGCACGCGCCCGAACGGGTGCTGGCTTCCAGGGAGATGCCGGGCGCCGAGTGGTTCCCGGGCGCGCGCTGCAACTACGCCGAGCACATCTTCCGCGACCGCGAGGGCGGCGGGCTGGCGCTCCAGCACTGCTCGGAGCTTCGCGAGCTGGGCGCATGGAGCTGGGCCGAGCTGCGCGAGCACACGGCGGCGATTGCAGCAGGGCTGCGGGCGCTCGGCGTCGGCGAGGGTGATCGTGTCGCGGCCTATTTGCCCAACATCCCGGAGACCGTTGCGGCCTTTCTGGCCTGCGCGTCGCTGGGCGCGATCTGGTCCTCCGCCGCCCCCGAGTTCGGCGCGCGCAGCGTCACCGATCGCTTCGGGCAGATCGAGCCGAAGGTGCTGCTGGCGATCGACGGCTACCGCTACGGCGGGCGGGACTTCGACCGGCGCGCGGTCGTGCGCGAGATCGCGGCCGGGATCCCCTCGCTCCAGCACACGGTCGAGCTCGGCTACCTGGACGGCTCCGGCTGGGAGCCTGGATTCCTCGCTTCGGGGGAGCTCGAGTTCGCCGCGCTGCCCTTCGACCACCCCCTGTGGGTGCTCTACAGCTCCGGCACGACCGGGCTGCCGAAGCCGCTCGTGCACGGGCACGGCGGCATCCTGCTCGAGCAGCTGAAGAAGGGCCATCTGCACCTCGACGCCCAGGCCAACGACCGCTTGTTCTGGTACTCGACCACCGGCTGGATGATGTGGAACTTCCTCGTGGGCGTGCTCTTGACCGACGCCTCGATCGTGCTCTTCGACGGCAACCCCGGCCACCACGATCTGGGCACGCTCTGGGACCTCGCCGAGCGCGCCGGCATGACCTGCTTCGGCACGAGCGCCGCCTTCGTCGGCTCCTGCATCAAGGCGGGCGTGGAGCCCGGCACGGGGCGCGACCTGTCTTCGCTGCGCGCCGTGGGCTCAACTGGCTCGCCGCTCTCCCCCGAGGCCTTCGACTGGGTCTACGAGCACGTGGGCGAGGACACCTGGCTCTTCTCCACCTCCGGCGGAACCGACGTCTGCACGGCCTTCGTGGGCGGCGTGCCGACCCTGCCCGTCTACCGAGGGGAGCTGCAGGGACGCTCGCTGGGGTGCGCGGTCGCCGCCTGGGACCCGGAGGGCCACGAGCTGGTGGGCGAGGTCGGCGAGCTGGTGATCACCGAGCCGATCCCATCGATGCCCGTCTTCTTCTGGGGCGACGCGGATGGCGCGCGCTACCACGAGAGCTATTTCTCGACGTATCCGGGGGTGTGGCGCCATGGCGACTGGATCGAGATCACCCCGCGCGGGACCGCGATCATCTACGGGCGCTCGGACTCGACCATCAACCGCGGCGGAGTGCGGATGGGAACGAGCGAGATCTATCGGGCGGTGCTCGCCGTCGGGGACGTGGTGGACGCGCTCGTGCTCGATCTGCCGCGGCCGCCCGCGGGAACGGCCGCCGGCGCCGAGCGCGCGCACGAGGCCTGGATGCCGTTGTTCGTGGTGCTGCGCGAAGGCGCTTCGTTGGACGAGGAGCTGGTTGGGTCGATCAAGCGGCGGATTCGCTCGGACTGCTCGCCGCGCCACGTGCCTGACGAGATCCGCCAGATCGCCGAGGTCCCGCGCACGCTGTCGGGCAAGGTGCTGGAGGTGCCGGTGAAGCGCATCCTCACGGGCACGCCGGCCGACCAGGCCGCTGCCCGCGAATCGCTGGCGAATCCCGCCGCCCTCGACTATTTCGTTGCACTCGCGGAGGGCGAATCCGGGGGCTCGTGAGGCTCTTTGGGATATCACCCGGAAATATTCCGAGCAATCTCCCGGTCAACCGCCGGTTGACCAGCAGATCGCCAAGCTGGCGGCGCGACAGCGTGGCCATGTGACGCGCAGACAGCTCCTGGACCTCGGCCTAAACGACGATCGCATCTCCTACCGGCTCCATTTGAGCCGCCTGCATCGGGTCCACCCCGGCGTGTACGCGGTCGGCCATGTGCCGATCACGCCCGTCGACCGAGCCGCGGGCGCGGTCCTGGCGTGCGGAGAGGGCGCCGTGCTGAGCCATTTCTCCGCGGCGGCCCTGTGGGGGTGGATCGAGCGCTGGCGCGAGCCGTTCGAGGTCACGGTGCCTGGCGACCGCCGGCCTCGGGGAATCCACACCTATCTCAGGCCTGAGCTCACCTGGCGGGATCGCACGCGCCAGCTCGGCATCGCCGTCACCAGTCCAGCGAGAACGGCGCTCGATTGCGCACCGCACCTGAGCGACGCGCGCCTGGGACGGCTGGTGGACGACGCGCTGCGAGGGGCGCTGAACCGCGAAGCCTTGGCGGAGCTGCTCGAGCGCTGTCCGCGGCAGCGAGGCGCGAGTCGGTTGGCGTCGTTCGCGGGTGAGCGCGGCGCGCCCACGCGCTCGCAGTTCGAGCGCGACTTCCAGGTGTTCGCGCGGCGATTTGGGCTGCCGCCGTTCGAGCTCAACGTGCTGGTCGCGGGCCGCGAGGTGGATGTGCTCTTCCGCGCGGAGCGGCTGATCGTGGAGCTGGATGGGTACGCCTTCCACGGTGGTCGCGGTGCGTTCGAGCGGGACCGCGCCTACGACGCCGATGCCCTCCTGGCCGGGCTCGTGACCGTGCGGCTGACGTGGGAGCGGATGACGCGCACGCCGGATGCTGAGGCCGCGCGCCTGCACGCGATTGTTCGCCGGCGGCGCGCGGAGCTCGGAGGAAGGTAATCCCCGGCGAGCCCGAGCAGCGCCAGTGCCGGGCGAGCCCGAGCAGCGCCAGTGCCGGCGAGCCCGAGCGGCGCCCACGCTACCCTGGGTCAGAGCGCACCGTCCGCCCCACGCTCTCAGGTAACTCTCAGCCTCGTCTGACGTAGCTGAAAGCTTTGATTGCTGAGATATGCGCACGGCGATAACGAGCGCCGAGTTACTAAAGCCACGATGAAAGCCTTCCGTCTCCTACTACCTCTGATCGCAGGCGCCGTGGCTGGCGCGATCGTCGCGCTGATCGTGGCCAGCGGCGGCAATTCGACCCGCACCGTCACGACCGTCCTGCCGGAGGGCAACTCGGCCCAGCCCGCATCGGTGTCTCCCACGCGCGGCATGTCGGTCAACGCCCTGTATCGCAAGACCGGCTCGGGCGTGGTCGACATCACTACCTCCTCGACCCAGAGCAACGGCATCTTCGGCTTCGGCCAGAAGACCGAGGGCGAGGGCGCCGGCGTGGTCTTCAACCGCAACGGGGACATCGTCACCGACGAGCACGTGGTCTCAGGCGCCCAGTCGATCACCGTGACCTTCCCCGACGGTTACAAGACCAAGGCGCGGCTGGTGGGCTCGGATACGGGCGCGGACCTCGCCGTCATCAAGGTCAGCGCTCCAAGCTCACAGCTTCATCCGCTCGCCTTCGCCAACTCGAACGACGTGCAGGTGGGCGACAACGTGATCGCGATCGGGAGCCCCTTCGGCCTGCCCAATACGGTCACCGCCGGCATCATCAGCGCGGTCGGCCGCACGATCTCGGCGCCGAACCAGTTCACGATCGCCCACGCGATCCAGACCGACGCCCCCATCAACCCCGGGAACTCGGGCGGGCCTTTGATCGATGAGTCAGGCCAGGTGATCGGCCTCAACGACCAGATCGAGACCAACAACACGAACGCCCAGGGCCAGGGCTCGAGCTCCGGCGTCGGCTTCGCCACCCCCTCGAGCAGCGACGTGCGCATCGCCAACAAGATCATCTCCACCGGCAAGGCCCAGAACGCCTACGTCGGCGTCAGCCTCGACCCGACAGTTTCGGGCGGCGCGGCGATCGCAAAGACGGCGTCCGTCTCGACCAACGGCTGCAAGACCCCGCCGATCGTGCCCGGCGGCCCCGCGGCGAAGGCCGGCCTCAAGCCCGGCGATCTGATCACCGCGGTCAATGGCAAGCGGGTCGGCTCGATCGACCAATTCGTGGGCACGGTCGCGAATTACGCCCCGGGTGACACCGTCACCTTCACGATCAAGCGGGGCGGCCAGACCAAGCAGGTGCACGTGAAGCTCGGCGCCCAGCCGAAGCAGCCCTGCGGTCGCTGAGCCGGCGCCGCCTCGGACTCAAGCCTCCAGCGCCCGCCTCAGGTTCGAGCCGCTTGAGCAGCCGGCAGGCCCCGTAAAGGCGTCCCGCTAGGCGCTCGTCATCAGGTAGATGCCCGCCGCGATCGCGCCCAGCGCCGCGACCGTGCAGGCGAGCGCGAGCGCCCCCCAGCCGACCATCGCGCCGGTGCGATGGTCGCGCACCGCTTCGACCAGACCGGCCGCGCTCGTGACCCCTCCGCCGAACACGGCGGCGATGCCCACGGCCGCGACGAACGAGTAGAGCGCGGTCTTGCCCAGCGTGGCGCCGTTGACGATCGCCGCCATCATTCCGAGCCTCCCTCCGTGACGAGCGCCGCGGCCATGCGCTGGCGCCGGGCGACGCCCATCGCGGCCAGCGCGGACAGCGCCAGGACCGCGATCACCAGCGGCCCCAGCGCGCCGTTGCCGAGCGTATTGGCGAGCCACCATGCGCCCGCGCCGAAGAGGCCGGCGGCCGGCAGCGTCAGCGTCCACGCCGCGACGATGTTGCCGGCGACGCCCCAGCGGACGGCGGAGAAGCGCTTGGCGGCGCCGGCGCCCATGATCCCGCCGGAGATCACGTGCGTGGAGGAGAGGGGGTAGCCGAAATGCGAGGAGGCCAGGATCACCGCTGCGCCCGCGCCCTGCGAGGCGAACCCCTGGGCCGTGTCCATCTTGATGATCCGCGATCCGACGGTGCGGATGATCCGCCAGCCGCCGGCGTATGTGCCGAGCGCGATGGCGCTCGCCGCTGCCACCACGACCCAGGTCGGCACGTGGAAATGGTGGGAGCTCAGGTCGCCGTTGGCGAGCAGGGCGAGGCTCATCACGCCCATCGTCTTCTGGGCGTCGTTGGTGCCGTGGGCGAGCGCCAGCAGCGAGCCGGAGATGATCTGTCCGATCCTGAAGCCGCGATTGACGATCCCGGGCCGGCGCCGGCCGACGAGCCAGTAAATGATCGTGATCGAGGCGCCGGCGGCGATGAACGCGATCACCGGCGAGAGCACGGCCGGAACCACGACCTTTGCCACCAGCGCCTGGCCCTTGACCGCCGAGGAGCCGGCCGCGGCCAGCGTCGCCCCGATCACGCCCCCGATGAGCGCGTGGGAGGAGCTGGAGGGCAGCGCGTAGAGCCACGTGAGCAGGTTCCAGGTGATCGCGCCGATGAGCGCCGCGAAGGCGATCGTGTCGGTGATCTGCGCGGCGTCGATGATGCCGGTGGCGATTGTCGCCGCCACCTTCAGCGAGATGAAGGCGCCCGCGAAGTTCAGCAGTGAGGCGAGCCCGATCGCGGTGCGCGGCGGGAGCGCGCGCGTGGAGATCGACGACGCCACCACGTTGGCCGTGTCGTGGAAGCCGTTGGTGAAGTCGAAAGCCAGGGCGGCGGCGATGACCAGGCCGAGGAGCAGATCGCTGTGCATGACGAGGGGACAGTCTGGCGGCTTGCCGTCCGAGCCGCCGGGAGGAGCGCCCGCGGGCGACCCCGCGTCAGCTACCCGGCGCTCGCCTGGGCTAGCTGCGCGGCGGACTGGACCTGCGCCAAGGTGCGCTCCATCAGCTCACGGTGGACGCAGCGCGTTCCGCCCGTGCGTCGCTGCCAGTTTCCATCGCTGTCGAGCGTCCAGCCGAAGGTGTCGTCGGCGAGGCAGCGCTCGAGCGTGTCCTCGAGCTCGGCCTGGAGCTCGGGGCGCTCGATCGGGACCACCAGCTCGACTCGGTTGTCCAGGTTGCGCGGCATCAGATCGGCCGAGCCGATGTAGTAGCGCCGCTCGCTGCCCCGGTGGAAGGCGTAGATACGCGAGTGCTCGAGGAACCGCCCCACCACCGAGACGACCCTGATCGTCTCGGAGACGCCCTCGATCCCGGGTCGCAGGCAGCAGATGCCGCGCACGTTCAACTCGATCGGGACACCCGCCTGCGAAGCCTCATACAGGGCCTCGATGCACCGCTGGTCGACCAGCGAGTTCATCTTCATCACGATGCGCGCCTCCTCGCCCGCCTCGTGCGCCGCGACCGTTTTTGCGATTTCTTCGAGCAACGGCTCGCGCAGCGCGTCCGGCGCGACCAGGATCTTGCGCTGACGTTGGGGATGGCCGTAGCCGGTCAGCGTGTTGAACAGGCTCGCCACCTCCTGCCCGAGCTCGTGGTCCGTCGTGAAGAGCCCGAAATCCTCGTACAGCCGCGCGTTGCGGGCGTGGAAGTTGCCCGTCCCGATCATCACGTAGTGGCGCACTCCGTCGCGTTCCCTGCGCACTACCAAGATCGCCTTGGCGTGCGTCTTGAGGCCGGGAATGCCGTGCACCACGTGCGCGCCCACCTCCTCGAGCGAGCGGGACCAGCGGATGTTGCGGCGCTCGTCGAAGCGCGCCTTGAGCTCGACCATGCACACCGCCTGCTTGCCGTTCTCGGCCGCCTGGATCAGCGCCGGCACCAGCGCCGAGTCGTCGGACGTTCGGTAAACGGTCATCTTGATCGCGAGCACGTTCGGATCTTCGGCCGCCTGCTTGACGAACCGCTCCACGCTGGTCGCGAACGAGTGATACGGGAAGTGGACGAGCACCGGGGCCGCGCGCATCGCTGCGAAGACGTCCGGTTGTTCGTCCGAGCGTCCCGGCCCGGGGACGAACTCCGGATGGGTCAGCGGCGTCCACGGCGTCTGACGGAGCTCGGGATGGCCGTCGAGGTCCGCGATCTGCCACAGGTCGCCTTGATCGAGCAGCCCCTCCACGTTGTAGACCTGCACCTCCTCGACGTCGAGCCACTCGATCAGCCGCGAGCGCAGCAGGGGGTCCATGCCCGCGCCCACCTCGAGCCGGACCACCTCACCGAAGCGCCGGCGCCGCAGCTCGTCCTCGACCGCCTGCAGCAGGTCGTCGGCCTCGTCCGAGATCTCGAAGTCGGCGTCGCGGGTGACCCTGAAGAAGTCGTAGCTGATGATCTCCATGCCGGGGAACAGCTCCCCGAGGTGGTGGGCGATGATGTCCTCGAGCGGGACGAACGTGCCTTTGGCGATCTCGACGAAGCGCGGCAGCACCTCCTTGGGCACCTTCACGCGCGCGAAGACCTCGTGATCGAGATCGGGGTCGCGCATCCGCACGATCAGGCTCAGAGAGAGGTTGGAGATGTACGGGAACGGCCGTCCCGGCCCGATCGCAAGCGGCGTTAGCACGGGGAAGATCTGGTCCTGGAAGCGTCGCTCGAGCTCCTCCGCCGGCGCCACCTCGTCGTAATCGACGATCGAGATGCCGGACCGGGCGAGCGCCGGGCGAACCTTCTGCGCGTAGGTGCGTGAGTGGCGGCCGTCCTGGGCGGAGACCGTTTGGTGAATGGCCGCGAGCGCGATGCCCGGAGCGAGGCCGTCCGGCCCGCGCGCGTCGATTCGCGCGTCGATCTGGTCGTGCAGGCCGGCCACCCGGACCATGAAGAACTCGTCCAGGTTTTGGACGAAGATGGCCAGGAACTTGACGCGTTCCATCAGCGGCAGCGAGTCGTCCTCGGCGAGCTGCAGCACGCGGTCGTTGAAGTCGAGCCATGAGAGCTCGCGATTGGTGTAGAGACGCGAATCGGCGAGATCCCGGCGCGGAGCTTCGGCGGCGGCCGTGGGCGATGCCACGGCGGCGGTGAGCGTTTGGGCCGCGTCCTGCATGGACTAACTGTAAAGGGGCGCCGCGGGCTCAGGCGATTGTCAGCTTGCGCCCGAAGACGCGGGCGAATGTCTCCTCGTCGCCGTAGCGCTCGACGCTCCAGCGCGGCAGGGCGACACTCTTGTCCGCCCCCAGGACGCGGAGACCGATCCGCTTGTCGCGTGCGCGTAGCTCCACGCGTGAGACGACCTGATCGCGACCGCGCTCGAGATGCTCGGCCAAGCGGACGAGCATCGCGCAGCGCGCGATCAGCTGCTCGTCGCGGCGGTGGGTGACGGGCGCGAGCTCTCCGAGCCTCGGCATGCCTTTGCGGTGGTAGCGGGCGATGAGCGCTATCAGCGCCCGCGATCGAGGGTCGTAGCCGGGCAGCTCGGCGGAGAGGATCACGTACTGGGAGTGCTTATGGTGGTCGTCGTAGGCGATCGTCATGCCGACGTCGTGCAGCATCGCGGCCGCCCACAGCAGCTCCCGCTCGCCCTCGAAGGGCTCGATCACCCCCTGATCGCAGAGGGAGTCGAACATCTGCATGGATAGGCGGGCGACGTGCTCGATGTGAGCCATGTCGGCCTCGTACTGGAGCGCCAGGTTCACGACCGCCGCACGCCGCACGTCCTCGAAGAGGGGCTCCGCCCGGCCGGCGAACAGCGTGCGGGCGAAGAAGACTCCCTCCCTGAGACCCGCCTCGGTCACCTCGATCCCTTCGAACCCGCCCAGCTCGATCACCGTTTCGAGCACCAGCGCCGCCGCCAGGATGATGTCCTCCCGGCCCGGCTTGATCCCATGGACCCTGCTTCGTTTGGCGACCGGGAGCCGGGCGAGCTTGCCCACGAGCTCGGCCAGCACCTCGCGCGTGATCAGGAATCCCTGCACTCCCAGATCCGGCCAGTCGGCAGCGTATGTGGCGGCCGCAGCCAGGTTGCGAACTGCGCCGCCGAGGCCAACAAGCCTGGCAGCGCCGGCATCGGCGGATGCGGCGCCTTCCTGGGCTCGGGCGGTCAGCCACTGCAGAGGCTCCAGCGAGGCACGGACGCGGCGTCGCACCGCCTTGAGCTCGGCGGAGCGCACGGGCCCAGAGCCCGGAAGCAGCTCCTCGGTCAGCCTGACCGCGCCGAGTGCGAACGAAGGTCGCTCTCGTGCCTGGCGCGCCGCCACCTCGATCAGCTGGAGGCTGCCGCCCCCCAGCTCGAGCACGACGCCGTCGACCAGCGTCGAGGTGTTTACCGCAGCCAGGTAGCCGAGCCAGGCCTCCTCGTCCTCCGAGAGCACATCGATCCTCAACCCCGAGCGGGCTTCCGCCTCGGCGGCGAACTGTCCGCCGTTAGTGGCCTCGCGAATCGCGCTCGTGGCTACCACGTGGACGTCTTCAGGGCTGAGCGCGTGGGCGCGGCAAAAGCGAGAGAACACCGTCAACATCTGGAGCCCACGGGCGATGGCCTCGTCGCTCAGGCGCCCGCTCGCCCCGAGGCCCGCGCCGATGCGCACGTTCTCGTACAGCTCGTCGGTGCGCTTCCACCATGTCCGGCTTTGGCCGTAGGTGAAGACGACCAGGCGCCACGAATTGGAGCCCAGATCGATCACCGCCACCCGGCGGGCATCGCCGTCGCGTACTTGAGCCGGGTGGGTGGCGCCGAGACTCATGACTGGGATTTAGGCGAGGCCCTCATCTCACCGAATCGATCGCGGCACGCAAGGTCGCGTACGGAACGTCCCCGACCAGCAGCCGTGAGCTGCCCTTCGGGCCCTGCACGATGACCGCGGGAGTGCTGCTGATCCCATGGGCGCTGGCCGCCCGGCCGTCGGCGGCGACGGCTGCGCTCAGCCGTGAGCGGTCCTTCTCCGACAGCCACCTGGAGTAATCGAGCTCCGACAGCTCCCGCGCGAGGCCATTGAGGTAGGTGGGAGTCGCATACGGGGTGCCCTGGCGCCCCTGCTCGACGTAGAACAGGTCGATGTAGTACCAGGCCAGCCGCTGGCTGCCGGCCGCATAGGCGGCCATCTGCTGGGCGGTGAACCCGGGCCGGCCGAGCGTGCTCGCGCAGGTGGCGGTGCAGAGCGAGCGATACCGAAGTTTGACCTGGCCGCTTCGGACCTCGTGCATGATCAGCTCGCGTTCGGGGCCGAGCGCGAACGTCCGGCAGAGCGAGCATTCGAGGTCCGCGAACTCGGTCACGGTCACGGGCGCCCGGGGGGATCCGAGGGTCGTGCCCGACTCCGGAATGCCGCGCAGCAGACCGCTCACAGCGGCGGCGTCGGCCCGCGCCTCGGAGCTGCCAGGCGGCGGCAGGCCGCTGCCGTGGCCCCGCGACACCGCGATCCCGACCGCGAGCAGAGCGATCACGATCAGGATCAACCCGGGCCTGCTACGAACGGACCGCGGCCGGGGCGTCGGCGGTGTGCGGCCAGCGATGCCCCCGGCTGGCTCGGGCGGGACAGGATCTCTTCCCTCGTTCGGAGTAGCCAAGGTTGCGGCGCCAGACGATAGCGGCCGTCCGCTCTGCGCCCGTCGCGTTCGGTCGGGCCGCGCGGGGCGCCGCTGGTGGCAGCTCTCCTTCAGGCGCCGGCCGCGCCTCCCGCTACCATTCTCTTACGATGTTTTCGCCGGATACCGGGGCGCAGACCGACGGCATCGTCGTTTCCAGGGAATTCGAGAGCCGCTTGCGGGTCGCTGCAATCGACCGCGACTCCGGGTTCCTGCGGGTCCTAGCGAACCGCTTGGAAGCGGCAGGGTGGGACTTCCGGCCGCTCCCGGCTCCTGTCACGCCCGACCGCCTGGTCGAGCTCCGGCTGCACGCGCTTGTGGTCGACTTGGCGGTACTCGGCCCCGACAGCTGGCAGTACATCGAGCGCGTGTGCACGCGCCTTCCAAGCCTGGTGCTGGTCGTCTGCACAGGTCCCTCGTCAGTCGCCCAGCGGGTACGGGGGCTGCGCATCGGCGCCGACGCCTGGATCACCAAGCCCTGTCACCCGGGCGAGCTGATCGCGGTCGTACAGGCGGCCGTGCGCCGGCAACGCCGCAGCGAGTTGCCGCTGATGGAGCACTCGAGCGAGGTGGGCGAGATCACGATCCGCCCGGATCGCCACCAGGCGTATGTGGGCGAGGCGAGCGTCGAGCTGACCGCCCGGGAGTTCGAGATCCTCTATCTCCTCTACCAGGCGGAGCGCGTGCTGCGCAGGGAGGAGATCTACGAGACGCTGTGGGGCTACACCATGGCCCGCGGCGACCGCTCGGTCGATGTCTTCGTCGGCAAGCTCCGGCAGAAGCTCCGCGCGAGCTCGCCGAGTTGGTCGTACATCCACACGCACTTCGGGGTCGGCTACCGCTTCGCACCGGAGCGGGAGGCGGCCGAGGCCCGACCCGCTGATGACGAGCGTCCGGCGGTCGTTGGTACGCAGGCCGCGCAGGACACGGGCGAGGCCGACGGCGCTGCAACCGAGCGCCAGGCCACCGGCGTTCTCGGCTGAGGCCCGGCAGGGCCTGCCGTCCCGCCCGTCGGGAGCTCATATATTTGCCGGAAGTCGTGGCCAGCCAGAGGTCCAAGCGCAAGCGGCGCTCACCTGCCCGCCACCCGCGCGGGGCGAGCGCATCTACCACCCGGCGCGAGCTGCGGGCCGAGCGCCAGGTTTCCGCCGAACGCCGGCGCGCCGCCAACAGTTCCCTGGGCGCCGTCGGGGAGCGTCCGCGAGGCCTATTCGGCGCGGTTCCAGTATCCGAGCTGGCGATCCTCGCGGGCGGCATCGCGTTTATCGTGGGCATGGTGAGGGGCGGCGGCCCCGCGCTGTACGTCGGGCTGATCGTGCTGGGGCTGGGCGTGGTCGAGTTCACCGCGCGCGAGCACTTCTCGGGCTACCGCTCGCACACGACCCTGCTCGCGGCGATCCCCTCGCTGGCGGCCGCCACCGTGCTGGAGGTGACGCTCGGGACGGGAGGCACCCGCGCGCTGCTGATCGCCGTGGCGGTGCCGCTGTTCGCGCTGCTCTTCTATCTGTTGCGGCGCAGGTTCATGGTCGCCCGGCAGGCGCGGCTGGCGCGGCCCCCGGCGCCCTGACCAGTCCGCTCCGAAGCGCAGCATGGCCGACAAGAAGCTCGAGACCTACCGCCGCAAGCGCGACTTCAAGGCCACTCCCGAGCCCGCGGGGGGGCAGGGGGCGGCGGGGACCGGCGGTGCCGCCCGCAAGCAGCGCACCCGGGCCCGCACGGCGCGGCCGGCGGCCATGCGCTTCACCGTCCAGGAGCATCACGCCAGACGCCTGCACTGGGACCTGCGGCTCGAGCACGAGGGCGCCCTGGCCTCGTGGGCGATACCAAACGGCATCCCTCCGGTGCCGGCGGACAACCGCCTAGCCGTGCGCACCGAGGACCACCCGCTCGAGTACCTGGAGTTCGAGGGCGAGATCCCGGCCGGGGAGTACGGGGCTGGAACCATGAGCGTGTGGGACACAGGACGCTACGAGCTGCACAAATGGGACCCGGGGAAGGTCGAGCTCACCTTCCACGGAGAGCGGCTGAACGGCCGCTACGCACTGTTCGCGCTCGGCTCCTCGCGCTCGCGCAATCGCAAGGAGAACGACGGCGAGGACGAGCCGGGCGATTGGATGATCCACCGTATGGACGCGCCCGAGGACCCCGACCGGCAGCCCATGCCCGAGCGGATCGTGCCCATGCTCGCGCGCCCAACCACCACCGTCCCCCGGCCGGAAGCTGATTGGTCGTTCGAGCTCAAGTGGGACGGGGTCAGGGCGATCGCCTACGTACGCCCGGGGCGCCTGCGGCTCGAGAGCCGCAACCAGCGCGAGATCACCGACAGCTACCCGGAGGTGAGAGGGCTGCTGCGCAACCTGGGGATGCGCGAGGCGGTGCTCGACGGCGAGATCGTCGCCTTCGACGACTCCGGCAGGCCGAGCTTCGAGCGACTCCAGCGCCGCATGCACGTCACCTCCCCCGGGTCGATACGACGCCTCGAGGCCTCCACCCCGGTCGTGTACGCGATCTTCGATCTGCTGTATCTCGACGGTCGCTCGCTGATCGAGACGCCGTACGAGGAGCGGCGCGAGCAGCTCGAGCGGCTGGGCCTTAAAGGACCGGCATGGCAGGTGCCCGGCGCGCATCTCGGTGCGGGCAGGAGCCTCTTTGAGGCGACCCGCGAGCGGGGTCTCGAAGGCTTGATCGCGAAGCGCCTTGGCTCGTGCTACGAACCGGGTCGGCGCAGCGGCGCATGGCAGAAGATCAAGCATCGCGCGAACCAGGAGCTCGTGATCGGCGGCTGGCTTCCGGGCGAGGGGCGACGCGCCAGGCGCATCGGCGCCCTGTTGGTGGGCTACTACGAGTCCGGCGAGCTGACGTTCGCCGGGCGAGTTGGATCCGGCTTCAGCGAACGGACGCTCGATGAGCTCGCGGGCCGACTCGCCTCACTGCGGGTTGACTCGAGCCCCTTCAAGCGCGGCCCGGCGCTGCCGAAGCAAGCCCAGTTCGTGCGGCCCGAGCTCGTGGCGCAGGTCGAGTTCGCCGAGTGGACCACGGAGGGCGTGCTGCGAGCGCCCTCCTTCAAGGGCCTGGTGCCAGACCGCGAGGCAATCGGCGTGTCCCGCGAGCGGCCGGCCGAAGGCGGCGAGGGCGTATCGGCGCAGCGGGAGC
Source organism: uncultured Solirubrobacterales bacterium (assembly GCA_963823315.1). GTDB lineage: Bacteria > Actinomycetota > Thermoleophilia > Solirubrobacterales > Solirubrobacteraceae > Palsa-465. The sequence goes on along the minus strand of CAWGLB010000004.1, from coordinate 124,791 downwards.
CGCAGGCGGCCGACGACGCTCGGCCCGAGGCGCTCTTCGAGCAGGTGCGGACCCTGCCCGACGGCGCCTTGAGCGTGCGCGTCGACGGGCGCACACTGAAGCTCTCGAACTGGGACAAGGTGCTCTACCCCGAGACGGGGTTCACCAAGGGCGAGCTGATCGCCTACTACACGCGCGTGGCGGAAACGGCGCTACCCCACCTGAAGGACAGAGCGCTGACGCTGAAGCGTTATCCAAACGGCGTCGAGAGTGCCTACTTCTACGAGAAGCAGTCCCCCTCACACCGGCCGCAGTGGGTGGAGACCTGCAAAATCGCCGGCGTCAACTACACGCTCGCGCAGCAACGCGCCACGCTCGTGTGGCTGGCGAACCTGGCGGATATCGAGCTGCACACGTCGCTCTCGCGGGCGCAGGACCCCGGCCGCCCCACGATGATGATGTTCGATCTCGACCCCGGACCGCCGGCCGACATCGTGCGCTGCTGCGAAGTAGGGCTCGTACTGCGCGAGCTGTTCGAACGGCTCGGGCTCGAAGCCTTCGCCAAGACATCTGGCTCCAAGGGCATGCAGGTGTGCGTCCCGCTCAACACGCCCACGTCCTACGCGGCCACGAAGCCGTTCGCGCGCCGGCTCGCCGAGTTGCTCGAGCAGCGCATGCCCGACCTGGTCACGGCGCGCATGACCAAGAGCGTCCGGCCGGGGAAGGTGCTGGTTGACTGGAGCCAGAACGATGAGCACAAGACCACGGTGACCGCGTACTCGGTGCGCGCGCGAGAGCGCCCGACGGTCTCGACGCCGGTGAGTTGGGACGAGGTGGCGCGGTGTCGCCGGGAAGCCCGTCCCGAGCTGCTGAGCTTCACCGTCCCTGAGGTGTTAGGGCGGATCGCCGAGCAGGGGGACTTGTTCGCGCCGCTCGAGAGCCTCCAGCAGGAGCTGCCCGCGGCCGGCTAGCACTCCCGGCTGAGGCTCAGCCCTCGCCCTCCCGGCGCGGGTCGTAGTCCTCGTCCTCCGTGCCCGAGCGCTCGTAGCCGCCGCCCTCGGAGCTGCGCTGGTAGCCCCCGCCCTCCTCGACGCCCGCGCCTTCGTAGCCCCGCTCCGGGCCGCCGCCCTGGCGCTTCCCGGTGGCGGCATCGTCCTCCTGACCGCCAGTCGCGGGACCCTCGGGCTCGGGCCTGGTCGCGTCCTTTTCCTCCTCGTGCATCGTGCGACCGTAACATGGTGCCTCGCGATGGACCAGATCACGTTGCGCAACCGGCTCCTGGTCGCAACCGCGATGTGGAAAGAGGCGGTCGGCGAGCCGCTCCCGCGGCTGGCGCCCGGCGAGCCGGCGCAGCAGCTTCAGACCTTCGAGCTGCGGGTGGTCGACCGGCTCTGGGAGCTGGCCACGCCCGAGACCGCGCGCGAGGTCGCCGACCGGACCTGGGACATGGTCCACGACCGGCCCGACGACGACCCGGTCAAACAGCGCGTGGTCGAGTGCCACGAAGCGCTCGCGCGCCTGACGCACCTACACGACTAACGGCGCCCGGCTAGGCCGCTCAAGCAGCGGCCTTGCCCGGCTAGGCCTCTTGGGAGGCCCCCGCAGGCTGCGGCTCGGGCTTCCCCGCCTGGCGCCTGGGCAGCCCAGCGGCGGCGTAGGCGTCGGCCTCGTCGAGCGTCTCATGCTCGAGCAAGGCCTGGACGAGCGCGTCGAGGTTCGCGCGGTGCGCGCGCAGTTGCTCTGTCACCTCGGCGTGCGCGGTCTCCACGATCCGGCGCACCTCATCGTCCACCAGCTGCTGGGTCGCCTCCGAAGTCTCGGATGCCCCCGGCAGCAGTGGGCTCATGCCGTCCGAGGGAATAACGGAGATCGGCCCGATCGCGGCGCTCATGCCCCAGCGGCCCACCATGTGCCGCGCGATCCGCGTGAGCTGCTGGATGTCCGACTCGGCGCCCGTGGTGATGTCGCCGAAGACGAGCTCCTCCGCCGTGCGACCACCCAGCGCCACCTTGATTTGCGCCAGCAGCACGCCCTCCTCGAAGTTGAAGCGGTCGGCGTCGGGAGCCGAGAAGGTGACGCCGAGCGCCTGGCCCCGAGGGATGATCGAGACCTTTCGCACGGGGTCGGCGCCGGGCGTCAGCATGCCCACGATCGCGTGGCCCGACTCGTGATAGGCGGTTCGCCGGCGGTCATCCTCGGACAGCATCACCTTGCGCTCGGCGCCGAGCACGATCCGCTCGAGGGCGTCGGTGAAGTCCTGGCGCGAGACGCGCTCATGGTTGCGCCGCGCGGCTAGCAGCGCCGCCTCATTGACCAGGTTCGCGAGGTCGGCGCCCACCATGCCCGGCGTGGACGCCGCCAGCGAGCCAACGTCGACCTCGGGTGCGAGTGGCACCGAGCGCGTGTGCACGCGCAGGATCGCCTCGCGGCCACCGCGGTCGGGCGGCTGCACGGACACGCGCCGGTCGAAGCGGCCCGGGCGGAGCAGAGCCGGGTCGAGGATTTCGGGCCGGTTGGTCGCCCCGAGCACGATCACCCCCGTGCGCGGATCGAAGCCGTCCATTTCCGTGAGGATCTGGTTGAGGGTCTGCTCGCGCTCGTCGTGGCCGCCGGTGATGTTGGCGCCGCCGCCCGCGCGCGAGCGCCCGATCGCGTCCAACTCGTCGATGAAGATGATCGCGGGCGCCGCGGCCTTGGCCTGCTGAAACAAGTCCCGCACGCGGGACGCGCCCACGCCGACGATCATCTCCACGAACTCGGAAGCAGACATCTGGAAGAAGGGGACGCTGGCCTCGCCGGCGACGGCGCGCGCGAGCAGCGTCTTACCGGTTCCCGGAGCTCCCGAGAGCAGCACGCCGCGAGGGATCTTGCCGCCGAGGCGCAGGTACTTGTCGGGGTTGCGCAGGAAGTCGACGATCTCCGTGAGCTCCTCCTTGGCCTCGTCGATGCCGGCCACGTCGTTGAAGGTCACCTGCTGCTCTGAAGCATCGACACGTCGCGCGCGCGAGCGGCCGAACGACATCAGCCCGCCGGGTCCGCCCCCGCCCGCAGCGGCGGCGGCGCGCCGCATGATCAGTACGAACAGCAGGATCAGGAGCAGCGTCGGCCCGAACCCAAGCAGCAGCTCTTCGATGAAGGACGGTCCGCTAGACGGCGCGTGCGCGTTGATCGTCACGCCGTGCGCCTGGAGCAGCGAGGATAGCGAGGCCCCGTTCGCGAACGCGGGGATCTGGGTCGAGAACTGGCTTGCCTGCGTGGGATGGCGGCTGTGCGCCGGGTAGCTGATCTGCCGCTTGAAGCTGCCTTGGATCGAGTTGCCGGTCGAGGAGATCGAGCTGACGTTGTCGCCCTTCACCTGGTTGATGAACGTCGGGTAATAGGGGATCTGGACCCGCGCCGCAGGCTGTAGCGCCTGCGATGAGATCCACAGGTTCAGGGCCAGCAAACCCACCGCGAGCAGCAGTAGGAGCCAACGGGCGCTGGGACCGCGCGGCGGCTGCTGCTGCGGTTGGCGACCGCGGCCGTCCGGGGCCGGGGTCACGCGCCACGTCGGCGGCGTGGGCGGCTGCCCACGGGTTCCCTGGCCAGGCGGACGTCTGCTCGGGGGGGAGGAGGTGCGCGGGTGCTGATCCGGCATGCCTCCATTGTCGCAGGGCCGCATCGTATGATCCGCGGATCTCTGCGCCTGAGATGACCGTGCGACGGCTCGAGAACGGCGACCGGGAACGCTGGCTCGAGCTGTGGGCCGCTTACCTCGCGTTCTACCGGGAGCCCTTGAGCGACGAGGTGACTGAAATCACCTTCGAGCGGCTGCGCGACGGCGCGCAGGGCATGCTCGGCCTGGTCGCGGTCGACGCTTCAGGGCAACTGGTCGGTCTCGCCCACCTCGTCTTTCACCCCACCACCTGGAGCGCCGACGGGTACTGCTACCTGGAGGATCTGTACGTCGATCGCGCGGCGCGTGGGGGCAGCGCGTCGAAGGCGCTCTTCGACGCGGTTTTCGCGCAAGCAACGGCCCGCGGGGCGACGCGCACGTACTGGCACACCCAAGAGTTCAACGGCGCTGCCAGGTCGCTTTACGACAGCGTGGGTCGTCTCACCTCGCAGATCGTCTACGAGCACCCCTGAGCTTCAGTGCTCGAGGGAGCGCCGGAAGGACTCCGCGGAGATGACCGTGGCCCCGAGCGCGGAAGCCCGATCGGCCAGCCATCGGTCGGAGGTCACGACGCGGATCTCGGCGGTGCTCGCGCGCTGGCGCAGCCGGCGCACGATCTCGTCGTCGGCGGCGTGCGCCTTGGGGCGGGGAGCGTGGGCCACCTCGACGACCGTGGAGCGGATCGGGGGCGAGGGCGGGCGCTCGAACACGACGGTCACGTCGTCTCCCTCAGCCGCCGCCCAGCGCTCGAGGAGATCGACCAGGCCGAGCATGGCCCCGTCGCGGTCCTTCCACCAGCCGTCCGGGCGGGTGCCGATCACGTTCATGCCGTCGACGAGCCAGTGCATCGCTGGAAGCCTACGGGCGGCATCTCCGCTGGGCGTGGTAGCTTCTGCGCCCGTAAGGCCGCGGGGCTTGCCGCGGCGAAAGTAGGTGCAGGCGCCGGGACCACTCAAGTCCTCCGCGTAGTAGCACTTCAGGCTCCGGAGGAGGACTCCACATGCCAACGGGAACAGTCAAGTGGTTCAGCGACGAGAAGGGGTTCGGGTTCATCACGCCTGACGAGGGCAGCCGCGACCTCTTCGTCCATCACACGTCGATCAATTCGGAGGGCTACCGCTCGCTCGCCGAGGGCGCCAAGGTCTCCTACGAAGAGGAGGCAGGCCCCAAGGGTCCGAAGGCGATCAACGTCCAGAAGATCTAGTCATGGCGTTGGCCGGGCCACATGTGGCCCGGCCCCGGCCGAGCATGCTCGGCCGGCGGGGGCGCGCATGCGCGCCCCCGAAAAAGTGATGGGAGCAGCCCATCTGTGCACCTACGTACAATCGGTAAGCGCGTGACGCCAGTAGGAACGCCAGGGGCTTTGTGACCGCCAAGACCGTCGAAGAGCGGGAGCGGGTGGTGATCCGCTTTGCGGGTGACTCTGGCGACGGTATGCAGCTTGCCGGAACGCGTTTCACCGACGCGACCGCGGCGCTCGGCAACGATCTCGCGACGCTGCCGAACTTTCCCGCCGAGATCCGTGCGCCGGCGGGCACGCTCGCCGGGGTGTCGGCGTTCCAGATCCATTTCGCCTCGCGCGACATCCTCACTCCAGGGGACCAGCCCAACGTGCTGGTGGCGATGAATCCCGCCGCGCTCAAGACGAACTTGCCCGAACTTCCCGCGCACGCGACGATCGTCGCCAACGAGGACGCCTTCAACAAGCGCAATCTGGAGAAGGCGGGGTACACGTCGAACCCGCTCGAGGACGGCTCGCTCAGCACCTTCCGGGTGCATCGGATTCCGATGACGACGCTGACCACGCGGGCGGTCGAAGGCATCGAGGGGACCTCGAGCCGGGACGCCGCGAGGGCCAAGAACCTGTTCGCGCTGGGCGTGCTCTCGTGGATGTACGGTCGCCCCACCGACGTCACGGAGCACTGGATCGAGCAGAAGTTCGGCGCGAGACCGCCGGTGGCGCAGGCCAATCTCCAGGCCTTCAAGGCGGGCTGGTCGTTCGGCGAGACGGCCGAGCTGCTCGATGTTCAGTACCACGTGGCGCGCGCTACGGACGTGCCGCCCGGCACGTATCGCAACGTCAACGGCACGAAGGCGCTGTCGCTGGGATTGATCGCCGCGAGCGTGCGCAGCCGCCTACCCCTGCTGCTGGCGAGCTATCCGATCACGCCGGCGTCCGAGCTTCTGCACGAGCTCTCACGCCACAAGGGCTTCGCGGTCTCAACGATGCAGGCCGAGGACGAGATCGCGGCCGCGGGCATGGCACTCGGCGCCGCTTTCGGCGGCGAGATCGGCGTCACCGCCACCAGCGGGCCGGGGATGGACTTGAAGGCGGAGACGATCGGCCTAGCCGTGGCGCTCGAGCTGCCGATGGTGGTGATCGACGTGCAGCGCGCGGGACCGTCCACCGGCATGCCCACCAAGACCGAGCAATCCGACCTGCTGATGGCGCTCTTCGGCCGCCACGGCGAATCGCCCGTGCCGGTGATCGCGCCGTCCACGCCGGGCGGCTGCTTCGACGCCGCTTTCGAAGCGGTGCGCGTGGCGATCCGCTACCGGACGCCGGTGATCGTGCTCTCGGACACCTTCCTCGCCTCGTCCTCGGAGCCATGGCGCGTCCCCGGGGTCGACGAGCTGCCGGAGATCGATCCCGCGCTCGCCATCCCCACGGGCGAGCCACTGCGGCCGTATGCCCGCGACGAGCGACTGGCGCGGCCCTGGGCGGTGCCCGGCACCCCAGGGCTCCAGCACCGTATTGGCGGGCTCGAGAAGGAGGCAGAGACGGGGAACGTCTCTTACGACGCGTCGAACCACGCGCGCATGACGGAGGTCAGGGCGGCCAAGGTGGCCGGCATCGTGCGCGAAGTGGCACCGCTCGAGGTGGAGGGCGACCCCGACGCGGAGCTGCTGGTGCTGGGATGGGGCTCGAGCGAGGGGGCGATCCGCGCCGGTGCGCGCCGGGCGCGCGAGCGGGGGGTCAAGGTCGCCTCCGCACACCTGCGCAACCTGAACCCGCTGCCCGCCAACACGGGCGACGCGCTGCGCTTCTTCGATCGCGTGCTGGTGCCCGAGATGAACACCGGCCAGCTCGCGCTGCTGCTGCGGGGGCGCTTCCTCGTCGACGTCGAGTCGTTCTGCAAGGTCCAGGGACAGCCCATCTTCGCGGCCGAGGTCGAGCATGAGATCCTGGCGAGGGTCGAGGGGTGAGCGGCGGCAACGGCAACGGCGCGGCCCCCAAGGCCAACGGTGGGGCTCCCGAGGCGCTCACCAAAGCGGATTTCCAGTCCGATCAAGAGACGCGCTGGTGCCCCGGGTGCGGAGACTACGCGGTGCTCTCGGCCGTGCAGCAGTTCATGCCCGAGCTGGGCATCCCGCCCGAGCGGATCGTGTTCGTCACCGGCATCGGCTGCGCCGGCCGCTTCGCCTACTACATGGACACCTACGGCATGCACGGCATCCACGGCCGGGCGCCGGCGATCGCGACGGGGCTGGCGGCGACGCGCAACGACCTCTCGATCTGGGTGGTGACGGGCGACGGCGACGCGCTCTCGATCGGCGGCAATCACCTCATCCATGCCCTGCGTCGCAACGTCCCGGTGAAGATCCTGCTCTTCAACAACCAGATCTACGGCCTCACCAAGGGGCAGGCCTCGCCGACCTCCGAGCTCGGCAAGGTGACCAAGTCCACCCCCTTCGGCGTGGCGGACCATCCCTTCAACCCGACCGCACTGGCGCTCGGCGCCGAGGCGACCTTCGTGGCGCGCACGATCGACCGCGACCGGCACCACCTCGCCTCCGTGCTGCGGGCGGCCGCCGAGCACGAGGGCTCCGCGCTGATCGAGATCTACCAGAACTGCCCGGTGTTCAACGACGGCGCCTTCGCCGCTCTGACCGAGAAGGGCGTCAAGGACCAGAACCAAATCAGGCTCGAGCCCGGTCGGCCGATCAGGTTCGGTGAGGAGGGACAGCGGGGTATCGCGCGGGGGCGCGACGGCTCGCTGCAGTTCGTCGATGTGGGCGAGGTCGGCGAGGACGCGCTGGTCGTTCACGACCCCGGGGGCTCCGACCCTGGCCTCGCCTATTCGCTCGTACGGCTCTCCGAGGACCCCAGCGGGCCCACCCCGATCGGGATCTTCCGCGCGGTTGAGCGGCCGGTGTTCAGGCGCGGCCAGCACGGCGCGGAGCCGCCCTCCGAGGAGCAGCTGAGCAGACTGCTGTTCACCGAGGACGCCTGGACGATCGCCTGAGCAGGCTCCCACCTGGGTAGCCTCGAGGCATGAAGACGCCTGAAATCGAACTGCTCTGGTGGCAGGGGTGTCCCTCCACGGAGCGCGCACTGGCCATGCTCAGGGATACGCTCGATGGGCTGGGACTCACCGACGTCGCGATCCGCTCCACGGAGGTACGGACCGACGAAGACGCGCACGAGCGGCGCTTCCCTGGCTCCCCGACCATCCTCATCGACGGCCGCGATCCGTTCGCCGGCGCCGAGGAGGAGGTCGGCCTGAGCTGCAGGATCTACCGGCGCCGCGACGGGCGCATCTCGCCGCTGCCGGACCCAGACGAATTGCGCGAGGCGCTGACGCGATGACGGTCGCGATCGGTCAGCTGGCTCCCTCGTTCGAGCTTCCGGATACCGCCGGGCAGACCCACTCCCCGTCCGTGAACGGCGCCCCCGCGACGGTGGTCGTGTTCACCTGCAACCACTGCCCCTACGCGCTCGCCTGGCATGAGCGGATCATGGCTGCGGCGCGCGACTATGCCGAGCAGGGCGTCCGCTTCCTTGCGGTCAATTCCAACGATGCGCAGCGCTACCCGCGGGACTCGGTCGAGGCGATGCGGCGGCGCGTGGCCGCCGAGGAGTGGTCGATGCCCTACCTGTACGACGCGAGCCAGGAGGTGGCGCGTGGCTATGGCGCGCGGACTACGCCTGAGGTCTTCGTGCTCGACGCGCAGCGGCGCCTGCGCTACCGAGGGGCGCCGGACTCAGCCTACGACGAGCCTGAGCAGAACGCTGCGTGGCTGCGGCAGGCGCTGGACGCGGTCCTTTCCGGGCGCGACCCCGCCCCCGCCGAGACGCAACCGATCGGCTGCTCGATCAAGTGGAAGCCGTAGGTGATTAGGCCACATATCCGCCGGCAGGCTCGAGCGGCAACCCGGAGGCCTGCCATGCGAGCAAGCCGCCGCTCATGTTGAAGGCCTCGAAGCCCGCCTCGCGGAAGGCTTGGGTCGCCATGGCCGAGCGTCCACCGCTGCGACAGTAGAAGACGACCGGTCGCGTGGGATCGAGCTCGCCGGCGCGCGCAGCGAGCTGACCCAGCTCGATCAGCCGGTCTCCGGCGATCCGGCCCGCGGCGTGTTCGTCGGCCTGGCGGACATCAATCAGCTGAATCTCTTCACGCGCGAGGAGGTCGGCGACCTCGCGCGGCGAGTGCTCGGCGACCTCGCGCGGCGAGTGCTGCCCTTCCACGTCCATGAGCGTAGTCCTTCGAAACGCAATTCAACTTGCAGATTCGATAGCGTGCCGCGGAAATATATGCCCAGCCGAGTCCTCTGGCCGTTTGTGTGTTGGGGGAGCGGGGGATCCCGTGGGACCTTGTGTGGTTCTTGGGGCGAATCGTCTCTTGTGTGAGGCGTAGCGCGAGCTCTTTTAGCGCGAGTCCGTCAGCTAACCCCGTAGGCGTTCGGAAGAGGAGGGTGTTGGCGTGCGGTTTTTTGCTCGTGTGCTGCGTCTGTGTGTGGCGGGTGTGGGGGTGGTGTTGGTGGTGTTGGTGGGGGCGGGTGTGGCGAGCGCGAGTGATCCTCCGAATTTGCATCAGGGCTCGAGTGGGCCGTGGGTGCGCCTGGCGCAGCAGGATTTGACTGATTTGGGGTATTCGTTGCCGGTCACGGGCGTGTTTGGGGCGCATACGCGCTTGGAGGTGAATGCGTTTAAGCGGGCGCATCATTTGCCGGTTGATGGGCAGCTTGATTGGCCGCGCTCGTGGCGGGCGTTGCGTTCCGCGACCCGGCGGGAGCAGGGCATTCCGGAGCATTTCGCGCATTTGAACTCGCGTGGGTTGGCGGTCGCGCCTCACGACGCGCCGGCGGTGGTGAAGCGGGTGATCGCGGCGGCTAATCAGATCGCGTTTCGGCCTTACTGTTATGGCGGCGGTCACGCGAGTTGGAAGTCCTCTTGTTATGACTGCTCGGGGTCGGTCAGCTTCGCGTTGCACGGCGGCGGGCTTTTGTGGCAGCCCTTGGCCCTGTTCTACAACTACGGCCAATCCGGGTGGGGCAAATGGATCCGCATCTACACCAACTCCCAACACGCCTACGCCAAAATCGCCGGCCTCTGGTTCGACACCGGCGACCAGCAATGGGGTTCCTACGGACACGGAGACCGTTGGTCGACCAAACGCGTGGACCCGGCCGCGGGGTACATCGTGCGCCACCCGACGGGCTTCTAGAGCCGCCGGGCAGAACAAGCTCCGTCCCACTCGCCGGGAGCGCGCGGTGACGTAGGATCCAGGGTGGATGTCCGCGCTCGCCGAGACCTACGCGATTCCCCGGGAATACGCCGATTTCCGGGACACGATCCGCCAGATCGCGCAGGAGCGAATCGCCCCCCGAGCGGGGGAAATCGACCAACGGGCCGAGTACCCCCACGACCTGCGCGCGCTGCTCGCCGAGCACGACATCCTTGGCCTCCCCTTCGACATCGACCATGGGGGCACGGGCACCGGTGCGTTGATGCTCAGCATCGCGATCGAGGAGATCGCGAAGGCCTGCGCCTCGACGGCGCTGATCCTGATGATTCAAGAGCTGGGGACGCTGCCGATCAAGCTGTTCGGCTCACCTCAGCTCAAGGACCGCTTTCTGCCCCCCTGCGCAAGCGGCGAATGGTCGCCGGCGTTCGCGCTCTCGGAGCCGGAAGCCGGCTCCGATCCGGGGGGGATGCTCACCCGTGCCGTGGAGCGCGACGGAGAGTGGGAGATCACCGGCACCAAGAACTGGATCACGAACCTCGGCATCGCCGACTTCTATGTCGTGTTCGCGGTCACCGATTCGAGCGCGGGCCGTTCGCGTGGCATCACGGCGTTCGTGGTCGAGGCCGACAGGCCAGGGTTCGCGGTGGGCAAGCTCGAGCACAAGCTGGGCATCCGTGGGTCGCCCACCGGGCAGCCGATCTTCGACGCCGTGCGGGTGCCGCCGGAGAACGTGATCGGCCACGTGGGCGAGGGCTTCAAGGTGGCCATGAGCACGCTCGACCGCTCGCGCCTGGGCGTGGCTGCGCAGGCCCTCGGAATCGCGCAGGGCGCCACCGACTACGCCGCCGCGTACGCGCGGGAGCGCCGTCAGTTCGGGCGCCCGATCAACTCCTTCCAGGCGATCCAGTTCAAGCTCGCCGACATGGAGACCGAGTGCGCCGCTGGGCGCGAGCTGCTCTACCAAGCCTCCGCACGAGTCGATCGTGGGGAGCCCGACATCGGCAAATACTCGGCGATGGCGAAGCTCTTCTGCTCGGACGTGGCCATGCGGGTGACAGTGGAGGCGGTCCAGGTGCTCGGTGGCTACGGCTACGTGAGCGAGTATCCAGTCGAGCGCATGCTCCGCGACGCCAAAATCACCCAGATCTATGAAGGCACCAACGAGATCCAGCGTCTCGTGATCGCGAGGACGCTCCAGTAAGGCCATGCCGGAGAGATCGCCTGGCCACCGCCCGTCTCCCGGATCCCCACCGCCGCTGCGCCGTGTCCTGGCGTCGGCGCTGGCAGCGCTGACGGTGGGCGTGGCGGCGATCAGCCTCGTCGGCGGCTTCAGCTCATCCTTTCCGGTGCGGCTCCTGCAGGGCCTGGCGATCTTCGGGGCGGGCGTGGTCGTGATCGGGGGCGCGGCGCTGGTGGTGATGCTGCGCATGGCGGGATGGCGCGACCCCGAGTCCGAGGAGGACTTCGAGGCGATCGTGCGCCGCGCGGAGGAGCTGGCCGCTCGGGGGCCGGCCGCGTTCAGGGGCACCTTCGACCAGGGAGAGGGGCTCGAATACGACCTCGAGCTCGATCCCTACACCGACCAGGGCTTCAAGTCGCTGGTGCGGTTGGCCATCGACGAGCTTCCGCTCGAGTTCCACGCGGCCCTCGAGCACGTCGCGGTGGTGGTCGCGGACGGCGGCTCCGAGCGCCGCGCCTACGGACTTTACGAGGGCGGCACCGTCGCGCAGGACTACTTCCACGATCGCATCGTGATCTTCCGCGACACGCTGCTGCGCGACTTCGGCCACGACCCTGAGCTGCTCAAGGCCCAGGTCACGCGAACGGTGCGGCATGAGCTCGCCCACCACCTTGGCTGGGGCGAGCGCGGCGTGCGTGGACTGGGCCTTTAGCGTCCTTCGGTTCCGGTCTCGCGACGCCGCGGCGCCCGCGCCTGCCGGCGCGGCGCTACCTGGCGACTCGCATGCCGGCGAAGATCTGCCGCCGCTCGGGAAAGTCCCAGTTGCGAAAGGTGGCTGTCGCCACCCGGGCTCGCGTCGCCCAGGAGGCACCCCTGAGCACCCTGTAGCGCTGTCCGAAAAAGACCTCCGAGTACTCCCGGTAGGGGTGCGCGACGAACCCGGAATACCCAGCGAACGTCGAGCTGGTCCACTCCCAGACCTGGCCGATCAGATCCCCGACCCCGTACGCCGAGTCGCCGGCAGCGTGAGTTTCGACGGACACGGGTCCTCGCTCGCGCTGGTCGAGATTGCCGTGCACGCCGGGGATCGGCGGCTCGTCCCCCCACGGATACGCGCGCACCGCGCCGGCTGGATCGCAGGTGGCCGCTTTCTCCCATTCGAACTCGGTGGGTAGGCGCGCGTCGTGAGCGCGCGCGAAGGCGTCGGCCTCGTACCAGGAGACATGGACGACGGGGCGGGCGGGGTCCAGCGGAGCGAGTCGGCCGAGGCGCCATTCTCGCTCGAGGTCCTCGGTCCAGCCGCCGGGCCGCTCGACGCCGTGCGTCTGCCTCCACTCCCATCCCTCCGGGCACCACCACTCCCGCTGGTGGTAGCCACCGCCTCGCACGAACTCGCGGTAGGCGCCGTTCGTGACGGGGCTCGTGGCGAGCGCGAAGTCGCCGAGCTCGGTCTCATGCCGCGGTCGCTCGTTGTCGTAGGCGAAGCCGTCGGCGGAAGCGCCGATCGTGCAGGGGCCGGCTGGAATCTCCACCATCTCGAGCCCCGTCGCCGGTGCTCCTGGGAGCGCCGTGGGCGCCGGCTCGGGCTGATTTGGATAGGGGTCGAGGTGCGCGAGCTGGATCGTCTGCATCATCGTCTCGCAGTGCTGATGCTCGTGGCGGAGCACCATCTCGTGCAGACGGCCGTCGCCGATGCCGCGCTCACGGGCGAGCGCGATCGCCTGCTCACGAACTTCCACCAGATAGGCCCGCGCCTCGTCCGGGCCTAGGAGTGGCAGATCTCCACGCGCGGCGCGCGGCGTCTCGAAGGCGTCATAGACCAGGGCAAGGTCCTCCCTGACCATCGGCCGTCGCCCGAAGCGGTGGACGAGCCACAGGTCCTCGAAGGCGGCGATATGCCCCAGATCCCACACCAAGGGGCTCATCAGCGGCGAATGGACCTGGACCAGGTCGTCCTCAGCGATCTCGTCGACCAATGCGTGCGTGCGCGCCCGCGTCTCGCTCATGGCGGCGAAATGCCGCTCCAAGGGATCGGTCGCGGAGTTCACGCTCACCTCGCCACCCCGAAGCGTAAGAACAACGCTCCCTCACTTTCAAGCACCGACACGAGCTCGAGCTGGGTCGGCTCGGGCAGCGGCGGGCCGCTCAGGATGTCCGGATTGCTCTCGCCTCCCACGAGCACCGGGGCCACGGTGAGGAACAGCTCGTCCACCAGGCCGTCGGCGACCAGCGAGCCGAAGAGGGTGGGCCCGCCCTCGCACAGCAGCGTGCGGATCCCGAAGTCGGCCCGCAGGCGCTCGAACACTCTGCCCAGATCCACAGCGCCCTCTTCAAGCGTGACCAGCTCGCGCTGGGCCGCGACCGGGCGTGGCGCGCTCGCGCCCGTGAACTCGACGACCCGTGCCTCGGGCTCCGCGAACAGCGGGATCTCATAGGGCACCTGGCCGGAGCGCGAGATCACGACGGCCAGGGGCTCCGGCGCCAGCCCGCGCCGGGTGCGGCGGGCGCGCGCCGCCGGATCTTTGATCAGCCTTCCATAGCGCTCTACGCGCAGGGTGCCGGTGCCCGCAAGCACGGCGTCCGCCGACTCCCGCAAGGCGTGGAACAGCTCCCGATCGCTGGCGCTGGAGAGCGGCGCCGAGCGGCCCGAGATGGTCGCGCGACCATCGACGCTCGCGACGAAGTTGGCGATCGTGTACGGACGCCGCGACGCACGCGCGCCCAGCTCGCTCAGGAGCTCGGGGATGGCCACGAGCGCCAGCTCGGTCGATTCTGGGAACAGCGCCCTGAAAGTGGTGCTCATCGCTGCATAAGCTGCCAGAGTTGCTCGCGGAGGCGCGCGATGCGCTATATCTCCCTGGCGGTGGCGACGCAGCCGACAGTGAGCCGGTCACCGGGCGCACCCCAGGGGCGGGCTGCGCGCAAGCCGCTCATCGAGGTGCGGGCGCTGAACCGCGGCGAGCTGATCGCGGTCGCGGGCGGGGCGCTGCTCGCGCTCTCCGTCTTCCTCGCCTGGTTCACGCTGGGCAACGGGCTGGCTCACCTGAATGTCTGCAGAGGCCCGCACTCGTCCTGCAGCGGTTGGAAATCGATGACGATCCTGCGCTATTTCTTGCTGGCCACCGCGGTGGCGCCGATTGTGCTCGCCTGGATCATCACCCGCGGGCACGCGCTTTCATGGCCACGCGGCGAGATGACCGCGGTGATCGCGATCGCCGCCTTGACCTTGATCATCTTCCGCGGCCTGATCGACCAACCCGGCCAGCCCAGCGGTGAGATCGGTATCGACTACGGCTGGTTCGTCGCGCTGGTGGGCGCCCTCCTGATTCTCGTGGGGTCCGTCTGGCGCGCGCAGGAGAGCGGTCCGCGCCGCAAGCCGCCGGGCATACTTTGACCGGCTCTCCCGCAACCGTCCGTCCCGACCGCAACCTGGCCCTGGAACTGGTCCGGGTGACCGAGGCGGCGGCGCTCGCCGCCGCGCGCATGGTCGGTCGGGGCGACAAGGAGGGCGCCGACCAGGCGGCCGTCGACGCGATGCGCTCCGTGCTCGATTCCGTCTCCATGGACGGCGTGGTCGTAATCGGCGAAGGGGAGAAAGACCGGGCGCCGATGCTCTACAACGGCGAGGAGATCGGCGATGGGTCGCCGCCCCAGGTGGACATCGCGGTCGATCCACTGGAGGGCACTCGATTGACCGCGCTCGGGATGCCCAGCGCGATCGCGGTGATCGCGCTCGCCGAGCGGGGAACGATGTTCTCCCCTGGTCCGATCGTCTACATGGAGAAGATCGCCGGCGGGCCTGAGGTCGCGGACCTGCTCGACCTCGATCGGCCGCTCGGGGAGACCCTGGGCCTGATCGCCGAGCGAAAGCAGGTCGACATCCGCGACGTGATGGTGGTGATGCTTGACCGCGAGCGCCACCATGACGCCATGCGCCAGGTGCGGGAGGCCGGCGCACGCGTGCGCTTGATCATGGACGGCGACGTGTCGGCGGCGCTCCTGGCGGTGAGCGAGAATTCTCCCGTCGATCTGCTGTGGGGCATCGGCGGGACGCCGGAAGGCGTGATCTCGGCGGCGGCGATCAAGTGCATTGGCGGGGAACTGCTGGGCCGGCTGTGGCCGCGTGACGACGGCGAGCGCGAGGCTGCCCGCGCCGAGGGTTACGACCTCGAGCGCGTGCTCTCGTGTGACGATCTGGTCGCCGGCGAGGACGTGTTCTTCTCGGCGACCGGCGTGACCGACGGGGACGTGCTCCAGGGCGTTCGCTACCAGGGCGACAGGGGTGCCACCACCGAATCGCTGGTGATGCGCTCGCGCTCGGGGACCGTGCGGCGGATCGGGGCACGCCACGACCGCAGCAAGATGCGCAAGATCAGCGGCGTGCGCTACGGCTGAGCGGTAGCGGCGGCCTCCAGATCTGCGAGCGCCTTGACCTTCGACTGGGCGAGGTCGAGCTTCGCCAGCGAGCGCAGGAAGGCATGCGTCACCGCGACATGAATGACCGCCTGGGTGACCATGTACGCGGGCATGCTGAGTCCCGCCGCGATCGAGGGATAGAAGTTCGCCACCTCGACCTCGATCCTGAGCTTGGAGTCCTCCCCGTCGACCTGCTCGCGTGAGACGTCGAGTGCCAAGAAGCCGCACCCGCGCCCGGCGCGCGCCACCAGCAATCCGTCCCGGATGCGCCAGCGGACCTTGCCGTGATCGGCTTCGAGCACGTAGTCGGGACTGTCGAATCGCAGTAGCGTCAGAGGGCGGGAGATGAAAACCACCGCGCGTTCCCGGCGTCCATAGCTCACGCGCACGAGTCCGAGCGTGACCCGCGTCAGAAAGCGCCAGTAGGTCCGCGCCAGATTCTCCAGATTGGGGGCCGTCCAGAGCTGCTCGAGTCGCGACGCCGGAAGCGACAGCTCGGCGATCTGCACGGAGCGGACGGCTCCGTCCGCCGCAATCACCGTGGACTTGCTCGGGGAGATGATCGCGGCGTGGGCGGGCAACCGGCGCCGTCTCAGCTGAAGCAGCGCGCCGATGGCGCCAAGCAGCGCAAATACGGTTCCCAGGGCTGCGGCGACGAGCGCGGGACGGGAGCCCCTGTGCTCCCGAGCCGCCGCTCGCTGTCTCATGCTTCCCACCCGGTCAGCGCCTCGAGCTCTACCGTGCTCCCGGCGGAGAGCTCGCCATCACCCGGAGGGATGAACGCGAGTGCGTCGGCCCCCACCAGCGAGCTGACGACATGGGACCCCTGCGACCCGTTGGGGGTCACGAGCGTGTCCCCGTCCCGCTGCTCGAGGCGCACCCGCAGCGCCTGTTCGCGTCTGGGGTTGCGCGCGACCGCCACCGCGAGTCGTCCATGGCGATCGATCCGCGAGCGAGGCTGAAACCCCTGGGCCGCCGCCAGCGCGGGGCGCACGAATAAGGCGAAGGTGACGGCGGCGGAGACCGGGTTACCTGGCAGTCCGAACACCAGCTTGTCGCCTCGCACGCCGAACCAGGTGGGGCCACCGGGCTGCAGCGCGACGCGCCAGAAGCGCTCCTCCACGCCGAGCGCGGCGAGCACGGGCTTGACGTGATCGTGAACGCCGACCGACACGCCGCCGGAGATCACCACCACGTCGGCGCGATCGAGCGCCCCGGCGAGCGCGTCACGGGTGGCCTCCGGCTGATCCGGAAGGTGATCGCTGGCGACGATGAGCGCGCCCGCGCGCTGCGCCAGCGAGCGCAGCATCGGTCCGTTCGAGTTGTGGATTTCACCGGGGCCAAGTGGCGCTCCGGGGTCGCGCAGCTCATCCCCGGTGCATGCGACCGCCACCCGCGGTCGACGCGTGACGACCACGCTGCCGGCTCCCGCTGCCACCGCCCCCGCCACCTCCGCGGCGCCCATCATCGTTCCTGCCGGCAGCACGACCGTGTCCGCCCGCATGTCCTCGCCCGCTTCGCGGATGTGCTCGCGGGGCCTCGTCGCCGCCACCGTCCGGATCTGGTCGCCGTGCTCCTCCACGTCCTCCTGACGGACGACCCCGCCGGTGCCGGCGGGAATCGCCGCGCCTGTCGACACGCGAATCGCCTCACCCTGTCCGAGCGCAACCTGCGCGGGTGACCCCGCGCGCGCTTCACCGACGACCGCGAGCGTCCGTCCCGCCGGCCCCGCCTCGACGGCGTACCCGTCCATGGCGGAGGAGGCGAACGGGGGGACGTCGGTGAGCGCGCTTATCTCGTGCGCGAGTACCGATCCGAGCGCATCCTCGACGCGGATGGTGACGGCATCGAGCGGTCGCGTCGCGGCGAGCACGACCTCGCGCGCAGTGGCGATCGTGAGCGGCTGGGGGGCCACGGAATCCCGAGCTACGGTCGCGGCAGTCGCGCGAGCGCCTCCCGGATGGCGCGGGCGGTGGCGGACAGACCGATCTCAGCCAGCTCGGCGGCGGCCTGCACCGCGGTGCCCACCAGCTCGGCGCCCCGCGGCGGGCTCGAAGAAGCAGCGGAAGATGTCGCCGCGGGCTCGGGCGGCTTGGTCGCTGGTCGCTGCCCGCGGGGCTGGCTTCTGGCCGCGGCCGCTCGCTTCTCGCTCGGTCGACTCGGCCGGCGATGCGGCAGCGCCCCCAGCACCTCGCTCGGCCGATCGGATTGCTCACTCATGCCGGGGGGATCTCCATCATCTGGAGCGTATGATCCCGCACGGGGCTGCGAAACGTTGCGCGAGCGTGTGCTGGAAAGACACGCTGCGGATTGAAACGAGCGGCCGTGTTCGACGTATTCCTGACATAGGTACGTCCGCAGAGAGCGATAACGACGGCGGCCGGCGCCTTGCCTTCAAAAAGTATAGTAACTAGAATCAGCGATTATCTTGGCGGCAGTACGCCCTTGCAGAGGCCGCCCTTTGCTCTGCGAGCCTGGCTCCGGCAGGGGACGGGTTCAAGGACCACCCGAGGAAACGGAATCAGATGTCAGTAGCTGAACTGCAGGAACTTGAAGAGATCAAGGGACTGATGACCCGTGGCCAGCAGGTCGGGGTGCTGACCTATGCCGAAGTCGCCGGCGCGGTCGCGGAGCTCGATCTTGACGAGGCCGAGGTCGAGGAGCTGCACGGCTTCATCGAACGGGCTGAGATCGAGTTGGTGGAGGAGCTCGATCCGGCGCTGGCTGGGGCGGAAGTCGAGCGCGCGCCGGACAAGCGCGGCCGGCGCAAGCCGAAGACGACTCTCGACCTCAAGCCCGACATCACAACCGATTCCCTGCAGCTGTTCTTGAAGGACATCGGCAAGGTGAGGCTGCTCACCGCCCAGGAGGAGGTCGACCTGGCCAAGCGGATCGAGCGCGGCGACCTCGACGCGAAGCAGAAGATGGTCGAATCGAACCTCCGGCTGGTCGTCTCGATCGCCAAGAACTACCGCAACCAAGGACTGCCGTTCCTGGACCTGATCCAGGAGGGGACGCTGGGCCTGGTGCGGGCGGCGGAGAAATTTGATTACCGCAAGGGCTTCAAGTTCTCCACCTACGCGACCTGGTGGATTCGCCAGGCCATCGCCCGGGCGCTGGCGGACAAGGCGCGCACGATCCGAATCCCCGTGCATGTGGTCGAGAAGCTCAACAAGATCGGCAGGGCGGAGCGCAAGCTCGTGACCGAGCTCGGCCGCGAGCCGACCGCCGAGGAGATCGCGGAGGTGACCGCGATCGAGCCCGAAGAGGTGGAGTCGATCAAGCGCTCGGCGCAAGCGCCGGTCTCACTGGAGAAGCCCGTGGGCGACGAGGAGGAATCCGAGTTCGGGCAGTTCATCGCCGACGAGCGCGCCGAGTCGCCGTATGAGCGGGCGGCCGAGATCCTGACCAAGGAAGCGTTGCGCGAGGCGCTGGAGAATCTGAGCTATCGCGAGCGCCGCGTGCTCGAGCTCCGTTATGGCCTCGGCGGCGAGCATCCCCGCACGCTCGACGAGGTCGGTCGCACTTTCAACGTCACGCGTGAGCGCATCCGACAGATCGAGAACCAATCGCTGAAGAAGCTGCAGTCGCTCGCCGAGGCGCAGAAGCTGCGCGACGTCGCTTAGGACCCGCTCCCAGCGGCTAGCCCCGCACCTCACGGCTTCCCGGCGGCTAGCCTGGCGGATAGCGCGGGCAGCGTCGCATTATCCAGGCGGCCGATGCCAATTCGGCAGCGGTGCCACAGGATTGGAGCCGTGGGCGCGGAGGTGATCATCTCCTACGACGGGACCGCGAACGACGACGACGCGGTCGCCCTGGGACGCATGCTGGCTCCGGCCGGGTTCAGCTTGGCCCTGGCGTACGTGCGCCACGCGCGTGAGTTCGACGCGCGCCGCGAGGAAATAGCTGAAGCCGATGCCGAGCAGCGCCTGGATCGCGGTGCCGCATTGCTGAGCTCTGCGGACGTCGCGCGGCACATCGTCCTCGGTGCCTCGACCGGAGAGCGGCTGGGCGAGTTGGCACAGAGCGAGGGGGCGTTCATGATCGTGTTCGGCTCCGATTACCGAACCGCTCCCGGTCATGTCGAGCCCGGCACCACCGCGCAGTTCCTGCTCGACGGCGGCCCGGTGGCCGTCGCGATCGCCGCCGCAGGCCTTCGCACCCGGCTCGACGCCTCGATCGCCTCGATCGCGGTGCCCCTGGCCGGGCCCACCAACGACGTCGCTCGCGAGACGGCCCGCGGACTGGCCGAGCGGCTCGGCGCAACGGTCGCCGGGTCTAGCGGCGAAGCGGCGGATCTGATCGTGGTCGGCTCGCAGCCGGACGCGACGGCCGGGCACATAGTCGTCGGCGGCGATGTAAGGACCGAGCTCAACAACGCCCGCAGCTCGGTGCTGGTGCTGCCCGCCGGGCCGCCGCTGATCCAGTAGACGCGCTGCGCCGGGCCGCCGCCGATCGGTAGGCGCTCTCCACCGGGTTGATCCGACGGGGCCGCGCTGTGCTATGAACCCGTGCCCGTGGACGACTGGTTCGAAGAGCTCGCCGAGCTGCTCAGCATCCGCTCGGTCAGCGCCGACCCCGCCCACAGCGAGGATGTTCAGAGGGCTGGCCAATGGGTTTGTCAGTTCATCCGCGGGGCCGGCGGCGAGGCCCGGCTGCTCGACTGGCACGGGCGGCCGCTGGCCGTAGGTGAGGTGCCGGCCTCCCGCGAGGCTGAGACCGCTCCGGTCGTGCTCTGCTATGGGCACTTCGACGTACAGCCTCCCGACCCCCTGGAGCTATGGGACTCGCCGCCGTTCGAGCCTGAGATCAGAGGTGAGCATTTATATGCCCGCGGGGTGGCGGACGACAAGGGCCAGCTTTACATGCTGCTAGCGGCCGCGCGTGACCTCGCCGCGCGGGGCGAGCTCCCGGTCAACGTGCGCTTCGCTTGCGACGGCGAGGAGGAGGTGGGTGGCCACTCAATCCTCGACTTTCTCGCCTCCGACGATCGAGGCGCGGCGGTCGCGGTGATCTTCGACAGCGGCATGATCCGTCGCGGGAAGCCGGCGTTCAGCATCACCACGCGGGGCGTGGCGTACTTCCACGTGACGCTGCGCACCGGTGCCCGCGATCTGCACTCGGGCATGTACGGTGGCGTGGCGCTCAACGCCGCCCATGCACTCATGCGCACGCTGTCCGCCGCGATCGCCGCCGACGGTCGCCTGCCGGAGCCGCTGCGGGTCGGAACCTCGGGCCCGAGGCCGGAGGACGTCGAGGGCTGGCGCCAGCTCCCCTCGGGCGCCGAGGAGCTCGAGACCCAGGGCGCCCGCCCGATGGACGCGCGTGCTGCGGACGAGTTCTACCTGCGGACCTTCGCCGAGCCGGCCCTCGACGTGAACGGGATCGCGACGGGGTCGCCGCACCTCGAGAAGACTGTGCTGCCCGTGCTCGCGGAGGCAAACGTGTCGATCCGGCTGGCGCCCGGCCAGGACGTCGAGCAGGTCACCGGCGCCTTCACTGAGCTGCTCGCGGACGCCGCGCCGGCCGGCGCGGATCTCGAGGTGAAGCTGATGTCCTCCGCCGGGCCGTCAACGGTGGCGGCCGACTCCGAGGCGATGCGGCTCGCGCTCGGCGCCTTCGAGCGCGTGCTCGGCGCGCGGCCGCTCCTGATCGGCAACGGCGGCACGTTGCCGATTGCCTCGGCGTTGGCCGAGCGGGGAATCCCGACCGTGATCACCGGGTTCTCGCTGCCTGATTCGAACATCCACGCTCCCAACGAGTGTCTCCTGGCCGAGTACGTCCCGCTCGGCATGTCGGCGGCGCGCGCGCTCTTCACGGACTTCTCCACCCTCTGACCTACACAACGCGAGCGCGAGGTCTTAGAGTCGAGCCATTGACCGGGCCGCGTTGGAATCCAACGTTTGAGCAGAGGCCCCTCGCCAGAGCGGCACTCGGCTACGCCGAGCGCATGCACGCCGGTCAGTGCCGCGGCGACGGTACGCCGTTCATTGCGCACCCGCTCGAGGTGGCTGCGTTGCTCGACGAGGCCGGAGCGCCCGACCATGTGATCGCCGCCGGTGCTCTGCACGACCTGATCGAGAAGACTGACGTGACGGCGGGGGGGCTTGAGGAGCGCTTCGGACCGCGGATCGCGGGCCTTGTGCTGGCGGTCACGGACGATGCGCGCATTGAGCGTTATGCGGCGCGCAAGGCGGCGCTCCGGCGGCAGGTGGCTCGTTGTGGAGACGAGGCGCTGGCCTTGTTCGCGGCCGACAAGCTCTCCAAACTGCGCGAGCTGGGACGTGAATCGGCCGCCGATGCCGGCCGCCCCCGGGGGGCTTCACGCGAGCTGCGCGCGCGCCGGCTTCGCCATTACCTTCGCTCCCTGGCGCTGCTCGAGGAGCGCTTGCCGGGATCTTCGCTCGTGCGCAAGTTGCGCCGTGAGCTGCGGCGCTTCGTGCGCCAGCGCGATCGCGCTGCGGCTGCCGCCGGTGGCAGGGCCTGACGCGTCGCTAGGTTTCAGGTGTGACAACCGAGGAGCCCAGGCGCGAGCCAGTGCGGCCGCCTCATGAGGCGATCGAGGAGATGCTCATCCGGGCCCCGGCCGAGCGCAATCGGCGCCTCGCTCGTCTGCTGGAACGAGTCAACGCCGACCCCGAGGTGAAGGCCTTGTGGCATGCCGCGGCGGTCAACGCCACGCGCCGGTTGGGAATGTCGGATCACTCCTGGGTGCACGTGCAGATCGTGCTCAACATCGGCCTTCGTCTGGCGCGCTTGCTGTTCCGCGCCGGCGTTGTCCCGAGCGTGGTGGCGGACTACGGGCTCGAGCAGCGCGATGCCGAGGTGGTGATCGCCGCAGCGAGCCTTTTTCACTGCGTGGGCATGGCCGTGCACCGCACCGACCACGAGGCCTTCAGCCTGTTCCTCACGGCCGACAAGCTCGGCGGTCTGCTGGATGGGATCTATGCCGACCCCGAGCGTACGATCCTGGTTTCCGAGGCGATGCACGCGATCATCGCTCACCGCCGGGGCGGTGTCCCCTTCACGATCGAGGCCGGGGTGGTCCGCGTCGCCGATGCGCTCGATATGGCCCGAGGGCGTTCACGCGTGCCATTTGAGTCAGGGCACCGCAACATCCACTCCCTATCGGCGTACGCGATCGAGGATGTGACGATCGGGCCGGGAGTCGAGAGGGCGGTCAAGGTCGAGATCGCGATGTCGAACAGCGCCGGCATCTTCCAGGTCGATGAGCTGCTTGCCACCAAGCTGCGGGGCTCCCTGATCGAGCCCTACATCGAAGTCATCGCGCGGATCGAGGCCGAGCACGAGGAGCGTCTGATCCAGGTGTTCCGGATCTGATCGCCACGTCGAGCCAAGCGCCGCCTACAGCCCTGTTACAGCAAGTTTGCACCTCGTTGACGGGATAGCCCGGCCCGCCGCGCGGCCGGATCGTAGCGCGGTCGAGTTGTCCCCGTCCTCCGTTCGCATCGCGATCACCCTCGATGCCAGGACAAGCGCACAATACGCCCACTTGGCGACGCTGCCCTCTTCCCCTGCGGAGAGACGCGTCCCGCCCGCAAATGGCCCGCTAACGCCTACGCGTTGTAGATCACCATCGCGGTTCCGAACAGCACGCAGTAGATCGCGAAGGGCACGAGGTTCCCGCGCCTGAAGTAGCGCGACAGGAAATGCACGGTGAAGACCGCCAGCACGGCGGCAGCGATCGCGCCGAGCAGCGCATACCCGCGGACGCCGTCGCCGTTGGGGCCGGTCAGGTCCGGCAGCTTGAACAGGCCGGCGGCGAGGATGATCGGCGTGGCCATCAGGAAGCTGATCCGCGCCGCATCGAAGTTGTCGAGGCCCCGCGCGAGTCCTCCGGCCATCACCATCCCGTCGCGGCTGATGCCCGCGATCAGGCCGCCCGACTGGAGCAGCCCCAGTCCCGCCGACTCGCCGTACCCCAGCGTCTCGAGCCTGCGGCCACCGTCGCGCTTGACGCCCTCGCGGCGGGCCATCGTCCTGACCTCGGAGCGTCGCATGAGCGCCTGCGCGCTGAACAGCACGAGGCCGTTGACGATCAGGAAGATCGCCGCGATCAAAGGCTTCCCCGTGGCCACGCGGGCGGCGTGCTCGAACACGATCCCGAGGATTCCCGTCGGGATGCTGGCGACGATGATCAGCCATATAAGGCGCTCGTTTTTGGTCTCGACGCGGCGCTTGGCCAGGGTGGCGAAGAAGGCCTTGATGAGCACGACCCACTCCCGCCAGAAATAGATCAACAAGCCCACAGCGCTGCCCACGTGCAGCATTACGATGAATGCCAGCCAGGCGTTCTCGGCGGAGCTCGATTGGTAGGCGACGAGCTGATTCCAGCCGAACAGCTTCGGCAGCAGAACCGTGTGGCCGAGGCTCGAGATCGGGAACAGCTCCGAAATGCCCTGGATGACGCCCAGCACGATCGCTCGGAACGCATCGAATCCATGTGTCAGCGCGAGCGCGAGCACGGAGGCGGGAACCCTAGCGCAGAGGGCGTCCGCAAAAGCCGCGGCCACACGCCGACGGCACGGAGGACGAGAAGCTCAAGGCGAGGATGCCTTGGTTCGCCGGCTCTGCCGTGACTGCGGTGAGAGCCGGTAGCCGAAGCCGAAGTGGGTGTGGATGAAATCCCACCCCGGAAGCGCGGCTTCTAGCTTCACTCGCAGCTTATGGACGTATACATCGATCGAGCGATCGCCGGGCCGGAGCTCCCGTCCCCATACGTTGTGGGAGAGGTCCTCGCGAGAGACGATTCTGTCCGGGTGGCGGGCGAGCTCGGTGAGCAGCCGCAACTCGATCAGCGACAGTGTGAGCGTGGTGCCGTCGACGCGCGCCAGGTGCTCCGGGGGCAGAACCTCCAGCGGCCCCACGGCCAGCAGCTCGTCCGGGCTCTTGGGCAAAGCCATGCAGCGCACATGCTGCTGCCTGTCGCGCTCCGGGAAGTCAACAACTAGTGACCCAGATGTGAAGAGCCTGTAACTGCGAGATCAGCTCCGCACGCCGGCCAGCTCCTGTACGGCCCGAACCTCCTCGCCACTTCCGACCTGCGACTGCTCAGGCCGGAGCGAGCGCTGCTCGGTGGGCTCGGGGGTGAAGCGGTAGCCGGCTCCATCGCCAGCGCGGGGAGACGCCTGACGAGCGTGCGCACCAGGCCAGAGTCGTCGTCGGCGATCCCGATGCGGAGGCGGCCCTGCGACCCCGCGGTGCTCGATGGTGCCGGAGTGGGGCTGCCGTGGGGTATGACTGCCGTGCCGGGGTCCGCCATCGGTGCGCCTGAATGTACGTCCGGCTGATCGCGGCCCAAAGCTGATTACAAGCTATTCACACACGCATTTTGCGGGTTTTTCACGCCCTCGCGCGGCGGCTCGCCCGGGCACTGAAAGCCGAGCCCGGGACCCGCCCCTGGGCCTGCCCCTGACCTAACCCGTGGTCGTCTCGGCGCGCTCCGGCACCGGGTGCGATGCGTCGGCGAGCTCGCGGAACAGCCCTGTGACCACGAACACGACCTGTTCGGCGATGTCGACCGTGTTGTCGCCGATGCGCTCGAGCGCGCGCGCCACAAGGATCATCAGCATGGCCCACTCGCGCATCTCGATGTCCTCGCCGATTTCGACCGCCCGCTTGAAGATGCCGCGGTTGAGACGGTTGATCTCGGCGTCCTGGCGCACCAGGTCATGCGCGAGCTCGACATTGCGGCTTCCGAATGCCTCCTTGGCCTGGGTGAGCTGCGAGCGCGCCAGGCGTCCCATGCGATCGATGGCGTCCAGGATCTTCTTGTCCTTGGGTTGCTCGTGGCCCGAGAGCGGTACGAGCTTGGCCATGTTCACGCACTGGTCCCCGATCCGCTCGATGCAACGGATGTTGTGAAGCAGCGCGGCGACCAACCGCAGGTCGGTCGCCACAGGGGTCTGCGTGGCAAGCAGCGAGAGCACGCCCTGCTGGACCTCCAGGTAGCGACCGTCGACCTGGTCGTCGTCAGCGACGACCATCGCGGCCAGCTCGACGTCCTGGTAGGAGATCGCCTCGAGCACGCGGTCCAGCTGGCGCACGTCCAGATCGAGGCCGCCGAGTGCCTGCGCTTCAAGATCGCGTAGCGCTTCGTGGAAATGGTGACGGACTTCTCGTTGCAGACTCATCGTCTACCCGAACTTGCCCGTGACGTAGCGCTCGGTGCGCTCGTCGCCCGGCTTGGTGAAGATCTGATCGGTGGGACCGTGTTCGATCAGCTCACCATCGAGCATGAACGCGGTCGTGTCGGCCACCCGGGCCGCCTGCTGCATGTTGTGAGTCACGATCACGATTGTGTAGCGCTCCTTGAGCTCGGCAATGAGCTCCTCGATTCGCAGCGTGGCGACGGGATCCAGCGCCGAGCAGGGCTCGTCCATCAGGATCACCTCGGGTTCGACGGCGATCGTACGCGCGATGCACAGTCGTTGCTGCTGGCCGCCCGAGAGCGCCATCCCGGGCGAGGAGAGCCGGTCGTCGACCTCTTCCCACAGCCCCACGGCGCGCAGCGCACTATGCACGCGGTCGCGCAACCCGGCACCGCGCTGTCCGGTCAGCTTGAGGCCCGCGGCGACGTTGTCGAAGATCGACATCGTCGGGAACGGATTCGCCTTCTGGAAGACCATCCCGATCACTCGGCGAACGGCTGTCACGTCGACGCGTGAGTCGTACAGGTTGACCTCGTCCAGCTTGACCATCCCCTCCGCGCGCGCGCCCGGAATCTCCTCGTGCATGCGGTTGATGCAGCGGACCATGGTCGACTTGCCGCAGCCCGATGGGCCGATGATCGCTGTCACCTTGTTGGCGCTGAATTCGATCGATAAGTTCTTGACCGCGTGCTTGGTGCCGTAGTAGGCCTGAAGGGTGTCGACCTTCACGCCGTGACCGGCAGCTTTGCCATGGGGCTCATTGGCCGGCGCACGCTCGGCGGCGGTGCCCTGGATGTTGGGCCTGATGTTCATGGTCGTTTCCTGTGCGTCGGGGATCATCGCAATTCACTCCGTAGGGATGTTTCAGCTGCGCAGACGGCTGCGGCTCCGTTCGTGGAACGTCCGTGCCACCACGCTCAGCAGCAGCACGAACAGGATCAGGATCAGCGCTGCGGCCCACGCCTGGGCGTGGTCCGATGGGCTCGGCGATTCGGACAGGCTGAAGATCGTCACGGGAATGTTCGGCATCGCCTGTGCCGGGTTTGTCGTCAGGCCCAGATTGGAGAAGATCGACGAGGTGAACAGCAGCGGAGCGGTCTCGCCGGCCACCCGCGCGACCCCCAGCACCGCGCCGGTGATCAACCCGCCGAGCGCGGTCGGCAAGATCACGCGCAGCACGATTCGCCAGCGCCGCAGCCCCAGCGCCAGGCCGGCCTCGTGCAGCGAGCGCGGCACCAGTTCGAGCACCTCCTGCGCCGCGCGCGCGACGATCGGCAGCTCGATGACCGCCAGCGCGATCGCGCCGGCCCAGCCGGACTGAGTGTTGCCCACGACGAGGAGCCCGAAGATGAACAGCCCGATCACGATCGTCGGTACGCCGTTGAGGATGTCGAGCGCGAACTTGATCGCGTGGGAGATCCGCGGGCCGGCGAATTCGGTCGTGTAGATCGCGACCAGGATCCCCACGGGGATTGCCATCACGGACGCGAGCCCGATCAGGATCGCGCTGCCGACGATCGAGTTGGCGATCCCGCCCGTGTTCTTGCCGAATGGAGATACGTGGGGGCTACTCGTCAAAAAGCCGAAGTTGATCGCAGGCACGCCCTTGATCAACACGGAGATCACGACCAGCAGCAAGACCGCCACGGCGAGCGCGGCCGCCACCGTGCACAGGAGCTCGATCGTGCGGTTCAGCGCCTTGCGCCGCCCGGCGCCGGGCGGCGGCGCGAGCAGGTCGCGCGGTGAAATGGCAGCGCTCGACTCCATCGCTAATGGCTCACGCGCCGCCGGCGCACGATCACGCGCGCCGCGATGTTGACGATCAGCGAGAGCACCAGCAGGATCGCAGCCAGGTAGAGCAGCGAGGCCTGGCCCAGACCCGGGTTGGCGCTCTGGTACTCCGAGGCGATCTGGGCGGCCAGCGTGCCCGCCGGCGCGAACAGCGAGGCCTTCACGGAGGTGGCGTTGCCGATCACTTGGGTGACGGCGATCGCTTCGCCGAAGGCGCGGCCGAGCCCCAGGATCACGGCGCCGACCATGCCCGGGCGAGCAATCGGCAGCACGACGGTCTTGATCATCTCCCAGCGGGTCGCGCCGAGGGCGTAGGCGGCCTCCTTCAGCTCCCCCGGCGTGGTCTCGAACACCTCGCGCGTGATCGCGGTGACGATCGGGAGCGTCATGATCGTCAGGATCAGCGCCGCGTTGAGCATCCCGTAGGGCGACGGGGTGCCGTCGAACAGCGGCAGCCAGCTGAGGAAGCTCTTCAGGAACGGCTCGAGGTGGTTGCCGAGGAACGGGCCCAGAATGATGATCCCCCACAGGCCGAGGATCACGCTCGGGATCGCGGCCAGCAGCTCGACGAGGATCGCGACCGGGCGACGGATGACACGGGGCGCGAGCTCGGTCAGGTAGATCGAGATCGCGATCGCCGTCGGCGTAGCGATCAGCAAGGCGATGAACGAGCTGACCAGGGTGCCGTAGATGAAGGCCCCGGCACCGAAGTTGTTCTTGACGGGGTCCCACGTCGTATGAGCGATGAACCCGAGCCCGAAGGCCGAGATGGCCGGGCTCGCATGGTTGAAGACCGTCTCGGCGATCCATATGAGCAGCGCGACCGAGGCGACGCCGGCCAGCGTCGTCAAGATCCGCAGCGCCGGCTCGCCGATGCGGTCCGCGAGTCTGGTCGGGATGTCGAACGGGCCCCGTGGCGGGATCGTGGTGACGGATACGGTCACGGGCTCAGCCACGGTCTAGGTCCCCTTGCCGACGCGGCGGGCCGCGGTGAAGCGACCCGCCGGGCGGCTGCACAGGGCGTGCGTCCTTGCACTTACCTACTTGATCAGGTTGACGTCCGCTTTGGCGACCGTGACGACCTTCTGCGGAAGCGGCGCGAAGTCGAGCTTCGGGCCGTACGTCTGGCCGCTGGTAACCGCCCAGGTGATGAACTTCCTCATCGCCGCCCCGATGCTTGACGCCGAGTGAACCGGAACGAGCACGTAGGTGAAGGTCGAGATCGGGTAGGCCGCGGTAGCGGATGCAGGCGGATCGGTGATCGAGATCCCCTGCGTGCCGCCGCTCGGCACGGTCTTGAGCGCCGACGCCGCCGCGAGGATGCTCGAGACCCCAGGCGTGGGGTATTTCCCGGCGGCGTTCTGCACCAGCCCGAAGTGGAAATGGTTCTCGAGCACGTACGCGATCGCGATGTAGGCGATCGAACCGTTGGTGCTTGTGAGGGCGCCGCCGACGCCGGAGTTGCCCTTGCCACCGATGCCGCCCGGCCAGGCGACCGTGGTCGCGTTGCCGATCTTGGACTTGAAGGTCGGGCTCACCTTCGAGAGATAGTTTGTGAACGCGTACGTGTCGCCGCTGCCGTCCGTGCGGTGAATCGGCACGATCGCCGTGCTCGGCAGCTTGACGCTGGGGTTGAGCTTCTGGATCGCCGGGTCGTTCCAGTGCTTGATCTGGCCCATCCAGATCTTGGCCAGAACGGGCCCCGTGAAGTGCAGGCCGCTGGGGACGCCCTTGACGTTGTAGGCGACGTCGGTCGCCGCCAGGGCCCAGGGGATCTCAACGCAATCCTTGCAGGCGGCCGCCTGACTCGAGGTCATCGGCGCATCGCTAGCGCCGAAGTTGACCGTGCGAGCGGTGATCTGCTCGATCCCGCCGCCGGAGCCGATCGCCCCGTAGGTGACCGCGACTCCGTTCGCCTTGTCGTAGGGGCTCTGCCATTCCGACATGAGCGGAGCGACCAGCGTGCTGCCCGCGCCGATAAGCGTCTTCGAGCTGCCTGTCGAGGATGACGAGCTACCCGAGCTCTTGTTGCTGCTGCCCGAAGAGCCGCACGCCGCGACTCCCAGCGAGGCGGCCACTGCCAGCAGGGCCGCGCCTGTGCGAATCAGTTTCTTGTTCATGGTGGGGATGCTCCAAGGCGGCGGCCCGGCCGATGTTTCCACGCGGTAACCGGGGTGTGAAAAACCTGTAATCGCGCGCGCTCGGGCTCAGGCGGCCGTCGCCCGCGCCATGGCAGCGAGCGCTTCGCACACCACGCGGCGCTGCGTGGCGGGCTCCTGTTCGCTCCAAGCGAGCAGCCAGAGGGCGGCCTTGACTTCATCCGAGGCCCGGATGTCGTCGACCCACTCCTCGATCTCGAGGAAGTCGGCCCCTGCGCTGAGACGCCGTTCAAGCTGGCGCACGTGCTCGGTCACTGTCATCCCACGCTCCTCGTTGCCCTGTGCGGCGATTTCGCGCTCACGATATGGCGGGGTCCCCGGCTCGGTGTTGCAAGGCTGTAACTCGGTGGTCACTCGCTTCAGTTGGTGAAGCATTGCGCTAGACTTGCCG
The DNA here is from genome assembly GCA_963823315.1 of uncultured Solirubrobacterales bacterium. Classification (GTDB taxonomy): domain Bacteria; phylum Actinomycetota; class Thermoleophilia; order Solirubrobacterales; family Solirubrobacteraceae; genus Palsa-465. Next base: position 94,578 of record CAWGLB010000004.1, on the reverse strand, counting down.
TTAGATGGTTTCCAGCGAGTGCCCCGTGTGCCGAACCGCCGAAGTCGTGTGCGGCAAGTGGACGCTGCTCGTGATCCGTGACCTCGCGGACGGCCGCTCTCGCTTCTGCGAGCTCGAGCGCTCGCTCCGGGGGATCAGCCCGCGCACTCTCTCGCTGCGGCTGCGCGCACTCGAGGAAGAGGGCATCGTCGAGCGCCACACCTTCCCCGAGGTCCCGCCCCGGGTGGAGTACTCGCTCACCTCCAAGGGCAGGGCCCTCGTCCCGCTGATCGAGGACATGCGCGCGTACGGGCGCAAATGGCTGTGCCACGAGGCGCCGGTCGTTGAGGAGCGCGAAGCGGTCATCGCGGCCGTCTGAGCGCCGTGCGGGTCGCGCTGGCCGCGGATGAGCTGACGGGCGTCGCCGTGGCGCTCCAGGACGAGCTGAAGCGGCGCGGCCACGAGCTGGTCGTACATGGGGCATACGCCGAAGGCGAACGCGACGACTGGGCGTGGGCGAGCGAAGCCGCGGCGCGCGACGTGCTGGAGGGCAGGGCTGAGCAGGGAGTGGTGGCCTGCTGGACCGGCACGGGTGCCTCGATCGCGGCCAACAAGCTGCCGGGCGTGCGGGCGGCGCTGTGCATCGACGCGCAGACCGCCGCCGGCGCGCGGCGGTGGAACGACGCCAACGTCCTCGCGCTGAGCCTGCGGCTGACTTCGGAGGCCGCCCTCGGGGAGATCCTCGACGCCTGGTTCGACGCCGCCGCGAGCACCGAGCAGAGCGACCGCGAAAATGTCGCGCACCTCGACGAGCTCGAGGCCACGGCTTCCGAAGGCGCCCGCTGAAGGTTCGAAGTCGGGCCGCGGCTGTCGCGCTCCTTGCAAGCTCGGAGCCACCGGGCAGGAGCAATCGCGCCGAGGACGAAACGCTCAAACGTCATGCGAAACGGCACGCTGCACGCGGCGCTCGAGGCCTTCACCCTGGATGTCGCAGCCGCGCTTCAGGCGGAGCGCAAGAAGGGAGCGGAGGTTCCCTTCGACGTAGTCGAGCAAGCGGGGGGGCCCACCCCGCTGTACTGCTACCGACCGCTCACGGGCGATTTCATCAACGCCCGCCTGCGCCTCCTGAGCGCGCTCCCCACCTATGCCGCTGCGGCCCGGACGCTGGCGGCGGTTGAAAACATCGGCGCCTATCTGCGCCAGCGCGGCGTCGCGCGCATGCCCAGCAGCTCGCCCGAGCGCGCTCAGGTAGCGCTCGAGTCGTTCCTCGCGGTTGCGTTCGCTGAGCGCAACCAATTCGAGTTCGACCGAGGCCGATTCGAAGCGGCATTAGCTGAGCTCGAGCGGACCGTGTACGAGGGCCGCTGCGTCACGACCGCGCTGGCGCCGTTGCGGGGCGTCGCGCTCGACCGCGACACGCGCAAGGTCGCGCTCGGCGACGGCCTTGCGCTCGTGCGAGGCGAGGACATGGAAGAGGCTCCCTACGAGGCCGTGTGGGGCGAGGGCGAAGCGAGCGTGCTGATCGTGTTCACGGTCGTGCAGGACCGTCGCGCCGCGGCGCCGGAGGCGCTGGTGCGTTCCCAGATGCGGCGCGTGGTGAGCACGCTGCGGCTTCTCGAGCCGGGCTCATTCGCGCTCGGGCCGAGCGCGTGGATGCGCGTGGACGCCGGCAACTGGCGGCCCTTGGCGCTGCCGTACACAGGTGATTCGGGGCCAGCCCGGATGATCGCGGCCAGCGAGGAGGACGAGCTGCGCGGGTTCTTCAACCTGATCTCGCGGCGAGGGGTGGCCAATGGTCCGCTGGCCTGGTCACTGGCGCGGTTCGAGATGGGGGCGGAGCGGGGGTCGCCGCTTGAGTCCCTGACCGACTATCTGCTTGCCGCCAGGGCGCTGCTCGAGCCTGAGGGACCCGCCGCCGCCCGGCTGGTCGGCCGCCTCGCGGCGATCTGCGCGAACCCCGCTGAGCGCGCACAGGTGGGCGAGCGCCTCGAGCGCGCACTCGTGCTCGAACGGCTCGCGATTACGGGCGATGCTCCGGCCGGCCCCGACACGGAAGCAACAGTGTCCGAGCTGCGCGAGCACGTGCGCGCGCTGCTGCGCGACATGCTCTGCGGTCACCTCGACGGCGACGTGCGAGCGCTGGCCGACGAGCTGCTGGCCGCAGCAGCTGCCCAAGAGGTCTCCAACGGCGCGCAACCTGCGGCTCCCGAAAGCGGGCGAAGCGAGCCTCCCGAGACCGCCGCGTCCGAGGCCGCGCCCGCCGAGGCCGCGCCCGCCGAGGCCGCGCCCGCCGAGCAGGCGCAGCTAGGGCTCGATGAAGTCGGTCTTGGGATGAACCGGTAGCAGCAGCGGTTTCAACGGCTTCTGATTGAAGTTGAAGTCGTGGATGAGGTTGCCGAGCTGACGGGCGTCTTCGCGCACGTCGGGGCGGGGATCCCAGCGGCCGTCGGTCTTCGGGTTCAGGCGCTGGCCACCGAGAAAGTCGTCCTCGATGAACTTGGCGTAGGCGTCGAAGCTCAGCACCTGGTGGTCGATGTACCCCCTCCTCGCATAGGGGCTGATCACCATCGCCGGAACCCGCAGCCCATACCCGTTCCTGTCCACTCGAGGGGGCCTGAGATTGTCGTAGAAGCCGCCCCAGTCGTCCCACACGAGGAAGATCGCGGTCGACTTCCAGGCGGGGCTCTGCATGATCAGATTGATCAGCCCGGTGACGTACGTCTGCCCAGCACTCACGGGGTTGGACGCGTGCTCGGAGACCAGCGCGTTGGGCACGATCCAGGAGACGGCCGGCAGCGTTCCCGTGCGAGCAATGTGAAAGAAGGAGTTGAGCGACTGGATGTTCCGCCTCTGGCCATCCGCGCGGACCGTGTCGAACCACATCAACGGGTTCCAGAAGCCGCTCGTGGTAGGGCCCTGGGTGACCGGCGTGCACGGCTTTGAGGTGTCCGATTCGCAGTCGGGCTCGACGCCCTTGAAGATGTAGTACCGCCAGCTGACGTGGTGCTTGTGCAGGAGGTAGGTGAGGTCCGTCCACGCATAGATCGGGGCCCTCGAGCCGTGGTTCTGACCCGTGTGCGGGGGGTCGCCAGGATTCTCGAGCGCGTTGTGGCAGCTCGCCGGCCGCTTGCGCTTGGTGCAGTGGGCCGACCACAGGGACACCAGGTATAGGTGTGAGACGAGGCTCCGGGACGCCGCCGACTCGAACATGTGGTCCTGGAGCACGAAGTGGCGGGCGTAGCTCCAGTAGTTGGGGATCTCCTTGCCGTCGTGGTAGCCCATCACGTTGTCGGCATGGGCCAGCGCCTTGCACCCGCAACCCGCGAGCACCTTTTCCTGCTCGGCGACGAAGCCGTCCATCTTGCCCCCATCGACGTCCGCGATCGCGGCAGGCGCGTCGTGAGGCGCGTTCCAATCGCGGTCCTGGCGATCGTGGTGCGGCCGCACGCACGTCTGGCGATTGGGGTCGGGGATGCAAGGCACCTGGCCCGCATGGCCCGCGAGGCCTGGGATCCCATCCGCCCCCCGATAGGTGCCGAAGTAGTTATCGAAGGAGCGGTTCTCCTGCATGATGATCACGATGTGGCGGATCTTGTGGATCCCCGCGCGAGCCGTGCCGGCGGCGGCGCCGAAGTGCCGCTCTGCGGCGGTGGAACGGCCGCCGGCGCTGGCGCTTGCGGCGACGCCTGCTACGACGGCCACAGCGATCAGCAGGACGGTCCCTCGTACGACCCGCGGGGAGACATGCCGTGGCATGCGCGTGTGCCTGGCTACGGCCCGATGAAGTCGGTCTTGGGGTGGACTGGAAGCAGCACCGGCTTGCGCGGCCGCTGGTGAAAGTTGAAGTCGGCGATCAGATTGCCGAGCTGGTCCGCCTTCTCGCGCACGTCGGGTCGCGGATCGGGTCGGCCGTCAGTTTTCGGATTGATGCGCTGGCCTCCCATGAAGTCGTCCTCGATGAACTTGACGTAGGCGTCGAAGCTGAGCGTCTGGCCGTCGATGAAGCCTTTGCGCGCATACGGGCTGATCAGCAAGCCCGGGACGCGCAGCCCGTAGCCCTCCCCGTCCACGCGTGGGGGGTCGACGTTGTCGTAGAAGCCGCTCCAGTCGTCCCAGCTCAGGAAGATCGCGGTCGACTTCCAGTCCGGGCTCTGCATGATCGTGTTGATCAGTCCGGTCACGTATGTCTGGCCCGGGCTGATCGGGCTCGGGGGATGCTCCGACACCAGTCCGTTGGGAACGATCCAGGAAACCGCGGGAAGCGTGCCCCGGTGCGCGGCGCTGAAGAACTTGTTCAGCGACTGAATGTTGCCCGTCTGATGGTCTGTGTGGACCGTCTCGAAGTACAGCAGCGGGTTCCAGATCGACGCCGTCCTGGGGCCTTGGGTCACTGGCCTGCAGGTCAGCGAAGTGTCTGATTCGCAATCGGGCTCGATGCCCTTGAAGATGTAGTAGCGCCACTGGATGTGGTGCTTGTGGAGCAGGTAGGTGAGATCCGTCCAGGCATAGATGGGGCGCTTCTTGCCGGGGTGGCGGCCGAAGCCCGGCGGGCTCCCCGGATCGTTGATGGCGCTCTTGCAACTCGAGGGCTTCTTGCTCGTGCAGTGCGCCGACCACTCCGAGACCATGTACAGGTGAGCGGGCAGGCTCCACGAGAGGTTGGGTTCGAACATGTGGTCCTGGAGCACGAAGTCACGTGCATAAGTCCAGTAGTTGGGAAGCTCCTTGCCGGTGTGGTAGCCCATCACATCGTGCGGCGGGACCACTCGGCACGCTCGGTGGCAGGTCTTCAGCCCCTTCTCCTGCTCCTCGACGAAGCCGTCCATCTTGCCGTGGTCGATGTCCGAGAAGGCGTTCCCCGAGTAGTGCGGGCCGCCGTGGTTGATGTTCCGGCGATCGTGAAACGGCTTCACGCAGGTGCCGTGCCCGGTCGGCAGGCAAGGGACGTGCCCGCGGTTGCCATCCAGGCCGGGGATGCCGTCGGCGTGCGGGTATGTGCCGAAGTAGTTATCGAAGGAGCGGTTCTCCTGCATGATGATGATCACGTGCCGGATCTTGTGGATGCCGGCCGGGACCGCCGCTCGCGCAGCCGGGTTGGGCCGGCTCCGCAGATGCCGGCTGGTCTTGGAGTTTGCGGCGGCGACCAGCGAGAGACCGAGGACCGCGACCAGTGCCCCCACCCGCGCGAACCTCATCGAGCGCCCGCCTCGTGCCCCACGCGCGGCACTATATAGAGGCCCCGCGCGGCTACGGCTCGATGAAGTCGGTCTTAGGCTGGACTGGAAGTAGCACCGGCTTGCGCGGGCTTTGATTGAAGTTGAAGTCGCTGATCAGGTTGCCGAGCTGGTGGGCTTTCTCGCGCACATCCGGGCGCGGGTCGGGGCGCCCGTCGGTGCGCGGGTTCAGCGCCAGTCCGCCGAGAAAGTCGGCCTCGATGAACTTGGCGTAGGCGTCGAAGCTCAGCACCTGGTGGTCGATATAGCCCTGCTTCGCGTAGGGGCTGATCACCAGAGCCGGCACTCGCAGCCCGTATCCATTCTGATCGACGCGCGGCGGAACCACGTTGTCGTAGAAGCCGCTCCAGTCGTCCCAGGCCAGAAAGATCGCGGTCGACTTCCACTCGCGGCTCTGCATGATCAGGTTGATCAGCCCGGTGACGTAGGTCTGGCCCGGGCTGACCCGCCCGGGAGGGTGCTCGGAGACGATTCCGTTGGGCACGATCCAGGAGACCGCGGGCAGCGTGCCCCTGTGCGCCGCGTTGAAGAATCCGTTCAGCGACTGGATGTCGCCCAGCTGGTGATCGTCGCGAACCGTGTCGAAGTAGCGCAGCGGATTCCAGTACGGATTGGTCCGCGGCCCCTGCGTGATCGGCGCGCAGGACAGCTTGCTGTTCGACTCGCAGTCGGGCTCGATCCCCTTGAAGATGTAGTAGCGCCACTGGACATGGTGCTTGTCGAGCAAATACGTGAGATCGGTCCAGGCGTAGTCGGGCGCCTTAGAGCGTGGATGGGGTCCCGTCCCGGGCGGGTTGCCCGGATGGTCGAGCGAGTTCTTGCAGCTCATCGGGTCGTTCCTCTTGGTGCAGTGAGCCGACCACTCGGAGACCATGTACAGGTGGGCGGGCAGGCTCCATGAGAGATCGGGCTGGAACATGTGGTCCTGGAGCACGAAGTCCCGCGCGTAGGTCCAGTAGTTGGGGATCTCCTTGCCCGTGTGGTAGCCCATCGTGTCGAAGCGCGGAGTGATCTTTACGTGTTGGCGGGCGGCCGCCTTCTGCTCCTGGAGCACGAAGCCGTTCATCTTGCCGTGATTGATGTCTGCGATCGCGTTGCCCGAGGAGTGCGGCCCGCCGTGGTTGCGATCGTGCCGATCGTGGAAGGGCTTGATGCATGGGCCGTGCTCCCTGGGCAAGCAGGGAAGGGGGCCCGGGTTCCCGGCCAGGCCGGGGATGCCGTCGGCGTGCGGGTACGTGCCGAAGTAATTGTCGAAGGAGCGGTTCTCCTGCATGATGATCACGATGTGGCGGATCTTGTGGATCCCCACCGGAGCGGACGCGGAAGTTCTCGACGCAGGGCTTGAAGGCTCCTGTGCGTGGGCCTGACCGCTGGCTTTAAAGCTCGCCGCGGCGGCGGTCACCAAGGCCGCAAGCAGCAATAGGGCCGCGATCCGCGCCCACCTCATCTCGCCAGCCCCACCTTGGTCACTATACCCAGGCCCGCGTTATGCGCGACAATGGACAAGTGGTGGCACGGTGGCGGCGCGTAGTGACGATGGTGCTTGCGGCGGGGGCGGTGGCCTTGGCGGCGATCGCGGCCTGGACGGCGCTCGGCGCGCCGGCGCGCGCCTCGGGCGTTGAGACGGCGCTTCCACAGGCATCCGGAGGCCTCGACGTGCTGCCGTTTCCCGGCACGCCAGACGCGCCGGCCGGCACCCGTATCGACTTTCCCGCGCTCGTTCCGGGGCAGATCGCCGCGGTTCGCGTCGTGGGCTCGCGCAGCGGCAGCCACGCGGGCAGCCTGAGCGCGCAGCCGGGCGGCAGGGGGGCGCAGTTCGCCCCCTTGCGCCCCTTCAGCGCCGGGGAGCGCGTCTCGGTCACGGCGACGCTGCGGTCTGCCGCCGCCGCGCGGGCCTCGGGCGCGCCCGGGGCGCGGCGCCTGCGCTTCTCCTTCGGCATCGCCAGACCCGCGCCCGCGAACGTGACCATCCCGGTCGCCGACGACTCTCTGGCCACGAAGCACTGCGGGCCCCAGGGTTACGGTCCGGAAGCGCCAGGTGCAAAGGAGAAGCCGCCGGTCACGCACAGTTTTCACTCCGCGCCGAAGCTCCACCCGCCCGTGGTCGAGATGTTCGGCAAGGACACCGACACGAGCTCCGGCGACATCTTCCTCGACGCGCGGAACTCAGGGCACAACGGTCCTTACATCCTCAACTCGCAGGGCGATCTGTTGTGGTTTCACCCCCTGGGTTCCTGTCGCCTCATGGCCCGCGGCACGCGCGTTCAGTACTACCAAGGCCATCCGGTTCTGACCTACTACCAGGGGCCCCGCAGCGGAGGCTCCGGCGCGATCCTCAACGAGCATTACCAGCGGATCCATACGGTCAAGGCCGGCGACGGGTACTCCCGCTACGGACTCGACACGCACGAGTTCCAGCTCACTCCCCAGGGCACAGCGCTCGTGACGGTGCACGCGAACGTGCACGCGAACCTGACCTCGGTGGGCGGTCCTGCCAACGGGGTGGTCTCGGACTCGATCGTCCAGGACATCAATGTCGCCAGCGGCAAGGTGGTGTGGGAATGGAGCGCGCTCGCGCACTTGCCGGTCAAGGACTCCTACGCCACCTATCGCCCCGGCCATGCCTACGACGCCTTCCACCTGAACTCGATTCAGGAGGTCGGGGGCGGCAACGTGATCATCTCGGTCCGCCACATGTGGGCCGTCTACTCGATCAGCATGAAGAGCGGCAAGATCAACTGGGAGCTGGGGGGCAAGCACTCCAGCTTCAAGATCGAGCCCGGCGCGAACTTCGAGTGGCAGCACGATGCACGGCTCCACGCCCACGGGCTGCTGACCGTGTTCGACAACGGCGCGGGTTTGCGCAAAAACGAGAGCCAGTCGCGCGCGCTCGAGATCCAGTTGAGCGGCCGCACCGCGAAGCTCGTCCACGCCTACAAGCACCTCCCAGGCGTGCTCGCCTGGAGCCAGGGGAGCGTGCAGCTGCTGCCCCACGGCGACGTCTTCGTCGGCTGGGGCGAGGCGCCCACGTTCTCGGAATACACCCAGTCGGGCAGGCAGATCTTCAAGGCGTGGTTCCGTTCGCCCGCGCAGTCCTACCGCGCCTACCGCGACCAGTGGGTCGGCCTGCCGCTGGGATCGCCTTCCGTCGACGTCAAGAAAGCGCCCGGCGGCCGCGTCACTGTCTACGCGAGCTGGAACGGCGCCACCCAGATCGCCCGCTGGCGGGTGCTGACGGGAAGCTCGAAGACCAAGCTGAGGGCAGTGGCGCATGCGCACTGGCTGAGCTTCGAGGGGACGATTCCGCTGCGGACGAACAAGCCTTACATCGAGGTCCAGGCAATCGCCGCGAATGGCAAGGTGCTCGGTACCTCGAAGGTGGTCTCGAGCAAGGGCGGCTGCGTCGGGCCGGAGTGCTGAGCCCGCGCGCCGCGCCGGCTCACGTCGATCAGCCCAGCTTGAGGAACCTATAGAGCAGTGGCTCGATCAGGTCCGTCTTGGGATGGACGGAGAGGATCAACGGCGGCCGCGGCTTCTGGTGGAAGTTGAAGTCCTTGATCAGGTTGCCCAGCTCAGGGGCGTTCTCGCGCACGTCGGGGCGCGGGTCGGGGCGGCCGTCGGTGAGGGGGTTCAGGCGCTGGCCGTGCAGGAAGTCGTCCTCGATGAACTTGACATAGGCGTCGAAGCTCAGCGTCTGGTGGTCGATGAATCCTCTCCGCGCGTAGGGGCTGATGACCAGACCGGGGACGCGCAACCCGTAGCCGTTCTGGTCGACCCGCGGCGGAACGACGTTGTCGTAGAAGCCGCCCCAGTCATCCCAGGCGAGGAAGATCGCCGTGGACTTCCAGTCGGGGCTTTTCATGATCGTGTTGATCAAAGTGGTCACATACGTCTGGCCGGCGCTCACCAGTCCAGGCGGATGCTCCGAGACGTGGCCGTTGGGCACGATCCAGGAGACCGCCGGCAGGCTGCCGCTGCGGGCTGAGGCGTAGAAGCGAGACAGCGACTGGATGTCGTTCAGCTGCCCGTCCTGGTGCACGTCCTCGAAGTAGGGCAGCGGGTTCCAGATGCCGGGCGTCTTGGCGCCCTGGTGAACCGGGGCGCAGGCGATCGCGCTGTTCAGCTCGCAGTCGGGCTCGGGACCCTTGAGCACGTAGTAGCGCCAGCTCACGTGGTACTTGTGCAAGAGCCAGGTCAGGTCCGTCCAGGCGTAGTCGGGGGGCTGGCTCGAGCGATGGGCGCCCTTGCCGAAGTTGGGCGGGTTCGCCGGGTGGTTGATGGCGTTGTGGCAGCTCATCGGATCGCCGTTGGCACAGATCGCTGACCACTCGGAGACCATGTACAGGTGCGCGGGCAGGCTCCAGGAGAGGTCCGATTGGAACATGTGGTCCTGGAGCACGAAGTGGCGCGCGTAGGCCCAGTAGTTGGGGATGTCCTTGCCGTCGTGGTAGCCCATCACGTCCGGCTTGGCGCCCGTGATGCCACCGCAGTTGGGGTTGAAGCTCGCCGCGCAGTTGCGCTGGGCGTGCAGCGCCGCCTGCACGAAGCCGTTCATCAGCCCGCCGTTGATGTCGTGGATCGCGCTGCCGGTTGCGTGCGGGCCGCCATGGTTCTCATCCTGGCGGTCGTGGTAGGGCCTTTCGCAGTGCCCACGCGTGCGGCCGAACCGGGAGGCGCGCAGGCCCCGTCGCGATAGGGGCACGCACGGCACCGTGCCGGGGTTGCCCGCCAGTCCGGGGATGCCGTCGGCGCCCGGATAGGTGCCGAAGTAAGAGTCGAAGGAGCGGTTCTCCTGCATGATGATCACGATGTGGCGGATCTTGTGGATGCCGGTCTCGGGCACCGCAGGCGGCGGAGTGAAATGCGTCTTGATCTCCGCGTGCGGCTTCGCGTGGTTGGAGCCACCGCCGCACGCCACCACCAATCCCAGGCAGGCGGCGACGATCGCGGTGGCAGCCAGCCACCAACGCGCGCGCGCTCTCACGCCACCACCGACGCCCGCCGCCGCTCCCGGCTCACGCGATCGACTCCGCAATCAGCTGGTCGCGCTCGCTCGCTTCGGAGAACAGGTAACGATGCAGGCGCCAGAGCCCCTCGATGTCGTGGACGTCCTCGTCCAGATAGGGCACGAGCAGCAGCGGCCGCCCCTCGAGCTCGCGCTCGATACGGGCCACGTTGCGCTCGTCGCGTAGGGCTAGCACGTGATAGTCGCGGAAATTCTCGGTCACGGCTGCGGCCAGCTCGGGGCCGAGCTCGGCCGAGAGGGCGGCGTCGAGCTGGTCCGGCTCGCGGTCCGTGAGCATGTCGTGGTGAACGCGGTTGACGACCACGCCGGCAAATGGAACCCCAATGGCGTCGAGCGTGCGCCGCAACCAGATCGCCTCGTCAACGGGCTCCCTCTGCGCCAAGGTCACGAGTAGGAAAGCGGTACTCGACGCGGTCAGCATCGCCTGCACCTTGGCGGCGCGGCGGCTGAAGCTCTCGGTCATGTCGCCCAGCAGGCCGAAGAACCCCGTCAGGTCAGCGAGCAGGTCGACGCCCGTGAGGCGGCGGAGCGCGCCCAGGAGCGGCGCCGCGCCGCGCCCGAGGGTGCGCACACCGAACCCGGTCGGGCGCAAGAAGGTCTTCAGGCCTCCTCCCTCCATGAACGCCGTCAGCCGTCTCGGCGCGTAGAGGAAGTCGAGTGCGTTTCGCGAGGGTGGGGTGTCGAGCACGAGCAGGTCGAAATCCTGCTCTTGGTCAAGTTCGTAGAGCTTTGCGATCGCCGTAAATTCCTGTGAACCCGAGACCGCTCCCGACAGCTGCTCGTAGACGCGGTTGCGCTTTATCTCGCCTGCGCGGGCGGCGTCGGGCGCGAGGCGGTCGATCAGCTCGTCGAAGGTGCGCTTCGGGTCAAGCATCATCGCCCACAGCTCGCCGGGCACCTCGCGGCCGTCGTGCGCGATGTTCGCCGGCTCCACCCGCCGCGGCTCGTTGTCTAGCTCGCGCAGGCCCAAGGCGTTGGCCAGCCGCTGGGCCGGGTCGATCGTGACCACTGCCACCTTCGCCCCTTCGGCCGCCATGCCGAGCGCGACTGCCGCCGAGGTCGTGGTCTTGCCGACGCCGCCGGAGCCGCCGCAGATGCACACCCGCTTGCCGGCGAGCACGCGCGAAACGCTCATGGGCGACCCCCAGGCGTCTTCAAAGCCGCGCCTCGAGCTGGGCGGCCAAGCGCTCGAGTTCGGCACGTCCGAGTCTCTCCGCGAACACGAACGGGAGCTCCACCAGGCGCCCGTTGAGCCCGGTCTCGCGACGCAGGCGCTCGAGTTGCTCGAGCTGGGTGTGGCTGCGCGCGTGCTCGGACAGGGCAGCGCGCACGGCGGCGCGGGCAAGCGGCTGCTCGGCGCGCTGCCGCGCGCGCCCCAGGGCTTCGGCCTGCCTGGCGTCGAAGCGCCGGGGATAGACCCCATTCATGATCACCAACTCCAAGTTGAGGTCTTCGCGCGCAAGGGACTGATGTAGTGACAGCGTCTCGTTCACGGGGATCTCCTCGGGGGTGGCCACTGCCACTACCGCAGTGCGCTCGCGATCATAAATCATGTGCGCGATTTGACGACCCTGGTGGGCGATGGGCCCCACGCGGGCGATGTCGGCGAACATCTTTGGCGTTTTCAGCATCGCCACTCCGTGACCCGTCGCCGGCGCGTCCACGATCACGAGGTCGTATGGCGCCGCGCCCCGGGTGCGCCGCTGAAGCTGGGCCAGCTCCCAGACCTTGCCCACCATGAGCAGCTCGCGCATCCCCGGCGTGGCCATCGCGAAGGCCCGGAAGAGCCGGCTCGAGCCAAGCGCGTGGCCGAGGGCCCCAGCCTTGACGCGCAAGTACTCGTCCATCGCCTCCTCGGCCTCGATCGAGATCGTGAACAGCCCCGGCTGGAGCTCCACCTCACTGAAGCGGGCGCCGTAATGGGCGAAGGTCCCCTGGACCCGTTCCTGGCTGTGCAGCTCGGCCACGATCGTGCGCAAGCCACGCCTGGCCGCGACCAACCCGAGCACGATCGCAACCGTCGACTTGCCAACGCCGCCCTTGCCGGTGACGAAGATCAGGCGTCTGTCGAGTAACTGAGTGCGCATAAAGAATTTCCGGTCCGCGCATGCGCGGACCGGTGAGCCGGAACATGTTCCGGCTCAAGGCCCGGCCACATGTGGCCGGGCCAAACTATATGTGCAGAGGATTTCCTCGAATGCGTGCGAATACTCACCACGTGACTGGTACCTGCAAGGTGATTGCGTTCGCCAATCAGAAGGGCGGCGTGGCGAAGACCACGACCACGCTCAACCTCGCGGTGGCGTTCGCCGAGGAGGGCCACCGGGTCCTGTGTGTGGACATGGACCCCCAGGGCAACCTGACCATGTCCCAGGGGATCGATCCCGACACCCTGCAGCGCTCGATGTACGACGTGCTCGTGCATCGCCTGCCGTTGCGCGAGGTCATCCATGAGCGGGAAGTCGACGTCGCGTGCGCCTCCATCGACCTCGCCGGAGCGGAGATCGCGATGTCGACCATGATCGGCCGCGAGCGCGCGCTGGAGAAGGCTCTCGCCGAGGTCTCAGGCGATTACGACTTCGTCTTCATCGACACGCCTCCGAGCCTCGGGCTGTTGACGATCAACGCGCTGACTGCGGCCAATAAGGTAATCGTCCCCGTGCAATGCGAGTATCTCTCCATGCGCGGTCTGATACAGCTTCAGAACACACTCGCGATGATCCGGGAGAACCTGAATCCGGACGTGGACATTGAGGGCATCCTGCCGACGCTCGTGGATAGCCGCACGCTGCACGCGAAGGAGGCCATCGAGTTGCTGGAGGAGAACTTTGGCGATCGCGTGTTTGCCTCGCGCATCCGCAAGACGATCCGCTTTGCCGAGGCGCCCGTGAAGGGCATGTCGGTCCTGAAGTACGATCCGGACGGTCTGGCCGCCCACGCCTACAGGCAGCTCGCCAAGGAGGTCCTCTCACATGCCAACCGGTAAGCGCGCGAGCATGCGGGAGGGACCGCTCGCAGCCCTGTTCCGCAAGACGAGCGAGGACACCGGCGAGGAGGAGAACGCGCCCCAGGCCAAGTCGCGGCGCGCGCCCTCCGCTGGGCGCGGGTCTTCCCGGCGCTCGGAGCCGGCGCCACCGGCGCCCGAAGCCGAGCCTCGCGTGCCCACGCCGCGCGAGCGCCTGCGTCACGCCTTCTCCGCGGACATCCCGAACAACCTGCTCGACTCCACAAACCCCCCGGGGCAGGATCTCGACGTCTTCGCGCGTCCCGAGCGCGCCACCTCGCCGTTCGCGCCCGCGGCCGGCGAGCGCTTCGCGGGCAAGCCCGTGATCCGGGTCGTCGGCGTGGGCGGAGCCGGCGTCAACGCGGTCAACCGCATGGTCGAGGCGGAGATTGAGGGGGTCGAGTTCCTGGCGATCAACACCGACCTTCAGTCGCTTCAGACCTCCGCCGCGCATGACACGCTGCACATCGGCGGCGGCATCACTCGTGGCCTCGGCTCGGGCTCCGATCCGGAGCTGGGCAGGCTCGCGGCGCGCGACGAGTATGACCGCATCAAGGCGCTGTTGCGCGGCTCTGACATGGTCTTCATCGCCGCCGGCGCCGGCGGCGGCACCGGCACGGGCGCGGCGCCGATCGTCGCTCAAATCGCGCGCGAGCTGGGCGCCCTCACCGTCGGCATCGTCACGCGGCCATTCCAGTTCGAGGGCTCGCGCCGTCGCGAGCAGGCGGAGGCCGGGATCCGCACGCTGGGCGAGGAGGTCGACACCCTGATCGTGGTGCCCAACAACCGGCTCCTGTCGGTGCTCGACCGCAACACCTCGATCGTCGATGCCTTCCGCGTCGCCGACGACGTGCTGCGGCAGGGGGTCCAGGGCATCTCCGACTTGGTCACGCTTCCAGGGTTGATCAACCTCGACTTTGCGGACGTGCGCACGATCATGTCCGGCGCCGGCTCGGCGCTGCTTGGGATCGGCATGGGCATGGGCGAGAACCGCGCCTTGGACGCGTCCGAGAAGGCGGTCGCGTCGCCACTGCTCGAGACCAGCATGGAAGGCGCCCGGTCGATTCTGCTCTCGATCACGGCCGGCCCCGACCTCTCGCTGTGGGAGGTCAACGAGGCGGCCCGCGCCGTGTCCGAAGCCGCCCACCCGGACGCCAACATCATCTTCGGCGCGATGGTCGACGAGAAGCTCACCGACCAGGTGTGGGTGACGGTCGTGGCGACCGGCTTCGGGGGCGCGACCCCTCGCCGTGCCGAGCGCGAAGGCGCCGGCCTCGGCCGCGAGCAGGCCCGCCTGCGCGAGCCGCGCGGCGAGCCGCGGATCAGTCGCGTGCGCGAGCCCGCCCTCAGCGGACGCCTGGGCGATGCCACCACCGTGACCGAGTCGCTGGACGTGCCCGAGTTCATCCCTCGGCGCTGACGGCCTCGAACCGGCCGCTGAAGGTGGGGCCGCAGCTCGGCGTCATCGCCGCTGGACACCCGGAGACCGCCCGTGCGGGGGCGGCGGCGTTGCGCGCCGGCGGCAACGCGGTCGATGCCGCGCTGGCCGCGATCCTCGCTTCGTTTGCCTGCGAGCCGCTCCTGACGGGACTGGGCGCGGGCGGCTACATGCTCGTCTCCGAGCCGGGAGCGGCGCCCACGCTGCTGGACTTCTTCGTCGAGGCGCCGGGGAGGGGGATCGCTTCCTCCAGCCGAGCGGAGCTCCAGCCGGTCACGGTCTCCTTCGGGGACGCGGTTCAGGTGTTCAACATTGGCGCGGCGTCGGTGGGCGCCTACGGGCTGCCGGTGGGGATCGCCGAGGCCGCGGGCCGCTTCGGCCGCATGCCTCTGGCGGAGCTTGTCGAGCCTGCCGCGCGGCTCGCTCGGGACGGAGTCGCGCTCACTCGCCAGCAGGCCTACGTGGCGGCGATCCTCAAGGACATCGTCACGGCCACGCCGGAATGCGCGGCGTTGTTCGCGCCCGGGGGCCGGCTGCTGGCGGAAGGGGACGCCCTGCGCCAGCCCGAGCTGGCCGACTCGCTCGAGCGGCTCGCGGCGGAGGGCGCCGCGCCCTTCTACTCCGGAGACCTGGGCGACGCGGTCGTCTCCTGGGTCTCGGCCCGCGGCGGCATCTTGGGCTCCGCAGACCTGCGCGCGTACGGCGTGATCGAGCGCGAGCCGGTTCAAATCGCCTATCGCGGCCGCGCTGTGCTGACCAATCCTCCGCCGTCCGCGGGCGGGATCCTGATCGCCCACGCGCTGGCGTGGCTCGATTCGGGGCCCGGCCCGCCGGACGTCGGGCAGATCGTCGAGGCGATGGAGCGCACCCAGGCGGAGCGCACCCCCGAGTTTCTCGAGGGGCTCGACGATCCCGCCTTCGCCCGCAGGTTCCTGCAGCGCCTCGGCTCCGAGCCCTCGCCGCCGGCGCCCGAGACCCGCGGTCGCGGACCCTCGCTCGGCTCAACCACCCACATCGCGGTGCTCGACCGCGACGGGTGGGGGTGTTCGGTCACGTGCTCGAACGGGTCCTGCTCGGGCATAGTCGTGCCCGGCACGGGTATCCACCTCAACAACATGCTCGGCGAGCAGGACCTGAACCCCCTCGGCTTTCACCGCCACCCGCCCGGTCGCCGGCTACCGAGCATGATGGCGCCGACCGTGCTGCTCCGGGACGGCCGGCCGGAGCTGGCGCTCGGCAGCGCCGGTTCCAACCGCATACGCTCCGCGATTCTGCAAACGATCCTGCGCGTGATCGACGAGCGGCTGCCCGTGCGCGAGGCGGTCGAGGCACCCAGGGTCCACTTCGAGGATGGCGTGGTGTACGCGGAGCCCGGGATCGATTTCGGCGGGCTCGAGGCCGCCGGTCGCGCGGTCAGTCGCTTCGGCGCGCCAAACCTCTTCTTCGGGGGCGTACAGGCGGTCGCGCGCGAGCCGGACGGAGGCTTCGGTGGGGCCGGCGACCCCCGCCGCGGCGGCGCCGCGGTCGTGGTCGAATGATGCGCGGCGGCGCCGTGAGCCTGGACGTCGTCAGGGGCGGGCGCGCCTGCTGGGGCCTGGTGCTGCTGTCGGCGCCGGACCGCCTGGCGGCCGGGCTCGGCGCGCCCAAACCGACGCCACGCGTGCGCGTCGTGATCCGCGTCCTCGGCGGCCGGGAGATCGTGCAGGCGCTGCTGATCGCGCGATCGCCGGGGCGACGGATGCTGCTCTCAGCGATGGCGGTCGATGCCGCGCACAGCGCCTCCATGGTGCTGCTCGCCACGCGCGATCCCGCGCTGCGGCGTCTAGCGGGGACCAGCGTGCTCGTCTCCGGTTCCCTCGCCGTGCTCAGTGGCCGCGCGGCGCGGCGGGCGCACTAGGGGCTTAGCCTCATCTGCATCCGCTCTCGCACGCTGACAGCGCTGATACTGGCCGCGCTGGCGGCGACCGGCTGCGGGTTGAACGTGGAGCAGCCCGATCTCTTCCTGCTCAAGCGCACGGGCAGCGGCACCACCCTCACGGAGCTCGTCAACACCGGCGGCACCGTTCGCTGCGACAACCGCAAGACCGAGCAGATGCCCAGCAAGCTGCTGCTCTCGGCCCGCACCCTGACCGGGGCGCTCGATCGGGACGCCAGGCACCACCTGGACATCCCCTCCGGTCCCGGGTCGGTGTACCGCTATCGCGTGAAGCTCCAGGGCGGGACGATCGCCTTCCCCGATACCGCCGCGCGTACGCATCCCGAGCTGGCGCGGCTCGAGCTGATCGCGCTCGGCATCGCCGCCGGACCCTGCCGCGGCGCCTAGCCTACGCTCCTCCAAATCTGACTCTGCCGTTCGAGCGCGCCCGCTCGTGAGCGCGCTCGACCAGGTCGAGTCGCTTCATCGCGGCGCGGAAGAGGCGCCGGATGAGCCGCAGTCGCGCCTTCTCCGAGCGCAGGTCGAGCAGGCCCTGCTTGGCATCGAGCCCGAAATCCACGGTCGCGGCCATCGCGTAGGCGCCCATCTCGCGCAGCTCGGCCTCGTCGGGCGTGTGGTCAGTCGCGCGCTCCACCAGCTCGCTATAGGCCGCGTGCGCGGCCTCCAGCAGTTGCGCCTCGGGCTGCTCGGCGCGGTCCTCGAGGAACTCGACCACCGCCGCCGGATAGGGCAGGTGCGACTGGCGCTCCACGACCCGGAACGGACGCGTGCCGCGCACGAGCACGTTCATACGCCCGTCGTCGAAGCGCTCGAGCACGCGCTCGATCGCCACCTCGCAGCCGACCTCGCGCAGACTGTCGTCGGACAGCCACAGAATGCCGAACCGGTGCTCGCGTCGGATGCAGTCCTCGACCATCGTCTTGTAGCGCTTCTCGAAGACGTGCAGGGGAATCAGCTCCTCGGGAAGGGCGACGGTTGGAAGCAGGAAGAGGGGAAACTCTCGGACGGTCTCCTCGGGCACGACCCCGAGCCTACGCCTTGCGCCCGGTCAGCAGGAGGTTGTAGAAGATCGCGGGCGGCAGCCGCGGCTCCAGCACCCGGCGGTCCATTCGCTGCAGCAGCAGGTAGCCCCGGTGGGCGTACTGGCGCCAGCGCAGCGGCACCCGTTGCGGATCGGCCGTCGCCTCGAGCGTGCGGTTGAACCAGCCGAACCAGTTGGCGAGGAGCTCTTCGCCACGCACCGCGACGTCGTCGAAGCCGGCGGTTTGCGCGTACGCGGCGAGCTCGCCCGGCGTGAAGGCATGGATGTCGACATAGCGCTCGAGTTGGTGATCATGGTGGTGCGGCTCGGCGCTCGATCCGTTTGGCGCCGCGCCCGCGTGCAGCAGCGCTCGCCAGGCCGGGGCCAGCAGCGCCGCGCCACGTTTAGGGACCGTTGCGATGCGGTCGCCCACGCGCGAGGGTTCGCCCGCGAACACGATGCTCCCGCCTGGAGCCAGGACACGGTGGATCTCGCCGAACGCCCGCGCCAGGTCGGGCAGGTGGTGTAGGACCGCATGCCCGAGCACGAGATCGAAGCTCTCCGCTCCGAACGGCAAGGACTCCGCGTCGGCGCGCCTCACCGCGACCTCCACGCCGAGCGCCTTGGCGTTGTCGGCGAGCTTGGCGACCATGCCGGGAGAGATGTCGGTGCAGGTCGCGTCGCGCACGATGCCGGCGCGCACAAGGTTGAGAGCGAAATAGCCCGTGCCCGCGCCGATCTCGAGCGCCCGCGCGTAGCCGGACTGGCCCTCGGTGCCGAGCGCCTTGTGCAGCTTGCCGAGCACCTGTGCCTGGCCCACGGGGCCGAAATCGATGCCCCACTTGGCGTCGTAGGTCGCCGCGGCGACGTCGTGATAGCGGGTGTTGAGGTCGCGAATCTCCGCCGCGCTCCGCACCGCCGCCATGACCGGCGGCACTCTACCCTGTCCCGGCTCCCCGCCGGCAGGCATCGCCGGCGGGCCATCCGGTCCCTGCTCAACGGATGAACGCCCACACGCAACAGCACCAACCGCCGGGCGTGCCGCCACTCGCGCTGACCGGCGAGCGCACGCTGCCGGATGTCCCGGCGGAGAACTACTGGTTTCGCCGGCACCTCGTCGTCTACGAATGGATCGCGCGGCGCGTGCCGGGCATGCGCGTGCTCGACCTCGCCTGCGGGGAGGGATACGGCTCGCAAGTGCTCGCCTCCACGGCGGCCTCCGTCGTTGGCGTCGACGCCAATCCGGAGGCGTATGAGCACGCTCGGCTGCGCTACCGAGGGACGAACCTGCGCTTCGAGCGCGAGCTGCTCGAAAGCTTTGGCGAGCTGGGCTCTTACGAGGCGGTCGTGTTCCTGCAGACGATCGAGCATGTGCGTGACCCGGCCGCAGTGCTCGGCCATGTGCGCGGGCTGCTCGGGCCGGGCGGGACCGCCTACGTATCCACCCCCAACGTCCTCACGCTCGCGCCTCAGGGCAGCTCCCGCTCTGATAACCCCTGGCATCTGCGCGAGTACCGCCACGAGGAGTTCCTGGCCCTGTGCAGCGACGCGTTCGGCACGGTCACGTTGTTGGGGCTCCGCCACGCGCGCAAGCTGCGCGTGCACGAGCTCGCGCTGCGCTGCGGCTGGGACGCCCTGCATCGCCGGCTGGGCATCACCGAGCGCTTCTACGAGCGCTTCGTCCCCTCCATCTCGACCGAGGATTTCGCCCTGCGGCCCGATCGCCTCGAGCGCGCGCTCGATTTCCTCGCGATCTGCTCTTGAGCGCTCTCGCCGGGCACAGCGGCCGGCAGCCCGGCGCGCTGGCGCTCGTGCTGCACACGCACATGCCCTACGTCGAGGGCGGCGCCTCCTGGCCGCGGCCCGCCGACGAGCTCAACCCGCTCGGCTTCGGCACCTGGCCCTTCGGCGAAGAGTGGCTGTGGGAGGCGATCGCGACCTCGTACCTGCCACTGCTGCGGGTGCTCGGCCGCGCGCCGGTCACGCTCTCGCTGACCCCGGTGCTGTGCGACCAGCTGGAGAGTCCGGGCGCGCGCGAGCGCTGCCTGCGTTTTCTGGCAGAGGTCAGGCCCGAGTCGCATCTGCGAGATATCGCGAACCTGCGCGCGCAGGGCCGCGAGGCGCTGGTCCCGGTGCTCGAGCGCTCGGCGGCGCGCTACGCCGCGGCGGCGCAGGAGCTCGAGTCGCTGCCACGCGGCCTGCTGGACGCGCTCGCCCCGCACGCGAGCTGGACGTCGGCTGCCACGCACGCGCTGCTGCCGCTGCTCGCCAGCGATGCCGCGATCGCCGTCCAGCTCGAGACCGGGATCGCATCGCACCGTCGCCGGTTCGGGGACTGGGATGGCGGGCTGTGGCTGCCTGAGTGCGGCTATGCCCCCTGGCTCGGAGCGCCCCTGGCGAAGGCGGGCGTGCGGGCGGCCTGCATAGAGCTCCCGCAGGGAGGTTCGCCCGCCATCCCGGGGCCGTTGCTCACCGACGACGGCGTGGTGCTGTGGCCGCTCGACCGCGAGGTGATCTCGCGCGTGTGGTCGGCGCGCGGCTATCCGGCCCACGGCCCCTATCGGGACAGCCACCGCCTCACCCCGAGTCATCACCACGCGTGGCGCAATGACGGGGAGATCTACGACGAGCGCGCCGCGCTTCACCAGGCGCGAGCCGACGCGCGCGAGTTCGTGGCGCGCGTTCGCGAGCGCGTGAGTCGCGGCGGCGTCGCGGTGTGCGCGCTCGACACCGAGCTGCTCGGTCACTGGTGGCATGAGGGAATCGAGTGGCTGGGCGCGGTGCTGGAGGAGGCCTCAAACCAGCGGCTCCCGCTCACCACGCTGGACGACGCGCTCGAGCGCTGCGAGCCCGCAGAGCTTCCGCCCTGGCTCGCGGCCCGAGATGCCATCTCGCCGCCGCGGCGGGCGATCACGTGGGGGGCGGGAGGGGACCTGCGCACCTGGAGCGGACCGGCAGTCGCCGCGCTCGCCTGGCGCGCGCGGGCGGCCGAGGTGAGGGTGCTGGCCGCAGATCGCCCGCCGGCGCGGGCGGTGCGCGAGCTGCTGGCGCTCCAGGCGAGCGATTGGATGTTCCTCACCTACCAGCGCCTGGCGGGCGATTACCCGCGCGAGCGGCTCGAGGCGCATTTCAGCGCGCTCGTGCGGGCGCTGGCGGGCGAGCAGGCCATGAGGCCCGAACTGCGCAACCTGGCGCCCGACCTGGCCCCGTGGCCCGGCTGACGCTCGCCCGACCTGGCGCCGTGGCCCGGCTGACGCTCGCCCGACCTGCCCCGTGGCCCGGCTGACGCACGCCCGACCTGGCCCCGTGGCCTGCCTAGACCTCGCGGGTCACCCTCTCCGGGATATTGCCCCCCAAAAATAGGGGGTGATATCCAAGACTGGCCCTCGACGGGCGCGATCCGCCCTCCCAATGGACCGAGCGCCTCCTAATCCCCCCAAACGAAACCGCGCGGCGCTTCGCGCATCCGGATCACCCGCGCCGGCACGCCCGCGGCGACGGCGTTGTCTGGTAGCGACGCGGTGAGGACCGCCGCTGCGCCCACCACGCAGTTATCGCCGATCGAGACGCCGCGCAGCACGCACGCCCCGTACCCGATCCAGGCGTTGTGCCCCACGGTGACATCGCGCTTGTAGATCCCCTGCAATCGGATCGGGCGCTCGACCTCAATTACCCCGTGGTCGAAGTCGATCAGCATCACCCGGTCGGCAAAGATGCATTCGCGCCCGATCTGCACGCGCTGGTAGGCCGAGATCGTGCACTCCTGCCCCAGCACCGACTTGGCGCCGATCGAGACGCGCCCCTCGTGCACGCGGATCTTGGTGCCCTGGCCGATCCAGCACCAGCGGCCAAGCGACAGCGTCGCCGTGCGGCCGATCTCCAGCTTCACGCCGCCGCCCACGAAGCACAGCCCGTCGGTCTCGAGGCGCCCGCGCCAGCGCAGCTTGAGCCACAGCCAGCGCAACACCAGCGGCACGTAGCGGGGCTTCAGCAGACCGTGCCGGTAGGCGAAGCGCAGGAACGCAAGGAGGCCACCGCGCAGCGGCTCCGGGCCGCGGCGCACCACCGGGCGCGCCGCATCCTGCGCTTCGAGTATCGGTGGGCGCATGGCCCGCATCGTAAGGCCGGGGCGGCCCAAAGCCTCGAGCGCAGCGCGTTGGCATGATTGCTCGACGCCATGGCCGATCAGCGGAACACGCTCGCGCAGCGCCTCCTCGACGGCGAGAAGCGCGCCCTGGCGCGGGCGATCTCGCTCGTCGAGAACAACGATCCCGAAGGCTCAAGCCTCGTGCGTGAGGTCTATCCGCGCACCGGCGCCGCCGCGATTGTCGGCTTCACGGGGCCGCCCGGCTCGGGCAAGTCGACCCTCCTGGGGGCGCTGACCAAGCACGAACGCGAGCGCGAGCGCACCGTCGGCGTGCTTTCCATCGACCCCTCGTCGCCCTTCACCAAGGGCGCGCTGCTGGGCGACCGCATCAGGCTGGCCGACCATTTCCTCGACCCCGGTGTGTTCATCCGCTCGATGGCCAGTCGCGGGGCCCTGGGTGGGCTGAGCGAAGCGGCGCTCCAGGCCGCGCTGCTGATGGACGCCGCCGGCCGCGACATCATCCTGCTCGAGACCGTCGGGGTGGGGCAGGCCGAGGTCGACGTCATCGACCACGCCGACACGGTCGTGCTCGTGCTGATGCCGGGCTCGGGGGACTCGATCCAAGCGCTGAAGGCCGGCGTGATGGAGATCCCCGACGTGATCGTGGTCAACAAGGCCGACCACCCGCTGACCGACACGATGGTGCGCGAGATCAAGAGCGTGCTCGCGCTGGGTCCCCACGGTGACTGGGAGGTGCCGGTGATCAGGACCGAGGCGGTGCACGGACGGGGCATCGACGAAGTCGCCGCATCGCTCGAAAAGCACCGCGAGCACATCCAGTCCGCGGGCACGCTCGCCCAGAGGCGCCGGCGCAACCTCATGAACGAGGTGCTCTCGCTGGCCACCTACCGCATGCGACGGGAGCTCGAGTCCTCGGTGCACGAGGATGCTGAGGTCCGAGGGCTGCTCGATCGCGTGGTCGCGCGCGAGATCGACCCCGCGACCGCGGCCGGCAGGATCCTCGAGAGCCGCGCCGCGACAACTCCCCGGGACTAGGATTGTCCACATTGCAAGCGCCAGAGCGAGAGTGAGCCGCCCATGCCTAAGACCGTGATCCTGTCCGCCGCCCGCACCCCGATCGGAAGGCTCGGTGGTGGCCTCAAGAGCGTGGACGCCACCGACCTGGGGGCCACTGCGATCGCCGGCGCCCTCGAGCGCGCAGAGGTGAAGCCCGAGCAGGTCGAGCACGTCGTCATGGGCCAGGTGATCCAGGCCGGACAGGGACAGATTCCCTCGCGCCAGGCTCAGGTCAAGGCCGGGATCCCCAAGGAGATCTCCTCGGAGACGATCAACAAGGTCTGCGCCTCGGGCATCCGCGCGACGGGCATTCTCGACGCGGCGATCCGGGCCGGGGACCTCGAGCTGGGAGTCGGCGGCGGCATGGAGTCGATGTCCAACGCCCCCTACCTGCTGAAGGACGCGCGCTTCGGCTACCGCATGGGGGATGCCCAGGCCTTCGACGCGATGATCAACGACGGCCTGCGCAGTCCCTTCTCGGGCAAACACATGGCACACGAGGCCAGCGAGGTCGCGACCGAGCTCGAGCTGTCGCGCCCGGACATGGACCGCTGGGCGCTGCGCTCCCACGAGCTGGCGGTCAAGGCCACCGATGAGGCGCGCCTCCCGGAGGAGATCGTGCCCGTGACGGTCAAGGAGCGCAAGGGCGAGCGCACGGTCGAGATCGACGAGGGCCCGCGCCGCGACACCAGCCTCGAGCAGCTCGCCAAGCTGCCCCCGATCTTCCTCGAGAACGGTTCCCATACCGCCGGCAACTCGCCCGGCGTCAACGACGGCGCGGGCGCGCTGGTGGTCGCGAGCGACGAGTGGGCGCGGCGCAACGACCGCCGGCCGCTGGCGACGATCGTCGCCCAGGCGCAGGTCGCGGACGACTTCCCCTACCTGGCGCGCACGCCCGCCAAGGCGGCGCAGAAGGCGCTCGAGAAGGCCGGCATCGACGCCCGGGACATCGACCTGTGGGAGATCAATGAGGCCTTCGCCTCGGTCGTGCTGAACTCGATTCGCATGCTCGGGGTCGATCCCGAGCGCGTCAACGTGAACGGTGGCGCGATCGCGCTCGGCCACCCGATCGGCGCCTCGGGCGCGCGCATCCTCGGCTCGCTGGTGCTCGAGCTCCGGCGCCGCGGCGGGGGCCTCGGCTGCGCCGCGATCTGCTCGGGCGGCGGGCAGGGAGACGCGGTGATCGTGGAGGTGAACGGCAGCTGAGCGCGGACGGCGCCGGCACCGCTCCTGCGCCCGCGGCGGCTTTCTTCGACCTGGACCGCACGCTCATGGAAGGCTCCTCGGCCTTCCAGTTCGTGCGCGTGGCCTACGCGGCCGGGCTGGTCTCGCGGCGCCAGCTGGCCTCCGACGCGTGGGCCAACCTGCGCTTCCGCCTGCGCGGCTCGAGCGACGCCGATACCACGGCGGTGCGCGACCGCATCTCGCACGGCCTGCGAGGAGCGCGCGTGCGCGACATGCAGCGGCTGGGGGCGAACCTACTCGTGCGGGTGGTGCCCCGCATCTACCCCCAGATGCTCGAGCTCGCCTACGAGCACCAGGACGCCGGCCGCCGCGTCTACATCATCACCGCCGCCGCCAAGGAGCTTGCGGAGATGCTGGCGCGCGTGCTCGCCTTCGACGGCGGCATCGGCTCGCGCTTCTCCGAGGTCCGGGACGGCGTGTTCACGGGCAAGCCGGTGGGGCTGTTCATTTACGGCGAGGGCAAGGCGCAGGCGATCGCCGAGCTGGCGCAGCGGGAGGGTATCGACCTGGCCGCATCCTACGCGTACTCCGACTCCGAATCGGACCTGCCGATGCTGCGGCTGGTGGGCCACCCGGTGGTTGTCAACCCCGATCCCGAGTTACGGCGCGTGGCGCGCACCGAGGGTTGGATGGTGCTGCGTTTCGACCGTCTGGGACGGCGGCT
Source organism: uncultured Solirubrobacterales bacterium (assembly GCA_963823315.1). Lineage (GTDB taxonomy): Bacteria > Actinomycetota > Thermoleophilia > Solirubrobacterales > Solirubrobacteraceae > Palsa-465. Next base: position 69,867 of record CAWGLB010000004.1, on the reverse strand, counting down.
CAAAGCGGCCGCGGCGCTCGTGGGAACGGCGCTCGCGGGTGGGATCGGCAGCGCCGCGGTGGCTCGCGGCAGAGCGCAGGGACGCCGTCGCTGGCGCGCTCTCGGCGCCCGTAGACTTCGCTGAGCTATGGCTATCCCCGTGGAGCGGCAAGGGAGCGAACGGCTCGAGCGCTGGCAGCGCGAGACGTTCGCGCGGGCGCCCGAGCGCGAGGAGCTGTTCGAGACGATTTCGGGGGAGCCGGTCAGGCCGCTCTACACCGAGGCCGACCTGCCCGAGGATCCCGAGGCGGCCCTCGGGCTGCCGGGCGAGTACCCCTACACGCGCGGGGTGTACGGCTCGATGTACAGGGGGCGGCTGTGGACCATGCGCCAGTTCGCCGGCTTCGGAGGAGCGGAGGAGACCAACGCGCGCTTTCGCTATCTGCTCGACGCCGGCCAGACGGGACTTTCCACGGCATTTGACATGCCCTCGCTGATGGGCCACGACTCGGACCACCCCCGCGCCCTAGGCGAGGTCGGTCGCGAGGGGGTCGCGATCGACACGCTGAAAGACATGGAGGCGCTGTTCGCGGGCATCCCGCTCGAGCGTGTGTCGGTCTCGATGACGATCAACGCCCCGGCGGCGATCATGCTCGCGTTCTACGTGGTCGCGGCGGAGCGCCGCGGGATCGCGGCCGAGCAGCTCGACGGCACGATCCAGACGGACATCCTCAAGGAATACATCGCGCAGAAGGAGTGGTGCTTCCCGGTCGATCCGGCGATGCGGCTGGTCACGGACATGATCGAGTGGTGCTCCGGGCACATGCCGCGCTGGCACCCGATCTCGATCTCCGGCTACCACATCCGCGAGGCCGGCTCGACCGCGGCCCAGGAGCTCGCCTTCACGCTCAAGGATGGGCTCACATACGTCGAGCACGCGGTCGCGCGGGGGCTCCACGTCGACGACTTCGCGCCCGGACTGTCGTTCTTCTTCAACGCCCACATCGACTTCTTCGAGGAGATCGCCAAGTACCGGGCCGCGCGACGCATCTGGGCCCGAGAGCTGCGCGAGCGCTTCGGCGCGCGCGACGAGCGCTCGCTGCTGATGCGCTTCCACACCCAGACCGCGGGCGTGTCGCTGACCGCGCAGCAGCCGCTCAATAACATCGTGCGCACCGCGATCGAGGCGCTGGCGGGAGTGCTCGGGGGGACGCAGTCGCTGCACACCAACAGCTTCGATGAGGCGCTGGCGCTGCCCACCGAGGAGGCGGTGCGCGTGGCGCTGCGCACGCAGCAGATCATCGCCTCGGAGACCGGCGTCGCCAACACGATCGACCCGCTCGGGGGTTCCTACTTCGTCGAGTCGCTGACCGACCTCATGGAGCAGCGCTGCTACGAGTACTTCGACAAGATCGACCAGCTGGGCGGGATGGTCGAGGCCGTCAAGCGGGGCTTTCCGCAGCGCGAGATCGCCGACGCCGCCTTCCGCTACCAGCGGGAGGTGGAATCCGGAGCGCGCCGGCTGGTCGGGGTCAACTCGCACACCGAGGGCGACGATGGCCGGGGCATCCCGATCCTGCGCATCGAGCCGGGGCTCGAGCAAAAACAGGTCGCGCGCGTGCGCGCGGTGCGCGAGGAGCGCGACGGAGCCGCCGCCCACGCCGCGCTCGAGCGGCTGCGCGCGGCCGCCGTGGACGAGCACGAGAACCTCATGCCGCACCTGCTCGAGGCCGCTCGCGCGGAGGCGACCGAGGGCGAGATGGTCGCCGCGCTGCAGGAGGTCTTCGGGGGCTACTCCGAGGCGCCGGTGTTCTAGTTGAAGTTGTTCCGCTCGGCACATGTGCCGAGCGGCCGGTCCGATCATGATCGGACCGGGGCCGGGGCGCAGCCGGATGACTCCAGCGCGGCCCGATTAAGCGAGGCCGGATGCCGAGCGGGCCGCGCTGGAGCCCCGGCCATATGATTTTGATTCCTATGAGCACGGACAAGAAGATCCGCGTGGTGGTCGCCAAGCCCGGCCTCGACGGCCATGACCGCGGCGCCAAGATCATCGCGCGGGCGCTGCGCGACGCCGGCATGGAGGTGATCTACACCGGGCTGCACCAAACCCCCGAGCAGATCGTCGAAACCGTGATCCAGGAGGACGCGGACGCCGTCGGGCTCTCGATCCTCTCGGGCGCCCACATGACGCTCGTGCCGCGGGTGCTCGAGCTGCTCTCCGAGCAGGGGATCGAGGACGTGCTGGTGACCGTCGGGGGCACGATCCCCGCCGACGACATCCCCCAGCTCAAAGAGCTGGGCGTGGCCGCGGTCTTCGGCCCCGGCGCGAACACGCAGGAGATCGTCGATTTCATCCGTGGCGCGGTCCACGCGTAGCGGCCGGCCCTTGCGCGGCCGCCGCGGCCCGGCCCTCGCCTGCGCACACGCCCTTGCGCGCGACCCCACCGCCACCCACCTGACTGACTAGTCAGTCAACGGTCCGGGTACTATTCCCCCGTCCAAGCGATAGGAGGCAGCAGTTGAAGATTTGCGTCCTGGTCAAAGAGGTCCCGGATGCCGCAGTCGAGAAGCGGATCGATCCCTCCACCGGGCGGCTCGACCGCTCTGGCGAGAAGAACCTCAACCCCTACGACACGCACGCCATCGAGGCGGCCATGCAGATCCGCGAAGGCGGCGCCGTCGAGGTCGATGAGATCGTCGCGGTCACGATGGGACCCGAGTCGGCGGTGCGCGCCCTGCACAAGGCGGTCTCGCTCGGCGCCGACCGCTCGGTGCAGCTGACCGACGCCGCGCTTCAGGGCTCGGACGTCGCGGCCACCGGCTATGCGCTCTCCAAGGCGCTCGAGAAGGAGCAGCCCGATCTCGTCCTGCTCGGCCAGCAGTCCGATGACGGCGAGTGCTACACGATCGGCGCGGTCGTGGCCGACCACCTGCGGATGCCTTCTCTCACCCAGGTGATCAAGATGGACGTCGAGGACGGGGCGTTGCGCTGTGAGCGCCAGGCCGAATACGGCTACGACACGGTCCAGATCCAGCTGCCCGCCGTGATCTCCGTCGGCGACGCGATCAACGAGCCGCGCTATCCGTCGCTCAAGGCGATCATGGGCGCCCGCAAGAAGCCGCTCGAGCAGGTCTCGAGCGCGGACGTCGGCATCGACGGCTCGCTCGTGGGCGAGGAGGGCTCACGCGTCCAGTGCGGCGACTTCCACGATCCGGCGGCCAAGGCCCCTGGCCAGGTGATCGAAGACGAGGACACGAACGAGACGATCGAGAAGGTCGTCGCCTGGCTCGAGGAAAGGAAGCTGATCTGATGGGCGATGTCTTGACCTACGTCCTGCACTACGAGGGTGCCTTCAACAAGAACTCGCTGGGGGCGGTCTCCGAGGGCGCGACGCGTGCTCAGGAGATCGGCGGTCAGTGCCACGCGGTCGTGGTCGGGGGGGAGGACCTGACCGACGAACTCTGCTCCTCGCTCGGCGCCTACGGCGCGACGCGCGTGTTTCGCGCCCGCGGTGCCGAGGGCCTCTCCCAGCCGGTGGTCGATGTGATGGCCAAGGTAATCGACGAGCACGGGCACTCCTACGCGCTGTTCGGCGGCGGTCTGCTCGGATTCGAGATCGGGGCGGGGCTCGCAGCGCGCAAGCAGGCCGGGGTGACGATGGAGGTCACCGCCGTCCGCGCCGAGGACTCGGAGCTCGTCGCCGAGCGCCCGATCCTCCAGGACTCTCAGATCTCGGTGTCCCGCTACCGGGGCGATCTGGGGATCATCATCGGGCGCATCAACGCGTTCGAGGTGACCGAGCGCGACGGCGGCTCGGCCGAGGTCGTCGATGTGGACGTGGAGTACTCGCCCTGGTCGAACCAGGCCAAGATGGTCAGGCGCGGCGAACAGCGCGGCGCCGACGTCGACATCGAGGGGGCCGACATCCTCGTAGCGGGCGGTCGCGGGCTCGGCAAGCCCGAGGGTTTCGAGCTCGTCGAGCAGCTGGCCTCCGCCTTCGGCGGCAACACGGCGGTCGCGGCCACGCGCGCGGTGGTTGACGCCGGCTGGTACCCCTACGCCGCCCAGATCGGCCAGACGGGCAAGACCGTCTCGCCCAAGCTGTACCTCGCCGCGGGCATCTCGGGCGCGATCCAGCACAAGGTCGGGATGCAGTCCTCGGAGAACATCGTCGCGATCAACAAGGACGCCAACGCGCCCATCTTCGAGTTCTCCGATCTCGGGATCGTGGGCGACCTGAACAAGCTCCTGCCCAAGCTGACCGAGGCGATCAAGGCGAAGAAGGGTTAGCGGTGTGAGCGGTTCCTCGAACGGGCGCTTGCCCGCTCCCAGCGAGTACCCGCCGCCGGTCTCCTCGCCGGACGAGTTCCTCAAACGCGAGCTCGACTCGGAGGACGATCGAATCGAGGTCGGCGTGGCGATCGTCGGCGGCGGCACCGCCGGGCTCGCCTGCGCCAACCGCCTGCTGGCGCTGCTGGGAGACGACCCGGCGACGATGGAGCGCCTGGGCGAGGTACCGGTCTGTGTGGTCGAGAAAGCGAAGGCCTGCGGCGGCCACTCGCTGTCGGGTGCGGTCATGCGACCCGGGCCCCTGCAGGAGCTCTTCCCGGAGCTAAGCCGCGAGGATTGGCGCAAGCAGCGCTTCGCTTTCGGCGAGGTCACCAAAGAGGCGGTCTACATGCTGCCCACCGGCAAGACCAAGCTGCGCATTCCCACGCCGCCGCCGTTCAAGAACCACGGCAACGAGGTGATCTCGGTCGCGGCGCTGGCCCGCTACCAGCAGCGGATGGCGGAGGAGGGGGGCGCCTACGTGCTGACGGAGACCTCGGCCTCGCAGCTGATCGTCGAGGACGGTCAGGTGGTGGGGGTGCGCTCGGGCGACAAGGGCCGCGGCAAGGATGGCGAGCCGCTGTCGAACTTCGAGCCGGGGACGGACATCAAGGCCCGCGTGACGGTGCTGGCGGAGGGCTGCTGGGGCCATCTGACCGGCGCCGCGATCCGCGAGTTCGGCCTGGCCGAGGGTCGCGAGCCGCAGGTGTGGGAACTGGGCGTCAAGGAGATCTGGCGCGTGCCCAAGCCCCTGGACCGCATCATCCACACGATCGGCCCGTGGCCGCTCAAGCTCCCCGCCCGCTACGGCCAGATCGGCGGCAGCTGGATCTACCCGATGAAGGACTCGAAGTCGGGCGACGACCTCGTCTCGATCGGCTTTGTCGTCGACCTCGACTACGCCGACGCAACCACCTCCGCCCACGACATCCTCCAGCTCTTCAAGACCCATCCGCTTGTGCGCGAGATTCTCGAGGGCGGCGAGCGCCTCGCCTGGGGCGCCAAGGCGATCCCCGGAGGCGGCTACTGGTCGATGCCGAAGCTCTCCATGCCGGGGGCGCTGCTCGTGGGCGACGCGGGCGGCATGGTCGACACGGTGGCCCTGAAGGGCGTCCACCACTGCATCAAGTCGGGCATCCTGGCCGCCGAGGCGATCTACGCCTCGCTGAAAGCCGGCCGGGCGCTGTCGGAGTACGAGCAGGCCGTCGAGCAGTCGTCGATCGGCAAGGAGCTGTGGCTGGTGCGCAACACGCGCCAGCCCTTCCAGCGCGGCTTCATCCAGGGCGGGCCGATGGTGAACCTCGCGATCGCGACCAAGGGGCGGCTGCCCGGCGGGCGGATGCCGTGGCACCGCAACGACGAGAAGCCCCTGTTCATCGGCGACACGGTCAAGGGCTATCCGAAGCCCGACGGGAAGTACATCTTCGACAAGCTCTCATCGGTGTACGTCTCGGGCAACGCCACGCGCGACGACGCTCCCAACCACATTCGGCTGCACCGCCAGGTCCCGCGTGAGATCGCCGAGGGCTGGCGCTGGATGTGCCCCGCCGGCGTCTACGAGATCCCGGACGACGCGCCCCCGTCGGGGCCGGTCGACGTGATCGTGAACTACACGAACTGCGTGCAGTGCGGCGCGATCACCGCCAAGGGCGGCCGCCTGACCCCGCCCGAGGGCGGCGACGGGCCGCTGTACTCGCTGACCTGAGGGCGTCGGTCGCCGAACTGCGATGCGCTCGATGTCCCCGAGGCTTCAGGGGTGAAGCTAAACGGACATCGAGCGCTCGAAACCGCCGCTATCCTCAATTACATGAAGTCCGGAATTCATCCCGAGTACGTAGAAGCCCACGTGACCTGCACGTGCGGCAACGAGTTCATCACGCGCTCCACGAAACCTGAGATCCACGTCGAGATCTGCTCGGCCTGTCATCCGTTCTACACCGGCAGGCAGAAGCTCGTGGACACCGGCGGGCGCGTCGAGCGCTTCCAGCGCCGGATGGCAAAGGGCCGGCGGGCCGCGCGCGCGGCGTCCTAGAGCGCTTCCTCCCCCGTGGCCCAGCCTCGGGTCCTGATCATCGGCGCGGGGTTCGGGGGGATTGCAGCGGCGATCGAGCTGCGCAAGAACGGATTTGAGGACGTGACGGTGCTCGAGAAGGCGGCGGCGCTGGGCGGCACCTGGTTCTACAACCGCTATCCCGAGTGCGCGTGCGACGTCCCCTCCCACCTGTACTCGTTCTCATTCGCGCAGCGGCGCGACTGGTCGCGTATCTGCTCACCCCGAGCGGAGATCCTGCGCTACCTCCAGGACGTGGCGCACGAGCACGGTGTCGAGCGGCTCGTCGTCGGTGAGACCGAGATCGCCGAGTGCGCGTGGCAGCAGGATCGCCGCCGCTGGGTCGCGATCAGCACCGACGGCCGCCGCTTCGACGCCGACGCACTGATCGTGGCCACCGGACAGCTGCACAGGCCCGCCATTCCGCAGCTCCAAGGTGCCGAGCGGTTCGCCGGCGAGACATTCCATTCCTCGCGCTGGCCGGCGGGGTTCGATGCCCGCGGCAAGCGGGTGGCGGTGATCGGCACGGGCGCGAGCGCGGTGCAGTTCATTCCCCAGCTCGCGGCCACGGCCGAGCGCCTGTACGTCTTCCAGCGCAGCCCAAACTGGTTCTTGCCGCGCCGCAACCGCGCCTATCCGGCGTTGCTGAAGACGGCGTTTCGTTGCGTGCCCGGCCTGCAGGCTTGTAGGAGGCGGTTCATCTACTGGTATGCGGAGACGCTGACGGCGATGATCCGCCACCCGCGGACGCTCGGCAGGATCGGACGGGCCTACTCGAGCGCGTTCATGCGCCTCCAGCTCAAGGACCCCGAGCTACGGCGCAGGGCGTGGCCGACCTACCCGTTCGGCTGTAAGCGCGTGCTGTTCAGCTCCCACTACCTGCCCGCGCTCGCTCGCCCCTGCGTCGAGTTGATCACCGAGCGAGTCTCGCGGCTCACGCCCCGCACCGTGGTGAGCGCTGATGGCGCGGAGCGAGAGCTCGACGTCCTGATCTATGCGACCGGGTTCCGCGCCAACGAATTCATGGCGCCGATGGAGGTGCGCGGCCGAGACGGCCGCACGCTCGCGGGGGCTTGGGCAACCGGCGCCCACGCCCACCTCGGCATCACCGTGCCCGGCTTCCCCTCGATGTTTCTCGTCTACGGCCCGAACACCAACACCTCGGGCGGCTCCATCATCTTCTACGAGGAGGCTCAGGCCCGATACATCCGCCAAGCGCTCGAGTTGCTTCGCGGGCGCCGCGCTGCGATCGAGGTCCGCCCCGAGGTAGAGGCGGCCTCCGACCGCGAGCTCCAAGCGCGTTTCCAGGGCACCGCCTGGGCCGCGTGCGAGTCGTGGTACCGCGAGCACGGCGACGGGCGCATCGTCGCCAACTGGCCCGGTCACATGCGCGAGTACCAGCGCCGCGTGGCGAAACTCGAGCAAAGTGAATACCTGTTCGCGCCCTCACCGGCGGCCGAACCTACACTCGCCGTGGAATGATCGACGCACTGGTCTCCCAGATCGAGGAGCGCTTCTCCGCGCTCGAGCACGAGCTGGCCGATCCCGGGGTGATCGGCAACCGCGCCCGCTTCGCGCAGGTCAGCCGCGCCTACCGCGATCTGGAGCCGGCCGCCAGGCTCGCGGCCGAGTACCGGCGCGCGACCGATGACTTGGAGGGTGCGCGCGAGCTGCTGGCGGAGGATGGCGACGATTCCGAGCTGCGCGGGCTCGCCTCCTCGGCGCGCGAACGGCTGGGCTCCCTGGAGGAGGAAATCCGGCTGGCAATGGTCGAGCCCGATCCCAATGACGACAAGAACGTGATCGTCGAGATCCGGCCGGGCGCCGGTGGGGACGAGGCGGCCCTATGGGCCGGCGATCTGTACCGGATGCTCACCCGCTACGCCGAGCGACGGCGCTTTCAGGTAGAGCCCCTGTCGATCGGCGACGGCACCTACACGTTCGCCGTCAAGGGCGACGGCGCCTATTCCGTGTTCAAGTTCGAGGGCGGCACCCACCGTGTCCAGCGCGTGCCCCAGACCGAGTCGCAGGGCCGTATTCACACCTCGACCGCGACGGTCGCCGTGCTGCCGGAGGCGGAGGAGGTCGAGGTGGAGCTCGACCCGGCAGACCTCCAGATCGATGTCTACAGGTCCTCGGGGCCGGGTGGGCAGTCGGTCAACACCACCGACTCCGCCGTGCGGGTCACCCACCGGCCGACGGGGATCGTGGTCTCGATGCAGGACGAGAAGTCGCAGCTTCAAAATCGGGAGCGGGCATTGCGCGTTCTGCGTGCCCGGCTGTACGAACGCGCGCGTGCGGCCCAGCAGGCCGAGCTCGCGGCCGATCGCCAGGCGCAGGTCGGCACCGGCGAGCGGGCCGAGAAGATCCGCACCTACAACTTCGGCGAAAAGCGGGTCAAGGACCATCGCATCAACCTGCTCTCGCACAATCTCGACGGGATCCTGGTGGGCGACCTCGATGAGTTCACCGACGCGCTCCAGGACGATGAGAAGCGGCGCAGGCTCGAGGAGCAGGCGGTTGGCTGAGCTGGCCCTGGCTCCCGCGACCGTCGCCACTTCGTTAGCCCGCGGGCGCGAGCGCCTGGCGGCGGCAGGTTGCGAGAGCCCCCGGCTTGACGCGGAGCTGTTGCTGGCTCACGCGCTCGGGCACGACTCCCGCGCACGGCTCGTGCGTGACGCCGATGCGGCGCTGGGGGCGGATCGGCTGCGGGCCTACGAACAGCTGCTGGCCCGGCGCGAGGCGCGCGAGCCGGTCGCCTACATCCTCGCACGCAAGTGGTTCCGGGGGGTCTGCCTCCAGGTCGACACTCGTGTGCTCGTGCCGCGGCCCGAGACCGAGCTGCTGGTCGAGGTGGCGCTGTCGCTGCCCCTCGGCGCGCGGGTCGCGGACGTAGGCACGGGGTCCGGTGCGATCGCGCTGGCGCTCGCGCGCGAGCGAGAGGACCTGAGGGTCACCGGCATCGACGTCAGCGACGACGCCCTGGCGGTGGCGCTGGCGAATCGCGACCGGCTGGGGCTCGAGGTCCGGTTCGTGCGCGCGGACCTGCTGGACGACGGTGTCTACGACGCCGTGGTGGCGAACCTTCCGTACGTGCCGCGGAGCGCCGCGCTGGCCCCCGAGATCGAACTTTATGAACCTCCCGAAGCCCTGCACGCCGGCGCGCAGGGACTGAGCGCGATTCAGCGTCTGGCCGCGCGGCTTGGCGCCCGCGAGGAGGTGCGCTTCGCGGCGCTCGAGGTTGGCCTCGGCCAGGCGGGCGGCGTGGCCGAGCTGTTGCGAGGTGCGGGTTTTCAGCAGACGGAGACCCATCGCGATCTCGCCGGACACGAGCGCGTGGTGGTCGGCCGCCGGTGAACGGCGCACCCGAGGAGGTGGAGGGAGCCGTGCTCGCCGACGAGTTCGCGCGCTGCGTGGCCGAGGGGGGAGTGGTGGTGTTCCCGGCCGACACCGTGTACGGGCTGGCCTGCGATCCGGAGAACCAGCTCGCGGTCGAAAAGCTCTATTTGCTGAAGCGCCGAGCGCGGGGAAAGGCGGCCGCGGTCATGTTCTTCGCGCTCGACGCGGCGCTGGAGGCGCTGCCAGAGCTCGGCGGGCGCACGCGCGAGGCGCTGGAGCGGCTGCTTCCCGGGCCGGTCACCTTGCTGCTGCCGAACCCCGCCGAGCGCTTTCCGCTGGCGTGCGGCGACGACGTCTCGACGATCGGGCTGCGGGTGCCCGTCGTGAATGAGCTCGCGTCGGTCCGTCGGCCGGTGTTGCAGTCAAGCGCCAACCGCTCGGGCGGCCAGGATCCTCGCCGGCTCGACGAGGTGCCGGTGCTGCTGCGATCGGCGGCCGATCTGATCATCGAGCGGGGCGAGCTGCCGGGCACGCCCTCGACGGTGGTCGACCTGCGGGCCTACGACGAGCAGGCAGGTTCGTGGTCGATCGCGCGGGAGGGGGCGGTGCCCGAGGCGGCCATCCGTGATGCGCTTGGGGGCCAATTCCAATTTGACCCGGAGACCTACCTCGACGAGATCCGCGCGGACATCCCCGTCTACGACCGCCTCCAGGAGGAGCTGGTCGCCGCCAGCGGGCCAGATGTCCAGCGCATCCTCGAGCTGGGAACGGGCACCGGCGAGACCACGCGCCGGCTGCTGGCGCGGCACTCTGGAGCGCACGTTGTCGGCGTCGACGAGAGCGAGGCGATGCTTCTGAGCGCGCGGGCGGCACTCCCCGCGGAACGGGTCGAGCTGCGCGTCGCTCGGCTCCAGGACCCGCTTCCCGAGGGGTCTTTCGACCTCGTGGCGAGCGCGCTCGCGGTTCATCACCTCGCAGACGGCGAGAAGCAGGAGCTGTTCTCGCGCATCGCGGCCGTGCTCGGCCCCGGAGGGCGCTTCGTGCTCGCCGACGTGGTCGTCCCCGAAGATCCCGCCGACGCCGTCGCGCCGCTGACGCCGGGGTTTGACCGACCCAGCCCGCTGGCGGAACAGCTCGAGTGGCTCCGGGACTCCGGACTCGACGCGCGCGTGACCTTCTCGGAGCGCGATCTGGCCGTGATCGCGGCCTCCAAGACGCCATCCCCGCTGGTATCGTCGGCCACAGCGTGACGGTTGAGCTTCCTGCCGACTTCTCCAGCCGACCCGTCGGGGAGATCGACCCGGAGATCGCCGCGGTGCTCTCGCTGGAGCTCGCGCGCCAGCAGCGGACGCTCGAGATGATCGCCTCGGAGAACTTCGCGCCGGTGTCGGTGCTCGAGTGCCAGGGATCGGTCCTCACCAACAAGTACGCCGAGGGTTATCCGGGCAAGCGCTACTACGGCGGCTGCGAGCACATCGACGTCTCCGAACAGCTCGCGATCGATCGGGCCAACGAGCTGTTTGGCTCAGAGCACGCCAATGTCCAGCCCCACTCCGGGGCCCAGGCGAATGCCGCCACCTACCAGGCCCTGCTCGAGCCGGGCGACACCTTCATGGGGTTGGAGCTGGCTCACGGTGGCCACCTCACACACGGCATGAAGATCAACGTCTCGGGCCGTCTCTACAAGGTCGTGGCGTACGGGGTCGATCGAGACACGAGCGTGATCGACATGGACGAGGTCGCCCGGCTGGCCAGGGAGCACCGGCCGAAGCTGATCATGGCGGGCTGGTCGGCGTACCCGCGGTATCTCGACTTCGAGCGCTTCCGGGCGATCGCCGACGAGGTGGGCGCCTACCTGGTGGTGGACATGGCCCACTTTGCTGGTCTGGTGGCGGCGGGGCTGCACCCGGATCCGATCCCGTACGCGGACGTCGTCACGACCACGACCCACAAGACGCTGTGCGGCCCGCGCGGCGGCATGATCCTGTGCCGCGAGGAGTTCGCGAAGAAGATCAATTCGGCGGTCTTCCCGGGTCAGCAGGGAGGTCCGCTCGAGCACGTGATCGCCGCCAAGGCGGTGGCGCTGCGGATCGCGATGTCAGATGCCTTCCGGGAACGCCAGGAGCGAACCGTGGCCGGTGCCCGGGCGGTGGCGGAGGAGCTGCTCGCCGCCGGCGGCGGCGTGAGCGTGCTGACGGGCGGCACGGATGTGCACCTGGTCCTCTGTGACCTGCGTGAGTCGGAGCTCGACGGCAAGCAAGCCGAGGACCGGCTTGCGTCCGTAGGCATCACGGTCAATCGCAACGCCGTGCCCTTCGATCCGCGGCCCCCGGCTGTCTCCAGCGGGCTGCGCATCGGGACGCCGGCGCTGGCCACGCGGGGGCTGGGGGCGGAGGACTTCATCGAGGTCGGTCGCATCCTGGCAGCGACGCTGGTCGCCGGGGCCGATTTCGACTCCCTGCGCCCCGACCTCGCCGAGCGCGCGGCGGCGATCTCCGAGCGCTATCCGCTGTACCCGACGCTTGCGGCCGCCGCGCTGGCGTAGGCGCCGCGGGCGCTAGGTCCGTCGCACCCGACGCGTCCACGGGCCGTGCCCGCCGCGCCGACTTGGGCCGTAGCCCGAGCGGCAGCCGCCCGCCCCAGCATGAAACGAAAAGTGCGTGTCATCGCTCACAAGTCCCCTACGGCTGCCATGCTGTCCGCTGAGAATGCGCTACTGGCACGCGGTCTTCGCCTTGCTCGTCGCCATGGGGGTGGCGGCTGTGCTGACACCGCTCGCCGCCCGCCTCGCGCGGTGGATCGGCGCGCTCGACAAACCGCGCGACCGTGGCCTGGCGATCAAGGAAACCCCCCGCCTGGGCGGCCTCGCGATCTTCGTCGCGGTGCTGCTCGCTGGAGCGATCTGGCTCCCCGGAGGGCACGCACACACGGAGTCGATACTGCTCGGCGCGGCCGCGATCACCGCGGTCGGCACGCTCGACGACATCCTCGACCTGCCGCCGTGGCTGAAGCTGCTGGGGCAGGTCGGGGCCGCGGTGATCGTGGTCACCGGCGGAGTCACCCTGAAGGAGGTGACCGTGCCGTTCATCGGCACGCTCCAGTTCCCCAACGAGGGGCCCGTGCTGACGGTCATGTGGCTGGTGGGGATGATGAACGTCGTCAACTTCTCCGACGGCGTGGACGGGCTCGCGGCGGGCCTGTGCGCGATCGACGGCATCGCGTTCGCGGTCATCATCTTCGACCTCCCCAACGTCCAGCACTCCTACGCGATTCTTGCCGCGCTGACGGCGGGAGCGTCGCTGGGCTTCCTGGGGCACAACTTCCCCCCCGCCAGGGTGTTCATGGGTGACTCGGGGGCGAACTTGCTCGGCTACCTGCTGGGGGTGGTCACGATCGGCGGCACGCTGAAGTCGACCGCGGTGGTGGCCTTGGTGGTGCCGCTGGTGATCCTCGCCGTGCCCTTCCTCGACACCAGCTTCGTGATCGCCAAACGGCTCAAGTACCGCCGCAAGCCCTGGCTGGCGGACGACAACCACTTCCACCATCGCATGGCCCGCATCGGCTTCAGCCAGCGCAAAACGCTGGCGTATCTGTACGGGTGGACGGTGCTGTTGGCGGGCCTCGCCGCGGCCCTGCGATTCGTCCCCTACCACGACCACTCCTACCCCTACCACTACCACCTGGGCTGGCTGCTTTTGGTGATCGCGCTCGGCGTGGCGGCGCTCGCAGCAAGCGTCTACCTGGTATTCGTGCTTGAGATCTTCAAGTTCAAGCGCGTGCGGATGCGGCAGCTACAGACCCTCGAGCCGACGACCAGCGAGCACGAGATCGACGTCCGCGTGCGTCAGGAATTCGAGACCGGTGAGTTCGAGCAGGTCGGATAGCGTGGCTCTGGTGCACGGCTTCGGAGCGACGGTCTGAGCACCACTCAGCGCACGCAAGACCGCGGCGCTGCGGGAGCCGGTGGGCCCGGCCCCAACGGGCCCCGGGCGCGATGGGGAGGTCTCTCCAGCGTCGAGTTGGCGCTGCTGGGCGTGGCCGCAATCGTCACCGCGCTCGCCGGGGTCGCGCGCTATACGGCCTTTGTCCCCAACATCGCGGCCTTCGCGCTCGCGGGCCTGGGGCTCGCGGGGGGCGCCTGGGTGGTGTCGCTGGCTACCGAGCAGCTGGGCAGCCGTTCCGGGCCGGCCGTCGCGGGTCTAGCGCAGTCGACGCTCGGCAACCTGCCCGAGTTCTTCGTCGTGTTGTTCGCCTTGCAGGCGCAGCAGCGGATCGTCGCCGAGACCGCGATCATCGGCTCGATCCTGGTCAATGCGCTGTTCGTGCTGGGGCTCGTGATCGTGGCGGGAGCGCGGCACTCCGAAGACGGGGTCATGCGCTTCAGCAGGCGGCTGCCGAACGACACCGCCACGCTGCTGCTGCTGGCGATCTTCGTCATCGTGCTGGTCGGCCTGGCGGATGCGGCCCACGACCCCGCGTCTCACCACACGCAGACGATTTCGATCGTGGGAGCGATCGCGCTGCTGCTCGTGTACGGCGCGTGGCTGAGGCAATACCTGCGCGCCGGCGAGCCCGAGGCTCGGGAGCCGGCGCGGCTGTCGCTGGCGATGACGATCGCGCTACTCGCCGCGGCAGGCACGCAGTCGGCATTCGTCTCGGACTGGTTCATCCATGCTCTGCAGCCCGCGATTCACACCTTGCACATCTCCCAGACTTTCGCCGGATTGGTGATCGTGGCGATCGCCGGCAATGCAGTGGAGAACGTCACCGGAATCGTGCTCGCCGCCAAGGGCCGCTACGAACTGGCGATCTCCGTGGTCAAGAACTCGGTGGCTCAGATCGCGGCCTTCCTGTTCCCCACGCTGATATTGGTGTCGCTGCTGACCGCTGCCTCGCTCACGTTCGCCCTGGCCCCGGTCTACATCGGGGCTCTGTTCGGGACGGCGGTGATCGTGTGGCAGATCACCGGCGACGGGGAGGCGACGGTGTTCGAGGGGCTCGCCCTGGTGGGGGTGTTCGTGGTGCTCGCGACAGTTGCGGCATTCGAGACCTAGCGTGCGTTCGGCCGCAAAGGAGTCGCGATCTGGTGCTAATCTCACGTTAACGTGAAGTCTGAAGCCGAAACACCCGAGCGCCATGCAGTGGCCGGCCGGCCTCTGCGGATCGGCGAGGTCGCCGAGCTGACCGGCACGACGCCGCGGACGATCCGATACTACGAGGAGATCGGACTGCTTCAGGGCGCCGAGCGGCCCTCGGGCAAGCACCGCTGCTACTCGCAGAGCGATGTGGAGCGTCTACGTGAGATCGTTCGGCTCAAGGAGCTGCTGGGGCTCACGCTCGAGCAGCTCTCGCAACTGCTCGAAGCCGAGACCGCGCGGGCCGAGCTGCGCCGCGAATACCACCGCACCGATCGCCCGGAGCGCCGCCGCAAGATCCTGGAGGAGGCGCTCGGGCACATCGCCACGCAGCTCGAGCTGGTTCGCGGACGGCTTGGCGAGCTCAAGCGGCTGGAGCGCGAGCTGGGCGAGCGCCAGGCCAAGGTCGAGCATGCCCTGAGCGAGCTCTCGGCCGCGCGCGAAACGCGTGAGACGGCCCCCGCCGTCCCTTAGAGCCTAAACGCCCGGCGCTCAGCCTGGCCCGGGACGTCTCCGCTCGCGCCGGCGCTCCGCTCGTGCGCGCCGCGAGGCCTCCGAGCGCCGGGCCTCGGCGCCGCGCAGGCCGAACTTGAGCGGTTTTGAGATCGCAGAGAAGAGACGCTCGGGCCCCTCGGCTCCGCACTGTGGGCACGCCGGGCTTGCACCCGCGCGGCTCAGGGCGTCGAACCGCTCCCCGCAGCGGCTACAGCGGAATTCGTAGAGGGGCATCCAGGCCGAGCATACGAGCAGGGAGGGCGCCGTCGGCGGCGTGAGGACGGTGAGGCCCCGGCGTATCACCCGCGCGACCGAGGGGCCGGGGACCCTCGAACCGTCCATTCCTCATGAATTCACACTCACCTGTAGGCCGCCGTGCGCAGGACTGGCGGCGCTGCGGGCCGAGGGCCACTACCGAAGCCGTCGCTCGGATCGCGTTCCTAGCCCTCCCTCCGCGCGCCGCATAAGCCCCTAAGCTCGCGCCCGATGGCGCCCGCCCCGCACTCAAGCGACCCGCCGCGTCCACCGTCATCGATCACGGCCGCGGACGCCGCCAAGGCCGGCGCGCTGATGTTGGCCGTGAACGGCCTCTGCACGGGTGCGGGCGCGGCCATTGGCGCGCTGCTGGGCGTGATCGTGCCGCTCGCGATCGCGGGCTTCTTTGTCGGCTTCGCCGTCGCGATCGCGTTCGTCATCAGGCGCTACAGCGAGCGCTGAAGGGAACGCGTGTTCTCACGGCAGAATGCTGCTTTCTCGGCTACGATCACCCCGTCGCCGACCGGGGACCACGCGTCCCTGAATTCGACTTGACTCATCGCGTTCACAGTCACTTGCAAGCACCGTTGCTGCGCCCGGCGCGCCTGCGCCCCGCGGGGAGCCTGCCTTGGCGTTAGGTGCCGAGGCGGTCCCACAAGCACGCCCCGTGACCGTGACCCGTTATGTCGACGTCGCGGTCGTGCTGATCGCTGCGATCCCCGCGCTGTTGCTCGGGGCGCCCGTGTTGGGCTACGCGATCGGTGGGGGCGCCTGGATCCTCCAGCGTTTGATCGCGGCGAACGAGGCGCGCTTTTTGGTGCGCGTCGGTGACACGCGCAGGTGGCTCGGAGCGCGTCTGTTCGCGTCCTTTGGGCGAATCTGGCTGCTGGCCGGCGCGATCGTCGCCGCCGGGGTGGCGGGCGGGCGACGCGACGGCCTCACGGCAGCGATCGTGATCTTCGCCGCGTACTCAATCGTGTTTGCGATCCGGATCGCGAGCGGGCCGCCGCAGGAGCGCGCGTCATGAGCTCGGAGCGCGCGTCATGAGCTTTCGTCCAGAACATGAGCACCCGCAGCAAGCTCACCTACGGCTTCGCGATCCTCTGGCTCGGCGGCACGATCGTGTTCGCGGTCGTGCTCGGGATCGCCTCGCATAAGGCGGCATCGGTGGTCTCCGGCACGTTCTCGCCGATCGACGAGTTCAAGCTCGACACGTGGACCAAGATCGGTCCGATCGCGATCAACAAGGGCGTGCTGTTCGTGGTGCTGACCGCCGCCATAACGGTGGGGATCATGGCCTGGGTCGCGCGCAAGATGCAGATGCGCCCCAACCGCGTCCAGGTGATGGTCGAGTGGCTGTACGACTTCTCGCGGCAGATGACCGGCGAGAACATGGACGACCGGCTCAACCGCAAGTACTTCCCGCTGGTCGCGACGTTGTTCGTGTTCATCATGGTCACGAACCTGATCGGCTACATCCCGCTGCCGCTGGAGACGAGCAACACGTTCAACGTGTTCGGGGTCCACGTGCCGGCGTTTCAGATCTACGCGGCCGACACGAACGTCGCCTTCCCGCTGATCCTGGCGCTGATGGTGTTCGTGCTCTTCAACTACGAGGGCATCCGCCACCACGGCCCGATCGGCTACGTCAAGAGCTTGATCCCCGGCGGGGTCGGCAAGGGGCTTCTGCCTCTGATCGTCGTCATCGAGATCCTCTCGGTGTTCCTGCGCCTGCTCTCGCTGACGATCCGGCTGTGGGCCAACCTGCTCGCCGGACACCTCCTGATCGCGTTCATGGGTGGCGAGCTGGGCGTGCTCGTCGGGCTGCCGTTCATCTCGTGGTTCCTGCTACCTCTGGGGGTGGCGATCTACATTTTCGAAGCGACCCTGATCGCTGTCCTGCAGGCGTTCATCTTTGCGATCCTGACCGCCATCTACATCGGCGACTCGGTTCACGGCCACTGACAATCGACAAGGAGCGACCTCCACAAATGCTGATCCACGTGCTGTCAATCTTCCACCCGCTGATCGGCGCGTCCACGACTACGCTCGCGCAGAGCGGGCTGCGCTCGGTTGCGCTCGGCTTCGGTGCCGGCGGCGGGGCGGCGGGGGCGGGCGCCGGTATCGGCGCGGTGTTCAACGCCTCAATCCAAGCCAAAACGCGCCAGCCCGAGTTGCGCCAGGACATCGAGCGTGACCAGTGGCTCGGCTTCGCGCTCACCGAGGCCTGCTTCTTCTACGGCCTCGTCGGCGGCTTCATCGCCTTCTTCCTCTAGGCCGAGGCGATGAACCCGCTGCTCCTCCACACGATCCCGGTCGCGGCCAAGAGCGGCTCCTTCCTGGTCCAGCCGAGCATTGGCCTGACGATCTGGACCCTGGTCGTGTTCCTGATCTCGGTGGCGATCCTGGCCAAGGTGGTTTTTCCGCGCATCCGGGCGGCCCTAGACCGCCGCAGCGCGGCGATCGAGGAGTCGATCGACGCTGCCGAGCGCACCCGCCACGAGGCGGATGAGTTGCTCGCCGAGTACCGAGATCGGCTCAGAGAGGCGCGCCGCCAGGCGGAGGACATCGTGCAGCGAGCCCGTCAGGCAGCGGAGGTCCATGCCCGCGACGCGCAGACGGAGGCTCACGCCCGACGCGACCAGATGATGGAGCAGACGCGCCGCGAGATCGAGACGGAGACCCGGCGCGCGATCGAGGAGATCCGCAGCGAGGTGGCCGACCTGACCCTGCTCGCGGCCGAGAAGGTGACCCGCAAGACGCTGACCGACGAGGATCAGCGCAGGCTCGTCGAGGAGGCCGTGCGGGAGCTCGACTTCACCGTGCTCGGGGCAGGCGGGGAGGAGTAGCGGCAGGCGATGGAAGAGATCGCACAGGTCTACGCCCGCGCGCTCTTCGAGGTGGCCCAGGAGCACGGCCTGCTCGACGTCATCCGCGAGCAGCTCAATCAGTTCGCGCAAGCACTGGACGAGAACCGGCAGCTGCAAATCCTCTTCTTCTCGCCCTACTTCTCCGCCGAGGAGAAGAAGCAGGGGCTCCAGCGGGTGATCGAGGGCGCCGAACCCATATTCATGGGATTCCTCGAGACGCTCGTCGAGGGTCACAGGATGCCGGCCCTGTTTCGCATTCGAGCCCAGTACGAGCGCCTTTGGGACGCGGCCAAGAAGGTGCTGCCGGTCTCCGTCACGAGCGCCGTGCCCCTGGATGAGTCGACGGTCAAGGAGATTGGCGACCGCATCGGCGAGCAGACCGGCCAGACCGTGCAGTTGAGCACCGCTGCCGACCCGGACATCCTCGGCGGCGTGATCGTACGCGTGGGCAACGCGATTCTCGACGCGTCGCTACGGAGTCGGCTGAACCAACTTCGCAACCAACTTGCGCGCGCATAGGCACCGGCCGCGCCTTTCAAGGAGCCACCTGAAGAAATGCAGATCAAGCCAGACGAGATCACGTCAATCCTCAAAAGTCGCATCGAAGGGCTAGACGGCGGCAGCGCCGAGCTGACCGAGGTCGGCACCGTGCTCTCGGTCGCCGACGGCATCTGCCGCATCCACGGCCTCGAGAACTGCATGTCGTTTGAAATGCTCGAGTTTCCCCACGGCGTCACGGGTCTAGCCCTCAACCTCGAATCCGACAATGTCGGCGCGGTGCTGTTCGGCGAATGGGAGAGGATCGTCGAGGGCGACACGGTCAAGCGCACCGAGCGCCTGCTGGAGATCCCGGTCGGCGAGGATTTGCTGGGGCGGATCGTGGACCCGCTCGGCCAGCCGCTCGACGGCAAGGGAGAGATCCATACCACCGAGACCCGTCCGGCCGAGCACAAGGCCCCGGGCATCGTCCAGCGGCAGCCCGTGACGGAGTCGATGCTCACCGGGCTGAAGGCAATCGACTCGATGATCCCGATTGGCCGCGGTCAGCGCGAGCTCATCATCGGCGACCGCCAGACCGGCAAGACCGCGATCGGCGTCGACACAATCATCAACAACAAGGATCGCGACCTGGTTTGCGTCTACGTCGCGATCGGGCAGCGCAAGTCAACCGTGGTGGCCCTGGCCAAAGAGCTGGAGGACGCGGGCGCGCTCGAAAACTCCATCATCGTGATGGCCGCTGCCGATGAGGCCGCGCCGATCAAGTTCCTGGCGCCCTACGCGGGCTGTGCGATGGGCGAGCACTTCCTCTACAACGGCAAGGCGGCGCTCGCGATCTACGACGACCTCACGAAACACGCCTACGCCTATCGGCAGATGTCGCTGCTGCTGCGCCGGCCACCTGGTCGAGAGGCCTACCCCGGCGACGTCTTCTACCTGCACTCACGCCTGCTCGAGCGGGCGGTCAAGCTCTCGGACGAGTTGGGCGGCGGGTCGCTGACGGCGCTGCCCGTGATCGAGACCCAGGCCGGGGACGTGTCCGCCTACATCCCCACGAACGTGATCTCGATCACCGACGGGCAGATCTATCTTGAGCCGAAGCTGTTCTATTCGGGTGTGCGGCCGGCGATCAACGTCGGCATCTCCGTCTCGCGGGTCGGCGGCAATGCCCAGATCACGCCGATGCGCAAGGTGGCCGGCCGCCTGAAGCTCGAGCTCTCCCAGTACCGCGAGCTCGAGGCCTTCTCCCAGTTCGGCTCGGAGCTCGACACCGCCACCCAGCGGACGCTGGCACGCGGGGAGCGGCTGGTGAAGACGCTGAACCAGCGCGAGCGCGAGCCGATGCCGATCGAGGATCAGGTGATCCAGATCTACGCTGCCACCAACGGTTACCTGGACCGCATCGTCGTGGACAAGGTCGAGAGGTTTCTCGCCGGCCTGACCGACTCGGTGCGCTCGGCGGAGCCCGAACTGCTGAAGAAGATCGCCTCCGGCGATTGGAGCGACGAGACCGCGAAGGGGGCCGAGCGGGCGATCGAGCAGTACGCCGAGGACTTCGGCTTCGACCTCGACGAGGAAGGCCATCCGCTGGAGGACGGCGACGACGCCGAGCGCGAGCGGACGCGCGAGCGGCGCTCAGACGAGGGCGATCGCGACGAAGAGGAGCGTCAGGCCGCCTAGCGCCCCACCCAGCCATGCCTGTCTCCCAGCGCGACGTCCGCAACCGGATCTCGTCGGTCCGGAACATCCAGAAGATCACGCGAGCGATGGAAATGGTCGCCGCCGCGCGCCTGCGCCGAGCGGAGCAGCGCATCGAGGCGCTGCGGCCCTACGCGTCGGCGATCCGCAGGATGACCAGGCAGGCGTCGGAGGCCGCGCGCGGGCTGCCCCGGCTCCCCATCCTGTCCGAGCACGAGCAAATGCAGAACGTCGGGCTGCTGCTGATCGCCGGCGACCGGGGGCTGGCCGGCGCGTTTAACTCGAACATCGTTCGGGCCGGTGTCCAGGCCTCCCGCCGGCACGCTGGGGAGGGGCAGGGAGCGGTGTTCTTCGCCTCGGGGCGCAGGGCCGCCTCGTCCCTGACCTTCCGCGGCCTCGAGCCGGCGCAGAGCTTCACCGGCTTCTCGGATCGGCCGTCCTATGCGGATGCCCGCGCGATCGCGGAGCGCGTGATGGCGGCGTACGTGGATGACGAGGTCGACCGCGTGGATGTCTTCTACAACGCCTACATCTCGCCGATCTCGCAGGAGGTCAAGCGCGAGACGCTGCTGCCGCTGCAGCAGGCGACGGTGCTCGAAGAGGGCTCCGGCGACGATGAATCCGAGCAAGATCGATCCGGCGCCGCGCATGGGCTGGTCGAGTACGAGCCCGGGCCGGAGGAGATCCTCGCCCGGCTCGTGCCCGACTATGTCGAGGTCTCCATTTACCGCGCCCTGCTCGAGTCGACTGCTTCCGAGCACGGCGCGCGCATGACGGCGATGCGCAATGCCTCGGACAATGCCGGCACGTTGATCGTGGACCTCACGCTGGACATGAACCGCGCCCGCCAGGCGGAAATCACGCAGGAGATCATGGAGGTAGTCGCCGGGGCTGAGGGCCTGGCCGGCTAGACCCTGTTTCAGCCCCTAGACTGGAGGACACATGGCCGTCGCCGAAGAACGCGAAACCGAGCAGGAGTCCCGCCAGGAGAACGCCGGCCGGATCGAGGAGATCCAGGGCGTGGTGATCGAGGCGGTGTTCCCCGACAAGCTGCCCGAGATCAACCACGCGATCAAGGTACGGCGCCCGGAGGCCGCACGCGCGGAGGAAGACGAGGACATCGCCGCTGCGGCGGACGAGTGGCTCGTATGCGAGGTGCAGCAGCACCTCGGCGACGACCGCGTACGGGCGGTGGCGATGGACAACACCGACGGGCTCGCGCGCGGCACCGAAGTCATCGACACCGGCGCTCCGATCACGGTTCCCGTTGGCCGCGCGACACTGGGGCGACTGTTCAATCTGCTGGGGGAGCCCATCGACCAGCTGGAGGCGCTCCCGGATGACACCGAGCGGTGGCCGATCCACCGCGACTCTCCCAACGTCGAGGCGCAGACGCCAACGACCGAGATGTTCGAGACTGGCATCAAGGTCATCGATCTGCTCGCGCCCTACGCGCAGGGCGGCAAGGTCGGCCTGTTCGGCGGTGCCGGCGTGGGCAAGACCGTGATCATCCAGGAGCTGATCCGCAACCTGGCCGAGGAGCACGAAGGTCTGTCGGCATTCTGCGGCGTGGGCGAGCGCTCACGCGAGGGCAACGACCTGTGGATCGAGATGAAGGAGTCCGGCGTGCTCGACAAGACGATGCTCGTCTTCGGCCAGATGAACGAGCCTCCCGGTGCCCGCATGCGGGTCGCCCTCTCCGGACTGACGATGGCCGAGTACTTTCGCGATACCGAAGGTCAGGATGTGTTGCTGTTCATCGACAACATCTTCCGTTTCGTGCAGGCCGGCTCGGAGGTCTCGGCCCTGCTCGGCCGCATGCCCTCGCAGGTCGGCTACCAGCCCACGCTCGAATCCGAGATGGGCCAGCTGCAGGAGCGGATCACCTCGACCAGCAAGGGCTCGGTCACCTCGATCCAGGCGATCTACGTGCCCGCCGACGACCTCACCGATCCGGCGCCGGCGTCCGTGTTCGCCCACCTCAACGCGACCACGACGCTGTCGCGCTCGATCGCCGAGAAGGGGATCTACCCGGCGGTCGATCCGCTCGATTCCACCTCCACGATCCTCAAGCCGGAGATCCTTGGCGAGGAGCACTTCAATGTCGCCAACGAGGTCAAGCAGGTGCTCCAGCGCTACCGCGAGCTCCAGGACATCATCGCGATCCTCGGCATCGACGAGCTCTCCGACGAGGACAAGGTCACCGTGGCGCGCGCGCGCAAGCTCGAGCGCTTCCTGTCGCAGCCGTTCCACGTCGCCGAGCAGTTCACAGGCACCCCGGGGGTTTACGTCCCGATCGGCGAGTCGATCCGGGGCTTCAAGGAGATTCTCGAGGGCAAGCACGACGACCTGCCCGAGCGGGCCTTCTTCATGAAGGGGACGATCGACCAGGTCGTGGAGGACGCCCGCGGCGAGGAGGGCTCTCGCCAGCGACGCGATCAGCAAGGCGAGTCCGCTGAAGAGGAGCAGGACGGCGACGGCGCTTCCGCTGCGGAGGAGCAGGACGCGGACAGCACGCGCGCACAGGCAGAGCAGGACGAGCAGCCCTCGGACGAACAGGACGAGCGGCCCTCGGACGAGCAGGGCTGAGACTAGGTGGCGCACACCAGGTTCCCGGCCGAAGTCCTCACTCCGGAGGGGGAGGTCTTCAACGATGAGGTCGAGATGGTCTCGACGCGGACCGTGATCGGCTCGATCGGAATCCTCGCCAATCACGAACCGCTGCTGGCGATGCTCGAGCCGACCGAGCTACGCCTGTACACGAGCGAGTCCGAGATCGTGCGCTTTGCGCAGGCCGAGGGCTACATGCAGGTGGCGGAGGGGAGGGTCATGCTGTTGGTGGAGGAGGCCCACCCGCCGTCGGAGCTGGACCAGGGCGCGCTGCGCGAGCGCCTCCAGCAGGCCGAGCGTCAACTCGAGGAAGCCGGCGAGGATTCCGAGCGCCGGCGGGTCGCCGAGCGGGACAAGCGCCGCTGGGAGACGTTTATGAGCATCGCTGAGCACGCTTAGCGCTTGCTAAGCCCACCACATAGCATCCAGCCCATGGTCAACGAGCGCATCCTCGCCGAGCGCCTCATCTCGTATGACACCTCGCGCCCTGAAGAGCTCGTGGCAGCCGCAGGATTTGTCAAGGGGTGGCTCGAATCCCGCGACATCGAGGTGCACGAGCATGACCACAACGGCCTGCCCGCGCTGGTCGCCGAGGTGGGGCCGCCCAAATCGCCCGAAGTACCGTGCGTGGTACTGCACGGTCATCTTGACGTGGTCCCGGGCCGCCCTGAGCAGTTCGAGCCCCGCGTGGAGGGCGATCGGCTCGTCGGCCGCGGCGCCTACGACATGAAGGGCGGGCTCGCCGCGATGATGTGCACGCTCAAGGATCTCGGCAGCGCCTCGCCCGTGCGCGTGCGCCTTCTGTGCGTCCCCGACGAAGAGTCCGAGGAGCTCGACGAGCGCTGCACCGACCAGCTCGTGGGCCTGGGGCTGGGCGGGGACTTCGCGATCACCGGGGAGCCCACCGATCTTCATATCGGGATCCAGGCGAAGGGCGTGCTGGCATTGCGGATCGAGGTCCACGGCCGCGCCGCCCACAGCTCCACGCCCTGGCTCGGCGACAACGCGGTGCTCAAGGCGATCGATGTCTTCCGCGCGATCGAGTCGCTGCCCTTCACGCGCGAGTCCTCCGAGCTGTTTGACCGGCCCTCGATCAACCTCGGCCGGATCGCCGGGGGCGACGCCGTCAACAAGGTTCCCGACTGGTGCACGATGGCGGTCGACATCCGCTATCTGCCCGGCCAGGATCCCTCGCGCATCCTGGCCGAGATCGGCGCGATCGAGGGGATCGAGGTGGCGCGCACGTTCATCCATCCGCCGGTCACCGTCTCGCCCGCGGATCCCTACCTGCACGCGCTGCGCGACGCCGTCGCCCGGCTCGCGCCCGAGCTCAAGACGCTGAGCGTCGGGCGCGATGGCGCCTCCGACGCCGCCTCCTTCATCGAGACGGGAATCCCGGCGGTGGAGTTCGGGCCGGCCGGCGCCGGCCACCACGGCCCCGAGGAATGGGTCTCGCTGAACTCGCTTCAGCGCTACCGCCACGCGCTCGGCGATTTCGTGCGCTCATTGCCCGCACAGCTCGCAGCCGGCGACGGCCGCCACCAGGTGCAGGCCGAGCAAGAAGTGCTTGGCCTGCCGGGAGACCTCTACGCGGGCGGGGTCACGTGAGGTTCTTTGTCCCGAGGACGAAGCGCGGCACCTTCGGTCGCTTCGCGCTCGCCGCATTCATCGTGATCTCGTTCGCGGCCGCCACCACGGCCGTGGCGGGGCTGATGCAGTTCAAGCAGATCGCCCAGGACATCTCGAAGAATCCTGCGCTCAAACAGGCCCGGGTCACGATCCCCACCCCCGGCAGCGCTCAGACGATCCTCGTGATCGGCTCCGATCACCGCGCCGGGGAGCCGTGGAAGGCGGCCAACACCGACACCATGATGCTGATCCGGCTGAACCCCAACTCCTCGACGATCAATGTGATCTCGGTCCCGCGCGACCTCCAGGTCCAGCTGCCGGGATTCACCGGCAAGCTCAACGCCGCCTACTCGATCGGCGGGCCCAACCTGTTGATCAAGATCATCCGCCAGCAGGTCTTCCCGCACTTGGTCGTCAACCACATCGTCGACATCAACTTCGGCGGCTTCAAGGCGCTCGTGAACGCGATCGGCTGCGTGTACTCGGACGTCGACCACCGCTACTACAACAACACCGCGCTGACCGACTACTCGAGCATCAACATTCAGCCGGGGTACCAGAAGCTGTGCGGCACCAAGGCGCTCGCGTTCGTGCGCTTCCGGCACACCGACTCAGACATCGTCCGCAACGCCCGCCAGCAGGACTTCATCCGCTGGGCCAAGGATCAGTACCCGCAGTCGTCGCTGATCTCCAACCGCGACAAGCTGCTGCGCATCTTCGGCGCGCACACCCAGACCGACCACGACCTCCACACCGTGGACGGGCTGATCAACATCTTCAACCTGGTGGCGTTCATGGACGGCCACACGATCAAGCAGGTCCACTTCCCGGCGCTCTTTCCGCCATGCAATCCAGCCTGCTTCGTGACAGCGACCCACGCCTCGGAGCAGAGGGCCTTCGCCAGGTTCATGGAACCGACCGTGAACGATCCCTCGAGCTCCTCATCGCATCGGACCTCAAGCGGCCACCACCATTCGAGCGGCCCCAGCAAGCCGGCGGTCACGGCCGATCCTGCCGGCGGCAAGCAACAGGCGGCCGCGCTTCGCGGTGCGGGGCTGCCGGTCTACTACCCGCGCGTGATCGCGGCCGGCTCGAGCTTTTGCTACGACGACGCCTCCAACTGCTACCTGGAGGTGCCGAGCCCCGGCTCGTACCCACGCAAGTACACGATCGGCGACCGCGCGGGCCATCACTACCCGGCCTATCGCATGACGCTCGTGATCAGCCCGCTGCTCGGTCAGTACTACGGCATTCAGGGGATGAAATGGCAGAACCCGCCCCTGCTGAGGAGCCCGTCGTACACGACGACGGCCGGCGGGAAGCGCTTGCAGGTCTTCGCGAGTGGAGGCAAGGTCACGCAGGTCGCCTGGCACACGCCGCAGGGCGTCTACTGGATCTCGAACACGCTCACCAACAATCTCTCCGGTGCGCAGATGGTCGCGATCATGGGCTCGCTCACGCGGGCCGGCTAGAGCATCGCTAGTCGGATCGCTAGCCTCTCGGCTCCGATGAGCGTGGAGGAGCGTGAACCGATCGCGGTGATCGGCACGGGCTATGTCGGCCTGGTGACGGCGGCCGGCTTCGCTGAGCTTGGCAACGAGGTCTGGTGCGTCGACGTCGACCCCGACAAGGTCGACGCGCTCAAGCGCGGCGAGGTCCCGATCTACGAACCGGGCCTCTCCGAATGTCTCGAGCGCCACCGCGCGAAGTTGCACTTCTCCACCGCGCTCGCCCCCGCGCTCGAGCACGCCCGCCTGCTGCTGGTCGCGGTGGGCACTCCGCCCACCTATTCGGGCGATGCTGACCTGTCCGCCGTCCACTCGGTGCTGGCGGCGATGCCCTCCTCGGACCGCCACGCGCTGGTGATGAAGTCGACCGTTCCGGTCGGAACCGGCGAGGCCATCAGGCGCAACTTCAGGGC
Source organism: uncultured Solirubrobacterales bacterium (assembly GCA_963823315.1). Taxonomy (GTDB): domain Bacteria; phylum Actinomycetota; class Thermoleophilia; order Solirubrobacterales; family Solirubrobacteraceae; genus Palsa-465. The sequence goes on along the minus strand of CAWGLB010000004.1, from coordinate 43,058 downwards.
CGCGGGCAAGCCCTCGCCGGCATACGTCTCCTGCCCCGAGTTTCTGAAAGAGGGCTCGGCCCTCGAGGACTTCCTGCATCCGGACCGGGTCGTGGTCGGCGATGACGGTGGCTGGGCGGGCGACGCCGTGGCGGCGCTCTACGACCCCTTGGGAGCCCCTCTGCTGCGCACGAACATCCCCACGGCCGAGATGATCAAGCTAGCGGCCAACGCCTTTCTCGCGACCAAGATCAGCTTCATCAACGAGATCGCGAACGTGTGCGAGGAGACCGGCGCCGACGTGCTCGAGGTCGCCCGGGGCATGGGCCTGGACCACCGCATCGGCCGGCACTTCCTCCAGGCCGGGCTGGGATACGGGGGCTCCTGCTTTCCCAAGGATGTCTCGGCGCTCAAGCAGCTCGCCGGCAACTCCGGTTATCACTTCCAACTGCTGACAGCGGTGATCGAGGTCAACGAGCTGCAAAAGCGCAGAGTGATGGCCAAACTGCAAAAGCACCTGGGGTCCCTGGTGGGGCGCAAGGTGGCGCTCTTGGGGCTCGCCTTCAAGGCCCACACCGATGACATGCGCGAAGCGTCCTCGCTGGTGCTCTCGGCGCGGCTGCTGGCCGACGGCGCCCGCGTGCACGCCTATGACCCGGTCGCCGAGCGGGAGGCGCGCAAGCTGCTGGCGGGAGTCGAGTTCGCGGACTCCTCGCTCGACGCGCTCACCGACGCCGACGCCGCGGTGATCGTCACCGATTGGCCCGAGTTCTCCGAGCTCGACTGGGCGCGAGTGGCCGAGCTGATGGAAGGGGAGCTTGTGATCGACGGGCGCAACATGCTCGATCCGCGCACCGTCCGCGAAGCGGGACTCGTCTACGAGGGTATCGGCCGCCGGTGAGGCCGGCGCACCACGAACGCGTGGAGGCGCTGTGCAGGCCCTGATTCTGGCGGGCGGCGAAGGCACGCGGCTGCGACCGCTGACCTCGACGATCCCGAAGCCGGTCGTGCCCCTGGCCGGACGGCCCTTCATCGCCTACATGCTCGAATGGCTGCGTGGCCACGGCGTCGAGGAGGTGATCCTGGCCTGTGGCTTCATGGCCGACGACGTGCGCGCGGTGCTGGGCGACGGCGCGCAGTTCGGGCTCACGCTCAAGTACGTCGAGGAGCCGCGCCCACTGGGCACCGGCGGGGCGCTCAAGTTCGCCGAGGACCTGCTCGAGCAGCGCTTTTTGATGCTGAACGGGGACGTGCTCACCGACATCGACTTGAGCGCGCAACTCCGACAGCACGGGGAGACCGGGGCCAGGGCCACCCTTGCGCTCGTCGAAGTCCCCGATCCGTCCGCCTACGGGCTCGTGCTGCTGGCGAACGACCGGTCGGTGACGGCCTTCCTCGAGAAGCCCGGCCAGGAGAGCGTGTCGCCCGCGGGCACAACCATGGGCGCCTCCGGGCGCAACCTGATCAACGCCGGCGTGTACGTGCTCGAGCGTGACGTGCTGGAGGCATTGGCGCCCGCGGGCACGGCCAGCTCGATCGAGCGCGACGTCTTCCCGCAGCTGGTCGGCCAAGGGCTCTTCGGACACGCTGCGACGGGCTACTGGCTCGACATCGGCACCCCCGAGCGCTATCTGCAGGGCACCTTCCACCTGCTCGATGGGACGGCGCGAGCGTCCCACGCCGCGAGTAGCGCCGCCCACGATCAAACGATCGCTCCCGCGCTGATCGAGTCCGGCGCGACGATCGGCGACGGCGCGAGCGTGGGTCCATACGCGGTGCTCGGGCCCGAGGCGACGGTGGGCGAGCGTGCCCGGATCGAGCGCGCGGTGGTGCTCGAGGGAGCTAGCGTGGGTGCCGGCGCGCTGATCTCCGACGCGATCGTGTGCCCGCGGGCGCAGATCGGCGAGCACTGCCGCCTCGAGGCCGACGTGGTCGTGGGCGAGGGGGCGGTGGTCGAGTCTGGGAGCGTCCTTTCCCCGGGCGCGCGTATCTTCCCCGGGGTGGTAGTGAGCGAGGGAGCGGTTAGTTAGTGGCCGCAACGCGCGAGCGCGGCGAATTGAGTCGCGCGGCGATCGCCGCGGTCGATGCCGCCGATCAGCTCAGTGACATCACGGGTCTGCCGGAGCAGTTGCGCGACGCGATGTGGCGCATGCAGTCGGCGCAGCTAGAGCCTTACGACAGCCCCGGCGGCCTGGTCGTCGCCGGCATGGGTGGCTCGGCGATCGGCGGCGCGCTCGCGCGGGCGGCGCTCGGCGATCGCGCCTCGCGCCCGATCGTGCTCGCGCGCGGGTATGCCCTGCCCGCCTGGACTCAGACCGACACCACCGTCCTGTGCGCGAGCTACTCGGGCGACACCGAGGAGACGCTGGGCTTGTTCGAGGCGGCCGGGGCGCTCGGCGCGCGCCGGATCGCCGCGACCACCGGCGGCAAGCTGGCCGCCGCGGCGCGCGGGGACGGCGTCCCCGTGATCCCGTTGCCGGGCGGCTTCCAGCCCCGCGCCGCGGTCGCCTACATGTTCGTGATCGGGCTCGAGGTGGCCTGGCTGTGCGGCGCGGGGGAGCGGCTGCACTCGGAGATCGACGTGGCGGCGGCCAGCGCCGAGCGGCTCGTGACCGAGTGGAGCCCGGACGGGCCGGAGAAGTCTTTGGCCAAGGAGCTCGCGCGGGGCCTCCACGGCACCATTCCGCAGGTGGCCGGCGCGGGGCTCACGGCCCCGATCGCCTACCGGTGGAAGACGCAGATCAACGAGAACGCCAAGTCGCCATGCTTCGCCGGCGAGCTGCCCGAGTTAGATCACAACGAGATCGAGGGATGGCGGGGAGCGGGCGAGCTCGGCGCCTTCAGCGCGGTCTTCCTCGACGACTCGGACCTGCACCCCCGCATCCGCCAGCGCATCGAGCTCACCCGGGGGCTGATCGCGTCGCACGCCCGCGCCACGTACCGCGTCGAGAGCATCGGCGAGACGCGCACCGAGCGGCTCGTCTCGCTGGTCCTGCTCGGCGACTTGATCTCCCTGTACCTGGCGGTGCTGCAGGGAATCGACCCCTCGCCGGTGGAGCTGCTCGCGCGGCTGAAAGGCGAGCTCGGGCGAAGCTGAGCCCCGCCCCTAAACCTTGACACGAGCTTGATAAGGTTGGGGCCCATGGAGGCCCTGACCATCCATGAGGCTGCCACCATCACTGGCTGGTCGCCCCGCATGCTGCGCTACATCGAGCGCACGGGCTTGCTGACGCCCCCGCGCACCGACGCCGGCTATCGCGTATACGGACCCGGCGAGCTGCAGCGGCTGCGCACGCTCAAGGAGCTGCTCCAGCGCTTCGACCTGGGGCTCTCCGACGTGGCCTTCGCGGCCCGGCTCGAGCACGACCAGGAATTGCGCGAGGCGATCGACGCCTGGCTCCATGCCGAGCCCCGGCGACCGGAGCACGTGGAAGTGGACGACTGGCTGCGCTTTGAGCAGGAGAAACACGAGCGGCTGCTTCAGGTCGCCTAGAGAAACGGGAGAGCCGATGACCACCACCATCCCCGCCGATTTCAAGGTCAGAGACCTGGAGCTCGCGTCCTTCGGCCGCAAGGAGATCACCCTGGCCGAGCACGAGATGCCGGGCCTGATGGCGACCCGGCGCAGATATGCCGAGAGCCGGCCGCTCGAGGGCGCGCGCATCACCGGCTCGCTGCACATGACCGTGCAGACGGCGGTGCTGATCGAGACGCTGACAGCGCTCGGGGCGCAGGTGCGCTGGGCCTCCTGCAACATCTTCTCGACCCAAGATCACGCCGCGGCGGCCGCGGTGGTGGGTCCGGACGGCAGCAGCGAGGAGCCGAGCGGCGTGCCCGTGTTCGCCTGGAAGGGGGAGAGCCTCGAGGAGTACTGGTGGGCGCTCGAGCAGGCCCTCTCCTGGCCCGACGACGAGGGCCCGAACATGATCCTCGACGACGGTGGCGACGCCACGCTGCTCGTCCACAAGGGGGTCGAGTTCGAGCGGGCCGGCGCGGTGCCGGACCCGGCCAGCGCCGACTCGGAGGAGTTCGCGGTGGTGCTGGAGTTGCTGAGCCGCTCCCTGGAGGAGGACCCGCGTCGCTTCCAGCGCATCGCCGAGGGCATCCGCGGCGTCACCGAGGAGACCACCACGGGCGTCCATCGCCTGTATCAGTTCGCTCAGCAGGGTGACCTCCTGTTCCCCGCGATCAACGTCAACGACTCGGTCACCAAGTCGAAGTTCGACAACAAGTACGGCTGCCGTCACTCCCTGATCGACGGCATCAACCGTGCCACCGATGTCCTCATCGGCGGCAAGCTCGCGGTCGTCTGCGGCTACGGGGACGTGGGCAAGGGCTGCGCTGAGGCCCTGCGCGGCCAGCGGGCCCGGGTGGTGGTCACGGAGGTCGATCCGATCTGTGCGCTGCAGGCGGCGATGGACGGCTACCAGGTGCTGCGGCTCGAGGACGTGATCGACAGCGCGGACATCTTCGTGACCGCGACCGGCAACCGCGACGTGATCACCGCCGCGCACATGGCGTCGATGAAGCACCAGGCGATCGTCGGCAACATCGGCCACTTCGACCACGAGATCGACATGGCGGGGCTCGGACGCGTGCCCGGGATCGAGCGGGTCAACATCAAGCCGCAGGTCGACAAGTGGGTCTTCCCCGCCGGCCACGCGATCATCGTGCTCTCCGAGGGACGGCTCCTGAACCTCGGCAACGCCACCGGCCACCCCAGCTTTGTGATGTCGAACTCCTTCACCAACCAGGTGATCGCGCAGATGGAGCTGTTCGGGCATCCGGAGCGCTACGAGCTCGAGGTCTACACGCTGCCGAAGCACCTCGACGAGCAGGTGGCGAGGCTGCACCTCGACGCCCTGGGTGCCCGGCTGACCGAGTTGACCCCAGGCCAGGCCGCCTACCTCGGCATTCCTGTCGAGGGACCGTACAAGTCCGACCAGTACAGGTACTGAGGATGGCCGGGCCGCATGCGGCCCGGCCCCGGGCCGATCATGATCGGCCCGGCGGGCCGGCTCATGAGCCGGCCCGAACAGAATCTGAGGTTGCCGACCTCTCGCTGGCCGACGAGGGTCGAGCCCGGATCGCCTGGGCGGGCGAGCAGATGCCGGTGCTGGCACAGCTGCGCGAGCGCTTCGAGTCAGAGCGGCCGCTCGACGGCCTCTCCCTGGCCGCCTGCCTGCACGTCACCGCGGAGACGGCCAACCTCGTGCGTGCGCTGTGCGCGGGCGGCGCCCGCGTGGCCCTGTGCTCGGCGAACCCGCTGTCGGTCCAGGATGACGTGGCGGCTGCGCTCGTGGTCGACGACGCAGTCGAGGTCAGAGCCAGCCACGGGGAGGATCTCGCCACCTACGCCCGGCACGTCGAGCGCCTGCTCGAGGGAGCGCCACAGGTCACGCTCGATGACGGCGCCGACCTGCTGGTCGGCGCCCACGAGCACCCCGGCGCCGCGCTCGAGGGCCTGATCGGAGGCACCGAGGAGACGACCACCGGGCTGGTGCGCCTGCGACGGCTCGAGCAGCAGGGCCGGCTCGCCTGCCCCGTGTACGCGGTCAACGAGGCTCGTACCGAGCGGGCTCTCAACGATCGCCACGGCACCGGACAGTCCGCGCTCGACGGCATCGTGCGCGCCAGCAACGTGCTGCTCGCCGGCCATACCGTTGTCGTGGTGGGCTATGGGTGGGCCGGGCGGGGCATCGCTGAACGGGCCCGCGGGGCGGGCGCGGCGGTGATCGTGTGCGAAGTCGACCCGCTAGCCGCACTGGAGGCGCGCATGGCCGGCTACGAGGTCATGCCGATGCTGCGTGCGGCCGAGCGCGGGGACGTGTTCGTGACTGTGACGGGCTCGCGGGGCGTCCTGCGCACGGAGCACTTCGAGCGCATGAAAGACGGGGCGCTGCTCGCCAACGCCGGCCATTTCGATGTTGAGATCGACCTGGGAGAGCTGCGCGCGCTCGCCGAGGACGTGCGCGCGGTACGTCCCCTGATCGACCAATATGTGCTCGTGGACGGCAGGCGCCTGAACCTGATCGCCTCGGGACGCGTGGTGAATCTCGCCGCCGGCGAGGGCCACCCGGCGGCGGTCATGGACGTTTCCTTCGCGCTCCAGGCCCTGTGCGTGGAGGAGCTGGTGCGCTCTGGAGGAGACCTCGAGTCCGGCGTGCTGCCCGTGCCTGCCGCGATCGACCGCGAGGTGGGACGGCTCAAGCTGGCGGCGCTTTCAGTAGAAATCGACGCGCCGACGCCGGATCAGTCAGGCTACCGGGAGTCTTGGGCATGAGCACGCGCGCTGGAATAGACCTGGGTGGGACCAAGATCGAGGCGATCGTCGTCGACGAGAGCAACGAGGTGCTCGGATCCGCGAGGCGGCCGACGCCCACCGCGGGCGGGCCCGCCGACGTGGCGGCCCAGATGGCGCAGGCCGTCAGCGACGCCTGCGCGCAGGCCGGGATCGAGTCGGCCGCGCTCGCCGGGGTCGGGGTCGGCTCACCCGGCGCGGTCGACCCCGAGACGGGGGTGGTCGGCAATGCTCGCAACCTCCCCGGCTGGGAGGACCCCTTCCCGCTCGCCGAGACACTGCGCTCGGCGCTCGGCACCGCTGTGCGCATCGGCAACGATGTCCAGGTCGCGACCGACGCCGAGTTCGAGCTCGGCGCCGCAAAGCCCTACAACTCGATCCTGGGCGTGTTCTGGGGCACGGGCGTGGGCGGCGGCTTGATCCTGGACGGCAAGCCGTGGCTGGGACGCGGGGCGGCCGGAGAGATCGGGCACACGGTGGTCAAGGACGGCGGCCGGCGCTGCCCCTGCGGGCGCCGGGGTTGCCTCGAGGCCTACGCGGGGCGCGGCGCGATGGAGGCGCGCGCGCGGCGGCTGGTGAAGCGCGGCAAACACACCGACCTCTTCCACCTGATGGAGAAGCACGGTCGCACGCGCCTGACGAGCGCGATCTGGGCCCGGGCGCTTGAGCACGGTGACCACCTGGCCACCCAGCTGATCGACGAGGCCGTCGCGGCGCTGGGGGCAGGCATCGCCTCGGCGGTGAATCTGCTCGACGTGGAGGCGGTGGTGATCGGCGGTGGCCTGGGCGTGCGCTTCGGTCAGCCCATGGCCGATCGCATCAAGCAGGCGATGATGCCGCACGTGTTCAACGACTCCCGCCCGCCGGCCTTGCACGTGGCGGGGCTGGGCGACCTTGGCGGCGCGCTGGGGGCTTCGCTGCTCGTTGATCGGTCCGGTTGACGAGGCGGTTTCGGCCGAGGATGATGGCGGCCAGACAACCGTCAGAAAGGGGGGACCGGATGGCGTGGAAGCTGGAGGGCTCGTACTTTGAGTCGTGTTCGTGTGACGTGGTGTGCCCGTGCACAGCATCGTTCTCCCTGGGCGCCACGCACGACCGCTGCCGGGTGACGCTCGTCTTCGACGTCAAGCGGGGTGAGATCGAAGGCGTGGACGTCGCCGGCCTCACGGTCGCGGCGGTCGCGGATACGCCGAAGGTCATGAGTGAGGGCAACTGGCGAGTCGGCGTGTTCATCGACGCGGCAGCCTCGGATGAGCAGGCGGAAAAGCTGGGTGCCGTCTTCTCCGGGGCCCTCGGCGGCCCCATGGAGGCGCTCGGAGGACTCATCTCGGAGCATCTCGGAGTGGAGCGGGTCCCGATCGAGGTGCGCGAGGCCGGCCTCCGGCACGCCGTCAAGATCGGCGATGCGGTCGAGATCGAGATCGAGGACGTTGTTCCCTTCGGAGCGCAGGACGGAGAGCCCGTCAAGCTGACCGGGATTCTCCATCCAGCGGGCCGCGAGCTGACGGTCGCGCGGGCGACGAGTTCGAGGGTCGACGCCTTCGGCATCCAGTACGAAGGCAGGGCAGCGTTCTCCGCAGCGGCCTTCTCCTGGGCGGCGTGAGCGTCACCGCCGGTCATCCCCTCGCGGGCGAAGGGCGCGCCGAGCGGGAGCGCCGGGAGCTTCGCTTGACGCTGGTCGCGATGCGGGGCCGCGTCGTGCTCGTGGCATTGCTGCTCGCGCTCGCGGCCGTCGCGTGGTGGGTGTCGGCCGTGCGCATGGGGGGGATGGCCGCGATGGGCAGAGGCGTAGAAATGGCCCCTGCCGGAAGCGAGCTGGGGACGCTCGGTTGGTTCGTGGTCACCTGGATCGTGATGATGGCGGCGATGATGTTCCCCTCGGTGGCGCCGACTGCGGCTCTGTACGCGGGCATCACCCGGCGGCGGGGAACCGATCGTGCGCTGCTCTTCAGTGCCGCCTATCTGCTGGTCTGGGGAGCCACCGGCGTTCTGGCCTACGGCGTATTCGAGGCTGGGCGCAGGCTATTCGGGCAAGAGCTGGCGTGGAACAGGGCCGGAAGCGCCGTCGCGGCCGGCGTCGTGGCGGTCGCTGCGCTGTATGAGTTGACGCCCTGGAAGGACGCCTGCCTGGCCAGATGCCGCGGGCCGCTGGGGTTCATCATGAGCACCTGGCGCGAGGGCCGTCTGGGCGCTCTCCGGATGGGATTGCGCCACGCGCTGTGGTGCCTCGGGTGCTGTTGGGCGCTGATGGCAGCGCTGTTCGCGCTGGGGATCATGAGCCTCGGCTGGATGGCGGTCGTAGCCACGCTGATCGTGCTCGAGAAGACGCTTCCCTGGCGCCGTCTCGCCGTCGGCGGCACCGCCCTCGCGCTGCTGGGGCTCGCCGCTGCCCTAGCCGCCGGCGCGGTCGTCTAGGGCTAGTGACAAACCGCCCTCGCGGGTTTAATCTCGTGGGCCCCACCAGCACCATCCTTCAAGGAGGTCGGCCGATGCGCATCGACGTCAAGGGTCGCAACCTGACCGTCACCGACGAGCTGAAGGAGCACGTGGAAAAGCGCTTCCGGAAGATCGCGCGCCAGGTCTCGGAGCTGGCCGAAGCAGAGGTCGAGCTCTTCGAGGAGCGCAACCCGGCGATCGCCGACTGCTTCGTGGCCGAGGTCACGCTGCACCTAAAGCGCGTCACGCTGCGCGCGCGCGACAGCTCGCCCGACCTGATGCACTCGATCAACCTGATGGCCGACGAGCTCGCCGTGCAGGTCAAACGCCACCGTGACAAACGCCGCCGGCGGCGGGAATCGCGCGCGGCGGCGGCGCCCACGGCGACCCCACCCGGCGAGGTCTCAACCGCAAGTTAGGGCCCGACGGGAGGCCCGTGGCCCAGTGCTAGCCTGACCTCGATGTCGTTCCTTGACCGCGCGCTTCGCATGGGCGAAGCGAAGAAATTCAAGGCTTACGAGGACCGCGTCGCGCGCATCAACGCGTACGAGGCCGAGCTCGAGCTGTACTCGGACGAAGAGGTGCGCGAGGCCGTGGACGAGCTGCGCGAGCGGGCGCGCAACGGCGAGAGCCTCGACGAGCTGCAGCACGAGTGCTTCGCGCTCGTGCGCGAGGGTGCCAAGCGCACGCTCGGCATGCGCCACTTCGACGTGCAGCTGGTCGGCGGCATGGTCCTCAATGACGGGGCCATCGCCGAGATGAAGACCGGCGAGGGCAAGACCCTTACCGCCACGCTCGCCGTGACGCTCAACTCGCTGGCCGGGCGGGGAGTGCACGTGGTGACGGTCAACGACTACCTGGCGCGCCGCGACGCGGAGTGGATGAAGCCGATTTACGACCTGCTCGGCGTGAGCGTCGGGGTGCTCCAGAACATGCAGCCCTACGAAGAGAAGCGCGACGCGTACGCCGCCGACGTCACCTACGGGACCAACTCCGAGTTCGGCTTCGACTACCTGCGCGACAACATGGCCAAGTCACTGGAGGAGAAGGTCCAGCACGGCGGGCGGCCCAAGCCCGAGGGCGGGGGCTCGCCGTATCACGCCTACGCGATCGTGGACGAGGTCGACAACATCCTGATCGACGAGGCCCGCACGCCGCTGATCATCTCGGGCGCGCCCGAGCAAGCCGCGGACTCGTACCAGATGTTCGCACGACTGGCTCCGAAAATGGAGGCCGGCAAGACGCCCGAGGGGCTCGACCCGCGCATGAAGAAGCAGTTCGTCGCGGACTTCGACTACGAATTCGACGAGAAGCACAAGACCGTGTCGGTCACCGAGCGCGGCGTCGGCAAGGCCGAGCGCTTCCTCGGCATCGACCACCTCTACCGCGCGGAGAACGGGCATCTCGTCAATCACCTGATCCAGGCGCTGAAGGCGGAGTCGCTCTACAAGCGCGACGTCGACTACGCCGTGATCGACGGCGAGGTCAGGATCATCGACGAGTTCACCGGCCGCATCCTGGAGGGCCGGCGCTGGTCCGAGGGTCTGCACCAGGCGGTCGAGGCCAAGGAGGGAGTGCGCGTTCAGGAGGAGAACCAGACGCTCGCCACGATCACCCTCCAGAACTACTTCCGCATGTACGACAAGCTCGCGGGCATGACCGGCACGGCGCTGACCGAGGCGACCGAGTTCATGAAGATCTACGAGCTGCCCGTGATCGAGGTGCCGACCAACATGCCGATGGTCCGCCACGACTACAACGATCAGGTCTACAAGACCAAGGACGGCAAGTGGGGGGCCGTGTCGCGCGAGATCGAACAACGCAACGAGCGCGGGCAGCCGGTGCTGGTAGGGACGATCTCGGTTGAGGTCTCGGAGCTGCTCTCACAGCGGCTCTCGCATAAGGGGATCAAGCACACGGTGCTCAACGCCAAGCCCGAGCATGCTGAGCGCGAGGGCGAAATCATCGCCGAGGCGGGCGCCCCGGGCGCGGTCACGATCGCCACCAACATGGCCGGGCGCGGAGTCGACATCAAGCTCGGCGGCAACCCCGAGCACCTCGCGCGGCTCGAGGTCAAGAAACTGGGCCTCAGTCCCGGCGACCCCGACTACGAGCAGCACTATGAGCAGGTGCTGCCGGCGATCGAGGAGCGGGTGGAGGATCTCAGGGAAAAGGTGCTCGACGAAGGCGGCCTGTTCATCCTCGGCACGGAGCGCCACGAGGCGCGGCGGATCGACAACCAGCTGCGGGGCCGCTCCGGCCGCCAGGGCGACCCGGGCGAGTCGCGCTTTTTTCTCTCGGCTCAGGACGACCTGGTACGGCTGTTCGCGGGCGAGCGCATCTACAAGATCCTCGACCGCATGGGCACGCTCGACGACGAGGGCAACGAGGAGCCGATCGAGGCCAAGATGCTCTCCAAGCAGATCGAGAAAGCCCAGCGCAAGGTGGAGGAGCAGCACTTCCTGATGCGCAAGCACACGCTCGAGTACGACGACGTCGCCAATCAGCAGCGCGAGGTCATCTATCGCTACCGCGACGACGTGCTCGAGGGGCGCGACATGTCAGAGGCGGCGCGCGAGCAGATCGGCGAGTTGATCGAGCGACTGGTGGAGGAGTACACGGCCTCCGACTTCGTCGAGGACTGGGACGTCGAGGGGCTGCTGAGCCGGGTCGGGGAAATCTTCGAGCCGAGCGACGAGCTGCTCTCGAGCTCACCCGAGCGCGCTGACCGGGAGGAGCTCACACAGGCGCTCCAGGAGGAGGCGCTTGAGCACTACGACCGGCGCGAAGCGGAGTTCGGCGACGAGATCATGCGCGAGCTCGAGCGCTATCTGCTGCTGGAGATCATCGACCAGCGTTGGCGCGAGCACCTCTACGACCTGGACTACCTCCAGCAGGGCATCGGCCTGCGCGCGGCGGCTCAGGAGGAGCCGCTGGTCGCCTACAAGAACGATGCGTTCAGGCTCTTCGGCGATCTCATGAACAACATCTGGGGCGATTTTGCCCGCATGATCTTCCACGTCGAGATCGTCGTCGAAGGGCCCAACGGCAATGCCGGGGCGCCGCCCCTGCCGGTCCCCAGCCGTCCCGCCTCCTCTTCCAGCTCCTCGACCCGTGGCGGCAGCGTCTCCTACTCGGGCGGGGTCGCGCCGGCGGGCGCCCTGGCGCTGGCCGCGGCTGCTGGCGGCATGGCCCAGGAGGGCGTCGCCGAGGGTGTGCCGGGGGTGGTGCCGGGCATGGGCGCCGCCGCGGCGGGATACGAAGCCGAGCCCTTCCAGCCGGTCGAGCAGCGCCGGGTAGACCACGAGCACCAGCTCGGACGCAACGATCCCTGCTGGTGCGGCTCGGGCAAGAAGTTCAAGAAGTGCCACGGCGCCTAGCGCCGTGGACTCGCTGAACGCCGTGGAGACCCCCTTCGCGGGGCTGATGATGCGCACGCCGCTGCTGGTCCGTGCGATCGCCGAGCGCGCCGAGCGACTGTTCGCAGGGCGGGAGGTGGTGAGTGTCGGCGCCGATGGCCTGGAGCGCTCGAGCTATCGCGAGCTGGTCGGCCGGGCGCGCGCGCTGGCCGCCTCGCTGCGTGAGTTGGGGGTGCGCCCGGGCGACCGCGTGGCCACGTTCGCGTGGAACTCCGCCCGTCACCTCGAGCTCTACCTGGCGGTTCCCGCGATGGGGGCGGTGCTGCACACGCTCAACGTCCGGCTTCATCGCGATGACCTGCGCTACATCGTCGAGCACGCGGAGGACCGCGTGGTGTTCGTGGATGCCTCACTGGCTGAGTTGATGCCCCGCTTCGAGAGCATCGAGCACGAGGTCCTGCTGCCGGACGCGCCCGGCGCACGGGAAGGCGCGCTGCCCTACGAGCAGCTCCTCTCCGCGGGTGAGGGCGGGTTTGAGTTCCCCGAGCTGGACGAGGACGCAGCTGCGGCGATGTGCTACACGAGCGGCACCACGGGGAGGCCCAAGGGCGTCGTCTACTCGCACCGCTCGGTCGTTCTGCACACGCTGCTGATCAACCAGGCCGATGGCCCCGGTCTGCGCGAGCGCGACTGCGCGCTGCCGATCGTCCCCATGTTCCACGCCAACGCGTGGGGGCTGCCGTATGCGGCCGCGATGGCCGGCAGCAAGCTCGTGCTGCCGGGGGCGCTGACCGATCCGCGCGGGCTGGCGGATCTGATCGCCTCCGAGGGGGTGACGATCGCGGCCGCCGTGCCCACGATCTGGCAGGGGATCGCGGGAATCGACCCGGCGCCTTCGCTGGGATCGCTCGAGCGCGTGATCGCCGGCGGATCGGCCGTCCCCGAGAGCCTCATCCGCCTCTACGAGGAGCGCTTCGGAGTGCCTCTGCTGCAGGCCTGGGGCATGACCGAGACGAGCCCTATGGCCTCGCTCAGCCGGGTGCCGCCGGGGGTCTCCTCCGATGAGACCGCGAACGCGCTCCGCGCCACCCAGGGGCGCGTCGTCCCGCTCGTCGACTACCGGGTGGACGCGGCGGCGGGGGGCGAGCTCGAGGTCCGCGGCCCCACCGTGGCGCGCTCGTACTACAACGACGAGCAAGGCGCCGAGAAGTTCACCGACGACGGCTGGTTGCGCACCGGCGATGTGGCGGAGCTCGAGCACGGGGCCTTCATAAAGCTCGTGGATCGCACCAAGGATCTGATCAAGTCGGGCGGGGAGTGGATCAGCTCCGTCGAGCTCGAGAACGCGATCATGGCCCATCCCGACGTGTTCGAGGCCGCCGTCGTGGCGGTGGCCGAGCCGAAGTGGGGCGAGCGGCCCTGCGCGTGCGTCGTGCGGCGCCCCGGGGCCGCCCTGGATGCCGACGCGCTGCGGGAATTCCTGGGCGAGCGCGTGGCCAAGTGGTGGCTCCCGGACAGGGTCGAGTTCATCGCCGAGGTGCCGAAGACCTCGGTCGGCAAGTTCGACAAGAAGGCGCTTCGCTCGCGGCTGGCGGACGGACGGCTGGAGCGGTCATAGCAGCCCATGCGGGGCCGGGTGCGTCCGTTGCCCGCTGCTAGCCTTGGCGCTCCGCGATGCCGACTGCCCCCTCAGAGACGCTCCCTCAGCGACTCGCGACGATCCGCGAGCAGCTCAAGCTGCTGGCGGACTATCTTTGACCCCGATGCGTTGAGCGAGCGCATCGCCGCGCTCGAGCAGCAGATGGGGGCACGGGGCTTCTGGGAGGATCAAGAGCAGGCCGCGCGCGTATCGGCGGAGCACGCCCGCACCAGCCGCAGGCTTTCCACCTACCGCGAGGTGGAGCGAGACGCGGAGGACCTTGAGCCGCTCGCCGAGCTGGCCGAGGAGGATCCGGAGATCGCATCCGAGCTCGAAGAGCAGGTTGGCGTCGTCGAGGCGCGCCTGGCCGAGCTCGAGGAGGAGCGTCTGTTCTCGGGCCGGTACGACTCTGGCGATGCGCTCGTCACGGTCAACGCCGGGGCGGGCGGCACCGACGCTCAGGACTGGGCGGAGATGGTGCTGCGCATGGAGATGCGCTGGGCCGAGCGTCGTGGCTTCCAGGTCGAGCTGCTTGAGGCCTCCGCGGGAGAGGAGGCGGGCATCAAGTCGGCGACCTTCCTCGTGCGGGGCGAGAACGCCTATGGGCTCTACGCGAGCGAGAAAGGCGTGCACCGCCTGGTGCGGCTCTCGCCCTTCGACGCCGCGCACCGACGCCAGACAAGCTTCGCCGGCGTGGAGGTCTCCCCGGTCGTGGACGAGATCGCCGACGTCGAGATCAGTGACGATGAGCTTCAGATCGACACCTACCGGGCCAGCGGCGCCGGCGGCCAGCACGTCAACAAGACCGACTCCGCCGTTCGCATCACGCACCGTCCCACGGGAATCGTGGTGCAGTGCCAAAACGAGCGCTCGCAGTCATCGAACAAGGCGGAGGCGCTGACGATGCTGCGCTCGAAGCTGCTCGAGCTGGAGGAGCGCCGCCGCAGGGAGGAGATCTCGCGCGAGCGGGGAGAGGCGCAGGACGTGAACTTCGGCTCCCAGATCCGTTCCTACGTGCTGCATCCCTACACGATGGTCAAGGACCATCGCACTGACCACGAGGTCGGCGATGCAAACCGCGTGCTGGGCGGCGACCTCGATGGCTTCGTGCGCGCCTACCTGCTCAAGAACGCCGGCCGCCCGTCGGCTTCTGCTCGCGGAGGGGACGGAGCGGCGACGTGAAAGAGCAGCGCCACGCCGCTCCCTCGGCCCAGCCGACCGCGCCTTACCTCGACGCTGTCAGCGCGTATGGTTTCCGCGGCTCCACCCGTTTCCATGTCCCGGGCCACAAGGGCGGTGAGGGCGCCGACCCGGGTCTGCGCGCCGCGCTCGGCGAGCGCGCGCTCCTGCTGGACGTGCCGCAGGACATCGAGGGGATCGATCTCGGTCCCTCGCCGACGCCCTACGAACTGGCCGAGCAGCTGGCCGCCGAAGCCTACGGCGCCGGCCGCACCTGGTTCCTGACCAACGGCGCGACCCAGGGGAATCACGCGCTGTGCCTGGCGGTGGCCGGGCCGGGCGAGCCCGTCCTCGTGCAGCGCAACATCCACGCCAGCCTGATCGACGGGCTGGTCCTCAGCGGCGGGCGGCCGACCTTCTTGACCCCGGAGTACCACGACGAGCTGGGCATGGCGCTGGGCATAACCCCTGAGGCGCTGGCCAGCTGCCTCCGAAAAGCGCCTGACGTGCGCGCCGTTTTCATGGTTTCGCCGACCTACTACGGCATGGCCGCCGACGTGGCTGGTTGCGCCGCGGTGGCCCACGCCATGGACGCGGCCCTGATCGTCGACAACGCCTGGGGCGCCCACTTCGGCTTTCACCAAGCGCTTCCACCCTCGCCGCTCGCGCTGGGCGCGGATGCGATGCTCACCTCCACGCACAAGATCGTCGGCAGCCTCACCCAGTCGGCGATGCTGCATGTTGCGGCGGGCGGCCTGCTCGACCCCCGCGCAATCGACCGCGCGGTGCGCCTGGTGCGCTCGACCAGTCCCAGCTCGCTGCTGTTCGCCTCGCTGGACGCGGCGCGCCGCCAGCTCGCCGTGCACGGCGACGCCCTGCTGGGGCGCACGCTCGCCGCTGCTGCGCGCACGTGCGCAGCGATTGACGCGATCGAGGGATGCGAGGTGCTCGGCGGCAGTCTCGTGGGCCGCCCCGGAGTCGCCGGCTGGGACCCGCTGCGCCTGGTGGTCAACGTTCGCGGCACGGGCTGCACCGGCTATGAGATCGCGGAGGGTCTGCGGGCTTCCTACGACACGTACACCGAGCTCGCCACACACGCCACGGTGGTGTTCGTGCTGGGCATCGCGCAGGACGTCGAGCCGCTCGAGCGCCTGGCGCACGACTTCAGCGAGACGGTCAGGCGCATGGCCCGGCCCGGGAGCACCTTCGAGCTCCCCCGGGCCCCCTCCGGCGAGGAGTCCGAGACGGTCGTGACTCCGCGCGAGGCGTTTCTCGGCCGCGGGGAGCCGCTCCCCGTGGAGGACGCCTTGGGGCGAATTTCGTGTGAATCGATCGCGGGCTATCCGCCGGGAGTCCCCGCGTTGCTCCCGGGCGAGCGAGTCACGGCCGAGGTGGTGGAGTACCTGCGCGAGCTGACCAGGGCGGGGGCCCGCCTGCACGGCGCCGCAGACCCCGATTTCGCCACCGTGAGGGTGCTCGTGGGCGCCCCGGCCGCGGTCGAGGCCGCGCCGCTCTGATCGCCATGGCCGCGACGACCAACCTCACGCTGGACCCGGCGGCGGTAGGCGATGCCGTCGCCAGAGCGCTGCGCGAGGACCTCGGCGAGGGCGACATCACCACGGCGGCGACGGTGTCCGAGCGGGCGCGCGCCCGCGGGGTGATCGAGCAGAGGGCACCGGGAGTGCTGTTCGGCTTTCAGCTGGTGAG
Source organism: uncultured Solirubrobacterales bacterium (assembly GCA_963823315.1). Classification (GTDB taxonomy): domain Bacteria; phylum Actinomycetota; class Thermoleophilia; order Solirubrobacterales; family Solirubrobacteraceae; genus Palsa-465. The sequence continues at coordinate 26,458 of CAWGLB010000004.1, read as the reverse complement.
AGCGACGTTCGGAGCGCTTGACCCGGAGGTGGCGGTGGAGCCGTTGGCGAGCGAGGGAAGCTGGCGGGAAGGGGGAGACGCGCTGCGCCTAGAAGGTCCGGCCGCGGCGATCCTCAGCGGCGAGCGCACGGCTCTGAACTTCCTGGGGCGCCTGTCGGGCGTCGCGACAACCACGGCGCGCTTCGTGAGGGCGGTCGAGGGCACGGGCGCCCGCATCCTCGATACACGCAAGACCACGCCGGGCCTGCGCGCGCTCGAGAAGGCGGCGGTTGCCGCGGGCGGAGGGACCAACCACCGCGGCGGTCTCTACGACGCGATCCTGATCAAGGAGAACCACGCCGCGATCGCGGGCGGAATCGCCCCGGCGGTGCACGAGGCGCTGGTTGCTCGCCCCAGCGCGGCGGTGGCGCTCGAGGTCGAATGCCGCGATCTCGATGAGGTCGACGAGGCGCTCTCCGCGGGCGCCGAGCTGATCCTGCTCGACAACTTCTCCGTGCACGAGCTGAGGCGCGCGGTCGAGCGGGTCTCCGGCCGCGCCACGCTCGAGGCGAGTGGCGGCGTGACGCTCGAGACCGTCCGGGAGGTCGCGGCCACCGGCGTAGACTTCGTATCGGTCGGCGCGCTGACGCACAGCGCCCCGGCCCTCGACCTCTCGCTCATGCTTCAGCCCCTTTCGCAGTGAACCTTCCCATGATCACCGAGCGACCAGCGGCCGGCGGCTCGCCCCTGATGCTCGAGAACATCCCCGCTCTCAAGGAGGAGGTGCGCGAGCTCGCCCGGCAGCACGACGCCCTGATCCTGGCCCACAACTACCAGCTTCCGGAGATCCAAGACGTGGCTCACTATGTGGGCGATTCGCTGGGGCTCTCCCAGCAGGCGGCGCTCGCCGCCTCAGACACGATCGCCTTCTGCGGCGTGCACTTCATGGCGGAGACGGCCTCGATCCTGTGTCCGGACAAACGGGTGCTGATCCCGGACCTCGACGCGGGCTGCTCGCTGGCGGACTCGATCACCGCGGCCCAGCTGCGCGGCTGGAAGGCGCGCCATCCCGGCGCGATCGTGGTCATGTACGTGAACACGACCGCCGAGGTCAAGGCCGAGACCGACTACTGCTGCACCTCGGCCAACGCCGTCGAAGTCGTCGAGCACATCTATCGCGAGCATGGCGAGGACACCGAGATCCTGTTCGGTCCAGACATGTTTCTGGGCGCGTACGTGGAGCATGTAACGGGCCGGCACATGCACGTGTGGGACGGCGAGTGCCACGTCCACGCGGGCATCCGGCCCGCCGACATCGCGGCGGTCAGAGCGCTCCATCCCGGCGCGGATTTCCTCATCCACCCCGAATGCGGCTGCTCGACCAGCGCGATGGAGTACGTCGCCGCGGGCGACATCAGCGCCGAGGGAGTGCACATGCTCTCCACCGGCGGCATGCTGAGGTATGCGCGAGAGCGGGCCGCCGACACCGGCGCGGAGGGTCCCGCGGCGGTGGTCGCGACCGAGACCGGCATGCTCCATGGGCTCAGAGCGGCCGCCCCGGGCGTCGACTTCGTGGCCGCCAACGAGGCCGCTCACTGCCGCTACATGAAGCTGATCACGCTGCCGAAGCTGCGCGATTCGCTGCGCGACGGTGTGCACGAGGTCAAGGTGCCCGAGGAAGTTTCCGAGCGCGCCCGGGTGCCGATCGAGCGCATGGTCGCGATCGGCTGAGACTTCAGTCGCCGGCGATCGCCAACATATCCAGGCCGTGCTCGACCGCCTGGCGGACCGCTGGCAGCGTGGTCCGCTTGCGCTCAAATTCAACGGGCGTGTAACAGTGGACCTCAGCCTCGCCGCCGAGCTCGAAGGCGTCCCACAGGCTCTCCGCCTGATAGACGCGCTCGAGCCACGGCATGCCGTCGAATGCCGGTGAGACCAGCACCACGAGGTAGGCGCGGGCACTCGCTTCGCTCTCTGTCCCTCCCGATCCGCGCCCCTCCGCTCGTGGGCCTCCGAGCAGCGCCACCTCCACGGGCCAACGATCCGAGACGCGCCCCACGTACGCCGCCAGCTTGGCGTTCTCGATCGTCATAAACGCGCGATTGCACCGACCATCGCACCCTCGAGCTCGATCGCCCGCCAGTTGGGCGGCCCGTCGACGAACAGCGCGAAGGCCAGGCGCTGACGGCCGCGGCTGTGGCAGTAGCCGGCCAGATTCGTGACGTCGGTGAGCGTCCCGGTCTTCGCCACGCACGCTCCCTTGGCCGCGGTATGCACGCCAATCGTCTGCACGGTCCCGTTGACGCCGACGGTTGGCAGCGAGGAATACACCTGGGCGCCTCGCGTGGTGCCCCAGAGCTCGTGCAGCAGCTCGACGATCTGGAACGGTGAGGAATGGTCGCTGCGCGAGAGCCCCGAGCCGTCCACGATCCGTGGGTCGATCCCGTAGCGCGAGATCACCTGCCCGATCACACGCGCGCCGGCCGCGGTGCTGCCGCCGCCGCCGAAGCGCGCGCCCAGCTGCTTGGCGAACAGCTCGGCGAAGAGGTCGTCGGAGGGCACGTTCATCAGCCGCAACAGGGTGGACATGCGCGGCGAGCTCACCGTGGCCAGCAGCTGGGCGTTGGGGGGTGCCTTGCCCGTCCGCTGCGTCGCATGGGCCACGATCCCATTGCTGAGCATCGTCTGCGCCAGCTCCCGTGCGGCGAAAGCCGCGGGATCCCAGCCACGGGCGGTCGCCCCGTGGTCGTAGACGAGCGCACTCAGCTGGCCGCCCAGGTCCGGCAGGTCGGGTGCGAAACCTGTGGACGGGGGTCCCACCTTGTTGTCGAACAGCGCGCCGTCTCCGATCACGTGCCCGGTCACGCCGCGGATTCCCTTGGCCTTTAGATCGCGGGCCAGCTCGGCGGCGGTGGGCCCGTAGCCCTGCTCCCAGGTGCGCAGGAAGGTCTCGTCGCCGAATGTGGGATCGCCGCCGCCGCGCAGGTAGAGGTCGCCGTGCCACACGCCGCCCGCGCGGTGGCCGGTGCCGAGCACCTCGGTCTTAAGCGTCGCGCCGGCCCCCAGCTTGCTGAGGACCGCGACCGTCGTGTACAGCTTCTCGACCGATGCCGGCGGGCGTTTGATGCCCGCCCGCAGGGCGAACAGCCAGGAGTGGTCCGTGAGGTCATAGACGGCACCGCCCGAGAACCTGCCCGTCTGCTTGAAGAGATTGTCGAGTGCGGCGCGAAGCTGCCTCGTGCCGTGTGGGAAGCGCGGCCGCGGGGGCGCCTTGTGGACCACGCGGCGGACATGGAGCGTGGTGGTGGCGGTGGTGTGGACGGGACGCCGATGGGCTCCGCCACAGCCGGCGAGCACCAGGACCGCCAATACCGGGGCCGCGATCGCGATTATTTTTGCGCGGAGGATGCGCGGCGCGGCGCCCTCTAGGCGCGGTCGGCCGTGCTCCCTGCCGAAGCCGGTACCCACCTAAACCGAGCGCAGCTCCTGCTCGGTATGCGGGCCCACGCAGGCCAGCGAGAGCTTCTCGGGAATCGCGGCGGCAGCTTCGCGCACGTCCTCAAAGGTGACGCGGTCGAGCAGGTCGATGACCGCGTCGGGATCCGGGTCCTCCCCGTAGACGACTGTCTGCTGGGCCGCGTAGCGAGCCACGGCCCCGGAGTTCTCGAACGCGATCGCCCGCGCCCCCGCGGCATATGCGCGTGCGCGCTCCACCTCCGCCTTGGTCGGTCCCTGCTCGCGCAGTTCGGTCACGATCTCCTTCATGCGCGCGAGCGCCTCCAGGCACTTGCTCGACTCGAGGCCGGCGGCGAGTGCGAGCACCGGTGTGTCGGCGTGGGCATGGGCGTGGGAGTAGACCGAATAAGCGAGCCCCCGCTGCTCGCGAATCTCGTCGAACAGGCGCGACCCCATCGAGCCCCCCAGCACCGTCGAGTAGACCTGAAGCGCCGCCCGCCGACGCGGGTCGGAGACGTCGATCTTGGGGCGATAGGCGAGCCGCAGGTGCGACTGATTGGAGTCGCGCTCGCGGGACAGGACGCGTTCCGCGGGGGATGGCGCCCGGTCGAAGGCTCCTGGCTCGGGTCGGGCGTCGAGGCGGCCGAAGAGCTCCTCGAGGTCCTTGTCGCCAGGCAGTTCGTGGAGGTTGCCCACCAGCAGCGCGACGCCGCGCCCCGGAGCCCAGCGGCGCGCGCGAAAGGACAGGATTCCCTCGCGCGTGAAGGCGTCGCGAATGTGCTCGACCGTACCGAGGACCGGTCGGCCGAGGGGGTGCTCGCCGAAGGTCGCCTCGTCGATCAAGTGTTCGGCCTGCACGGCCGGCTGATCGGAGGCTCTGGCGATTTCCTGGACCACCACCCCGCGCTCGCGATCGAGCTCCTCGCCGTCGATACGGGGGCGATCCACGAAGTCCGTGAGCAGGTCGATTGCGCGCGTGGCCTGTTCCGCCCGAGCGGTGATGTGGAACGCCACCAGGTCGTGGCTGGTGTATGCGTTCAAAACCCCGCCGATGCGCTCGGCGGCTTCGTTCACGTCGCGGTAGGTGGCGTACTTCTGACCGCCCTTGAAGACCAGGTGCTCCAGGAAATGGGCCATCCCGTTCTCCGCCGCAAGCTCGGTTCGCGCGCCCGCGTCGAAGGCCAGCATGATCGTGAGCGCCCTGGTGCCGTCGATCGCAATCCGGTAGAGGGGAAGCTCGTTGCGCAGAGTCGATCGCCTGATCTGGGGCATCCGGAAAAGGTAGCGGCACGGCGCGCTCGGGCCGAGATGCCGGGCGCCCCCCGCGGGCGCTCCTGCCGGGCGCTCCTCCGAGCGCGCGTTTACTCAAGGCCGCGCAAGCCACCTTGCATGAACCCGCCAGCGTCCGCGCCCGGCAGCGGGGCTCGCTACCCTCGCTGAGCAGCGCGATGGCCACGTCAGCGACCAAAGTTGCCTCTCCCACGGAAGGGCGAAGGGACCGCCCGCCCGCCCCGCCCGTGATCGAATTCCGCGTCGTCAGCAAGCGCTACGACGGCGGCGATGTGGGTCTGGACCGCGCCAATTTCTCCGTGGAGAGAGGGGATTTCGTGTTCCTCGTGGGCGCCACAGGGTCGGGGAAGTCGACCGTGATCCGGCTGCTGATCAAGGAGCTCGAGCCCACCGAGGGGTCGATCAAGGTCGCGGGCCGCGAGCTGTCCCAGATCCGGCCTAAGCGCGTGCCGATCTATCGCCGCAATATCGGCGTGGTCTTCCAAGACTTCAAGCTGCTGCCGAACAGGACGGTGTATGACAACGTCGCCTACGCGCTCCAGGTCACGGGCGGGACGCGACGTGAGATCCGCCGCAGGGTCCCGGACATCCTGCGCATGATGGGCCTCTCGACCAAGCTGCACAACTACCCCGATCAGCTCTCCGGAGGCGAGCAGCAGCGCGTCTCGATCGCCCGCGCGTTCGTGAATCACCCACCTCTGCTGCTGGCGGATGAGCCCACGGGGAACATCGATCCCGAAACGAGCATCGACATCATGCGCCTGCTCTACCGGATCAACCGCACCGGCACCACGGTGCTGGTGGCGACCCACGACCAGGCCATGGTCGATCGGATGCGCCGCCGCGTGATCGAGCTCACGCACGGCCGCATCGTGCGTGACGAGGCCAGCGGTCTGTACGCATCCGATCAGAGCACGCGCCAGTTCGCGGACATGATGCGCTCGCATTCCTCCCAGGCCGAATGATGCGGACCGTCCCCCGCAGATCGAGTTTCGCGGCGCTCGCATGAGGTTCGCCTTCTTCCTCCGTGAGGCGCTGCGCGCCATGAGGCGCAACGCCGCGCCCGTGTTCGCGGCGCTCGCCACCGTGCTCGTGACCATGCTTGTGGTGGGCGTCTTCATTCCCGCGGTGGAGGTCACAAACGGCGCTGCCAACAGCGTCCGTGGCCGCCTCTATGTGCAGGTCTTCATGAAGAACCACGCGACGCGCAGCGACGATCTGCGCGTGGCGCGCGAACTGCGCGCGACGCCACACGTCAGGTCGGTGGTGTTCGTCTCCAAAGCGCAGGCGCTCGCACAGCAGAAGCGCCAGAACCCGGCTGCCTACTCGCTGCTCTCCTACAACCCGCTGCCGGACGCCTTCCACGTGTTCCCCGACAACGCCGCCAACCTGCCGGCCGTCCGAGCCGCGCTGACCCCGGGCGGGGGAGTGATGGACCACTCGATTGCCACCGTGACTTACAGGAAGTCCTACACCACGAAGGCGCTCGAGCTGACCTCCGCCGTGAAGTGGGGCGGAGTGGCCTTCGCGGGGTTGCTGGCCCTCGCCTCGATCCTGCTGGTGGCGAACACGATCCGCCTGTCGCTGTTCGCGCGCCGAAGGGAGGTCGAGGTGATGCGGCTCGTGGGCGCGACGAACTGGTTCATCCGCTGGCCGTTCGTGATCGAGGGCGTGCTCGTGGGAATGGTCGGAGCCTTGCTCGCGATCGCCGTGCTCGCGATCGCCAAGGTCACGCTGCTCGACCCGCTGCTGTCTGGCTGGACGCTGGTGGGTGGGGTGCGCACGATCGCCTTTCCCGTCCTGCTGGCGATCCTGATGGGGGCCGGCGTGCTCGTATCGGCCGTTGGCTCAGGCGTCTCGCTTAGGCGCTATCTGCGTATCTGAGGGCCGCTGCGGCTCAGCTTTGCGGGCCGGCGGCTACCCTGATGGTCGATCGCGGCGCGTTGCCTCGTCGCGCACTTGAGCCAAGATGAGCTTTTCCTCCTTCCGACGTCGACCGCTCTCCGCGGTGAGGGTCGCAGCCACGATCGTGGCTGCACTAGTGCTGCTCGCGATCGGCATGTACCTGGGCGGGCATCCCAGTTGGATGCCCTCGGGGCTGCGCAGCGCGTTCGTCAACGACTCGGGATCGCGCCTCATGCAGGACGTGGTCTCGCTGCTCCAGCGCGACTACTACCGGCCCGTCAGCCCCAACCAATTGGTGAACAAGGGCATCGCGGGCGCTGTCGCGAGCCTCAATGACCCCTACTCGCACTATTTCGATCCCGGCGATTACCGGACGTTCGAGAACCAGTCGAACCCGCATCTGAGCGGCATCGGCGTAGACGTGCTGCCGGATCCCAGGGGCCTGAAGATCGTGGGCGTGTTCCCGGGCTCCCCCGCCGCGCGGGCCGGCCTGGTGGAAGGGGATTTGATCGTCACGGTGGGCTCGCGCTCGCTGGCGGGCCATTCAGCCGATTTCGCCTCGAGCCTGATTCGCGGCCCGGCCGGGACCTCCGTCATGCTCACGATCGTGAGGGCTGGAAAGAGTCATCGGGTCACGCTCAAGCGAGCGAACATTGTCGTGCCGGTTGCGAGCGGGAGGATCGTGACCTACCACGGCATCAAGCTCGGCTACGTTCAGCTGACGAGCTTCACAGAGGGGGCGGGCGCCGAAGTGCGCTCGCAGGTCCAGCGCGTGCTTCGCGCGGGCGCCCGCGGCCTGATCCTCGACCTGCGCGAGAACGGCGGTGGCCTGCTCGACCAGGCGGTCGCGGTCGCGAGCATCTTCATCCCCGACGGCACGATCGTCTCCACCGATGGTCGCGCGCAGCCGCGCGAGGTGTACCTGGCCAAGGGCAACGCGATCGCGGTGCACCAGCCGATGGTGGTGCTTGTCGATCGCGGCACCGCCTCCGCCGCCGAGATCGTCACCGCGGCCCTCAAGGATCGCCATCGGGCGCTCGTGGTGGGCACGCGTACGTACGGCAAGGGGGTGTTCCAGGAAATCGACCCACTGCCGAACGGCGGCGCGCTCGACTTCACCGTCGGCGAGTACTTCACCCCCGACGGCACCAACCTCGGAGGCGGCGGCGTTCGCCGTGGTCAGGGGGTGCAGCCGAACGTCTACGCGCTCGACAATCCCCATACCAGCACCGACGAGGCGCTCCAGACTGCTGAGCGGGTCGTCGCCGGCAAAGTTCGGTGAGCCCCGCCCGGCGCGCGCCGCGCGCGGATACGGTCGGCCGGCGTCGGCAGCGCGCGGCCGCGACCCGGGGTGGTAAGCGCGGACCGCGCGCGACCGCGAGCGGGGACAGTCAGCGTGGGCCGCGCGCGACCGCGAGCGGGGACAGTCAGCGTGGGCCGCGCGCGACCGGGACCGCAGACCATCCCCGGCCGGACTCCGTGCGCGTGGGCGTGCTCAGCAAGCGCGGCAGGTTTTTGGTGGCTGAGCCGTTCTTCGAGTCCGGCCCGCGACTCGTCGTCAGCCGTGACGGCCGGGCGGCGGTGGGCGATCTGGTCACGGTGCGCGCCCGGCCGCATCGCGACGGCCGCGGCGGGCGCGCCGTGATCGAGGCGCGGCTGGGACGGCCGGACGTGGCACGCGACGTGATCGAGGCGCTGATGATCGATCGCGGTCTGAGGCGCTCCTTCGCTCCGGCCGTCGAGCGCGAGGCCGACGCGGCGGCCGGTGCCGTCGATTCCTCGAGCACGCCTCGTCGTGACCTGCGCTCACTGCCGACATTCACGATCGACCCTGCCAGCGCTCGCGACTTCGACGACGCGATCTCCGCCACGAAGCTCGAGCAGGGCAGCTGGCGTGTCTGGGTGCACATCGCCGATGTGAGCGCACATGTCTCCCCGGGCTCACTGATCGACCGAGAGGCATATCGCCGCGGGTGCAGCGTGTACGTCCCCGACGCAGTCGAGCCGATGCTTCCCGCGGCGCTCTCCAACGGCGCCTGCTCACTCGTTCCCTTGCAGGATCGACTCGCGGTGACGGCGGAGCTTTTGCTGCATGGCGCCGAGGTGAAGAGCGCCTCCTTTTTCCGTTCGGTGATCCGCTCGGATGCTCGCCTCGACTACGACCAAGTAGACGGCATCTTTGCCGGCCGCGAAGCGCCGGCGGCGCCGTGGGGCGAGGCGCTCGCATGTGCGCGGGAGGTGGCCGGGGCGCTGCACGCTCGCCGCGCGGCCCGCGGCGCGGTGGCCGTGGACAGTGAGGAGCCCGAGTTCCGCTTCGATGCAGATGGCAACGTGGTGGGAGCTCAAGCGGTCGAGCAGACGGAATCGCACGGGGTGATCGAGCATCTGATGATCACCGCCAACGAGCAGGTGGCCAAACTGCTTTCGGATCGGCGCATCCCTGCCCTGTATCGCGTCCACGAGCGACCCGAGGGAGCGGCCGTCGAGCGGCTCGTCGCCCAGCTCGCATCCCTCGGTATCCCCACGCCGCCCCAGCAAAAGGGGCCGCTCACGCCCCAACAGGCCGCCACGGCGGTGGGTGAGATCTCACAGGCCGTTGCGGCTTTCGTGGCGCAGACCGGCCGTGGCCGGCGCGCTTTCTCCAGCCTCGTGCTGCGCTCGCTCAAACAGGCCTACTACGACCATCGAAATCTCGGCCATGCGGGCCTGCAGTCGCCTAGTTACTGCCACTTCACCTCGCCCATCCGCCGCTACCCCGATTTGATTTGCCACCGGGCCGTGCTGGCGGGGGTGGCGGGAGAGCCGGCGCCGGAGGGCCGCGCGGTGGCAGCCGCGGGTCAGTGGGCCTCGACGCGCGAGCGCGAAGCGATCTCGATCGAGCGCAGCGCGGACGACGTGGCGCTGTGCTTCCTGCTCGAGCACTTGCTCGCCGAGACCGGTTACGAGGAGGTCTTCGAGGGCGAGGTGGTGGGGTTGCACACTTCCGGCGCGTTCGTCGCCTTCGGTCCCAGCGGAGAGTTCGAAGGCATGTTGCCCGTTCGCCGTCTCGTCGGGGACTGGTGGGAGCTGGACGAACTGGGGACGATGTTGCGTGGCACGCGCAGTGGCAAGCGGATCCGGTTGGGAGACTCCGTGGAGGTGCAGATCGGAACGATCGACGCGCCGCGGGGTAGGGTCGATCTGCATCCTGTGAGACTCTGATGTGCTCGACCTCTTTCGATTCCCATGCCGCGAACGCGTAAGCGCAAGCTCAGCGCGGGCGACGTCGCCACCAACCGCCAGGCGTCCTGGCGCTACAACCTGCTCGAGCGGTTCGAGTGCGGCATCGTGCTCACCGGCACCGAGGTCAAGGCCTTGCGCACCTCGGGCGCGCAGCTACGGGACGCCTATGCGGTCGTGCGCGACGGCGAGGTGTGGCTGATTGGCGTCTACATCCCGCCCTACGAGGCTGCCAATCGCGGCAATCACGACCCGGAGCGAGATCGCAAGCTGCTGCTCCACAGCGCGGAGATCGCCCGTCTAATCGGCAAGACCCAGGAGCGCGGCCTCACGCTTGTCCCGACGAGGATCTACTTCCGCGGCCCGCATGCGAAAGTCGAGCTGGCGCTGGCCCGGGGCAAGGACCGCTACGACAAGCGCGAGTCGATCCGCCGGCGCGAGGTCCAGCGCGAGATCGAGCGCGAGCTGCACGCCGGGTGAGCGGCGTGCTTTGCCGACTGCCTCAAAGCGTGCGCATCGCGACCCACCCTTGAGCGGGCGGCCGCTGCGTGCGCGCCTACGCGAACGTGCGCGGCAGGTTCGTGGCGTGCATCCCCAGGACCAGCGCCGCGATCAACGCGAGATAGACCGCCGCGACCAGCGCCCGATCGAGCGGGCGCACCTGGTAGTACTCGCGCTGGCCCGGGGCGCCGCTGCGTCGTAGCTTCCAGCGCTTGTAGGTCTCATACCCGCCGATCAGCACGATCAGGAAGATGATCGGGTTGGGGAAGATGATCGCCACCGGAATCAGAGCCGCGAAGCCGACAAACCACATCCATGGCGCCATCGCCGCCATCGCCCGACCGCCGTCGAGAGGCACGACCGGCATCAGGTTGAAGAGATTCAGGAAGAAGCCGGTAAACGCAAGTGCCCGCCAGATGTCATTGCCGGTGAGGTGCCAGATGACGATGCATGCCGCGGCGCCGATGCTCCCCAGCACCGGGCCGGCGAGCCCGACGCGCGCTTCCGCGGCGGCGTTGTCGCCGAGCGACCGGGCCCCGATGACAGCGCCCAGGAACGGTATGAACATGGGCAGGCTGGCCTTGAGTCCCTCGCGCCGCAACTGGATCACGTGGCCCATCTCGTGGACGAGCAGCAGCGCGACGAAGCCGATCGCGAACGGCCAGCCGAAGACGAAGCTGTAGGCGGCGATCGAGACGAGCATCGTGCCCGCGCTGATTAGAAGCTTGGCCTTGGGCAGCAGCAGAAGAAGCGCCTTGAGTTTCGCCAAAAGGGCGACGAGGGCCGCGCCGATCGGCGCCAACCTGCGCTTGACGAAGGACTGCCGTGGCGGTACGCGTCCACCTGGCGCGTGGTGGCGCGGGACGACGTCTTCGGGCGTCCGTACAGCGGGGTCGGGGGCCGCGCGCGGCGGCTCCGGGAGCCACCATGACGTCTGTTGTTCCATCGCTCCTTGATTGTGGCATCCGGCAAGAGCGAATCAGCCGAACTGCGACCCCGCTCAGGAAACTCTCAGATTCGGGGGGCTCCGGAACCAGGCGGCCATCCTCCTCTAAAATGCTCTTAAGCACCAAATCCCCAGGGGACGACTGGCTTCGACGTGGTTGGCTCGTGGGGGTGGTTGCGAGCCGAGGTTCCGGGCGGCCTCGTAAAACACCCGGAAACAAAATAAGTGCGGACTCGCACAGTTTCGATCTCGGTTACGCGGCTGCATAGTCGGTAACCGAAGTTCGTCTCGGCCGTCGCTCGCCTGCGGCGACTAGCCGGGATCAGCTAGCAGGCTCGCCCGGAGTGGATTTGCTCCCTCCGCCCCGGGGACACTAAGGGAGCTGGCCCCCAACAACCCGGCCGGCGAGGCGAGTTGAGGGCGAGATCAGAGCGCCGGCTACGCTCGTAGACGCCACATCCACACGACCGCGGACCCGGGTTCGATTCCCGGCGTCTCCACCTACGAAAATGAATTCGAACCGCCCTCCGCACCTCCGGAGGGCGTTTCGATGAGGGCCAGCGCATCAAGGTTCGTAACGGCTCGGTAGAAGGGGCGGCCGATATCGGGCACCACGGGCTCCAAGCGGATCGTCCCGAGCAGGTTGCGAAGCGCCTTGGCTGACTGCGGAAAGCGGAGCTCCAGCAACTCCTTCAGATTGTCGAGGCGCTCGCTGATCCACTCGATTGGCGGAGCCTTGAAGACCTTTTCCCGACTCCTTTTGAGCATGCCGACCTCTTTTGAGAGTGTCTCTACGCGGCGTTCGGTCTCAACAAGCGCCTTCGCAAGTCCCTGGCTGCCGCGGCCTTCGCCAACGAAGTCAACGAAGTTGGCGAGCCGGCGTTGCTCAGCTGCGAGCTCGGCTTCTTTCAGCTTGAGGGTGTCGGGCAGGTCGGACCGGAGCTTGGCGACTTCGCCTTCCACGCGGTTGATCGCATATTGGATGTGGTCGGGGTCGGAGATCGCCTCCGTGACCGCTTCGAGGATTACGCGCTCGGCAAGCGTGCGGCGAACGAGCGTCTTGTTGTCGCAGGCGCCCTTGGTGGCGGCGATGCACCCGTAGTAGCCGCCGCTCTTGCCGCTGACTTGACCGATCGAGGCGCCGCACGAGCCACAGACCATCGAGCCGGCGAGCAGGTGTGTGGGGAAATGCTTCTGTCGGCTTCCCTGCTCATGCGAGAAGCCACGCTTGCCCTTCCCTCCTGGCCACGTCCGGCGCATTTCGCTTCGCCTCTGCCGCACTTTGTCCCACAGGTCTTGCGGGACGATCCGCAGCCCGTCGTCCTCGCTCACGAGCCACTCAGATTCCGGCTTGACGTAGCTTCGACGACGACCAGTCCGCGGGTCGCGCCGCGTTCCGGTCCGATTCCAGATCCAGCGGCCAGCGTACTTCTCGTTATCGAGGATGCGGCTGACCGTGGCCGGCGACCAGCCCTTAGAGCTCCGGATACGGCCAGGAACGTTCTCCTCGTTCAGCTCGCGAACGATGCTCGTCATGGCGTGGCCGTCGGCGTAGGCGCTGAAGATTCGCAGCACGACCGCGGCTTCCTTCGGGTCGATCTCCATCCGGTAGCCGTCTGGCCGCGGCCTGCCCTTCTTGTCGACCCGCATCTCGCCAACCGGTACCGAGCGATATCCAAACGTCCGCTCGCCCACGAAGAACCCGCGCTCTTTTTGGCCCATCTGGCCACGGAGCGTCTTCTTCTTGAGGTCGCGAAGCTGCAACTCATTGAAGATCCCACGCACTTGAATCGCCAGCGTCGACTCCTCATCGTTGCTGTCGAGCCCATCGGCGACCGAGATCACTCGAATCTCCTCGGAGCTCAGCTCCGCGATGATGGACAGCATCAGGTGGTTGTCGCGTGCGAGACGCGACAAGTCATCCACGAGCAGCACATCGAACTCGCCGGACGGTGCGGCCGCTAGTAGCGCAGCTAGACCAGGGCGGTCGGCGCGGGCTCCTGATTGGGCCTCGTCGGTATAGATGTGATCTTCGGCGATTGCGAGCGACTGCTCGCGAGCCAGCCTTCGGCACGCGGAGATCTGGTCAGTGATGCTCTCCCGGCGCTGGTTCTCGGAGCTATAGCGGGCGTAGACGGCGGCGGTCATGGCGGGATACCTCAGTGCTTAGGGTCCGGTTGTCGGATGTCTCGGCGGCTGCGGCGGCTTCCATCAAGCGGATGTACTCGTGGGCAAGCTCTCGCTCGCGATGTGGTCCAGGAACGGCTTCAACCGCTCATCGGCCAGCGAGTGCTGGTCGGCTTCGACCGGGTGAAGGTTCCGCGCCACCATGATGATAGACGATGTCTATCATGGCCTGCGGACGGAATGTCAGTCTTGCTCGGTCGCTCGATCGCTGAGTTCAAGAGACTGCGCCACGGCGGTGACACTGAGCTCAAGTCGGGCGAACCGACTCTGCTCGGGACCGAGCGCCCGCGCGTTCCCCCTCAGAGTCCTGCTCGCGCGTATTGGTTTGACCTGGCCGTGCCAGCCGTTACTGGCATTGACAGCCTCGAGTGGTACACCTCCAAACAGCTTGGGGTGCTTTCCGGGACCGCCGAGCGAGAAGAAGAGCTCGCGACTGTCGCTGATGATCACCTTGAGTTCGGGGGCGGACTCGTTCCGAAGACTGACTGCCAGTGAGAAGGCCGGGACTTGTCGTCGGAGCTGTTCCTCGAAAGTACGCAGGACCTGAACCACCGCGCCCACGGCTGCCACGGGAAGCATCATGTCCCTGAGTCGCATTGCCACGGCGAACTCCAGGAAGTTCCGAGGCGAGAAGACGCGACTTGACCCGCGTCCCTCGGCATCATGGATGTCAGGAATCACGACCCCCTTCTCGCAGAGGTGAATGAGGCGGTGTTGCGGAACGTCCAACCTTCGCGCGATCTCAGAGAGCGTCAGATTGTCCTCGCTGGTCATGATAGACGGACTCTATCAGTGCACAGTGCGGGACTACGACAACCAGCTCTTGCCAGTTTCGATTCTCTCGATCGAGCGATTCTGCTTGAACGGGAGTGACAAAGACCTGGCGGTTCGGGCGGCTAGATGCCGCCCGTAACCGACAGGTACTCGCGCCGGAGCATCCAGCCATTGAGTTGTGCGAGCCAGCGGGCGCCGGCGCGATCCCCGCGACCGGACGAGCCAACTGAGGCGTGCGGGGGAATCAGGCCGCCGCTGTCAGCTGAGCCGGCGCGCCACCCCGGCTCCGTCGGCTTTGCGCTGCTGCTCCAACTTAGTCCTCTCATCTGGCCCAAGCGAGACGAAGCGCATCCGGGGCAAGCGATTGCCCGACGCCAACGGCCGTGACGAATGCTCCTGGGCGAGTGCGCAAGCCGGGCGTTTCAGCTTGGAGCGCGGCCGAGGCTTATGCTGCTGCGCCGCCCCTGCTTATGCAATACGCCGCGCCCGGCGAACGACGCGGGCGCTGATGCTCATCATCCGGGCGGGCTGTGTCACCAGGCCAGATCAGGCGTTCTGGACGACCGGATGGCTTGCGGAGCGGAAGTATCGCCAGCGCTGGGGTGGGGTCGCTACGACTACCGCCTTTTCCTTGTGGGAGAGATCTGGCCTGCGTGACGGCAACATTCCCGGCTGGTCCGTGAAGTCGCCACCGATGGTCTTCGGGCTCGCAGTGTCATCGTGAAGGAGCGGTAGGTTGCTCTGTTGTCTCTGCGCGTGTTTCCCGTCCAGGGAGCAGCCTGCCCGATGTCGGCTGCGGGTTGGTTGGGTTGGTACCGGGGCTGACTATTCCGGTCTCGTAGGCGCGGACGACCGCTTGGACACGGTCGCGGACTCCGAGTTTCATCAGGATGCGGGTGACGTGCGTCTTGATGGTGGTTTCGCCGACGACGAGCTTGGCGGCGATTTCGTTGTTGCTCATCCCGGTCGCGAGCAGTTGGAACACTTCGAGCTCGCGGGGGGTGAGCTCGTCGAGCCCGGGAGTCTGTTCGGTTGGGGTTCGGGGGGCGGTGAACTGTTCGATCAGGCGGCGGGTGATGATCGGCGCGAGCAGCGCGTCGCCTTCGCCGACGGTGCGTACGCCTGCGGCGAGTTGGCGGGCGGGGACGTCTTTGAGTAGGAACCCACTCGCGCCGGCGCGGAGCGCGTCGTAGACGTATTCGTCGAGGTCGAAGGTGGTGAGGATCAGCACCCTGGGCGTGGGTTGGTGGTTCTCGGCGAGGATCCGGCGGGTGGCTTCGATGCCGTCCATGCCCGGCATGCGAATGTCCATCAGGACGACGTCGGGGCGCAGCTCGCGGGTGGTTTTGACCGCTTCGATGCCGGTGACGGCCTCGCCTACGATTTCGATGTCGGGCTGGGCGGCGAGAATCATTCGAAAGCCGGCGCGGATCAGTTGCTGGTCATCGGCGATCACGACGCGAACGCTCATGCGAGCACTCCTTGTCCGCGTGGCATGCGCGCGATGAAGTGCCAGCCTTGGTGCTGGTGCCCGTCGGCGTCGAGTTCTCCGCCACACAGCGCGACGCGCTCGCGCATTGCGTCGGTGGGCCAGCCGTTCGGTGCGTCGCGGCTGGAGGTGAGCTGCAGCTCGAGCTCGTCTGAGCCGAACCGCAGCGCTACCACGATTGCGTTTGCGGTTTGTTGGCGGGCGCTGTGGAGCGCTTCTTCGAGGATTCGGTAGATCCCGATGTCAACGCCTATGGGCAGGGTTCCGGGTTCTCCGTTGACGCTCAGCTCGATCGGCTGGCCGCGCTCTCGCGCTCGTTGGATCAGCGTGTAGATCTGTTCCACGCCGGGCTGCGGCTCGCGCTCACCGCCGTCTTGGGAGTGCCGCAGCACGCCGAGGATCCGGCGCATCTCGCCGAGCGCCGTGCGACCGGTTTGCTCGATCGCGCCCATCATCGCGTCTGCGCGTGCGTCCTGGTCGCCGACCAGGGCGCGGGCGGCCTGGGCTTGGATCACCATCGCCTCCACGCTGTGTGCGACGGCCGCGTGCAGCTCGCGCGCGATCCGGGTGCGCTCGCCGGCGACGGCAAGCCTCGCTCGATCCTCCCGCTCGAGCGCGAGTCGCGCGGACGTGCGCCCCAGCTCCGCGTTGAGCAAGCGTCGCGCGCGCATCGCCCGGCCTGCCGCCCACGCGGCGCTGAGGGCGAAGACCGCGCCGGCAAGGTCGCCGGGCGTGCCGTGGGTGACAATTAGCGCGCCGACGAGTACGAGCGCGAGTCCGAGCCCGGCTTTGCGGCGCTCCTCCCATGCCGCCACCGTGTAGCTCGGAACGAGCGCCACGTATGCGCCGGTCAGGGGCGCGTTGCTCAGCGACGTAAGCCACCAGCTACTAATCACTGTAAGCGCACCGACGGCGATCAAGAACCCCAGCGGCGAGCGGCGCCGCCAGATCGTCGCCAGCGCCACCGCGGCCACGGCGATCATGTTCAGCACGAGCGGACCGCGGCCATGGCCGCCGGCCACCGTCGCGAGCTCCAGAGCTACCAGTAGGGCGAGCGCGAGCGCTGGATCGAGCCACGGCCAACGTAGACGATCATGCTGGACGACTTGAGTGTCTGGACCGCTCCACCCGCTCAGCACCGGGGTTGTGGATGGGATCCCGTCAAGCGGGATCCGAGCTCGTACCTCGAAACCGAGACCGTCCACGCGAGGACCGACGTGCAACTGGCCACCATATAGCGCGACGCGCTCGCCCATCCCGACGAGCCCATGCCCCGACCCGTCTTCGTGCGCCAGGCTGGGCGTCGGCCCGGGCCCGCTATCGAGAACCTGCAGCACAAGGTCAGGAGCGTCAAAGCTGACGCTCACGTGGGCGCGTGCCGCACCGGCGTGCTTGAGCACGTTGGTGAGCGCCTCCTGTACGACGCGGTAAGCCACAAGATCGACGTCCGGCGACAAGGACGCAGCGTGACCCTCGACGCGCAGCTCGACCAGCAGTCCGCCAGCGCGCGCCCGATCGATGAGCGCCTCTAGCTGCGAGAGCCCGGGCGCCGCCGATCCCCCCGGCTGGTCACTGTCGCGGTGGATCACGCCCACGATCCGGCGCAGCTCGACCAGCGCGTCGCGGCCGGAGCCCTCGACAACCCCGAGCGCGGTCCGCGCTGTCTCGGCGTCATGCGTCGCGACCTCCCGTGCGGCGCTTGTCTGGACCACCATGACGCTGACGCAGTGGGCGATCACGTCGTGCAGCTCGCGCGCCATCCGAGCCCGCTCCTCAGCGCCCGCGCGGCGAGCGCGAAGCTGCTGCTCATCCTGCAGTCGCACGCGGTTTCCCTCAAGCGCGCGCGTCAGCGTCCGCCGGGTCTCGAGCACGCGACCGACCGCGAACGGCAAGCCGCCCACCACCGCCCACCCCCCGAGCACCTCCCCAACCGAACCACCGGCGGTGCTGTAGGTAATCACCACCACCCCGGCGAACCAGTACGCGAACACACCGGCCGCGACCAGCGCGCGCACGCGGCCGCGGGTGCAACGGCCGAGCAAATAGAAGTTCAGGGCGATCGCGGCCACCTCGAACGCGCCATCGCCGTCATACCCGCTCGCTGCCACGAAAGCCGCAAACCCGGTGACCGCGACCAGCGTGCTCACCACCGGGTCCCGGCGGCGCAGCGCGACGCTGCCGGTGAGCGCGACACACGCGATGATCGCCAACACCCCCAGCCGGTCATGCAGCTGCACAGAGCCGTCCGCCAGCGCGCCCGCCGCCAGCAACACCGCGACTAGCCGATCGACCACTCGCAGGTCGATCCCCCGTACTCGCTTGATCAGTGCGCCCTCGCTGCCCACAAGCAGAAGCTAGCGCCCGCGCCAGTGCTGCGCATCCTCCGACGCGATGACTCGAGTCCTACCCAAGTACGACCCGCCAGCCGACAGATCACCGAAAGGTCCACAACAAATCGCACCCGGCGATGACGACAACCGGGCTGGTCGCTGGGACGCTTGCGGCAACCAAGCAACAAAGGAGACCAGCATGTCGAAATCCATCCTCTGCACGATCATCATCAGCCGGCGAATCGTGATCCGCGCCGCCGTCGCAGTCCTCGCGCTGTTCGGGCTCTCGCTGATTCCCGGCGCCGTCGGCAAGACGTTTTGGGTCGCGTTCCTACTCGGCGTCCTGGTGCTGATCGCACTGGGAGCCGTCGCGCTGATCCAAGCACGCCGCTCCCAGAGGCGCTAGAGCCGCGATCCCGGAGAAGCCAACCAAAGGACACCCACATGCGCAACCGCATCAACATGATCGCCACAGCCGCAGCGCTCGCCGGCACCGCAGCGATCCTCGCCCCACATATGAGCGCCGCCGCCAGCCCGGCGAGCTCGAGCCTCCCGAAACTCACGCTCGCGCTCACCAGCAACTCGCTCACCGTCGGCGGGAAGCTGCAGTCCGGGGCCGTAAAGGTCATCATGAACGTCACCGGCGAGCGACACACCGAACCAGTGCTGTTCCGCCTAAAACCAGGGGTGCCATTCTCGGCGTTCCCCCGGGCGGTCGCCGCGGTCGCCGCGCACAACGGTGATCTGAACTACCTCGACCCGTACGGCTCGATCGTCTTCGACGCCGTTGCGAACAAGGGCACAAGCGGCGCACAGACCGCGCTCCGGCAAGGCAACTACATCGCGATCGACCTCGCCAGCACCAAGGCCAACCCGCCACACGCCGCGTTCACCATCACCCGCGCGGCGCACCCCGCCAAGCTCCCAAGGCCCGGCGCGACAATCAGCGCGATCGACTTCACCTTCCACGGCCCCACCCGGCTCCACGACGGCGAACTCGTGCGCTTTCAGAACAACGGCTTCCTGGTCCACCAGATCCAAGGGATCGGCGTCAAGAACGCAAAAGCCGCCAAGCAGCTCACCGCGCTGCTGCTCGCCGGCAAGGACCACCAAGCTAAGAAGCTCAGGATCAGCGCCCCGGAATTCGCCGGCCCGCTATCAACCGGCGGATACCAGCAAGAAACCATCAACCAGGCACCCGGCGTATACGTCCTCGTCTGCATCGAGCGCACCCAAGACGGCCGCGAACAGACCCAGCTCGGCATGGAACGCACGATCCAGATCGTCAAGTAACATCACGGCGTCTACCCGAGGCTAACCGTGAACCTAGCGGTGGGCGTTGGCGGCAAGCCCTCTCTACAGCGATGGTCACCGATCATCGCTGTAGAGACCGGTAGCACGAGCACTCAGCCAATCAACTCTGGAAGCCCAGCCCAGTGGATCCAAGCGCCCTACGGTCCCGCCACGCAGCGATCGCGATGTCCGAGACAGCCCTTCGCTCGATCAGGATCAGCGCCCGCGTCGTTCGCCCGGCGCGGCGTATTGCATAAGCAGGGGCGGCGCAGCAGCATAAGCCTCGGCCGCGCTCCAAGCTGAAACGCCCGGCTTGCGCATTCGCCCAGAAGGAGTCGTAACAGCCGCTGACGAGACGCGAGCGTTTGCTCCGGATGCGCTCGCCTCGCTCGGGCCAAGCGAGGGGGCCGAGGTGGAGCCCAGCGCAAGGCCGTCTCGATGCGGGGGCGCGTCTGCCCTCAGCCGTCGCGGCACCCGGATTGCCCCGAGCGCCGTGGTTGAATCGTCCGGTCGCGGGGATCGCGCCGACGCCCGCGGGGTCGCATCGACTCATCGGCTGGCGACGCCGGCGCGAGTACCTGGCGGTTACGGGCGGCGTCCTGCCGCCCGAACCGCCAGGTCTTTATGTCTCCCGTTTCAAGCAGATTCGCTCGATCGAATCTTTCGTTGAGATCCGTCGAGAGAGGAAGCTGTGACGCGACCTAGGTGGGAGATCGCCTTGGCGACAGTCTTGTCGCTCACGCCGACCGCCCGAGCGATCGCCTTATCGCTCATACCGAGCTCGCGCAGGTGTTTCGCCTTCATGGCGATGCGAAGGTAGACCGGCGGCTCCGCATGCTCGACGATCACCGCCTCAATCGGGATCGCGGCAGCGGTTCGAATTCTTTGCGTTGGCGTCCACCTACGAAAATGAATTCGAACCGCCCTCCGCACCTCCGGAGGGCGTTTCGATGAGGGCCAGCGCATCAAGGTTCGTAACGGCTCGGTAGAAGGGGCGGCCGATATCGGGCACCACGGGCTCCAAGCGGATCGTCCCGAGCAGGTTGCGAAGCGCCTTGGCTGACTGCGGAAAGCGGAGCTCCAGCAACTCCTTCAGATTGTCGAGGCGCTCGCTGATCCACTCGATTGGCGGAGCCTTGAAGACCTTTTCCCGACTCCTTTTGAGCATGCCGACCTCTTTTGAGAGTGTCTCTACGCGGCGTTCGGTCTCAACAAGCGCCTTCGCAAGTCCCTGGCTGCCGCGGCCTTCGCCAACGAAGTCAACGAAGTTGGCGAGCCGGCGTTGCTCAGCTGCGAGCTCGGCTTCTTTCAGCTTGAGGGTGTCGGGCAGGTCGGACCGGAGCTTGGCGACTTCGCCTTCCACGCGGTTGATCGCATATTGGATGTGGTCGGGGTCGGAGATCGCCTCCGTGACCGCTTCGAGGATCATGCGCTCGGCAAGCGTGCGGCGAACGAGCGTCTTGTTGTCGCAGGCGCCCTTGGTGGCGGCGATGCACCCGTAGTAGCCGCCGCTCTTGCCGCTGACTTGACCGATCGAGGCGCCGCACGAGCCACAGACCATCGAGCCGGCGAGCAGGTGTGTGGGGAAGTGCGTCTGCCAGCTTTCCTGCTCGTGCGAGAAGCCGCGCTTGCCCTTCCCTCCTGGCCACGTCCGGCGCATTTCGCTTCGCCTCTGCCGCACTTTGTCCCACAGGTCTTGCGGGACGATCCGCAGCCCGTCGTCCTCGCTCACGAGCCACTCACTTTCCGGCTTGACATAGCTCCGGCGTCGACAGATC
Source organism: uncultured Solirubrobacterales bacterium (assembly GCA_963823315.1). Classification (GTDB taxonomy): domain Bacteria; phylum Actinomycetota; class Thermoleophilia; order Solirubrobacterales; family Solirubrobacteraceae; genus Palsa-465. The sequence continues at coordinate 5,311 of CAWGLB010000004.1, read as the reverse complement.
CAGCGGCCGGCGTACTTCCCGTTGTCGAGGATGCGGCTGACCGTGGCCGGCGACCAGCCCTTAGAGCTCCGGATGCGGCCAGGAACGTTCTCCTCGTTCAGCTCGCGAACGATCCTCGTCATGGCGTGGCCGTCGGCGTAGGCGCTGAAGATTCGCAGCACGACGGCAGCCTCCTTTGGGTCGATCTCCATGCGGTAGCCGTCGGGTCGTGGCCGTCCTTTCTTGTCGACGCGCATCTCACCGACAGGAACGGAGCAGTAGCCGAATGTGCTCTCACCGACGAAGAAGCCCCGCTCCTTCTGGCGCAAGGCAGGGGCTCCGCCGGAAGTTGCTGAGATGCCCGTAGCGGGAGCAGAGCAGGGCTGCCAGGTAGACGCAGATGCCGGTCGACGATCCCGTCGTGCGGGGAGGGGCGGCATCGCCGCAGCTGTCAGGTTCTTCGGGCGACGCGTGTCTATGAGGCATGCACGTGATCTATCTCGTTACCACGATCCTGGCGGCGCTCGCGAACGGCTATGCCGCGTCCTTGAACTTCGTTGGCGCCGAGTCGGTCGAGATCGTCGCTGACCGGGTACGGGTCTCCCGACGGTGGATGGTCCCGCTCGGCGCGTTGTTGGCCTCGGCGGCGGTCGGTCTTCTGGCAGGCTTTGTGGCGCCGGCGCTCGGGACGGCTGCAGCGATCGGCCTGGTCCTGTACTTCATTTGCGCTGTGACCGCTCACCTACGAGTCCGCGACCGCCAGGTCGGCGGAGCCGTGTTCTTCCTGCTGCTGGCGGTGGCGGCGCTGACAACGAGCATCGGCTACCACAACCACTGGTGACGATGTGATCGTGGGAGCGGGGAGCTGACGATGGACGAGCGCGACTGGTTGACCGAACGGTTCGAGCAGCACCGGCCCCATCTCCGCGCGGTTGCCTACCGGATGCTCGGGTCGGTCGGCGAATCCGACGATGCCCTGCAGGAGGCATGGCTGCGGATTCGCGACCAGGATCCTGGCACCGTTGAGGACATGCGGGCCTGGCTGACGACAGTCGTCGGTCGGGTGTGTCTAAACATGCTGCGCTCGCGCGCAGCGCGACGCGAGGAACTCTCGGCGCACGTCCCGGATCCGGTGGTCAGCTTTGAGGAAGATGACCTCGAACACGAGACGCTGCTGGCCGAGTCTGTAGGTCTGGCGCTGCTGGTGATGCTCGACGCGCTAACCCCCGCCGAGCGACTCGCGTTTGTGCTGCACGACGTGTTTGGCGTGCCCTTCGCCGACATCGCCACCGCGCTCGACCGCTCCGAAGCGGCCGCCCAGCAACTCGCCAGCCGCGGCCGCCGCCGTTTGCGCAACTCGCCGGAGCCGGACCGTGACCTCGCGCGGCAGAGACGTGTCGTCGACGCGTTCTTCGCTGCTTCGCGCGACGGCGACTTCGATGCCCTCCTAGAGGTGCTCGACCCCAGCGTCGAACTGCGGATCGACGGCGGCGTCCTGCGCGCAGAGGCCTCGCTCGTGCTGCGCGGCGCGGACTCCGTGGCCGCGCACACGGCCACATACTCGAAGTTCTACCCGTTCGTCAGGCCCGCGCTCGTCAACGGCGCCGCCGGGGCCGTGGTGGCGCCGCCCAGCCGCGTGTTCTCGGTCATGGCCTTCACCGTCACGAACGGGAAGATCGCCCAGATCGATGTTCTTCTCGATCCGGAGCGCCTGGAGCAACTCGACCTCACCATCCCGCCGACTGCGGGCAAACACCGCTGATCCCCAGCGAGCTTTCCGCGCGTTGCAGAACCGAGGATGGAGGCGAGCAGAATGCGCGTCGCTTGACGAAAGCGCGTCGAGACTCTGCCCGGGCGTGCTCGCCACACGGCACCCGATCTGACACCTGAGCAAGGTGATGGCACCCTGTTGGTTGTGGACATCAGGGTGAACGTGAGGCAGTCGCCCCGGGGACCGAGGAATTCGAGGCGGTCCTGAGCCTGGCCGATGAGATCTTGCAGCAGCGAGCCACATCGTCTCTCAGGTTGAGACCGCATCCGAGGACTATGTGCTCGGGGCCTTCGACAAAGACCGATGTGTGGGCTTTCTCCGCTGCTACGTCCAAGTGGTCGGGTCAGAGGAAGGGCGACCACCGGTGATCCGAAATGGCTCGCCGCTGACCGAAGGGTTCGTCGAGGCATTCGGGGTCCATCGTGAGAGCCGGCGGATGGGGATCGGCTCGGCGCTGCAGCAGAAGGCGCAGGAGCTGTGCCGGGCCCTCGGCTGCCACCAGATTAGGTCGAGAAGCCCGGTTTCAAACATCGAGAACTACGCCCTGAAGCTCGGTGGCGGCTACGTGCTGCACCCCAGTAACGAGAACGACTCGTACTACTTCCTCAAGAAGCTCTGACTGCCCGCCCGGACATACATCTTCCGTCACGAAGCAGGACCAACTCACCAACTGCCGAGTGACGCGCTCCTCGCCAGAACCGAGACGCGTGTCCGTCGCAAAGCGGGCGTCGGCGCGGGCCGGTTTTAGCGACCTCGGGGGCGAAAGCAGAAGTGCGGCTCGAGCCACTGGTCACCCACGTGCCCGCGGATTCGCGCGAAAGCACCGCTGAGGGAGCCAGCATTTCCAGGTACGTGCTGAGCACCCCCCGGGGCTCGCGCGAGCGATTGGTGAAACGGCGGGTAACGCGCGATGATGGGAAGCATGGAAGGCAGTAACGACGAGCGCGAGCTTTACCGGGAGATCGCCCGCCGCGCCAAGAGCGTTCGTGAGCGGGCTGCTGAATCGCTAAAACGGTCCCGCGCGTCGCGCAAGAAGCAAGGAGACGCTGGGGCCCAGGCTGACGCCGCTCGAAGGCAGCGAAGGTTTCGGCGACGGGCTTGACTACGCAGTCCGAGCAGCTGGCGATCCGCGTGCGTCGCAGACCAGGCGTCCCCTCCAGAGGCCTGGGCAAGCGAAAGGAGGCGTCGGCTGGAGGCTCGACGCACAACAGGCAAGCAGGCCCCGACGCTGAGAGCCGATCGGCACCGGCTGCCCCGCAGTGTCGTCCCGGCGCCGCTGCATCGGGTCGAGCATCCCGGCTGGCGGACGCTATGGCCGTGCGTGGCCGGACGCAGTTGCGCGCGTGACGGCATTCTCGTGGGTTATTTGGAGGCGTAGCGTTGCCCGGCGATACTGGGCCGCATTAGGATGCTCTCCGGTGGAGAGAGTCGGCGGACAGCGCGAAGGGACGCGGGTGGCGGACGCGCCGCCGCGCCACCCGCTCGAGCCACTGAGCGCCGCAGAGATCCGCGATGCGGCGCGGATCGTGCGTGAGCAGCGTGGTCTGGGCGAGCGGTGGCGGTTCGCGTCAATCGAGCTTCGCGAGCCGTCCAAGCGGGCGCTGGGCGAGGCTGGCGAGCCTGGGGGCACGAGCGATCTCCCGCGTGAGGCGACCGTGGTGTGCTTCGACCGCGACCGGGACGATGCGGTCAAAGCGATCGTGTCGCTGAGTGAGGGGCGGCTCGTGAGCTGGGAGCCGCGGCCGGGCGAGCACCCGCCCGTTTCGAACGACGAGTACGACGAGTGCAACTCCGCGCTTAAGCGAGACCCGCGCGTGGTGGAGGCGCTCGCCAAGCGCGGGCTCACTGATCTCGACCTGGTGCTGATCGACGTGTGGGCGTTCGGCGCTGAGCTCGTGCCAAAGCCCTACCGTGGCCGGCGTGTCGGCTGGTGTGACGTGTGGCACCGGGTGGGGCCGGAGTCGAATCCGTACGCGAACCCGATTCCGCGGCTGCACCCGATCGTCGACCTCGCGACAATGGAACTGCTCGAGCTGGGCGACGACGACGACGGCCAGCCGGCCCCCGAGGTGATGGGCGAGTACGCGCCCGCGCTGGTGCCCGGGATGCGCCTGCGCGAGGATTTGAGACAGCTCCAGATCACCCAGCCCGGGGGCCCGTCGTTCACGCTTGATGGCCACTTGCTGCGCTGGCAGCGGTGGTCGATGGGGCTCGGGTTTAACTATCGCGAAGGACTCGTGATCCACACGCTCGGCTACGAGGACGGGGGGCGCGTGCGGCCCGTCGCCCACCGTCTGTCGTTCGCGGAGATGGTCATCCCGTACCGCGATCCGACGTCCGAGCACTTCCGACGCACCGCATTCGATATCGGCGAGTGGGGGCTTGGCTTCATGACCACGTCGCTCGAGCGCGCCTGCGACTGCCTCGGCGAGATCGCCTACCTCGACGTGTCCCTGCACGACTCCCGAGGCGAGCCGTACACCGTCAAGAACGCGGTCTGCATCCACGAGGAGGACGCCGGCGTGCTATGGAAGCACGTCGATGAACGAACCGGCGCGGAGATCCGCCGCATGCGGCGGCTCGTGGTCTCCTTCCACGCGACGGTGGCCAACTACGAGTACCTAATCTACTGGCGCTTCTATCAGGACGGCAACATCGAATGCGAGGTCCGGGCGACCGGGATCATGATCACGACCCCGTTCGCCGACGGCCCGCCGCCGTTCGGCGCCCTCGTCGAGCACCGCACGTACGCGCCCTACCACCAGCACTTCATCGTCGCTCGGCTCGACCTCGACATCGACGGCGAGGACAACACCGTGTACGCGGTCGATTCCGAGCCTTTACCGCTCGGGCCGGACAACCCCGACGGCCTTGCGCTCGTACAGCGGACCACGCCGCTGCGTTCAGAGCGCGAGGGGCGCCAGAAGTTCGACTGGCACGCGCAGCGGAGTTGGCACGTGGTCAACGAGGGCGTCCGAAACGGCCTCGGAACCCCCGTCGCGTACAAGCTGGTGCCGGGTGGCGCGATCCCAGCCCTGCTCGACCCGAGCTCATTCGTGGTCCGCAGGGCGCGGGCGATCGAAAACACATTGTGGGTCACGCCCTACCACGAGGACGAGCGCTGGCCGTGCGGCGAGTTTCCGAACCTGAGCACGGAGGACACCGGGCTCGCGCGTTGGACGGCCGCCGACCGCTCGATCGAGAACACCGACGTGGTCCTGTGGTACGTGTTCGGCATCCACCACCTCACGCGGCCCGAGGAGTGGCCCGTAATGCCGGTCGACACCGTGTCCTTTTGGCTCAAACCCGTGGGGTTCTTCGACCGCAACCCAGCCCTCGATGTGGCCCCCGAGCCGGGGCACTCGGGCCGATGACGGGACGAGCAGCCGCGACCCCACAGCCCGCCCGACGAGCCGGGCGCTTCCGGTTGACGCCGATAGCAGCGCTCTCGCGTGGAGCCTCAGCCTCAGCGGTGACATTGGCGGGATGCCCGCTCTGGTCGGTGTCGTTCCGATGCTCAGCGGCCAATAGCAGACGTCGATCCGGCAAGGTCCGTCGTCG
>CAWGLB010000003.1:0-226454 GCA_963823315.1 uncultured Solirubrobacterales bacterium | reverse complement strand
GATTCAACTGGTTGTCGCAACGCCTGACGTTGGGAGTTGCGATGCCGAGGAGAAACCGGGCGTGGAGTCGTGCCGCTGCAGCCGGAGCGCGTTGGGGTGGGCATCCGCCTGCGGGGCGGCGGGAGCATCGGGTCCGGTTCTGGGAGGCGATCGCTCGAGGTGCATCGAGCGAGAACGCTGCGGTGGAGGCGGGAGTCCTGCCGAGCATTGGTGTCCGGTGGTTCCGCAAGGGTGGCGGGATGCCGCCTCTCGATCCTCGCACCGGTGTCTGGGCGCTATCTGTCCTTCACCGAGCGAGAGGAGATCGCAGTGCTGCTCGCCGGTGGTTGCGGGGTGCGAGAGATCGCGCGTCGGCTCGGTCGGGCGCCGTCGACGATCTCCCGGGAGCTGCAACGCAACGCTGCGATTGGACGTGGCCGCGTTGAATATCGAGCCTCGACCGCCCAGCGGCATGCTGAGCGTCGCGCCCGGCGTCCCAAGCCGGCGAAGCTCGCGGTGAATGCGCAGCTGCGGGCCTATGTGCAAGCCCGGCTTTCTGGGACGGTGCAGCGGCCCGACGGGAGCGTCGCGGGTCCAGATATCGCCTGGCGTGGGCGGCGTCAGGGACCGCGAAAGGATCGGCGCTGGGGACAGTGCTGGAGCCCGGAGCAAATCTCTGGTCGCCTCCGCCTGGACTTCCCCGATGATGAATCGATGCGTGTGTCCCACGAGGCGATCTATCAGTCGCTCTATATCCAGGGCCGCGGAGCGCTGCGCCGCGAACTGACCGCTTGCCTGCGGACAGGTCGGGCGCTCAGAGCCCCCAGAAACAGGACATCAAGGGGGAACCGCAGCTTCGTGACTGATGAGCTGTTGATCAGCGAGCGGCCTGCTGAGGTTGATGATCGTGCGGTGCCGGGTCACTGGGAAGGCGATCTGATCCTCGGGACGGACCGCTCTGCGATCGGGACTCTGGTCGAGCGCTCAAGCCGGTTCACGATGCTGCTGCATCTACCGCCGATCGAAGGTCACAACAGCCCAAGAGTGAAGAGCGGCCCGCCGATCACGGGTGCCGGCGCCGGCGCCGTTCGTAATGCGATCGCCGACACGATCACGACTCTCCCGGAGCAACTGAGGCGGTCCTTGACCTGGGACCAGGGGATCGAGATGGCCCAGCACGTCCAACTCCGGCTCGACACCGGCCTGCAGATCTACTTCTGTGATCCACGAAGCCCGTGGCAGCGCGGGACGAACGAGAACACCAACGGGCTGCTGCGCCAGTATTTCCCCAGAGGCACCGACCTCGCGCGCCACGGCGCCGAGGAGCTCGCGGCTGTCGCGGCGGCGTTGAACGGTCGACCGCGAAAGACACTCGGGTGGAAGACACCCGCTGAGGCGCTCACCGAGTACTTGAGCGCCGCGGCCTAACGGCCTGCAGCATCCAACGCGAGTGACCTGAGGACTGCGGCAGACCTGGTTCCCGGGGGTGTCCGGAGGGATCGCGCGCGACTATCGCCGTTCCGGCCCGCCCTCCGGGCGAGCCTCCACGACGACAGCCGCGCCACCAGGCAAGCCCAGTCGTCACTTCCAACCTTTAGAGTCACCGACCACACCGCGTTGCGACGACCGGTTGAGCTCAGGTGGTGGCGTTGTTGTTCTATGCCTCCGCGCAGGGGATCTGCTCGTCGCGTGCGATTGAGCGGAAGTGTCGGGAGGATGTTGCGTTCATGGTGATCACGGCGATGCGGGTGCCGGATCACTCGACGATCGCTGAGTTCCGCAAGCGGCACGAGAAGGCGTTGGCGAGCTTGTTCACCGAGGTGCTGGGCATCTGTGAGAAGGCGGGGTTGGTGAGGGTCGGGGTGATCGCGATCGATGGCACGAAGATCTCGGCGAACGCGTCGATGGGCGCGAACCGCAGCTATGAGCTGATCGCGCGTGAGCTGCTGGATGAGCTCGATGAGACTGACCGGCGAGAGGATGAGATGTATGGCCAGGCGCGTGGAGATGAGCTGCCCGAGCAGCTGCGCACACCTGCGGGTCGGCGGGCGGTGTTGCGGGAGGCCAAGCGCAAGCTCGATACCGAGCGCCAAGCGGCTGGCAACGAGCGAGGCGCCTTGGGCGATGAGGGCGACTCGGACGGTGAGGAACAGCGGCTCGTCGCGTTCGATCTCGATCGTGAGCGGATCCTCAACAGCGAGCAGGGCCGGCGGGGCTGGATGCGCGAGGGTCGCCACCAGCTGGATGAGCTGCGTCGCCAGCAGGCCCGGCCGATCGCAGCCTCCAGGGCAGACCGGCTGCGGGAGTCGAAGCGCCGGCTCGAGGAAGAGCATCGGGTCGAGCTTGAGGCCAACGCCGCCTATGAGGCATACAAGGCGCGCGGGGTGATGAGAGACGGCCGTCGGTTCGGCAAGCCACCAAAGCAGTACGTGCCGCCGGCGGAGCCGACCGGGACGATCAACACGACCGATCACGACTCGCGGATCGTGCGCACCACCGGCCAGCCCGCCCGCCAGGCTACAACGCGCAGGCCGCAGTCAACGAGCACCAGATCATCGTCGGCGCGGAGGTGACCATCGACTCGCCTGACTTCGGCCACCTGGAGCCGATGGTCCACGCTACCCAACGAGAGCTGGAAGCGATTGGTGTCAGCACACTACCCGAGACCGTGCTCGCTGATACGGGGTACTGGCACAAACCGCAGATGGAGAGCATCGTCACTCGCGGCATCCAAGTACTCATCCCACCCGACTCAGGGTTACGCACCGACCGCGACCGGGATGGAACAAAGGGCTGTATGCGTTCATGCGCATGGTGCTCTCCACCGAGTGCGGCCAAGCGGCCTATCGAAGACGGATGGCAACGGTCGAGCCGGTGTTCGGCCAGATCAAGTTCAACCGCGGGTTTGACCGCTTCCAACGACGAGGCCTATCCGCCGTGACCTCGGAATGGCGATTAGCGGCAGCGACCCACAACCTCCTGAAGCTCCACAAGCACCAGATCGCCGTCACCGGGGCCTGAAAGGGGCCCCGGAAGGCGGACATTCCGACCGAATAGACCGTGAAGCCTGCTCCCCGCCGTCCGCGCTCAGAACAGCGCCCCAACCATTTTCCCGACACCCACCTCAAGAGCGATCGTGCTGAGGGCGCAGGGTCGGACGAGCGCAACGGCGACGATCCGATGCTTGGCGAGCAGCGACTCTGGTGGGTCCGCGGCGATCGCTTTCGTCGGCGGTTCGGCTGTCTAGCTGGCGCCTGCCTTGCGACGAACGCGCGTCCCTTGGGACGTAGCCACCGGCAGGCTAGAGCCGCACCCTGTTCTTGGTCCTGTCCGCGCCGTGCGGCTAGTGGAAGCTCCAGGCCTTCGCCGCCTCCTTGAACACGGGCGAGTTGACGTCGATCGTCTTCGGGACGAGCAGGAACAGTCCGCCGCTCGCGCCGCCGATACCCTCCACGATGCTGTAGTCCTGCGGGTTAGTTGGTGGCATGGTCGTCGGATCCGGGAACCCGGTGACGCGGTGGGCGCGCATGCACTCCGAGGTCCGCACCATCTGCTCCTTCTGCTGCTCGCTGACACCTCGCGGGGGCCCTTCGCCGCGCAACAGCTTGCGACACTGCGCCTGCGCGGCCTTGAACAAGGGCGAGAACGGGTTGATGTTCGAGCCCTGGGGAGATATAGATGGCCGCCCTCGGTTTCCAGGGCTTTTTATGGTCCTAGCTCCTGGTCGGCCTCGATAGCGGGGGCGGGATTCGAACCCGCGACCTTCGGGTTATGAGCCCGACGAGCTACCAGACTGCTCCACCCCGCGGCGGACGAACAATGGTAGCTCAACCCGGACGTGATGCAAATCGAAACGCCCGGGGCAACGGGGAGCGCGAAGCCGGAAACGACGCGCTCCACACTCTTGTCACTTACTCGCCACACACTTCTTACGAAAGCGTCTTGATCCGTTACAGGCATCTGGCCGATGCTTCTGGCATGGCGACGCTCGGCGAAAAGATCAAGGTTGAGACGCAGGTACGAGAGCTGCTCGAGCAGAACGGACTGCCTCAGCCGGACAGCGTGGAGTACGGGTTCACGTGCATTCGGCTGTTTTTCGAGGACCCCAAGACCGTGCTGATCGTCGACATCGACCCGCCGCCCGAGGGGGAGGAGGACGAGGACGAAGAGGCCGCTCGGGCGGACGGGCGCTATGGCGCGGACGATCATGACAACGACAGCGCCGACGAAGACGGCGACTGGTTCGTGGATCCCAAATGCCCGGGCGAGGACTTCGCGATCAACCCCCTCGACGGCCTTGGCGAGGAGGAGGCCCACTGGAACTGAGGTGAGGAGGCGGCCTATTGGAACGTAGGTAACGACACATAGTGCAGGCCACGAGAGCGCTAGCGCGCCAGAGCCAGGACCCGCGCTACCGTAGCCGGGATGCCGGTTCTCGAGGCTCGCGGCGTCATCAAGACGGTGGGGACAGGGCGCGCCGCGCGGCGCCTCCTGGAGGACATCGACCTCGACGTTGATGCCGGCGAGGTGGTCGCGATCCTGGGCCGCTCGGGGAGCGGCAAGTCGACCCTGCTCCATCTGCTGGGAGCTCTGGATCAGCCCGACGTCGGACGCATTCGGATCGCGCAACAGGAGGTCACGAGGCAGTCGGCCGGCTCCCAGGCGAGGACGCGTCTCAGGCATGTCGGCTTCGTCTTTCAGGCCTTTCACCTGATCGAGGAGTTGAGCGGCGAGGAGAACGTGCTCGTCCCCACCCGCCTCCCGGGTGCCAAGCCCCACGGCCAAAAGCGCGCGCAGCAGCTCATCAGAGAGCTGGGCGTGGACCCCATCAAGGACCGACGACCGCACGAGCTCTCCGGCGGCGAGCAGCAGCGCTTCGCGATCGCTCGCGCGCTCGTCAACGACCCCGAGCTGGTGCTCGCCGACGAGCCGACCGGCAACCTCGACCAGGAGAACGGCGCGGCCGTGCTCGAGCTCCTGCAAGGGCTGGAGAACCGCGCGGTGGTGATCGTCACGCACGAGCCGCAGGCGGCCGCGGTCGCGGATCGTGTGCTGCGGCTGCAAGACGGGCGGCTGATCGATGTCGCGGGCGAGGCGCACCGGGCGCGGCTCGGCGTGGCGTAAACCCGCGCGGAAGCAACCGTGAAGATCGGAGCCGCGCTAACCGAAGCCCGCATCGGGCTGAGGCTGCGCAAGAAGCGATCGCTCCTGACCGCCCTCGGGATCGCGCTCGCGGCCGCCATGCTCGCGGCCGCTATCACGGTCAGCGAAAGCCTCGGCCGAGGGTTCGCGAGAGCGACGCAGCAGGCTCACCTCGCGGACATCATCGTCCGCTTTGACCCGCAGTCACCGAACAAGGTCGCGCAGCGGATCAACGCCCTGCCGGACATCAGGTACTTCTCGCTGCGCCAGGAATTCACCGACGTGGCGATCTCGGCCCCGAACGGCCGCAGCGCCGGCAACGCGTCGGTCGAGGTGGTCGGCGCGGGCGGCAGCGGCCCGCACGGCTACGCGATCGTCGCCGGCCACGACGTCACCTCCGCAAAGGGCCAGGTCGTGATCGAGCGCGGGCTCGCGGCGAATTGGAACATCCCCCTCGACGGCAGAATCAACATAAGCGGCCTCGGCCCGCAAAAGGTCGTCGGCTTCGCCGAGGAGCCGGACAACGTCGCCTACCCGCTCGCGGACCCCCAGATCTACGTCGCAAAAAGGGTGCTGAACGCCGAGCCTGATCAAGACGTCAACGAAGCCCAGATCTGGCTCAAGGACCCCCGCTATATGAACGAGGTCCTCGTGCAGGCGCGCGCGACCAGCTTCGGCGTCAGGGGCCTGCGCTTCGTCACCCGCTCGGGGGTGAAGATCCTGCTCGACCAGGCAGCGGGGATCGTGATCGACCTGCTGGTCGCGCTCTCGGTGATTGCGCTCGCGACCGCCGGGGTGCTGCTCGCATCCTCGGCGCGCGCCGAGGTCGAGCGGCGCCTGAAAGCGATTGGGATCAGGCGTGCGCTCGGCGGCCAGAGGAGCTTCATCGCCCTCACCCAGGCGCTTGAAGCGGCGCTGATCGCGGTGCCGGCGGCCACCCTGGGGGCCCTCGCAGGCGCGCTTGCGACGATGGGGCCCAGCGACAGGCTGCTGATGCTGCTGAACGAGCCGGCAGCGGGCGTCAGCCTGGCGCCGCTGCTCGCAGCCGGCTGGGCGCTCAGCATCGCGATCCCCACGCTCGCCGCAGCCTGGCCCGCCTACCGGGCGGCGGGACGGCCCGCCACCGAGCTGCTCCGAGGCGCCGAGCTGCGCACGCGCGCCGCAAGGCGCACGAGCCTGAAGAGCCCGAGCCTCACCCTGCTCGGCACCCGCCTCGCGAGCGCGCGACGCACCCGTCTGGTGGCGACCGCCGTGACCCTCGGCTGCTCGACCGCCTTCGTGCTGCTGATGCTCGCGCTCGCCTCGGCGCTCGGCACGCTCGAGACGGACCCGCAGGCGCTGGGGAAGCGCTATCAGCTGACGGCCACGCTCCCCGCTAGCGCAGTCCAACACGTCAAGCGCCTCCCGGGAGTCCAAGCGGTCGCCCCTCGCTATGAGCAGCAAGCCGTCGATTCATACGACCTCGGGGAGACCATCGACGTGGTCGGGTACCCGGGCCACGCGAGCACCTTCGAGGCGCCCCCGCTGACCGCCGGCCGCCGACCGAACAAGCCAAACGAGGCCGAAGTGGGAGCCGGGCTGGCGGACGCCCTCGGCCTCTCCCCCGGCTCCGAGCTCGCGATCGAGATGCCGACCGGCAAGGAGCTCCGGCTGAAGGTCGCCGGAGTGGTCGGTTCCTTCGATCACGACGGGCGCATCGCGTACGTGCCGGCAAAAGCGATGCTCAAAGCCGACCCCGACGCGCCAGAGCAGCTCGCGATCGTGCTCAAACCGGGCGCCAACCAGCAGGCCGTGCAGAACGCCCTCGGCCCGGCCGCGACCCCCACCACCGGCGCGATCGGCCGCGGCGCCCCGCTGGTGGCGGTGCTGCGCGCGATCCTGATCGCGATCGCGGTCGTGGACGGGCTCGTGTGTCTGTATGCGCTCGCCCAGACGTGCGCGCTGATCGTGCAGGAGCGCAGAAGAACTGTCGCGGTGCTGCGGGCGTGCGGCGCGGGCCAGGCCGCCGTGGGTCGGCTGCTCGCGGGCGCGGCCGCGGCGCTGATCCTGCCGGCGGCCGCCGTCGGGATCGCACTCGAGATCGTGATTCTTGGCCCCTGGCTGTCGCAGCTGGCCGCGAGCTATGCGGTGCTGCCGCTCTCCCCCACCACCGCCGATATCGCCGCGGTGTTGCTCGGCCTCGTAGCGGCGGCAGCGATCTCGGTCGCATGGGTGACGCGTCGCGCGACGGCCGACACCGTGGTCAGCGGGCTGGCCGCGACATGAGCCGGCGCCGCATCACCCGGCGCCAGGCGCTCAGCGAAGCGGCGATGGCGACGGCCGCGACACTGCTGGTGACCGGCTGCGGGACGACCAGCCAACGGACCGCGGCCGCCTCCGGCTCGACGCTGCAAAGCACCTGGATCGACCCTCGGGGAGTCGGCGTGCTGAGGCCCGGGCCGGGAGAGGCGCTGATCGCACGGACCGAGCTCGCGCAAAAAGTCGACCTCCAACAACACGTAGCCACGCTCGCGCACGTCACCGACGCCCACGTGCTCGATGCCTCCTCCCCCGCCCGCGCCACCTTCCTCGACCGGCTGGGGCCGCCGTTTCAGTCGACCTTCCGTCCCCATGAAACGCTCACCGCGCAGGTGCTCGCCGGCGCGATCCGAGCGATCCGCCACCTCAGAGCGGACGCGGTCATCCAGGGCGGTGACCTGATCGACAACGCTCAGAGCAACGAGCTCGCCCACGCCCTCCAAGTACTGCGAGGTGGCACGGTGAGAGCGGGCAGCGGTCCGCACGGCTACTTCGGCGTGCAGCTGGCGAGCGATCCCGACCCCTTCTACTACCGTCCCGACCTCGACGCCCCCCGCCACCCAGGCCTGCTGCAGAGAGCGACGAGGCCCTTCAAGGCGGCAGGCGTCGACGCAAGAGTCCATCCCGTGCTGGGCGACCACGACATCCTCGTGCAGGGCGAGCTCACGCCCACGCCCGAGACCAAGCGGCTCGCGGTCGGCCACGAGGCCTTGTGGGAGCTCCCGCCGAACCTCCACCTCCCCCACGGCGTCCACCACGAGGTCGCCGCCTCCCCTGACGGCCCGCCCAACCCCAGCCTCGTCGGCGGCTTTCTCAAGCAGGCGCTCGCGGGGCCAAAGCAGCACGTGCCGGCCGACCCGACCCGGCGCGAGATGGACGCGCTCGAGGTAATCAAAAGGCTGGGCCCCCTCAACGAAGCGGCCGGTACCCTCGACTACCACGCCGACGTCGGCCCCCACCTGCGCCTGCTCGTGCTCGACCTCGCGCGCCGCGCCGGCGGCTCGGGCGGTCTCGTCAGGCCCGGCCAGGCCACCTGGCTGGAAGCACAGCTAAAGGCCGCCGGGGACCGCTTCATCATCGCGATCTCCCATCAGCCGCTCGCAAGCTCCCAAGGCGGCGACCAGCTGCTGACCCTCCTGGACCGTCACCCCAGAACGATCGCGGCGCTCTCCGGCCACACGCACCGCAACGAGATCACGCCCCGGAGCACTCCGACCGGTGGCTACTGGCTGATCAACACCGCCTCGCTGATCGACTACCCGCAGCAGGCTCGCGCGCTCAAGGTCGCACGAACCAAGAGCGGCGGGATCGCGATCCAGACCTGGATGCTCGACCACGTCTTCCCCGGCGACCTCGGCACGATCTCGCGCGGTCTCTCCTACCTCGACGCGCAGGGCGGCCGGCCTCACGGCTTCGCGGGCACGCGGCTCGATCGCAACGTAACGTTATACGTGAGATGAGCCGCACCGCCCTCCCGACCGGCTGAAGATGAGCCGCACCGCTCTGGTTACCGGCGCCGCCCGCGGCATAGGCCGCGCGATCGCGCAGGAGTTCGTATACCAAGGCCACCAGGTGATCGTCGCCGACCGCTTGGAAGCCGAGGCTCATGAGACCGCGCACGCGATCAACGGCGCGTCTGTGTACATGGACGTCACCGACAGCGACTCCGTGGAGCGGGCCATCGCGCAAGCCGAGGACCGGGCCGGCCCGATCGAGATCCTCGTCAACAACGCGGGCTGGGACGAGCTCCGGCCGTTCCTCGAGACCGACGAGCAGTTCTGGGCCAAGGTGCTCGAGATCAACCTCAAGGGCTGCCTGCGCGTCTGCCATCGTGTGGTCCCGGGGATGGTCGAGCGCGGGTGGGGCCGGGTGGTCAACATCTCCTCGGACGCCGCACGCGTCGGCTCCTCGCTCGAGGCGGTCTACTCCGGGGCCAAGGGCGGCGTGGTCTCGTTCTCGAAGACGCTGGCGCGGGAGACCGCCCGCCACGGGATCACCGTCAACGTGGTTTGCCCGGGCCCCACCGAGACCCCGCTGCTCACCGAGCTCACCGCCGACAGCGAGCGCGGCGCGAAGGCGATCGAAGGCATGCGCCGCGCCGTCCCCATGCGTCGCCTCGGTAAACCCGAGGAGGTGGCCGCCGCGGTCGCCTTCCTGGCCTCCGAGCGGGCGAGCTTCATCACCGGCCAGACCCTGTCGGTGAGCGGCGGCCTGACGATGGCGTAACCCCGATGGCGCGCTGCTTCGTCACCCGCCGGCTCCCCGGGCCCGCGCTGGAGCGCCTGGAGGCGAGCCACGACGTCACCGTGTGGCAGGGACGCCTTCCCCCCACACCGAAAGAGCTCGCCCAAAACGCGCAGGATGCCGAGGGCCTGCTGACGCTGCTCACCGATCGCCTCGACGCCGAACTGATCGACGAGCTGCCAAACCTGCAGGGCGATCTCCAACTACGCGGTCGGCTACGACAACGTCGACCTCGAGGCGGCCACGAGAAGGGGCATCCCCGTCGGCCACACGCCCGATGTCCTGACCGACGCGACCGCGGATCTGACCTTCGCGCTGCTGCTCGCGGCCGCCCGCCGCCTGCCGGCGGCGACGGCGGCGGCCAAGCAAGGCGACTGGGTGACCTGGGAGCCGGCCATGCACCTCGGGCACCAGGTCCACGGCGCGACGCTCGGGATCATCGGCTTCGGCCGCATCGGGCGCGCTGTCGCGGAGCGCGCCGAAGGCTTTTCCATGCGCGTCCTCACCGCGAGCGCCCGCGACGGCCTCACCGACGCGGTCAAGGACCTGCTGCGCAAGGCCGACTTCGTCTCGCTGCACTGCCCGCTGACGCCCGAGACCCATCACCTAATCGATGCCAAGGCGCTCGAGCTGATGGGCCCGAACGCGATCCTGGTCAACACCGCGCGGGGCCCGATCGTCGACCCCAAAGCCCTGGCGACGGCCCTTCAAAACCGGACAATCGCCGCGGCCGCGCTCGACGTCACCGAGCCGGAACCGCTCGGACCGAACGACGCTCTCCTAAGAGCCCCCAATCTGATCGTCACGCCGCACATCGCCTCGGCCACCAGAGCGGCGCGCGAGCGCATGGCCGAGCTGGCGGTGGACAATCTGCTCGCTGGGCTCGAGGGCAGGCCGATGCCCCACCAAGCAAACGAGATCTTCTCCACAAGGACGGCCTGAGCATGCGCATCGCCATCGTCGACATCGGCAGCAACTCGACGCGGTTGCTGATCGCCGAGCGCGAGGGCGAGCGCATCACACACCAACTCGAGCGCAGCTCCGAGGTCACCCGCCTCGGCGAGGGCGTGGACGCCGACGGCCGTCTGCGCGCGGACGCGATGGAGCGCGTGTACCTGACGCTCGACCGCTACAAGGAAGCGATCGAGCGCCACAAAGCCGAGCAGCAGATCGCCGTCTTCACCAGCGCGGTCAGGGATGCCGGCAACGGAGACGACTTCGCCCAACAGGTGGCCGAGCGCTACGGCTTCGAGCCACACGTGCTGACGGGGGACGAGGAGGCGCAACTGACGTTCATCGGGGCTATGAGCGAGCGCGATCCGGGCGAGCACGCCCCCACGCTCGTGATCGACGTCGGCGGCGGCTCGACCGAGCTGGTGGTGGGAGCGGGGCGCGAGGTCGGCTTCCACGTCTCGACCCAAGCCGGGGTCGTGCGCCAGACCGAGCGCCACATCAAGCACGACCCGCCCGCGCCCACCGAGCTCGAGCAGCTGGCGGCCGACGTACGGGCGACGATCACCGAGGCGACCTCACCCGAGGGGCGCGGGATTGTCGAGCGCGCCATCGCCGTGGCCGGAACAGCCACCTCGCTGGCGGCGATCGCGCAGCGGCTCGACCCCTATGACCCAGAAAAGGTCCATGGCTACGGGGTGTCACGAGGCGAGGCGCAGCGGATGCTGAAGGAGCTCGCAGGAATCCCGCTCGAGCAGCGCCGGAGCGTGCCGGGCCTCCATCCTGACCGCGCGCCGACGATCGTCGCCGGGGTCATCATCCTGCGCGAGGTGATGGACCTGTTCGAGCTCGAGCAGTTCGAGGTCTCGGAGCACGACATTTTGAGAGGCGCGGCGCTGGGTCTGGCGTGAGCGAGGGTGAGGCGCGGCGCTAGCGGACCGCGAAGCGCCAGCTCAGATCGGCGCACTCCTCGCACACGGTCTCGGGAATCAGGCCGATGCGCATCAGCGCCGCGAAGATGCGGCAGCCGATGCAGTAGCCAAAGATCGACTCGAGACCCGCGCCCACCACCAGCATCGCGAGCGCCACATCGGCGGCGGTGTGCGAGACCGCGAACGCCAGCACCAGCGCGAGCGTCGACATGAACGCTCCCATGCCTTGGGCGAAGCGCTTGGGCGGGCCGGGAACCGGTTGCGGCGGACCGAGCCGCGGCGCGATCACGCGCTGGGCCAGCCAGCCCAACGGACTCAGCGTTGGGCCCGTGAGCACGCGCGCCCAGAAGCCATACGCGAGCGGGATCAGCAGCCAGTAAAAGCCGGTCGCCAGCGTCACGACAACCACGACCAGCACGACCGCCGCGACCGTGCGAGCGGCCTTGTCGTTGACCGGATTCGGGAACGAGAAGAGGCGCTTCATCGCAAAGTCATGCTAATCGGTCGAGATACTGGCTTAGCCGCACCCGGCTCGCGCACCGAGGATCGAGGCTAAACGAAAACCGCCCGCGCTCTGGCGGGCGGCTTCCGATCCAGGTGGCCCCCCAGGACGGGCAGGGGAAAAACGTGCCAGAAGGGCCGATTAGCTTGGCCGGGTGGCGGGAGGCGCCATTTGAAACGGCTAGCACCCGAGCCTATGTAGCGGGGACAGGCCGCTGCGCGCCCTGGCCCCACAGGCATGATGGGGCCTCCACCCAGAGCGCGCAATCAAACATTTGTCCACTTAATTTGTGGTGTATCGCCTCGGGGCGCGCGGGGTCCTGTGGGTATCGCTTGGGGCGGGGTCCTGTCGGTATCGCTCGGGGCGCGCGGGGTCCTGTGGTGTATCGCTTCGGGGCGCGCGGAGGTGCTGTGGTGTATCTCTTCAGGGCGCGCGCTCGACCGGGCTCCGGTGCACGTGGGTATCGGATGGGAGCGAGCGCGTGCCCCGACTACGCCAAATTCGCCTTGCGCGGGTACGCGACCGCTGGGTCCGTGAGCACGTTGACGAGCGCGGGGCGGCCCGCGGCGAAGGCCCGCTCGAGCGCCGGCCGGAGCTCGGCCGGGCGCTCCACCAGCTCACCGTGGCAGCCGAGCGCCTCGACGACCTGGTCGTAGCGCGTGGCGGGTCGCAGCGACGCCGCGACCGAGTACCCGTACAGAAACTCCATGGGGTGCTTCTCGAGCGCCCAGATGCCGTTGTTGCCGATCACCGCGACGACCGCGACGCCGTGCCGGGCGAGCGTGTCGAACTCCATCCCGGAAAAGCCGAAGGCGCCGTCGCCGAGCAGCAGCACAACCTGGCGCTCGGGGTGCGCGAGCTTGGCCGCGAGCGCGTAACCGGGACCGCTGCCCAGACACCCGAAGGGTCCGGGGTCGAGCCAGCAGCCGGGCTCGTAGGAGTCGACCATGCGACCGGCAAAGGAGACGAAATCCCCGCCGTCGCCGATCACGATCGCGTCGCGGTCCAGCACGCTGCGCAGCTCGCCGTAGATGCGCATGGGGTGAAGCGGCGCACGCTCGTCCACGAGCTCGGCGGCCTCGGCCGCACGTCGCTCATCCTCGAGCGCCCGCAACGAGGAGACCCAGCCGGCACGCTCAGAGGAGGCAGCGGCCGGGGCCTCCGAAGCGCCCTCGCGCAGCGCCTCGAGCGTCGTGGGCAGGGCGCCGTAGAGCTCCGCCGCGACCGCCCGAGGGTGCTCGCGGACGGGCTCGGCCGCGTCGATCACGACCAGCTCCGCCTCGGGGGCGAAAGCACCGCCGAAGCCGAGGCGGAAGTCGAGCGGCACACCGACCACGAGCGCGACGTCCGCCTCGCGCAACCCGTGGGAGCGCGCGCGAGAGAAGTAGAGCTCGTGGTCGGCGGGCAGGCACCCGCGCCCCAGCCCGTTGAGGAACACCGGAATCCGCAGGGCCTCGACCAGGTCGCGCAGCTCGCGCTCGCCATGGCCCCAATACAGGCCGCTGCCCGCCATCACCACCGGGCGCTCGGCGTCGCGCAGGAGCGCGGCGGCGCGGTCAAGTTCCCGCTGGTCGGCGGCGAGGCCGCTGCGAGCATCGGGCAGGGGCTCGGGCGCCCGCGGCTCGTCGCCCTCCATGAAGACGTAGTCGAGCGGGAAGTCGAGAAACGTGGGGCCCGAGTGCGGCGTCAGAGCCGTGCGCAGCGCGTCGTCGATCAGCGCGGGAATCTCGGCGGTTTCGGACGCGGTCGCGGCGAGCTTGACCAGCGGGCGCACGAACGGCACGTGGTCGATCTCCTGCAGCGAGCCCTGCCCCCAGCGAAGCTGCGGGGCGCGCCCACCGAGCACCAGCACGGGCGAGTTGTTCTGGGCGGCGGAGGCGATCGCGCTCATGCCGTTCGTCACCCCGGGACCCGCGGTGAGGGCGCAGACACCCACCTCGCGCGTGACCTTGGCCCAGCCCTCGGCGGCGAAGGCCGCGGACTGCTCGTGGCGGACGTCGACGATCTCGATCCCCTCCTCGCGACAGCCGTCGTAGATCGAGAACAGGTGGCCGCCCGAGAGCGTGAACAGCTTGCTGACGCCGTGGGCGCGGAGGCGACGCGCGATCAGCCGGCCGCCGTGGAGCTTCAAGTTGGTTTCGGTTGCCACGGCTGCGGAACGCTAACAGCGATGTGTAGGATCGAAGCGTGAGCACTCCCCGGATGCCTGCCGCCGAGCACGCGCAGTTCGACGCGATCTGCGCCCCGCTCGAGGACTTTGAGACGCTGCCGACGGTCAAGGTCGACGCGCTCCCGGAGGATCAGCTCGAGGAGCGCGACGAGGCGCTGGACGAGCTGATTCTGGCCGGGCTGGTCGCGCCTTACTGAATCTGTGCGGGCGCGCGCATGCGCGCGCCCGGGGGTCGGCACATGTGCCGACCCCTTCCGGGCCGATCATGATCGGCCCGGGTGGCCCGCGGCGCATGCGCCGCGGGCTCCCCAGAAGTGGTTAGGGCACGGCGGGCTTCCCCCGAGACCCGCCGCACCCGGTTCCCCTGCCCCTCAGCCCCACGGCAAAGCTGGTGCGCCATCGCCGGCTGCCGCACGGCAGACTGCCGCCGCCCGCGACAGCCCATCCTCGCCGGCGAAGAACGCGCCCCGCACGCGGACCGCTGGGAGCAACCTCACCCCCCGCGCCGCGAGACCGTGCGCGGTCGCGTCGAGGGGGGCGTCAAGTGTCTGATCTCTGGCCGCAGCCAGGCACTCCTCCAGCTCGACCCCGCCGGCCGCGGCGGCCTCCGCCAGCACCTCAGGGTCCTCGAGATCGAAGCCGCCGCAAAACTGAAGCCGCGCGGCCGCCACCGCGAAGCTCGCGCCGGACCCCAGCTGGGTGGCCCTGACCGCCGCCCGGGATGCGCCCCGTGCGCTCGCGGGGAAGCGCTCGGGCCACACCAGCGGCAGGCGCAGCTCGGCTGCGCGCTGCTCGGCCGCGGCGCGCACATCGTCGGTGCCCACGGGCCCGGCCGGCAGCCCGCTGACCGGCACCCACTCCACCTCGCCCAGCAGCCTCTCGACGCGTTCCGCGGCGAGATACGAGAACGGGCACGCGAGGTCAAAGAAGAACGCCGGACGCGCATCGGTGCGTGGCCGCGCCCGGTCCGCCAGCCTTTCCGCGAGGACGATCAGCTCTCCCATATGAAGCTGAAACGAACGCCCGCGCCAAAACTTGCGCAAACTTTTCAAAGGTGTTGCGATCCCCCCGAATGTGGGCGCAAGCCACAGCTCCCCTTTGCGGTCAGACGTGTCCGCCGATATGCTGAAAGGCGGTCGATAGGAAGTGGTTGGAAAGGGAGAGGTTATGCAGCACGCACCGCCACCCAAACGCCACCCATATGATCAATGGTCGCCGGACGCACGGGCGCTGGACTTGGTCGGCGACAAGTGGACGCTGCTGATCGTCCGCGATCTTGCCGCGGGCCCGCGCAGGTTCGTCGAGCTCCAGCGGCTTTTGCCCGGAATCTCGACCGAGCAGCTGCGCTCGCGGCTGAACCGCATGGTCGCCGACGGCATGCTCACGCGCAGGCGCTTCCGCGAGGTGCCGCCGCGGGTCGAGTACGAGCTGACCGAGCGCGCGCGCGATCTGATGCCGACGCTCGGCGAGCTGGCCCGGTGGGGATACGCGTGGACGTGGAGCGCGCCCCGCGCCGGCGAGCGCGTCGACATCGACGCGATCTTCCGCCTCGCGCCGGGGCTGGTGCCCGCGGCCGAGGACCTGCGCGGCGCCGTCGCGCTGACGATCGAGGACGCCCGCGACGGCGAACCGCTCACGGTGGTGATGAGCGCCACGGCTGAGGGCATCAGCGTCAGCGAGCAGGCGACCGAGGAGCCGGCGGCGCGGATCACGGCGACGACCGAGGGCTGGGTCAGGGCTTTGTTGCCGGCCGGTGATCGCGGCGCCCTGCGGATCGACGGCGACCGAGAGCTGGCGAGATGCCTGCTCGACGCGCTCGCGCCGCAGGAGCAGGCCGCCGACGCCGGAGCGGCCCGCGCGCGCGTCGCCTAGCGCGCGAAGCCTCACTCCTCAGCTCAAGCCGGCGGCCGGGCGGGCCTTTAGTTGCTGGGATAGCTGGCCCTGAGGATGTGTGGGAACTTCTGTGACTGCCCGATCAGGTGGCCCAGTGCCGGCGCGACATAGCACCCTGGGTTCTTGCCACTCGCGGTGTGCGGTGCCGGCTGCGAGTTGTTGCAGTCCCAGGCCGGCAGGATGCCCCACTTGAAGTCGAGCTTGGCGAAGTTGCCGGAGGGCAGCCATAGCGGAGGCGGATAGGTGTTGCCGCGGTTGTCGGCCGAGCGCTTGCCCTGAGCGAAGCTGACGGTGTCCTGGCCCAGCGGCGACATCGTGCGCAGGTAGTGGCCGACGCCGCCGAAGGTCGCGGTGGTCGCGTTCAGGGTCGTGCCCGGGAGGCTGATGAAGTCCGAGATCAGCTGCTGGTGCAGCGAGAGCCAGGTGAGGACCGGGTTCAGCTGCTCGAGGAACGGCCCGAGGTTGTCGAGCACCGGCGAGGCCCCGCGGAGCACGTGCGAGATCGCCGGCAGCCCCTTCTTCGAGGCCTGGATCAGCGGCCGGAGCTGGTAGAAGAGCGTGCGCAGGTACGGCGAGAGCACCTGCACCGAGTGCATCGTCGGCCCTAGCGCGAGCGCGACCGGATCGAGCTCGCGCACGAGCGGGTCGGTGTTGAGCGCAAACCCCTGCACGCGGCGCATCGTCAGCCGCGTCTCATACAGGAAGGTGGGAAACACGCGGAAGATCGCCGCCAGCGAGCGGTTGTTTGCCGCCGTGGTGGAGAAGGTCGTCTCGCCGGTCGTGATCAGGTTGTGCAGCGCCACCTGGTTGCGCGTCAGCGCGTCGAACACGACCGCGCTCGAGTGGAAAAGCCGCTCGACCGCGGCCTGCTGGACATCCAGCACCTGCAGGATGTCGGTCGCGTCGGTCGCGAAGCGAGGCAGGTTGCCGAGCACGAAGTTGAGGTTCTCCTCGTTGCCCTGGACGGCTTTGGACGTGGCCTTCATCCACTGCTGGAAGGCCACGCGCGTGGGCCCGTTGAAGGAGTCGAAGATGTTGTCGAGCTGGACCGCCTGCTGCACGTTGCCGGCCGGCAGCGTCCCTCCGTCGGGCAGCGGCGGGCTCGAGTGCGACCCCGGGGTGAGCTGCACGTAGGTCTCGCCGAGGATCGTTTTGATGCGCAGGATCGCGCGCGTGTTGCGCCTGATCGGGGCGTACTGGTTGTTCATCTGAATCGTCGCCAGCGTGCGGTTGCCCGCGTACTGGGTGGAGACGACCTTGCCCACGTTCACTCCCGCGATCCGCACCTGCGCCGGGGTGGCGAGCTCCTGGGCGTAGGGGAAGGCGACCTTGAAGCGGTAGCCCTGGGCCTGGAAGGGAATCGTGCCGCCGAACTCGATCCACAAAAACAGCAGCAACCCGATGCACGAGAGCGCGAACAGCACCATCGAGAGGACCTTGCCGAGTGAGGGAGCGCTGGTTTCCATCAGTGGGTCGGGAGGTTGGGCAGGAACAGGTGACCCTGCTTCAGCAGGCTGCCGAGGCCGAGCTGCTCGATCAGCCTCTTCTCGCTCGGCGCGAGCACCGATAGCGCCGAGGCCGCCAGGGCGCTGGAACCGCTGGTGCTGGTGCTCGCGCCGCCCTGGTAGCGCTTGAAGGCGGCGTCGAGCGCCTTCGACTGCTTGGGGCATACGCCCGCGGTGCCGAGCAGCTTCAGCAGCGTCGGCTCGACCAGCTGCAGCAGCTGCGGGCTCAGCGAGTTCGCGACCTGCGCGATCGAGGCGCAGTTGAGCTGCACGAACGCCTGGCGGAAGTCGCCGTTGGCATCCTGCACCGCGAACACTGTGCGTCCGACGTGACCGAGCCACGCGAGCCAGAACAGATAGCCGTGCTGGTTCTTGCCGTGCGGGTAGTAGCCGACGAGGTTCAGCAGGTGGTTTAGGACCTCGAAGGTGGAATAGAGGCTGGGCGTCGCCTGCGCGAGGTGCAGGGCCGCCGGCCTGAGGCTGCGCACCACCGGGCGCGCCGCGACCACGAACGGGCGGATCTGGTTCTTGATGATCGGCGTGGAGGGCTTGGCGAGCGCGGCCAGGGCCCGGTTGGCGGCGGGCAGGGCGGCGGCGGCCGGCAGCAGTTTGCGCGCGGTCGGCCCGAGCAGGGTGGCGAACACCTGCACCTTGTGCAGCGTCGCCGCCGTCTGGGCGAGCGTTCCCGGCAGGTCGGAGACCGAGCGGCTGATGTTGCCCTCCTCGGAGGCCAGCGTCGCGAACACGCGCGAGCTCGAGTCGATCATCGAGATGATCTGGTGCTGCCTCGTGGAGAGCGCGCTGTTCAGCCGCTGGAGCGAGTTGACGAGCTGTTGGAGGTCGCGGCCGCGCTGGGCGATCGCGCCGTTCAGCCGCGCCAGGTCGCGGTGCGTGGGCTCGAAGCGCTCGAGCACCTGGGTGAGGTCGCTGGTGCGTCCCTTCAGCCCCTGGCCCGCGCCGTTGACGAGCAGATCGAGGTATTCGCGCGTGTCGGAGTCAAGCGAGGAGAGCACCTCGTCGAGGTTGACCTCGGGATTGGTGTGCGCGAGCGGGATCGTGAAGCCCGGCTTGGCCACCGGCGCGCCCCGCGTCCCCGGGTTGAGCTCCACGAACATGTCCTGAAGCCCCGTCTTCGGCCTGAGCAGCGCCGTCGCGTCTGTGCGGATCAAGTGCTTGTACTGGTCGAGGATCGACATCTGCACGACCGCGTGGCCGTCCTCGAGCTTGACGCCCGAGATCGTCCCGATCTGGACTCCCGAGACGCGCACGACCTGCCCCTGCCCGGGGGTGACCGCCTGGGCGGTGGAGAAGTCGGCGTTGACGGTGAAGGGCGAGGACTGGATGAAGGGGAAGCGCACGCCCTCGTTGTGCAGGATGTATCCCGTCACGGCGATCGCGAGCACGATCATCACCACGATCGCGATGAAGTCGCCCGAGTGGTTCTTGATCGCGCGCTTCATCGCGTGGCGCCGTTGCTGGAAGGCGGGTAGTGCGTGCCGGCTACGCGCAGGTTCTGGTGCTGCAGGCTGAACTCCCGGTCGAGCTCATAGTTGAAGAGCGTGGTCAGCGACCTCGAGAGCGCATTCGAGGCCGGGGTTGAGAGCGTCTTCTTCGGGGTCGGCGGCAGCCCCGTGGGCGCGTCCAGCGTCTTCAGCGCGGGCTGGGTCTCGCAGGGCACGTGCTCCATCAGCGGCGGGCGCTTGTCGTTGGTCGGCGGGATCGGCTGCACCCCGTTGATCTTCGAGAGCGCCGAGCCGAACAGCCCCGGCTGCAGCGAGTAGGTCAAGGTGCCGCCGTTGCCGAGCAGCCGGATGTAGGGGCCGTTGGCGTCGAAGTTGCGGCTCTCGCCCGCGAGCCCGGGCAGCAGCTGCACGACCTCGAGGTAGGCGGGGTGGGGCGGGAAGCCGTTTGAGGCGTTGAAGTGCGGGTCGTGGATCTCGAGCTTCGACCAGGGGATGACCACGTTGGCCACGCAGCTCGAGGCGGGCCGCACCTGGTTGCGCATCAGCGGGATCGTCTCGTGGGTCAGCTTCGCCAGCGAGGGGATCGTGTGCGAGAGGTCCTTGGCGAGGCCCTGGAGCTCGGCGGGCTGGACCAGCAGCCGAAGCTGGTGGATGAACGGCAGGCTGACCTCGATCGTGGGCCCCGCGGTCCTGACCCCAGGAAGCAGCGTGCGCGCCAGGGCGCGCAGCGGCGGGAAGGCGGCGTTCAGCGCGTTGAAGGCGGGGATCGCCACGCGCAAGGTGTGCGGCAGCTCGGCGACGGTGTGCTCGAGTGCCACGTTCTCACGCGAGAAGGCATGGGCGGTGATGTTGAAGTCCGTGATCAGGTTCTCGAGGTTCTGCGGATGGGCGTCGAAGGCGCCCGAGACGATCGCCTGCTTCGCGATCCAGGTGGAGAGATCGTGTGGCTGCTCGCCGAGCAAGTCGTGGGTGACGACCGCGGTGTACTCATAGGCGGGCAGCCAGTAGTTGATCGAGGCGTTGAAGGCCGGCGCCGACTGCTTGACCGCGGAGCCATAGGAGGTCAAGAGCGTCTGCAGGTTCTTGCGCGTGTTGGCCTGCAGCGAGTCGAAGATCTGGTCGAGCTGCACGGGGTAGCGCGTCTGCTGAACGGGGAACGTGTAGCCGCTCTTGACGTCCGGGACGGAGGGACTTCCCGGGTAGAGGTCGACGAAGAAGTTGCCCTCGAGGAAGGTGCGCGGGCGGATCCAGAAGGTGGCGTCCTGGTGGATGGGCAGCCCGCTTGACTGGATCGTCATGGTCACGTCGGCCGCCTGCCTTCCCGCCACCGGGGTGATGGAGGTGACCGTGCCCACGTTGACCCCGGCGATCCGCACCAGCGAGTCGGGCCGCAGGCCCCCGGCGTTGGGCACGACCGCATGGATCGTGAACGGGCTCGAGAATGGATTGGCGAACTTGGTGAAGCCGAAGTACAGGAACACCGCCAGCAGCACCAAGCCGATCGCCCCCGCCCGGAACGGGGTGATCCGCTTGCGCGACGACTTGCGCTTGAAAAGGCTCATGGGTTACCCGGGACGAAGGGGAGCTGGGGGCCGATCGTGGGCTCGCGGCTGTAGGTCTCGCCCTTGGGCACGCGCGAGCGGCCGGCGAAGGTCGGGCCCTGGAGGCCCGGCGTATGCGCGTCGACGTCGAAGTTCCGCTGCAGAGGGTCGTAGTAGTTCAGCCGCTTGACGTAGCCGCGTTGGCCGGTCTCGCAGTCCGCGAGCCCGTTCTTGGAGACGGCGGCGCCGTAGGCCTCCCCGTGGGAGTAAGCGGGGCCGCCCAGGTTTGACAGCGGCGGCACGTTGACCCCGCCGCCGTTGGCGGGCGCGGTCGCGGGCTCTGAGGCCGGGTTGTTCGGCTGGCTGGGGTTCGCGGTCATCAGCAGCGCCCGCTGCGCGGTGCCGAACTGGGTGGGCTCGGCGACCACATCCGCGAGGTCCGACCACATGTAGTTCCAGTCGTCGCACACGGTCTGGAACGGGCCCAGATAGCGGACCACCGGGTTGAGCGTGTTGACTGTCGCCGTCAGCGCGTTCAGCGCGATGTTCGTGCCGGGATCGAGCGACAGCGCCCTGAGCGCGCGCATCGTGCCCTCAAGCTTGGCGTTCAGGACCGGGGTCTGTCGCAGCGTGACCGTGCCGGTCTCGATCGCGGGATTGAGCTGCGGCAGCGCGCGCTTGAGGCTGGCCGTGGCGGGCGTCAGGTAGTGGCCGAGCGTGGTGAAGTCGGTCAGGAACGGCTGCGAGGCGCGCAGCGCGTGGGTCGACGTGCTGAGCGTCGAGGGCGACTGCGCGATCGTCGCCTCATAGTCGCGCGGGTTCTGGGTGATCGCTTGGAAGGTCGTCGAGAGGTGCCCGAGCAGCTTGATCGTGGTCGACGACAGCGGCGCGAGCACGCGCGTGAGGCTGTCCGTGGCGTTGATGAAGTTGATCAGCTGCGTGTTCGGCGCCGCCAGGTAGCGCGCCACGGGCCGCAGATAGCCGAGCAGGCGCGGCAGGTCCTGAATCGTGGTGTTGAGGTCCCCGCCGCGGGCGGCGAAGGTGTCGCCGTAGCCCACCAGGTTCTGCTGGATCGCCTTGCGCGTGGGCGGGGTAAAGATGTCGTAGACCTGGTCCAGCTGGGTCGGCACGTAGGTCTGCCGCAAGGGCATCGTGCCGCCGTCCGCGTATATGTGCTTGGAGTTGCCCTTGACGAGGTCGACGTACTTCTCGCCCAGCACCGAGCGCAGGCGAATCGTGACGTGCGAATTGACCGGGACCTTGCCCTGCTGGGTCGAGAGCTTGAGCGTCAGCTGGGCGCCGATCTTGCCGCTCGAGAGGCGCAGGGGCTTCATCGCCGAGACGAAGCCGATGCGGGTGCCACCCTCGAGCACGTCGTTGCCGGGCACCAGGTTGGAGCCGTCGGCGACGTTGACCTTGAGCTCACGCGTGGGCACGAAGGGCAGCCCGCTGTTGGCGTTGTAGGCGAGGAAAACGGCGACCAGCACGACCAGCACCGTGACGGCGCCGATCAGCACCGGGTTGGCGAAGGCGGACTGCTGCCGGCCGCGCGTGCTCGGCTTTTGCGTCCGGGGGTCCTTGGTGGCCGTCATCGCTGGGTTTCGGTCGGGAGCTGGCTCATGGCGCGAGCAGGTAGTTGAGGAGGGCTGCGGACTGGCTTTCGGAGCTCTGCCCGCCTCCGGACGTGAAGGCGTTCGCGGAGTTCGTCGAGGAGGAGGGGTTCGTCGAGGAGGAGGGCAGGCCGAGCCCGCCGAACAGCGCTGAGAGCGTGCGCTTCAGATCGATCGCGGGACCGCTCGACCGCGGGCCCGCCTTGATTTGCCGCTTGGCGGCGACCTTGGTGCCGGCGGTCAAGGCGCTGGCGGCGGGGCTCTGGTTGCGGGACGAGGCGAGGTTGGAGCTGCCCGCGGTCGCGGCCGGTTTGTTGGGGCCGAAGAGCTTGCAGGCGCTCGTGGACGGACCGCGCTTGCCGGGAGGCGCGCCGCCCGGGTCGGGCACGCAGGCGTGAGGATTGGAGGGGTCGGGCTCGTTCACGCCCGGCTGGCTGGCCCCGAGCCAGGAGTAGCAGGTGCGGGCGCGGGCGCCGTACTGGGAGAGGTTGTTGGCGACCGTCTGCGCAGACGCGTAGGCGCCGCACATGGGGCTGACGAAGGCGTCGATCGCCTCCTCGTGCCCTAGCTGCGTGAAGGTGTCGAGGTCGAGCGTCTGGTTGAACACGTACTGGAGCATCGCCTCGAGGCCCGTGTACCCCTGGCCGCCGGGACTCGAGGGGTTCTTCTCGACCGCGCGGCCGCGGTTGTCGAGATCGTGCAGGACGATCGAGAGGTTCTTGCCGAGCTCGGGGGTGTGTTTGGCGAACTGGTTCAGGTTCTTGATCACGGGCTTGGCCGCGGTCACGGCCTGCTTGCCGATGACCGACGCCTTGCCCAGCGAGCGCAACGCCGGCCGTGCCGAGCGCGAGAACGGCGGCAGGTCGACCAGTAGGCGGTCGATCTCGCCGGCCGAGGAATTGAGGTTCTGGAGCACCGGGTAATTGGCGTCGAGCGTGTGACCCAGGGTGACCAGGGAGGGCTTCAGCTGTTCCAGGAAGGGCGGCAGGTTGTGCAAGGTCGCCTTGAGGTTCGCGTCTTGCGTGTTGGTGTCGGTGGCGATCGTGTTGGCCTCGTCGATGAAGTGCTCGATCGTGCCGCTGTTGTTGGCCAGGGCGGTGATCAGCGTGTCGGCGTTCTTGGTCAGGTCGTTGATCGTCGACGAGTCGTTCGCGAGCAGCGTCAGCAGGTTGTCGGTCTCGGCGAGCGCCGGCACCGCGCGATGCAGCGCGGCGCTGATGTTCTGGCCGTTGCCCGCCGCCGCCGCCCCCAGCTCGTTGATGATCAACGTGAGGCGCTCCCGATAGGGCATGCGCATCATGTCGAGCAGCACGTCGGCCGGGATCGTGGAGAAGGTGTGGGTCACGGGGATGGTCGCGCCGTTCTTCAGCACGCGGCCGCTTGAGCCAGGGTTGCAGTCGAGGAAGTACTCGCCGATCAGCGACTGCGGGCGCGACTCGCAGAAGGCGCTCGAGTAGAAGTGGCCAAAGCCGGACTGGCTGACCTGGACCGTGACCACTGCATGCAGCGTGTGCTGATCGAGGCTGATCGCGGTGATCTTGCCCGCGGGCACGCCGCCCACCTTGAACTGCTCCCCGGTGACGAGCCCGAAGGCGTTATCGAGCTCGACCTTGTAGGTCGGGTCGCTGGAGCCGCCGCCCGAGGAGGCGAGCATCACGATCGCCACGACCACTGCGGCGGCGAGCACGACGGCGACCAGGTTGCGGATCAGCCTCATGGCCCGATCGGCACCTCGCTCTTGCTGCAGTAGTTGGCGCCCATCCCCGGGTATGGGTCCCAGACCCCGCCGCGCTCCATCGACCCGGGACAGCGGTTGCCCTGGTTGTCGGAGAGCTTCCCGCTCGCGATCAACTTGAGCAGCTGGGGCAGGACGTTCTTGGGCAGGATCTTGTTGAGGATCCCGCCGGTGGTGACCGAGTAGGCCCCCACCACCGGCGCGATGCGGGCGTAGCCGCCGTTGGCGTCATAGCCGCCGGGATGGCTGTAGCCCTCGAACCAGCCGGTCAAGTCGACTGAGTAGGGCCGATCGAAGGCGAGCTCCTTGGTCGAGGGCTTGAGCGCCGCCACCGTCTCGGGGAAGGCGCCCGGCCGGCGCTTGCCGTTGGCATACACATCCTTGACGGTCGCGTTCTCGAGCGGCACGCCCAGCCGCACGAGGTCGATCAGGTCGTTGTTGGGCCCAGGCCGATGGATCGTCTTCGAGAGCGCGATCACCGTTGGCACCGCGTCGACCGCGAGCGGCTTCAGCTGCTGGAGCAGCGCCTGGAGCTTGGGCGCGACCGGCTTGGTGGCGTTGACCAGCGGCGTGAGGTCGTTGAGCGCGCTGCGCAGGTTGACGAAGGTCGTGTTGGCGAGGCGCATGAAGCCCGGGAGCTGCCGGATCGACTGCCCCAGCGCCACGTGCTGACTGGCGAGCGCGCCGGTCGTCGATGAGAGGTGTTGGACAAGCCCCGAGAGGTCCGCCTGGCGCGTGGAGATGTCCGACATCAGGTGGCCGGTCCGCACCAAAAACGCGGTGAAGGCCGCCGTGTTGCGGTTGATCTCGGAGAACAGCACGCTGCTGGCCGCAACCGCGGGGTTCAAGTAGTGCCAGGCGAGCTGCGCCTTCTGGGACTGGCCTTTGAACTGCGTCGCGGAGCCCTGGAAGAGGTCCTGAATGCCTTTGCGCGTGGGCGCGTTCAGGGTGTTGAAGATCTGGTCGATGTCGACCGCGCTGTTGGTGTCCTGGGGCCCGATCGTGCCGCCGTTGGCGATTGGCCGCGCGTTGCCGGGAGGCAGACGCAGCTCGACGTAGCGGTTGGCGACCGATGTCAGCGAAGGCACGCGCACGGTCGCGATCGTCCCCTGGCGAAGCGGCTTGTAGCTCGAGTTGGAGATGTCCAGCTCGATCCTGGCCATGCCGTTGGAGGTGAGCGTGATGTTGGAGATCGTCCCGATGGGCGCTTGCGCGACGTCCACCTGGTCGCCGTTCACGAGCTGGCTGGCGTCCTGGAAGATCGCGTAGACGTGGTAGGTGGAGCCGCCGCTGAAGACGATCAGCACCACGGCCACGATCGCGATCACGAGCGCGACGAGCGCGGCGACGCGGCCGATTACAGAGGTGTTGCGCACCGCCAGTCCTTAGCCGTGGCTGCCGATCCCTAGGTGCGCCAAGGGCGTTTTGAGGCCACCTGCACCATGACGCAACAGGTCAAGTTCACGCGATCATCGCTGGCCAACGATCTCCTCCCGCGCAAGGTCGCCATTTCTTCGCGAAAAACCGGCGCAGCCAAGCTAGCAGGGGGTTTATCGGGGTGTCAATTGCGAACCGCTGCTATCCGGTGATATGCGCAGACGCAGTCGATGGGGAGCGCCCGACGGGATCTGGTTATGCGTTCGTGAGCCGCCGTCCGGGGGCGTTTAGCGGTCCTCCGGGGCCGCTATTCGCGGCTATTTGGCGGGCCGCCAGTTGGGGGGCATTTATCCGCCGCCCGAGCACATTCACATAAAGGTCTGCTATGTCAATTGTTATGGCTGGAGGAACGTCCCCGACTTCCGGCCGCCTCACCCGCCGCCAGCTGCTCAAAGGCGCTGCCGGAGCGGCGGGAGTGATGGCGGTGGGCGGCGGCGCCTATGGCGCGACGCGCCTGTTCGGGCGCCTGCACCCGCTGCCCGCGTCCGCCGCGAGCTCCAAGGGTCCCGCCCACACCTTCGTCACCCGCCCAGATCTGCATCCGCCGGTGATGAGCGTCAGCGTGGCGGACAGGGCGCCTGTCGGCGAGGCGGTGGAGGGCCAGGTGGCCCCCGGCGAGCTGTTTGTCGGCCCGAGCTCGGCCGGTCGTGTTCAGGCCGGCCCCCTGATCGTCGACCAACAGGCCCAGCCCGTCTGGTTCAGGCCGGTCTCGCGGGCGCAGTGGGCCACCGACACCCGGCGCCAGTACTACCGCGGTCAGCCGGTGGTGACGTGGTGGGAAGGCGAGATGAAGATCATCGGCTTCGGCCAGGGAGAGGGCCTGCTCTTCGATCAGAACTACCGGCAGGTGGCGCGCGTGCGGGCGGGCAACGGTCGCCAGCTGGACATCCACGAGTTCCTGCTTACGCCCCAGGGGACCGCGCTGTTCACCTGCTATCCGGAGCGCGTGCCGGTGGACCTCACCCCGGTCGGCGGCGACCGCGACGGCAGCGTGCTGGAGGGAGTGATCCAGGAGGTCGACATCGCCACCGGCCGCGTCCTGTTCGAATGGCGCAGCCTCGACCACATCCCGGTGACCGACTCGTACTTCCCCCCCAAGACCTGGTACGGCTACGACTATCTGCACGTCAACTCGATCGACCTGGCGCCGGACGGCCATCTGCTGCTCTCCGCCCGGCACACCTGGGCGCTCTACAAGATCCACCGGCGGACGGGCGAGGTGATTTGGCGGATGGGCGGCAAGAGCAGCGACTTCCAGATGGACAACGACTCGCAGTTCTACTGGCAGCACGACGCCCGCCACCTCCCGAACGGCAACCTCACCGTCTTCGACGACGGCGACGCGTGGTTTGCGGACGGCACCGGCAAGCGGCGATCCGAGAACCAGTCCCGCGGCGTCGTGCTCGACATCGACGAGGCCGGCAAGGTGGTGCAGCTGGTGCGCTCATACCGCCATCCCAAGCCGCTGCTGGCGAACGCGATGGGCAACTTCCAGACGCTGCCCGACGGGCACGCGTTGCTCGGGTGGGGCAGCGCCCCAGTGGCGAGCGAGTTCTTGCCCGACGGCACCCTAGTCGCGGACGTGGAGCTGGGGTCAAAGCACGACTCCTACCGCACCTATCGTTATCCGTGGACGGGCCGCCCGGCTGAGGCGCCGGTGCTCGCGGCCCGACGCGACCAGCGCCGCGGCCGCATCATCTTGTACGTGAGCTGGAACGGCGCCACCGAGGTCACGCATTGGATCGTCAACACCGGCGCCCATCCGAGCGCGCTCGAGGCGACTGGGATCGCGAACCGCCACGGTTTCGAGACGGCGATCGCGTTGCCGCGCGGCGAGGGCTACGCGGCGGTGACGGCCGTCGACGGCGCGGGGCGCCACCTCGCGCACACGCGTGCGGTTAGGGTGTGAGCGGGGGCGGGTCGCGGTTCGGGTAGGGGGTGTGAGCGGGGGCGGGTCGCGGTTCGGGTGGGCGATAGGCGTCCGGCCCCGGGTGGGCGAGGCTCAGACGCGTCTCGTCCCGGGAACCGCGCCTTATGATCCCGTACACGCCCGGGTAGGCAAACTGGCAAAGCCTGCGCCCTTAAAAGGCGCTGCTCGAAAGAGCTTGCGGGTTCGAGTCCCGCCCCGGGTACTCGCCCGCCGGCAGCCGTTCCCTCGTCGCCCCGCGCGGCCCGCTTCAGAGCCGTCCTCCCCGCAAATAGCGGTTTATGAGAGTTGCTTTCCACGCGGGAGGCGCGTGCTAGGGTGTCCGCGAATCAGGGGCACCCACTTGGGGTTGATGGAAGGCTCACTTTTCCCATACCGCGGGATAAGAGGCCCGCACGCGCGCTCGCCATTGCTGCGGCTGCAATCGGACGAGGGACTCGTCGCGCTCGTCCGCTGCGGCCACATCGCCGCATTCGAAGTGCTCGTCGCGCGCTACCACGGCCGGCTGCTGTCCTTTTGTCGCCACCTGGTCGGCTCGCTGGACGACGCCGAGGACGTCCTCCAGGAGGTGATGACCGCGGCCTTCAAAGCGATCATCGCCGACGAGCGGCACATCCACGTGCAGCCCTGGCTCT
The DNA here is from genome assembly GCA_963823315.1 of uncultured Solirubrobacterales bacterium. GTDB lineage: Bacteria > Actinomycetota > Thermoleophilia > Solirubrobacterales > Solirubrobacteraceae > Palsa-465. Next base: position 198,490 of record CAWGLB010000003.1, on the reverse strand, counting down.
ACCGCATCGCACGCAACCGCAGCCTCAACCATCTGCGCAAGAACACTCTGCCCACGGCCGATCCGGTCGAGATCGAGTGCTCGGAGAACGGGGCGACCACGGTCGACGAGGTGCAGCGACGTGAGGACTTCAGGACGCTCGTGGCCGACATCCGCACCTTGCCCGAGACCCAGCGGACCGCGCTCGTGCTGCGGGAGATGGAGTCACTCTCCTATGAGCAGATCGCGGCCACCATGGACACGACCGTGCCCGGGGTCAAATCGCTGCTGGTCCGCGCCCGTGGTTCCCTGGTCGCCGCCGCCGAGGCCCGCCACATCTCCTGCGAACAGGTGCGGCTGGAGCTCCGGGAGCAGGCCGGGGGGCGCAGGCGCCGTCCGAGCGCCCTCGCCCGCCGCCACGTGCGCGGCTGCGAGCACTGCGCCGAGTTCCGCTCGGCGCTCAGCAGGGCCCGAGGCATGCCCCAGTTCGCCTAATCGGTCGCAGGGGCGCTGGCTCGGTTGCGCCCGGCGCCATCGCTCCGCGGCCGATCTACTCACCGACCGAGAAGAGCGCCTCCAAATCGTGCCGTGAGTAGGCCTCGAACGCGACCATCGTGTGCGTGCGGGTGACGCCGTCGAGCTGTGAGAGGCGGCCGGCGACGACCTGCGCCAGTTGCTCCTGCTCGCGCACGCGCACGATCGCGACGAAGTCCCACTCTCCGGTCACGGAGTACACCTCGGCGACTCCGTCGAGGCCGGCGAGCTCACCGCCGAGGGTTGGCAGGGCCTCGCGCTGGGCCTGGATCAGGACGATCGCGTGAAGCAAGGTTCTCGTTCCGCTCCGCGCGCGCTGCTAGAGGGAGTGCGTCCCGCCGGGCTCGAGCACAACGACATCCGATTCCGTGGCCGACTCGACATCGGACTTGAATGCGCCGGCATCGGTCTCGATCGGCGGGAAGGTGTCGTAGTGGCAGGGAATGACTGTTTTTGCGCCGATCAGCTGCGCGGCTTCCACCGCGTCGGTCGAATCCATCGTGTAGTGGCCGCCGATGCACATCAGCGCGGCGTCGATCGGCGTGCGCCTGCCCACGAGCTGGAGGTCGGAGAACAGGCACGTGTCGCCGAGGTGGTAGACGATCGTGTCGTGGAAGTTCACGACCAGGCCCGCAGGGGTGTTGACGGTCCCCTGGGGAGTAGTCGACGTGTGCCACGCGGGCACCAGCTTCACCGAGCCCCAGTCGAACCTCACCGTGCCGCCCAGGTTGGGGTCATACGCCTCGATGCCCTCCCCCTCGAGCTCGCGCGCGATCTCGACGATCGCGACGACCGGCGCGCCGGTGCGCTTGGCGATCGAGACCGTGTCGCCGAAATGGTCGCCGTGGCCATGGGTGAGCAGAATCGTCGTCGCCGCCGCGTCCTCGGCGGCGATTGCGGCCTTGGGGTTGCCGGACAGAAACGGGTCGATGAGCACGATGTCGGATCCATCGGAGAGCTCAAAGCAGGCGTGACCAAGGAAGCGGATCTCCATCTGGGTCATTCCTCCTGTTCGGTTGATGGGGACTGATCGGTGGCCGCAGAGGACGGCGAGGAGTAGTGCCCTAGCTCACGCGCGAGCTCGAAGCCCACGGTGACGCCGACGAACATACCTAGCCGGGTCTCCTCGGCGATCAGCGTACGCACCGCATGGGCGCGCGAGCTCGGATCGTCCACCCCGGCCGCCTCGCGCACCGCCTGCTCGTGCGCGCTGTCGAACCAGCCTCCCTCTCCGATCGCCTCGTCGAGCACGCGATGCAGAGCCGGGGCGGCGCGCGCCACGAGGTCCTGCGCTTCCCGCAGCCGGCCGGGCTCGCTCAGGGCAGCGATCGCCGCATCAAGCTCGTCATCGTTGTAGGCGCGATCGGCCACTCGGCAACGTCAGTCCGCGCTCGCGAGCGCGAAGGGCACGCCGGCAAGCAGTCCCAGCGCAAGCCCCACGCCACCGGCCACCCAACTCGCGTGCGGAGCGGCGAGCGGCATCAGCAGGACCACGAGCGCGATCACCGCCGTCCCGATCAGGTCTCCGTCCAGTTCCTCTCCGCGGCCGAGCGCCCACAGGCGAGGTGTCGACCAGGCGCCCAGCAGCGCCAGCGCACCCCCGTTGCCCGACAGGGCCACCGGGAAGGGATACACGATCACGGTGATGAGCAGGCCCCCGATCGCCCCCGCGGCGAACAGCGCCAGTGCGGTCAACGGGCCGTGGCGACGCTCGAGCAAGCAGCCGAAGATCGCGACCGTGCCGAGCACCGCGAAGGCGAGGCCCGCGTTGTCGTACGTGAAGGCCGCCGTGACCAGCCGCCACCACTCGTGTCCGGGCTTGCCCACGATCGCCAGCTGGTTCAGGGAGACCGCGCTCGTCCGCCACACCAGGGCTCCCGCGATCCCCGCCAGCACCAGCAGAATCGTGGCGTAGGGCCTGAGCTCGGCGCGGATTCCGGGTATCTCACCGGGACGCAGACGCGAGAGCGACGGTCGCGGCGCGCGCAGCTTTCGCTCTGCCACGCGGCCGCTGCGATCGAGCTTCGGCGCCCGCTTGCGCAGCCGATTTCCGCAGTAGGGGCACTCGGTTATGTAGGGGCTTACTTCCGACCCACAGCTCTTGCAGATGACGAACAGATCGGGGCCACCCGCACTCACAGCCCGATTGTAGAGCGGTCGTATAGACCCGCGAGGACCTGCAGAATCCCCAGCGAACTATACGGCCGTGGCGGCGACGATCTCGGCCATGAGCTCGCGGAAATCGTGGTTGGCTTCGTAGACCACGACCTGCCGGGCGGCCCCGTTGCCGCGCTCGAGCAGATCTTCTACGGCTGAAAGCTCGTCCGCCGAGCCGAGGTCCTGCGCGTGCTCGCGGACGCGGTCCAGCAGCCTCCGGGCAAGCTCTCTGGTGCCCACGCGCTCGGCGTGCGGGAGGTCGACGAGCTCGCCCTCGAGACCGTGGCGGGCGGCCAGCCACTTGTTCTCGTCCAGCATCTCGAACGGATAGCTCGAGAGCTCACGCTGCTCGTCGAAGTGGATCGCCAGTTCGCGCATCAGGGCCTGGACGAGCGCCGCAAGCCCGACGGTGTGCTCGGCGTGGGTCTGCGAGTCCATCACTCGCACCTCGACCGTGCCGAAGTTGGGGTGAGGGCGCACGTCGTACCAGAGGTAGGTGTAGTCCTCGATCGCGCGCGAGCCGACCATGAACTCGATCCGCTGTTCGTAGTCGGCCCAGTCTCTGTAGGTGGGCGGGATGCCCACGCGCGGGAAGGCCCTGAAGATCGGCGTGCGCGTGGACGCGAGCCCCGTGGCGTCGGCGCGCCAGAAGGGCGAGTTGGCCGACAGGGCGAGCAGCACCGGCATGTGTACGCGCATGCCGTTGGCGACGTGGATCGCCTTGTCCGGGTCGTCGATGCCGACGTGGACGTGCATGCCGAAGATCAGCTCCTGGCGGGCGACGAAGCGCAGCGCCGAGATCAGGTCCCGATACCGCGGCCGGGCGACGATCCGCTGGTTCTCCCACATCGCGAAGGGATGGGTTCCGGCCGAGCCGATCGACAGATTCTTCTCCGCGGCCGACTTGCTCACCTGGCTGCGCAGCGCGCGTAGCTGAGCGCCGGCCTCGGCGATGCTGGCGCAGGGGTCGGTCGAGACCTCGAGCACCGACTCCAGCAGCTCGGGCTTGATCTCCCCGGTCGAGACAGGCTCGAGCAGCGACTCCACCGCGTTGACGAGCTCGAGCGTTTCGGAGTCGAGGATCATGAGCTCCTCCTCGATTCCGATCGTGAAGGCCGGGGGGCTGAAGTGGTGCTCCATTGGCGGCGGAGCCTAACGAGCGTGACTCTCGTATCTTCGCCACCGCGCCGCGCATCACCTCTTAAACTGGACGCGGAAACCGCAACGAGAGAAGGAATAGGACATGGCGCTCGGCTACGACGGGAAGCTGTACATCCTCGCGTTTGACCATCGAGGCTCCTTCCAGAAGAAGATGTTCGGGATCTCGGGCGATCCCGACGAGCAGCAGACGGCGACGATCTCGGACGCGAAGAAGCTGATCTTCGAAGGCATGCTCGAGGCGGTTGACCGCGGCGCCCAGGCCGGCGCGACCGGCGTGCTGGTCGACGAACAGTTCGGCTCGGACATTCCCGAGCAGGCGAAAGCACACGGGCTGAAGCTCGCGATGCCCGTCGAGAAGTCGGGCCAGGACGAGTTCGACTTCGAGTACGGGCAGGAGTTTGGGGCCCACATCGAAAAGTTCGATCCCGACTTCTCCAAGGTCCTGGTGCGCTTCAACCCCGAGGGCGACGCCGAGATGAACGAGCGCCAGCTGCGCCGGCTCAAGGAGCTCTCCGACTGGTTGCACGCGGGCGAGCGCAAGTTTCTCTTCGAGCTGCTCGTGCCCGCGACCGACGAGCAGCTCGAGCGCGTGGACGGCGACGACGATCGCTACGACGCGGAGCTGCGGCCCGAGCTCATGCGGCGCGCGATCGAGGCAATTCAGGACGCCGGGATCGAGGTGGACATCTGGAAGATCGAGGGCGTCGACGCGCGCGAGGACGCCGCCATGCTCTCCGAGCAGGCCCGCTCAGGCTCGGGCCGAGAGGGCGTCAAGTGCGTTGTGCTGGGCCGCGGCGCCTCGACCGAGAAGGTCGAGCAGTGGCTCCAGGCGGCGGCCCCCGTCGAGGGCTTCGTCGGCTTCGCGATCGGACGCTCGATCTGGTGGGACGCGCTCAAGGGCTTCCTCGAGAATGGCCTCCCGCGCGAGCAGGCTGCCTCCCAGATCGCCGAGAACTACCTGCACTTCATGCACATCTACGAAGGCCAGGCGGTTCACTAGCGACGGGTCGCCGGAAGCCTGTTTCTAAGCGTCCTCCGGAGCGCCCGGAAGGGAACATAACCTCGGTCGGCCGCTGCTGGTAGGCTCGCGCCGCGATGGCCCTGAAGATGCGCCAGAGCCTCGCCCAACTCGAGCAAGAGTTCTGGCACGAGACCGAACGCGACCAGGTGCGGCGCGAGCAGCTTCGCCGGGAGGCTGCCAAGCGCTCCCGCGCGCGCAGCTACGTGCGCTTGGAGAAGCGCCGCTATCTGCGCTTCTGGGCGCTCGTGTTCACGCTCATTCTGACCGCGGCGGCAGTCACCGCGGGGATGTTCGTCTCGCTGTACTACTTGTTGAAGTAGGCGCCCGGGCGGGGCGCGGGAGGCTCAGTGGCCGGGATCGCCGGGCGGTCTGTCGCCGGGGCGCGGGCGGCTCAGTGGCCGGGATCGCCGGTCGGTCTGTCGCCGGGGCGCGGGCGGCTCAGTGGCCGGGATCGCCGGGCGGTCTGTCGCCGGGGCGCGGGCGGCTCAGTGGCCGGGATCACCGGGCGGTCTGTCGCCGGGTCGCGGGCGGCTCAGTGGCCGGGATCGCCGGTCGGTCTGTCGCCGGGGCGCGGGCGGCTCAGTGGCCGGGATCACCGGGCGGTCTGTCGCCGGGTCGCGGCGTGCTCAGCGCGCGAGCGCTATTTCCCGCCCTCGCGAAGCCCCTGCAGGGCCTCGTCCACCTCTTCACGCGCGCCCTTGCCCTCCTGAAGGCGGTCCTGCTGGATCTCCAGGTAGACCTCCTTGCGGAAGACGGGCACGTCCCGCGGCGCCTGGATGCCGATGCGCACCTTCTCCCCCATGACCGCCAGCACCGAGACCTCGATCTCGTCTCCGATCATGATGCTCTCGTTCGGCTTGCGCGTCAGTACCAACATGTGGATGCCTCCCTGCTCGCGTGGTGCTAGTAGGACAGGGGTCGCCCCGTTCGGCAGCGACGGGGTCCAATAGTCAGGATACCGGAATAAGGTCCAACGCCTTGGTGAGAGGGGGCCACAAGAGGGGGCGGAGCCCGATTCGGGGGCGCTGTAATAGTCTGCCGCCGTGGCCAGGGCCAGATCGCTACGACCTCAGCTCAACCAGATCCGTACCTGGGTCAGGCAGGGGCGGACAGATGCCTGGATCGCCCACCAGCTCGAGGTGACGGTCCAGCAGATACAGACCTTCAAGCGCGAACAGGGCCTCGAGCCGGGCGACGAGGCGGAGGGTGCCGTCCAGGCGACCGACTTCGATGATGAGATCGACCTGCGGGCCGAGGACGACGCGCTGATCGCTGCGGAGCTCGAGGAGGCCGCCCGCAAGGCCGAGGAGGCGGCTCGCAAGGCCGAGGAGGCCGCCCGCAAGGCCGAGGAGGAGCGGGCTGAGCAGGACGAGGACGAAGACGAAGAAGACCGCGATGAGCGCACGGGCCGGCGCAGGCGGCGGCGCGGTGGCCGCTCACGCCGCCGGCGGCGTACCTCCCCCGCCACCCTGGAGGCGACCTTCGACCACGGCGAGGAGGGCTACGGACTGTGGCTCGACCCCGCCGTCCAGGACGACCCGATCTACGCGGAGAGCTGGGCCGGCCACCGCCCGGTCGAGGTGACGATCGAGGAGGACCAGATTGTCATCCGTCGCGCGGGCGGGGACGAGGGCGAGGAAGAGGACGAGGAGTAGGCCGGGCGGGGCGGTCGGCCCCGGGACGGGCCCGGGGGAGGCCTGGCGGGCCTCGAGATCGATGGGGGCCCGGGCAGAGATCCTACGGCCGTGCGCCTATCCAATCGCGTGCAAAAGTCGCCAACGGGCGCATTGATCGGGAGCCACGGCCACTTCTGCTCGCCTGCCGACCCTGTTCAGCCAATCTCGGCCGGGTGTGGTCATGTTGGCGAGTTGTGCACGCCCTCTGTGCCGAGGGTGTGCCGCCCGTGACTAAAGTGAGCCCGCTTTCAAAGGCGCCGCGCACACACAGCGGACCGGCGCCGCGAAGCCGGTGCGACGACCGCGCCGCGCCAGGCCCTATTCCCCTCGATCCAGCCGCCGCCCACCGGCATAGTCGGAGGCGCCCCGCACATAGCGGGCGAAGGCGGCGTTCGCGACCGTGTCCATGTCCCAGGCCGCCGGCGTGAGCGGGGCCACGCGGGTCGCGATGTCGAAGGCCCAATCGGTCCCGTCGCGCTCGTACAGCCGCGCCAGCTCCGCCGTCGTGAAGGGACCACCGAGCCGCCGGCGGAGCTCCGCCACGAGCTCATCGACGACCCGCTCAAGCGTCTGGCGCTCGCTCGGGTCGGCCCGCCCGAGCCGGCGCAGGCCCTCTTGCCAGAGGCCGTTCAGGCCCTGAAAGGACACGCGGTTCACAAGGACCCCGCGCGGGCCAAGTGACAGAAGGCGGGCGCGGCGAGTCCGAGACCAAGTCCTACGGATGGCCCCGCCGCCGCATCGCGGAGGCGGAGCTGGGCAGACCCAAGATCACGTAGGGCCGCTCGCCGGCCTTGACCATGCCCAGCGACCGGGCATAGCGCTCGATCGTCTGTGGTTCCTGGAGCGAGTGGGCCTGGGCGCGCAGGGCAACGTTCTGGCGCGCGAGCTGGTGGACGATCGCCTGCTGGGCTTCGGCGGTCGACCGCGTGGTGAAGTACTCGACCGCGTGCTGGACGTACAGCCCGGCGACCACCACGAGCACGATCAACAGCGCGGTGCGGCCGATGCGATCCCAGCGGATCCGCGCCCACGGCGAGGCCGGGGCGCGCCGCCGCCGCACGCGACGGGGCCGCGCCGCGGTCGCGCCGCGCGCCGCGGTCGCGACGCGCGACGGAGCCGTACGAGCGGACTGACGAGGCCCCCGCCGGGGCCGCGGGCTGGTAGCTGTGGACGTGCGGGCAGGCGGCATCGGCTTGGCCCTTCGTTCGGCGCAAGAGGGCTGCTTCCTGCAACGGGCCCTACCTGCGGAAAACTGACCAGCCGGGGTACACGGCGTCCGCCCCCAGCGCCTCCTCGATCCGCAAGAGCTGGTTGTACTTCGCCACCCGGTCCGTGCGCGAAGGCGCGCCCGTCTTGATCTGTCCGCAACCGCTGGCCACCGCCAGGTCGGCGATCGTGACGTCCTCGGTCTCGCCCGAGCGGTGCGACATGACGCTCGTGTAGCCGGCCTGGCCCGCCATCCTGATCGCCGCCAGGGCCTCGGACAAGGTCCCGATCTGGTTCACCTTGACCAGGATCGAGTTGGCCACCCCCTGCTCGATCCCCTGCTGGAGGCGGGCGGTGCTGGTCACGAACACGTCGTCGCCGACCAGCTGGACGTGCGCGCCCAGACGCGAGGTGAGCACCCTCCACCCCTCCCAGTCGTTCTCCGCCATCCCGTCCTCGAGCGAGACGATCGGGTAGCGGGCGCACAGCTCGCTCCAGTACTCGGCCAGCTGGGCGGCCGGCAACGTGCGGCCCTCGTGCTCGAGCACGTAGCTGCCCTCCCGGAAAAGCTCGGAGGTCGCCGGGTCGAGGGCGATCGCCACCTGCGACCCGGGCTCGTATCCCGCCTCTCGGATGGCCGCAACCAAGATCTCGAGCGCCTCTTCATTGGAGCCGAGGTCGGGAGCGAAGCCGCCCTCGTCGCCGACGCCGGTGCCCATGCCCCGCGCCCGCAAGCCCGCCTTCAGATACTGGAAGACCTCGCTGGCCATGCGCAGCGCCTCGCTGAAGGAGGGGGCGCCGCCGGGCACGATCATGAACTCCTGGAAGTCGACGCGGTTGTCGGCGTGGGCGCCGCCGTTCAGCACGTTGAGCATCGGCACCGGCAGCACGTGGGCCGCCTCCCCGCCCAGATAGCGCCACAGCGGCAGTCGCTCCTCGGCGGCGGAGGCGTGGGCGGCGGCCAGCGAGACCGCGAGCACGGCGTTCGCCCCCAGGCGCCCCTTGGTGGGCGTGCCATCGAGCTCGATCATGGTGCGGTCGAGGGTGGCCTGATCGGCGGCGTCGGCGCCGTGGACGGCCTCGGCGATTGGCCCGTTGACGTGCTCGATCGCGCCGTGGACGCCCTTGCCGAGCCATTGCGGGCCGCCGTCGCGGAGCTCATGCGCCTCGTGCTCGCCGGTCGAGGCGCCGGAGGGGACCGCCGCCCGCCCCCACGCGCCCGAGCGCAGGCTGAGCTCGACCTCCACGGTGGGGTTCCCGCGGCTGTCGAGAATCTGCCGCGCGTGGACGTACTCGATCTCGCTCACGACGCGGACTCCGACTCAAGCACTCGCTCCCGGAAACGGTCCGCCGCCGCGCGCAGCGCCAGCTCGGGATCCACGTGCAGTTGCCGCGCGAGCGCCACGAGCCCGAAGAGCGCGTCGCCGAGCGCCTCGAACTGCTCGTCGCGGCCGTCGGCTTGCTCGAGCCGCGAGAGCTGCTCGCGCGCGCGGGACATAGGTTCATCGTCGGACGGCGCTGGCGCACCCCCGGCCCGCCGCTGGAGCTTGCGCGCGTAAAGCAGCGCGGGCAGCGTCTCGGGCACCTCCCCGAAGATCCCGGGCTCACGCCCCTCCTCGCCGCGCTTGATCTGATCCCAGTTGCGCAACACCTCCCCCGCGGTCGAGGCGCGCGCCTCCCCGAACACGTGCGGATGACGCCGGATCAGCTTCTCCGTGCAGTGCTCGGCCACCTCCGCCAGGCTGCCCGCGCCGCGCTCCTCGAGCAGCAGCGCCAGGAAGTGCACCTGAAAGAGCACGTCGCCAAGCTCGTCGAGCAGGCGCCCGTCGTCACGTCTGTGGGCGGCGTCGGCGAGCTCGTAGGCCTCCTCGACCGTGTGGGGCACGATCGTGCGCTCGTCCTGCTCGCGATCCCAGGGACACTCGCGCCGCAGCTCGTGCGCGATCTCGTCGAGGCGCGTGAGCGCCGCGGCCGGTCCAGCGAGCGAGGAACTAGCCGCAGGGGGCGACGTGCTAGCCCGTGCCGCCACTAGTGGTCGACTTCGCGCCGCCCTTCGGCGCCTTGTAGCCCTTGCAGTCGGACATCATGTACTCGCTCAGGCAGTTCGTCTGTCCGAGGTATTCGTCGCGCGCACGCTTGTTAACCGCGTTCTGCGCGCTCTGGCGGGCGGCGAGGGTGAGCGTCTGCTTGATCTGGGGCCGGGCCTTGGTGAGGCTGTCCTGTTTCGCCTTGGTGATCTTGGTGACCTCGAAGACGTAGTAGCCGAACTGACTCGAGACCGGCCCCTCGAGCTTGTTCTGCGGCGCCGAGAAAGCCGCATTCGTGAGCGTCTGATCTTCCTGTCCACCCTGGGTCACGTTGGTGATCAGACCGCCCTTGTCCTTGGTCGTGGTGTCGATCGAGTAGCGCTTGGCGACCGTCGTCCAGCTCTGGCCATGAGCCAGCGCCGACTTGGCCTGATCCGCGCTCGACTTGGTCTTGGTCAGCACGATGCGCAAATCGCGGGCCTCAGGCGTCCCGAACTGGGAGGCGTGGGCCGAGTAATAGGCGGCGATCGCCGCGTTCGACACCGGCTTGGTGTCCTTGCTGATCAGCTTCTGGTAGATCAGGTTGACGCGCACGTTGTAGATCACGTCCTGCAGCGTCTGACCGGACTGCGACAGGTAGCTCTGGAAGCTCGAAGCGCTCGTGCCGAACCGCTGCGCCTTGTCCTTGGCGAGGGCCTGCTGGACCTGGCTGTTCGTGACCTTGACGTGATGCTTGGTGGCGTCCGCCTGGTACCAGTAGGAGCGGATCAGAAAATCGAGCACCTGGTTTGATTCCGACTTGAAGAGCTGCTTACAGGTCGCGCGCAGCTGCTTGGTCGACTGCTTCGCCAGCGTCGGCACCTGCTTGCGGATCTGGGAGATGCAGCTGGTGAACTGCGGCGGCCCGGTGGCGATCACGAGGGGAGCTCCGGGGCTGCTCTGAGCCTGGCCCTTGGCGATCACGTACATCCAGTGGTTGAAGGCTCTGGTCGAGATCGGGGTGCCGCCTACGCTCGCCACACCGCCGCCGGACACACCGGAACCACAGCCCGCGGTCGCGGCTGCGAGCGCAAAAAAGGCGCAGAGCGCCAGGATCCACCGCCTAGGAGTCATCGGTCGAGCCGATGGTAGCGACCGACAACAGCACGTCCGCCGCACGCAGCACCGCGGGGAAGCGCTCGGACGGCTCGGCGGGCACTCGCACCGAGAGCTGCGAGCGGCCGGACTCGTACACGGCGCCGGGGATCTGGTGGCGCACGAGCTTGGCGCGCGCGGAATCGAGCTCGAGTGGTGCCACCGCGAGGCGGTCGCCCCTGAAGCTGACCGCGCGGGCGCCGACGCGGCCCAGCTTGAGCCGCGCCTCCTGCAGCGAGATCAGGTTCTGGAGCGGCTCGGGCAGAGGCCCGAAGCGGTCGGCCAGCTCGGCGCGCAGCTCGCCCAGCTCGGCGACCTCACGGGCCGCGGCCACCCTGCGGTGCACGTCCACCTTGGCCTGCTCGTACGGGATGTAGTCGGCCGGCACATACGCGTCGACGTTGACGTCCAGGCGCACGGGCTCCCACTCCTCCGCGGCGGCGGCGTCATCCACGGCGGCCACCGCCTCGTCGAGCATCTGCATGTAGAGCTCGAAGCCGAGCGCCGCCACGTGCCCCGACTGCTCATCGCCGAGCAGGTTCCCGGCACCGCGGATCTCCAGGTCCCGCATCGCGATCTTGAAGCCCGCGCCGAGCTCCGTGTAGTCGGACAGGGCGGAGAGCCGCTGGGCCGCCTCGGGGGTCAGGGCCGCCGCGCTTGGATACAGCAGATAGGCGTATGCCCGCTCGCGGCCGCGGCCCACCCGGCCGCGGATCTGGTAGAGCTGGGCCAGGCCGAAGGTGTCGGCGCGCTCGACCACGAGCGTGTTGGCCTGGGGAATGTCGATACCGGACTCGATGATGCTCGTGCAGACGAGCACGTCGGCCTCGCCGCGCAGGAAGCGCAGCATGTGGTCCTCGAGCATGCGCTCATCCATCTGCCCGTGAGCGATCTCGAAGCGCATCGCGGGGCACAGCCCACGCAACCGCTCCGTGGTCTCCTCGATCGTCTCCACCCGGTTGTGCAGGAAGAACGCCTGCCCGGAGCGCTCGTGCTCGCGGATCAGCGCGCGGCGCACGAGTTCCTCGTCGTACTCGCCCACGTAGGTCTTTACCGGGCGGCGCCCCTCGGGCGGGGTCTCGATCACGCTGATGTCGCGCACGCCCGCGAGCGACATCTGCAACGTGCGCGGAATCGGCGTGGCGCTCATCGAGATCACGTCGACCTTCAGCTTCAGTTGGCGCAGAAGCTCCTTCTGCTTGACGCCGAAGCGCTGCTCCTCGTCGACCACCAGCAGCCCGAGGTCCTTCGCGCGCACGTCCCGCGAGAGCAGCCGGTGGGTCCCGATCAGGATGTCGAGCTTGCCCTCGGCGAAGCGGGTGATCGTCTGCCGCTGCGCGGCCGGAGGCCTGAAGCGCGAGACCTGCTCAACCGTGACCGGGTAGTCCTTGAAGCGCTCCGAGAAGGTGCCGAAGTGTTGCTGGGCGAGGATCGTGGTCGGCACCAACACCATCACCTGCTTGCCGTCCTGGACGGCCTTGAAGGCGCCCCGCAGCGCCACCTCGGTCTTGCCGTAGCCGACGTCGCCGCAGATCAGGCGGTCCATGGGGCGCGCCGCCTCCATGTCGGACTTGACCATCTCGATCGCATCGCGCTGGTCGGAGGTCTCGACGTAGGGAAAGGCATCCTCGAACTGCCGCTGCCACTCGGTGTCCCGGGGGAAGCCGTGGCCTACGCGCCGGCGGCGCTCGGCGTACAGATTGAGCAGCTCGCCCGCGAGCTCCTGCGCCGCCCGGCGGGCGCGAGCCTTCACCTGCTCCCAGCGGCTTCCGCCGAGCTTTGAGAGCGGTGGGTGCGCCCCGCCCGCGCCGACGTAACGGCTGATCTTGGCCAGCTGGTCGACGGGCACGAACACGCGGTCAGAGCCGGCGTATTCGAGGTACAGGTAGTCGCGGGTGACCCCGGCGACGGTCTTGGTGTCGAAGCCCGCGAAGCGGGCGATGCCGTGGTCCTCGTGCACGACGATGTCGCCGGTGCGCAGGTCGGTGAAGCTGCGCAGCACCCCGCGCCGGCCGCGGGCGGCGCGGCGCTCGGGCTCGCGCCGGCGGCGCAGCAGGCGATGGTCGGGAATCACCGCGAGGTGGAACTGCGGCGCCACGAAGCCCTGCTCGAGGCGCGCGTGGGCGAAGGTCAGGCGGCCGTCGACCTGCTCGAGCTGGCCGTCCAGCCAGCCCACCTTGAGCCGCCCCAGGTTGTACGCCACCCGTTCGCCGTCGCCGCGGCGGCCGAAGGCGACCACGGTGCGGTAGCCCGAGCGCACCAGCTTCTCGAGCTCGGGCTCGGCGTCGCGCAGCGAGCGGGCCTGGAAGTCCGCCGCCTGGGCACGGAAGGCGAAGGGCTGGTCCTGGTCGATGCTCGCCAGGCGCACCCGCGCCCGGAGCGCCAGCGCGTCTTGGATCGTCTCGGGGTCGACGTAGAGCTGATCGGCGTCGGTGTCATGCAAGGCGGCAGTGACGTCCTGCCAGTGGTCGGAGAGCGCGGGGGCGAGGTCCTCCTCGCCCGCGATCGCGATCCGGGCGCCCGCGGGGAGCAGCTCGAGCAGCGCCTGGAAGCGATCGGTGGGGAGCACCTCCGTGATGTCCGGGCGCTGCTCGGAGTCGTCCATCAGCGCGGCGATCTCGGCGAGCTCGCGGTGCTCTTCAGAGAGCTCGGCGGCGGGGGCGATCTCGACCTCCTCGGCGTCCTGGAGCGAGCGCTGGGTGAAGGTCGAGAACCATCTGAGCGACTCGATCTCGTCCCCGAACAGATCCACGCGGACGGCTCGCTCCTCGGTCGCCGGGAAGACGTCGAGCAGCCCGCCGCGGACCGCGAACTGACCGCGATCCTCGACCTGTTCGACGCGCTCGTACCCTGCCGCGACCAGGTCGCGAGCTACTTCGTCGAGGTCGAGCAACTCGCCCTTGCGCAAGACGAAGCCGTGCGGCCGCAGGGCCGGGTCGGGCACCTTCTCCGACAGGGCGACCGCGCTGATCACGACCACCGCCGCCTTTTCCTCCGCCAGCGCGTCGAGCGCCGCGATGCGCAGGCCAACCAGGTGCGGTGGCGGCGTCAGATGGGATTCGTAGGTGACTCCGCGGCTCGGGTAGTAGCGCACCGGCCGCGGCGCCAGCCAGGCCCTGAGCGCGACCGTCAGATCGCGGGCGGCGCGGTCGTCGCCGGCGACCACGATCGCGGGGGCGCCGCGCTCCTCGTCGAGCAGCGCCGCGAGTACGTAGGGCCGCAGCGACTGCGACACGAACACGCGCCCGCCCTCTTCGGCGAGCCGCGCAAAGCCCTCGGCGTCCTGCGCCTGTCTCAGCAGCGATCGCAGCATCTACATCCGAATATAGGTAGGCGGGCGAACATGTTCGCCCGCCCGGCCGGAACATGTTCCGGCCGGCCGCCCGGCACATGTGCCGGGCGGAAGATCAAACTGAGAGCACTACGCGCTCGGCCTCCTCGGCAGCACGCTCGATCACCGCGCGGACCTCGTTCGGGGGCTCGCCGAAGCGGCTCAGCACGTAGTCGGCGACCTCGTCGGGGTCGGTGGTCTCCGGGCGCCCGACGCCCACGCGCATGCGCATGAAGTCGGGCGAGCCGAGCGCGCCGCGGATCGACTTCAGCCCGTTGTGGCCCGCCAGCCCGCCGCCGAGGCGCGTCCTGATCTCGCCGAAGGGCAGGTCGATCTCGTCGTGGAGCACGAGCACGCGCTCGAGCGGCACGCGCAGCGCCCCGCGGGCGGGCCCGACGGCGCGGCCCGAGTCGTTCATGAAGGTCGTGGGCACGAGCACGGCGACGCGCGGGCCGCCGAAGCCCGCGCGGCCTTCGCTGAGGAGCCCGTTGTACTTGCGCTTGGGTTTCGAGAGCTCCCAGCGGGCACTGAGCAGCTCGGCGATACGGGCGCCGACGTTGTGGCGCGTGCGCTCGTATTGCGAGCCGGGGTTGCCCAGGCCGACCAGCAGCCAGTCGACAGGCGCAAGGACGCGGGGCCCACCACGACCCCACCGATCGAGCGGCGTTACTCGCCCTCGCCTTCCCCGCCGCCGCCCTCGCCCTCGGGCGCGGCCTCGCCCTCGGCGGGCTCCTCGCCCTCGCCCACGACCTCGGTCTCCTCCTCGATCTCGGGCTCCTCCTCGACCTGGAGGCGCGGCGGCGTCAGCGTCGCGACCACGGTCTCAGGATCGCCGATCAGCGTGACCGAGGCCGGCGGCCGGACGGCTTCGAGCAGCAGGGTGTCGCCGATCTGCATCTCGGAAACGTCGTGCTCGAGCGCGTCGGGGATGTCGCCCGGCAGCGCCTCGACCGTGACCTCGCGCGTGATGTGCTCGAGCACCCCGCCCTCCTTGGCGCCGGGAGCGTCCTCGGCCCCGGCTAGTTCAAGCGCCACCGTGGCCTGGATCGCCCGGTCGAGTCGCACCCGCAGAAGGTCGACGTGGATCGCCTCGCCGCTCACCGGGTGGCGCACCAGCTCCTTGACCACAACGGGCGCGGGCGACTGGCCGTCGACGCTCAGGTTGAGTACAGCGCCCGAATGTTGGAGGGCGAGGCGGAGCTCGCGCAGGTCCACCTTGAAGGGCACGGGCTCAGCATCCGAGCCGTAGACGACGCCCGGGATGCAGCCGGTGCGGCGTAGCCGACGGGCCGCGCGCGAGCCCTCTGGCTCGCGGCGGGAGACGGTCAGGTTCGAGCTGTCGTCGTTGGCCATGGCGGCCGTCGATGGTAGCGCCCCGCGGCTCTCGGGCGCTCTCAGCTCCTTCCCAAAAAGGGTTTACCCGTTTTCGCCGCTGAGCTAATCTGTGGCTATGTCAGGCGAGTATCAGCTGATGCTGATGATCGCGGTGATGCACCTCCTGGGGTTGGTGGGTGTCGCGGTATTGATGTTCCTCGCCCTGCGCAACGATTCGGGTCACCGCCGGCCCGGAGAGTCGGGTCAGGACGATGGCTGGGGCAACGAGCCCCGGCGACCGCCCAAGCCCTCCAATCGCCCGTGGGGCGGGATTCCCCTGCCGGACGCCGAGCAGGCGATGGTGCGCGTGCGCGATCACCGCAAGCTGGGAGACCTGCTGCCGCCGCGCGAGCGCCGGCCGGCGCGCGAGCCCGAGCGCACACCGGTCCCGAGCGCTCAGTAGCGCTTCGGGCAGTCAGAGCCGCTCGGGATCCGGCGGCTGAGCACGAGCAGCTCGACGTGAAAGCCGGTCAGCGCGTCGCCGCCGCGGCGCACCCGCACGCACTGCACGACCGGCAGCGAGGATCCCGCGAGCCACGCCACCCGCGCGGTGCCCACGGTGCTCGTCAGCGAGAAGCCGGCCGAGGGCTGGAGCTGAAGGATCGAGACCGCGCCCGCGCGCCTGAGCTTGCTCGCGTCGTATGCGACCCGCGCGCGGCAGGACGCGCTCGAGCCGCAGTCGTTGATCCGCGCGATCATCGCCGCGCGCTTGCCCGCGGCCTCGTCGTTGATCAGGAGCGTGATCGCGGTCCGCTCGGTCCCGTCGATGCTGAGCACGCGCGCCAGCACGGCGCTGATCAGCAGGAACAGGATGACCCCCAGGACGATCCCCACCAGGTAGAGCCGGCGGCGCCGGCGGGCACGCGCGAGCACGCCGAGATGCTAAGGGCTGGGGGGCTGGTCCTAGTCGCCGCTCAGCTCGAGGAACCGCTCCACCGACGCCTCCTGGTGGGCGAGGCGCTCGGCGAGCGTGCGGGCGTGCTCGGCGGCCAGCTCGAGGAAGTCCTGCACGCAGCGCTCGGGGTCGTCGGTCAACGGATACACGCGCATGAGGTCCGGCTGGGCGCAGGCGATGCCCATCGGGGGCCGTCCCTCCGCGAGCGTGCGCGCGCTGCACACAGGCGTGACCACCAGCTTGCGGTCGGGCGCGACCAGGGCGGTCGGCAGCAGCCGCGGCGCCGGCAGCCCGACCGGCAGCTGAACGGAGTGGTCGACCGCCAGTCCGCCGTCGGAGAGCGAGTCGAGCGGCTCGCGCCACACATCGAGAACGGTGTCGGCGCCCACAAGCGCGTCGCGCAGCGCCATCGCCTGCTCGGCGTAGAGACGCTCGGCCTCGTCGCGGTCCTCGGCGGCCGCCAGGTCGAGGTCGCAGGGCACGCGCAACAGCTCACTCGCCGCCACGGTCGCCCCCGCGCCCTTGCTGCCGTAGGCGACGTAGGTCTGAAGCGTGCCCAGGTCACGGCGGCCGTGGAAGATGACCGTCACCGTCTCGGTCACCGGGAGCCCCTCGACCTTGAGCGAGACCGCGACTGCGGTGGAGTCGTCGAGCAGCGCGCGCCGCAGCAGCTCCTCGGCGTCCCCTCGTTCTCGAGCTGGCCCGTCCTCCGGCATCGCTGGTTACCAATTATTCCTCGCGAGGCGGCGCCTCAATACGGGTACCCTCCCTCTGGGATGAAGCTGCTGTACAAGCCCTTCGCGATCATCGCGGGCGTGATCGGCGCCAAGATTGGTCAGGCGCTGTTCAAGGCGGTGTGGGCGAGGCTGGATGCGGCCGAGCCGCCCGAGCCCACACACCGCGAGGCGAGCACGGGCAAGGTAGTGGCGGCGGCGGCCCTGGAGGCGGCCGCACTGTCGGGCGCCAAGGCGGTCACGACCCGCGCCAGCGCCCGTTCGTTTCACTACCTGACCGGCTTCTGGCCCGGCGAAAAGCAGGCCGAGGAGAAGGACGAGAAGAAGGGGTCCTAAGGGCCCCCGATCAGGAAGCCCCGGCGCTCGAGCGCGGCGAGCGCGTCCTCGAAGGAGCCGAAGTCGCGGCGCAGTAGGGCGTCGATCGGCGTCCCGTGCGGCCCTCTGGTCCGCACCCAGCGTTTGAGCGTGGGCGTACCCAGCCGCTCGCGCGGCTCGCTCAGCAGGTCGAGCAGGATGGGCAGCTGGCCGGCGTGCTCGAGCTGGCCGGAGATCAGCCCGAGCGGATCGATGTCGAGGACCCGGCAGAGCTCGTCCTCGCTCAGCCCGAGCGTCTCCATCAGCTCGGCAGCCTGCCGAGATAGCCCGCCGCCGGCGTTACTGGGAGATAACTCGGAAATAGTCCGGGTAATATCCCAGGCGCGGGTGGTTCGCGGGGGGCGGGTGGTTCGCGGGCGGGCGGCCCGCCTGCGCGAGCGAGGACGGTCCCCTCAACCCCCGTGATGCCCGTGCCGCGGCACGTGCAGGGGGCCGAGCCTGGGACGAGCCGCCTTGGGCGCGGGAGCCGAGCTCAAGCCGGGGCCGGCCGTGATCGAGTTGCTGCGCGTGCTCACCTGGAGTGTGCCGCCGCCGCCATTGGACGTTCCGTAGGGGGAGCAGTCGGTGCCTGGGGGCGTCGCCGGCACGGCACTCGCGCGAAGTTCGATCGCCTTGCTCGGGTCGGTCACGCGTCCGGTGTTGCCGGTTACCTGTCCGCTCAGGTCGTTGCCGGTTCCGTCCGCGTCGAGTGAGATGGCCGCTGCTTCCGAGCCGCCGGTCAGGGCGAAGCTGTTGTGGGCGAGCGTGGTGCCGATCGAGCCGTTCGCGACGCAGCCCGGCGTCACATTCCCACCCGTATAGCCGGCCGACTCGGCGATCCCGTACCCCGAGTAATGCGAGAACACATCGCGCCGTGCGTTCTGGGCGGGGTACGTGCCGCCCGCGTCCGCGAGAAAGAAGACGCCCTCGGCCGGATAGACCGTCGCGGGCGAGGTGCTGGTGTCGGTGCCCGCGATCAGCGCGCTGAACTTGTCGGAGCCGACGAGCGCCGGGCCATTGTCCTCGAGCAGCGCTCCCTGGAAGAAGCCGCTGATCGAGTCCCCCGAGATGCTGGTGGCGGCGGCGTTGTGGAAGCCGTCGACTCCGATCGGGAAGTCGGTGGAGGCGTGCTTGTCCGCCGTGCCCTCCGTGATCCTGTCGCCCACGATGTTGATCGTGTCGCCCGCGTCCTGGTCCTCCAGGACCACCGCCGCTGGTTCCCCGCCGGTGTAGCTGTACGGGTAGGGGTTCTTGACCTCGAGGCCGCTCACGGTCACAGGGCCGCCGGCGTCGCCGACATAGACCACGCCGAAGTAGCCGTCGGCCGAGGGGTCGAGGCCGGCCCCGTTCAAGATCGTCGAGGAGGAGCCGGCGCCGAGGATCGTGACCGACTTGTTGACGTCCACGGTCTGGCGATAGGTGCCCTTCTCGACGTTGATCCTCGCGCCGGGGGTCGCGGTCGTGATCGCGTAGTTGATCGTCGCGCACGGTGCTGCCTTAGTGCAGGTGCCGGCGTCCCTGCCGTGAGGGGACACGTACTCGGATGCTCCCGGTGCGCCGCTCGCCTCGGCGGGGAGTCCAGTGGCGAGCGCGAGCGTCCCAGCCGCAACGCCGGCGGCGGCCGCGAGCCCCGCCCGCGAGAGCATCCGAAACCTTCCCCTCATCCATGGCCTCCCGTGTGTGAACCGCTCCAGGGGCTGCCAAATGTAGCTCGGCACCTGCCGCAGTGCGCCAGAAATGAGACAATCAGGGCCCTTCCACCTTCCGGCACTCGGACGCTGATCGGCGAAATTCAAAGAAGGAGGAGCCTTGAGGAGACTCGGACTCACCGCGCTACTGCTCGGCGTGCTCGCTGCGAGCCTTGCCGTTAGCGCCCCCGCCGGCGCTGCGAACGCGGGGCGGTGTTCCACTCGCGGCTTTCACTTCCGCTACAGCTCGGACCACATCAAGGGCCTGTCAGTGCGCGGCATGGGCTGTGGCCAAGCGCTCTACGACCTCCACAATGCCTTCGTGGTCGCGTGGCCGCCGAACCTTCGCGTCGCGAACTTCCACTGCCACGTGCTCAAGGGGACCAAGAACGGCGCGAACGACCGCTGCGTCCGCAGGCGCTTTCACAAGTCCCTGCGCGTCACGGTCTACAGGTGAAGTTGCCGGCCGACGTGCGCCCCCACACAAGACCACCAACGTCGGCCGGCATCAAACTCATACGGGCCCGGGGTGACGATGGATCATTCAGCTCGCGTGAGCAGCGGATTTACGGCCGCTGCGTCGAACACTGAGGTTGCCGGTCGGGCCCCCACACCGCAGTAGCGTCCGGCCGGCAATTTTCTGCCGGCGCGGCAGCTCAGAACAGCTGATTCTCGCCGCCGAAGACCTGGCTCACAGAGCCATCGGTGAAGATCTGGCGGATCGAGCTCGTTAGCAGCTCCGCGCACGAGAGCACGCGCACGAAATCGGGCGCTCCGGGCGGCAGCGGGATCGTGTCGGTCACGACCACCTGCTCGAAGTTCGCCGCGGTCAGGTTCGTCCACGCTTCGCCCGAGAAGGTCCCGTGCGTGGCGGCCGCGTACACGCGTCGCGCGCCGGCGTCGTGGACCGCCTGGGCCGCTGCCTTGAGCGTCCCCGCGGTGGCGATGATGTCGTCGACGATCACGGCCGTCTTGCCCTCGACCTCGCCGATCACGTAGCCGATTTCGGCGACCTGCTGAGCCGGTCGCTCCTTGTTCAGGATCGCGAGGTCCGCGCCGATCTTGCTCGCGAAGCGCTTGTTCAGCTTCACGCGGCCGGCGTCGGGCGCGACCACCACCAAGTCTTCGAGCGCGAGATCGGCGAAGTACTGGGTGAGCATGAACATCGCGGTCATGTGGTCGCACGGCTTCTGGAAGAAGCCCTGAATCTGGCCCGAGTGGAGGTCCATGGTCACGATCCGGTCGATGCCGGCCGTCTCCAGCATGTGCGCCACGAGCCGGGCGGTGATCGGCTCGCGCGGCGCCGACTTCTTCTCCTGGCGCGAGTAGCCGTACCACGGCGTGACCGCGATCACGCGGTGGGCTGAGCCGCCGACCGCGGCGTCGACCATCGCCAGTAGCTCCATCAACGAGTCGTTGGGGCTGAGCCCCGCCTCGGGGTTGCCGCAGGTCGGCTGGACGATGAACACGTCGGCGCCGCGGACGGATTCGTCGTAGCGGCAATAGACCTCGCCGTCCGCGAAGGTCTTGAGCGTCATCGGCGCGAGGCCCACGCCGAGCTTGTCCGCGATGCGGGCGGCCAGCTCCGGATGCGCCCGGCCCGAGACCAGCATCAGGCGCTTGCTGTATTCGACCCGCAGCTCGGCGGGCACGGGCTGCTCCTGCACCAGGCTCATCAGCTGCGAGTGTACGCGCGCCCCTTGACGAAACGTGGGCGGCTAGCCGCGCTCTCCGGGGTCCCTGGTTTCCGGGGCGCCGTGCTCGCGCTCCTCCCCGGCGCCCTGCTCGCGGTCGCGGCGGCGACCCGCGTATCCCTCCACGTTGCGTTGGCGCTCGCGCGCCACCCCGAGCGCCCCCTCCGGGACGTCCTTGGTGATCACCGAGCCAGCCGCGGTGTAGGCGTCGTCGCCGACGTGGACCGGCGCGACGAGCGACGTGTGGACGCTGACCTTGACGCGACTGCCGATCGTGGTGCGGTGCTTGCGGTAGCCGTCGTAGTTGGCGGTGATCGTGCTGGCGCCGAGATTGGTCTTCTCCCCCACCTCGGCGTCGCCGACGTAGGAGAGGTGCGGGACCTTGCTGCCGGCGCCGATGTCCGAGTTCTTGATCTCGACGAAGGTCCCCGCCTTGGCGCCGTCGCGCAGCACCGTCCCCGGGCGCAGATAGGCGAACGGGCCGACGTTGACCCCGTTGGCGAGCTCGGCGCCGTTGACGTAGGAATGCACCACGGTGGAGCGCTCGCCGACGCGGGCGTCGATCAGCGTAGAGAGCGGACCGACGGTCGAGCCCGACCCGATCGAGGTGCTGCCGTGAATGCTCGAGAACGGGGCCACGACCGTGTCCGGGGCGATCTCGACCTGCGCGTCGATCACCGTCGAGCCCGGGTCGACGATCGTCACGCCCGCGAGCATCAGGCGCTTGTGAATGCGCTCCTGAGCCGCGGCCCGGACGCGGGCCAGGTCGTTGCGGTCGTTGACGCCCAGCGTCTCGCGTGGATCGCCGATCTCGTACGCGCCCACGGTGCGCTCGTGGCGGCGGATCGCCGGCAGCACGTCGGGGAGATACAGCTCGCCTTGGGCGTTGTCGGCACGGACCTCGGCGAGCGCAGCAGTGAGCAGCTCGGCGTCGAAGGCGTAGAGCCCCGCGTTGACCTCGCGGATCTCGAGCTCGAGCGCGCTCGCGTCGCCCGCCGCCTTGGTCTCCACCACGCGCTCCACGGTGCCGTCGGGCGCGCGGACGACCCGCCCGTAGCCGCGGGGATCCTCGAGCACCGCGCTGGCGATCGTGGCTCCCGCGCCTGAGTGTTCGTGGGCCTCCGCCAGCGCCGCGATCGTCTCGGAGGTGAAGAGCGGGTTATCGCCATTGAGCACGACAACCGTCCCGGCGCCCCGGAGGTTTGCGCTCGCGGCCTTAACCGCGTCGGCCGTTCCCAGCGGGAGCTCCTGGACGGCCGTTTCAAGGTTCTCGTCAAGCGCTTCGTCGAGCGCGCGCTTCGGGTTGTCGACAACCACCACCTTGGCCGCGCCGGCGCCGCGAGCGGCCTCGACGGTCCAGCCGATCAGCGGCCGCCCACAGAGAGGGTGCAGCAGCTTGGGCGTGCGCGAACGCATGCGCGTCCCCTCGCCCGCGGCGATGATCACGACCACCGGTGCGCTCACGCGGCGATCGTATCCGGCGGGCATCTTCGGCAGCGTCAACGCCCGCCGCCTTGAGCTGGGGAGCCAGGACTCGAACCTGAACCGGGAGGACCAAAACCTCCTGTGCTGCCTATTACACCACTCCCCAGGGCGTCGGGAACATGGGCCGCGGTCACGTTAGCTCATGCGTCCGCGCCTCACCGGCGCTCGTGCGCTTGCCCAGAACCCGCCCGATGTCCTCGGGCAACAGTGGATCGGCCAAGACGGCGCGAACGTCGGCCGGGCGGTGCAGCGCGCGCTCCGCGCGCAGGACGCCGAGCTCAACGTCCGCATCGCGGACCGCGGCAATCACGAGCGTCATCGCGTCGGGGCTGCGCCAGACCTGCTCGGGCAGCGCGAACAGCTTCGGCAGCGGTCGGTTGAGCCCGATCAGGTAGAAGCCGCCCTCGAGCGCCGGCCCCAGGACCACGTCGCAACCCGAGCTCAGGTCCGACATCGCCGCGTGCGCGTGCTCGGGCCGCAGTCGCGGGAGATCGGGCCACACGAGCAGCACCGGACCTGCATGGCGGGCGAAGACGCGGGCGGCGGCGTCGGCGAGCCGGCCCGAGATGCCGTCGCCGTTCTGGGGGAACAGCGCGGTCTCCGGCGGCACCAGGGGTCGGACCAGTCCCGCCGCGTCCGGCGGGTCATGGGCGACATGGACCGCATGCGGAGCGATGTCGCGGCCCCACGCCGCCGTCTGCCTGATCAGCGTCGCTTGGAGGGCGAGACAGCGATCGGAACCGAGCAGCGGTTGGAGCGCTCGGCGTACCTCGCCACGACGGGGCGCCCGGGCCATGACCACGACGGCGGGATCGGAGCCCGTCACGCGGCCTGGGCTCGTCATCTTGGCCCGCCGAGAATGGGGCCCGCCTGGGTCATGTGGATCCCTGCCCGAAGCGGTAGACGGTCCCGGCCGGCGACGGTGGATGCTTCACCAGGCTGGGCAGGGCGCCGCGCAGCATGTCCGCAAAGGCCGCGCTGCTCCGGCCCATCAACTCCAGCAGCGTCTCGACGGGCGTGGGCTCGTCCTTGCGGACCTCGTTGGCGTAGTCGGTGACGAAGCCGACCAGCGCGAAGGGCAGTTCGAGCTCACCGCACAGCACCGTCTCGGGTCCACCTGTCTGGCTGACGGCGGTGACGCCGCAGGCGGCGAGCTGCGCGATCTCCGCCGGAGTGTTGAAGCGGGGGCCGTCGACGTGTCCGTATACCCCGCCGTCTCGGACCTCGAGGCCCGCCGCGCTGGCGGCCTCGAGCGCGGCGGCGCGGACCTGCGCCGAGAAGGGCCCGCCGTGCAGGATCCAGTGGGCACGGTCCGCGTCCCCGGCTTCGACGAAGAAGGTGCACAGCGAACCGTCGGGCAGGCGGTTCGAGGCGAAGTGGAGGTCGTCGAAGACCACCAGCGACCCGAGTCCGAGCTTGGGATCGAGCGCGCCGCAGGACGTGCAGCCGATGACCGCGGTCGCGCCCAGCTCTTTCAGCGCCCAGATGTTCGCGCGGTGGGTGACGTGATTGGAAAGTCGGACGTGGCCGGCGCCGTGGCGCGAGACGTGGACGGCCTCGACCCCCGCGTACTGGCCGCGGCTCACGGAGACCTCGCCGAAAGGCGTGGACGCCGTGAGTCGCTCGGCGGCCTCGAACCCGGGCAGCGCATAGGTGCCTGACCCAGTGATGATCCCGATCGACGTCTCGTTACCCCCCAATGAACCCCCCGGCGGCATGCGTCAGCGCCTGACTCTACCGCCCTCGGCCCCGGGCTCGGTGGCCGGACCTCTGGGAGCCGCAATCCCGAGAACGCGCATCGCCTTCAGCCCCATGGACAGCTTCTCGCGGCCGTCGCTGGAGGAGACGTCGAGGCCGGTGAGCTCACGCGCGCGCTCGAAGCGGTAGCGCACCGTGTGGCGATGGGTGGTGAGCCGCGCGGCCGTCGCGTTGACGTTGGCATCGCACTCGAGGAAGGTCTGCAGGGTGCCGAGCAGATCCGTCTCATACTGCTCGTCATAGGCGAGCAGCGGCCGCACGGTCTCTTCGTAGAAGCGCCGCAGCTCAGCGGGATCGTCCATGTGGGGGAGCAGGAGTTGATAGGTGCCGGTCTCCTCGAACGACAGCTCGGAGCGATCAGGATCACCCTCGACCACGTTGGCGGCCAGCAGCGCCTCGTTGCGCGCGCGATGCAGGTTGAGGGGGTCCTGCGCGGGGCGGCTGCGGCCAATCGCGCAGGCAAAGCCCGGTAGGCCGGACTCGAGCTCCCGCAGCACCGCAGCGGCCACGCGCCGGCCCGCGTCGCGCGAGTTCTCGGGGACGAGCGCGATCGCCTCCCCCTCGTCGTGTTCAGCCGGCGCGACGATCGTGCCGGGCGCCACCGAGCGCGCGCCGCGCCGGACCAGGGCCACCATCCGCCGACGCCAGTCCCCGGTGGGCGTGCGCGGATGGGCGCGGGCGACCACGACGCTTCCGCCCCCCGCGAGGTCGATGCCCAGTTCCTTGCCGCGCGCCAGCAGATCATCGCGCTGCTCTATGTGCCGCGCGAGCACCGCGCGCTGGAAGCTGACCGCGGCCTCCTCGGAGGCGCGCTCGGGAGCCCGGACGCGGTCGACCTCGGAGGCGACAAGCGTCGTCACGAGCCGCAGCAGGTTGACGTCGGGCGCGCGTTCGCGGGCGCGCAGCCGGAGTTGGCCCACGGTCGCCTCGGCCACCCGCAGATCAATTGTCTGGACGCCCTCGGTCGCGCGCATCAAGGAGCGCTCGTCAGCTGAGGAGCGGGCAGCGACGGCCAGCACGACCCCCGAACGGTCGATCAGGATCAGGCTCGTGCCGAGCGCCCGGGCCGCCGTGCGCAGGATCTCGGGCAGGCCCGCTCCGGCTTCGACCGCATCGGTGATCGCGGCAAGCGCGCTGAGATCGCCGGCGCCGACGCTCACCGAGGTGGCTCCCTCAGGTACCGCAGAAATATCGTGGCCAGGTCCGCGCCGAGGGCCACTAGAAGAAACGAGGCCACTCAAGCACGATCACGGCGCCGATCACCACCCCGATGCCGACCAGCGCGGCGAGCACATAGACGGACAGGATCACCGCCGCGGCCCGCTCGAGGGGGCGCCGGTAGGCCGTGATCGCGGGCACGAGCACGAGCGCGCAGAAAGCGGCCAACCCGAAGACCGCCAGGCAGATCCCGACCAGATAAGTGATGTCCGCGTTGCTCACTGTCGGTTCAGGTGGGCCGCGCGCCCCTCACGGTCCGCCCGTGCGAGCGCGCATGCCGGCTGACAATCATGGAGATTGTGCCGCACCGCGGGGACGGCGGCTCAGCGATTTGCGCTCGGGCGCCCGAAATCGGCGCCGACGGGCAGCGCGGTCCGAGCATCGGGGAACCGCTCGCGCAGCCCCGCATGTGCCTCATCCGCGCGCGCGTCCGCGTCCTCGCCCCAAAACAGAGCGAAGACCGTGGGCCCAGAACCAGAGACCATCGCGTGATCGGCCCCGCCGTCCCGCGCCGCCTCGAGGGCCTTCTCGATCTGTGGCAGGAGCGACAGCGCCGCCGGTTGGAGCTCGTTGACGAGCAGGTGCGCGGGCGGGCGGGCGCCTGGTCGAAGCTCGCGCTCCAGCGCCGCGAGCTTGCGCTGGAGTCCCTCGTGATCGTGGCCCAGGCCCAGGCGATCGGCCTCGGCATACACCTCGGCGGTCGAGAGCTCGAGCGGCTGAGGCAGGATCAGCAGCGCGTGCGCTGCCAGCGGCAAAAGCTCGGCGACCAGCTCGCCGGCGCCCGTGCCGAGGGCAAGCCCCGGCGCAAGTTGGCTGGGCACGTCGGCACCGAGGCCGGCGGCGAGCCGGCGCAACGCTGGCTCGGGCCACGGCTCGAGCTGGGCGGCCAAGCGCAGGATCGCCGCCGCGTCGGCTGAGCCGCCGCCCATTCCCCCCGCGACCGGAATGCGCTTTTGAAGCGCTACATCCAGCGGCGGGCCTCGCCAGCCGGCCTCCCTGAGCCTTGTGAGCGCGGCCGCCACGAGGTTCTCGCCAGCCTCGGCGAAGTCGTGGCACTGGACCGCGTCGGGCGGAGCCGAGGTGTCGAGCCGATCTGCGGCGGTCGTGACGAAGAGATCGTCCGCGAGCGAGACCGACTCGAGCACCGTCACGAGCTCGTGCCGTCCGTCCTGACGTCGCGGACCCAGGTACAGGCACAGATTGACCTTGCCCGGAGCGCGAATGCGGAAGTTCACGGGCGGGCGAGCTGGGCGGCGAGGTTGCGGAACTCCTCGGGTCCAAGGCGCTCAGCTCGCAGGTTGGGGGGGTGCCCAAGCTCGATCAGCGCCGCCCGCGCACGCTCCCGGATCCCGGGCTCGGTGTCGGCCGCCAGAGCAAGGGAGGACGCCAGTGGCTTGCGGCGGTGGGCGAAGCCGCCGCGCACGAGTGTGCGGAGTGCCGGGTCGGCGCCCGGGCGCTGTCGGCGGAGGCCGAGAAGCACCGAGTCCACGTTCGGCACCGGCCGGAAGACCGTGCGCGAGATCGGCCGCAGGATCTCCACCTCGCAGGCGAGTTGCGCGAGCACCGAGGGGGCGCCGTATGCGGGCGAGCCGGGCTTGGCCGCGAGCCGCTCCCCCATCTCCCGCTGAACCATCACAAGCCATTGCGTCACCGGTGGGAGTTCCGCGATCGTGCGTAGGATCACGGTCGCTGCGATCGAGTAGGGCAGGTTGGCGATGACCCTGTTCGGCGGCGGATCCAGCGCTTGCAGGTCGAGCGCGAGCGCGTCCTGTAAATGCACGGTCACGTTGTCGTATTCGTGCAGCGCCTCGCGCAGCTTTGACTTTAGTCGGGCGTCGACCTCGACCGCGTGCAGGTGGCGCGCGCGGCCGGCGAGCCGGACCGATAGCGCCCCCGGCCCTGCGCCGATCTCCAGCACGACGTCGCCGGGAGCGATCTCCGCCAGCCGCTCGATGACGTCGAGGATGTTGCGGTCGACGAGGAAGTTCTGTCCGAGCCGGCGCTGGCGGCGACTCGGCGTGCGGGTCCTCGACGAGCCCCTCACCACCTGAACACCGCCGCGGCGCTGCGCTTGATCCCGGCCTCGAACTCCTCGTAGTCCACGCTGCGCTCAGCCGCCACGGCCTCCGCCGTGTGCGCGACGTACGCGGGCTGGTTCGGCTTCCCGCGGACGGGCTGCGGCGCCAGGAACGGGGCGTCGGTCTCGACGAGTAGCCGCTCCGCCGGCACGCGCCGCGCCGCTTCCCTCAGATCCTGGGCCTTGGGGAAGGTGGTGTTGCCGGCGAACGAGAACCACCAGTTCTCGTGCTCGAGACACTCTCGCAGGCGCGAGCTCAGCGTGAAGCAATGCAGGATCACGCGTACCCCACCCGCAAGCTCCTCGAGCGCCGCCAGGGTGTCACCCTCGGCGGCCCGGGTGTGGATCACGACGGGCTTGTGGAGCTCCGCCGCCAGCTCAACCTGCGCGGCGAACGCGCGCCGCTGGTCCTCCCGCGGCGCGTGGTCGCGGTAGTAGTCGAGCCCCGTCTCGCCGATCGCCACGCACTTCTCGTGGGCGGCGAGCTCGCGGAGCTCCTCGAGCGCGGGGCGGTCGAATCCTGCGGCCTCGTTGGGGTGACGGCCGATCGCGGCGTAGACCCCGTCGAACTCCTCGGCCGCCGCGATCGCCGCGCGGCAGGACTCGGAGGTGATCCCGACGGTGACGATGCGCTCGACCCCGGCATCGCGCGCGGCCGCGACCAGCTCCCCCGCCGGGGGCTCGCACAGATCCAGATGCGTGTGGCTGTCGATCACCGGCTCGGCGTCCCTCGCCCGCGAGCGGGAACGGGTCAGCTCCGCTTTGGGAACAGCGGCTCGAGCGCCTTCACCCGCTGCCCGCCCACCTGGCTGTCGAACCGCGCCGTGGCGTACGCGACCTCGGGCGCGCCCAGGGCCTCGAGCAGCCGCTCGGTCGCCGTCGGCATGTAGGGGTGCAAGAGCACGCTCACGACCCTCAGTCCCTCAGCCAGCGACTTGAGCGTCTCGTCGAGCGCGCCCGCCTGGGCGGGATCGCGGGCGAGCTGCCACGGAGCCCGCTCCTCGACGTAGCGGTTCAGCCGCCGCACCCGCTGCCAGATCGCGTCGAGTGCCGGCGTCAGCTCGAAGCGCTCCATCAGGCGCGCGACCTCGTCCGCCAGCTCGGAGAACTCCTGGCCGAGCGCAGGGTCGCCGGGCGCGGTGGGGACCATGCCCTCCCGGTAGCGCTCGATCATCGCCAGCGTGCGGCTCGCCAGGTTCCCGTACTCGTTGGCCAGCTCTGACTCGTAGCGGTCCTCGAATCCCTTGGCGGAGACGTTCCCGTCCTGCCCGAAGGAAACTTCACGCGCGCAGTAGTAGCGGAGCGCGTCGGCGCCGAACTGCTCGATCACCGCGAACGGGTCGAGCACATTGCCGAGCGACTTCGACATCTTCTTGTCGTCCATCAGCAGGAAGCCGTGGATCAGCACGTGCCGCGGCACCTCGAGCCCCGCCGCCATCAGCAGCGCCGGCCAGTAGACCGTGTGGAACTTGAGAATGTCCTTGCCGATCATGTGCACGCTCGCGGGCCAGTAGCGCTCGGTCAGGTCCTCGCCGTCGCGCGCGTACGAGAGCGCCGTGACGTAGTTCAGGAGCGCGTCGAACCACACGTAGAAGACCTGCGCTGGGTCCCAGGTGACGGGAATGCCCCAGCGCAAACGCGCTCGGCTCAGCGACACGTCCGCCAGGCCCTGGGCGATGAACGCCCGCGCCTCGTTGTAGCGAACCCGCGGCATCACGAAGTCGGGGCGCTCGGCGTAGAGACGTTCGAGCGGCTGCTGGAAAGTTGAGAGGCGGAAGAACCAGTTCTCTTCCTGCTGGCGCTCCAGCGGGATCTCGTGGATCGGGCAGAGGTTGCCCTCGAGGATCTCGTTCTCAACCTTGAAGTCGGCGCACCGCGGGCAGTACCAGCCCTCATACAGCCCCTTGTACGTGTGGCCGCGATCGTGGACGGCCTGAAGGATCTCCTGCACCCGCAGCTCGTGATGCGGGTCGGTGGTGCGGATGAAGAAGTCGTTGGAGATGTTCAGCAGCGGCAACAGCGCCTTGAAGCGCTCGGCGTTGCGATCCGCCAGCTCCTTGGGGTCCACCCCCTGCGCGATCGCGGCGTCGGCGACCGGCTCTCCGTGCTCGTCGGTCCCGGTGAGGAAGAACACGTCCTCGCCCCGCTGGCGCATGTGTCGGGCGATCACGTCGGTGGTGATCTTCTCGTACGCGTGGCCCATGTGCGGCTGGGCGTTGACGTAGTCGATCGCGGTCGTGATGTAGAAGGTCATGTGGTGGTCTCCGTGGGACCTCGGCCCGGGCGATGAAGGCTAGCCGGGGGAGGTCTCACCCCTTCAGCTCGCGGTAGATCGCGTTGGCGCTCGCGCCCGTCAACTCTGCGACCACCGCCGCGGCGGGGCGCACGCGGGCGCCGGCCTCCACCAGCCGCCGCACGGCATCGACGGCGGCGCCCAGATCGGCATCCGTCCGGGCGCTCGCCGGCCCGATCACGAGCGCGACCTCGCCCCGTGGGGGCGAGGTCGCGTAGCGCGCAGCGAGCTCCGCCGCGGTGCCCCGCGAGACCTCCTCGTGGAGCTTGGTGAGCTCACGGCAGACGGCAACCGGGCGCGCGGGGTCGAGCTCGGCCAGTGCCGCCAGCGAGCGGGCGAGCCGCCGGGGGGACTCGAAGGCCACCACGGTCTCCGATGATGCGAAGGCTTTTGCGAGCTCGGAGCGCTTGCGCGGCAGGAATCCCTCGAAACGCCAGCGCTCGGCCGGCAGCGCGCTGGCGACCAGGGCGGCGATCGCGGCCGAGGGGCCGGGCAGCACTTCGACGGCCAATCCGGCGGCGACGCAGGCCTGCACGAGCAGCAGCCCCGGGTCCGACACCAGCGGCATGCCGGCGTCCGAGACGAGCGCGACAACCGCGCCCTCGCGCATCACCGAGACCAATTCGGTCGCGCGCTGGCGCTCGTTGTGCTCGTGGTATGAGACGACACGCGCCTTGACCCCGTAGCGCTCGAGCAGCACGCGCGTGCGCCGGGTGTCCTCGCAGGCGACCACATCCGCCTCGCGCAGCGCCGCGAGCACCCGCAGCGTCACATCCTCCAGGTTGCCGATCGGGGTGGGACAGACGACCAGACGCCCACTCATGCCGAACCCCGCCAGCGACATGCGAGCCCCCACGGCCCGATCACGCGCTGCGCTCCCGCTCCCTCAGACCGTCGAAGGCCAGGAGCGCGGCGCCCATCATCCCGGCCTCGACCCCAAAGGCGGCCGCCCTGATCCTCACGCCGCCGCGCGTGGGCGGCAGGGCGCGCGCGGCCACCTCGGCCCGGACGGGCCCGAGCAGCAGCTCCCCGGCCCCGATCACGCCTCCACCCACCACCACCACTTCGGGATTGAAGATGTTGACGAAGCTCGCGATTCCCACCCCCAGGCGGCGACCGATCAGTCCGATCACCTCGATCGCCGCTTGGTCACCGTCGTGGGCCAGCTCGGTCACGAGCGGCCCGGCCAGCTGGCCCCCGGCCGCAAACGCCCGCCCGAGCCCCGACTGTGGGCGCTCCTGGGCCATTCTCGTCGCCTCTTTGGCGAGCGCGGTGCCCGACGCGAGCGCCTCCACACAGCCCCGGTTCGGGCAGTTCCCCTGACATAGCGGACCGTCCAGGTCGATCACCGTATGCCCGAGCTCGGCGCCAAGCCCGTTCGCCCCGCGGTAGAGCTCTCCGCCAAGCACCAGTCCGCCCCCGATGCCCGTACCGACCGTCAGCACGACCGCTTCCTGCGCGCCCATGGCCGCGCCGGCGCGGTGCTCGGCGAGCGCGGCGGCGTTGGCGTCATTGTCCACGAACACGGGCATCCCGAGCCGCTCCTCCATCACGGCGGCGAGCGGGATGTCGGCGAGGGCGAGGTTGACCGACATCGTCACCCGGCCGGTGCGCCGGTCGATCAGCGAGGGCACCCCGAAGCCGACCGCGAGCGGTTCGTCTCCCGCGGCGCGGCGCAGCTCCTCGACCGCATCGACTGCGATGTCGAGAACGGCTGCTTGGTCGAGACCGGCGAGCGTTCGCTGGGTGCGGTGCCGTACCTCCAGCTCCGTGCCGACGGCACCGGCGAACAGCTTGGTTCCGCCGATGTCGACGCCAATCGTGCGTCGGGCCGGCATCCCGTCACTATATTCAGGGCCCCATGCCCGACGAACGGCACCGCCGGACGCCGGTCGACGATCCCCCGTACCGGGTGTACCGATCGGGGGGGCGCGGCGGCGCGGATGCACCACCCCGCTCAGGTGGCCGCTCCAGCGCGGACTCACCGGGCCGCGGCGGCGCGGGTTCGCGCGGTGCAGCCGGGCGATTCCAGGACCGCCCGCGTGACGGCGGCTACGGCCCTCGCGGCGGCACGCGTGCGCCTTACCGACGCTATCGGGCCCGTCCCCGCTTTCTACAGGCGCTGCTGGGGCGCGAGGACGAGCTTGCGCTGCCGGCGCAGGAGCGCCGGCGCGAGCGGTGGGGGTTGCGCCGGCGCCGCGGCGCGCGGCCGCGGAAAAAGTGGACCGTCGGACGCGTCCTCAAGTACCTCGTGCTCGCGGTGATCTTCTGGCTGCTTTTGTCGGTGGTGCTCTTCTTCGTCAGCGCCGGAACGCAGCAGGTGCCGCTGCCCGCGTCCGCCTCGCGCGCGCTCACGCCCGGCGGCAACATGCTGACCTCGGCCGATACCGTGCTGATCCTCGGAACCGACCAGCGTCCGCGCACCGGACCGGGGTCGAAGGAGCCGGGCTCCAACTACAATGTCGCGGGCTCGAACTCGGACACGATCATGCTCTGGCGCATCGGCGGCGGCGTGTCCCGGCGGCTGTCGATCCCGCGCGACACGGTCGCCAACATTCCCGGCCACGGGCCCGCGAAGATCAATGCGGGCTTCGCGATCGGTGGTCCGGCGCTCGCGATCAAGACCGTGGAGCAGTTCACGGGCATCAAGATCAATCACGTGATCGTGGTGAACTTGGCCCGCTTCCCGCCCTTCATCGACGCGATCGGCGGCATCACGGTCCGCACCGAGCACGTCTGCGCACAGATCAGCGGCGGACCCAAGGACGGAGGCTTCGCGCTCAATCTGAAGCCAGGCGAGCACCACCTCAGCGGCCTGCAGGCGCTGCTGTATGCCCGCATCCGCGAGAACCCTTGCAACCCCGCCGACTCGGACCTCACGCGAGTGCAGCATCAACAGGAGATCCTCAATGCGATCAAGTCGCAGCTGCTCTCCCTCGGCACGTTCTTCCGGCTGCCCTGGGCGTCATGGGACGCCCCCCAGGTGCTCGAGAGCGACATGGGCGGACCGACGCTGCTGACCCTGTTCGCCGCTTCCGAGATCGGCGGCTCGGCGCCGGTCCAGGTCCTGAAGCCGACGGGCGCCCAATACCTGCCGGGTTATGGCGACGCGCTCACCGTGACGCCGCAGGCCGTCCACAGCGCGGTCCACCGCTTGATGGACGGATAGCCGCGCCGAGCCGCGCGGTAACACCCGCATAACGGCGTTACGTCGCTGTTACGGCTGCTCGCCTACAACGGGGCGCAGCCGTCCTGCGCAGCAAGGCAGCACGCATCCTCACGACCGCGCTGATCGCGATCGCGTGTGCGCTCGCGGTTGCCGCGTGCGGATCCGGCGCAAAGTCTCACGCCGCCACCGAGCGGCGGCGGCATCGCGTTCGGGGCCCCGGGGGCGTTCCTCTCGGTGCCGCAGAGCCTGATTGAGTCGCCCGCCTTCAAGCAAGCCGCGGCCGCGTGCGGATTCCCCGGCGGCGGGAAGCTCCCGGGGCGCTGACGGCCGGCCGAAACAGGCTCTACGCCGCGTCGACCCGACCGAAACCGGCTCTATGCGGCGGCGGCCTTGGTGTCCTTCTTGGCCGACGAGTCGGCCTTCTTCGAGTCGGCCTTGCCGGCGTCGTCCTGCTTCTTCTCCGACTTGTTCTCCGACGAGGAGCCGCCCTCGCCGTCGCCGTTTTCACGCTGGCGCTTGCGCGTGCCGTAGTCGGTGTTGTAGAAGCCGGAGCCCTTGAAGTGGACCGCCACGGGGTGGTAGACGCGCTCCACGGGCGACGCGCACGTCTGACAGACGGCGAGCGGATCATCGCTGATGCGCTGAATCACCTCGAAGGTGTGGCCCTGCCCACAGCGGTACTCGTAGATCGGCATCGCTTCACGAAGTATAGGACACCCACTTGGCACTCTCAAGCGAAGAGTGCCAAGCAGGGCGGCGATGCCATCACGTGCCCGGCACACGGCCACGGCTAGCATGCCGCCCGTGCCCGCCGACGTCGTCACGATGGACAAGCTGGTCTCGCTCGCCAAGCGACGCGGGTTCGTCTTCCCGAGCAGTGAGATCTACGGCGGCCTCGGCTCGAGCTACGACTACGGCCACTACGGCGTCTTGATGCGAAACAACGTCAAGGGCCAGTGGTGGCGCGCGATGCTCCAGGAGCGCGATGATGTGCTCGCCCTCGACTCGGCGATCATCCAGCATCCCGCCACCTGGCGGGCGAGCGGGCACCTGGAGAGCTTCACCGATCCGCTCGTCGACTGCCGCACCTGCAAGCTGCGCTTCCGCGCGGACAGGCTCGAGGAAGCGCAGTGCGGGCGCAAGCCGTCCAAGCGCCCCGGCGAGACGCCCGAGTGCGACCTCACCGCGCCGCGCGACTTCAACCTCCTCTTCGAGACCACGATCGGCGCCGTCAAGGACGAGGGCTCGACCGTCTACCTGCGCCCCGAGACCGCGCAGGGGATCTTCCTCAACTTCAAGCACTACCTCCAGTTCGGGCGCAAGAAGCCGCCGTTCGGCATCGCCCAGGTCGGCAAGAGCTTCCGCAACGAGATCACCACCGGGAACTTCATCTTCCGCACGCGCGAGTTCGAGCAGATGGAGATGGAGTTCTTCGTCCCACCCGCCGAGGCCGACCGCTGGTTCGAGCACTGGCTCGAGCAGCGCATGGGCTGGTTCACGGGCCTCGGCATCCGCCCCGATCACCTGCGCCTGCGTGCCCACGACCGGGATGAGCTCTCGCACTATTCGCGTGCCACCAGCGACCTGGAGTACCTGCATCCCTTCGGGTGGACGGAGCTCGAGGGCATCGCCAACCGGGGCGACTTCGATCTGAACCAACACGCCCGGCACTCGGGCCAGAAGCTCGAGTTCGTCGATTCGGCCAGCGGCGAGCGCTATGTGCCGTACGTGATCGAGCCGGCGGTCGGGGTCGATCGTGCGATGCTCGCGTTCCTGGCCGACGCGTACGACGAGGACGAGGTCGAGGGCGAGCGGCGCACGCTGCTGCGCCTGCATCCGGCGCTCGCGCCGGTCAAGGTGGCGGTGCTGCCGCTGGTGCGCAAGGACGGTCAGCCCGAGCTGGCGCGCGCGGTCCACGAGCAGCTGCGCGGGACGCTCCAGTCCGAGTACGACGAGAGCGGTGCGATCGGGCGCCGCTACCGCCGCCACGACGAGATCGGGACGCCGTGGGCGGTGACGATCGATCATCAGTCGCTCGAGGACCGGACCGTCACGATTCGCGACCGTGACTCACTGGCGCAGTTGCGCCATCCAATCGACGGGTTGACCGAGGAATTCGGCCGGCGGCTGCGCGCCCGGTGGCAATCCCCGAAGCTCGTCGCCTGACCCGCGCTCGGGGCGCGACGCGCCCCCGAAGACGACCCTGCCCCGCGCCGGTGTGAGGTGATCGTGGCCGGCGCCTTCACCCAGGCGTGTGAGCCAGGCGGCGCGGGAGATACCGCCCTGCGGCGGCCCCAGCCCGGAGAGCTCAAGGCGACGGCCGCACAGACGTGCAAAACTCCAAAAACGCGATGAACCCCACCGTCGCTGCCCAGAAGATCAGCTACGACGATCTCTACGCCCGCTGGGAGAAGGGCAACTGGCGCGCAACCGAGATCGACTTCTCGGTCGACCGCGCGCAGTGGTCGCGCGATTTCGACGAGCTTCAGCGCCGCTCGGCCCTGTGGACCTACTCGATGTTCTTCCACGGCGAGGACTCCGTGGCCGACAACCTCTCGCCTTACATCGAGGCCGCTCCCACCGAGGAGCAGAAATACTTCCTGGCCACCCAGCAGGCCGACGAGGCCCGGCACGCGGTCCTGTTCGCCCGTTTCATGAGGGAGGTGGCGGAGGTCGACGCTCACCATCCGCTGACGGACGGAGGCATGAGCGCGGGCAACGGCAACGGCACCGCCGACGCCCTCGCCCACACCGACCAGCACCTCACCTGGGGCTTCAGGCACGTGTTCGCGCGGCTCGACCGCATGGCGCAGGAGCTGCGCAAGGACCGCTCGAAGCCGAAGCTGGCCCAGGCGATCACGCTGTATCACCTGGTGATCGAGGCCACGCTCGCCCAGCCGGGTCAGCACTTCATCACGGAGTCGCTCGCCAGGCAGGGACTGCTGCCCGGCTTGCGCGAGGGGGTCTCCCATGTCGCCCGCGACGAGCAGCGCCACATCGCCTTCGGCGTGAAGCTGCTCTCCGACCTGGTTCGGGACGACCCCGACTGCGTCCCCGCGATCGGCGAGCTGCTGCGCGATGTGCTCACCTATACGACCGCCGTATTCGTGCCGCCGGGCTTCGACGAGCGCTACGTGAGCACCTTCGGCTTCACGCTCGAGCAGGTGTACACGCGCGGCGCCGAGAACTTGGAAGCGCGGCTGCGCGCGGCCGGCATCGACCCCACGACGCTGCGCGTGGGACTCCCGTTCGACATCCCCGCGGATGAGCGGGCACGCCGCGGCCTCACGCTGCTGCGCGCCGGCTATCTGGGCGAGCGCCGCGACGGGGTAATCCCCGACCGCGAGGCGACGACGATGCTGTTCGACAGCCTGCGGCGCACGATCGACGCTTCACAGGCGCCGGGCGCTCGCATTCAGTGGGACTTCACGGACGCCGAACCGTGGCACATGCGCCTCGACGGCGAGCAGCCTGCGGTCGCC
Source organism: uncultured Solirubrobacterales bacterium (assembly GCA_963823315.1). GTDB lineage: Bacteria > Actinomycetota > Thermoleophilia > Solirubrobacterales > Solirubrobacteraceae > Palsa-465. The sequence continues at coordinate 162,044 of CAWGLB010000003.1, read as the reverse complement.
CCGGGAAGGCTCGATCACCCAGACCTCGTGCTGCGCTGCCGATTCGAGGACTGGCTGGACGTCACCGCAGGCAGGGTCGAGCCCTGGCGGGCGCTCGTCGGCGGCAGGATCCGTCCCCGGGGCAGGCTCAAGGTGCTGGCGCGCGCGCCGAAGCTGTTCGGCTAAGAGCGCCGGCCTCACCGCAGCTGCGCGCGGCCCGAGAGCTCAAAGCCCCCCGGCAGCGTCCTCGCGGCCACCCCCTGAACGTGCAGATGCGGGTTGCTGAAGACCGTCAGCGTGAAGAAGTTGAGGATCGGCACGTCGGGCTGGACGACGAGCTTGCCGTCGACCGCCATCAGCGTGGCGTCCGCGCTCACACCGAAAGCGGTTCCGCGCAGGATCAACTTGCCGTCGCCGGAGGCGACCGGGGTGACTCCCTGGATCGCAGGCACCGCCGAGCGCAGGTCGGCATTCGCGATCGCGGCGCTGCCCACCAGCTCGTTGCCGTGTTTCGTAAGCGTCGCGTTACGCAGCGTGAGGAGACCGGTCTGGAGTCGCTGGGCGGACGCGTACAGCGAGCCCGTGTCCGACGCGCCCGCCAGCGAATTGCCGAGGTGGCCCGGCGTGGCCCGATACGAGGCCATGCGGATGACGACGCGATCGGCCTGATGCCAGAGCAGCTCGATCGCGGGGAACGCCTCGACCTTTACCGCCAGTACGCGCCCCGAGCGAGCAAGCTTGTCGCGCAGCTGCTGGGCGGCGATCCCGGGCAGCACGAGCTGTGCCACCGCCAGCACGACGATGATCAGCGCGAGGGCAAGGCCCAGCGCCACCGCCAAGCGGCGGCGGCGCCTACGCGGAGGATGACCGCGAATCGAAGACCGCGCGCCGGGCTACCGCTACGCGGAGCCGGGCGTGGAGCCGCTCTGCGTGCCGGTCGTCGCGGCCGCGTCGGAAGGTGAGCCGGTCGTCGCGCCCGCGGGCGTGGGCGGCGTGCTGGGGGAAGCCGTCGAGGGCGGCGGCGTGTACTGGAACTCCTCCTCGGCGCCGAACAGCAGGTCGAGGACCTTGGAGCGAAGCTTCTCCGAGGCGGCAAGGGCGGCCCCACCGCCGACGCCCAGGAGCAGCAGCAGACGCCCCAGACGCAGCCGGCGCTTCTTCTTCGGTGGCTCGGTCAGCGCCAGGCTGACGTCACGCATCGCCTCGAGCGCCTTGCGCAGCTCAGCCTGGGCCTTCTTGTCCTCGAGCAGCGAGCGCGCAGAAGTCTTGCCGTCGGAGACGCGGTCGTACACGTGCCGGACGGAGTCGACCGCGGCGCGCAGGTTGTTGCGCAGCTTCGCGTCGACTATAAGGCGCTGGACATAAGGGTTCGACTTGGCGAGCGCGGCGACCTCGGCCGCGTTGAACGGCGCCTTCTGCTTCTTGCGTGACATGGAGTGTCTCCCTCAGGGCTTGGCTTCGTCGAATGGCCCAGCATACGCGATCGCGCGCTGCGCTCAGCAGCGATGTACCCGCTCCGACGCCCTACAACTCGTAGACGGCGCCCTCGCGCGCGAGCTCGACCGGGGCGCCGAAGCCCTGGTGAGCCTCGGCTCGCGCCCACTCAGCCTCGAGCTCGTCCGAGAAATGCGTCACGACGACCTGCCGGGCTCCCGCCCTGCGGCCGTGCTCGCCGGCCTCGTACGGAGTCAGATGCCCGCGCTCGCCGGTGCGTTCCGGCCGGGGCAGCGTGGCCTCGATCAGCAGCAGGTCGGTGCCCTTGGCGAAGCGCACCAGCTGCTCGTTGGGCGCGCAGTCGGCGCTGTAGGTGAGGCGGGCGCCGCCTGAGCCCCGGACCTCGACGGCATGCGTGGCGGTGTAGTGGGGCACCTCGCAGAAGCGCAGCGTCAACGGCCCGAACTCGAGCGCCCGGAGCCCGTCGTACTCCTGCACGGCGAAGGCGGCCTCGAACAGGTCCTCCTTGCCCCACCAGCCGGCGAGCTTGCGGAACAGCTCGAGCGCGCCGACGGGTGCCCACAGCTGAGGCCGCGCCGGCGCCTCCGTCCCGGGCCAGCCGCCCACCGGCACGGGCTGCTGGCGCGGCGCATAGGTGAGCGCGTAGCTGAACGGAACGAGGTCGAGGAAGTGATCGGCGTGCAGGTGGCTGATCAACACCGCGTCGACATCGACGTAGTCGCGGAAGCGGCGGAGCTTCGAGAACACGCCGTTGCCGCAGTCGAGCAACAGCACGAAGCCGTCGTCCTCGATCAGGTAGCCGCTGCACGCCCCGTCGGCGTCCTGCCACGCGGGCGACTTCCCCAGCACCGTTATACGCACGAAGGCTTGCTCCTCTCTGCTACTCGTCTGACACTCTAACCCGGTGGCCGAGCACTTCGACGTGGCGGTGCTGCTGCTCGGGGCGCTGCTCGTGCTCGGGTCGCTCGTCTCCGGCCTGGCGCACCGGACATTCCTGTCGCTGACCGCGCTGTTCGTGCTCGTGGGCTTCGCGCTCGGCGCGGGCGGGCTGGGCGTGCTGCACTTCCGCGCCCGCTCGGGCTTCACCGCCGAGTTGGCGACCGTGGCGCTGATCGTGATCCTGTTCCGCGACGGGCTCGAGGTCGATGCGGAGTTGTTGCAGACGCACTGGCGGCTGCCGCTGCGCAAGCTCGTGCTGGCGATGCCGCTGACACTCGGGATCGTGGCGGTGGCGGCGCGATTCGTGGTCGGCCTCAGCTGGCCGGAGGCGCTGCTCGTGGGCGCCCTGCTCTCTCCAACCGACCCGGTGCTCTCCTCGAGCGTGGTCAACAACCCCCGCGTGCCGCGCATCGTCCGTCACTCGCTCAACCTCGAGTCCGGCCTCAACGACGGCCTGGCCCTGCCCGCCGTGCTCGCGTTCGCCGCGCTGCTCGAGCCCGGCAGCGGCCACTTCGTGTGGTGGCGGTTCGTGCTCGAGGACCTGGTGGTGGGCTTCGCCACGGGGCTGTTTGTCGGCGTCGTGGCCGCGAGGCTGATGCCGCAAGGGACGCTCGCGCCCGACATCCCGCCACACCAGAAGTCGCTCTACGCGCTCGGATGTGCGTTCGCGGCCTACGGTATCGCCGTGCTGGCGCCGCACGGCAACGGCCTGATCGCCGTGTACGTGGCGGCGATCACCCTGGGCATCCGCAGACCGGACCTGCGCGACTACTTCCGCCGCCAGGCCGAGGATCTGGTGGAACTGGTCAAGTTGGGGATCTTTGTGGTGTTCGGGTCGCTGCTGACGCTGGACGGCCTTTTTGCCGACGGCTGGGCGGCGGTGGGGCTGGCGGCGATCACGCTGCTGGTGGCCCGGCCGGTGGCGGTGTTCGGCTCGCTGGCGGGAACGGGCACCGAGGCGGCGACGCGCCTCTTCATGGGCTGGTTCGGTCCCAAGGGAGTCTCGACCATGACCTTCTCCCTGTTCGTCCTGTCCACGCGCGGCACCGGCGCGCTGCGCATCTTCGACCTCGCGGCGCTGGTCGTGTTCTGCTCGATCATCGCCCACGGCGTGACCGACACGGCGGGGGCCGAGTGGCTCGCGCGGCGGTCCGAACGCGCGCAGGCGGTGGAGGCGCTCTCCTAGCGGCGCTCGCCCACGTCGCGCCGGCGGTCCGGATCAAGGATCCAGCCGAGCAGCAGCGCGATCAAGACGAAGGCAACGAACCCGCCGATCAACGGCCAGTACATGAACACAAAATATATGGATCGGGCCGGCACATGTGCCGGCCCGCCGGGCCGATCATGATCGGCCCGGGACCAGCGCGCATGCGCGCTGGTCAACAGAAGTCAAGAGTGCAGCGCCACCTGCTCCTGCGCCGAGGGGAACGCCCATGCCACGCGCAGGCTCCGCTCCGACTCGAACACGAACCGCATCTGGCGCGGGGGGCGAAGCCCCTCCGGACGCGCCGGGCGGAAGGTCGCACAGGGCTCCGTCCCGGCGAGGGCACAGAGCAGGTTTTGGTGAAAGAAGCACCCTTCACAGGTTGCCTTGCCAGGATTGCTGCGCCCCGCTGCCATCTCCTCCGCCCCTCTCTCAGTTGGACTTGCTCGACGTGGCGAGGGGAGGCATGAAAGCGAAGTTCGCCCGCCTCGCGCAACCACGATTCCCGCAAGGAGCAACAACTTTTGTCGGGGTCCAAATCTCCTCAATTTGCGGGTGTTTTGATGCAATGGGCGCATTTTCCGTAGCTTTGGAGCAATGGACGACGAGCGCCAGCTGATCTCGATCGCCGACTACGAGCTCGCCGCCCGGGAGCGGCTCGACCCGGGCGCGCTCGCGTACTTCTACGGCGGCGCCTGCGACGAGCTCACGCTGCGCGACAACGTCGCGGCCTGGCGGCGGCTTCAGATCCGGCCCCGGCCGCTGGTGCCGGTGGGCGGCCGCGAGGCGTCCGTGACCCTGCTGGGGCGCACCCGGCCGCACCCGCTGATCATCGCGCCGATGGCCTTCCACCGCCTGGCCCATCCCGATGGCGAACTCGCCACGGCGCGCGCCGCGGCAGCCACGGGGACCGTGATGTGTCTCTCGACGCTGGGGACCACCGCGCCCGCCGCGCTGGCGGAAGCGGTCCCGGACGCCCCGCGCTGGTTTCAGCTCTATGTGTTCTCCGATCGCGGCGTGACCCGGGAGCTGGTCGCCGAAGCGGTCGAGCACGGCTACGAGGCACTGGTCGTGACGATCGATCTGCCCGTCCTCGGGATCCGCGAGCGGGAGCTGCGCGACAAGGTCGCCTCCCCCGCCGAGGCGGTCCACGGGGCGGCCACCGCCGGCCTCAGCGGCGCGCTCACGATGCCCGAGTTCGCCGCCTTGATCGACCCCGACCTGAGCTGGACGGATATCGAGCGCTTCGCCTCCGAGAGCCCGTTGCCGGTGGTGGTCAAGGGCGTGCTGACCGCCGAAGCGGCGCGACTCGCCGCCGAACACGGGGCGCACGCGGTCGTGGTCTCGAACCATGGTGGCCGTCAGCTCGACACCGTGGCCGCGGGCGCCGACGCTCTGCCAGAGGTGGTGGAGGCGGTCGGCGACCGGCTCGAGGTGCTGGTCGACGGCGGCATTCGCCGGGGCAGCGACGTGCTCAAAGCGCTCGCGCTCGGAGCGCGCGCGGTCATGGTGGGCCGGCCGGTGCTGTGGGGCCTCGCGGTGGACGGAGCCGGCGGCGCACGCGCGGCGCTCGAGATCCTGCTCTCGGAGTTCGACGTCGCGCTCGCGCTGGCGGGGGCGCCCAGGGCCTCGGCGCTCGACCGCAGCCTGATCGCGCCGGCTCCGCGATGAACATCCTGATCACGGGCATCAGCGGCTACGTTGGGTCGCTGTTGGCACCGCGACTGGCGCGCGAGGGTCACCCCGTGCGCGGCCTCTCCCGCGGCGCGGCCCCTGAACGCCCCTTTCCCGTCGTGCACGGCGACGTGGTCTCCGGGGAGGGCCTCGAGCGCGCCTTCGAAGGCATCGACGTTGCCTACTTCCTGATCCATTCGATGGAGGGCCCGGCGGGGAACTCCTTTGCGGCCAGGGAGCGCCGGGCGGCCCTCAACTTCGCACGCGCGGCCCAGGCGGCGGGCACCGGGCGGGTGGTCTACTTCGGAGGGCTCGCGCCGGCGGCCGCGTCCGGATCCGAGCACCTGCGCAGCCGGCTCGAGGTCGAGCGCATCCTGCTCGAGGCGGCGCCGTGCTCGGTCGCGCTGCGGGCCTCGATCGTGATCGGCGCGGGGTCGCGCTCGTTTCGCTTTCTCGTGCGGCTCGTGGAGCGCCTGCCCGTGCTGGCGATACCGGCCTGGCGCACGAACCGCACGGCTCCCATCGACGAGCGCGACACGCTCGAGCTGCTGGCGCGCGCAGCCGCCAGTGACGCCGTCTGCGGGGAGGCGCTCGACGCGGGCGGCCCCGAGATACTCACCTACGAGGAACTGATCGACCGCATCCGTGACCACCTGCTGCTGAGTCGCCCCGCGCTGCGTTTAAAGCGGCTCACCCTGACCCCGATCGCGAGCCGCGTCTCCGCCGTAATCGCCGGCGAGGACCACGGCCTCATCGGACCGCTGATGGCCAGCCTCGACGGCGACCTGTTGCCGCGCGACGATCGCGCCGCGCGGCTCCTCGATGTGCGCCTGCACTCAATCGATGCGGCGATCGAGCGCGCCCTGCGCGAGTGGGAAGGACGCGAGCCGCTCGCGGCTCGTTGAGGCTCCGCACCCGCTGCGCATGGCGCCCGGTAGGGTCTCACCTCCGCGATGAGCCTCGTGCATGTGAAAACAACGATCGCCGCACCCGTCCAGCGGGTGTGGGAGACGGTAATGGACCCCCACCGTCTCGGCGAATGGGTGACCATTCACCGCTCTGTGCGCAATGTCCCCGCGCTGCCGCTGCGCGCCGGCGCACAGATGGAACAGGTGATGGAGATCCGCCACTTCCGGTTTCAGGTTCATTGGACCCTCGCCTCCGTGGAGGAACCGACGGCGGCTCAGTGGGAAGGGCGCGGCCCCGCTCACTCCAGCGCGCTCATCCGCTATCGGCTATCCGAGAACCGGGACGGTGAAACCGAATTCGAGTACACAAATGAGTTCTCTCCTCCCGGCGGAAGGCTCGGCAGTATCGCTTCGAGGATGATCGTCGGCGCGGCCTCGGAACGTGAGGCTGACAATTCACTGAAGCGTCTCAAGGCGCTGGTCGAAAGCGGCTCGCAAAGTTAAGCGCCGTATCTGTATCGTTACGGTCACATTCACCGACCAATACAGGAGACGATCGTGGCGGAATTCATAGATGTGACCGTCAGGGAGATCGACGAACGGCTGAACGAGCTGAAGCAGGAAGTCGCTCGGCTCGAGGCCGCGAAGTCGGCGCTTGTCGGACGTGGACCGGGTCGGCCACGCGGCCCCCGAGGGTCAAGAAGCGCCCAGCGGCGCGGCGGCGGACGGCGACGTGGCCGTCGCGGCACCCGCGCCACGGAGGCACTCGCGCTCATTCGCTCCCGTCCCGGAATCACGATTCCGGAAATGGCGGGCGAGATGAAGATCGCGCCAAATTACCTCTATCGGGTGCTCCCACCCCTCGCGGAGCAGGGACAGATCAAGCGCGACGGGAAGGGCTGGAACCCGGTCTAGCTTGCGGCGGCTCGGGGACTTTGGTAGACCCCGAGCCTTGGACGCAGAGAAGGGGCAGCTACCGTGACCGGGGCGGCAGTTCTGCCGCCCTTTGTCGCCGCCTGCTTGCTGTTGGCGGTGGCCGGCGGCTTCAAGCTGCGCACCCCCAAGGCCGCGCGAGGGGCGCTCGAGCAACTTGGCCTGCCCGCGCCCGCGCCCGCGCTCGCGGTGCGCGCGCTCGGTGTGTGCGAAGTGGCGCTGGGAGTGCTCGCGATTTGGCGGCCCGGTGCTCTGACCGCGGGTCTGGTGGCGGGCGCCTACGGCGTCTTCTGTCTGACCACGCTGCGGCTGCTGACGGTCGAGGGCGGCGCCGACTGCGGTTGCTTTGGGGCCGAGAGCACAACGGCCAGCCGCGCCCATGCCGCGACCTGCGCGGCGGCGTGCGCGGTGGCGGTGCTCGCGGCGCTGTTCCCGCCGCCGGGAGTTTCATGGCTTGTCACTCGTACTCCCCTGATCGCGATCACCGTGACCCTTGGCACGATCACCGCGGCATTCGCCGTTTACGCCGTATTCACACTTTTCACACCCGCATGGCGGGCGTATGGCTCTGGGGCACCGCAATGACCTGGCAGCCATGGGACTCAGGAGCGGCAACGTGACTCAGCGCTTGGTGAACGCCGCCGGCTCGCTGCTCGAGCGCCGGACCTCGAGAAGGGGACTGCTGTCGCGGGCGGCACTGGCCGGGTCGGCCATGGTGGTGGCGCCGTGGCGTTTTCTGACCCGCCCGGTGAGCGCGATGGAGGTGATCGGGCCGGGCAGTTGTCCACCTGGTTCCCAGTGCGCTAACGGTTACTCCGCCTTCTGCTGCCAGGTCAATCACGGCAAGAACCGCTGTCCCTCCGGCACCTTCATTGGCGGCTGGTGGATGTGCACGGCGTACAGAGGCGGAGGGGTGTGCGCCGCCGAGGGGGTCCGCTACTACGTTGACTGCAACTGCCTGCCGGGACACTCCTGCGGTGGGTGTCGCTGCGCCAACGGCACCTGTAACGAGATGCGCATCGACTGCAACGTGTTCCGCTACGGCCAGTGCAACACCCAGATCGGCGGCGTGACGCCGGTCTACTGCCGCGTGGTGGTGTGCGAGAACCCGTCCAAGATCGACGGCTTCAACTGCAACTCCTCGGTCGCGGTCGACGACAACGTCTGCGCGCAGACCGCGGACTGCCTGACGCCCGGCGTGCAGCAGGTCGGCGGGGACGGCGGAGCTTAAGCCGATGACGATCCTGGTCGCCGTGGAGACGCTGGTGCTCGTGCTGCTGGTGGTGCTGGTGGTGGGACTGCTGCGCAGCCACGCCGAGATCCTCCGGCGCCTGGAGGCTCCGCGCTCCACCGACGAGGGAGAGCCGCAGATCGATCCTTCGCTGCCCGAGCCCGGCCAGCGCGCGGGTGTGCGCGAGGGTCACGACATCCTCGGAAGCACCCTCGCGGGCGACGCCGTCCAGGTCGGGCTCGGCAGCGAGGCGCCGCCGACGCTGCTGGCGTTCCTCTCGAGCGGCTGCACGGTCTGCCGGCGCTTCTGGGACGACCTGCGCGAGGGGCGCAGGCCGGCTGAGCTCGCGCCCGGAATAAGACTGCTGGCGATCACCAAGGACCCCAGCGAGGAGAGCCTCAGCCGTCTGCGCGACCTGGCCGGCACCGGGATCCCCGTGATCATGTCCTCGGCGGCCTGGCGCGACTACGGCGCCCCCGGATCGCCCTACTTCGTCTACCTGGAGCGCGGCGACGTGCACGGCGAGGGCTCCGCCTCGACCTGGCAACAGATCGCTTCGCTTTTGCGCGACGCGATCGCGGACGGCGCGTATGCCAACGGCGGCGAGCGACGCACGCGCGAGGTGGACCGCGTGCTCGCCTCGGCCGGCATCAGCCCGGGCGACCCGAGCCTGTATCCGGGACGCGAGCCGTGAGCGTGCTGCTCGGCATCGGCTGCGGCGCGGGCCTGATCGCCGCGATCCGCTCGGCCTGGTCGCCTTGAGGGCAATCGATGCTCGCGAGCATCACCCCGCTCGGGGAGCGGGCCCGCCGATCGCACTGGGGCACGACCGCAGGCTTTTATCTGCTGGGCTCGACTGGCGCCGGCGCCGCCGGCGGCGCACTCGCTGGTCTGCTCGGCTCGCTCGCGCTGGGAGGCGTGGCGATCGGCGTGCGGCTCGCGATCGTGGGGGCCGCCCTCGCCGGCGGCCTGCTGCTGGAGCTGACCCGGGGAGCGCTTCCCGGTCCCCACCGCCAAGTCAACGAACAGTGGCTCGACCGCTACCGGGGCTGGGTCTACGGGCTCGGCTTCGGGGCACAGCTGGGTGCGGGCGTCACGACCGTGGTGGTGAGCTCAGCCGTCTACTGCGTGTGGCTCGCCGCGCTCGCCTCTGCGCACCTCCAGACCGGGATCCTGATCGGGGCCGCGGCGGGAGCGCTGCGCGGCGCGACCGTGCTGGCGGGAGCGCGAGTGGTTAGCCCGGCGCGGCTGATGAGCTTTCACGAGCGCATGGGGAGCCTCGAGCGTCCACTGCGAGCGGCGGGGATGGCGGCGCAGCTGGCGCTGGTGGGAGTCGCGGTGGTCGCGGTGGTCGTATGAGGCTGAGCGCGTACGGAATCTCGCTCGAGCTGCCGCGCGGCTGGCACGGGCGCATCTACCGCCGCTCCGGCGCGAGTCCGACGCTGCACGCGGCCAACTTCGAGCTGCCGAGAGAGGATGGCGACTTCGGCTCAGGTGCCCTCGGGCACATGCCTGTGGGTGGCATCTTCCTGGCGCTCAAGGAGTACGCGGCCGGGCCGCGGCTGCGCCCGGGAGTGGGGCTGTACGCCTCGCACTCGATCCCGCGGCCGCTCGAGTCGCGCTACTTCCACCCCCGCGCGCTGCAGGTGGGACGGCCGGGTCAGGCTGGGTTCCAGCACTTCTTCACCGCCGTGGGCGGGCGGCCGTTCTGCCTCTACGCGGTCATCAGCACCGGCCGAGTGCCGCTTGGGTTCACCCCCTTCGGGGAGCCCTCGGGGGCGGGCGACCAGGTGGGAAGCCTGAGCGGAGTGCTGTCTTCGCTGCGCATCGAGGGGACGGCGTGAGGCGACTCTGCCTGGCGGTGCTGCTCGTGCTTGGGCTCGCCAGCGCCGGCGCCGCGCCCGTGCTCGCGCAAGGTCCGTCGGCCGCCGCGCACGGGGGTATGAACGCCCGTCTGCGCGGGGTCTTCACCATGCAGGGCAAGATCACGCTGGCGCGGAACGTGTACGGAGAGCGCGCCGGCCAGCACATCACGCGCACCTGGAGCTTCTATCCCCTGTGCAAGGCGGGGGCGTGTCAGCGCGTGGCGCTCAAGCGGCTGCGTTCGGGCAGAGCGGTGCTCGACTCGCTGGTGCTGGACCGCAAGAGCCCGGGCGTGTACAGCGCCAAGAGTCGCTTCTGGATCCGGCTCAAGTGCGGCGGGCACCTGATCAAGCACGGCGGCTTGGTCAACGAGCGCATCACCGTGCGCATCACGCGCGCGGTGCGCGTCAACGGCGTCCGCTACGCGAGCGGGATCAGCGCCAGCTACCACAACCCGAGTCGCTACCAATACACGCGCTGTCCGGGCGGGATCGGGCGCGACGGCGCCACCTACACGGGCTCGGTGAGAGTGGCATCGATCGCCGCCACCGCCAGCGGCGGCTACCAGGTGCTGGGCGCGGACGGCGCCGTCTACCACTTCGGCTCCGCCGCCTCGCACGGCGACGAAGCGGGTGCGCTGCGCTTCCGCGAGCGGGCGCTGGGGCTCGCCGCCCAGCGCGCCAGCGGCGGCTATTGGATCCTCAACTCGAACGGCGACGTCAAGGCCTTTGGCGCGCCGGCGCAGGGGTCGCTTCAGGGCAAGCTCCACGGCACGCGCGCGGTTGCGATCGCCGCGAGCGGCAAGGCGGGGTATCTGATCCTCACCTCGGACGGCGGGGTGCACCCATTCGGGGGCGCCAAGTGGCACGGCTCCGAGCGCGGCAAGCTGGCCCACGGCGTCAGGGCGGTGAGCATCGCCGTCGGACCGGGCGGGGGCTACTGGGTTCTGACTTCGAACGGCACCGTGCACGGCTTCGGCGCGCGCGCGGAAGGCTCGTTGCGCGGCAAGCTGCACGGCCACCGCGCGGTGCAGATCGTGTCTGAGGCGCGCGGCGGATACCTGATCCTGACCGGCGACGGTGGCGTCCACGCGTTCGGCAAGGCGACCTCACGCGGTTCGGACGCGGGCAAGCTACCCGCGGGCGTCCGCGCGATCGGCCTGGCGGTCGACCCGAAGACGAGGGGCTATTGGATCTTGAAGTCAAACGACGGCATCGACGCCTTCCACGCTCCGTGGGAGGGCTCGCTGACATGAGTCGCGTTCGCGGGTGGAGCGCCGTCCTGTGCGGCGCGCTCGCGGTGCTTGCCATCGCGGCGGGCGCGGGCGCGGCCCAGGCCGCGCCCTCGGGGACGGCTGGCACGCCGATGTCCGGCAACCCGCAGGGCATCAAGCTCGCGCACGAGGTCATGAGGGCCTTCGGGCGCATACCCGTCTTCGGGCAGACCGAGCAGCACTTCTTCCAGATCAAGTCGAATGCCAAGGCCGGCACCCTCTACTACCGCTTTGGGCTCCCGCACCGCTCGGGTTTCTACTGGGCCCGGGAGGACGCGACCGTCGCGGTCAGCCACAACCGTGTGCTGTGGTGGATGGATCAGCTGAAGCCCGTCGGCGGCCACCAGTCGCCGGTGGTGCTGGTCGTGGACAAGAGCGGTCGCTACTCGGCCTTCGGCACGACGTCACGCCACTCCTGCTTCGCGCGCATCGGCAGCTCCAGCTCGCTGCCCTACCGCTACGGCGGCCTCGGCTACTCGATCGGCGGGCGCATGGGGGCGCCTCAATCTCAGACCAAGACGGAGGTGCTGCCCTACCTCTACGCCTGGCACATGCACCAGACCGCCCACGAGCGCGACACGATCGAGCGGGCGAGCAAGCTCGTGATCTCGGGCACCGTCAACGTCACGCGCAGCGACGGCAAGCGCGCCCTGGCCTTCCAGTTCGCCAACACGTACCCGCGGCGCCGACCGCCGGCACCGAAGGTGAACGTCTGCCACTGATGCCGCCGATCAGGTGCTGGAGCAACTAACCTAGTAGGTTCATGAGGCGAGCACGAAGCTCCGCTCGGGCCCTGAGCAGACGAACGCGGCTGACGGCGCTGGGTGCCCTCGCCTGCGCCGGCGGCGCGCTGGCGCTCGCGACCGGCGCGCTCGCGTCCTCGCCCGCGCAGGGCAACCCGCAGGGCATCAAGCTGGCCACGCGGGCGGCGGCGGCGTTTGCGCGCATACCCGCGCTCACGTATTCCGAGCAGGGCTTCTTCCAGATCTCGACGGCGGGCGGATCGATCTCCTACCTCTACGGGTCCGGTGGGCTCCAGCGGGGGTTCAGCTGGGCTTCCGAGCACGCCACGGTCGCGCTGAGCGGTGGCCGTGTGGTCTGGTGGCGCGACGATCTCACCCCGGTGGGGGGCAGCGCGAAGCCCGTCGAGCTGGTCGCCACCGGCCGGGGCGTGTTCTCCGCCCTGGGGAATGGCGGGGACCACAGCTGCTTCGAGCGGGTCTCGGGATCGGTGCCGTACAGCCCTGGCTACCCGGTCTACTCCATCAACGGCCGCTACAAGAACGGCGCCTCCCCCCTGCGCTCGGTCTACCGCTGGTTCAACACCGATCAGATCGCCACCGAGACCGACGACCTGGCCGGCAACGGGCTGATCACCTCGGGGCATGTGTCCGTCGCCGGTGGTCCCAGCTTCAGCTTCTCCAACGCGTTCCCGGGCGGCCCGGGACCGGCGCCCCTGATCCACCTCTGCCGCTGAGACGCGACTGGCGGCCGGACCGACGGCGCGCGGCCCGGACCGACGGCGGGCGGCCCGGCGCGCCCCGCCCCGGCGAACAATGGCGATTCGGCCCCACCCCTCGGGGCCGAATCGCCATTGTTCGGGCGGCGCCCTACAGCAGCCCGAGCTGCTCGACCGCCTGGCGCTCCTGTTTTAGCTCCTCGGCGCTCTTGTCGATGCGCTCCCGCGCGAAATCGTCGATCTCGAGGTCCTGGACGATCTCGTAGGAGCCGCCCGAGCACCGACACGGGAACCCCGAGATCAGTCCCTCCTCAACGGCATAGGAGCCATCCGAGGGGATCCCCATCGACACCCATTCGGCCGACTCGGTGCCCCTGACCCAGTCGCGCATGTGGTCGATCGCGGCGTTGGCGGCCGAGGCGGCGCTCGAAGCGCCACGAGCCTCGATCACGGCGGCGCCGCGCTTCTGCACGGTGGGGATGAAGTCCTGCTCGTACCACTCGCGGTCCGACACGACCTCCGAGGCGGCCCGGCCTGAGACCTTCGCGTGCAGGATGTCGGGGAACTGGGTGGTGGAGTGGTTGCCCCAGACGGTCATATTGCTGACCTCGGCGACCGCCACGCCGGCCTTGGCGGCGAGCTGCGCGACGGCGCGGTTGTGGTCGAGGCGCATCATCGAGCTGAAGCGCTCGCGCGGGATATCGGGCGCGTTGCGCTGCGCGATCAGGCAGTTGGTGTTGGCGGGGTTGCCGACCACCAGCACTTTCAAGTCGGAGGCCGCGTGCTCATTCAGCGCCTGCCCCTGGGGCTTGAAGATGCCGCCGTTGGCCTCGAGCAGATCCGAGCGCTCCATGCCCTTGGTGCGCGGGCGGGCGCCGATCAGAAAGGCGATGCTGGTTCGGTCGAAGGCCCGCTCGGAGGAGTCGTAGATGTCGACGCCGGCGAGCAGGGGAAAGGCGCAGTCGTCGAGCTCCATCGCGGTCCCCTCGGCGGCCTTGACCGCATCGGGGATCTCGAGCAGTGAGAGGTGGACCTGCTGGTCGGGACCGAGGAGCTCACCGGAGGCGATGCGGAAGAGGATCGCGTAGCCGATCTGCCCGGCAGCGCCGGTGACAGCCACGCGTACGGGGGAATCACTCAAGGGTCTTTCTCCTGACGTAGAAGTCGTATTCCCTTTCGACTGTATATGTTCGATCGTGATGAGGATCGTCTACACGCACACCGATGAGGCGCCCGCGCTGGCGACGCGCTCGCTGCTGCCGATCCTGCGTGCGTTCGGGGCGCAGGCGGGGATCGAGATCGAGCTGCGCGACATCTCGCTGGCCGGCCGCATCCTGGCGCAGTTTCCCGACCGGCTGGACGAGCAGCAGCAACTCGCCGATGCGCTCGCCGAGCTCGGCGAGCTCGCCCAGCAGCCCGAAGCGAACATCATCAAGCTGCCCAACATCAGCGCCTCCGTGCCCCAGCTCAAGGCGGCGATCGCCGAGCTCCGGGAGAAGGGCTACGACGTCCCCGACTATCCCGACGAGCCCCGCAGCGAGGAGGAGCGCGAAATCAGGGCGCGCTACGACCGCCTCAAGGGCTCGGCCGTCAACCCGGTCCTGCGCCAGGGCAATTCCGACCGCCGTGCACCGCGGTCCGTCAAGCAGTACGCGCGCCGCCACCCCCACTCCATGGGCCCGTGGTCGCGCGATTCGCGCTCCCACGTGGCCAGCATGAGCGAGGGTGACTTCCGCTCCACCGAGCGCTCCGTGACGCTCGTGCACAGCGGCGGTCTGCGCATCGAGCACGTGCCGGCGGATGCCGAGGTCACCGTGCTGAAGCAGCTCGATGGCGTGGAGGGCGAGATCCTCGACGCCGCGGTCATGCGCCGCGAGTCGCTCGAGCGCTTCTTCTCCGAGCAGCTCGCCGACGCCAAGGAGCGCGGCGTGCTCTTCTCCGTGCACCTCAAGGCGACGATGATGCGCGTGTCCGACCCGATCATCTTCGGCCACGCCGTGCGGGCCTACTTCGCGGCCGTGTTCGCGCAACACGGCGAGGAGTTACGTGAGGCCGGCGTCAACGCCAACGATGGATTGGCCGCGCTGCTTGAGGCACTCGAGCGGCTGGCCGAGGAGCGGCGCGAGGCGATCGAGGCCGCTGTCGAGCGCGCCTACGAGGACGGCCCGGCGCTGGCGATGGTGGACTCCGACCGGGGCATAACCAATCTCCATGTCCCCTCCGACGTGATCATCGACGCCTCGATGCCGGCGGCGATCCGCTCTTCGGGCCAGATGTGGAACGCACAGGGCGAGCCCCAGGACACGAAATTCGTGATCCCCGACCACTCCTACGCGCCCTTGTATGCGGCCGCCGTCGACCACTGCCGCGAGCACGGCGCGTTCGACCCCGCGACCATGGGCACCACGCCCAACGTTGGCCTGATGGCCCAGGCGGCCGAGGAGTACGGCTCGCACGAGATGACTTTCGAGATCGACGAACCGGGGCTGGTCAGGGTGGTGGACGATGACGGCAATACGCTGATTGAGCACGAGGTGGAGGCCGGCGACATCTGGAGGCTGTGCCGGACCAAAGACGAGGCGGTCGGCGACTGGGTGAAGCTCGCGGTCGCCCGTGCACGCGAGACGGGCGTGCCCGCGATCTTCTGGCTCGACGAAGAGCGCCCCCACGACCGCGAATTGCTCGAGAAGGTGCGGCCCACGCTCGCGCAGCTCGACACCGAGGACCTGCGCATCGGCTTCTTGGACGTGGCCCAGGCCGCCGAGTTCACGCTCGATCGAGCTCGCCGGGGCGAGGACACGATCGCCGTCACGGGCAACGTGCTGCGCGACTATCTGACGGATCTGTTCCCGATCCTCGAGCTCGGCACGAGCGCGAAGATGCAGTCGATCGTGCGGCTGATGGCGGGTGGGGGCCTGTTCGAGACCGGCGCCGGCGGGTCGGCGCCACGGCACGTGCAGCAGTTTCTGAAGGAGAACCATCTGCGCTGGGATTCACTGGGTGAGTTCCTCGCGCTGCCGCCGGCGCTCGAGCTGCTGGCGGAGCACGACTCCGCGCCGCGGGCGAAGCTGTTGGCGGAGACCTTGGACCACGCCACGGGCAGGTTGCTTCAGGAGGACCGCTCACCCTCGCGCAAGGTGGGCGAGGCGGACAACCGCTCGAGTCATTTCTACTTGGCGCTCTACTGGGCCTCCGCGCTGGCCGAACAGCAGCAGGACGCCGAGCTGGCCGAGCGCTTCAGGCCCTTGGCGCGGCGGCTGGCTTCTGAGGAGCAGCAGATCGTGCGAGAGCTGCTGGAGGCTCAGGGCTCCACCGTCGAGCTCGACGGCTACTACCGTCCCGATCCCGCGCGTGTAGAGGCGGCGATGCGCCCGAGCACGACCTTCAACGAGGCGCTCGAGGAGCTGCCGGTCGCGGAGGGCTCGGGCTAGAGCTCGACCCCGTAGACGTCGGAGAGCTTGCCCTTCAAATAGGAGACGAACGGCCCGACCGCGATCGGCGCTCCGACCACGCGCTCGAGCAGCTCCGGGGTCGTGAACTTCGAGCCGTGGCGATGCACGCGGTCCCGCAGCCATTCTCGCAACGGCATCAGCTCACCGCGGCCGATCTGCTCGTCGAGCTCGGGAAGGTCAGCGTGGGCCCGCTCCCAAAGCTGGCCGGCGATCAGGTTGCCGAGCGCGTAGGTCGGGAAGTAGCCGATCGTGCCGCCGGACCAATGAACGTCCTGGAGCACGCCGTGCGCATCGTCGGGGACCTCGATGCCGAAGTAGTCCTTCACGCGCGCATTCCAGACCTCGGGCAGGTCCGACACGCGCAGGCGGCCCTCGATCAGTTCCTGCTCGAGCTCGAAGCGCATCACGATGTGCAGGCCGTAGGTGGCCTCGTCGGCCTCCACCCTGATCAGCGAAGGTGATACGCGGTTGACCGCTCGATACAGCGTTTCGCCGTCGAGCGAGAGTCCGAACGACTGCGCGATGCGGGGGGCGAGCACGTTGCAGAACTGGCGTGAGCGGCCGACCATGTTCTCCCACATGCGACTCTGCGACTCATGCACGGAGAGCGATTCTCCGTGGCCGATCGTCGTGCGCTTGAGCGACGCCGGGATGCCCGACTCGTACAGCCCGTGCCCGCACTCGTGCATCGCGCTGTACAGCGCCGCGGGCAGAAAGTCATCGTCCCAGCGAGTCGTGATGCGCGTGTCTCCGGCCCCGATCGAGATCTCGAAGGGGTGAACTGTGTCGTCGATCCGCCAGGCATCGCGGTCGAAGCTCATGAGCGCGAGCACCTGATCGACCAGCTCGCGCTGACGGGCAACGGGGAAATCCCCGTGCAAACAGGAGTCCTCGACGCGACCGGCGTGCTCGGCGACCGTGCGCAACAGCGGCACGAGCTCGGAGCGCAGTTCATCGAAGAGGCGTTTAACCTCGCTGGTCCGCATGCCGGGGTCGTAGTCGTCAAGCAGCGCGTCGTAGGGGCAGGCGAACCAGTCGAAGCACTCGATGTAGCGGCGCGCAAGCTCGATGTTGCGCTCGAGGAAGGGAGCGAATGCCGGGAAGTCCGAGTTGGCGCGCGCCGTGACCCACACGTCGTGGCCCTCGGCACCCGCGCGGGCGATCTCGGCGGCGAGCTCGGCCGGCACCCGGCGCGCCTTCTCCCAGCGCCGCATGGCGACGCGCACGATCGAGGCCTCGTCCGATTCGGCCGCGACCCCGTCGAGCTCCGCAGCGGCCGCCTCGAGCAGGCGGCCCGTGTCCGCAGAGATGAACCGCTCATGCCGAACCTGCCGCAACGTCGCGATTGAATGCGCGCGAGCGCCCGCCCCGGAGGCGGGCATCATCGTCTGGTGGTCCCATTCGAGCAGCGAGCTCGCACTGTCCAGATCGGCCAGTTCGGCAAGCCGTGTGTTCAGCGCTGAAAGCGCCCTTCCGTCTGCGGTCATCGTCGCTCCTTGTAGCTGTGCGACCATTGCATCATGTTGAGACGGCCGGGCTCAATCAAGCTCGTCGATCTGTTCGGGATCAGGATCGGGGTGGACGCCACCTGGTTCCTGGTTCTGTTCCTGATGATCTTCTGGCTTTCGACGCCGTTCCGCGCGACGCTGCACTCATCTGACGGCATCGCGTACCTAACGACGGTCGTCACGGTGCTGCTGTTCTTCTGCTCGCTGATCCTGCACGAGCTCGGCCATGCGCTCGTGGCACGCAGGCAGGGAATCGAGACGCGGCGCATCGATCTGTTCCTGTTCGGCGGTCTCACTCACATGAGCCGCGATGCGATGACGCCCGGCGAGGACTTCAAGATTGCGGCGGCGGGACCCGCGGCGACGTTCTGCTTCTTGATCCTGTGTCTGGCGATCATGATGGGCATCATCAGCCCGCACCGATTCTTCGATGCGGCCACGTTGCGGACCACCGGTCGGATCACGCCGGTGCTGTTGTCGCTCAGCTGGCTCGTGCTGATGAACGTGCTCATCCTCGCGTTCAACCTTGTCCCCGCCTTCCCGTTGGACGGCGGCCGGATCGCTCGCGCGGCCGTGTGGCGGATGTCGGGCAGCAAGGCGAATGGCACCCGCGCGGCCGCGATCATCGGGCGTGCGTTCGCGTTCGTGCTCGCGGCCATCGGGCTGTGGGTCATGCTCGTTTTGCGCTCGCCGTTCTCCGGGATATGGCTGCTGGCGGTCGCTTTCCTGCTCGGCTCCTCGGCCCGCGGCGCGCTCGTCCAAACTGCGCTGAACGAGCGCATCGAAGGAGTTCGTGTGGCGGACATCATGGATCCGCAGCCCGTGGCGATTCCGTCCGCGAGCGCCGTGAGGGAAGCCCTTGATGAGTACTTCCTGCGTTATGGCTGGGACTGGTTCCCGGTCATCGACGAGGATCGGCGCTTCCTTGGCATCGCCCGTCGTCCCGCGCTCGAGGCGGCGCGCGACGGCGGGGAGGGGTGGCTCACGGTGGGCGCCGTGCTCGAGGGCGGCGAGGCCACGCGCTGGCGCGTGGATGAGGATCGGCCGCTGACCGAGCTGCTCTCCTCGGAGCCGCTGGCGAAGCTGGGTGCGCTCATGGCAGTTGATGGCGAGGGCGTTCTACGCGGCGTCGTGACAATCGAGCAGGTTCGGCGGGCTCTGCAATCCGCCTTCTCCTCACCGGCGGTTTAGCGGTGGCGCTACGCCCGTTCGCTACGTGTGCTCGGCGCCACCCGCCTGCGACCGTCGATTCGTAACTACCCGCCCGCGACCGTCGGCTCGTAACTACCCGCCCGCGACCGTCGGCTCGTAACTACCCGCCCGCGACCGTCGGCTCGTCGGGGAGCGTGAAGCGGAAGATCGCGCCGTGCGGCTCGTTCGACTCAATCCAGATGCTGCCGCCATGCAGCTCCACGATCCGCCGGCACGTGGCCAGGCCGATACCGCTGCCCGACTCGACATCTCCGCGCGCGAACAGCTCGAAGATGCGGTCGCGGTCGCCTTCCTCGACGCCGATGCCGTTGTCGGCCACCGAGATCTCCCAGGCCCCGGGCGAGTGGTCCGCGTACACCCTGACCTCCGGCAGCTGCTCGCCTGAGTACTTGAGCGCGTTCGAGACGAGATTCAGGAAGACGCGCTCGAGCTGGTGCTCGTCCCCGAAGACACTAGGCAGCTCGTCGACCGCCAGCGTCCCTCCTCGCTCGACGATGTCGACCTCGAGCGTCTCTCGCACCCGCGCCACCAGCTCGTTGAGGTCGACGAGGTCACGCGTCGGCTCCTCGGCGCGCGCCTGCACATAGCCGGTGATGCCGGCGACCATCGCCTGCATGCGGTCGATCGCCGAACGGATCGCGTCGAAGGTCAGCCTGGTGTCGGGGCTCGTATCGGTTTGCGGCAGCAAGTCGATCAGACCGGAGACCGCGCGCAGGGGTGCGGCAAGGTCATGCGCGGTGATCCGCGCGAGACCAGCGAGTTCCTCGTTGGAGCGCTCGAGCCGGTCCACGGTGCGGCTGAGCTCCTCCACCAACCCCGCGTGCTCGGTGGTGTCCTGAAGCCGCACCACAAGCTCCTTGCCAGCGTGATCAGCATTCGGACTCGGCGTGATCGTGATCGCCACGAGCCGCTGGGGGCCGAGCCGCGGCACCATCCTGGCGTCGAGCGACTTGCGCCCGCCATCGGCCGCGACCACCTGCATCGCCTCGCGCACGCGCGCGGCATCCTCGTCGGCGACCACAGACAGGAGTGACAGCCCAGAGAGCTGGCCCCTGGTGATCCCGACCATACGTCCGAGCGGCGTATTCGCCTCGACCACGGCCCCGAGCGTGCCGTCGCTGCCCGAGACGATTGCGATGCCCTCGTCCGCTCCATCGGCGAGCGCTCGCTGGCGCTCCCGAGCGAGCAGCACCTCGCCCAGTCCGCTCCACTGAAGCGGATTGGTGCGCAGGGCGATCACCGCGCCGTGGCCCTCATCGCCGACCTCGCCCACCACCCGGCGGATCGCGGCCTCGACCGCGACATAGCCGCTGTGCCGTCGGCGCCAGCGCAGGGTCATCACCGTGCCGAGGCGCTGCGCCGCGGCGGCGCCTGACATGACTCGCGCAACGCGCTCGCGGTCGTCGGCGTGAAGGAAGTCGAGCAGTTTGTGACCGACGAGCTCAGCCTTGCTCCAGCCGAGGTCGTACGGCACGGACGGCGAGACGTATACGACCGCGCTGTCTGAGTCGAGCAGCATCAGCGGCAGCGGGCTCTCTTCGACGATCGTGCGAGCGAGGTCGTCGCCAAAGGGCGTGGTCTCGAGCGTCACCTTGCGTGCTGGTCGAGCTTCGACCTCGCCGCCCGCCAGCGATAGCAGCTCGGCCAGGTCGGGCCGACGATCCTCCGGAACCCCCGCGACGACGGCGAGCCTGCCGTCACGGTCGCGCAGCACCACGTCGGTGGGCGTGCCGCCAGGCTCGCAGATGGCGAGCACCAGCATGCGGTCATCCGGCAGCAGCTCGGCGATCTTTCTGACGGCTCCGGTGGCGATCGAGACTGCGCCAGCGTCAAGCTCGACCCCGTTGTAGGAGGTCGAGGAGGTGGTCCCCGAGATGCTCATTTCAGTTGTTGGCAACGCGAATGAGCGCGCTTAGGCGCTCAATCATGTGCACTACGATCCTCCCCACACCGAGGTTGATGTCTGGTTCCACGCTTTGTCAGTGACCGACCGCGGGCATCGCCGGTCGGATGCTTCCCTGCCGAGCGCCCGCCATCCTAGTCACGGGCGCATTCAGCCTTCAATGTACTGGAATTGGGTCCTTTGACCCGTCGGTCGCCGCCCCGTTCGCATCTGCGGCGCTGCGCGGGCCGGAGTCGCCGGCGCGCAGTCGCTCAGCCGCCTCGATCGCCTCGACGCGAGAGTGGACCTTGAGCTTGCGCATGATGTTCTTCACATGCGTGCGCACGGTCTCGGTCGAGAGCACCAGCGTCGCGGCAATCTCGGATGTCGAGCGGCCCACGCAAAGCTGGTCCACGACCTCCCACTCCCGAGTGGTCAAAACGCTCTTCACCGGACGCATGCCGACCGGCGCCTCGGGCAGCTCGCGCAGCCGGCGGGCAAGGTCGGCGGTCAAGGTCCGCGAGACGGCGGCGCCGCCATCCGCGACGTCGCGCAGCACGCGCGGCAGCACGGTCAAATCGAGCTCTTTGTTGAGATACCCGGCGGCCCCCTTTCGCAGCGCGAGGTAGCCAAGGTCACGCTCGCCCCTAACCGACAGAACGACGATCTTCGCCTCGACCTGTTCGTCGGCGACCATCTGCTCCAGCGCCGTGATCCCATCGATTCCCGGGAGCACGACATCGAGCAGAATGATGTCGGGCTTGTAGTAACGGGCCGCCCGCAGCGCGTCGCGGCCGTTATGCGCCTCGCCCACGACATGGATGTCGGCGGGCAGAAGTACATCCCGAATCATGCGGCGCACCAACGGGTCGTCGTCGACCACGAGGACACGGAGCCGCGGTGGCACTTCCGTGCTGTTCGGTCCTGATCTTTCCATGTGCGTCAAATCCCCCTTGCCTGCTCGACGAGCACCCCACACGCGTGCCGTGGAGCAGATCTCTTGCTGGGACAAGAATACACAATGGAGTGCGTCCGTGGGGGATGAACGTCACCCTAATTGTCGGGATCGTGACTACGGACCGCTTATAGGCAGTTTTTCCGGAAAAAAGTGTATCGAATTCGGTGTAGGGCGAAGCGGGCAGGCCCCCCGGTGTAGGGCAAAACGGGCAACGAGCGTCTGCTCGGGAGTGGGTCGTTTTCCGACGTTGACGCGCGGATGGGCGAGACATCTGCGGAAGCGAGCGGCGGGCCGGGGTGCGATCGCTAACGCGCTCGGCCCGCGCTCAGCGCGCCGCCGAATGCGCTCGGGGCGGCCCGCGCTCAGCGCGCCGCGAATGCGCTCGGGGCGGCGACGCTCAGCGCGCCGCGAATGCGCTCGGGCCCCCGCCGTAGACGACCCGCGGCTCGTCGGAGAGCGCGCGCGGCGGACTCGGCTCGTCCGGCCCCGCGGAGTTGACTTCGACCGAGGCACGCGTGCGATCGCGCCCCCCGGCATGACCGGGCTCAGCCTGCTGCTGCTGGGCCGAGTACAGCTCGCCGAGCAGGCCGTAGATGCGGTCGAGGCTGGCGCTCAGACGATCCAGAGCGCTCCGCAGACCGTCGTCTGCCAGGACCATCGCGCCATCATAGGGCCGCGCCAGGGGGGCTTTGAAGAGGTAGAAGCCGTGTTGCGGGGGGTTTATCTCACCCTCACTGGGGATGCACTTTTCCCCCTCAGTGGGGGCCTTATGTCCCCTTGCCGCGCGGGCCTCGTGTCGACAGGATGCTCTTAGAGCTGGGTGCGCTCTCTGAAACACGCGCCGCTGCTACGGAAGGCGCCGTCGTTCTAGATCGGGGTGATGAAGTGACATTGAAGGTGGATAACAATGGCTTCCACGAGGGAGCGCCGGCTCGCTCTGCGGATATTGCGGCTGTCACGGGGCAGCCGGACGCTGCGGGGGCGCAGATGTCATCAGGCAGCCTGACGGTCCTGGTCGGCTCGGACGATCCATTCACGCGCCAGGCGTTTCGCGCGGGCGCGCGTAGCCCGGGCATCGAGGTCCTCGCTGACGGGACCTTGGGCGCCGTCACCGAGCAGCTGGCGTCGGAACTCGAGCCCGACATAGTGCTCCTCGACGTCCAGACGACCGCCGCGCGGGCGTTGCGCGCCATCCAGCGGATTCGCTTCGAGGCCGCGGGAACCAGGATTCTCGCTTGCAGCGCACCAGCCGGGACGGAATTTGGTCTGCTGTGCCTGAGCGCCGGCGCGTGGGGCTACGTCTCCAAGGAGATCGACCTGGACGTGCTGCCTCGCGTGCTGCTTGCCCTCGCTCGCGGCGAAGCCGTGATTCCACGCGCTCTCGCCACCGAGCTGGTCAGACGCCTCGCGCGCGTGAGCCCGCTCGACCGGCTCCAGCCCTCAGAGATCAGCCCACCCGAGGCTCGCTTGCTCGAGCTCCTGCGCACCGGCTCCACCCTGCCCGAGGCGGCAACGGAGCTTGGGGTCACGCTGGCCACCGCCCGACGGCACTTCGGCAGTGCGCGGCGGAAGCTCTCGGTCCCCCCACCCGGCTCCAGGCGGGGGGCAGGTATAAGCCGTCACCGAAACCACCAGCTGGAGGTTCAGTGAGCCTGCAGACTAGTGGCGACATGTCCGGGGTTCGCTAGGGAAGCGCTCGGAGCAATTGAATCTTCCGTGGGGGCGGTCGGACCGGGACCGGAACCGGGGGAAAAGACGGTTGGCACGGTCGCGCTGCCGCAAAGGTGGGGGCGCAGTCAGGCCAGGGATGTTGGGCCTGGCCTGCTGGCGGCGCGACCGGCCACCGTCACGTTCTGAGGCCTAAGCCCGCAGTCGCATTCGAGGGCTGAGCCCGCAGTCGCATTCAAGGCTGAGCAAACCGCGGCTTCGTCGGCTTAGCCCTAGTGGGGGTCGGCTCGCAGCTCTTCTTCGCCAATCGCGCGCAAGTGGCGCAGTGAGTGCTCGAGTGCCGCAGCAGCGCTCTGCAGATCGTTGACCGCGTCCTCGACCTCATTAGTGAGGCGCTTGTCGTCGGCCGTGTGCGGCGCGACGTCCTTTGTCACCGGTTGCGATTCGCCCACAGGCGCAAGTCCCATGGGCGGCGTCGGGGTGGGGTCATTGCCTCCCGGCACCCCGCGGGCAATCCCGGCAATCGCGACGCGTGCGGCTGCTTGCAGCCGTTCGGCCAACTCGGTGCAGACGGCCTGGATCTCGGTGCTTGCCTCGGTGATCGCCCCCTCCCGCACTCGTGCGGCGTGGGCGTGCGCCTCGGTACGAACGCGCGCCGCGTCCAGCTCTGCGTCGGACCGGATCCGCTGGACCTCCGCCTGCACTTCGGTCAGCAGCCGCTCGCGGATTGCGGCGGCGTCGCGTTCCGCGCGCGTCTTGATCTCCGCTGCTGCTTGCTCAGCCGCGGCGACGATCGCGGCCACGTGTTGACTTGCCCGTTCCGCCACCGCCTCGTTGCGACGCGCGATAACTGCGTCGAGCTGTGACTGAAGGCCGTGAATCTGAGTGGTGAGGCGATCGAGTTGGACTCGCACCGAGGCCGACGCCTCGTCGTCGGAGTGGCCGCGTGCGGGGCTTGCCCCCTGCGGCAGGCCGTCTCCTGGTGGGACGGCCTCCCGTTCGTCCGTCTCCGACTCACCTTCCGGTCTCATCTCCTGGCCGTGCGTCACAGCCGGCTCGGTCCCTTCCACTGGAGACGCGGCTGGAGTCCCCGCCGGCTGGGGGGACGGCTGTTCCAGCTCGGAAGAGCCACTTGCGGGTGATGAGGTCGGCGCGGGCTCCGGTGGTGACCCATCACCGCGGAGCTCGCGCGACCGGCCCTGCGTGCTTGGCTCCCCATCGAGTAGGCCCTTTTCCCGGTTATGCCACCCCAGTCGCAATCCGCGCCGCAGTTTACTTCTGCACCGCGACGGCGACCCATCGGGCCAATCCGAGGCGAGGCCGCGGAGCTAGGCGAGCGCTAGCCAGCCGTTTGAGACGGCGGGCGCACCGCTGTAGGCCGGCGCCTCGGGCAGCTGCTCGGCCGGCTTGCCGTTCCCGTTGACGGGCATGGCTGCGCCCATCACGGCTACGCCAGGGGCCCGCTCTTTCACCAGCCGTTGGAGGGTGGCCACCCCGATGCCCGCCAGCTCTCCGCACACGATCACCGCGCGGCTGCGCGGTGCCCAGCGCAACAGCGAGTGGACGTCGCGTGTTGTCACTGCGGTCCGGGAATCAATCGCGGCGGAGTGGGCACGGCGAAACCCTGCGCGCTGCTGTTCGGTGCCGCCGCAAAGCAGCACCAATTCGGGGTGTGGGGGGTGCGCAGGACTCATACCGCGCCCGCTGGCGAGCAACTGGTCGGGGAGGATCCATCCATGTGCTTTGCATTGTGAAGCGAATGGCAGCGCCGCATGTCCGCATCGAGGTGACGACCGTGTCGTCCAAAAGGGGCAGATCTAAAACTGGTGGTGCGCTGTCATTTGGCGCGCTGAGCAGTCGCTAAGGTCGCCGCCGTGAGCGTTACCCAGGAGCCGATCCGGACCGTGATCGCCGACGACCACGCGGTCGTGCGTAACGGGCTACGCGGCGTGCTCGAGCGCGCCAATGGGGAATTTCAGGTTGTGGCCGAGGCGACCGATGTGCCGAGCATGCTGGCGATCGTGCGCGATCAGCAGCCCCGCCTGTTGATCGTCGACATCTCCATGCCCGGCGGCTCCAGCATCCCCCACCTCGCCGATCTGCAGGCGGAGCAACCTGAACTCGCGATCGTCGTGCTGACCATGCATGAGGATCCCGGATACGCGCGCGCGGCGCTGGAAGCGGGCGCGCGGAGCTTCGTCCTCAAGCAGGCCGAGCCCGATGAGCTGCTACGCGCATTTCGCGTCGCGGCGGACGGGGGCTTCTACGTCGACCCTCACGTCGGCGCGCTGCTCGCCTCGAGCGACGCGAGCACGACGATCCCGCTCAGCGATCGAGAGCGCGAGATCGTGCGCCAGCTTGCGCTCGGGTACACGAACGCGCAGATCGCCGAGCGCCTGTTCTTGTCCGAGCGGACCGTCAAGACCTACAGGGCGCGGGCAGTTGCCAAGATCGGTCACTCGACCCGAGCCGAACTGACCGAGTACGCGCGGACGCACGGGCTCGTGCCCTAGCGCAAGCGCGACCTGCCCTCAGCGTTCGCTCGGTAGCGCGTCGGGCCCTTCCGGGCCCGTGGCCGGCACGCTCACTCGGACCGTGGTGCCGTTGCCGGGCTCTGAGCTGAGCGCGAGCTCTGCGCCGACGAGTTCGGCCCGCTCCCGCATCCCCCGGAGTCCAAAACCACTGAGCGACTCCGGCGTCCCATCGTTCTGACCATCAGACGGCTCGTCGCCGGCGGCGAAGCCGCTGCCGTCGTCATGCACCGAAGCCACCAGGCGGTCGCCCTCGACACGGAGAGACACGACCACCCGAGACGCACCCGAGTGCTTCGCCGCGTTGGTCAGCGCCTCCTGCACGATCCGGTATACGGCGCTCTCCGCCTCGGGCCCGAGCCGCGGCACGGTTTCTTGGCGCGGGACGTTGGTTTGCACCGTGAGGCCGTCGATCGCCCCAGCTCGCCGGGCAACGGCTTGGAGCGCGGCGACCAATCCAAGGTCATCTAGGGCGGCGGGCCGGAGCTCCGTGATCAGATGGCGCAGTGACTCGATCTCACGGTCGATTTCGCCGAGCGCGTTCTCGATCGTCTGCTCGCGTTCATCTGGGTCGCTGACGCAATGCGCATATTCGAGCAACATGCGCAGCGCGCCGAGCCCCTGGATCGTCTCGTCATGCAGCTCTCGCGCCCAGCGTGTCCGCTCCCGCTCGCGCGCGAGCACGCCATGGCGCAGCCGCTCGCGCTCCACCGAGCGCTCCGCTTCGAGCCGCTCGACGATGCTGCGTGCAAGATCGCCCGCCGCCATGACCTCGCTGCGCGCGAACCCAGGTTCGCGATCGCGTAGCGCGACCATCAGGCCAGGCTGGCCCTCCACCGGCAGGGGCTCGACCAGCACCGCGGCCGGCTGCAGACCGAGCTCGGTCAGCCATGGTGCCTCCCTGGCGTTGGGACGATCGAGCGCGAGCCGCCCAGCCTCCTGGCTGATACGCCCGAGCGCGCTCGCCTGCACCGGCAGGCTTCTTACACGGGGCATCACGGCGCCAGCCTCCGCGACGATCTCGAGCTCCCGATCTGCCGGAAGCACGATCATGAGCCCGGAAGCGCCCAGCACTCGGAGACCGCGTTCGGCCATCAGGCGCAGCAGCCACAACTCCGATCCAGAAGCAGCAGTCATCGTGTCTGAGTTCGAAGGCTACGCGGACAGGCCGCGCAGACGGGGTCGTCCATGACGATGGTCGATTGATTCTAGGGCTGCGCCATCGCCTGGGCTAGGCGCGCGAATTCCGTGTCGGCGGCGGAGCCCTGTACCTCCTCGGATACCAGCAGACCTGCGCCGTCACGCTGCAACATCACGATCAGGCTGTCGACGAGATCCGCGTCGAGCTGCCGACCAGCTACTCGGCGGAGCTCGGCGAACGCCTCCACGGGCGTCATCGCCCGCCGGTACGAGTCGCGCCCGGTGAGCGTGTCATAGGTCTCGCACACCGACACGATGCGCGCCAGCAGCGGAATCTCGCGTCCAATCAAACCGGCGGGATAGCCCGTGCCGTCCACGCGCTCGTGGTGGTAAAGGATGATCTCGGCCACCGGCCCGTAACCGTCGAGGCGGCCCACGAGGGCTGCTCCGTCCTGGGAATGGCGCCTGACCAGCGGCCAGTCCTCGTCGGACAGCTCGCCGGCATGAAGCACCCGGTCGGGAAGCGCGAACTTGCCGATGTCGTGCAGGAGACCGGCGGTGTGGGCCAGGTCCTGGTCCCGTTCCGACAGCGACCGCTCCTTCGCCAACGCCCTCGCCAGCCGCGCGACCGTGGCGCTGTGCCGCGAGGTTCCGCCATCCCGCAGAGCCAGCGTCTCGAGCAGCGTCGCCAGCACCCCGACCTGCAGGTGGGCGAGCTGGTTGGAGCGGGCTGCGAGCTCATCGGCGCGCTGTTCGGAGCGGGCGAGCGCACGTACGAGCATCGCGAATGGACCAACGGCGAGGATCAGACCGCCGAGTACCACTGAACTGTTGTTCGTGCTCGCGTACGTCGCCGCCACCATCGCAGTCAAGACCAATGCGGCTGCTTCGCTCGGAATCATCGGCCGAAGCAAATTGCGAGCCTGGAATGCGAGGGTTCGGCCGCTGGTGACGCGGAAGTGGAATGCGATCAGTGTGAAATTGAGGAGATTCGTCGCTGCATAGACGATGCAGACGACAGTCGCGACCACCAGCGCGTGGAAGTGCGGCCCCGCAATTGCGGAGCCGGCACTCAGGAGAACACGTGCGAAAAGCCCTCCGACCAGTGGATAAAACGCGAAGGTTGCGAGGTTCGTCAAGAACTGCAGCGGCCGCCTACGCGACCAGAGACAGTCGACGAGCGATGCCGTCAAGCCCATGGCCGCGGCAGGTGCTGGTCCCAAAAGCACCATCGCAAGAGCGAGCGCTATGAACGAAACCGACAAGCGGAGATTGCCGAGCTGAACCGTGATTGA
Source organism: uncultured Solirubrobacterales bacterium (assembly GCA_963823315.1). GTDB lineage: Bacteria > Actinomycetota > Thermoleophilia > Solirubrobacterales > Solirubrobacteraceae > Palsa-465. The sequence continues at coordinate 133,480 of CAWGLB010000003.1, read as the reverse complement.
TTCGGTGCCGATCGCGAGGGCGCCGAGCATGGCTACAACGGCTACGTGGTGCCAGTCCGCCGACCGCGAACTCAGCGCAACGCCAGCAAGCGATGCCAGTAGCAGCGCTACCTGGCCGGTCGCATATAGCTCTTCCCCACTGGGCCGCCTGAAACGCGGGCGCATCTGAACAAAGATGATGGCGTATTACAGCTTTAAGCGCAACATATGAGGCTTCGATCAGCCCGAAGGCTCGGTGCCAGCCTGCACGCGCTGACCTAATGCAATCCGGTCGCGCACCGCCAGCCGCGCAAAAGCGCCGGCAGCAATTAGTGCGGCTCCCCCGGCCGCAATGAACGCTACGCGTGGATTGAATATGGCCGCGACCGCCCCACCGAGGGCGAATCCGACGCCCAGGCAGAAGGCAGCCATTGACTCCAGGACGCCCATGACGCGCCCCTGCATCTCTCTCACCGTTTTCTCCTGGACCGCGGTGATCAGCGATATCCATTGCACCCCATTCCCCGTGCCGCCGACGAATGAAAACACGCATGCGACCCAAAGAGCCGTCGACGCCCCGATTCCGAGGTATGCAACCGCGACCGCCAGGGTGCTCAGGGCCACGAGCAGGCCAAGGGGCCGGCTTTTCGCCCAAGCGAAGATTCCGCTGCCGGCGAACATCCCAGCTCCCCACGCGGCAACGATGGCCCCGTAACCCGCATCCGTGCTGTGGAGCGTCGCTTTGACAAACACGACCTCGATGGGAACGGCCGTAGCGAAGAAGATCAGTGCCAGCGCTTCCGTTCCAAGCAGCCAGGCCAACAGAGGGGCGCGGGCCACGTATTGCCGAACCATCCGAAGCTGCGAGAGGACGTGACCGGGGACCGCATCTGTGCTCGGAGTCGGGACATCCAGCATGAGCAGCGCTGTGGCGAGGAACGTGGCGACATCGATCACCAGAACCATCGACGCGCCGAGCAAGCCCGTGAGTACACCCCCCACAGCTGGGCCGAGTGCACTCGTCCCAGCCCAGCCAATATTCAGTCGACCGTTTGCGCGACGACGCGCCTCCTCTCCGCCCGCCTGCTGCGAAACGACCGCTCGCAGCAAAGCTCGCGACACGAGCGCGGCCAAACCGTCCACTGCCGCAAGTACGAGGATTGGCGCGAGAACCGGGTGTAGGACGAGTGCCGCAAGCGCTCCCGTCGTGGCTGCTTGCGCGCAGTACAGAGCAGCCTGGACGCCCCTGCGCGCGAACGACTCAAGCCATGCAACAGCGAACGTTGCTAGGAGAGCTGGGACGAAGTAAATGGAAAGGAACAACGCGGCAGTAGCGACAGCACTGTGGGTTTGGTCGTAAACCGCAACCGCTATCGCGACTGCGCCAAGCGAGTTGCCAAGCTCGTTGACCGTGTAGGCAACCGTTATGCGGCGCAGCATTCTCTACCGACGAACGCTTAGAGAGCAGGGATCAGCACTTCCAGGCCACGATACCCTCCTTCCGCCTCGGGGTTCGTGTACAGAGGAAAAGATCGGCGGGCGAACGGGCAAACTTGAGCGCAGGGGAAGAGCTCGCTACCCGAAGAGAATCGCCCGCCGGAGATGTATCTAAGCTGCTTCGAGAGCCGTCAGCGGGGGGTTCTTTCCCCCTCAAATTCGCACTGCGGCTGCGAGTGCAGGCAGAATTGACGGGCGCCACGCCCCCGTCAAAGAAATCCCGGAAAAGAGCGTATCGAATCTGGCGGCGGGGCGCGGCGGGTTCGACGGCGCGAGGGCTCTCACGAGCGGCAGGAACCCGCAAATTGCCGATCAATAGAATCGACCGAGCGTGCCCCCGCACACCCGTCATGCCGCTTGGATCCCGTTGAGCACTGGCCGTGCCAGCGCATGACGTCCTGATCATCGGGGCGGGGCTCGCGGGCCAGCGAGCCGCCCTTGCGGCCGCGCAGACGGGCGCGACCGTGGGGATCGTCTCCAAGGTCCACCCGGTCCGCTCGCACTCGGTCGCGGCAGCCGGCGGCATCAACGCCGCTCTCAATCCCGAGGACACCTGGGAATCGCACGCCTTCGACACGGTCAAGGGCTCGGACTACCTGGGCGATCAGGACGCGATCGAGATCATGTGCCGCGAGGCGCCGGACGAGATCTTGTGGCTCGAGCACGCCGGGGTGACCTTCCACCGGAACGGCACCGGCCACCTCGGCACGCGAGCCTTCGGCGGCGCCTCGGCGGCACGCACGTACTACGTCGCGGACATCACCGGGCAGGCGATTCTGCACGTGCTCTACGAGCAACTGCTCAAGCATCACGCGCACCTCGATCGCTACGAGGAGTGGTTCACCACGGATCTCCTGTTGAACGATGATGGCCGCTGCGTCGGCGCGATCTGCCGCGACCTCCGTGACGGCCGGCTCGAGGTCATCGACGCGAAGGCAGTGATTCTCGCCTCGGGCGGCGCCGGCCAGGTGTATCGGCCCACCACCAACGGGCTGATCGTGACGGGCGACGGGATCGCCCAGGCTTACCGCATCGGCGCCAAGCTGATGGACATGGAGATGGTCCAGTACCACCCCACCACCCTTAGCGGCAACGGACTGCTGATCACCGAGGGTGCTCGCGGCGAGGGCGCATGGCTGCTGAATGCAAACGGCGATCGCTTCATGGAGGGCTACGCGCCCAACAAGCTGGAGCTCGCCTCGCGCGATGTCGTCTCGCGTGCCGAGCAGACCGAGATCAACGAGGGCCGCGGCTTCCCCGACGGCACGGTGGCGCTCGACGTCACCAAGGTCCCTCGTCGTCGCACGCTGGAGGCGCTGCGCGAGATCGTCAACATCGGCCGGGACTTCGCCGGAGTCGATATCACGCGCGAGCCGATTCACATCCGCCCGGGCAACCACTACATCATGGGCGGGGTCAAGACCGACTACGACGGCCAGACCACGATCCCGGGCCTTTATGCCGCGGGCGAGGTGGCGTGCGTGTCGGTCCACGGCGGCAACCGCCTCGGCGCCAACTCGCTGCTCGACACGCTCGTGTTCGGCCGCCGCTCCGGGGAGCACGCGGCCCGTCAGGCGATGCAGATGCAGATGCCCTCGACGCCGGCCTCGCGCCTGGCCGATACCGAGCGCCGCATCGCCTCGATCCTGCGCCGCGAGGGCAACGGCCGCCGCATCGGCGCGCTCAAGGAGGAGCTTGGCGACGCTATGAACCGCTACGTGGCGGTCTTCCGCGACGCCGAGGGTCTGAACAAGGCCCTCGAGATCGTGCGGCGACTGAAGCAGGAAGCGGCCGGCGCGGGGATCGACGACCGCGGCTCGGTCTTTAACCAGGACGTGATCGCAGCGATAGAGCTCGGGTACATGCTCGATGTGGCCGAGACGACCGTGGTCGCCGCCCAGGAGCGCACAGAATCACGCGGCGCGCAATACAGAACCGACTTTCCCGAGCGCAACGACGCCGACTGGCTCAAGCACGTCGACATCTCTCTGGACGGCGGCGAGGACCCGAAGGTGAGCTATTCGCCGATCACGATGACCCGCTGGCAGCCCGAGGAGCGCACCTACTGACCCCTGGGTGCGAAGAAATTCGCGAATAGTCCGAAAACCATCGCACCCTCCCCACACGACCCCAAGCTGAACCGACCCAAGAGAAATCGACCCCCACATGACGAAATGCCCCATTACACACTGAGAATCCGCCGCTTCGATCCCAATTCCGGCGAGGCCGCCTACTGGGACGAGCACACGATTGAGATGGAAGCGCACAACTCGGTCCTTGACGGGATCCTGAAGGTCAAGGACGACACCGACGGCTCGATCGGCATCCGCTGCTCATGCCAGCAGGGCATCTGCGGCTCGTGCGGCGTGAGAATTAACGGCAAGCCCGGCCTCGCGTGCAACACCCATCTCGAGGAGGCCGCGCAGCGAGGATTCGGCGCGGGCTGGAATCCATCCCAAGACGATGAGGATCTCGATGGTGGCGAGGGCCAGCGCACGGAGCTGGTGATGGTCGAGCCGATGGGCAACATGCCCGTGATCCGTGATCTGATCGTGGACATGGACGCCGTCCACTGGCGCAAGATCCAGCGCGTCACTCCCTGGCTGATCAACAAGGAGCCGGTCCCCGAGCGCGAGTACGTCGTCCCCCACGAGAACATGGTCGACGTCACCCAGCCGATGTCCTGCATCCAATGCGGGGCGTGCGTTTCGGACTGCCTCTCGATGGAGATCGACCCGCTCTTCATCGGGCCGGCGGCGCTGGCCAAGGCGTACCGCTTTGTCGGCGACCCCCGCGATGCTGAACACCGGGAGCGACTGAGCGACCTCTCCGAGGATCCCCACGGCATCTACGACTGCACGCACTGCTTCAACTGCGTGGACGCGTGTCCCAAGGGCGTCGACCCGATGAACCAGATCATGCGGCTGCGTCGGATCGCGGGCACCGACTTCGAGATCGAGGACCGCAACAACGGCAACCGCCATGAGCACGCATTCGTCAAGAACATCCGCCGCAATGGGCTGCTGCACGAGCCAGACCTGCTCGCCGACTCCTACGGGGGCAAGTTCAATCCCGCGGCCGGCCGCGAGCTCGTTAGCGGCCTGCCCACGGCGATCAAGGGTCTGAGCCGCGGCAAGATGACGCCCAAGACTGCGCTGCTGCATCCGCACAAGGCGCCGAAGCCGGTGACCGAGATCTTCGATCGCATCGACGCCAAGGAAGAGCGCGTCGAGCTCAACCTGTATGTGAGCGGTTACGAGGACGACGACCCGAGCGACGCGCCGCACAGCGACTAGCCGCCGTCACCCGGCCTCAGTCGAGAAGACCGGCAAATGACCCCCGATAACATGCCTGAGCGATGAAGGTCGCCTACTGGCCCGGCTGCGTCAGCCGAGGCTTCACGCCCGAGCTTCACGGCTCGATGGCCAAGATCGCGCCGTTGCTGGACATCGAGCTGATCGAGCTCGACCGCGCCTCCTGCTGCGGGGCGGGGGTGATCGAGGAGCACAACCAGGAGCTCGCCGACACGCTCAACGCCCGCACCTTCGCGCTCGCCCAGCAGACCGACGGGCAGCTGATGATGAACATCTGCTCGACCTGCCAAGGCGCCCAGTCCGAGTGCCAGGAGCGCCTCGACGCCAATACCGAGTACCGCGACCACATCAACGCGAACCTCAGCGACGAAGGCCTTCGCTACGAAAAGGGCCTCACGAACAAAAACCTGCTGTGGTTGCTGGTCGAGGAGATTGGCCTCGACGAGCTGAAAGGCAGGGTCAAGCGCCCACTGAGCGGCCTGCGGGTCGGGCCCTTCTACGGCTGCTACATCGTGCGTCCCGCGCGCCGCGTGGGCATCGACGAGGACCATCCCCGCGATCGCTACCTGCACATGGTGATCGAGGCGCTGGGCGGCACCGTGATCGATTACGCCGGCGTCTACAAGTGCTGCGGCTTCCCCATCATCACGATGAACAAGCAGGCGTCGCTGGAGATGGCAGGCCGGCACCTGGGCGATGCGCTCGACGCCGAAGCCGACTGTCTTGTCGTTCCCTGCCCCCTGTGCCACCTGAACCTCGATCTGCAGCAGCCCGTGGCGGCCAAGGCGGTGGGGAGAGAGCTCGGCCTCCCGGTGCTCCACCTGCCCCAGCTGGTCGGCCTGGCGCTCGGTCTGGAGCCCAAGGAGCTCGGCATGAACCGGCACATCGTGCGGCCGACCTCGGTCATCGACTGGACGACCACGGTGGTCGGCGCGGCGGCCGCGTAGGCCGCCCTAGGCAGCGCGCGCCGTCGCCGCCCGCGCGGCCGTCGCCTCGAGCTCGTCGATCACCTGCTCCCACAAATCCGGGGGTAGGTCGTGAGCCATGCCGGGGATCATCACCAGGCGGGCGCCCGGGATCGCCTTCGCCGTGGCACGCCCTCCGGAGGGCATGACCAGTTTGTCGGCGTCACCGTGGATGACGGTTGTGGGCACCCGGATCTCCCCCAGCGAGGCGGTTCGGTCCGACGCGGTCGCGATCGCCGCGAGCTGGCGCGCGGACCCGGCGGGATGGATCCCCCGCTCGAAGCAGCGCTCCGCGAGCGCCAACAGCCGCTCGCGTCCGGGGGGATAGCGCCGTGAGCCGATCTGGCGATGGGTCGCCTCGAAATCCCGAATGTACGCGTCGTGGCCGCGCGGAGCCCGACGAAGCAAGGTCCGCCACAGCAGCGGATGGGCGAAGCCCACCCGGCGGTTGCCCGTGCTCGACATGATCGAGACCAGCGAGCGCACGCGCTGCGGATGGCGGGCCGTCAGCGACTGGGCGATCATGCCCCCCATTGAGATGCCGACGACGTGCGCGGCATCGACGCCGAGGACATCGAGCAGGCCGGCGGCATCGTCGGCCAGGTCCTCGAGCTTGTAGGCGGCCCCGCGCGGGTCGCGCAGAATCAACTGCGCGCGAGTGGGGACGCGCGCATCGCGCAGGATCGTGGAGCGCCCAACGTCGCGATTGTCGAAACGGATCACCCAGAAGCCGCGCTCAGCGAGCTGCTCGCAGAACCTGTCCTCCCACAAAACCATCTGGGCGCCGAGGCCCATGATCAGCAGCAGCGCGGGCTGCGTCCTATCCCCGAAGGTCTCGCAACAGAGCTTGATCTTGCCTACGCGCGCGTACTGTTCGCCTGAGCACTCAACTGGCACCGCACCAATGTAGGGCCTTGGCTACGATGGCGTCGCTGGACCGTCTGGGGACAATCCACGACCCTACAAAGGGGGAAGTTCGTTTGAGGAGGTACTCGTCGCGGGGAGCAGTCGCGGCTTCGATCGTCGCTCTGGCGGTCGCCGGCTGCGGTGGATCCTCAAACAAATCGAGCTCGACGCACAAGACCGGCACGCACTCGACTACAACCACCTCGACCTCGTCCACGGGGACGACGTCTACGACCGGCTCACATCCGCTGACCAAGGCACAGTACGAGGCTCGATTGAGCCCACTGCTCAACCGCCGCATCGCCCCGGCGCTGAGGAGCGCTCTCTCGAACGGGGGCGCCAGGAATCCGCAGAAGCTGAGCACCGCCGCCAACCTGCTGAAGGAGGCCCAGCACGCGATGTCTTCGCTGACACCACCTACTCGGGTCGCCGATCTGAACCGGCAGGCGGTCGTCATTCTTGGCGCGCTGGGGAATGACCTGTCCAAGATGAGCAGCAGCCTTCGGGCCCACAACAGCTCCGGCTACCAGAGCGCCGCCAGGTCGGCGGTCAGCGACGCGGTGAAGATCCAGCGCGTCGGGAGCGAGTTCACCTCGCGCGGGTTCTGAGCGACGGCGCTCGGGCTCGGTCCGGGCGCCGACTGGCGCTCGGACTCGACCGCGGAGGCTGGCGCTCGGGCTCGGTCCGGGCGCCGGTTAGCGCGGCCCGCGGTCCGGCTCGATCCCGCCCGCGCCCAGCTCGAAGGCGCCATGCAGCGCCCGCACCGCGTGCGGGACATGCTCGGCGCGGATCACGCACGAGATCTTGATCGGCGAGGTCGAGATCATCTCGATGTTGATGCGCTCCTCGCCCAGCGTCTCGAACACCTTGGCCGCGACCCCGGGATGCGAGCGCATCCCCGCCCCCACGATCGAGACCTTGCCGATCTGCCGGTCGGTGTCCATCTTCGCGATGCCCAGGTCTCCGACCACCGGGCTGAGCGCGCGCTCGGCGTCGGGCAGATCCTCCTGGGGGATGGTGAACGAGACCTCGGCGTCGCGGCCGTCGCCGAGCGGCTCGTTCTGGATGATCGTGTCGACGATGCAGCCGGCATCGGCCAGCGCGGTGAAGATCGCGGCCGCTGCCCCAGGCCGATCGGGCACGCCGAGCAGCGTGATGCGCGCCTCCTCGGTGGAGTGGGTGACGGCAGTTACAAGTGGTCGTTCCATCGTCTCTTCCTCTGAGAGCACAAAGGTACCCGGGCCGTCCTCGAACGATGAGCGGCAGTGGATCCGGACCCCGTGGTTGCGGGCGTACTCGACGGAGCGCAGCTGCAGCACCTTCGCTCCCGAGGCGGCCATCTCGAGCATCTCCTCGAAGCTCACGACCGCCAGCTTGTTGGCGTCGGGGACGAGGCGCGGGTCGGCCGAGAAGACTCCCGCCACATCCGTGTAGATCTCACACACCTCGGCTCCGACGGCCGCGGCCACCGCGACGGCGGTGGTATCCGAGCCGCCGCGCCCGAGCGTCGTCACATCACGGCTGGTGGAGACCCCCTGGAAGCCGGCCACCAGCACGATCCGATCCTCCGCGAGGGCCTCCCGGATGCGGTCGCCCCGCACATCCAGGATGCGCGCCTTGGTATGCGAGGTGTCGGTGACGATGCCCGCTTGCGAGCCGGTCAGGGAGATCGCCCGGTGTCCCAGGTCGTTGATCGCCATCGCGCACAGCGCGCAGGAGATCCGCTCGCCGGTCGAGAGCAGCATGTCCATCTCGCGCCTGTCGGGATAGGGCGAGACCTCCTCGGCCATCGCGATCAACTCGTCGGTCGTCTTCCCACGGGCGGAGAGCACCGCCACCACGCGGTTGCCCGCCTCGCGCTGCCCCACGATACGGCGGGCCGCGCGCTTGATGCGCTCCGCGTCGGCGACCGAAGTGCCTCCGAACTTCATCACGACCGTGGAGGCGTGGACCGGTTCCGTCCGCGCCGCCAGCGCCAACGCTTCGCCCTCCAGGCTCATACCGCGCGGCGGCCGGTCAAGGCCCGGCCGAGCGTGAGCTCGTCGGCGTACTCGAGGTCGGCGCCCACGGGCAACCCGCTGGCGAGGCGGGTGATCGCCACGCCCGGCACGCGGTCGCGCAGCACGCCCGCGATGTGCAGTGCCGTGGCCTCGCCGGTGGTGGTCGGATTGGTCGCGATCACCACCTCCCGCACCTCGCCCTGCTCGACTCGCGCGAACAGCTCCGAGAGCTTCAGATCTTCAGGATCCACGCCGTCGATCGGTGAGAGCGCGCCGCCGAGGACGTGGTAGCGGCCCCGGAACTCGTGGGTGCGCTCGATCGAGATCAAATCCGATGGCTCCTCGACCACGCAGATCACCTCCGGATCGCGGCGCTCGTCGGCGCAGATGCGGCAGATGGGAGCCTCGGCGAGGTTGAAGCAGACCTCGCACCGGCGGATTCGCTGCTTGACCTCGCGGATCGCGTCCGCGAGCGCAAACGCCTCCCCGTCCTCCGAGCGCAGGATGTGGAAGGCGAGCCGTTGGGCGGTCCGTCCGCCGACCCCTGGGAGCCGGGACAGCTCAGTAATCAGGCGCTGGACGGGAGCGGCGTACAAGTCTTCTACAGCCCCGGTAGCCCCAGCCCGCCGAGGCCGCCGGTGATCCCGCCAAGCCTCGAGGAGGCAAGCTCCTGGGCGGCGCGGAGGCCTTCGTTGACGGCGGCCAGGACCATGTCCTGGAGCAGCTCGGGGTCATCGGGGTCGATCGCCTCGGGGGCGATCCTGACCGACTTGACGTGTAGGTCCCCGGTGACCTCGACGGTCACCATGCCGCCGCCCGCCGAGGCATCGACGACCTCGTCCTTGAGCGACTCCTGGGCCTGGACCATTTCCTGCTGCATCTTCTGGACCTGCTTGAGCATCTGCTGCATGTTCGGCTGCTGTGGCATCAGCCGGTCTCCTCTCGTTGCTCGGAATCGTCCTGCGCCGGAAGCTCCTCGGCATCGAACTCCTCGATGAAGCGGCGCACCAGCTCCTCGCCAGACAGCGCCGGCTCTACGCGTCCGGACCCGTCGTCCTCCCCCAGCTCGTAGCGGAGCGCGAGCGGGCACCCGCTGACGCCTCGCCACACATCGGAGGCCAGCCGCCGGTGATCGTCCTGCTCGGCCTTGCGCTTGAGGAAGGCGGCGCCGGCCGGGAACGCCAGCCTGAGCTCGCTCTCCGAGGCGTCCACGGGACGGGCCTCGGCCAGCAGGGCGGCGACCAGGGCGTTCTGCTCGCGGACTTGGGTGACGACCGCGGGCCACAGCTCGAGCGCGCGCTCGAGGTCGATCCCTGGCTGCGGGGCGCTCTCGAGGTCGATCCCTGGCTGCGGGGCGCTCTCGAGCGCCACCGCCGCGGGCTCGGCCGGCGCCTCAGGCGCGGGAGCCGCTGACGCCGGAGCCACGCCACCCTGTTCCAGGCGCTCGAGCCGCGCGAGCAGCGCCGTGGTCGAGGGATCGACCTCGGGCGCGGCGCCCTTGATCAGCACGAGCTCGAGCTGGATCTGGGCCTGGGCGCCGTTGGCGGTGGCCTCGAGCGCCGCCGCGATCAAGTCGAGCACGCGCACCACGTCGGTGCGCGAGACCTGCGCCGCCTGCTCCGCCAAGCGACGGTCGCGCTCGGGCGTCGTGCGCAGCTCTACCGGCAGCTCGCCCAGCACCTGCACGGCGAGCAGTTCGCGGGCAAAGGTCTCGAGGTCGCGCAGCACCTGCCCGGGGTCGCGACCCGAGTCGGCCAGGCGGGCGGCCGAGCGGAGCGCCTGTGCCGGATCGCGCGCGGCGATCGCCTCGATCGCGCCGCGCAGCAGCTCGTCGTCCGCCACCCCCACGACCGCGATCACGTCTCCCGGGGAGATCATCTCGCCGTGCCTGTAGGTGCGCAGCTGCTCGAGCGTGCCGAGCGCGTCGCGGAAGCTGCCCGTGGCGTGCCGCGCGATCAGCGCCAGCGCGTGCTCGTCGATCGCGATCTGCTCCTGCTCGGCGACGCGCCGCAGCACGGTCACCACCTGGGGGATCGAGGGCCGCCCGAAGTCGAAGCGGTGGCAGCGATCCACGACCGTCGGCAGCACCTTCTGGGGCTCGGTGGTGGCGAGCACGAAGATCGTGCGCGGCGGTGGCTCCTCGAGCGTCTTCAGAAAGGCGTTCCAGGCCTGCGAGGAGAGCATGTGAGCCTCGTCGAGGATGTACACCTTGTGCCTGCCCGAGACGGGCGCGTACGCCACCCGCTCGCGCAGGTCCCGAATGTCGTCGACCGAGTTGTTGGAGGCGGCGTCCATCTCGATCACGTCGAGCGAGGTGGCGGCCTGAATCGCGGTGCACGATTCGCAGCGCCCGCACGGGGACGTAGTCGGCCCCTGCTCGCAGTTGAGGCAGGCCGCGAGGATCTTGGCCATGCTCGTCTTGCCGGTCCCGCGCGCGCCCACGAACAGGTATGCGTGGTGCACCTTGCCCTGCTCGACGGCATTGCGCAGCGTGCGCACGACGTGCTCCTGGCCCACCACCTCGTCGAACGTGCGGGGCCGGTGGCGGCGGTAAAGGGAGGGGCCGGTGGACACTCGGATCGAGTCTAATCGGGGAGTAGGCCGGTGCACATGTGCACCGGCCCCGACCGGAACATGTTCCGGTCGGCGGGCCGGCTCATGAGCCGGCCCGAGGGGGCGCGCATGCGCGCCCCCATACAAAAATCAAGTGGACCGTGCACCCTCCGTCGATGCCGGTGGCCGGGTGGCGGCCGTCGTCGCGCGGCTCCGGTCCGGCGCTCCCACAACGCCTGAAGGGGGCCGCTTAAGGCTGCTTCCTTCCGGACCTGACCTGGTTCACGGGTCTCCATCGTCGCGGGACCGAACCATCGACGCCACGGACGGGGCGCCGACCCCGGGCCTGGCCCCTCGGGAGGGGATTCAGCCCCGCTAGAGCGGTTTGCGGGTACAGGGCACCGCTAGCACCCCGCCTAGCACGGTCCACGAGCAATCCTAGCTCGCGCCCGCGGGGGCGTCGCTGCTCGCCAGTATCGTCTAAAGCCGTGTCCATCGGAGTGATCGGTCTGGGCTACGTGGGCCTGCCGCTCGCGGTCGCGTTCGCCGAAGCGGGCGAGCGCGTCGTGGGCGTGGACCTCGACGACGGCAAGGTCGCGGCGATCGAAGCCGGCGACTCCTACATCGAGGATGTCTCCAGCGAGCGGCTCCGAGCCGCGCGCGAGCACCTGCAGGCGAGCACTCACTACGCGCCGCTGGCGCGCACGGACGCGGTGATCATCTGCGTGCCGACGCCGCTCACCGCAAACCGCGAGCCGGATCTCTCGCCGCTCCTGGCCGCGGCTCGCGAGCTCGGGCGGGTCCTCCAGTCAGGCCAGCTCGTGGTGCTCGAGTCGACCACCTACCCGGGTACGACCCGCGAGCAGGTCGCGCCGCTGCTCGAGCGCGAGTCCGGCCTGCAGGTTGGCGAGGGACTGAACGTGGCCTACTCGCCGGAGCGGGTCGACCCGGGGCGCACGGACTTCACGCTGGCCAACACTCCCAAGGTGATCGGCGGCATCACGAGCGAGTGCGTGGCGCGAGCGACGGACCTCTACGGCCGCATCTGCGGGCGCATCGTGACCGTCTCGAGCCCCGAGGCGGCGGAGCTGACCAAGCTGCTCGAGAACATCTTTCGCTCGGTCAACATCGCGCTCGTCAACGAGCTCGCGATGCTGGCAGAACGCATGGGGATCGACATCTGGGAGGTGGTCGACGCGGCCGCGACCAAGCCCTACGGCTTCATGCGCTTCGAGCCCGGGCCCGGGATGGGCGGTCACTGTCTGCCGGTCGACCCGTTCTACTTGAGCTGGCGCGCGCGCGAGTTCCACTTCCAGACCGAGTTCATCGAGCTCGCGGGCAAGATCAACCAGCAGATGCCCGATCACTGCGTGCAGCGGATCGAGCGGGCGCTGAACGAGCACGCGAAGCCCGTCAACGGTTCCAAGATCGCGATCCTCGGCGTGGCCTACAAGGCCGGCATCGGGGACACGCGCGAGTCCCCGGCGCTGCGGATCATCGCCGAGCTCCAGTCTCGCGGCGGCGAGATCGCCTACCACGACGCGTATGTGGCCGCGCTACCGGAGTTCGGGCTGGTTGGCGCGTCGCTCGAGGACGCGGTCGCCGACGCTGATGCCGTGGTGCTGGTGACTGCCCATCCGGAGATCGACCACGTGGCGATCGCGCGCGAGGCCAAGCTGTTCGTGGACCTGCGGGGCGCCACGCGCCATGCCGCGGTCGAGAATCTGGTCGGGCTCTAGAGGCCCGATAACGCCGCCGCCTCGTCCTTTAGCGCCCGCCTGAGCGCATCTTTCAGCGGTGCGTGCGGCCGCAGCGCATCCTCGGCGGCATACCACCAGAAGTAGCCGCCGGCGTAGTAGGGCAGCCTGGGGTGAAGCGAGTAGGCCCAGCGCATGATCTGGGCAGCCCGGGCTCGCGTCGTGGACGTGACCGGCCGCGGGAGGCCCACCTCTCCGAAGCCGAGCAGCGCGTGCGGGAAGATCGCACGCAGCCGCTTCAGGTGTGCGGCGACGCTCGCCCCGCCGGGCTCGCGAGAGCCGCACTGCGTCGGGTAGTAGGAGATGAGGACGTAATCGAGCCCGCGCGCGACCGAGGTCGGGATGAAGCGGCGCGCAAACTGGACCGGGGTCAGCTCGGCGCGCCCGTCGCCGCAGTGGTCGGGTCCGAAGTCGTTCGCGTACAGGGTCAAGGCGGTCCTGTCGCCGGCCGCCGCGACGACGCGGTAGGCGGCGATCAGCTTGCGGGCAACCGTCCGCGAGCGACCCGTCCAGCTGCCGTTGACCTCGTTGCCGATCTCCCAGATCGCGACGTGGCCTTTGAGGCGGGCGAGATACGAGCGGGCTCGGGCGCGCAGCCCGGAGACGGAGATCGCGCGCTCGTCCGAGGAGTCGAGCAACTCGCCCATGACCGCCCCGTGCCTGGCGATCCGGGCCACGGCGCGCGCGTAGTGGGACGCCGGCTCGTGCACGTCGAAGTAGACGCGCACGGTGGGCCGGTGGGGAAGCGCTCTCAGCCCGGCGATCACGCCACCGAGGTTGGCGAGCCGGTCGATCGTCACGCCGTAGAGCGGGGTGGCGCGGGTCGCGGCCGCCGGCTTGACCTGCAAGGGCAACAGCGCGAGTGCAAACAGCCATCCGGCGAGCGCCCTGCGCGCGGTCATGGTGCGTACTTTGACGCCTTCCCGGGCCGCGTAGAATCCAGGCCACCGGGCGCGTAGCTCAGTGGGAGAGCGCTCGCTTCACACGCGAGAGGTCGCTGGTTCGAGCCCAGCCGTGCCCATCAGAAACCCCTGCTGGCGCCACGTGCCGTTGACGTGTTGGCGCTGCTAATCGGTGCTGCTTCCCGAGATAATTTCCTTTGCCTTGGCCACTGGTCCCTTGTTTGGCTCGGGTAGGTGGTCGGTAGCCTCGTCGACGTCGCGGGCGAGGCTGGCGACGAGTTCTTCGATACCGGTGAGCCTACGGCTGAACTCCGTTATCTCTTGGTGGATTTCAGCGACGTGACTGTCCATGCGTTCGGTGGTTGCTTTCATTGCGCCGACGTCGGCGCTTAGGCACTTCAGGAACGGACCGACCTCCTGAGCGAGTTGTTGTATTGCTGAGAGCCCTGCGTCGGCGCGCTGCGCAAGACGGAGGAGCTCTCCGGTCTTGCTCGGTAGCGCTGCCAGGAGGGAGATGGGTTCGCGGATCAATTTGATGACGTTTCTACGCGCGCTGTGGATGTAACTGCGGAAGCGTTTCGGCGGGTGAGCGCGCCGCGGTTACGGCGAGAAGCTACTTACGTTTGTTCTCGCGCGTCCGTGGCTCAAGCCGATTCGTTCAGTCACCGTGGTCTTGGAACGTCGCTTGGCAGCATCCTTGGGCAGGAAGCGGCCGGAAACGGCGTCGTGTACCACAGTCGTGAGGTCCTTGGGCCGGGAGCCTTTCTTCTGTGCAGCCATGGGCTCTCTCTGCCCATTGCGCGTCGCTCCAAACGCACGAACCGGGACAGTTGGGACTCGCGCTGTCGTGCGAACTTGATTGCTGAAGGGCAGCACGGAGAGGTTCCGCCTTGAGGACTGGGGGCAGGTCGTGTTCGATAGCGGCAGCCCGACGCCAACGGTCCTGCACCGGCCCGGCTACTGCTTCGAGATGGCGAAAGCCGGGAGGGCGGTCCTCCGGCAGAGGCGCAGCAGTCCACCCGGTTGCCCGAGACGATTGGCTCGCCCATGTCGGCGTGAAAATCCGAGAAGCGGTGAGGTAGCCGCTACCGCGTCGCGGATCGCCGCGCGGCTCCGCAGCGGCTCGAACAGCCCGACGTCGTACAGCACGACGTCCTCGGCGTAGCCGGCAGCGACGCCGTGCCGGCAGCGACGCCATGACCTCACCCGCTCGCGTTCGGCGCGTTCACATGTACGTGGAGACGCCGGCGGACGGGAGGGTAAGCTGCCAGCATGGACACGCAGATGAGCCACGCTTTGACGCCCGAGGCGACGAATGGTGCCTCACGCGTGGGTGATGTACTCAGTGGCACGGCATGCGGGGTTGTCGGCGCGATGGCGATGACCGGAATGCGGGTGATTACGACCGAGCTTGGGCTCGTGGCACAGACCCCACCGGAGGCCGTTGGCAGCCAGCGAGCTCGTGGCTTGCGCTCCCTACTGCGCCGGGCGCCGCGTAAGCAGCGACGGGGGTTGATCGAGGCCGCCCACTGGGTCTTCGGCGCTACGGGCGGAGCCACCTACGGCGCGCTGCCCCGCGCGATCCGTCACCGTCGGTGGGCAGGACCGGCGTACGGACTGGTGGTGTGGTTGGGCTTCGAGCTGGCGATCGCGCCCGCCCTCGGGCTCACCCAGGCCAGACGCCTACGCCCAGTCGACCGACTCGCGCTAGCCGCCGACCACCTGCTCTACGGCCTGGTGCTATCCGCGACTCGCCCGACGAATTCAAGCTAGCCCGCCAGCCCCATCCGAACACAGGCGCGAGCACCCAGGAGACACCGGCCTCCTCTCAGCCCGACGACGAGGCCGAGCGCCAGGTGGGGACGAGATCTGGGGCTCGGCGCCGGCCGAGGCGAATCGGGACCTTCAACCTCGTCTTCGCCGGGAACGGCCGTGGCCACCGGCGCCGCGCTGGGCAAAGGCCAAACGCCGGTACTCCCAACGGCTTCTTGAGTGGCTTCTGAGGCGTCGTGGCCGTCACGCTGGTTGCTTGAGTGGATCGGAGCTTCGGTCACTCTGAGCGTCCTTTTCGCGGTGTGTTGGGAGCGGGTAGGCGGGCTGATCGGCGGGATCCAGCTCGAGGATCTCCAGCCGCTCACTCAGTCCAGTCAGGGCAAGCAGCCGCTTGATCTGCACCGGCCCCGGCGCGACCAGCAGACGGTCGCCTTCCCTACGCGCACGCCCGTCGGCGTCCAGCAGCGCGTGCACGCCGGCGCTGTCCATGAAGGTCACCAGGCGCAGGTCGACCACGACCAGGCGTGTGTCCGACTGAGCCTCGGCCAGGCTTCGGTCGACGTGACTGCTGGTCGCGAGGTCGAGCTCGCCTTCCACGCGAACCCAGGCCGCCTCGTGACCCCAGCTGATCATCGAGCACGCGAACGGACGGGCTCGACGATCGGTGGCTGCCAGGACGGGTGGGGACCCTCCCCGTTCGGTGAGCGATGATGCGATCATGCCGTCCGCGCTCGCTTCTTGTCCTTGGGCACCGAGCGCTCCTCGAGCTGATGCTCCCGCTCGGCCCCCGGAACTCCTTCGCCCAGTTGTCGGCTGCGCTCGCGCTCGGCGTTGATCTCCGCCCCGAGCAGGATGGCCACGTTGGTGATCCACATCCAGACCAGAAAGGCGATCACCGCGCCCAGCGAGCCATAGGTCTTGTTGTAGGAGCCGAAGTTCGCGACATAGAACGCGAACGCGGCCGAGACCACGAGCCAGACGACGATCGCCAGCACGGCGCCGGGGAAGATCGACTTCAGACCGCGCAGCCTGGCGTTCGGAGCCGAGTAGTAGAGCAGCGAGACGATGAACGCCACCACGAGCAGCAGGATCGGCCACTTGGCGATGTCCCAGATGCTCACCGCACTCGAGCCGGCACCCACCGCGGTGCCGACCTTCTGGGCCACCGGCCCGGTCAAAACGAGGGCGACCAAGACCAGCGCCAGCAGCACCACGATCACCAGGGTGACCAGCATCTGCAGCGGGCGCAGCTTGATGAACGAGCGGCCCTCCTCGACCTCGTAAATCCGGTTGGAGGCCCGCATGAACGCGCCCACGTAGCCCGAGGCTGTCCACAACGCAGCGACGATCCCGACGATCACGAGGATCCCGGCCGTGCCGTTGCTCTTGGTCAGCCCCTGGATCGGGCCCTTGAACGTCTGCGCGGCGGACGAGGGACCGATCGAGCTGACGATGTTCGTCAGGTCCTTGGTGATCGTGTGCGGGTCGCCGACCAGGCCGACGACGGCGACCAGGGCCAGCAGCGCGGGAAAGATCGACAGGACCGCGTAGTAGGTCAGCGCCGCGGCCAAGTCGGTCAGGTTGTCTTCTGAGAACTCGGTCAGGGTGCGCTTGAAGGTCTGAAACCCCGGAGCCCTTGCGCGCGTGCGCGGGTCCTTCGGGTTGGCGCCCGGAGCGCTTCTGCTCGCTGCTCTCACCGGCGGCGGTGGTACTCATTGCTCGGTCCTTTCGCTTGATTGCCTGCTCGCGCGCGAACTCAGCCCGCGCGCGTAGCAGGGCTGCTGGCGGGAGGAACCGACCGGTTCGTCGAAGCTGTCCAATGGTGGCGGAGTCAGCCAAAGGTCGCGCTGCCGAATGGCCTGTCCCGCTCGCACTGCGGCCGCGGTCAGCGCCGCGGCGAGGATGACTGAGTTCATGGGCATGGTGGGCTAGCCGTGTCTTCTAGGGGTGGTTGGCCAGGGGTGGTCATTTCGGACTGCCACCGGCGAAGGCCGCGATCGGCGTGATCAAGGCTTCTCCCGCTTGATTTGACGCTTGGTCGCGGCCGCTCGCCGGCGGCGATCACCTAACGCTCAGGCGCGTCGATCCGCTCCTTGCGGACCTCCTCGGAGACCTCGCGATCCTCGCTGACTGTCTCGGTGCCGAGGCGCACGCGCTCCTTGGGGATCGCACGCTTCTCGACGACGACCTCGTCCTCGTGCAGGACGACCTCGTGCTCTTCCTCGGAGATGTCCGGACCGCTCTCGGCCGCGCCGCGGTTGGCGTCGGTGATCGGCTCGCGCTCGATCCGGACCTCCTCGCGCTGCACCGGGACGGTCCTTGTCTGCATTTCGGTGACCACGTGCTTGCGCAGCCGCACCCGGCCGCTTTCCCGCCGGGTCGTGCCGACTCGTAGCTCCTCCTCGGAGCGCGTCATCGCGTCATCGGTGGTCGGGCCGCTGGTGTCGTGACCGACAGTCGGCTTCTCGGTCTCCCGGCGCCCCTCCCGCTCGCGGGCCTGTCCGCGTGGGGCACTCCGAACTCCTCGGATCGCTTTCCAACGGCAACCAAGAAGTCAGGTGACGCTGCGTACCCCACGTCCTCGCGGGCCGAGCCTCGTCACGAATGCCCTCCGAAGCCAAAGAGAGCTTGACCGTGTCCCGTTTGTCAACCCCGTACTGGCAACGTTCGCGGTTTATGACCCACAACTCACCATTAGTGACACATAGTGTGTCAGTTACGCTGGACATATGGGACTACTGGGGAGCGGTCGGGGCGAACGCCACGATCGTCGCGTCGTCCTCCAGCGGGTCCGTGGAGGCGGCCGTGACCGCGTCCTCCAGCGCTCGCACGGTCGAAGCGGCGGCGCCATCCACCGTGTTTGCCACGACAAGACGCACGCCATCCAGCCCGAAAAACGTCCTGATCCGGGCACCTAACCTCCTGACGGGCCACGTGCGGACTGGCGGCCGAAAGAATCGCGGAAGTCAGGCCCCGCTGTCGATCTGAAGACCAGCGACCCCGGGGCCGATGCCCTCGTCGCCACGGACTCTACTCCCCAAGGCCAACGCGGCCCGAAGGGGCGCGCCGCGGCGGCGCCGGAGCACCCGCCCGCCGGACGCCATCAGCGGTCGCCAGGCTCGACCAGCTTCTCCCCGCCCAACAGATCGGTGGGGGCGAGCACGAACACCTCGCAGATCATGTCGGGCTCCTGCTGATTGCCGCTCATGAACCCCAGCACCCGCCGGCCGGTGGCCTGCTCGATCACCGAAACGAAGCGGGAGCGCATCACCTCCTGAAACTCCATCCGCTGCTGGATCACCGCCGAGGTACGCCCACCTTCGAGCAGCGTCTGCTCCACGCGCGTGAACCCGCCGCGCAGCAAGCAGACGACGAGATCATCGTAATAGTAGGTCTTGCTCTGCGTCGGACCGACCCCATAGAACTCCTTCAACAACGCAACCATCCCGTCAGAGATCGCCGTGCGCGTCTCGCCGTCGTGCTGTCTGATTCGGGTCCGGTCGGGGCATCATCCGCTCCATCTGACGCGTGGCAACGCTCCGTCCGATGCTAGCGCCCAGAGCGCTATGACTGGACTCCAGTCCGCTCGTCGGGTCCCGTTCTCCTCGCCTCACGCGCGGCTTATTCCTCAGGAGAGCGAAGGAGGCCCCATGCCGGGCCCGACCCCCCCGCTCCGCGACGACGCGCCCCCCTTCACCGGCGACGCGCTGCTCGATGCCGTGACCAGTTCGATGGTCGCCCTGCACGAGCGCTACCACCACCGCGTCCCCGCGAGCGCGCGAACCCGACTGATCGACGACGAGCTCTTGGCCTGCGTGATGGGCGGCGTCTACACCGACGTGGAGAAGACGATGATCGAGATCCAACGCCGCCCACTGGCCCGGGACACCCGCAGCGCCTTCCAGAACGCCATGCAGGACACGTTCATCTCCGAAATCGAGCGGCTCTCCGGCCGGCGCGTGACCACCTTCATCTCCAACAGCCACGTCGGCCCCGACCTCGAGATCGAGCTCTTTGTGCTCGCCCCAACGCCGTAGCACGCTGAGCACACAGCCCGCGCCACGGGCCCCAAGCGGCCCGCGCCTCCGCTTTCAGCGATCACCTCCTACGGAGCCCCGCCCGGGAGTCACGGCACCGGGCGACCAAGGCAGTCCGACGGGTCGCGGCATCTATGTCTAGACGACGCTGATGCCGAACCCGCCCGCTTTGTTTCCGAGAACCACCAGTGGGTCTTGGATGGTGATGCACCGCTGCGGGCGGCTTTGGCGGCGGACCCTTGACGTATCCTTGGCCGATGCGCAAAGTGACGTTGGGGGCGCTGGCGCTGACCGCAGTCGTCGCGGTTACGGTCGCTTCACTGGCCGCGTCCTCGGGGCAGCACGCGAGCGCCACCGCCAGGTGCAGCCGGGCACGCGTCACGGCCCGCAAAGGATCGCCGGTCCACACCCTGATTCCGCCCGGGAACTCCAGCGTCAGCCAGTATGTAGAGAACGTCCCCACGGCACACGGGGGGTGCCCGAGCAGCGCGATCGGCACGCATTTGAACCTCCACAGCGGACGCTCGAGCACGATCACAAGCTCCGCCCAAGGAGCGCTGCTGGCTGACGGGCCCGACGGCGCCGCGACCATGGCACTCGCGCGGGCAACCGCTCCAGGCGGCCCGGACAGCGCGATCGTCGGGGGGCCAGTCTCCGGCTCGCGGAAGCGGGGAAGTGAGCGCGTGGGAAGTCGCTCTGCCCGGTCGAGCGCCGGCTCATCGCCGCTTCAAGCCCTGGCTGGGGCGCTCGGCGGCTCCTCCGGCGGCGGGGGTCTGGGTGTGCTCTTCCCGATCGTGCTCGCCCTGTGTCTGTTCGGCACCGCGCTGGTGCTGCTCCAACGGCGGCGGATGGATTGAGAGCCGCGAGCGAGGTGCGGCTCCGCTCGCGACACGCGCTCCCGGGGCGGGCCGCAGCCCTCGCCGGGATGCTCGCGGCGGCCGCGCTGCTCGCCGGTTGCGGCTCGGCGACGCACGGGACCCCGCGGCCGGGCACCCACCGGGCAGCCGCGCTTAGCCCTCTCACACTGGGATTCAGCGGCGATCAGGTGCTCACCGACCCCGCCGTCGACTCGTTGTGGATCAGTCGCGCGGTGGCCGAGGGCGCGGGGATCGTTCGCGTCGACATCAAATGGTCGGACGTCGCGCCCAGCGCGCCTCCGCCGGGCTTTGACGCGGCCAACCCGGCCAGCCCCGATTACGACTGGGCGCCGGTCGACGCGGCAGTGCGCGATCTGCACGCTCACGGCCTGGCCGTGCTGCTCAATATCTATTCCGCCCCGAGTTGGGCGGAGGGGCCTCACATGCCGAGCAGCGAACCGCCCGGCACGTGGCGACCGAACGCGGCCGACTATGCCGCCTTCGCGACCGCGGTGGCACGCCGCTACGACGGTCACTTTCCCGACCCCCTGCAGCCCGGCGTCAACCTGCCCCGAGTGCGCGACTGGCAGGCATGGAACGAACCGAACCTCGACGAGTATCTCTCGCCGCAGTGGACGCGGTCAGGCCGTCACTGGGTCGACACGAGCCCCGTGATCTATCGCCGGCTGCTGAACGCCTTCTACGCCGCGGTCAAGCGCGTCTCCCCCTCGAACTTCGTCATCAGCGCCGGTACGTCGCCCTACGGCGACTGGCCGGGCTTCCGCGGGCCGGGCAAAGAGCGCATGCCCCCCGTCAGGTTCTACCGCGACCTGTTCTGCCTCGGCAAAGGCCGGCAGGGCAGCGGCGCGCTGCGGCCGCTGCCGTGTCCGGATCCGCCCCACCTCGACGCGATCGACCATCACGTCTATGGCGTCTACGGACCGCTCTGGTACGCGGGCAACCCCGATGACGTTGCGACTCCCGACACCTTCAAGCTGACGCGCGTGCTGGACGCGGCGCGAAGGTTTCACCATGTCCTGCCGTCAGGACCCAAGGCCCAGTGGGTGACCGAGATCTCCTGGTCGAGCAAGCCGCCAAACCCGCAAGGCGTGCCGCTGCTCAAACACGCTCACTGGTACGAGCAGGCCATGTACGTGCTGTGGCGACAGGGGGTCGACACGATCCTGTTCTTCATGATTCGCGATGCCGTCCCCTCGGTGACGGGACCGGGGCCCAAGGGCGGCCTCTACTTCCTCGACGGGCAGCCGAAGCCCGCGGCCACCGCCTACCGTTTTCCGTTCGTGACCGAGCGGCTGACCGGCGCCTCGGTCGAAGCCTGGGGACGCTCGCCGCAGGCCGGCGTGCTGCGCATCCAACGGCTCAGAGCGGGTCACTGGACGACGCTAAAGACGCTTCACGTGCTCACGCACGCGGTCTTCGACACCTCGGTTGCGCTCCGCGGGGCGGGCGTGCTCCGGGCCCAGGTGGACGGTCAGACCAGCCTCGCCTGGAGCCAGGGTCGATGAGCCTCGCTCCGCGCACGGCCGTACAACCCGGGATCGCGCCCCCGGGATCTGAGAGACACGAACCAGCTCGGCTCGAGGGGGCGCCGATGCCCGCCACCAGCGGCGTCTGGGAGTGGACGCTCGCGGGCGGCCTGGTGCTGTATCTCGCGGCCGATGGCGGTGGGTACGACCAGGTCGTCCACAGTCAGGTGGGCACCGTCGTGTGGTGGATAGTGCTGCTCGGCGCGGCCGCCGGCCTGCTGCCGCGGGCGCGTCTTACCCGCGCGGCGTGGGCGGCGCTCGGCTTGTTCGCCGCCTTCGTGGCCTGGAGCGCGCTGTCCTCGATCTGGTCCCTCAGCCTCGAGCGCACGCTCGAGGACACCTCGCTCGTCGCCGGCTACTTGGGGATGCTCGCGCTCGGAATCATGCTCCAGCGTGATCGCGAGGGAGCAATCCGCCATACGGTCAACGCGATCGCGGCGGCGGTCACGTTCGTGGCGGCGCTGGCGCTCGCCTCGCGTCTGATCCCAGGGCTCTTTCCCGCCGCGAAGCAGGCGAGCGCCTTCCAGCCGGGCAGCAACAATCGCCTGGGGTGGCCGCTGAACTACTGGAACGCCTTGGCCGCGCTGATGGCGCTCGGCCTCCCGCTGCTGCTGGCGGCCGCGACCGCGGCGCGCACGGTCGTCGGTCGGGCCGCCGCCGCGGGGGCGCTGCCGCTGGTGGTGCTGTGCGGCTACCTGTCGTTCTCGCGTGGCGGGGCGATCGCCGGAGCGCTGGCGGTGGCGGCCTTCTTCGCGCTCACCTCTGAGCGGATCCCGAAGCTAGCGATCGCGCTGGTGGGGGGCGCGGGCGCAGCCGTGGTGGTGGCGAGCGCGGCCTCCAGGCCCGCGATCGAGAACGGCCTGCGCAATGCTGCGGCGCGACACCAGGGCGCCGCGCTAGTCGTGATCTTGGTGGTGGTGTGCGCGGCGGTGGCGGTGGCGGCGCTCGGAATCAGCCTGCTCACAAGACGCTTGCAGCGCTCACACAGCCTGGCGGTGCCGAGACAACTGGCCCAGGCGCTGCTCGCCATCGGAGCGGTGGCCGTGATCGTGGTCGCGATCGGGGCCGGCGCTCCGCACCGGCTGTCTCATGCCTGGCAGGACTTCAAGCGGCCGCGATCGGGCGCGCTGGCCCACAACTCGCTCGGTCGCTTCGGCGCCGCCAGCGGCAACTACCGCTACCAGTACTGGCAGGTAGCCGTCCGCTACGGCGAGAACCATCCCCTCGAGGGCGGGGGCGCTGGAACCTTCCAGTTGATCTGGCTGCCGCGGGCGAGCGCCACCGGCTACGTGGAGAACGCGCACTCGCTGTACGTCGAGACGTTCGCTGAGCTGGGAATTGTCGGCGTGGCGCTGCTAGTGGGCTTCCTCGTGGTGGCGCTGGCGACGGGCGTCAGAGCTGTCGTTCAGGTCTCCGGCAGCGCCGCCGAGGGACGCGCGCCGCGCGTTTACGCAGCCGCCGTGACGGCCGCCCTCATCACCTTCTGCGCTTCGGCGGCCTACGACTGGATCTGGCAGGTCCCGGTTCTGCCGGCCGCCTTCTTGCTGCTGGCGGCGGCGGTGCTGGCGCCGCAGGTAGGGTCGAGGCCCACGGGGCGCCGTCGCTGGCTCGTCCGCGGTGCGGCGGTCGCGGTAGCGATCGCGTGCCTGGTGGCGATCGCCTATCCGCTCGCCGTCACGAGCGCGATCCGCCGCAGCCAGAGCGAGGCTTCGGCGGGCAACTCGAGCGCTGCGCTGGGCGACGCCCGTACGGCCGTAGGGCTCGAGCCGGGCTCCGCCTCCGCGCAGCTTCAACTCGCCGTCGTGCTTGAAGGCCGGCACGACCTTCCCGCGGCGCTCGTCGCCGCCCAGCACGCGGCGCGCGACGAGCCGTCGAACTGGAGCGTCTGGCTGGTGCTCTCACGGATCGACGCGGAGAACGAGAACGTCCAGGCCGCTGTCTCCGCCTATCGTCGCGCGCGGTCGCTCAACCCGCGCTCATCTGTATTCGTGCAGGTGCAGTAGGGGCCCCGGATGACCAAGCTTCCGCTCGTAGACCTTGCCCGCCAGCACGCGCCGCTGCAAGCCGAGCTGCGCGCGGCCTTCGACCGGGTGATGGCCTCAAGCGCCTTCGTCCTCGGCGAGGAGGTCGAGCGCTTCGAGGCCGACTTCGCCGCCTACTGCGGCGCGCGCCATTGCGTCGGGGTCGGCTCGGGCACCGCGGCGCTGCAGATCATGCTCGAGGCGGCCGGGATCGGGGGCGGCGATGAGGTCATCGTCCCCGCCCACACCTTCATCGCCAGCGCCCTGGCCGTGCTCTACACGGGCGCGACCCCCGTGCCGGTGGATGTGGAGTACGGCACCGGGTTGATCGACGCACGGGCCGCGCAGGAGGCGATCGGCCCCGCGACGGCAGCCATCCTGGGAATCCACCTCTACGGTCAAGCGTGCGCGATCGGCGAGCTGCGCGACCTGTGTGACCACCACGGCCTCCTGCTGCTGGAAGACGCCGCCCAGGCCCACGGCGCCACCTACCGCGGCGCGCGCGCCGGCAGCCTGGGTGACGCAGCGGCGTTCAGCTTCTACCCGAGCAAGAACCTCGGCGCGCTGGGCGACGCGGGGGCGATTTGCACCTCCGACGCCGACCTTGCCGCCGCGGCGCGCAGGCTTCGCAACCTCGGACGGGATCGGGATCGCGAGCATCTGATCGCCGGCTACAACGAGCGGCTCGACGGCCTTCAGGCAGCGCTGCTGCGGGTCAAGCTCAAATACGTTGACGGGTGGAATGCGGAGCGGCGACGGCTCGCCGCGCGGTATCGGTCGCTCGTCAGCGATGCTGTCGGGGACGAGGCTGCCGAGCCGCTGGCGGAGCATCCGGCATCGCCATGCATCTATCACCTCTTCCCGATCAGAGTCGGGGACCGGGATGGACTGGCTCGCGCGCTCGGCGCCGCGGGCATCGCGACCGGCGTCCATTACCCGCGTGCGGTTGTCGATCAGCCCGCGCTTCAACAGCTCCTGCAACCCAGCGGCCGGCCGATCGGCGAGAGCCTCGTGCCCGTCGCACGCGACTGGGCGGGGCGCGAGTTGTCGTTGCCGATCTTCCCGGGCATGAGGAACGAGGAGCTCGAGGCGGTCGTGACCGCGATCAGAGCCGCCCTCGGCGAGCCGCGGGGCCTTGTGCCCACGGGGCGCCTACGGCGAGACGGTGAGGATCTTGTCGTAGGCGCCGAGTAAGGCGCGCGCGGAATGCGACCACACGAGTTCGGGAGCCCGCTCGAGGGCGCGGCGGGTGAGATCCAGCCGCTCTTCGGGCTGCTGCGCCAAAGCCACCACCGCGTGCGCGAAGGCGTCGAGGTCACCAGCGGCGACCAGCACCGCGGCATCGCCCACGGTGCGCCTCGTCTCCAGCAGATCAAACGCGACGACTGGCTTACCCAGCACGACGTACTCGACGACCTTGATCATCGTCGAGCGCTCGTTCAAAGCGGAGGCGGGCGCGGGGTCCAGGCATACATCGACCCCACGCAGCAGTTCAGGCACCTGTTCGTGCGGCCGCCAGCCGGTGACCGTCACGCAGTCGGCGACCCCGTAACGACGAAGCGCCGCCTCGAATTGGGGCCTTGCATCGCCGTCGCCGACGACGGTGAGGGCCGGATCTACACCCTCTTCACGCACGCGCGCGAGCACGGGGGCGAGCATCTCGACGCCGTCCTGCGTTGAGATTGCGCCGACGTAAGCGAGCTTGACCGCCCGAAGCCGCCCAGCCCCGCTCTCGTGCGCCGAGCCCGCCCATTCGTCCGGGGGCCCGTTGCGCACGACAGTGACGGCGCGGGGGTCCTTTCCCCCCCGCCCGCGGGCAATCTCCGCATACGACGAGTTGGTGGAGAGAACCTGGTTGGCGGCCGCGAAGGTAAGCCGCTCGCAGATCAGCGCGAGCCGGCGGAGCGCCGGGCTCGGGACCTTGGCCTCGGTCACCTCGGGGAAGAGATCGTGGTGATCGAACACCACCTTGCGCCCCGCGAGTCGGAAGAGCGCCGCGAGCCCAAAGAAGATGTCCGGCGGATTATGCAGGTGCAGAACCTCGCCTCCGCGGAGCAGCGCCAGCGCTCCGAGCGCCTGCAGCTTGATCGCGGCGACGAGGTATTCGACCGCAACGCCCGACGGTCTTCGCCCTTCGACTGCGCGGTAGCGTCGTACCTCCACGCCTCTCACCAGCTCGCGGCCTCGTTCACCCCTGGCGCGTGGCGCGATCACCCTAACGCGGTACCCCGCGCGTGAGAGTGACTCAGCTTCCATGCGGACACGGACATCCCGCGGGTACGGGTTGTTCTCGAGCAGCATCAGGACGTCGATCTCGGTGGTTCGCTTGGGCATCGGTGGGCCGGAGGCCGCAGGCTAGTCTCCCGGTTCAGTGACCATCGCTGAGCGTGTCGCACTGACGCAGCACGTGACGACCACGCGTCTCGGCTTCGGGTGCGGCGGGCTGATGCGGCTGGACTCGGGACGTGCCCGCCAGCGCCTGCTCGCAGCCGCCTTCGACAGCGGGATCGCCCACTTCGACGTCGCTCGGATGTATGGCCTGGGCCAAGCGGAGGCCGAACTCGGGCGCTTTGCGCGCGCGCGACGATCCGAGCTCACGATCGCGACCAAATTTGGCATCGAGCCGCGCACGGGCGTAGCGGCGCTCGGGCGTCTGCAAGCGCCAGCGCGCGCGCTCCTCGCACGATTTCCGGCCCTTCGGCGAGCGGTCAAACGGCGCAGTCAGCTGATGGATGCCCCGCGAGACTACGACGCTCGGGCTGCGAAGCGGAGCCTCGAGCAGAGCCTGTCCCAGGTCGGCACCGACTACTTCGACATTCTGTTCGTGCACGATCCGCGCCCCACGGATGAGGTCAAGACCGACGAGCTGTCCGAATTCTTCTCGGAGGCTCACCGCGAGGGAAAGATTCGCTCATGGGGAATAGCAACCGATGACGCTCGCGGCTCGCCCCTCGTGGAGGCTTTCGGCAACGAGACGGTGCTCCAGACCCGCTACGACATCTTTGCTCGCGAGCGCGTATCAGTCAGCGCCGAGCGTCCCCTGATCCTCTTCGGCTTTCTGGCATCGGCGCTCCCCCGTCTAACCGATTGCCTGGCGGATGAGCGCATCAAGGACAGGCTCTCGCCGCTCCTTGGGGGAGCGGATGATGTCAGAGCGGCGATCGCTGATTACCTGCTTCTCGACGCGCTGGAGGCTCACGGGAACTCGGTGCTCCTGATCAGTACCACATCGCCCGCCCGCGCCCGGCGCGCCGCCGAGGTCTCGCGCACCATGAATCACGCTGACCTGACCGAGTTCCGAGGGCTCCTCGAGGCCGGCGGACCACTCCATTCCTAGCCCGCATGCAGCGGCACGCAAATGCGCTCGAAGACGGCGCGACCGTCGAGGCAGAGGTCGCGGTGGTGGGGTCCGGGCCCCTCGGCGTGGTCGTCGCGCTCGAACTCAGCCGCACCGGGCGCCAGGTTGTCCTCATTGAAAGCGGACAGGGACGTCCAAGCGCGCGGGCACAGGAGCTGAGCGCGCTCGCCGGAGACGACCCCTACCACGTGGCGATGGACCTGGCCGTGCGCCGACAGGTCGGCGGCACGTCCAATACGTGGGGCGGTCGCTGCGTTCCGTTTGACCCGGTTGACTTCGATCTCAGGCCCTGGTCAAACGGCGCTTGGCCGATCACGTACGACGAGGTGGCGAGGTACTTTCAGCGCGCCTGCGATTGGTGCCAGTGCGGTAGCGCAATCTTCTCTGCGGGCGAGATCCCCGAGCTCGCCGGGCGCAGGTTGATCCCCGGCCTCCCTGACGGCCGCGTGCTGGCCTCGACGCTCGAGCGCTGGTCGCTGCCGACGAATTTCCGGCATGCCTACGGCGCCGAGCTCAAGCGCGACCCGGCGATCGATCTCGTAACGGGCCTCACCTGCACGCGTATCGCCCTGGCACCCAGCGGGGGCGCGGTAAAGCAGCTCATCTGTCGCTCGCTCCACGGCACGACCGTCCGCGTCAGAGCGAGGATCTATGTCGTGGCCACCGGAGGGCTCGAGGCCACGCGTCTGCTGTTCGCCTCCAATGATCGTCGGCCAGCGGGGATTGGTAACCACGCCGGCCATCTCGGGCGGTGGTACATGGCGCACGTTCAGGCTCGCGCGGCTCGGCTCTGCCTAAAGCGCGCATGCGATGAGGTCATCTACGGCCATGAGCGCGACGCCGACGGCGTCTACGTACGTCGGAGGTTCACCTTCTCCCGGGGCTGGCAGCATCAGACGGGCCTGCGTAACGCCGCGCTGTGGATCATCAATCCCGAACTGGCCGATCCTCGCCACGGCAGCGCTGTGCTCTCCATGGTGTATCTCCTGCTGCGCTCACCCGCGGGCGCGAGGCTGATCGCAGAGGGCATCCGCGCCGATCACTTGCGCAGCGCGATTCAGCCGCGGGTCGGCTCGCACCTGCGCAACATCGCGACCGACATCGGGCCCGCCGCGCGCTTCGCACTCAGCTTTGGCTACGGTCGCTACCTACGGCCCGGGCGCAAGGCACCCGGATTTTTTGTCCGCAGCGCATCGGGGATCTACCCGCTCATGTATCACGGCGAGCACGTCGGGCAATGGGAGAGCTTCGTCGAGCCGACGGCTCATCTGGACGCCTTGGGGATGCCTCGCTTACACACCCACGTGCACTTCTCGCGCGAGGACGTCGACAGCGTCAAGCAGGGGCTGGGCCATTTCGACGAATACCTGCGCGAGCAGGACGTCGGTCACATCGAGGCGAGAGATTCGGACATGGACACGTTGGTCCGGACCGGTCTCTACCGCACGGCGGGCTATCACCAGACGGGGACCACTCGGATGTCGGAGCGTCCCGAGGACGGCGTGGTGAGCAAGGACCTTGCGGTACATGGTTTTGAAGACCTGTTCATCCTGAGCACCTCGGCGTTTCCGAGCTCGAGTCAGGCGAACCCGACCTTCACCGGCATCGCGTTCGCGGTGCGACTGGCCGACCACATCCGGCGTTTATGCGTGTCCTCTTCGTAACGAACATGTGGCCTGAGGAGCGGAGGAGCTGGTACGGGAACTACATTCACTCCCAGGCCCAGTCGCTGATAGCCCGAGGCTTGGATCTGGACATCCTCGTGATGAGAGGCCATGCGAGCCGCTGGGAGTACGGGCGCGGCGCGGGGCGGGTGCTCGCGCGCAACCTGAGCTCGCGCTACAGCGTCGTCCACGCTCACTACGGGTATTCGGGCATGGTCGCGCGATTGGATGTCCGCGCGCCGCTCGTGATCTCCTACTGCGGCGATGACCTGCTCGGCACGCCGGATCCGGCCCGGCCGACCCGCATGCAGTTGAGAAGCCGGGCACTGGCAGCAACGTTCGCGCAGGTGGGCAGAGTCGCGAGTGCCACGATCACCAAGTCGGCGGCGATGGAACGCCGCCTGCCGAGAAGCATCCGCGGACGCAACCACGTGATTCCAAACGGAGTCGATCTCGAGTCCTTCGCGCCGATCGATCGGCGGGCGGCCAGGCGGTCGCTCGGCTGGCCGGAGGACGAGCGCGTCGCCTTGTTCGTCGGCGATCCGCGTGATCCGCGCAAGAATTATCCCCTGGCCGCTGCCGCCTGCTCGGTGGCGTCGCGATCATGCTCCGGTTTGGTCCTGCGCACCGCTCACGGGGTGGATCCGCAGACCGTCCCGCTGTACATGAATGCCGCAGACGTGCTCGTGTTTCCTTCGTTGTCGGAAGGGTCGCCGAATGTGGTCAAGGAGGCCATGGCTTGTGAGCTGGCGATCGTCGCGACCCCGGTCGGGGACATACCGGAGCGCCTGGAGGGCGTGCCCGGATGCGTGGTGGTCCCGCCGGAGGAGGACGCCTTCGCCGCCGCGATCGGCGAATGTGTGAGGCATGGGCGCGCTTCGCAGGCGCGGGCGGCAGTCGCCGCCCTGAGCATGGACAGGGTCGCGGAGCGCGTCGAGCAGGTGTACAGATCGGTGGCGCGCCGGCGCTAAGGGGTCGGTGGCGCGACCACGCTACGGCGTTATGGGCGCGCTCCCGCTCGCGGCCTCGCGCGCAAGCTCGATTTGCGCCGTTGCGAGCCCGTCGGCATCGACGAACAGCCGATGCCAGCGCTCGAGCAGGAAGGCACTCAGAAGCGGCTCACCGCCCCGGCCGCTTCGCATCGGCTCGCCCAGCCAGCGACCCACCACCTCGGCGTTCAGCAACCCCCTGTTAGCGCAGCGCTCATCGAGCAGCGTCCCACGCACGAGCGAGCGGTGGGCCACGAGCCACGAGGATGCTCCCGCCCGGAAGAAGCCGCGCTTCGGTCGCCCGATGATGTCGTCGTCCACCAGTCCCGCGCTCACACGCCGCAGAATCTCCTTGCCGTGCATGCGCCGGATCCGCCGGTCATCGGGCAGGGCCATGCAGAAGTTCACCAGCTGGTGATCCGCGAAGGGAACCCGAACTTCGAGCGAAGTCGCCATCGACAGCTTGTCGAAGTACAGGAAGATCAGATCAGGCAGCGACATACGGAGGTCGAGTAGCTGCGTGCGTGAAAGGCGCGAGCGCGGCAGGTCATGGTGCGAGTTGCCCGCGAACGTGTCTCTCAGCAAGGCCAGGGGATCTGCGGGTCTCAGGCCCGGGCCGCTCAGTTCGGCCATGAGCGCCGGCGGGATCACGGCGCTCATCGCCAGTAGGCGCTCGAGGTCATCGTCGGTGGCGAGCGCGAGGGCAAGGCGCGTCGCGCGAGCCCGTTCGCTGAAGCTCGAGCTCATGCCCACGAGCGCGTGACGCAGACCCGGCGGCAGGCGAGCGCTCCGGCCGGCGAGCTGCGCGGCCAGGTGTTTGGTGTAGCCACCGAGCAACTCGTCGGCCGCTTGCCCGCACAGCGCGACCGTCACGTGCTGGCGCGCCAGTCGGCTGAGGGCCAGGAGACCGAGGAAGGAGATATCGGCGATCGGCTCCTCCAAATGCCATAACGCCTCGTCGAGTAGCCCTTCGTGCTCGCCGGAGGTGGTGAGCAACTCGTGATGGTTGGCGCCCAATCGCTTCGCGGTGCGGCGCGCCCAGGACAGCTCATTGGCGCCTTCATCCTCGACGAATCCCACCGAGAAGGTCTCGATCGGCCGAGAGGAGGCCTCGGCCATCAAGGCTGCGACCAGGCTCGAGTCCAACCCGCCGCTGAGCATCACCCCGAGCGGCACGTCACTGATCATCCGTGACCGGACCGCGTCTCGGAGTAGCGTCAGAAGGCGCTCCTCGTCCTCCTGCCACGATCCGGCGGGGATGGGCGGAGCGTCGAGCGGCGTCCAGTACGTCTCGAGCCCGGTCAGGTGCCCGGCGCGCCACTCGAGCACGCTCGCCGGTGGCAGCTTGAACACCCCCGCGAACAACGTCTTCGGTGCAGGCACGTAGCCGAGCGTCAGATAGAGCCGCGCTGCCTCGTGATCCAACTGGGCGCGGAGCAAGCCACCCGCCAGCAGGCACTTCACTTCAGATGCGAACGCCAGGCCCTCGTCAGTGTGCGCGTAGTAGAGCGGCTTGACGCCGAGGCGGTCCCGCACCAGCAGCAGCCTGCGCTCGCTCGCGTCCCACAGGGCGATCGCGTACATGCCCCGCAAGCGCTCGGCGAACGCAGGGCCAAACTCCTCAAAGAGGTGGACGATCGTCTCCGTATCCCCACGGGTCGAGAAGCGATGACCCGCCTTGCTGAGCTCCGCTCGCAGCTCGCGAAAATTGAAGATCTCGCCATTGAAGACGGCCGTTACATTGCCGTCTTCGTTGCTGATGGGCTGGTGGCTGCCGGCGATGTCGATGATGCTGAGGCGCCTCGCGCCGAGCGCCACCCCCGGCATGCGCAGGTGCCCGCTTTCATCGGGGCCTCGGTGAAGCATGACCGTCGTCATCGCCGCGAGACGGTCGTCGCTGAGCGGGGTCCTCCGCGGGTCGTGATCCGCGACCCCGCAAATGCCACACATCTACCGGCTTCTCCGGCCGCCCCGTTTCAGAAAAGTCCTGCCCATCACGCGAGCCACCCACGCCACCGTATCCTGAATCGGACGCTCGGGTTCCACGTCCAGGTTCGAGAGCGCCGTGCGTTTCGCGCAGATGAAGGCCCGCCGCGTCCCGTGCTTGTAATCGCCACACCCGAGCCAGTTCGTGAATCGAGGCCTGAGCGTCACCACGCGATAACCGAGCTCATTTACCATCTCCGCAACGGCCCGCTTCGATGGTGAAATCACGAGCGGATGGTCGACTGCATTCACCAGATCACTTGTGCTCTCGTGATGAAACTCGATCAGTGATCCTGGATACCTGTTAACGGATGTGTCCACGACCAGAAGATCGCTGTTCCATCCGCTGATCCGTTCCAACAGCTCAAACGGCTTCGCCACGTGGTAGAGCAGGCCCAGGCATAGGACTACATCAAACTCGCCGACATCATCCAGATCGAAGACGTTGCGCTGCTCGAACCGATAGCGCTGTGGGTCCACATCAAACTCCGAAAACACGGTGTTTGCCTGCTTGATGTGCATCGCACGGCCGTCGACCCCGTGCACGTAAGCGGCTCCCGCCCGGATCGCCGCCAGCGACCACCAGCCGGCGTTGCACGCGAGGTCAAGCACTCGTCGATCCTTGAGATCGCCCCCGCAGAGCGCGAGCAGGGGATGCAGGAAGTAACGCTCGCGTTGGGCCGTTCTGTTCACGGTTCGCGGCGACGTTGTAACCGTCTGTCCATTTGGAAAGACAAATGGGTAAGCCCACTGAGGAAATCGGTCGATTGTCGCCGTTCGATCGTCCATGAGAGAAAGGTAGCTCGGTAGGTAAGGCAGCTTCAATTCTTACCACACGGGAGTTTTGCGGCGCGGTGGAGCGGCCTACGCAGCGCCGAGCGAGGTCGGTTCGTTAGTCTTGCGCCCTGAGTGGCGAGCGGCGGGTGTAAATGACCGAAAGGTCGGTGCTGATCACCGGTGCCGCCGGGTTCATCGGCTCGCACCTGGCCGAGCGATGCTTGGCGCACGGATGGCGGGTCACCGGCGTGGACTCGTTCACCGACTACTACGACGAGCAGCTCAAGCGGCGGAACGTAGCGAGTGCCCTTGAGCATCCGCGCTACGAGCTGATCGAGGGCGACCTCCTGGAGCTCGAGCTTGAGGAGCCTGTCAACTCTGCCGGCTCGATCTTCCATCTCGCCGCGCAACCGGGCGTACGGACCAGCTGGGAGCGCTTCGAGCTTTACGTGCGCCAGAACGTGACCTCGACCGTACGGCTGCTCGAGCTCGCGCGCAGCGCGCGAGCGGACCGAGTCATCATCGCTTCTTCTTCGTCTGTGTATGGGGACGCAGAGACCCTGCCAAGCCGCGAAGAGCTCAGTCCCAGGCCGGTGTCCCCCTATGGGGTAACGAAGGTTGCGGCCGAGCACCTGGCGCACGCATATTGGCGCAACTTCGGCGTGCCGACCGTGTGTCTGAGGTATTTCACTGTCTTCGGACCGAGGCAGCGTCCCGATATGGCCTTCAACCGCCTGATCTCGGGGGCATTGGCGGGAGAACCGTTTGAGGTCTACGGCGACGGCCGGCAGACGCGCGATTTCACGTTTGTGGCCGACGCGATCACCGGCACGGTGACGGCCTCGGAGCGAGCTCGACCGGGATCGACATACAACATCGGCGGCGGCTCCCGGCGATCGGTCCAAGATGTGCTGGAGACCCTGGGCGCGCTTTTGGGACGACCCGTCGAGAGAACCTACGGCGAGGAGCGGCCCGGCGATGCGCGCGATACTGCCGCCGATATCTCTCGCGCGCGGCTGGAATTGGGATACGAGCCGTCGTTCGCCTTCGACAGGGGACTCGAGTTACAGCTTGAATGGCAACAGGCCCTGTTGGAAGCGACGGAACCCTCGCCTTGATCTCGCTCGTCCCAGACTGACGAGGGCGTCGGACACCGCATGTGCGGCATAGCCGGCAAGCTCGACTTCACGGGAGCCGT
This sequence comes from uncultured Solirubrobacterales bacterium, assembly GCA_963823315.1. Lineage (GTDB taxonomy): Bacteria > Actinomycetota > Thermoleophilia > Solirubrobacterales > Solirubrobacteraceae > Palsa-465. Next base: position 99,400 of record CAWGLB010000003.1, on the reverse strand, counting down.
CGATCCAGCGCTGCTCCAGCGGATGTGCGCTGCTTTCGTGCACCGGGGGCCCGACGCGCGTGGCAGTTGGTGCGAGGGACCCGTGGGACTCGCGGCCCAACGCCTCGCGATCATCGATGTGGCGGGGGGAGGTCAGCCGATCTTCAACGAGGACGGGACGCTCGCGGTGGTGATGAATGGCGAGATCTACAACTTCCAGGAGTTGCGCGAGCAGCTTTCCAGCCGAGGGCACAGGTTCGCCACCCGCGCCGACACGGAGGTGCTCGTCCACCTCTACGAGGATCACGGCGCAGGATTGGTCGAGTACCTGCGCGGGATGTTCGCGTTCGCGATCTGGGACGGGGAGCGCCGCTCGCTGCTGCTGGGGCGCGATCGAGTGGGCAAGAAGCCGCTGCTGATCGCGCGCAGCCCGGGCAAGTTCTGGTTCGCCTCGGAGATGATGGCTCTGATTCAGGACCCCGAGATCGATCGCACCCCAAATCTGCAAGCGATCGCCGCCTATCTGGCCTGCCAGTACGTGCCCCATCCGCTGGGCGCCTTCCAGCAGGTGGAGAAGCTTCCCCCGGGCTCGACGCTGACCGTCAGTGCCGATGGCGAAGAGCACCGGCGCTACTGGTCGCTGGACTACGGCGCGACGGAGTCCGCGGCGAGCACGGGCGAGCTCGAGGAGCGCCTGCGGGAGCTGATCTGGGAGGCGACGCGCATCCGACTCGTCAGCGAGGTGCCGCTCGGTGCCTTCCTCTCGGGAGGGATCGATTCGAGCGCGGTCGTCGGCGCGATGGCCGATCAGATGAGCGAGCCGGTGAAGACCTTCTCGATCGGCTTTCCCAACGCCGACTTCGACGAGCTCCGTTACGCCCGGCTGGTGGCCGAGCGCTTCTCCACGGACCACCACGAGTTGGTCGTAGAGCCGCACGCCCTGGAGGTCATGCCCAAGCTGGCACGGCACTACGGCGAGCCGTTCGCGGATCCCTCGGCGATCCCCACCTTCTATCTCGCCGAAATGACCTCTCGTCACGTGACCGTGGCGCTGAACGGCGACGGCGGGGACGAGAACCTGGCCGGCTATCCGCGCTATGCGGCCAACGATCTGATCGCGCACCTGGACTGGCTGCCGCGAGGACTGCGGCGGCTCATCGCTCGAGCGGTGGAGCCGCTTGGCGCGGACAGCCGCACCGACGACTGGCGCGCCCGGCTGAAGCGCTTCGCGCGAGTGCTGCCGATGGAGCCCTACGAGCGCTACGCGTACTGGATGTCAGCGTTCCACGGGCCCCTGCGCGAACAAGCGCTTCAACCCGACTTTCTTGCGCTGACCAACGACCGGCGGCCGGAGGAGGTGGTCCGGGTGCCGTGGGACGCCTCGACCGCTACCTCTCTACTCGACCGTATGCTCGACGTCGATGTCAATACCTTCCTGCCGGCCGATCTGCTCGTGAAGATGGACATCGCGACGATGGCGTACTCGGTCGAGGGTCGCTCGCCCCTGCTGGACCACAGACTGATGGAGTTCACGGCATCGCTGCCCGCGCAGCTCAAGCTCCGCGGACGGACCGGCAAGCGTTTGCTCAGGTCGGCTTTCAGAGACATCCTGCCGGAGCCGATTCTGTCTCGCTCGAAGATGGGCTTCGGCGTCCCCCTCTCGCACTGGTTCCGCGGCGAGCTTCGCGATCTGCCCGGCGAGGTGCTGCTCGGCGCCGGGTCCCGCGTCCATGCGTACGTGAAGCCGGCTGCGATCGGGCGCATGATTCAGGAGCACCACGATCGGACCGCGGATCACTCGCTCAGACTGTGGGTGCTGTTGCAGCTCGAGATGTGGCACCGGGAGGTGATGGAGTCGCCACTCGTGCGCGAGCCGGTCGCTCCTCGTGGTGGCCCAAGGGACGGGCTCTTTACCTAGCGCGTACTCGTGCCTGAGACGAGTTCTGCATCGAATGCCGCTTCCCACCGGGTCCCTGACCGCTTCATTCTGCTCTCGACGCAGCGCAGCGGGACAAGCTGGTTCATGGAGCGGATGGCCGCCCATCCCGCGCTCGGAGCCTATGGCGAGATCCTGCTGCCTGACCGCTCCTTGCGGGGCGACTGGGCCAACTGGCCCCCGGGCGCCGATGACCGGCTCTTCTACACCACATACCTGAAGCAGCACGGGACTCGATGGCTGCGGTTGCGGTGGCATGGCGAGCTATTCCGCTACCTGGATTACATCTACGAGCCGCGACGCGATCTCCGCAGTATCGGCTTCAAGCTCATGTATGACCGCCTGCTCCGCTATCCCGAGATCCTGGCTTACCTGCATGCCCGCTCGGTTCGCGTCCTGCACATGATCCGCGCAAATGTGCTCGACCTGTTCCTGTCTCGCCAGGCCCTGCCCAGGAGGTCGGTCGCGCATGTTTGGTCGCCCGCGGATTTGGAGACGGTCCGGGTGCCGGTGGACACGCGACGGCTTCTGGACCAGCTCGCGCGTCTTCGCCGTGACCAGAACATCGCCCGGCGTGTCCTCGGTGCTCTCCGCCTCCAGGTTTATGAATTCTCCTACGAGGCCGCGCTTGCCGATGACTCCGTCCTGTCGGAAGCGCTGTCTTTCGTCGGCGTTCACCAGCTCACGGGTGTCGACCTCTCGCCCGCCATGCTGAAGCTTGCCCCGCTCTCACACCGCGAGAGCATTTCCAACTTCGAGGAAGTTGAGCGGACTCTCGCCAGGACGAGGTTCGCAGGTTTGCTGCGGCCCTAACTCCCCTCGGCAAAGCGGCGAAGCACGGTCGCGTAGCGCTCGATCATGAGCTCGGCAGTCCAGCCCTCGCGGTAGCGGCGCTCGCCGGCGTCGCCCATCGCTTGCCTCAGCTCGGGGTCACCGACGAGTTGAGCCAACTTCGATGCCATGAGCTGAGGAGTGGCCGGGCATACAAGGAATCCCGTGTGGCCATCGTCGATCATCTCGGCGACGGCGCCAACGTCGAGCGCGACCACCGGCAATGCAGCCGCCATCGCCTCGAGCACGGCGACCGGCGATGCTTCGTATTGGCTCGAGAGCACGAACACATCGGCTGCCTTGAGGATTCGTGGGACATCGTCGCGATGTCCAAGCAGCCGAATCGCGCGCTCGCCGTTCACCGAGGCTTCGACCGCCGCACGGTCCGGCCCGTCGCCGACGATGATCGCCATCAGCTGCGGACAGGACTCGCGCGCGCTGCGCACGGCGCGGACAAACTCGGGGACGCGCTTCTCGGGTCGTAGCGAGGCCACGAGCGCTGCCACGACGCTGCCATTTGGAATCGCGAGCTCGCGGCGGATCGCGGACCTCGGCTCCAATGTCTCCGCCCGCTCCACGCCGTTCGGTATGACCAGCACGCGCTCGGCCGAGCAGCCGCGCTCGAGCCACGCCTGCGTCTGACCTGCCGCGACCACCACCACGAGATCGATCCAGCGCTGGATCAGACGGACCATCAGCTCGCGCCGGCGGGTCAGCGCAAAGCCGATCTGGCGGTGCTCGTTGAAGACCAACGAAGCGCGCGTGCAGCTCGTCAATGCCCAGCCGATATAGAGACCACTGGGGCTTTGTGCGACGACCACGGCCGGGCGGAACCTGCGTAGCAGCCGCGAGCGGGCCAGCGCCCTCGCATCTAGCTGGTGGCGCATGTTCAGAATCTCGAGCGGCACGCCCCGCTGCGCCATCACGTCGGCAAACGGTCCGCCCCCGTCGAGCGCCAACAGCCGGGCATCCAATCCTCGGGAGCGAAGCCCGGGCAGCAGCGTCGACCAGGCCCGTTGGACACCGCCCGCCTCGAGGTTCGGCAACACGAACAGGATGCGCATCTCCTCCGGCCCCATCGCCGACGCCCGCCCCAGGCTCACTCAGCCCCAGAGCGAGCCGAGCGGCGGAACGCTTACGACAGCGAGCGCCTTCAGGGCTCTTCGCTTGACTGGCTCGGGCAGCGCCAGCTTGGCGACGAGCTCAGCATCCTCCGCTCCAAACGGCCGCCTCAGGAGCAGTATCGCGAGCGACGTCACGACCACGGCGGCCAAGCCGACGAGGGTGCCGGCGATCCCTCCCCAGATGAATATCGGCACCAGCGCCGCCGCCAGCGGGAAGGCGCCAAGCAGCGATACGTGGCGCTTCACACTCGACCTTCGTGCGGCGCACACGTAGCAGCCAACGAACATAAAGACCAGCGCGCCGGAGGTCGCTATCGCAGGCGCCAGGATGCCCATATGGAACGCGCCCACCATCACCAAGTCTCCGACCACGTTCAGCACGGTGGCAAGGACGCTCACCACCGCCATCGCGCGGGTCTGCTCGTTCAATGTGAGAACGGGCGCCACCAGATACTGCGCGAACAGAAACACGAGTCCACACAGCAGGATCGCCATCGGCGTGGTCGCACCCGCAAACGCAGAGCCGAATGCGAGCGGCACGATCAGCGGAAGAAATGGGATCACCAGGGCCGTCAAGACCGCGGCTAGGAACAGGCCCTGCGCGACGCCCCGCTGCATGAAACGTACGACGAGATCGTCGCGACCCGCCATCCGCAGCGAGACGAATAGGGGCACCAGCACGATCGTGCCACTCTGCGTGACACGGGACAGGACCGTATAGGCCTGATACGCGACCGCGTATACGCCCACGTCAGCCTGGGTCCGGAACAGCTTCAGGATGAAGATGTCCACGGATGCGAAGACGTATTGGCTGACCATGAAGCCGATCATTGGGGCGGAGAGCCGGAGCATGCGACGGAGCAGTGCCCGATCGAATTCGGGAGGAACCACCGCGCTCTTCCACACCAGCGCCGTGATGACGAGCGCGAGCGCCCCGTATGCCGCCAAGCTGAAAAGCAGCACGCGCGAGGCAGAAACGTGAACTGCGGCGATGTATAGGACGGCGAGCACCCCGACATAACCAGCCTGGCTCAAGACCTGGCTACCGGCGCTCAGCCTCATGCGCCCGCTGGTCTCGAGCACCGTCGTCAGGTGGTCCACCAGGATCAGGGCCAGGGAGAAGCCCAGTGCGATCGCCACGAGCGGCCACGAAAGCCCCAGCGGGAGTGCTCCGGCCGCCTTCAGCGCGACCACGAAGACGACGCACGCGAAGGTCAGAGGGACGGTGATCAGCGCCCGATTCCAAGTGAGCCTGTTCATGCGTCCGCGAAGTTCAAAATCCTCGCGGCCGTATCGCCGCACCGATGTCGCGAGCCACGATGTGCTGAGCGTCCACACGAGGGTCGAGACGATTCCAACCAGCCCCACGAGCGCATACCCTCGGGGGCCCAGCAGGCGCGTGGTCAGGATCACCGATACCGCCGAGAGCACCGCGAGGCCAACGCGGCCGCTGGCGACCGCAGCGAGGTCCCCCACGACACTGCTCACACCCCGGACGGACGTCGCGGCTGTGCGCCCGCCGCTGCCGGTCGAGGACGGGCCGGGAGCGGCCGCGTACCCGCCAGATTCGCCCTGCGTGGTGGGGGCTGACGGCATGCCCTTACGCGAAGCTCTGGTCAGGGACCGGGAAACCGAGCAGTCGCGCTCGGCCGGCTCCGCCAAGGTCTTTCCCGCGCCCTCAGTTGGCTACCCCGCGGTCTTTCCCGCGCCCTCAGTTGGCTCCCCTCCCGCTGACCATGACTGGCAGGGTGCGGATGATCAGCTTCAGATCGGTCCACAGAGACCAGTTCATGACATAGAGATAATCGAGTTTCACCATCTCCTCAAATGGGATTCGGGTCCGGCCCAGCACCTGCCAGTAGCCAGTGATCCCGGGGGTGAGGTCGAGACGGCCCCGCGCCCAGGGTTGCACCCGTTCGTCCTCAACGGCTATCAGGGGCCGGGGGCCTACGAGACTCATCTCGCCGCGCACCACGTTCCACAGCTGGGGCAGCTCATCGAGACTAAGCCTGCGCAGCCACGCACCAACCCGAGTCACACGAGGGTCGTGGTCGAGCAGCAGCCAGTTCGGGTCGTTGCTCTGCGTGAGCAACGGTTCGCGGTTGTGCTCGGCATCGGCGACCATCGTGCGCAGCTTGTAGAGCCTGAAAGCCTGCCCTCCCTTGCCGATGCGCTCCTGGGAAAAGAGCACGGGACCCGACGAGTCGAGTTTGATCGCGAGCGCCAACAGGACCAGAAACGGCGCCGCCAAGACGAGAGCGATGACGGACAGAGTGACGTCCATGATGCGCTTGAGCGCACGCGAGGATCGCGACAGCCAAGGCGGGTTGATCCCGAGCACGGCGACCCCCTCGACATCATCGACCTCCACCGCGGGACCGAGGATGTCCGAAAGCTTCGGGAGCAGGCTGACCTTCAAGCGGAGAGTCCTGCACCGATGTAGCACCGCCTCGAGCTCGCTGTCGGGCACACCGCTCGGCGCGAGGATCACGCGTCCCACGCGGTATTGGGCGACGACCTCATCCAGCCGCTCCAGCGGCCCGAGCACCGGCAGGCCATGCATTGGTGCGTCAGTGGGGACGCCATCTCCGAGCGCCCCGACAACCTTCGAGCGGTATTCCGAGTGTGCGCTCAGCTTTGCGGCGAGCACGTGCGACATGCGCCCATCGCCGATCAAAAGCGCCGGCTCCGGGCCCGCGAGGCGGTCGACCAAGGCTCTCGTGGCGGCTCGGACCAGCGTGGTCAGCACCATCGTCATGACCCCGAAGACCAGTACCTCGACGAAGTCGAGCCTGCCCATTGGCACGAGCTTGGAGTACAGCCAAAATAGGAGCAGCCCCACCAGCGTGGCGTGGAAGAGCGCAGGCAGGTCATCCACGGTGGCATGGGTAATCCGCTTCATATCGCGGTCGTAGAGCCCGTAGAGCTTGAAGAGGACAACCATCAGCACCAACGCCGCGAGCCCCCACAGCAGGCGAACGCCAAAGTGGGAGCGCCCGCCGATGAGCAGCGCCAGGGCGACTGCCGAGAACACGGATAAGGCATCGCCGAGGGCCAGCGCACGCCGCCGGAACACGTCTGCCGCGCCGACGCCCGCCAGCATCCCGCTGAAGACCGAGGCGGCCCCCGCCCCTACGGACGTCACTGGAGGTTCATCCGGGGCCCTCTGTCGCCCCGCGATCGACATCAGCCGGCGCTGCGCACTGGCTTGACGCCGTTCAACACGACGGAGTTTCCGCCGTCACGCAGAGAGGCTTCGGCTGCCTCCACCAACCGGACCACATCCCCAGCGAGCGCAAGCTGGCGGTCGTCCCTCTCCCCCGTGGCGATCGCGCGTGCGAAATCGCCCAGCTGCAGTGAAAGCGGCTCGTCGTTTGGAAGATGCGGAGAGAGGATGTCGCCCGCGCGGTAGGAGAGGTGGTATTCACCGAAGGTCTCGGGATCCCTGTAGACCACTCCGCGATCGAAGATCCGAATCGGCTCCGGCGTGCCGTCCTCGTAGACCACCATCTGCCGGGAGCCGACGACGACGGTGCGGCGCAGCTTGGAGGGCGCCAGCCAGCTGAGCTCGACGTTGGCGATCAGGCCCGACTCAAACTCCATCGTCACGAAGGCCACATCAACAATTCCCGGCATGATCGAGTCGCGGCCGGTCGCGCGGACCGAGCGTGGCAGCTCGTCCAGCCAGTACAGCAAGATCGAGAAGTCGTGCGGTCCGAGGTCCCAGATCACGCTCACATCCTGCTGGTGCAGACCCAGGTTGACCCGGCTCGAGGAGACGAAGAACAGAGCCCCGAGCTGCCCTTCGTCGATCAGGCGCCGTACCGCTCGAACCGGCGGGCTGTACAAAAAGGTGTGACCGCACATCAAGACCAGCTCCCGCTCGGTGGCGAGGTCGATCAGCTCCTGCGCGAGCGCGCTCGAGGAGGCAAGCGGCTTCTCCACGAACGTATGCTTTCCTGCCTCCAGGCAGCGGCGCGCAAGTTCGTAGTGGGAAAAAACCGGCGTGGCCAACAGGATCGCGTCGACGCCTGGGTCTTGCAAGACAACGTCGAGGTCGTGCGTCTCCTGCAACCCCGGATAGCGTCTGACCACGCGCTCCAAGCGGCCGGGATCGAGGTCACAGATCCAGCGGACGTGAACGTCGCTGCGCTCGACGAGGACGCGCACCAAGTTCGGACCCCAGTAACCGAGTCCTACCACTGCGACCTTCGGAGAAGCCGAGAGGAGACGCTCCCAATACTGGCCTCTTTGGCCTTCCATGTTACGGCCCACCTCCTCGGCACATCAACCCCCCGGCCGGCCCGCCGTTTATATCACAGCCCCTATTCGTCATCGCGCGGACGCATCACGAACGTGGGTAACGCATCCAACAAATCTTGGTCGCTGTAATCGGACAACTCCATTCGGATTTCTGGAGTAAGCCAATCGGGAGCATGGCCGCGAGGTGCCTCCAAGACCTCGAGGATTTGGAAACGCCTGGTGAAGATAGCCTCGTATTCGCCCCGCGTCATCTCGTTCAGGGTCGTATTTGCCACGAATCTCTTCTTGCGCAAATGCTCCCACGGCTCGCTGCGTCGCGGGATCGACATCTGCAGCGTCTCTTCGTCCCATTCCCGGAGATGGCCACCGTGCAACCCGGTGAAGATGTCGACTCGGATCACGGCCAGTCCGTCCGGACGAAGCCAGGTCGCCATCCGCGGCACGAGCGCTTCGATCGCCTGCCGTGTCATGTGTTCGAATACGGCGATCGAATAGATCAGGTCGAAGGTGCCGGGCGGATCGCAGCTGGCGGCATCCCCTTGCAGGAATCGACGTCTGTCGGGAGGCAGCGGGGTCACGCCGCTCCGTTGCAGCGCATGCGTGAATTCAGTCTCCTTCCTGCGGTCAAAGAGCGCGTGCCTGATCGCAGTTTTCAGGAGCCGTTCCCAGCCATTACTAGTTAAGATTTCACCGTATTCCCTTAATTGTCCGGTGAGAAGTGGCACTTCTGCATCGACTCCCCAGGCGTCTGCGCCGACCGCCTGCAATGCCCGAAGGAGGTGTGCACGGGCACCGAACCCAATTTCGAATATGCGCGCGTCCGAGAGGCCCTTACCACACCATCGTCCCAGCAGTGATTGGAACAGTGACAGGTCTGACAGGATTGCCTCGAACTCGCCACTGACGTTTCGGCGACGAACGTAGACGCCCAACAAGCGCCAATTCTCAAGCGCTCGGCCGCTTAGGGAGAGGCCACTGCGCACCGACGGTGCAAGCTTTGTGGACATCACGGTCCATTAAAGCCGGGAGCCCGGCGCCCGGCCGCGCTTCCGGGCATCGTTCGCCTAGCGCTCAGCGGTCACAGCCCGGCGAGCTCCGGCACCAGGCGGGCGGCGTTGACGGTGCCGAGGCCGGCGGCGAGATCGTAGCCACGCTTGGCGCGATAGCCCGTGAGCGTGAAGGTTTTGACCTTGGTCCCCACCACCACCGGGAAGCTCACGGTGTTGTTGCCCTTGGTGATGTCGACGATTCCGCGCGCGTGCCTTTGCGCGAGGCGGTACAGCAAGGGATTGAGCAATCCCAGGCGCCGCTTCGCATACTGATCCGCGATCGCCACGATGCCGGCGAACTCGGGCGTGGCGGCGCTGGTCCCGCCGCCGATGAGCCAGCCGGGGGTTCCCTGGTAGGACCCCACGCGGTATGAGGCGTAGACCAGGACTCCTCCGGTGAAGGAGGCGCTCAGGGAGATATCGGGCGTTGGCGCCCGGCGCCGTTGCATGGGCCGCCTCCACATCTCCCGTCGTCTCCCCCGCCTTGTCCACCATCGCCTGATCCGTGGGGTTGTACGGCGGCACGTGACCCACCGGCTGGATGATTCGGAAGACCGGCGGTGGCCGCAGCCCGAAGGCGCGGTCATAGACCCTTAGGTCGTGGCGTATCGTCGGAGAGCCGAAGGGATCGACGATCACGATCGTGCGCCCCTTGCCGACGAACCCCTTGCGGTAGAGCGCTCCCATGCCGTAGGCCCTCTGGAGCTGAGGCGCTGAGTAGCACGCGAGGTGGACCACCCGCTTGCACTCCGTAGGCGTGGGCGGGCGCCATGGCTTGGTGAAGCCGTGGCCGATGCGCACGTCGGATGCCGGAGCAAACGCCTGGTTCTGGAGATCGCCCGCGGACAGAGGCTTGGCGCGAGCGGACCCGAGCTGAGCGTGATCCAGCCGACGAACACTAGGAGCGCAACTACGGCGCCGGCGGTCAGAATGAAGCGGCGCGACGAGCTCCAGAGCACTTGCGTTTTATCGCTCACGATCCCTGTCCGCTCAAGCAAGCGCGAGCATTTATTGATGTCCCCAGACCGAGTCAAGCCGAGCGGACGCCCCCGCTAGAGGATGAACGTCATGGGCTGGCGAACCTGATATGACTACCTCGGCCACGACAGTTTTGGTCGCATGATTCTCATCTGTTACGACGGCTCAGACGACGCGCGCGTGGCCATTGAGCGCGCGGGCAGCCTACTCCACGGTCAGGCCGCCACGGTGCTCACGGTGTGGCAGCCGTTCGTCCAGACGCTAGCCAGCTCTCCGACGGGCCTGGGGCCGATGGCCGGCCTCGCGAGCATGGACCAAATCGACGACGCGAACCGCGAGCGCGCCGAGGAACACGCCGCCGAGGGTGCGGAGCTGGCGCGCGCGGCGGGATTGGAGGCCACCCCGCGGACTTGTTCGCAGGAGGGCTCAACGGCGGACGCGATCCTTGAGCAAGCGCAGGCGGTGGACGCCGAGGCCATCATGATGGGATCCCGCGGGCGCACCGGGCTGAAGTCTCTGCTTTTGGGGAGCGTGTCACATGCGGTCATACATCAGGCCGATCGGACCGTGATCGTCGTTCCCTCTCCACGGGTCGCGTCCGCTCGCACCCGTCGAGTGAGTGAGCTAGAGCAAGACTGACGTCCGCCCTCGGGGCGAGCTCGCTGACGGCGCGCGCGGGTCGCTCCCGACGCGCCAGCGGCGTGCATATATTCAGGAGTGTGCTCGCGCTGGTTTACGCAAACCTGCGCCGGCGGATGGCGCGGACGTTGTTGACCGCGGCCGGCGTTGCTGTGGGAGTTGCGGCGGTGGTGGCGCTGCTGGCGTTGTCGGCGGGACTCGACAACTCGGCCGCGCAATTCGTGCACCTGGGGAAGGCCGACCTGGGGCTGTTTCAGCGTGACGCGGGTGACCCCACCTCGTCCGTGCTCCCCCTCTCGCTGCTGCCGCGCGTGCGTGCGCAGCCCGAAGTCGCCCAGGCGACCCCAATCCAACTCGTGGTGGGGTCGGTCGCCGGTCATCCGGGAGCGATCGTCCTCGGGCTCGAGCCGCACGGCTTCGCAGCACGCCAGCTGGTGCTCACCGCGGGACATGCGATTGCCCGAGGGCAGGTACTGGTGGGCGATCTCCTCGCCGGGCAGTTGCACGTGCGACCCGGGTCGACGGTCAGGATCGGCCGGCGAACGATGTCGGTGGGCGGCATCTACCACACGGGGCTCTCGTACGAAGACTCGGGCGCCGTGCTCCCCCTCTCCGATGCCCAGGCGCTCGCCGGCCGCACGTCGGGCGAGGCGACCACCTTCGCGGTCAAGCTCCGCCCGCAAACGCCGACGACCGCGGGCGAGCACGAGCTCGCGCGAGCCTTTCCCGGCCTTGTCGCGATCGGCGATCCCGGGGAGGCTGTGCGCGCGGGCGCCAACACGGTCCTGATTTCGAAGGCCGTACTGCTAGTGGTGGTGCTGGCTCTGATAATCGGCGGCTTGGCGGTCGCCAACGCGATGCTGGCCGCCCTGCTGGAGCGCCGACGCGAGCTCGCGCTGCTCGCGACGATCGGGTGGAGCGCACCGCAGCTCGGCGGGCTCGTGCTGAGTGAGTCGTTGGCGATCAGCCTGCTCGGGACCGTCGTGGGCGTGTTGCTGGGTCTGGCGGCGGGCAAGCTGCTGCCCGGAGCGCTCGGGCTGGGCGGCTTCATCTCACCCGACTTGACGGCGTGGGCCGTGGGCCGGGCCGCGCTGATCGGAATCGCGATCGGCACGCTCGGCGCGATCTATCCGATCTGGCGGGTGACGCGGATGCGCTCCGTGGTCGCCCTCGCGCCGACCTGAGCTCGGCCTCCTTCGATCGGGGCCAGGGGCGGGCCGTCTAGCGCAGATGGCCGTCGACGAGCTCGACCACGCGGTCGGCCCGGGCGGAGAGCGCTGGGTCATGGCTGGCCACGATCAGGGTCATGCCATGGCGCCTGCGCATCTCCGCGAGCAGCGCCAGCACGCGGTCGCTCGAAACCGAGTCGAGCGCGCCTGTGGGCTCGTCCGCGAGCAGCAGCCGGGGCTCGTTTGCGAGCGCGCGAGCGACGGCCACGCGCTGGCGCTCGCCGGCTGACAGCTCGGACGGCAGGTGATGCACGCGATGGCTGAGGCCCACTTCGTTGAGGAGGTCTCGGCTGCGGCGCTGGCGCTCATGGCGGCCGACGCCGGTCGCCATGAGCGCCGTCTCCACGTTGCTTTGCGCGCTCAGGTACGGCAGCAGCAGATGATCCTGGAAGACGAAACCCACCAGCCGGCGCCTGAACTCGACCGCATCGCGAGGAGCCGGGACCGGCTTCCCGTCCACCGCGATCGTTCCCGAGTCCGGCTGGTCGAGCGCCCCCACGAGGTTCAACAGGGTGCTCTTGCCTGCCCCCGAGGGGCCGGTGAGCGCCACGAATTCCCGCGCGGCGACCCTCAGTGAGGCGCCGCGCAAAGCCGTCACCGCGCCATAGGTCTTGACCAGATTCTCGACCGAGACGGGCGCCCCGCCGACGACAGCCATCTCCTTGGAGCGGCCCAACTCGGATGGAGCCCTACTTACGCGCTGTGACCGGCCACCCCAGGGCTACGGACCCTTGGCTGGTGCGGATCACGGTCACGAGCGTGATCGTGTGGCCGACGGCACTCGAAGGGAAGGTGATCTTGTCGTGGAGCACACCGTTCTTGAGCTTGTGAATAGGTGGGCTCTCCCGGCCGACCACGGTGCCTGCAAAGGCGAAGTCGGTCTCGACCGTGCCCGAGAGGGGCTTGCCGCTCGCGCTGGTAGCGCGGACCACGTACCTCCACACCTTGCCGGCGGTCGGCGTGTGGTTCTCTCCCCTCACGGTGGCGTGGACGGGTCCGCTGCTGACGGTGGGAGTGGTGGCGGTGGCTGCGCTCGCACCGGACGCAGCGTGGACCGTTCTGGGGGCATGATGCGCGGCGGTCGCGGTCGGGCGCTTGGAGCTGCCGCAGCCGACCGCGGCTAGGCCCGCGAGCACCAAAGCGGTCCCTGTGCCGACTATCGGTCTCATAGCGCCTGCCTTCAAAAATCGTAGCGCCGTTTGAAGCGGGGATCGGGCGGCCTCGGGGCCTCGCGGCGGGGGGTTTAGCGGCCTCGACTCGCCCGGGGCCGCCCGGCTGGAGCTCTAGCTGGCTCGACTCGCCCGGGGCCTCCCGGCTGGAGCTCTAGCTGGCTCGACTCGCCCGGGGCCGCTCCCGCACCGACGGGTGGAGCGGCAGTGGCGAAGACGGCTTCAGCTCCTCGAGGCGCAAGAGGGTCATCACCCGGGCCGCACCGCCCCGTGTCGACAGCCGGATCAGCACCCGCTGCAGCTCGGCTACCTCGCGTGCAACCACCATCAGCATCGCGTCGGTCTCCCCGGTGACCCAATCGGCCGCGATCACCTCAGGCATCCCCCGCACCATGCTCGCGAACCGCCGGTGGCTCGCCTCATCGTGCTGGCGAAGGGTCACGGCCACATAGACCTGGAGCGGGAAACCGGCGGCGGCCGAATCGAGCCTCGCCACCACGCCGCGCACGATGCCTGACTCCTTCAGGCGCCGCACGCGGTGCAGCGTCGCCGCCGGAGAGAGCCCAACGATGCGCGCCAGCTCGACGTTTGGACGGTCGGCGTCGGCTTGCAGCTCCTCAAGCAACTGGACGTCAATTAAATCGAGTTCTAGCGCCATAAGAGAAAATATTATGTCGTATGAGAGGTCAATTGACAAATCTAGGGCCTCAAGGCGGGCGTGATGAGCAACACTTGTCGTCATGGATCGCAAGCAACTCATGCCGTTTGCCGCACTGGCCGGAGCGGGCCTCCTGTGGGGCCTCACCGTCCCGCTGTCGAAGCTGGCACTCGCGTGGCTCGACCCTGCCTGGCTGACCGTCGCGCGGTTCGCGCTGAGCGGCGCGCTGCTCGCGGTGGTCGCTCGGCGCAACCTGCGTGAGGCGCTTGCTCCCCGCGTCGTGCTTGCCGGCGCGGTCGGGTTCGGCGGCGTGATCATGCTGCAGAACGCCGGCGTCGAGCGCACCAGCGTCAGCCACGCGGCGGTCATTCTGGGAACCGTTCCGGTGTTGGTGGCGCTGATCACGACCATGCTCGGGCAGGTCCGAGCCCGTCCGCGCGCGTGGGGCGGTTCGGCACTGGCAGTGGCCGGCATCGTCTTGATGGCAGGCACCGGAGGAGGCGGCACAACTGCACTCGGGGACCTGCTCGTGCTCGCCTCGGCGGCGCTTTCGGCGGCCTTCATCGTGGGCCAGCCGCAACTGCTCCAAGGGCGTCCGGCGACGGCCGTGACCGCGGTTCAGTTCGCGGCGGGCGCGCTAGTCGCGCTACCAATCGCGGTCGCCACCGGCGGCACCCCGTCACCGCCGCAGGACCCCACTCAGATGCTGATCGTCGTCGCGCTGTCCTTGGCCGGCACGCTCGTTCCGTTCTGGCTGTTCGCTTTCGGGCAGTCGCGGGTCACCGCGGACGTGGCCGGACCCTTCGTGAACCTTGAGCCGCTGGTGGGGGCGGCGATCGGCTGGATGGCGTTCGGCGATGCGGCCGCTCCCGAGCAGCTCGCCGGTGTGATCGCGGTGCTCGTGGGCATCGTGGTCACCACGGTGCCTGGCGATCGACGTGGCGCGGCCCGTCCGGCGAAGACGTCCCACCGTCCGCCGCTGGCGGAGTCAGTGGGCGACGGTGCCGATTATCCAGGCCGCCGGCAGCGGCCCCCAGAAACGGCTGTCGTTGGCCGCACCGCGGTTGTCGCCCATCAGAAAGTAATGGCCCGCCGGGACTACGATCGCCTTCGGCAGGTCGCACTCGGGCACCCCCCCGCACGGCTCCGCGTACGACGCCTGCTCCCGCACGCCATTGCGAATCACGTGCCCGTTCAAGACCGCGATCCGGTCTCCGGGGAGCCCCACCACGCGCTCGACAAAAATCATCCGCGACTCGCGAGACGCCGGTTTCCCGCACGGTTGCCCGGTCGTTTGCCCGGGGCCCTGCTCGATGTCGGCGCACACAAGCTTGGTCGGGTCCGCCGTCGTGGGCGGATGAAAAGCGATGATCTCGCCCAGCCGGGGTGCGACTCGGCGGCTGGTGATCGTCACGTGACCGCCGCTCGTAAGCGTTGGCTCCATGCCCGGATTGGGGACCGTGTAATGGATCACGTGAGGCCCCGCGCCCTGAGAGCCGCACGCGCACAAGATCAGCGTCACGAGAGCTCCGCAAAGGACACATGCCGTACGCACCCGTGGAATCGTGATGGGCAAGCACGGTCCCGGTCAAGCACGTGGTGGCCGCGCCGCTTGCAGTCTGAGATGCAGCGCTAGACCTGCCGCAGGTGATGGGTGAGACTGCAAACGATGCTGATGCTGCTCGCCATCACCCGGCACACCGGGATCAGGCTCGCTGAGCTCGGCTTTCTCCTCGCCGCTATCGCGGGGGCGCTCATGCTGATCGGGGCGATGGTCCCGTTCGGACGCCGCGTCGGCACCGCCTTGGCCGGCATTGCCTTGGGCGGGGGCGGCGTACTCCTGATCGTCGCCACCCACTGGGGCCATTTCAGCTAGTGCGGGCGTCCGCCTTCAGCCAGACGCGGGCCCCTTTTAGCTAGACGCGGGGCGTGAGCTGAGGAGCGACCGGCTGTTGCCCGTCAGTGACGCGCGCGGAGGGGACGACGCGGGAGTGCCGCGTCGATGGCGTCGTCATCAGGCAGCTCCTCGGCGCTCCGCTCGTCGGGGTGCTCGAACCACAGCGCGCCCGCTCGGCCCATGCTCGCCAGCGCTCGCCGGACGCTGAAGAACGGCGTCAGGCAGGCCGCGAAAGCGAGTCCGACGACCACAAATAGGACGATTTCAAAGGCACCATTCATCACCCCCAAGCTAGGACTCCCAGCGCCGCCGCGCAGTGAGCTAACGCACACAGGCTCCTGTGACGTCGGTCACTCGGAGTCGCGTTGAGCGCGGCCCGCCCCGCCCCCCGAGCCCCCCGAGCAACAGTCAGCGGCGAACCGAGCCCTCGACCGAGTTACTGGCCGCCGGACCGTGATCCGGCGACGCGTCAGCTGACGATTCATATTGTTTGCGCCTCTGGTTGCCACGGCGCCGACGGAAGACCTCGAACAAGATTGCGCCCAGCACAACGGCGCCCAGGCCGGCCAGCGTCGCGATGCCGAGGTCGCCCAAGGCGTCGGCCACGGATGGGCCCACGTAGTAGGCACCGAGCCCGACACCGATCGCCCACATCAGCGCGCTGAGCGCGTTCAGCGGTTGGTAGATCCGCGAACGGACGTGATGGATCCCCGCGATCCAGGCGGGCGTCAGGATCACCGCAATTGCGAGATGGCGATGGAAGATGCGGTCGCCGCGGTCGAGCGCCTTCAGACGGGCGCGCTGGAGCGGCCCCGGCGCTGACAGCAGCGTCCTTCCCGCCTTCAGTCCGATCAGCCACCCGATAATGCCGCCGACCGTGGCGCCGACGAAGGCGACCAGGATCACGGAAGCGATATCCAGCTTGCCGGCTGCGGCGATGATCCCGCCGGCAATCAGCAGCGCCTCGCCCGGGCCGGGAAACCCGGCGGAGCTGACGAGGGAGCCGAAGGCAAGGCCCACATAGTCGAACGGCGGCCCGTGGAAGCGATGGTGGAGTAGATGGTGAAGGAAACGGTGGAGATGGAAGTGGAAATGGATTGCCGCCAACCACAACGCCGCCGCTGCGGGGGATCTCAGGCGCACGTTCTCCCTTCCACGAGAACGATGGTCGCATACGCGGTGGCGGGGACTCCCAGCCAGGTCCTTATCCCAATGTCGAGAGAACCGGTGCGTTTCCTGGACGCGGGGACATGGTTCGAGACCACCCGCTGGGCGAGCATTTTCCGCGGCGTGGATCGACCGTGTCCGGCTACCGCCGGCCGGAGCTCGCCGAAGCCTGAGAACAAAGGAGGATCGCCTTGCCGGCTCCCTATGCACCCTGGCTCAGCCCCGGCGACAACGCCTGGCAGCTGACAGCCGCCACGCTCGTCGGGCTGATGAGCGTGCCCGGCCTGGTCGTGCTTTACGGCGGCGTGATGCAGAAGCGCTGGGCCATCAACAGCATGATGCTGACGTTCGGGACGTTCGCGATCGTGCTCATCGTGTGGGTGCTGTGGGCCTTCAAGATGGGGTTCGGCCACCCGTTGCAGATCTTCTCCCATGGTTCGGGGTTCTTCGGCACGTTCGTAGGCAAGCCGGGCGCGATCCTCAACAACGTGGAGGAGCAGGGTCGCGCGAACGTCCCCCTGCTCAGCGGTGGAATGCCCGCTTTCAAGTTCCCGGAATCCTCGCTTGCCTATTTCCAGTTCGTCTTTGCGGCGATTACTCCGATCTTGGCCCTCGGATCGGTGCTCGGGCGGGTGAACTTCAAGGCCTGGCTTCCGTTCTGCGGGCTCTGGATCACGGTCGTCTACACCGTCAACGCGTTCCTGATCTGGGGCGGGGGCTTCTTCGCGCACCATGGCGCGGTCGACTTCTCGGGCGGCTACGTGATCCATCTCTCGGCCGGCGTGACCGGGTTCATCGCCGCGGCCGTGATCGGCCCGCGGCTTCAGCGCGATCGCGAGGTGGACGCCCCGAACAATGTGCTGATGGTCGCCACCGGCGCGGGCCTGCTGTGGCTCGGCTGGAACGGCTTCAACGGCGGTGATCCGTATTTCGCCGGCGCCTCGGCCTCGGCGGCGGTGCTCAATACGAACCTCTGCACGGCGGTGGCGTTCCTGGTGTGGGTGAGCTGGGACTATCTGACAGGCCGCAAGCCGTCTCTGCTCGGCGGCATCAACGGCATGATCACGGGCCTTGTCTGCATCACGCCGGCGGCGGGTTACGTCAACGGCTTCGGGGCCCTGGCGCTGGGCGTCATCGCATCGACCATGGTCTACTTCGCGCTCAACTACGTGAGCCGCTTGCGTCCCTTCCGCAACGTCGACGACACCCTTGGAGTCATCTACACGCACGGGTTCGCGGGCTTCGCGGGGGGGCTGCTGACCGGCGTGTTCGCCGACCAGCGGATGCTGGTCTACCTGGGCCACGGGAAGGTCTCGGCGATCGCGGCACAGGGCGTGATCGATGGCAACTGGTCACTGCTCAAGTGGCAGTTCCTGGCAGGCGCTTGGGTGATCGTCTTCTCAGGGGTGATGACGTTCGTGTTACTGAAGCTCGTAGGTCTGTTCATCCCGCTGCGCATGTCCGACCGGAACATGGAGATTGGGGACACCGCCGAGCATGGCCATGAGGTCTATCCGTCGGACGTCCCCTCCTTGGGGTATCCCGCCGGCATGCCGGAAGTGGGACGTGCCTCCGCTGCCCCGAGCGGACAGACGGCGCCATCGACGATCTGAGCGCGTGTCAGCTTTCGCGGTTCGTGAATCGGCCGAGCACGGTCCGCCAGCGGCTTTGCTGTTTCGGCTGGGCCTTGAGCCATTCCTCTCGGGTCGGCAACTGGCCCCGTTTGCGGGCCTCGAGGACACACTCGGTGTGGGCGTGGCGGCGCCTCGAGGCCTCGCCCTCGGGCGCGACCAGCACATGCTCGCTGAGGGCCGGCAGATACTTCCCGCAGAACGGGCAGCGGTAGGTGGCGGGCTTGCGATTCTGCGCTCGTCGTAGGGCCCACCACTGTGCTTGGGGCGCCTTTGGCATCTGAAAAAGCATCGCACCCGGGCTCCGTCGGACCCGTCGCGTCAGCCGGGAGGGCCTGAAACCAAGCGTGACCCAGGGGTATCCTCTGTGTATGGCCGTACGTAGCTCCGAAGAGCTCAATGGGTTGAACCGCAGCGAGGCTTTGCGGGCCTCGCCGCGCATGTTCGATTCCGACCTGCTCGACAAGCTCTCGCGGGTGCATCCGATCGTGCCCCCGTTGTTGTTCGGACCGGGGATCGTGTTTTTGATCGTCTACGGCGCGCTCCAGGGCGCAGGGTGGCTGAGCGTCGCGTGGATCGTCGGTGGATACGCGTTCTGGACGCTGTGCGAGTACTGGATCCATCGCATCATCTTCCACTTCGAGCCCGAACGTGGGATCGGAGCCCGCATCCACTGGATCATCCATGGGGTCCACCACGACCACCCCAACGACCCCCTGCGACTGGTGATGCCGCCGTCGGTGAGCGTGCCGCTGGCGGCGCTGTTCGTATGGGCCTTCTACGCCGTGCTTGGCAGTCCCGCGTTCATGCCCTTCGGTGCGGGCTTCCTGGGCGGCTATCTGCTCTACGACATGATCCATTACCACCTGCACCATCACCGGCCGCGCACGGCGGCGGGGCGGCTGCTGCGCGAGCTGCACATGCGCCATCACTTCCAGGACCACGAGCGGGGCTACGGCATCAGCGCCCCCTACTGGGATCTGATCTTCGGAACCGCGCTCCGGCGGCGCTGAGCGGCCACGCGGCGCTGATGCTCCGCCAGCGCTGGGGCTCCGGCGGCGCTGAGCGGCCACGCGGCGCTGATGCTCCGCCAGCGCTGGGGCTTCGCCGGCGCTGAGCGGCCAGCGCTGAGCAAGCTCCCTCACGGAGAAATCGGAGCCGCTGGCCACGGAGAGGGAGGGATTCGAACCCTCGATGGGGCTTGTAACCCCATACTCGCTTAGGAAGTTTGGGCGGCTACCGTTTGCCGCCTGGCATTCTGATTGCCTGCAATTCCAGGGCTTCTGCCGTCCAGCCAACGTCCGTGCTCTGCGACTCGCTGCGGTTCGCCGCTTCCGGATGCGTCCAGGCACCCGCCTCAATCATCGCCTGATCTCTAACCCCCGGCCCCAGACTTGCGCAGCTAGCCCGAGGAGGGCAATCCAGCCGGTCCTAATCAAGCCTGCTCCGTTTCCGTGAATGCGGCAGCGCGGCCGAAACGGTTGCTACACGATCACACCACCAGCGGGGCAGAACGAGATCCTGTGCGGTCAGAGCAACAGTGGCTCGCTCGGGAGCAAATCGCCATTCGAGTCGAGCGCGTAGGCGTAGGTGATGGGATCGTCGTGGGTGATCCCAAGAAGGCAGAATCCGTCCATCCCTGGCCGCCTGTGGGACTTCCTACGATCGCTCCGCAGCTCGATCGTGGAAACCTCGGGACTGGCGATGGCGTCTGTGAGTCGGACGGGGTCTCCGGCCGAGCCGCCTCCCAGACGGTGCAGGCCCGGACCCTTCCCGACAAGGAGTTCAGCGGCGCTCTGCGTCGTGGTGCCGCCGGAGCCACGATTGCGCCAGGCGCCATTCACTAGCTCGCACTGCACGCGATGCAATGCCGGGCGGTCGCGGCTAATGAGCCCAAGCTCACGGTCGACCCAGAAGAGCACCGCCCCAAAGGGGCGATCACGCCACCGATCGAGCAACCGGATTCCCGCACGGAGCCCCTGCGACCCTGCTCCTGATTCAAGTTCCACAGCCGCGGCAAGGTTCAGTTCGTGCATGAGTTCGTGATCGACCACACGCCGAACGATCTCAGATGCATGAGTGATGGCCCATCGTGATCGCCCTTGGCCCCCGCGGGCGACTTGCAATCGGGCGTGATCCTGAGGCTCCTCGCGGGCGCGCGACGCGCAATCGCGCGTGTTTGCAGGAGGTTCGGAAACGGAGAGGGAGGGATTCGAACCCTCGATGAGGCTTGTGACCCCATACTCGCTTAGCAGGCGAGTGCCTTCAGCCGCTCGGCCACCTCTCCCTGAGGCTCGAGTGTAATCCTGAGTGGCCCCGCCGGTGCTCGGTGGACTTTCGAGCGGGGTAGATGAGCCCTACGATTCGCTCCCTCAGGAGCGGTGGCAGAGTCAGGTTGAATGCAGCTGCCTTGAAAGCAGCCGGCCGTCTTCCGGCGGCCCGGGGGTTCGAATCCCTCCCGCTCCGCTGCGCCCGCATGGATGGTTTGCGACGCACCCGGAGCTGAGCGTTTCGAGCCCCTGAGACCGGCTTGCGTTCATCTGGGGCGGTCGCTACATTGCCCGCATCACGGGGGCAACGATTCAGTCTGCAGTAGCTGAGCCTGTCGCGCCGGCGGCGCCACCAGCGCGCCCCGACTTCGAGATCGTTCCCCGCAAGGGGCTGCCGATCGTTGCCGCCGCGCTATTGCTCGTGATCGTGGCGATCGCGGTCAACAACGCCTGGCTCTTGATGTTCGTGCACGTGGCGGGCGGAGCGGCCTGGACCATCATCGACCTCTTCCTGGGCCTGGTGCTGGGACCGATCATGGGCCGCATGTCGATCCCAGCCCGCGTCGAGTTCACGACCAAGCTGATGCCCAAGGTCCTCTTGATCATGCCCACGGTCGTGATGATGACGCTCGCCGGAGGCTGGCAGCTCGGCACCAAGCTCGGCACGGTCGTCACGGGCAATCCGCTGCACGGATGGGTCATCGCGAGCTTCATCGTCGTCGGCGTCATGTCGGTGCTGGCGCTTGGATTGCTGGAGCCGGCGAACATCGCCGTGCTGATCGAACTGAAGAAACCTCGCCCGAAGCCGCAGGTCATCGAGCACCTGATGAAGCGGTTTATCTACTGCGCCGGGATTCTGGGGGCGATGCAGATCGCGACGCTCGTGATCATGACCAAGCTCGGCGCGGGCTGATCGAGATGAGCGCCACCTCCGCACCCGCTCAACCGCAGACGCATCCCGCCGAGGATCCCGTACTCGCGCGCAAATACCCCCCGGTCACGGAACTGACGATGGCTTCGCTCGCGCTGATCGTCATCGGGGGCATCTACCTTTCGTCCCACCTGCCGAAGGCGGTTCCGCTGGGACCGGCGATTGGGCTGTTGATCGCCTCCGCCGCGCTGTTCGGCGTGAACATCTACCTACTGACCCGAGTGCGCGATTTTGCCTGGGAGCGTTTCTTCCAGGTGGGGCGCTGGTCGCTACTCGCCTACGCCATCATCGGCGCGATGATCGAGTACGCCTTTGTCCGCAATCACGTAGGCGGGGGCGCACTCGTCGTGCTGACGCTCTCGCTGGCGGTGTTCGCGGTCCATGTCCCCACGCTCGTCGGGTTCACGGTGGCGCGCTACTACGACCCCGCAGACGAGATCGCCGCGAGCACTCCTCCGGTCGACGGCCCGCTGACCTGAGCAGCCTTCGAGGTCAACAGGTCGGGGCTAGAATCGCCCCTTGAGGCGCCCGTAGCTCAGCTGGATAGAGCGTCGGTCTACGGAACCGAAGGTCGGGAGTTCGAATCTCTCCGGGCGCGCTGCAAAAGCCCGGCTATGGTGCATAGGAGATGACGACCTCGTCTTCGTCGGCGACACTGGACGATATCTCGATGGCCTCCGCAACGCTGGCCCCAGCCGTTGGCTGCAGGTCGTCGTAGCATACGAAGGGAACCGTGGATGGATCGTGACCGCCTTCGCCAGACGTAGAGACCCGTGACCGTCAAGATCGGCAACCTCACTTTCGATCGCGTCCGCTACGACGCGCAAGGCGACGTTCTGTACCTCCACCGCGCCGACCCCAAAGAGGCAGTCGAGTTCGACGCCTCGCCGGAGGGTCACGCACTGCGTTTCAACGCCGTGGGCGAACTCATTGGCGTGACCATCCTGAACGCCCGCTGGTTGCTAGAGCACGAGGGCGAGGTCAAGGTGACCATCCCTGAGGAGATTCACGTCTCGCTAGCGGACCTGGAAGAGGCACTCGTAGCGGCGTAGCGCGAACACGTGTATGGGGATCGGCTGTACGTCGCGGTCCACGGCGATTTGCGCCAGACGATCAGGGAGACGCATTCGCACTATTTCGCTACCTTGGGCGAGCCTTCGCTCACCGGAGCCGAGGCGCACGTTACAGCGGCGTAATCGGCCGCTCGCCGGAGCTTCCGACCAGTCGCGAGCTGCGCCGAGAGAGCGTCGGCGCACTCCGAGGCCGATGGGGAGGAGCAGGTGCAAATCAGCCCGGCGAGAAGACCGGCAGCGCCACCGAAGACGGGCGCTCGGGCCCGTAGAGCAGTTCGACGTCGACGGCCCGCAGCTCCTGCGGGGCGAGGGGATTCTTACCCGTCCCCGGGTTTCGCACATATCGGGGGTGCGCGCCCGAAGAGACCTGGAGCCGGATGCGATTCCCAGCAGCGAAGCGGTGCCCCATCGGCCACATCTCGAACTCCACCCGCCATGCCCCATCAGACTGCTCGAAGCGGCCCGGGGCGACGCTCGCCAGCGCATCGCACACATTCCATGAGGCGCCTTGCGAGTCGACGTCGCACACGCGAGCAAAAAGATCGAAGTACGGCTCGCTTCCGTGTGCCCACAGTTCCACGCGCACGGGGCCGATTGCCTCGACGGGCTCCCCTAGCGGAGGGGTCGTGAACGTGACCACATCGGCGCGGGCCTCGAGCTCTCGGTTGTCGATGACCGGGCTGCTGACCATCATCACCGGCCCGCCCATGGAGGGCGTGGGGTCGGTGGGGTCGTAGCGATACCCCCTGCTGCCCCCTATCTCGGCAGTCGGCGGCTCCCACGAAAGACGCCCCCGGTCGGCGAGCCACAGGCGCCGCTCGGCGCTCTCGGGAGGCGGCCAGCGCTCAAACGCGCGCCACCCAGCGTCCTGGCCGGTGATGAACAGGCGCACGGGGGCCGGATCGATGAGACGTGCGTCGCCAAGGAGGTGCGCACGCAGCCACGCCAGGCCCTCGCGCTCACCCGCCTCAGTGAGGCCCTCCTCAGTATGCGTCCACGGCCCGATGATCAGCTGCCGCGGCCGATCGGCCTCCTGCAGTGCGACGAAGTCCTCCAGCTGCCACGGCGTGAACGAGTCGTACCAGCCGGTGATCATCTGGATTGGGACGTTGACCTTCCCTACTCCGACCGAGAAGTCGCGGGAGACCCAGAACTCGCCCTCGCGGTCCGGGTTTGACAGCGCCTCGCGAAACCAAGCCACCTCCTCCCCGGTCGCGCGAAGATCAAGATCCTCCAGCGACGACTCAGACAGCAGCGAGTGCAGCCGGCGAAGCGCGCGCGGCAACGGAAACGGCGTGGGCAGCTGCGGCAGGGAGAGCGCGGCCACCCACTGGGCTGAGGTTTCAAGCGAGCGTAATCCGCGGAGCTCACCCCTCGTCGAAGACTGCGTCAGCCCACGCTCCTGTAATGCGATCAGCACGAGCCACTGGGCGGAGGTTTCAAGCGACATGCTCCCGCCCGGGTAGCTCTGCCCGTGAAACTGCGAGGCGCTACCGTGAATCGACAACGCGCCAAGCTCATCGCCAGCGTCGGCCGCGATTGCCCACTGCACAAGACCGAGGTAGCTCGAGCCTGTCATGCCGATCGGACCCTCGTGCCACGGCTGCCGGCGCAGCCAGCGCACCGTCGCCAGGCCGTCGGCGCGCTCGTAGAAGGGGTTGAACTTCCCCTCGGAGCCGAACGTTCCGCGCACGCTCTGGATGACCACCTGCAGCCCACGCTCGGCCAGCAGCCGGCCGTGGATCAGCCCGAAGACATGACCCCGGCCGTAACAGGACCGGACCAGCACGGTCGGCTGGCGTCGGTCCCGCGCGTCCTCCGCCACCCACCGGTCCGCCAGCAGCACCACGCCGTCGTCCATCTCAACGCGCAGATCACGCTCGCGGACGACGTCGCGGGTCTGCGCGCGGGGGAGGCGCATCCGGCGCGACAAGATTTCGCTGATCAGGGTCATCGCACGGCTTCAGTGCAGCTGCAGCACCACACCGCCACCAACATCGTCGATAAGAATCGTCGGGGGACAGTGGGCCCGCCCAACAACTGCTCGAACAACGGCCGGACGCGTGAAAAGTCCCGCGCCCGCAGCGTCCCGGAAAGGTGCAGCGGCATCACCACGAGTCTAAGCGCACCAGGCTCACGGCAGGCGCTCAAGGCTCGAGCGCCAGCCATCGCATCTGCGCGGGCGGGCGACGCGTCATCGCTTCGGTGACTTATGGCTCGGCGCCACGGCGCGATTGGCCGGCGCTCAGCCCGCTTCCGCTTCGGACCCGGCGCCGCCACGCGACGCTCAATGAAGCAGAAGCTTCAACGCAATGATCGCGAAACCGATCATTGCGCCCATGACTGCTTGAAGCCAAAGTCGTCGGAGCGGCAAAGCCGACCGCCAGCCTGCGACGAATTCCAAGACCACGATGCTGATCGCTGCCGCCCAGATGGCAATGGTGACACCGGTGGTCACGTTGGCTCCCGCTGCCCACGAGCACAGCAACACAAGCAGCGGGAGCAGCGCACCCTCGAGGATCGGCAGTTCGTGGACGCAGCTCCGCCAGAAGACGCTCGCACTGAGCGACTCGCCGGTGCGCAAGCGCGTCCCCAAGATGTAGGTGTAAAGACTCGTCAGCCAATACAGCGCGAGCACAATCAGAGCCGCGCCGATTGTGTCCGGATAGCCCACCGCGCCGGAGTCCTCGGCCGCGAACAGGACTCCGATCATCACGGTCCCATATACCGCGCCGCCAGCGTTGTCGAGGGTCACACCAGCAAGCCAAGTTTGGACTCGCCGCATCCGCCCCGACCGTGCTTCAGCCGTTCGGGAGTCCATCGCCCTACCGTACCCGACCGATCATCAATGTGATCGAGACGCCGGAGTTGAGGCAGTTCGTTCTGACGAAGGGTGTGAATGTCAATGGGCACCAGAGAGGGCGTGCGCCGCCTCAGCCCGCGGACTGGCGCCGATTAAGGACGTTCACCCGCCCGGACATCGGTGCGGGCGGGTGCGAGCGCGTGGCCCGTGAGCTTGGCGCGGGAGGTCTTCTTGACGGGCTGGCTCGCGCGAGCCCTGGCGGCCAACAGCGCGGTCCTATCCCTTGGGGCTGGCGGCTCGCCCGGTTGCAGAGCACGTCGTGTTGCTGGTGTTGACCGCCGGCCTGCTCACGTGCGGGCTCGGGTTCGTGCTCATCGTCCTCGAGGCGGCGGTGCACTGATGCGTAAGCCGAGGTGGCTGAGCTCGCGAAGCTGTGGCCCTCCCACGCGTTTCACTGGGGTGATAATGGCGTTGACCGATGACCCAGGCGCGATGAGGAGACGGGTGACGACGGTGGACCGACGACGACGAGTAGCCATAGCCTGCCAAGGCGGGGGCAGTCACACCGCGTTTACCGCCGGAGTTCTCAAAGGGCTCGTGCGTGAGTCCAGAGCGCGAGAGTATGAGATCGTCGGTCTGAGCGGGACGTCAGGCGGGGCGATCTGCGCGCTTCTGGCGTGGTACGGCCTGATTGGGGGTGACGCCGCGCGAGCCGAGCAGCTGCTTGACGGCTTCTGGGCCGATAACTCGGCCACCGCGCCACACGAGCGACTGATGAACGCTTGGATGATGGCGGTCAGCCGACTGCAGGACTATCTCGTGATGCCGGCCCTGAGCCCGTATGACAACCCGGCCGCGACCAGTGCGCTGGATGAGCTGCGAACCATGCTGCGGCGAAGAGTTGACTTCGACGAGCTCCAAGTGCAATCAGATGACCTTGCGCCGTTGCTGCTGATCGGGGCGGTGAACGTGCTCTCCGGCGATTTCAAGACGTTCAGCAGCCGCCGCGAGAGGATTACGGTAGACGCCATTCTGGCCTCGGCGGCGATCCCCAATCTGTTTCGCTCGGTGCATCTCGGCGAGGGGGTCTATTGGGATGGCCTGTTCTCACAGAATCCCCCGGTCAGAGAACTGATCGATGCGCGGCCGGACGAGATCTGGGTAGTTCAGATCAACCCCAAGCAATGCGACGACGAGCCCCGGACGATCTCCGAGATCGCGGACCGGCGCAACGAGCTTGCGGGCAACCTGTCGCTCTATCAGGAGCTGCACTTCATCGAGAACATCGACCGGATGCTCGACGAGGGTCGACTGGCCGCGGACGGCAAGTACAGGCCAATCGTGGTGCGGGTCATCGAGCTGGCGCGCTCGAGCCTTCCGGGATCCCTGGGCGCCGCCTCCAAGCTCAACCGCGAGCCCGCCTTCATCGCGGACCTCATCGATCACGGGGAGGAGCGGGCTGAGCAGTTCCTTGGCGCCCTTGCCTTTGAGGACGCCTGGAGGTCCCAGGACGTGGAAGCGGTGATGGAGTTCTTCACCGATGCTTCTGAGCTGGAGTGCTCGGCCCCCTTCCGTGCCCTGGGGCCCTACCGCGGCCGCCGCCTGATCCGGCGCTTTGTCGTCAACAACCTTGCCAAGGAGCTCACCGTCGACCTCACCCGAAAGCAAGTCGCGCGCGACAAGGTCGCTTGGACCGTCAGATTTCAACGCGACCATGGAATCCGAGTGCAAGGCCCAGCCGAAGCCGTGTTTGACGGCCAGCAGGTTGCCACCCTGCGCTTCGGGGTCGGCTAGTCCCAAGTTACCAACCTCCTAGCGTGGCCTGGACTCCGACGCGCCCGGGATAAGTCGCCGTGCATCGATCGAGGTGATAACGTCGCGGGGGCGAAGACGAGCCATTTCGACGGGGCGCGGGTAACGGTGTCTATCACCCTTAGCCCTCTCAACCTGTCCCGCGCCCGAAGGGACTTGGGCCTAACGCCCAGGAATGCGTGAGTGACGTTGCTACTGGAGAACAGTTCGTCCGCAACTGACTTGGCTAGGTTTACCGGGATGGCGAAGCCGAGCCTGATGCTGCCCCCGCTCGATGGTCCGACGGCGAGGGCATGGTAGCTCCAGGTGTCGGGACCCCGACCAGCTGACCTGAGCATCCCACCAGTGCCGCTGTCACCCGGGGTGCGGCGTCTCGCTGGGGGTTAGTTTGTGCCGTCATCGTTCGTACCTAGCCCTGCCGGGACCGACCGGCGGTCCGCGCCCCCTCGGTTCCTCATCGTGATCGGGCCGCGCGCCGCCGCGCGAGTAACCAGCCGATGACTAGCCCGATGAGGCCACAGCCCGCGATCACGGCAACCAATGGGGCGTTGGTAGTGGTGAAGATCCAGTGAACTCTCACCTGTTGTAGGTTGAACAGTGCAAAAAGCAGCAGCAAGATGCACAGGATCATGCCTCCGATCATGCGCGGGGTAGCCTCCCTGGTGCCCCGTGCTCTGTGGCTTGCTGGGGTCACTTCACTTGCCATGCGGTTGTCCCTTCAGACGTGGTGCGAACTGGCGAACCATCGCCGCCAGCGTCACGTCAGGCTACTCCCGTCGCAGCGCCGGATAAAAGATGTGGATGTACGCACACCGGGGTGGTGGTTGTGCAACCGTCCGCTTTGAAGCTTGGCTCGGCGCTAGACCGCACGTAAGGCCAGAGAGGTAGTCGCACTCGATCTTCAGCCTGTCGAGTCTCGCCGGAACTGTCATGCGGCTGCTCTGGTCAAACGAGGCCGCTACTGCGCCGACGGCTTCGAGCCGAGGATTGAAGAAGTCGATCGGGCCGAGTTCTTCTTGCATTTCAGGTTCATGAACGTCTGACATCCAGCATTCCTTGCCTGAGGTTCGATCGAGACACGCATCATCCCATGGCGAGCCGCCGGACGGTGTCTCCGCGGGCTGGCCTTGCTTGACACCGCGTCCGGGGATCGGAATGCTTGCCGCCGTGGCCGAATCCTCGCGCAGCGACGCCACCCCGGGCGGTCAGGTGCCTGATCCGGTCGCCGCGGCGGGCCAGGTGGGCGCGACTTTGGGCGGGAGCCCGTTTCCGCCGATCGCGGACTTCGCGTTTCTGTCTGACTGCGAGACGTGCGCGCTGGTTGCTCCGAGCGGCAATGTCGAGTGGATGTGTGTGCCGCGGATGGACGCTCCGAGCATTTTCGGGGCGGTCCTCGATCGCGGCGCCGGCTGGTTTCGAGTGGGGCCGGCGGATGTCACCGTCCCAGCCGCGCGGCGCTATCTGCCGGGGACGATGGTGCTGGAGACGACGTGGAGCACGCCGAGTGGCTGGGTGGTGGTGCGTGACGTGCTGTTGATTGGTCCGTGGCGCCACGATTCGCGGCGCTCGAGCACGCATCGGCGGGTGCCGGCTGATCACGATGCCGAGCGGGTGCTTTTGCGAACGATCAGGTGTCTGAACGGCTGGATGGACGTGGTCGTGGAGTGCGAGCCGGCGTTTGACTACGGGCGGCTCCGCGGCTCGTGGCACCACACGGGGGAGGGGTACGGGCAGGCGCAGGCCGGAGTGGGAGACGAAGAGCCCCAAGTCCGGCTGTCGACCGATCTGAACCTGGGGTTCGAGGGACCGCGGGCGATCGCTCGGCGCCGCCTGCAAGCCGGTGAGCAGGTGTTCTGCGCGCTGTCGTGGGGGGACGGCTCGCCGCCGGAGACGCTCGCTGACGGCCATCGGCGACTCGCCGCCACCGCGGACTTTTGGCATCAGTGGATCAGCCGCGGCAACTTCCCCGATCACCCGTGGCGCACCTACCTGGAACGCTCCGCGCTGACGCTCAAGGGGTTGATCTACTCGGCGACGGGGGCGATGATGGCGGCGGGTACGACCTCGCTGCCCGAGACGCCCGGGGGCGAGCGCAACTATGACTATCGCTATAGCTGGCTGCGTGACTCGACGTTCATGCTGTGGGGCTTGTACACGCTGGGCTTTGATCGGGAGGCCAACGATTTCTTCTACTTCATCGCCGACCTGGCCGAGGAGAACCCCGACCTGCAGATCATGTACGGGATCGGCGGCGAGCGGGAGCTCACCGAGAAGACATTGGATCACCTGACGGGCTATGACGGCGCGCGGCCGGTTCGGATTGGCAATGGCGCGTGGGACCAGGCCCAGCACGACGTGTGGGGAGTCCTGCTCGATTCCGTGTACCTGCATATACGCTCGGGTGAGCGGCTGGACGAGCGGCTCTGGGCGATGCTCAAGCATCAGGTGCAAGCGGCGCTTGAGAACTGGCAGAAGCCCGACCAGGGACTATGGGAAGTGCGCGGCCCGGCCCAGCACTTCACGGCCTCAAAGGTACTCTGCTGGGTGGCGGCTGACCGCGGCGCGAAGCTCGCCGAGCTCCATGGCGATCTCGACCGCGCCGCCGAATGGCGCAGCGCAGCAGAGGTCATCCACGCCGAAGTGTGCGCCAACGGAACTGACGATCGCGGCGTCTTTTGCCAGCATTACGACACCACCGCCCTGGACGCATCGAACCTGCTGTTGCTGCTGTTGGGGTTCCTGCCGCCCGAGGATCCGCGCATACGGGCGACGGTCCTGGCGATCGCTGACGAGCTGACCGAGGACGAGCTCGTGCTGCGCTATGACGTCGAGGAGACCGACGACGGGTTCAGCGGCGAGGAGGGTACGTTCACGATCTGCTCGTTCTGGCTGGTCTCGGCGCTGACTGAGATCGGCGAGGTTGACCGCGCTCGGGCGTTGTGCACGAAGCTGCTGTCCTTCGCCAGCCCGTTGCACTTGTACGCCGAGGAGATCGAAGCTCACAGCGGGCTTCACCTGGGGAACTTCCCGCAAGCGTTCTCGCACCTGGCGCTGATCAACGCGGTCGTGCATCTGGTCCGTGTCGATGAGCGGTTGAGCACCGGTGCGGGGGTTTCCGCCGGGCCGGACCTCCCCTTGTGACCGATCACCCGGAGAGCTGCGGGGTAGACGGACGATGAAGGCGATCGCGATCGTCCCGGGGCGCCCCGAGACCGCCGGGATGATCGAGTTGCCTGAGCCGCCGGTGTCGGATGGCTCCGTGCTGGTCCGAACGCTCCTGATCGGTATGTGCGGTACCGATCATGAGATCGCGGTCGACGGCTACGGGGTCCCGCCGCCGGGCGAGGAGCGACTGGTGCTAGGGCACGAGTCGCTAGGTGAGGTGATCGACGCTCCCGCGGAGAGCGGCCTGGCGGCTGGCGATCGGGTCGCCGGAGTTGTGCGGCGACCGGATCCGGTTCCGTGCCCGGCGTGCGCCGCCGACGAATGGGACATGTGCCGCAACGGTCGCTTCGTTGAGCGCGGAATCAAGGCCTGCCACGGCTACGGGAGCGAGCGCTTCCGCGCCGACCCCCGCTTCCTGATCAAGTTGAACCCGGCTCTGGGTGACCTCGGCGTCCTGCTCGAGCCCGCGTCAGTTCTGGCCAAGGCGTGGGAGCACGCCGAGCGCATCGGCGCCCGCGCCTGGTTTGAGCCGCGGGTGGCGCTGATTATCGGAGCGGGGCCGATCGGGCTCCTGGCGGCGCTGCTCGCCCGCCAGCGCGGCCTGGAGACTCACGTGGTCGATGTTGTCACCGGAGGCGCCAAGCCAGGTCTGGTGGCTGACCTCGGCGCCGAGTATCACGCCACGCCGGTGGCCGAGCTGCCGGTGGCGCCCGACGTGGTGATCGAGTGCACCGGCTTGGGCGAGCTCGCGATCGCCGCGGAGCGGCTCACGGCACCGGGCGGCGTCGTCGCGCTGACCGGCATCTCCCACAGCCAGCACGTGACGCAGGTCAGCCCCGATGTGATGAACAGCGCGCTGGTACTCGGCAACAAGGCCGTGTTTGGCACCGTCAACGCCGCGCGTCGCCACTACGACCAGGCCGCCGACGCGCTGACCCAGGCCGATCCGGACTGGCTCGGGCAGCTCATCACTCGGCGGCTGGCGCCCGAGGATTGGCCCGACGCGCTCACGAAGCGACCCGAGGACATCAAGGCGGTGGTCGACATGGCCGCAGCGGCGGGGTGAGCCGCTGGGTTGATATCTCGGTGCCGGTTCACCCTGGCATGCCGGTGTGGCCAAACAACCCGTCGACCGCGCTCAACTCAGTGCTGTCGATCGCCGATGGCGATGCCGCCAACGTCTCTCACCTCTCGCTCGGCACCCATGCGGGTACTCACATGGACGCCCCCCGGCATTTCGTTGCCGACGGTGCGCCGATGGACGCACTGCCGATCGACGCGGTGATCGGGCCGGCGCGCGTCGTCGCGATCGAGGACCCCGAGCGGGTCACAGCGCAGGAGCTCGCTCGCCATGCTCCCCGGGCTGGCGAGCGGCTGCTGCTTCGCACCCGCAACTCGCCGCGGTGCTGGGCAACCAACGAGTTCGTCGAGGACTTCGTATACATCTCAGAGCCGGCGGCGCGGCTACTGGTCTCCACCGGTGTGCGCACGGTCGGCGTCGACTACCTATCCGTAGGTGGCTATGCCCGGGACGGAGTCGAGACCCACACCGTGCTGCTGGAGGCGGGCGTCTGGATCATCGAGGGGTTGGACCTGTCCGCGATCACACCCGGCGACTACGAGTTGGTGTGCCTGCCGATCAAGCTGGTCGGGGCCGACGGCGCGCCGGCGCGCGCCGCGCTGCGCCCCCGGGATTAGGGAAAACCGTGCACGTCCTGGTGCTGGGAGGCGGTCCGGCCGGAGCCACGGCCGCGCTTCAGGCGGCGGAGCTGGGGGCCGAGGTCACGCTCGTTGAGCGCGGTCAGGTCGGCGGCACCAGCCTCAACCATGGACCCGCGCCGGTGCGAACACTGGCCCGCGCGGCGCGGCTGGTGCGCGACTGGAGCTCCTGGGAGACCTTCGGCCTCAGCGGCCCCCGACCCGAGGTGGATCTCGCCGCGACGCTCGCCAACGCTGAGCGAGTGGCCCGCTACGCGCACGACCGCAAGCACATGGCCGACCATCTGAGGGCGGCGGGCATCGACCTGGCCGAGGGCGTCGGCGACGCTCGCTTCCTCGACGCCAGCACGATCGGGACCGCCGATGGCCGGGCCTGGAGCGCGGATCGGATCGTGATCGCCGCCGGTGGGCGCCCCTCTCGGCTGGCGATCCCCGGCGCCGAGCTTGGCCTGACCTATGAGGACGTGCGGGGACTGAGCGCCCTGCCGGTGAGGGTCGCCGTGATCGGTGCGGCTGACACCGGCTGCCAGCTCGCTTCGATCCTGGCCGACTTCGGTTGTCGGGTGTGGCTGCTGGAGCGAGCCCCGCGGATTGTTCCAGGAGCCGACGAGCACGTCTCGGCAGCGCTGGCGCAGGCCTTCATGGCGCGGGGTATCGAAATCGTCATGGACGCCAGCGCCGAGCGGCTGGAGCCTGGCGACCCAGGCGTCCGGGTCGTTTATCGGGCATCTGCTGACCCGCGGACGCTCGAGGTCGACGCCGCCTTTTTTGCCGTTGGTTGGCCGAGCAACGCCGACCTCATCGATGCCGCCGCGGCCGGCGTGGCGATCGAGCGCGGCTACATCGTGGTCGATGACTACCTGCGCACGAGCGTTCCGCACATCTTCGCCGCCGGCGACGTGACCGGACGCAGCATGCTCGTCCCCAGCGCCCGCCTGGAAGGCCGCATCGCGGCCGAGAACGCGGCGCTCGGTCCCCGCCGGCGCGTCGTCCACGAGATCGTCCCGGCCGGGAGCTTCACCGATCCCGAGTACGGCAGCGTCGGACTTACCGAGACCGAGGCGCGGAGCCGCTACGAATGCGCGGTGGCCATCGCCCGCTATGAGGACCTCCTGCGACCAGTCGCCGACGCACAACCGGAAGGCTTCTGCAAGCTGATCGTCGAAACAGACCGACGAGAGATCGTGGGCGCGCACGTATTCGGTGAGTACTCCGCCGAGGTGATCCAGACAGTCGCCGCGTGCATGGCCGCCCGGATGCCGATCGAGGAGGTGGCCGAGCTGCAGCTCGCCTTTCCCACCTTTACCGAGGGCGTTGGGATGGCCGCCCAGATGATCGTGCGCCAGCTCGGCGTGTGGCCGATGCCTCAGGTCTGGAGCAGCCTCGCTGATGACCACGGTGCCCTGGGGAGCATGGAACAGTGACACGATGCCATGGCTCATGGCGAGGCCCGGATTTCGACGCGCGCGGGATGAAGTTGTCGGTCTTTACTGGCCCGTCGAACTTGCCAATTGAGTCCGCGGCCCAGGCTCGGGATCTTGGCGACGAGGAGAACACCCCCTACGGCGCTCGCGCTGTTCAATGGAGCACGAGCTTCAACGCGATGACCGCGGCGCCCATGATCACGCCGGCGCCGGCCTGAAGCCAGCGGCTTCGCAGGGGAAGCTGCGCCCGCCAACCGGCGACGACCTCGAGCACCACGATGCTGACCGCTGTCGTTCACACCGCGGCCGTGACGCCGCTGGTAATGGGAGCGCCCGCAGCCCAGGCCAGAAGCGGCACGAGGACGGGGAAAGGCGCCCTCGATGATCGGCAACTCGTGCAAGCAGCTGCGCCAGAAGAGCGTCAGGTTGAGGGGCTCGCGCGCGCCAGCAGGCGTGTCCCGAGGGTGCGCGTATAGAAGGTCATCAACCGGTACATGACGAGGACCACCGCCGCAGCCCCCGATCGTCTCGGGGTAACCCTCATGACGGGCGTCCTCTGCCGCGAACAGCACCCCGATCATGACGGATCCATAGACGGCGCCGCCGGCATTTTCGGTCGCCAGCCGTAGTAGCCACGCGTCGGCGCGTCGCGGGCGCCTAAGCCACGCGTTAACCGGCGTCGAGGACGTCCGTGCAACGGCGGGAGGGATTCTCTCGAGGCCACCGCGTTCTATCGCGTGGTGGAGGAAGGGCGCAGCCCCGTTGATGCCTACAGCGCTTGAGTGGAGACCGCATCGGCCAGCTGCTGGTGATCACGAGCAGTCTGGTCGGCGTAGGTGACCGCGAACTCACCCAGAGCCTGGTCAAATCGCCGGCCCTTGCCGATGTAGGCGGCGATCGCGAGCGGATCCCCGGTCCGCGCGTGCGCCCGGGCCAGAACCTTGCCGCAGGCGGTGGCGAACTCGGCCAAGCGCGGAGCGACCAGCTCGCCGCGGGGGATCACCTTCATGTCACGGAACTGCCGGACGTAGAAGTCGCTCCCGGCGACCGAGGTCCAGCCCGCAAAGATGTCGGTCGCGCTCTGGACCAGACGCTTGCCGACCACCACCCGCTCACCGTGATTGGCGTGCTGACTGTGGAGACGGTGGGCCTCATACACCGCCGGGCCCGCCTGCTTGATCTGGAGAAACAGAGGGTCCGCGCCGTCTCTTCCCTCGAGCAGGATCAGAAACACGCGCATCCCGACGCTTCCCACACCGACCACCTGGCGGGCGGCATCGACGAACGAGAAGCGGTCCAGGAGGTGGCGGCGATATTCGGGCAGCGAGCTGCGGTAGGCCTCGAAGACCTCATCGGCGAGGGCGGGCTCGTCGTCGCGCAAGCGGACGCGCAGCGGTGGGTCTTCGGTGATCTGAAGGTGGCCGGCGACCTTGTGGGTGATCTTCCTGACCGCGCCCGCGCTGGTGCGAGTCCGAGCCTTACGCTCGATGTATGACCGGGCCAGCTCGCGGTCGGCGGGCGCGAACAGGTCAACGAGCTGGTCAACGGTGATCAGGTCATACCAGATACCCATCTGCTTGGCCGACGAGTAATGACGGAGCCGTTCCCGGTAGGCCCGCAGGCACAGCCCCACCGCGCGTTCGGCAACGCTGGCGTCAAGCCCGTTGTCACGCGCCAAGACGACGATGCTGGCGACCAAGCGCGACACGTCCCATTCAAACGGCCCCGGGAGCGTCTCGTCGAAGTCACGAAGATCAAACGACAGCTGGCGCTCGGGCGTGGCCCACAGGCCGAAGTTGAGGACATGAGCGTCGCCACACAGCTGCACGGTCAGGCCGGTATCCGGGCGAGACGCCAGGTCGGAGGCCATCACCGCTGCCGCGCCACGGTAGAACTCCCACGCTGACCCAGCCATCCGCTGGTACCGGATCGGCACCAGATCAGCTAGACGAATCGCGTTCTGGGCTGAGAGGGTCATCAGCGGATCCGCTGCAGGGGTACGGCTGTAGCCGGCCAGGTCGCTCCTCTCGATCAGATCCCGGGCCGCCTTACCTGTCGCTCGTCGCTCACGCCAGCTGCGCGGCCGCTTGTGAACTGACCAGGGAGTGACGCTGCTGGCCATCGTCTAGAACCGGGTGCACACCGAGGTACGGTGGGTCACCAGATAGACCAGCTCGAGCGTGAGGTCATGCTTGACGAGCGGCCGGTCGACCCTGACCCGGTTCGCTCGTCGGTATCGAGGATCAGGCCGCACTCCGGGGGCTCAGTCTACCCGGGGGCTGCGGGTACGCGATGGTTCACAGGTATGAGATACGTCTCCCCGGGCGAGTCCTCAGGCGATTAGCGCCACTTGTCTTCGTCGCCCAGCCGGAGCATTTCCGAGCGCCGAACGCATAGGCGCAGCTCTGATGTCGCCCCCTGCCGCGGGCGCGTCCCCGACTCCCGATCACCATAAGATGCGTTGCGGCCGTCGGACGCGGCCTTGGTGGGCAGACCGCGGTAGCGAGCCGGCGGCACCGCGCCCTCTCAGCGGGCGGGGGATCCACTCGGTCAGGCACACGAGAAGGTCTCCGGGGGCGATCACGGTCTCGGGCGCCGGCGCCAGCGAGATCGTGCTATCGACTCTCCTGATGCCGATCGGCCGCACATCTTGTCCCGAGGCCTCGACCGTCGCGGAACGAGCGACCGTGGGACTCAGGCAGGTCATAGAATCCTAGGCAATCTGGCTGCCAGTTGGCCCTGGACGCTGCTTCGGGCGGTCGAGACAGGGCGCGAAAGGACCTAACGCTCACGCATCAGGCCATCCGATGCCGCTTCGTCCAGCTAACCATCGTGGCGTCTGTAAGCGGGCGGTTGCGGGTCGAACGCGGATTGGCGCAGGGGGTACCCGACTCGGCGGAGGTAAACACCCCCCTGTAAGCGGCAGGCCCTGATGACCACCACGCTTGAACCTCCGCTACCGTCGGCGTCAAGGAATGAGCGAGCACCCTAGCGATGGGCAGGCCCTCCTCTCGGATTCCCGCTTGCCGGCTTCGCAGCCGCCTAACGCGGATCTCAACCTGCTTCGGTCATACGAGCCGGTAGTTCGGTTCACCGAGGGGGAGCTGTTTTTTCCGACAGCCGTCGGCCCGTATGTGGCTGCTTGCAGTTTGTGGGCGGACGACCGTGAAGGTCGCGTGACATGCGTCGTACCCGCTGGACAGTTGACGCTGGATGCGCTGCTCACCGTGGCCACTGTCGATAAGGACCATCTGCTTTCACTACGGTTTGTGCAGAGGCCCCTGACGCGGGCGGAGCTGTGGAGATGGCGCCGACTGCCGCGCGAGCGCCTGCACGCCACTTTGCGCTTTACCACCACCGGCATGTTCGGCCGCATCGTCGACGCGTGCCTTCGGGCTTCGCTTTTGCTGCGCGGCACTGTCGCTTCCGGCCTGGCCGCCGCCGCTGATATCACCTACCGCGAGCAACTTGAGGCGGATCGCTTCCCCTATTACGGGCGGGTCGTCAAAACAGGGGGTTACATCTGCCTTCA
The DNA here is from genome assembly GCA_963823315.1 of uncultured Solirubrobacterales bacterium. Classification (GTDB taxonomy): domain Bacteria; phylum Actinomycetota; class Thermoleophilia; order Solirubrobacterales; family Solirubrobacteraceae; genus Palsa-465. The sequence continues at coordinate 62,121 of CAWGLB010000003.1, read as the reverse complement.
GTATTGGTTCTTCTATGCGATGAACGACTGGCGCTCCACCTTCAGTGGCGTGAACGACCACGAGGCCGATTGGGAGATGGTGACCGTTTACCTGGCCGGGCAGCATGGAGCGCCGCCGACTCCCACCTGGGTCGCGTTCTCATCCCACGACTACACGGGTGACGACCTGCGCCGTCGCTGGGATGATCCGGATCTGCACCGCGAGGGCGACCACCCGGTGCTATTTGCGGGCGCGGGCTCGCACTCTGGTGCGTTCATTCCAGGCGACTACGTCGTTACCGTCGACCCGCCGCAGCTGCGTAAGGCGATCGCGCTTGTGCGCCGGTTGCAACAGCTCCTCGCGCCGTGGCGCAACCATACCCGCGTGTCCGAAGGGTTTGGCATCCCCTTTATCGACTATGCACGCGGGGACGGTAAGGCGATCGGACCCGGACAACCGGCGCAGTGGGATCCGGTGCTGATCGACGACCGGACGCCATGGGTACGCGATTTCCGCGGTCTTTGGGGCCTCGACACCGAGGATTCGTTTGGCGGCGAGCGCGCCCCCGCGGGCCCCCGCTACGAGCGCGACGGGTCGGTGCGTGCATCCTGGGCGAACCCACTGGGGTGGGCAGGGCTACTTAAGGTCCCACCCGACGAGGAGCACGCCAAAGCACGTCTCGCGGAGCGCATCGCGAATCTCAAACAGCGCCTAGCGGAGCTTGACGAATTGCTCGACGATCAACGCGAGCAGCTTCGCCGGCTTTCAGTGGAAGTCCGCTCGCTGGAATCCCACGACGCGACCGCGGCGGTGATTGAGACCCGACGTTCGGAGATCACCGCGCTGGAGACGACGCTGAATCGGGGTATCTCCGAGCGCGCAAACCTGGCTGATGAATTAGAGATCCATCTCGACTCGCTCAGTGGGCCGTTTCCAGGCGAAACACCGCAGGGCCATATCAAGAAACGGCACGCTCCACGCACCGAAGACCAGCAGCAGCGGAGACGAATCCTGCGCTGGTGGGCGGCTCTCAGTACCCCGTTATTGCTCGCGCTCGTACCGGTCATCCTGCTCGCGCGCCCGCTCGCCTGGTTGACCACGATTGCAGCCGCAGCACTTCTGTTCATCGGCCTGGAAGCATTTGCTCGGCGCCGGTTCTTCTCATTTGTCGCAAGCACCCTGCTGCTGGCCGCGACGGTCGTGGTCGTCATCGCATTCGTTCGGCTCGGCCATCAGTACTGGAAGTACGCCCTCTCGTCAGCGTTCGGCCTGGCCGCGCTCGCGCTTTTGATCGGAAACCTCGGGGACTTGCGCCACCAGTGGCGTCGTGGCGGCTCAGTGAGCGGAGATGCGGACGAGGAAAGCTAGGGTGCGCCTGAAGCGTCGCCATGCGCGCCTAAGGTCCGCAGCTTCCCGGTCCACCAGCAACAGGGGTCGGTGAAGCGATCCCAGTACCTCGCACGTCGGAGCACAGTGCTCACGCGGCGACGGCCGGGCGTGCAGAGCGGAGGCTGTCGCACTTCGGAATCTTGGCCGGTGCCCATGCCAGTTCGGCTTTAGGTGACGCCGATACCCATGCTGTGCCGGGCGCACGCGCATAGACTCTTCATCCCGGCTGCGGAGGAGTTGGATGAGGGTTTCGGTTAGTAGCGCGGTTTGCCGGTCGTTGGCTGCGGTGTGCGTGGTTGTGGGCCTTTTGGGTGCCTGCCTGCTGCTACCGGCCCGCGCGGCGGCAGTGCCTTCCGCGGCACCGTCGGCGGGCGATCTATGGCCGGCATTCGGTCATGACCCGAGCCATTCGGGGGTCTCGTCCGATACCGCGATCACCGCCTCGACGGCATCGTCGCTCATGAAACGGTGGTCGGCGTCGCTCAGCTCGACCGTCGCGCAGGCGTCTCCAGTCGTCGCCTATAGCTCGGCGCTAAGCGAAACGCTGGTTTACGACGTGACTTACCCAGGCGAGCTCTCTGCATTCAACGCAACGACCGGAGCGCTCGTATGGCAGCGCTCGATCGGCGCGAAGGTCGCCTCCACCCCAGACGTCTATAAGGGCATCCTGTACCTCGGAACACTGAGCGGTGAGTTGGAAGCGCTCGACGCGTACACCGGAGCGGTCAAATGCACCTTCACCGTTCCGGTAATTCCGCCCGCCACTGCACCGGGCCGTCTGATCTCCCCGCCCGTGGTCGGCAACGTCGACGGCACCGGCCCGACGGTTTTCATTGGCGATGCGGGGACGAAGGAAGCCACGAACGGCGGCCACTTCTGGGCCATAGGCGGGGTCGGTAACTCGACCGGGGCCTGCCATGAGAGATGGATGTACGACAACTGGGCGAACAAGGGCTCAAACGGAACCCTGACTGGTGTATGGGACCCGCCGGGGCTCGCCAAGAACAGGAACGGCACCTGGGAGGTGGTGTTCGGCAGCAGCAACCCCGACCAATCCGTCTACGCCCTGAATGCCGTCACCGGCTCGCGGCTGTGGCGCTTTCAGACCTTGAACAGGGGCACCGACGAGGATGTGGGTGCCGGGCCGACGATCAGCCCGCCGGGGGGCAATGGGTTCGCCGATGGGGTCGTGTACATCGACGGCAAGGACGGCATCGAATACGCGCTCGACCTTCGCACCGGCAAGAAGATCTGGTCGCATGTCCTGGGGCCCGGGAGCGGCGCCGCTAACGCGGTCTGCGAGGCCGCGCTGGCCGGCCATACGCTGGTGACGTGCTATGCCGCGTCGGTATTCGCGCTCAACGCCGAGACCGGCGCCAAGCTGTGGAAGGTCACCCCGGGTGGATCGATCTATGCCTCGCCCGCTGTCTCTGGGCCGACCGGCAATCAAGTGGTGTTGCTCGGCGATCTGAACGGCACCGAGCACGCGCTCAAGCTCCAGAACGGCGCCCAGGTATTCACCACCACGGCCGGAGGGGGAATCCTCGCCTCGAGCGCTGTAGCTATGGGGATCCTCTATTTCACCGCGAACGGCACCATCTACGCCTACGGACCCCCTTAACTCCGCTGCCAAAGCGCCCGGCTCGCACCCCTTCAGCCGAGCGTCAATACTCGCTCGTAAACGCGAAGTAGGAGCCGCGAATGGTCCCAGCCAGCTTCGATTTCTGCGTCGCGAATTTGAACCGTGAGGCGAGCTCCGCGGGGACGTCCATCCCTTCGGAGAGCTTGAATCCGACGGCGCGCTTCTTAGGATCGTCGATCGTGTACATCACGTTGATCGACAGGCCGCTCTCGTAGAAGACGTAGACGATGCGGATGTTCTCGATTTGGAAGGCCGTTGCCTCGAGCGGCCGAGACGAGATGACGATGTCGCGTTCTTGCCTGAGGATCCGATGCAGCCAGTCGATCGTCGTGCGGGCATCGCTCGCCGGCTCCACTGTGAAGGCGTGGTCGTACTTATGCTTGAAGTAGCGAGCCTCGTGCGCCCGCAGCCCAGCGAGCGCGGCCGCGACCGGCGAAGACTCCAGACCGATAGTTGAGACATCGTTGAAATCGACGGCGTAGGGCATCAAGTACTCCTGTGAGGCGCGAAGGTAGTCCGCTACGCGGGCCGGAGGTTAGCTTGGGGGGTAGGAGGCCGATCTCTAACCCTAGGGGGGGTTGTCGACCCGGCCCGACCTCCTACGCTGCAACTGTGACTGTGAATCTGTCGGTCACTCGCGTGTTGAGAGCTCTGATCGTCGCCGGGCTGGTGGCCTCGTGCACGATCGCTGTGGGGACAGCCGCGGCGGCATCTCGCAAGACCTGCATGGCTCGCGGAGCCCAGCCGCCAAACGTCGGGTCTGGGAATAACTTCTTGACCGGCGTGGCCGCCACCTCGACCTGCAATGCCTGGGCGGTGGGCTACTACCACAAGGGCACCGACTACCTGACGCTGATCGAGCACTGGAACGGCAAGGCGTGGAAGGTCCAGCCGAGTCCCAGCCCGGGCGACGGGTCGCGCATGATGAGCGTGACCGCGCCCTCCGCCGGGGACGCGTGGGCGGTCGGCGTCACCGGCGGCGGGTCGCTGATCGAGCACTGGAACGGCAAGGCCTGGAAGATCCAGCCAAGCCCGGACGGCGTGGACGGTGGTCAGCTCAACGGAGTAGCCGCCACCTCGGCCACGAATGCCTGGGCGGTCGGCGTCACCGGCGGCGAGTCGCTGATCGAGCACTGGAACGGCAAGTCGTGGAAGATCCAGCCAAGCCCGTGCCCGCGAAGCGCGCACCAGTGCGAGCTTTCCGGCGCGTCCGCTACCTCAGCCACCGACGCCTGGGCCGTGGGTTCCTACTACAACGCCAGCGATGCAATGGTGACGCTGGTCGAGCGCTGGAACGGCAGGTCGTGGAAGATCCAGCCAAGCCCGAACCCGAAGGGCACGGGGATCAATGGTGCGGCGCTCACCGGTGTAGCGGCCACCTCCGCCGGCGACGCCTGGGCGGTCGGTTCCTACGCACAACAAGGTGTGAGCGCGGGGCTGACGCTCGTCGAGCGCTGGGACGGCAAGTCGTGGAAGATCCAGCCGAGCCCCAGCCCGGGTGCAGCGAACGGCAGCGAGTTCTGGGGGGTGGCTGCCACCTCGGCCAACAACGCCTGGGCGGTCGGCGACGTCGACTTCCCAAATAGCGCAGATAAGACGCTCGTCGAGCGCTGGAACGGCAAGGCGTGGAAGGTCCAGCCGAGCCCCAATCCTGGCTCGAAGTCAAACGCGCTCGACGGCGTGGCAGCCACATCGGCCAAGAACGCCTGGGCGGTCGGCGACTACCACGATGCGACCAGCGAGCCCCCGTCGCGGAACCTCGCCCTGCGCTTCAACGGGACCTCCTGGGCCCGGTAGCCATTGCGCGACCGACGAATCTCCCACGCGGGTGTGGGAAGATGCCGCCGGTGCCCGGCAGCGACCTAGCCGTCGGCGAGCAGGCGCGTCGTCGCGCGGGATTGGCGATCTTCTACTCGCTGGCACTCGCCACCCTTTTCGTCGCACTCACCTGGCTCAGCAAAGAGACGCCGGCACTGTACTCGCGGCAGCCGTGGCAGGACGACCCCTACGACGTGCTGGTGTCTCTGGACTTCGTCATCCTTCCGCTGTTGGTGGCCATCGGCGCGCTGCGCGTGCAGCTTTGCCGCCGGTACGCGACCCTCCCCGCCCGGCGAGTGGTCGACCTGCTGCGCGTCTGTGGCGTGGCGATCGGCGTGTGTCTGGCCACCGAGCTGAGCGAATGGATCGCCGTGGGTCTGGGGAGCCACACGGCGGCCTGGACGGCGACGACCACCTGGCAGGTGGCGGCGCTTGCGGTGCTGACGGCTGCGACGATCGGCGCCTGCTTGCAGCTACGACGCGCGGCTCATCGGGTGACGCGCGTGGCGCGTGCGAGCTCACAGCCGGACTGGCTGGCCGACTTTGTCGCCCTCGGACTGCGCGTGACGCGGGGCCGCGGGCGCTATCGAGAGCGCGCACAGACAACGGTACGCTGGGCGGAGACGCGCGTGATCGCGCGGGTGCGACGGCATCCCGTCGCCGCCGCGGCCCTGCTAGCCACGGTGCTGGCGCTGCCCTATGTTGCGGTGAAGATCGCGTTCGAGGGTTATCCACCCGCGCTCGTTTTGCTCTCTTTTGCGATGCCCGCCGCGAGTCTGTTCGCATTCATCGTCCTTGTCGGGCGCTGTCTTCGCATCGTCGCCCCCCGCGAGGGCGGGCCACCTCCGTGGCTGTTCACCGTCGTGGTGGCGTGCGCGGGCGGGACCTTGGTGTTTGCCCTGCACAACTCCCTGCTCGCGCACCAGACAGTCGGCGGCTTGAACGCGCTCTTCTTCGGCGGCGGCCTGGCGGCGGGGATGGTGAGCCTCTGCGCGCAGTCGGCGCTACGGCGCTTTCACGCTCACTGAGCGCCTGGTGCGACCAAGGACCGCCGGCGCCACCGGGGTTCAGTCCGGGCGGAATCCCGAGCAGAGCACTCGCATCCAGTTGATGCGACCGTCTCGTTCCGTGTAATAAGCCTGCTGCTCGACGATGAACGGGCCATCCGCGTTGCGACCGCGGAGCCGGTACGCGACCCGTGCGCGGTCCGCAAATGAATCGGCGTCGATCGAGACGACCTGCTCCACCTGATCGCTGTCCTCAAACCATTGCCGAAGAATCCCGTCGACGACCGCTTGTTGATCTGAACCCTCCCACGCACGTCCTGGCGTAAGTCCACGGAAGTCGATCATCGGATCCAATAGGTCGGTGATCGTGGCGAAGTCTTTGCGGCCGAGTGCCTCGGCGAACCGGCGGCCGAGCGCCTCGGTGCTCTGAGCGTCGTCGTTCATTTCCAAAGCGAGTTTGACATTAGTGCCTTTCAGGTCGCGCGTAGCCTTCGAGCGCGCCCGCCACGGTGGCGAGCTCCGCCGCGGACAGGGCAGCCTCTATCCGTGGGAACAGCTCTCGTTCCTCCAGCCGCACATGCGTCTGAAGCAGTCGGCCAAGCTCGGACAGAAGCGCTAGATCGGCGGCGGCGGCCTGGTCGAGCGCCTCAATGTGCTGCCGGATCGCGTCGTGGTCGCGAAGCGCCTGGTCGAGCAGCGGGTCGGCTCGCCCCATGTGGCCAACATAGGCCGGAAACAGGATCTCCTCCTCGGCGCGAAAGTGGCCCCGCCCGTGGCCAGACCAGTAAGCGAACAAAGCGTTGCGCGCCTCGGCGCTGTCCTCCGAGGTGGCTCGAGTGAGCAGGTGCGCGACATAGAGCGCCTGATGGTGATCATGCGACAGCGAGATCAGGGCGGGATCGCGCTTCATTGCCCGGCCGTCTCCGAGAGCTGCGCCAGTCCTTCTTCGGCGATAGGGCCGCTGATCTCCACCAGGCAACCGGCATGCACGGGATCGTGGGGCAAAAACGCAGTCAGCTTGCTGGCCGAATCGAGCTCGTCGAGCATTCCGCGGGTGATGCCCTGATGCAGCCCGCAGATGACTCGAGGGTTCTCGCGCGCGGCCGCGCGGTAGGGGCAATTGCAGAGGCGATAGGTAAGTCGCCCTGGTTTGTGCGATTCGCGGCGGGGCGCAAAGCCGAGCGCAGCGAGGGCCGCGTAGAGGCGTTCCTCGATCGTGCCCACTGGGTCGGGCGCCAGCTCCCGACCGATCTGGCGGCCGGTCGACTCGACCTTGCGAGGCCCGGTCTTGCCGCTTTCGATCACACGCGCGAGCCATTGCCCGAGTTGTGCGTAGGCAGTTGGTGGCTCCGCCGCGGGTGCTGCATCGGGGGAAACCAGCCACATATCGCGCGGTCGACCGCGCCGCTGGCGATCGCGTCGTCGAAGCACCAGTCCGGCGTCCCGCAGCCGATCGAGATGCACGCGTATGCCGTTCGGATGGAGCCTCAGATACTGGGCCAGCTCCTCGGTCGAAGCGGGGCGGCGGAGATCGCAAAGGAGGGCGAACAGTCGCGCTCGAGTCGGCTGGGCCAGCGGACCATCGACGTGCTCCGCAACGTCCATGGGTGAAGTTTTACATACCTAGACTGTGGGAAGTGTCCCGTCGTGGTATTTTCCAGCCGTTGTGTGAAAACCCTCTCTGGGAGGTGAAGTGACCTACGTAATCGCTGAGCCGTGCATCGGGACCAAGGACAATTCTTGCGTCGAGGTCTGTCCCGTCGACTGCATCCACCCGACCCCGGACGAACCTGACTACGACTCCGTGGAGATGCTCTATATCGACCCCGAGGAGTGCATCGACTGCGACGCCTGCGTCGAGGCATGTCCCGTGGACGCGATCTTCGCCGAGGACCAGCTCCCCGAGGAATGGCGCCACTTCGCCGCCCGCAACGCCGAGTATTTCGGTAAGACAGCGGTCTAGGCTCCCCCTGGCTCCACCGCGTGGAACTCGATTCGATATACGAGCGTGTCCTCGTCGATCGGCCCGGCGTGCGCGGCCCGCTGGCGCAACGCCGCACGGTCGTGCTCGCCGGCGCGTCGGACGTCCTCCTCGCTGATCGCACAGAATGGAAGAAGCTCGATGGCATCCACCTCGATCTCCCCGAGTCCGACTCGATACCGGCCACCCTGCTTGACCCGCGCTCGCTTCCATAGCCGGACGGTGAGTGTGATGTCCCCGGCCAGGACGTCGTTGCGCAACTCACGGCTGAACTCCATACCCGCAACGCTAGCCTCCGCGATCGCTTCGCCTGACCTGTTAGCACTTCGTCTGGCCTGTTAGCGTTCCCGACCTCATGGTGCCGCATTTGGGGCGACGGCAGCAGCAAAAAGCCAATACGGGGACAAAGACGGTGGACGGATTGAGCTGATGCTGCTCGAGGGGCCACAGCTAGAGGCCTGCGCTCCGCCGCTCAACCGGCTCTTGGACCGGGGCCTCGAGGTCCACGGCGATGATGAGACCGCGCTGGTGTCGATTGTGCGATCGATGACCTGGCGTGAGCTCGAGCGCGACAGCTCGGCGCTCGCAGGCGGCTACCGCCGCATAGGTTTGCGGGAAGGGGATCGGATCGCTTCGCTGATGCCCAATCGAATCGATCTCGTCGTCCATTACCTGGCGTGCTTCAAGGCTGGGCTGGTGGCGACGCCGTTGAATTACCGGTACACGCATCGCGAGATAGATCACGCCCTCGAGGTCAGTGGCGCCACCGCGCTGCTAGCCCACGTCGAGCGCGCGGAAGATGTTGTCGCGAGCGCCCTCGCGCAAGATCTTCCCAGCGGGGTCATTGCCTACCGAGACGACGCCGCCGACCCGGAGGGCAGCCCGTCGCATAGCTTCGGCGAGCTGCTTCAGAGCGAGCCGCTCGTGTTCGATCCTTCTCCGGATCCGTCGATCCCCGCGGTGATCTTCTTCACATCCGGGAGCACCGGGCCGGCGAAGGGGGTGACGCACACACGCGAGACGCTGCGCTGGATGATCGCGAGCGCTGCCGCGGGGTTGGAGCTCACCGACCAAGACGAGTTTTTGCCGGGCTCCTCGATGTCGCACCTTGGCTCTTTTCTCTGGACGCTGAGCGTCCTCTCGGTGGGCGGCAGGGTGGTGGTCCCCCGGACCACCGACGCGCACGAGCTGCTTCCGCTGCTGCGGTCAAACCGGCCGACGGTGCTGGCCATGATCCCCGCCGCCCTGGCCGCGCTGGTCCGCGATCACGATCTGCGACCAGACGACTTCGCGTCCCTGCGTCTGTGCCGCGCGGGTGCCGACAAAGTCTCCGCCGAGCTGTTGTCGGAATTTGCAGCGGCCGCCGGGTTTCCGATTTCCGAGGGCTACGGCATGACGGAGGTGGGCTTAGCGACCCTCAACCCGCCCTCGGGCATCAATAAGCAGGGGTCGATCGGCCGTCCGGTGTCCGGATTCGCGATCACCCTGCGCGACGACGACGGCAACCCCGTGCGGCCCGGATCCGTCGGTCGCATCTTCATTCGGACGCGCAGCCGCATGGTTGCCTACTGGAACGCCGAGGACGCCACCAGCGCAGTGGCCTCCGGTGAGTGGCTCGATTCCGGCGACCTGGCGCATGCCGACGAGGACTCGTATCTGTGGTTCTTCGGCCGGAAGAAGCAGATCATCGTCCATGACGGCTCAAACATCAGCCCCTTCGAGGTAGAAGAAGCCTTACTCGAGCACCCGGCGATCGATCTGGCCGGCGTCGTCGGCGTCCACGACGTTCTGCACGGAGAGACGGTACGCGCCTATGTCACGCTCCGCGGGGGCACCGCGCGCCCCTCGAGTGCCGACCTGATCGTGTTCTGCAGAGAGCGGATTGGCTACAAGGCCCCCGAGGAAGTCATCTTCCTCGACCAAATGCCCCTCAACCCGACCGGAAAGATCGACCGGGTCGGCCTAAAGCGAATGGCCGAGGACCACCTCCACCCCCACGGTCTCGAGCCCGCGCGCTAGCGCGACTTCAGGTAAGCGCCGCAGGTCGCCCATGCGTTAACGGTCGTGAGCCGTGACGAAACAGGGTTCGCAGAGTTCTTTGCGACCAGTTGGGATCCCTGCCTGAGGGCGGTCGCCGCCTCCACCGGCGACATGTCGGCCGCCGAGGAGCAGGTTGCCGAGGCGTTCGCCCGAGCTTGGGCTGCCTGGCGCAAGGTAAGCCGACATCCAGCCCCGAGGGCGTGGGTGGTGCGCACCGCACTCAACGCAGGGGCGTCCTGGTGGCGCCAGCGCGCCCGCGAGCTTCCGCTCGTCGGGCACGAGATCGCAGCGCCCGCGGGCGCTGACGGTGGCCTACACGCCCTCCCGCTGACCGCGCTACGAACTCTGCCGACCCGTCAGCGAGAGGTAGTCGCGCTGCGCGTCTTCCTGGACCTGGACATCGAGACGACCGCCAAAGTGCTCGGCATCGCGCCTGGAACGGTCCGCGCTCATCTGTCCCGAGCCGTCGCGGCTCTCCGCAACGAGCTAGCAAATTCAGAGACCACGGAGGCCGAGATATGTTCGACACCGATCAACTGAGCGACAGTCCCGAGCTGCGCGAGCTGCGCGACTCATTGTCCGCCGTGAGTACGCCGGGGCGCCCGGGGCTCGACGCGATCACGGCGCGGGGCCGCGCCCGGCGCCGGCAGCGGCTAACCCGGGTCACGCGCCTGTCGGTGGCCGGCGTCGCAGCCGCTACCGCGCTCGCACTCGGCGTGAGCGGCGCGCTCACCCCGGCGACCAAGCTCGGCACGATCCGGACCGCCGCGTTCATGCTCCGCCACAACCACAACGGCACCGACACACTCACGCTCAATCCGGGCGAGCTGTTTGACCCCAGCCAGTTGCAGAGCGACCTCTCGAAGTACGGCATCCCGGCGGAGGTCACCAGCGGCAGCTTCTGCTCGTCAAATCCGGAGCCGGCCGGGTTCTCCCAGGCCGTGTCGGGGCCTGGGGAAGGGACCTGGCAAGAGGGATCCGGTCAGCAGCCGACGATCACGATCAACCCATCCGCGATTCCGGCCGGCACGGAGCTCAGCGTCGGCGACTTCCAGCTGACCAGCGGCGAGTTTGCGGGTGACCAGCAGGCGGACGTGGACCTCATCAACACCGACGCCAACACCTGCAGCACCACACCGCCGACGCTCGGACCCGATAGCCCGGGGATGGGGATCATCTACGGCGGCCAGGGCGGCTCCTAACCAATTCGACCCGTGCCGCAACACGGCGGGGCCGCGCCTGCGATGCTGCATGCGCGTCTCCATGCATTCCCGCGCTCGCCTCACCGCACCCCTCTGTACCGAGAGGGGTGCGGCGCTCGATGCTCAGCCAGGGCCGAGCGAGTGAGGCGGGGACGGGGGAAGCTGACGCTCGCGGTCGCCGTTCCGCTCGAGTCCGAGCTGGTGGCGCAAATACGGGCGCTCGATCTGCCGATCGAGGTTCTCCATGACGCGGGCCTGCTTCCACCGCCCCGCTATCCAGGCGATCACGCGGGCGCCGCGGACTTCCGGCGAGACGCCGAGTCCGAGGAGCGCTTCGCCGCCATGCTCGGTCGGGCCGAGGTCCTCTTCGGCATTCCAGGCGATAGCCCCGAGGGGCTTCGCGCCGCGGTCCGCGGCAACGCCGGGCTCCGCTGGGTGCAGGCCACGGCCGCCGGTGCCGGCGAGCAGGTACGAGCGGCGGCCCTGACCGAGGAGGAGCTCCGGAGAGTGACGATCACCAGCGCGGCGGGGGTGCACGCCGGGCCCCTGGCCGAGTTCTCGATGCTGGGTCTGCTCGCGTTCACGAGGGGCCTGCCTCGCCTGCTGGCCGATCAGCGCAAGCATCGCTGGCGCCACTATCCGGTCGCTGAGCTACGGGGAGCGACCATCTTGGTGCTTGGGCTCGGCCAGATCGGTCTCGAGGTCGCCCGCCTGGCCAGCGCGTTCGGCATGGAAGTGCTCGCGATCAATCGCCGCGGGGAGAGCGACTCACCCCACGTAAGCGAGCTCCGAACACTGGACACGCTGACGGCGCTGCTGCCCCGGGCAGATGCTGTCGTGGTCACACTGCCTCTGACCCCCGAGACCGAGGGGCTCTTAGACGCGCGCAAGCTCGAGCTCATGAAGGACGGCGCGATCCTGGTGAATGTAGGCCGCGGACGGGTCATCGAAGAGCAGGCGCTCGTCAGCGCCCTGCGGGCCGGCAAGCTGAAGGGCGCCGCGCTCGACGTGTTCGCGATTGAACCCCTGCCCGCAGAGACCCCCCTATGGGGGCTGCCCAACGTGCTCATCAGCCCTCATACAGCGGCACTTTCGCCGCGGGAGAACGAGCGCATCGTGCGCCTGTTCGCCGACAACTTGAATCGGTATCTCGCGGGGCAGCCGCTCCGCAACCGGGTCGACTCGGCTCATTTCTACTGAGACACGCCGTCGTTCCAAAGCGACGCGGCGGGCGCGAAAAGCGCTCAGCCTGGCTCGACGTTGGTGACGACGCTGGGGCTGTGGTAGAGACGCCGATGCCCTTGGCAGGCAGCGGGGAACCAGAACCTGACGCTGTCCTGGTGGATGCCGTTGTAACTGGCAAAGATCGTCACCATGCCGCGGGTCCCCACCCGGCACCTCGGATCGGTGCTCGAGCGCACGCGCACGCGCAGCTTCACCAGGTTCCCCGGATAACCCCATCTCCTGGCCACGTGCGAGTAGTGCACGAGGTGGTGGTTGACCGAGAGGATGATTTCGCGGTCGCGCTTGTGCCGGAGGCGGTAGACCTGGCACATGATCCCCGAGGCCGTTCGGGCGGACGGATTGAAATTGCCGTGGCCGTGGGCATAGCTTCCCGCCGGGCCGGCGATCGGCACGCCCGTGTGGAAGCCCCACGGCGAGTAGTTCTTGGTGGGGATGGTGCAGTAGTCAGGTCGTCGCGCGGACGCCGCGAACGAGGGAACACCCGCGGTGAGAACCAAGACAAGCGCCACCGCCAGGCCCACAGATGCTCTGGCCGCGCCCCTGCGCATGCGCCAAACTATACGAGTGGCCGCGCGATGACCTCGCATGCGGCAGATGCAGCCCCGGGACGGCTACGACGAGTCATCGCCTGGCTTGTCAAGGTGACCGTCGAAAACGCGGGCGGCGCTGTCTACGGAACGATCATGCTCTAACAGGCCGATCGGCCCGCCCCAGCGCAACCGTGAGCGACACCGAATGTGGCTCTGATTCTCCCACGTCCGGCGACCTGTCGATTGAAAACCCGCCGCCATTCCGGGCCCTCGAATGAACCCCCTCGGGTCAGTGCAGCTCCGAGTGCAGTGCGACCACCAACAGGCCGAGGCCGGCGCCGATCGCCGACTGGAATAGAAGTTGAGGGGCCGGGAGCTTCGCCCGTATGCCCGAGACGATCTCGATCACGACGATCGCCCCGGCCACGGTCCACACGGCGGCATTGATCGCGCTTCCGAACGTTGCGCCAATCGCCCAGGAGATCAGAATTGCCAGCAGCGGCAGCGCCGCCCCACTCACCATCGGCAACTCGTGCAAGCTCGCGCGCGCGAGTCCGGAGAGCGCCAGTGGCTCGCGCTGCTGCAGGCGGCGCGAGGCGAACTCGGCATAGCTGTGCGCGAGCCAGAAGATGATCAGGGCAATCGCAACCGCTCCCACCGTCTTCCCGTAGCCCGCGCGCCTGGAATTGTCGGCGGCGACGAGCGCGCCCACCGTGATCAGGCCGAAGATCGCCGCTCGGAAATTGATTCGCACGATCACCATTCTCGCGGCGGGCCGGCCGATAATGCGCTCGTGCAGCAATTCACCCAACCCCTTCGTGAGGAGGACGTTGATCGCGATCCTTTCGTCCAGTTCCGGCACTGGTTCGATCAGGCGAGCGACGCGGGCCTCCGTGCACCGGAGGCGGCTGCGCTCGCGACCGCCACCCCCGATGGCGCTCCGTCGGTGCGCATGGTGCTGGTCAAGGAGACGGGACCCGAGGGGTTCGTCTTCTTCACGAACTACGGGAGCCGCAAGGGGTCGGAGCTGGCGGCCAATCCGCGCGCGGCGCTGCTGTTCTTCTGGGACGCCCTCGGTCGCCAGGTGAGGATTGAGGGTGATGCGCGGCGTGCGAGCGCCGCCGTGTCCAGCGCGTATGTCCGCACGCGGCCGCGTGCGAGCCAGATAAGCGCACTCGCGTCGCCACAGAGCGCCGTGGTCGAGAGCCGCGAACAACTCGAGCGATCGGTGGCTGACCTGGCGGCACGCTATGCACGCGAGGAACTGCCGATGCCGGACAGCTGGGGCGGATTCCGGCTCACGCCCGCGACCTTCGAGTTCTGGCAGCACCGCGAGGACCGTCTCCACGATCGCCTGCGCTACACCCGTATTGAAGAAGGCCGCTGGGCGCTGGAACGGCTGGCCCCGTAGCCGACGAGCTCAGCCCTGATCGGGCTCGAGCAGCACGGTGTCCTCGTGCGAATACGCCGGAGCGCAACAGCAGAGCAGGACCAGCGGCTCGTCTTCGCCGGCCCACAGCTTGTGCACCGAGCCGGGCGGGATCACCACACAATCGCCCGCCCGCACCCCCGTCTTGCTGTCTCCCAGCTGCATCTGACCGCTGCCGCCGGTGAAGAGATAGATCTCCTCGGTCCGCCGATGAAAGTGGGCAACGGTCTCTCCTCCGGCAGCAACGACCGCCTCCGCCAGGCTCTGGTTGCTCGCGTTGCCGGAGGGAATGCCGGCGAGCTCGCGGATCACGGAGCCGTCTGCGGTGACAAAACCCTCGCGGTGCTCGCGGCGGACGACATCCATCGCCACAAGGCTATCGGCGCCGTGCGCCGGGAGGGTGGGCGGCTACTCGAGCCGCCGCGGCGACCGCCGGGTTCCGCCCTCGGGGTCCCAGACCAACGTGAAGGCGTCGTCCCCAAAGACCACGAAGGCGGCCGCCTGCACAGCAACGGCGAAAAGATGGAACGGCCCGGTCGGCTCCCAGTCGATGCGAGCGCGAATCGCCGCGCGGTAATCCCGTCGGATCCCCTCGTCGACGACCTGACGGCCACGGCCGTAAAGCTTGAAATCACCCTCGGTGCCCCGCCGATCAGAGGTGCAGCTGTGGAGCACGCAGCGATCGTCGCGCAGCAGGTCTCGGGCCTTGGGCGATTGCCACATCATCCCCAGCATCAGCTCGTCGCCTACGCGATCCAGCTCGCACGGGCTGATCCGGGGCCAGCCGCTCTGGCGCAGGGTCCCCAGCATGCACAGCTCATGGCGGGCGAGGCGCTTCCAGCCCAGCTCCGCGAGCTCGGGACTGGCGGCGGCGAAGGCTGCCCAGTTCATCAACTCGCACCATGTCATGTCCGCGCGGAGCCGGCTGGCGGGTGGCCCCGTGTACCGTGTCGGCGGTGACCGGCGCCCCCAGATTCGACTCGGAGGCCGAGCTGCGCGAGCTCATCGGCCCCACCAAAGACGGCGCCACCGCGAAGATCTCAGACCGGCTCAATCACCTCACGCGCCAGTTCATCGAGCGCTCGCCATTCGTATGCGTCGCCACGGCACGGGCCGGCGGGGGCTTGGATGTCTCTCCCCGAGGCGATCCGCCGGGCTTCGTCCGCGTGCTCGACGAGCGCACCCTGCTCCTGCCCGAACGGCCGGGCAACCGCATCGCGGACACGCTCACCAACCTGTTGTCCGACCCGCGAATCGCGCTGCTGTTCCTGATCCCTGGCATCGGCGACACATTCAGGGTCAACGGGCGGGCCGTGCTCGTAGACGACGTCGAGTTGCTGCGGCCGAGCGCGGTGGAGGGCAAGGTGCCCCGGCTCGGGCTCCTGATCTCGGTCGAGGAGGCCTACACGCAATGTCCGAAGGCATTGATCCGGTCCGATCTGTGGAACCCCGAGCACCACATCGGGCGCGCCGAGCTGCCGAGCCCGGGCAAGATCCTCAGGTCGCTTAGCGACGATGACTTCGATGCCGACGATTACGACCAAGAGCGCGCCGGCCGATACGCGCGGCGAGAGGGCTTTTACTGAGGCTGCACGCTGGCCGGTTTTGAGCGGAGGCTTCAGCCCGCCACCTCGGCCACCGCCGCCAAGAAGCGCTCGATGTCCTCCGAGGTGTTGTAGAGAACGATGCTCGCCCGTACCGCGCCGCCCGCCTCTCGCAGCCCGAAGCGGTCCATCAGCTCGTAGGCGTAGTTGTCGCCGTCCCAGACCGAGATGCCGTCCCGCGCCAGGCGGCGGGCCACGTCCGTGGGCGAGCGCCCGTCGACCACGAAGGAGATCGTCGGGGTTCGCCGTCGCGGAGAGCCCAGCACGCGTACCCCTTCGATGCGCGCCAGCCCCTCCAGCGCCTGTCCGAGCAGGCCGTTCAAGCGCTCTTCGATGGCGGCTAGCGCGGTCAGAATCCGCTGGCGACGACCCCCGTCGGCACCCGTGAGGCAGGCGATCCATTCGATCGCGGCGACTATGCCCGCGAGCAGTTCGAAGGCCGGCGTCCCCCGCTCGAAGCGCTCCGGTGAGGTATCCGGGGCGGGCACGAGCTTCGCCGGCTCGAGAGCGTCCAGGTGCGCCGGGTTGGCGATTACGGCGCCCGCGTGGGGACCGAAGAACTTGTACGAGGAGCAGACATAAAAGTCTGCACCGAGAGCGTCCACGTCGACGGGGGCGTGCGGGGTCGCATGGACGCCGTCGACGTAAGTCAAAGCGCCCGCGGCGTGGGCGCGATCGCTGATCGCGCCCACGTCGGGCCTGGTGCCGATCGCGTTCGACGCCGCTGTCACTGCCACCAGCCGAGTTCGTTCGCTCAGCAGCTCGTCGAATCTCTCCGGATGGAGCTCTCCGCTATCGGGGTCGAACTCCGCCCAGCGCACCGTCGCCCCGCTTCGTCCGGCCGCGAGCACCCACGGCCGGATGTTGGCGTCGTGGTCGAGCGAAGTGACGACAACCTCGTCCCCGGCCCCCCAGCTCTGGGCCAGCGCGTCGGCGAAGTGAAAGGTGAGGGTTGTCATGTTCGGGCCGAACACCACGCCCTGCGGCTGCCCCCCGACCAGGTCCGCGACGACGCTGCGGGCTTCGGCCACCGTCTCGGTGCTGCGGGCGCTGGCCGCGAACTCTCCGTGCAGATTGGCCATCGAAAATCGCATTGCCTCAGCGACGGCCTCGATTACCGCGGCGGGCGCGAGCGTCCCTGCGGCGCCGTCGAGCGGCACCGTGCCGTCGACGAGGCCCGGGAACTCCGCGCGAATCTGCTCAGGCGAGCGCAGCAGCGAAAGTTCTTCAGTTGGTGCCGACCGCACAGTCTCGCTCCTAGGCCGCTGGGCGAGCCGGCGCCGCTGGCTCGGCCACGCCGATCATCGAGTCACGCGTGACGAGGCCGGTGAGCTCGTGCTCGCCCATCCCGTCGGTGCCGGGTGGGCGCCGGGGGATCACGAGATAGCGCAGGTCCGCGGTCGAATCGAGCACCCGGAGCTCAACGCCCGGGTCGAGCTCGAGCCCGAACGCGCGCAAGGTCCCGCGCGGATCGGACACCGCGCGCGAGCGATACGCGAGGCTCTTGTACCAAGCGGGCGGGGGGCCGAGCAGCGCGCGGGGATAACAGGAGCACAGCGTGCACACGACCAGGTGGTGGACGTGCTCGGTGTTCTCGAGAGCCATCACAATCGGGGAAGGACCGGGATCGAGCCCTACCTCGAGCGCGGCCGCCCGCGCGTCGTCGAGCAGGCGGGCCTTGAAGGCGGGATCAATCCAGGCGCGGGCGACCAGGCGCGCCCCGTCGGCCGGGGTGCGCGATACCAGCCAGTCGATGCGCGCGCGCACGTCCTCATGAGCGATGACGCCCTTCTGCACCAGCAGCTCCTCGAGCGCCCGGGCGCGCCGGGCGACCGCCGGCTCCGAGGAGTCGGCGATAGGCGGGTGGTGGTGCGCGTCCCCGGGGCTCATTGCGCCGGCTCGAGCCAGTGCTCGTACAGATCGACGAGCAGCCGGTCCCCGCGAGGGCCGGCGTAGTCACGCCAGAGCTCGCGTTGCGCGAAGGCGACCGTGTACAGCGGCTGGGCAGGCAGTCCATCGCCGCCATAGGCGAGCGTCTCGGGATTCTTGAACGCACCATGCATGCGCTGCACCGTGCCGGTCTTCCCCTTCAGGTATGCGGGCGTCCGATGGTGGCCGACGTGGCCGCGGCTGGACACGCGCACCCGCTCCCCTGGACCGTAGGTCACGCGGCCGCCCTTCGCTCAACCTCGCCCGGCCGCAGCACGCCCTTTTCGCACAACAGCAGCTCGAGCGAGTACAGCCACCGCTCGTAATAGGACGCTCGCTCGTACTCGCCGGGGGGCATGCTCTCGATGCCGCGTCTGAGCTCGTCCGTGCGGATCAAGCCGCGCGCTCCCAAGGTGCCGGCGAGAGCGTCGGTAAGCAGCTCCCAATCGGCCAACTCGTGCTCGCTGCGGTCGATCCGCTGCTCGGTTGGCCACCCTCCGCGGTCGTGAATTGCCCGCGCTTCATTCACCCTGGCATCGTAACGGCGGCGCTGCCAGTCGGACCTCTCATGCGACACCTACACCCCCAAGGAGGCGGACGCGGATACAGAGCAAAGGCAAGCGGTCAGCGTCAACCAGGCACGGGTTAAGCCTACCTCGCTCCGCCGCACCTGTCGACGATCGGTCCACCCAGGCCACCGGCACCGAGCACCCGGCGACGATCGTCCGGCATGCTTGGTCCCATGACCTCCGCGCAGCAGCTACCTGTCCTCCAGCTCTCCGACCGCGCCGCCTGGGAGCGATGGCTCGAAGACAACCACGCCGCCGCCACCGGTGCGTGGCTGAGGCTCGCCAAGAAGGGCGCGCCCACGCCGACGGTGACGCAGGCGGAGGCCATCGACGAGGCGATCTGCTTCGGCTGGATCGATGGCCAGATCCGCCGCTTTGACGAGCACTTCTTCCTCCAGCGCTTCACCCCGCGGCGACCGCGCAGCAAGTGGTCTGCGATCAACCGTGAGCGCGCGCGGCGGCTGATCGAGGAGGGTCGCATGAAGGCGGCCGGGCTAAGGCAATACGCGGCCGCCGAGGCCGACGGGCGGCTCGACGACGCCTATCCAGCGCAGAGCCGGGCCACCGTTCCAGACGACTTCCGGGCTGCGCTCAACCGCCACCCGGGGGCGCGCGCCTTCTTCGAGACGCTCACGGGCTCTGATCGCTATGCATTCCTGTACCGGCTGCACCACGTCAAGGACCCGCGCCGGCGCGCTCAGCGGATTGCTCACTACATCGAGCTACTGAGCGAACGCCGCACGCTGACTCGTGGCGTCGGCTGACTGTGCGCCCGTGGCTAAGGAAATACCGTCATGACCAACCGTGACGGCAGCTCAGGGCCGTGGTGCAGCAGATTGCGGGCGACGACGCCGTCGCTGGCGAGTGCCTCATCGCCGCCTGTGCCCGAGTTCACCGCGAACTTCGGGTGGGCCGAGGAGGCGACCTCGAGGCGGATGCGGTGTCCGGGAAGGAAACGGTGGCAGGTGTCCCACATCGCGACCTGGAGCTCATAGATGTGACCCGGTTCGACCGGGAGCGCACGTTCGTGGCCCTCGCGGTACCGCAGCCGCACCAGGCCGTCACAGAGTCGCTGTACGAAGCCGCCGGGGTGGACGTCAAGCAGTTTCGCGGCCACGTCCGTGTCCCGTGCCGAGGTGGCCACGTGCGCCACTAGTTGCACCGGCCCGACCACGTCGACTGCTTCCCCCAGCACCTCGCTCGTATAGACGAGCACGTCGCCTCGAGTCTCCACACCCGCATAGTCGTCTGGACCCCCGATCTGCGCCGAGGAGGGGGAGGTGATGAACGGCACCGGCCGGCCCGGATCATGCAGCCACTCGTCGCTCGCCGGGCCGCCCCGCGGCGCCGTGTCGGGGGCCGGGCCGCCCCGCGGCGCCGTGTCGGCGGCCGGTCCGCCCCGCGGCGGCACCTCCCGCAGGCGGCCGTCGCCGTAGCGGGAGTTGGCGTGCCCTTCGCCATCGAGATACCACGCCCGCTGTTCGCACTGCGGTGGAGGCCAAGCCGCGAAGTCGCGCCATTCATTCGCGCCCATCAAGAAAGCCCGCACCGGTGGCGCCGGCTCTGCTGCCGCGTGCCCGCGCACCATCTCGTCGAGGAAGCCGGTCATCGTGCCCTCCAGGTCGATCAAGGCGCGGGGGCCGAAGTCGAGCTCGCCAAGGCGTCGGTCGCTGTTGACCTGGTGCCCCCACGGCCCCATCAACAGGCGCTGACCCGCCCGACCGGCGGTTGTCATCGCGGCGAAGTTCGCCGGTGTCCCGATCTCCTCATCGTCATACCAACCTGAGACATGCAGCACCGGCACATCGGCATCGGCGATTCGATGCTGGTAGCGGAGCGGCTCCCACCACTCGTCGAGCGTCTGGTGCTGGCACTCCTCATGCCACAAAGGGGAGTGGAAGCCCGCCGCCTCATCCATCTCGTCCAGGGGCCGGTGCTCGTACACCTGCATCCAGTCGACCGCTCCGGTGTACTGCAAACCGCGCCCATCGGTCATCCGAAACCAATGAATGTGCATCGGGCCCGGCACGCCGGTGGGGTTTTCGACGAAGGGGTCGGACGGGGTCACGAGCGCGATCATGGCCTTCAGTGCCGGCGGTCGATGCAGTGCTGTCAGCCACTGGATGCGGCCCGCGTAGCTGCCCCCGTAAGTCGCCACTGCACCGTCGCACCATTCCTGCTCGGCGACCCACGCGATTACGTCCACGCCGTCCAGGCCATCGTTCCGATAGGGCTCAAAGACCCCCTCGGAATCGCCCCGCCCGCGCACGTCGACCCACACCGCCGCGTACCCCGCCTTGCCGAAGGCGTCCGCGCGCTCAGTGGCACGCTCGCCACCGCGCCCGTAGGGCGTTCGCATCACAACCGCTGGCGCGGGTACCTCGGACGGCAGCACCAGATCCGCGGCGAGGGTGATCCCGTCCCGCAGGGGGATCCTCTCGTTGAAGCGACGGGACAACTGCGGGTTGGGGAGCGGCGTCACCGGCAGCACGCTACCGGGCCTTCCGCAAACCCGGTGCCGACCACCCGGGGCCCTCCGCAAACCCGGTGCCGACCAAACCGGGGCCCTCCGCAAACCCGGTGCCGACCAACCGAGCCCGCCGCAAATCCGGTACCGACCAGATCCGGCGCCGACGTTTTGCCATTTTGAGGTTTATTTCTGGTGCCCTGGGCGATAGCCTTTCTTCGCCCAACCACGGCAGACCGAGAAACTGCAATTTCCGGGACCCAAGGAGCGGAGATGAGAGCGAAACTGATCGGTGGCATGGCGGCCGCAGCGGCGCTGCTTGGCATGGGGACGCTGGCGACGTCCAGCGCGGCCGCTCCGAGGATCGCTCGAAGTCCGATCACCGCGCACGGTCACTTCATCCGCCCGGTCAACACCAACACGTCGGACAACTGGTTTGGCTACAACCAGGGCTACATGGAAGTGCACAAGCTGTTCCACTCGATCACGGGCCAATGGACCGTGCCCACCGTGACCCAGCATGTGGCCGGTCAGGCGGAGTACGCCGCGGATTGGATCGGCATCGGGGGTGGCTGCGTGAACGCTAAGTGCAGCGTGACGGACAACACCCTGATTCAGGACGGCACCGAAGAGGACGTCTCCTCCAGCGGGAAGCCGGCTTACTCGGCCTGGTGGGAGACCATCCCTGAGACCTCGACCGCGATCAAGATGACGGTCGAGCCCGGCGACACGATGTCCTCGAGCATCGTGGAGAAGCCAAAAGACTCTGAGACCTGGGTGATCACGCTGAAGGACGTCACCCGTGGGGAGGCCTTCACGAAGAAGGTCGACTACTCCTCGACCTACCTGACTGCCGAATGGATCGAAGAGACACCGCTGGTGATCGGTTCCGGCGGGACGGGACTAGCCGCCCTGCCGAACGCGAGGAGCCCGGTGTTTGACCATGGGACCGTTAACGGGGCGCCAGCCAACCTGAAGACCTCGCAGCAGATGGAGCTGGTCGACTCGAACGGCAACGTGATCGGGACGCCCTCGGCTCCCGACCCCGATCTCGACGGGTTCAACGCCTGCGCGTGGGCAACCTCGTGCAGCGCACCCTCGGGTAGCTGAGGCGATGCGCGGCGCGCGCGCCGGGGCGGTCGCCCTTCTGCTGGCCGCGGGCTTGATGGGGTCCACGGGGGCGCTTGCCGCTCCGGTCGGCGCGACCCGGGCCCTTGCCGCTCCGGTAGTCGCGCGGGACGCCCGGATCGCGGGGCGCGTCCTTCTCTGCAACTCTCCGGGCCATTGCATGACACGCAAATTCACGGTCTCCGCGATCGATTCCGCCGGGGACAAGGTGGCATCGACCTCGACGATGGGTGTCCACAACGCTTACCGGCTGCGGGTCGCGCCGGGCGCCTACCGCTTGGTGGCGAAGTCGCATGGCCTCGTGTGCGAGGGGACCGCGACGGCGGCCGCGCACAAGACGACGCGCACAAACATCACCTGTCTCGTGCCCTGAGCGCGAACTCTGGGCCCGGGGCCAGGCTAGCTCGGCCATGATCCTCGCGGTCACGCCCAATCCGGCGCTCGACGTGACATACGAGATCTCGCGCGTGCGCTGGCGCGAGGCATCGAACCGCGTGGAGGCGGTGGCGCGACGGGCGGGCGGCAAGGGCATCAACGTCGCACGCGTCGTGCACCAGCTCGGCGAGCAGGTGGCCGTCCTCGCACCGCTGGGCGGGTCGCCGGGCGAGGCCGTGCGCGCCGACATGGCCGCCAGCGCTTTGCGCGACGAGACGATCACGATCGCGGGCGAGACGCGCCTGACCGTGTTCGTGGTCGAAGCGAACGGAGCGGTCACGGGCCTCTCCGAACCAGGACCGAGAATCACCCCGGACGAGTGGCGTGCCCTGGAGACGCGCTGTGAGCAGCTGCTCGGAGAGACCGGCGTGATGACGCTCTCCGGAAGCCTGCCCCCGGGTGCCCCACCGGAAGGTTTCCGGCGGCTGATCGCACTCGGCCGCGACGCCGGCGTGCGCGCGATCCTCGACACGCGCGACGCCGGGCTTGCCCATGGCGTAAAGGAAGCTCCCGCGGTGGTCAAGGTGAATGAGGAAGAGCTCGAGGGCTACGCGCCGGGTATGCCGCTGCACGAGGCCGCCGCTCGCATACAGGCAGGCGGCGCCAACGCCGTGGTGGTGTCGCGCGGTGCCGACGGGATGGTGGCCTTCACCGAGGACCGTGCCTACGAGGCGCGGCCACCAGAGCGGCTCACGGGCAACCCCACCGGGGCGGGCGACGCGGCCACAGCCATGCTCGCCGCCGGCCTGAGTCGCGGCAACAGCTGGAGCGAACTGCTGGCCGACGCAGTGGCGCTCTCGGCCGCCGCCGTGCTGCATCCCCTCGCGGGCTCCTTCGATGCGGACGCCTACCGGGACATTCGGCCGCGGGTGCAAGTCAGCGAGCTGTCCTAGGAGGCCCGCTGGGAGAGCAGCCCTCGGCGCTATGGCGCACCGAGCACCCACTCGCCGGCGACCATCGTCGCCTGAACCGCGAGCTGCTCATCGAGCACCACCAGATCCGCGTCGAGCCCGGCCCTGATCTCGCCCTTGCGCCCCTGTAAGCCGAGCAGCCGCGCGGGACTGGCCGAGGCCATGCGCACCGCCTCTTCCACCGGCGCTCGCAGCAGGTGCACCGCCCTCTGAACTGCGGCTTCCATCGTCAGGGTGCTGCCGGCGATCGACCCTCCTCCTTTCAGCACCGCTCGTCCTCCTTCAACGGTGACCGGGCGCCCACCGAGGCGGTACTCGCCGTCCGGCATTCCCGCCGCCGCCATCGCGTCGGTCACGAGCCGGATGCCATCGGCTCCCTTCGCTCGATACATCAGGCGCATGGCGACGGGGTCGACATGCACGCCGTCGCAGATCAGCTCGCAGCTGATCTCCGGTAGGTCGAGCACCGCGCCGACCGTCGCCGGTTCGCGGTGGTGAAACGGCGGCATTGCGTTGAACACATGCGTGGCGGCGCTGGCGCCCGCTCTCGCAGCGGCGCGAACGTCGGCGTCACCGGCGCAGGTGTGGCCGACGGAGGGGATCACCCCCGCGCGCACCAGGGACTCGATCAGCTCGAGCGCACCCGGCAGCTCCGGCGCCAAGGTCATCAGTCGCACACCCCCCGGCTCGAGCAGTCGCTCGAGCGACGCGCGGTCGGGATCGAGAAACATGGCGGGATCCATCGCTCCCGGGCGCCTCGGGCTTAGGAAGGGTCCCTCGAGGTGCGCTCCCAGCAGGTTGGGCGCGGCGCAGCAAGCGATCGCGTGCACGACGCCGCACAGCTCTTCCAGCGGCGCGGCGACCGTCGTCGCCAACAGCCCGGTGGTGCCGTGGCAGGCGTGGAAGCGAGCGACTGCCGCCACTTCCTCCGCATCCGTCGTGTTGCATTGCGCACCGCCGCCGCCGTGGACGTGGCCATCGATGTAGCCCGGGACGAGCCAGCGCTCGCCGAGCTCAACCACATCGCCGCGCTCACCCAAAGCCGGGTCCACCGCGGCGATCCGCCCCTCCTCGATCACCACGGTCCCGGGCCGGGTCCCGTCGGGACACATGACACGCTGGCTGCGAAGGCGCACGTTCACGCCGCCGCGCCCCAGCCGGCGAGCGTTTCTTCGCTCAGGCCCGCCGCCCGCCAGGCGGCGATCGCGGCCCCCCGGCAGCCGGCATCCTCGCCCAGCGCCGCGGGCACGACCGGAACGGGCTCCCCAAACCTGGTCCAGCGGCGGATCCGTTCGCGGAGCGGCTCAAACAGCGCCCCGCCGGCGCTCGCCAGACCACCGCCGATCACCACGAGCTCAGGATCCAGCAGCGTCTGATAGTGGACGATCGCCCGCGCCAGCGCATCGAGCGCGTCGTCCCAGACTTCGACTGCGGCGGGCTCGCCCGTGCCGGCTCGGGCAGCGACCTGCTTGCCATCAGCACCTTGCCCGTAGCGTCGCGCCACCGCTCCCGCGGATGCGAGCGCCTCCAGGCAGCCGATCCCCCCACAGCCGCAGCGAGGTCCGTTCGGGTCCACGCAGACATGGCCAAGCTCGCCGCCGAGGCCGTGGGCACCGACATAGGGGCGGCCGGCGATCACCACCGCCGCGCCGACGCCCGTCCCGAGCGTGAGGAGCAGGTAGTCGCTGTGCCCCCGTGCCGAACCGAGCAAGCCCTCCGCCAGCGCTGCCGCGCGCACGTCGTGGAGCACCGCGACCGCGGGCTCGAGTCGCCGCGCCGCCAGCTCGCGGATCGGAACCTCGTGCAGGTCGAGGTTCGTGGCCTCGAGCACGACTCCGTCCGCATCGCGCACGAGCCCCGGAACGGCGATGCCGATGGCCGACGGCCGCGGCTCGTGCGCGCACAGCTCCTCGGATAGTTCGAGGATCGACTCGACCACCGCCTCCGGGCCACGGTCGGCTCGCGTCAGCCGGCGCGCCTTCGAGTCCGGGCGACCGCGGCGATCAAACAGCGCGCCCTTGAGCGTGGTGCCGCCGACGTCGATCGCCGCGACCCGCTCAGGCGTGGCGGCCATCACGGTGCGCCTCGGGCGGCTTGGCCAGCGTCACGTGGCCGTGACCTTGGAGAGGCCCCCAGGGCTGTCGGGGTCATAGCCGAGCCGGAGCGCCAAGCCGTATGCGAGCTGCTGGCCCCGCACGACCGCCGCGATGGGCGAGAGCGGCTCGGGCGCGCGATCGGGGAGCGGGACGTCCGCTCCGTCGTCGGTCCCGAGGACGCACACGCTCGCCTCTCGGCCGCGCAGCTCATCGACGAGCGCCGCCAAGTCCGCGAAGGCCGGGCCGGCGGCGCGCAGCGCGATCACCGAAAAGCCACGCGTGACGGCCGCGATCGGTCCGTGGCGGAGGTCCGCCGCCGAGTAGCCGTCGGCCAACAGCGAGCAGGTCTCCTTGATCTTGAGCGCGGTCTCGAGCGCCGCCGCGTAGAGGTATCCGCGCGCCACCACGATCAGCTGGGAGACCCCGACAAGCCCCTCGGCGGCAGCCATGGCGGGATCCGGGTCCTCGAGCACCTCGCCCACCCATCGCGGCACGGCCGAGAGCTCGGACAGAGAGAAGGGGGCGCGTCCGAGTGCGGCGGCAATGATCGCGAAGGCCGCGAACTGTGCGGTGACTGTCTTGGTGGCGGGCACGGCCAGCTCATCCCCGACCCCTAGCTCGAGCGTCTCGTCCGCGGCTCGGCCGAGCGCGCTTTTGGGGTCGTTGGTGATTGCCAGACCGCTTCCCCCGGCCGCCTGCAGCGCGCGCAACGTATCCACGATCTCGGGCGTGGCGCCGGACTGGCTGACCGCGATCACGAGCTGTCCGTCGTAGTCCACCTCGACGTCATAGAGCGTATGGAGGCTCGGCGCTGCCAGCGATACCGGCTTGCCGGTGGCCGCCTCGAGCAGATAGCGGCCGTAGACGGCGGCGTGGTCCGACGATCCACGCGCGATGAGCGTGACGCCGGCCAACGGCGACGGCGCCGCCTCACGCACGCGCTGGCCGATCTCCTCAGCGCGCTCGATCAATCCCTTGAGCCGTGCCGGCTGCTCGGCCATCTCGCGCTCCATCTGCGCCCCGCTCATGAAGTGGGGCCGCTCACGCCAGCCGCTCCTCGCGCTGCCGGGCCTCGAGCTGGGCCGCGGTCTCCTCCTTGGACGGCCATCGGGCGCCATTCTCCCAGTAGACGCGAATCGCCTCGAGCGGCCGCCCCTTGGTCTCGGGCGCCATCGCCCAGATGAAGACGAACGAAAGCATCGCAAGCCCGAGGAACAGCGAAAAACTCCCCAGCCCGCCGAGGCTGGCGAGCACAGTCAGGAAGAACCGCGAAATCAGCAGGTTGCCCACCAGGTCGGCGGTGAGCATCGTCGACGCCCCCACCGTGCGCAGCCGCGACGGGAAGCTCTCGGACGCGTAGACCCACACCATCGCACCGAAGCCGAAGTTGAAACCAGCGGTGAAGAACAGGATCCCCACGAACCCCAACCCCGAAGTCACACCGCTGAAGTGGCTGGTCACGGCGTAGAGCACGACCAGCAGGGCGTTAGAGGCGATCATCACCCCAACGCCGATCAAGAGCGTGACCCGGCGGCCGATGCGGTCCACCACCAGCACTGCGCCGAGCGTGGCGAACACCGAGAACACCTCGACGAATGCCTGGATCAGCAGAGGCAGGTAGCCGTGCCAGCCGAGGGCCTTGAAGATGAAGGGGCTGTAATAGGTGACCGCGTTGATCCCCGTGATCTGGACGAGGAAGCCGAGGATCAGGACAAAGATCGCCGGACGCAGGTAGGGCAAGCGGGTCATCTCGCGCACGCTGCCGCCGCTTTCTGCGCTCAGGTCGGACTCGATCTCGCGCGCGCTCCGCTCGGAATCACCGGTGGGATCCACCCGCTCGAGCGTGCGTAGCGCATCCTCGCGCCGGCCGCGCATCAGGTACCAGCGCGGCGTGTCGGGCAGGCGGACCAGGATCAGCAGCACGAGCGCGCTCACCACTGCCGAGAGACCGAGCATGATTCTCCACGAGCCGCTGAAGGCGAGCCCATAGGCCAGGAAGTAGGCCACCATGATTCCCACGACGGTCGCCACCTGATAGGCCACGATCAGCGCGCCTCTGATTGTCACCGGCGCCGACTCGGCGATGAAGACCGGCGCCGCCACCACCGAGATGCCGATGCTGACACCGAGGAAGAAGCGGGCGATGTCGAGCCACACGATGTCCTGCGCGACCGCCTGCAGGATCGCGAAGACCGTGAAGCCGGCCGCGATCACCACCATCGCCGCCTTGCGCCCGAAGCGGTCGGCGAGCCGGTTGGCGAGCAACGCCCCCAGGATCAGGCCGAGGCCGGTGAAGGTCGTGATCCACTCGACCGCGTTGGTCGAGAGCTTGAACTGCTTGGGCAGGAACAGCAGGGCCCCCGCGATGCTGCCCGTGTCGTATCCGTAGACGACCCCGACCGTCGCGGCCGTGAGCGAGATCGTGATCGCCAGGCCTTTGGTGGTGCGTACCTTTGTCGATGTCATCGCTCCTCCATCTGGACCGAGTGCAATGGGCATACCCGGGCAATATCGCCACAAACGTCAAAGCACCGCCGCCGAGGCCAACTGGGCCGGCAATTACCGCTACAAGGCGCGCACAATCCACCGGCCCGCAACCGTCGAGCAGCTACAGGAGATCGTGAGCAGGGCCCCGCGCGTGCGCGTGCTCGGGTCGCGTCATTCGTTTAGCGACATCGCGGATTCGGACGAGCTCGTGAGCCTCGAGCGCATCCACCGCCATGCCGTGATGGACCGAGACGCGATGACGGTCTCGCTCGGCGGCGCGACGACATACGGCGAGCTGGCCGGGGAGCTCGGGCGCCACGAGCTCGCGCTCGCCAACCTCTCCTCCCTCCCCCACATCGCGGTTGCCGGTGCGATCTCCACCGCCACGCACGGATCGGGCGATGGCAACGGCAACCTCGCCTCGGCCGTGGCGGGACTCGAGCTCGTCACCTCCGAAGGCGAGCTGCTGCGAACCTCGCGGGACGACCCCGCCTTCGCCGGCCTCGTCGTGGGCCTCGGCGCGGTCGGCGCCCTCGTGGGAGTGAGCCTCGACGTCGAGCCGTCCTACGAGGTGCGCCAGCGCGTGTTCGAGGGCCTGCCCTGGGACGCGCTGTTCGAGCACTTCGACGAGATCTTCGCCAGCGGGTACAGCGTGAGCGCCTTCACGCGCTGGGGCGAGACCGTCGAGCAGGTGTGGGTGAAGACGCGCGTGGACGACGGCCCAGAGGACCTGCCGGACGACCTTTTCGGCGCCCGGGGGGCCACGCAGCACAGACATCCGATCACCGGTCTCGACCCGGTCCACGCGACGCAACAGCTGGGATTGCCGGGCCCGTGGTCCGAGCGCCTGCCCCACTTCCGCATGGGCTTCATCCCTTCGAGCGGGGCCGAGCTTCAGTCCGAGTACCTCGTTGCGCGCCGCCACGCCGTGGAGGCGATCGAGGCGGTGCGACGGCTCGGCACCCGGCTCGAACCGCTCACGCAGGTGAGCGAGATCAGGACGATCGCGGCCGACCGGATGTGGATGAGTCCGGAGTACCGCCGCGAGACGGCCGGCATCCACTTCACCTGGAAGCCGCGGCCGCAGGCGGTAAGAGCCGCTCTGGTAGAGATCGAGCGGGCGCTCGCGCCCTTCGAGCCACGGCCGCATTGGGGGAAGCTGTTTCTCTCGGAAGCCGCCGCGGTCGGGCCGCTGTACGAGCGGCGCGACGACTTCGTCGCCCTGCTCGAGCGCGTCGACGCGCGCGGAACTTTCAGGAACCAGTGGCTGGAGCGGTGTGTTCTAGGCCCGTAGCGCTTCCGTAGGACTGAGGCGCGCCGCCTTGACCGCGGGGTAGAGACCCGCGATCGCGCCGATCAGGAGACCTGCGACCGGGGCCGCGATCAGAGCGTAGAGCGGGACGACGAACGGCTCGGCTTTGGTCTGGGCATAGATTGCGGTGGCGCCGGCGCCGAGGATCAGTCCCGCGATCCCACCCACCACGGCCAGCAGCGCCGACTCGGTCAGAAACTGCACGCTGATGTGCCGTCGCGTGGCGCCAAGTGCACGGCGCAAACCGATCTCGCCGCGGCGCTCGAGCACCGAGATCACCATGATGTTCGCGATCCCGATCGCGCCCACGAGCAGCGCGACCGCACCGAGTCCCAGCAACAGGGTGGTGAACTGTCCCTTGGCCGCGGCCCGGGCCTCGAGCACGTCCGACGGCCTGCCGATCTGGACCGAGCTCGCGCTCTGGGGGTCGGCCGTCGGTCCAAGCAGGTTGGAGACGTGCTTGACGTCATTGACGTTTGCGCGCACGTAGATCTCCGATGGGTTGGGAAGTAGCTGGAAGAGCCGCTCGGCCACCGGCAGGGAGACGAAGACGGTCGAGTCGAGGGTCGAGTCGAGGACCGCCGGTTTCATGATCCCGACCACGTTGAACCAGGTATTGCCGAGATAGACCATCACGTGCCCGCCGGCGTGCGTGATCCCGAGGATGCTCGCCGCCTCCGCGCCGAGCACGACTTCCGGGTAGCGATTGCTCACCCTGCCGAGAAAGTGGCCCGACGCCATCGAGGTGCCCATCACCTGGGGCAGATTGTCGCCGGAGGCGTCCACGCCGATCCCGCCCGTCTGCGCCTGCGGCACGTACGACGTGCGGTACACGTTGGCGTTCGTGACCTGGTAAACGGCGACGTCGTTGTTGACGTTGGCCATGTGCCTGATCATCGGCACCGAGGTCGCGGGGAGGACCTGGTTGTTGCCGAGGAAGTCTTGGCCGGGTGAGACCGTCAGCAGGTTCGTGCCCAGGGCGTCGATCTCGGCGAGGAGGTTGGCCTGCGCCGACGCCGAGACGCCCACGACCGCGACCATGGCCGCGATCCCGATCGCGATCCCGAGCGCCGAAAGGGCGGCGCGCAGCCGCCGGGCGCGCATCCCCTGGAGCGCCACTCCCAACAGCTCGCGTGTGGGCAGGCGAGCGTTCCCGTTCGACGAGCGACCGGCCAGTGTGGCGTCTGCGACGCTCATGAGCGCGTGTCGGCGACGACCTCGCCGTCCCCCATCTCGATCCTGCGGCTGAAGGTGGCGGCGATGGTCGGGTTGTGAGTGATGAGCACGAGCGTGGCGCCGTCGGTCGCGAGCGTATGCAACAGTCCCACGACCTCCTCGCCGGCCTTGGAGTCGAGGTTGCCGGTCGGCTCGTCGGCGAAGATCAGCTTGGGACGTTTGGCGATCGCACGCGCGATCGCCACGCGCTGGCGCTCCCCGCCCGAGAGCTGCTTGGGCTTGAAGTCAATACGGTGAGACAGGCCCACGCGCTCCAAGGCGAAGCGGGCCTGCGCTCGGCGCAGCTTGAGTGGCGCTCCGGTGTAGAGCATTCCGTTGGCGACGTTGTCGAGCGTGGTCATCGACTCCTGCAGGTGGAAGGCCTGAAACACGAAGCCGATGCGGTGCGCACGGAGTCCCGCGAGCTCTGGGTCCGAGGATTCCGCCACCTCCAGCCCCGCGACCAGAACCCTGCCGCTGGTTGGGCGCTCGAGCGTGCCCATGATTGTCAGCAGGGTCGTCTTGCCCGAGCCCGAGGGGCCGATTACCGCGACCTGGTCGCCCTCCGCGATGTCGACGTTCACGCCGCGGAGCGCCTGGACGCCCCCTGGGTACTCCTTGACCACGTTGGCCAGGCTGAGCGCGAGCCGGCTCTCCCGTGCGGCAGGCGGACGGGACGCCCCCGGTCGGATGGCGGTTGGCTCGGCCGCCGGCCGCACCTGCAGCGACTCGGTTCTCTCCGCTTCTGTGCTCATCCCTGTGAGTCCGTGACGGCGAGACCGGGGTAGATGCCGGAGCCAGAGATCTGGACGTAGCCGGCGGCGAACAGCCCGACGGTGACAGGGATCAGCTTGTGCGGTTTATTCGCCTCCTGCACTGCGTAGGTGGTGCCGGAGGTCGCCACCAGCGCCGTTACCGGCACCGAGAGCACGTTCTTGGCGCGCTGCTCGGCAAAGTTGACGCTCACCGCCGCCTGGTCGAGACCGGCGCCTGCGTGGTGGCCTTTCAGCCGGATCGTGACCGGGATCGTGGACGATGAGCCGCTGGAGGAGCTGCTGCCAGAGCCGCTGGAGCTGCTGCTGGAGCTGCCGCCGCTAGCTCCGCCCCCCGAGGACCCCCCTCCGCTGGCGCCCGAGTCGGATCCGCTGCCGCTGCTCGAGCTCTGCGCCACCGGGCTCACCTGCGAGATCACGCCATCGACGAAGTTTCCGTTCGGCATCTGCACCGTCACCTTCTCGCCGACCTTGGCCTCACTCTGCTTCGAGGCATCGAGCTCGACGGTCGCGACCAGCTGCGTGGAGCTCGTCTGCATGATCGGCGTGGCGCTGCCGCTGCTGCTCGGCGACCCCGAGCTAGATGAGCTGCTCGAGCTGCTCGAGGAGCTTGAGTCCGAGCTCGAGCCGCCGCCACTCGAGCCAGAGCCGACGGTCACGTCCTGCGTGTTGATGAGCTGGGCGCCGGGGAGGAACACGATCTGACCCA
Source organism: uncultured Solirubrobacterales bacterium (assembly GCA_963823315.1). Classification (GTDB taxonomy): domain Bacteria; phylum Actinomycetota; class Thermoleophilia; order Solirubrobacterales; family Solirubrobacteraceae; genus Palsa-465. The sequence goes on along the minus strand of CAWGLB010000003.1, from coordinate 30,223 downwards.
GCGTCAGCGTCCCGGTCTCGGTCATGCCGTGGGCAACCTGGAGCTCCTCGACGCCGACCGTGGTCGCGTACTGCCATTCGTCGTTGGGCACGATGGCCGCGCGATTGAAGCCGAGCTTGCGCAGGTCCTCGTTGAGCTGCTTGATGTCGGAGCCCGGGGTGTCGTAGCCATCGAGGTCCCGGTAGGCCGGCGTGGTCCCGTTCATCAGCAGGACGGGCTGGTCGTCGACCTTCAACAGGGCGTGGCCCGACTTGATCACCTGGCCCACATTCGGCAGCCAAGTGATCGTCCCGCTCAGGTTGTTGTAGACCGTCTGCGGGTTGTTGTAGCTGAGCGTGCCCGACTCGGTGTCGGTCTCGACCAGATCGCGCCGCTGCACAGTCGCCGCGCCCGCGGGCACGCTCGGATGGCTGGAGGCGGCCTGGGCCGAGTTGTGACGGGTGGGAATGAGGATGACGCCCGCCGCGACGCCGACCGCCACCAAAACGGCGAGCGCCAGACCGCCGATTATGCGGGGCCAGCGCCAGGCGCGCGAGATGAACTTCAGGCCACTGTTAGGCACGTTGCCTCCTCAGACTCAAAGGGGACCATTTCTTCCTCCACCGCAGGCCTGGATCGCCCGCTTCACCACGGGCGAGTTGATGTCCGGCAGGGCCTGCTGAAGACCACCGGCGCCAAAATTTGGATCGGGAAAGTTGGGCACGCCGTTCGCGCGCATGCAACGCGCGAACTTCAGCGCCCGAAGGCGCTGGCTCTCGGGCAGCGCGGTCGCCTTCGGGCCGCCACCTGGAAGCTGCTTCTTGCACGCAGCCATCCCCGCTTGGAAGGCGGGAGAGGCGGGATTGACGCCCGTGCCGGGGTCGATATGGACGCCGCCGCCTCCCGCACTCGGGTCGGGGAAGTTGGGCACCCCGTGGGCGCGCATGCAGTTGGCGAACTGGAGGAAGGCGCTGTAATCGCGCCCGCCGCCGGCGTGCGCGTGGCCCGAGGATCCGCACGCGGCGAGCGCGAGCGCACATCCAAGCGTCATGCATCCGAGACTCAGGGCCTTACTCACCATTCGACCCGGATGTCTACGCGCCCCGCGGTAACACGGTCGTAACGCTGTTACGCGGCTGTTATGAGCGCCGCTCATGTGGGCGTGTGCGGGATCGAGACCCCCACGGCCGCGCATGCCTTGGCGGCATGCTGCATCGCCGGCGAGTCGGGGTTGAAGCCAGGGCCAAGCTGCATACCTACGCCCTTGCCGCCGGGGCCGAAGGTCGGGTCCGGGAACCCGGGCACACCGTGCTCACGGATGCAGCGCGCCTTGGCGATCATGCCCTGCTTCTGCGCCTCCGATATGGGGGCCGGCGAAAGGCCGCCGCCGTAGTGGGCACACGCCTTATTCGCCGCTTGAAACGCCGGGCCGCTGAAGCTGACGCCGCCAACGGTCACCACCGAGCTGCCCGGTACTTGAGCAACGGGGAATCCCGCTCCACCGGCGCTCGCCGTCGGGTCGGGGAAGTTCGGGACACCATGGGCGCGCATGCACCTGGCAAAGGCGTAGGCAGAGCTCGCACTGGCGGAGGACTTATGGCCAGACCCGCCGCAGGCGGCGAGCGCCACTGCGCATCCGAGGACCGGAAGCAGCGCTGATGAGACGCGTGGGGTCATCGGATGTGCAGCCCGCAGGCAGCGGCCGCCTGCCTGAAGGAGGGCGAGGTTGGGTCGATGGTTGACAGATCGAAGTACAGCCCGTGCAGCCCGATCACGGTGCCGCTCCCGATATTGCTCGGCGGTGACAGCGTCGGGTCCGGAAAGTCCGGCTCGCCGTGCGCGCGCACGCATTCAGAGAACTTCAGCGCGCGCCGGCGTGCGCTCGCCGTGGGCTTGGCCAAGCCGGGAAGACCGGGCGCGTACTTGCGGCACGCCTGCTGGGCGGACTTGAAGCCCGGCGATTGGGGGTTGAGTCCGCCGCTGGCCTGAAACTGGATACCGCCGCCTCCCGCGCTCGGGTCGGGGAAATTCGAGAGGCCGTGGGCGCGCATGCACTGCGCGAACTTGAGCGCCGGACCGCCGGAGGCCGCGTGCGGCTTATGCGAGGAGCCGCCGCAGGCCGCGATCGCCAGAGCGCTGCTCACACTCGCGCAAGAGAGCCACACGTGCCGCCTCAAACTCATGGCACCCCGAACCCACATGCCGAAGCGGCCTGCTTGAACCCAGGCGCCTGCGGGTCGAAGCTCTGGCCCACCGGGAAGAACATGCCGCGCAACGCGATCACGGGGGTGCCGGGCTGCACCGACAGGGTTGGGTCCGGGAAGCTCGAGTCCCCGTGCGTGCGCACGCACTGGGCGAACTTCAGCGCCTTGCGCCGGTCGCTTGCCGACATCTTCGGAGGCGGACCGCCGCCCCCGGGGTTGTACTTTGCGCATGCCTTCTGGGCGGCCTGGAACGAGGGCGAGAAGGGGTCGAGCCCGGAACCGATCGCGAGCTTGAGCCCACCCCCCGCTTGGGGATCCGGGAAGTTCGGCACCCCATGGGAGCGCATGCAGTTAGAGAACTTGAGCGCCTCGGCGTAGGAGACCTTGGTCGTCTTCGGCTTGCCGGACGAGCCGCACGCTGCGACCGTGAGCGCGCAGACGACGAGCGCCACGCAACCAATCAACACATGTTTCGTCATCGCGGCGATGTCTACGCGGCCTCGAATAACACCGCCGTAACGCTGTTACGCCGCTGTTACGCGCCCCGGTCCATTCTCCCAAGCCGACGCCGGCGCGGCGAGTCGGTCCCGCGCCGGTGTCGCCATCCCAAACGGCGAGAAGCGTGCGCGCGACAATCAAGAAGTTATGAGGATCTTGGTGGCGGAAGACCACCCACGGCTAGCGGCCACGATCGGGGCCGTGCTGCGCCGCGAAGGCATGGCCGTCGATGTCGTCTTCGATGGCCGCGAGGCGCTGGACCGTGCCGCTCTGACCGCGTACGACGTGGTCGTGCTCGACCGCGACCTGCCCGCGGTGCACGGCGATGACGTGTGTCGAGCGCTGGTCGCCGATGGCGAGACCTCGGTCCTGATGCTGACCGCCGCCGCGAGCGTCGAAGACCGCGTCAACGGACTGGGGATCGGCGCCGACGACTACCTGCCCAAGCCGTTTCACGTCGCCGAGCTGATCGCCCGTGTGCGGGCGCTCGGGCGCCGCTCCCGCCGGGCGCTGCCGCCGAAACTCGTATGCGGCAACTTGGAGCTCGATCCTGCTCACCGCACGGTCACCCGGGCGGGGCAGCCGATCGATCTCAGCCCCAAGGAGATCGCCGTGCTCGAGGTCCTGCTGGCCGCCCGGGGAGCGGTGGTCTCGACCGAGCAGCTGCTCGAGCGGGCCTGGGACGACGCGGTCGATCCATTCACCAACGTGGTTCGGATGACGGTCAGCCGGCTCCGCGCCAAGCTCGGTGACCCGCCGTTGGTCGAAACGGTGACCCCGGTCGGCTATCGGATTGGAAAGGACTCGCAGTGACGCTCAGCCGGCTGCCCCGCCCCAAGACCACCGTCCGTTGGCGGCTCGCGTTGCTCTACGGGGGGCTCTTCCTCGCCTCCGGAGCCGCCCTGCTGGCGATCACCTACACGCTGGTCTCGCACGCGAAGGTGGAGCCGATCGCATCCCACGGCGTCAGACAAGTTCTGACAGCACGTCCAGGACATTTGCCGCCAGGCATTGGGCCCCGCTTCTACCACCGTCCCGGCACCCGCGCGGTCCCATCGCGCCCAGACTTCAAGCAGGTCGCCAAGCTTCTAGGCACCCGCAACGGGGGGGCGCTGGCATTCGTGGTCGGCTCCAACCAGCGCATTTCCGATTTGCACTCGCTGATCGTCGAATCCGGAATCGCGCTGGGGATCATGGCGATCATCTCCGGGCTGCTCGGCTGGCTCGTCGCCGGACGGGTGTTGCGTCCGCTGCGGACGATGACCGCGACCACCCAGCAGATCTCCGAGGCCAACCTGCACGAGCGGCTAGACATGGCCGGCCCCCGTGACGAGCTCAGGCAACTAGCGGACACGATCGATGGACTGCTCGCTCGCCTGGAGGCTGCCTTCGACGCGCAGCGGCGGTTCGTGGCCAACGCTTCGCACGAGCTACGCACGCCGCTGACCGCGGTCCGCGCGCTGCTCGAGATGGTCATGAGCGACCCCAAGGCGACGGTCAAATCCTTCCGCGCGGCGTGCGAGCAGGTGCTGGAAGAGAGCGAGCACCAGGAACAGCTGATCGACGCGCTGCTGGCGCTGGCCCAGGGACAGCGCGGAGTCGACCGGCGGCAGCCGATGGACCTGGCCGACCTCACGCGCCAAGTCGTCACAGCGCGCGAGACGGACGCCGCCGTGCACGGCCTTGTGCTCGACGCAGAACTGAAATCCGCCCCTATCTCGGGTGACCGGCGGCTGATCGAGCGGCTGGTCTCGAACCTGGTGGACAACGCCATCGCCCATAACCTCGCCGGCGGATACGTGCGCGTAAACGTGCAGCCGCTGAACGGCGACGCCGTGCTGCGGATCGCCAACACCGGTCCTGGGGTCCCCGCAGACGAGCTCGAGCGGCTGCTTCTAGCCCTTCCAGCGCCTCGGCGCCGACCGCGTCGGGCATGAGGACGGACTCGGCCTCGGCCTCTCGATCGTCGCGGCGATCGCAAACGCCCACGACGCAACGCTCGAGTTACGCCCGGGCCACGCGGGCGGACTTCAGGCCACGGTACGCTTCCCGCTCACGCTCGCCGCCTCAGTGGTGATGGTGGAGCAGGGCGGTGTGAGCCGTCCAGGAGCCGAACTCAGGAATCAGCGCGACGGCGATGATCGCTCCGACCGCGACTCCGCTCGCGAGCACGAGCCCTCGTCCGGCGGCGCCGGGCGGCGTCCCTAGCCGCTCCGCTCCCGATCCCGACTCGCGCACATAGCGCGCGTATTCGGGCAGGTGTCCCAGCACGTGCAGGCCGGTGAAGACGACCCACACGATGAAGGAGACCTTGTGGATCATCACGAGCTCACCCCTGCCGCTGACGCCGACGGCCAGCAGCACGATGCCGGTGATGAACACCACCAAGGTAGAGGCGACGACGATCGGCGCGATGCCGCGCAGAATTGGTTCAGGGGGTCCCTTGTGCACGTATGCCGGGTTGCGCGTGTAGTAGCGCGCGAAGCGATACCCCGTGCTCGCCATCTTGAGCGCGACCGGCCCCAGCAGCAGCAGACCCAGGAACAGATGCAGCCACAACAGCTGGCCGATGCGGATGATGGTGATCCCCAGCACGGCGAGCAGCATCACCAACACCGCGCCGGTGATCGTCGTCAGCCGCTCGTTGCCCACGGGCCCGCCGCCGAGCAGCGCAAGCCGGCGGGCCCGCGACGAGGCCGCCGAGAACCCAGTACGCGTATCAGTCCGTCCAGACGCCTCCACTGACGACAATGGTTGTGCGTGATCGTCAAAGGTCGCTTAAGGCCTTTGTGGGAATGCTCTTACCGACCGCGACCCCACACGCGCGGCCAGTCGCGGACACCTCAGGCCAGCAGCCCCAATCGCTGGGCCCGCTGGACGGCCTCGGTGCGATTGCGCACGCCGAGCTTGCGATACAGAGAGCTCGCGTATTCCTTGACCGTGTAGGGCGAGAGATGGAGCTCTTGCGCGATTTCAGGGTTGGTCTGGCCGGAGGCGATCAGCGACAAGACGGCCTGCTCGCGATCGGACAGGCCGTGCACACCGGCGGGCCGGTGGTGCTCGAACACGGAGCGCCCGAGGCCGACCGCGCGCACGGCGCTGGCGATGCGCCGCGCCGGCCAGTCCTTATACGCAAACCCCGAGGCGCCTGCTGCCGCGGCGGCCGCCGGTGAGATCTCGCCCGCGCCCGAGATGAGCAGCACGCGCGTCCGAGACTCAGCCGCCCGCAGCTGCTCGCAGATCTCGGCGCCCGATTCCTCGCCCACGAACAGATCGACGAGCGCGACGTGGGGCCGGTAGCGCTTGGCGAGCGCCAGCGCCTGGGCACCCGTGCGCGCGTTCAGGCAACGGTCCACCCAGGGTTGCTGGGTGAGCATCAGCCGAAAGCCCCAGTGCACGACATCGTGGTCGTCGACCACCAGCACGGTCAAGCGCTCGGGACTGCGGGGCGCCGGCGAGGACGGCGGCCCGGAGCTCCGCGGGGCTGGGGCACCCACCGGCTCGGCGCGCGCTTCAGTCATCGCAGGGCACCACCAGCCGCACCTGCCACCTGCCCGGACCGCGCTCGCCGAACTCCAAGACGCCGTTTGACTGCAGCGCTTCGAGCGCCGCCAGACGCAGGCCGATCCCCGCTTGCCGGCCGGCCCGCCCAGCCACGCCGTCGTTCGAGATCTCCAGTTCGAACGCGCGCTCGGACTTGCGCGCCGAGACCGAAACGGCATTCGGACGCGAGTGCTTGCGCACGTTGAGGATCGCCTCGGAGAGCACCGATTGCGCGAGCGGCTCGAGCGCGGCGGGCACCTGGTCCTCGCTGCCCGGCGTGAGCGCGATTCCCAGCTCCGGATACGCCGAAGCAAAGCGCCCCACCTCCTCGGCGAAGGTCGCCTTGGTCTGCCGGGGTGCCCGCCCCAGGGGCCGCTTGAGTGCCGCGCGCAGGTCCGAGAGCGCAACCTGCACCTCGTGCGCGCAGCGCGAGCGCGCCGCCGCGGGCAAATCGCCGCCGCCGTCGAGCGCCATCGAGACCCCGAACAGGCGCTGGATCACGCCCTCGTGGATCTCGCGCGCCAGGTCAATCCGCTGCTCGAGTGACCGCGCCTTCTCCGCCTGGGTCGCCACGATCCCGGCGACCGACGCCAGCGCCGCAGTCTTTCCGAGCGTCCACAGCAGGTCGCGCTCCTCGGCGCTGGTGGGCGGGTCGGATATCAGCCGGTCGGCCAGGATCACGCCGATCTGGCGCTCGGCGGCGACCATCGGCGCGCATACGAGCCGCACCGGCTGCTCGAACAGCGCCGAGAACTCGGGCGCGATCTGCTCGCGCATGTCGCCCACCACCTCAAGCGCGCGGTCCTCGCGCAGCGCCTGCGCCGTCATCGGGGCCGACTCAACGGTCACGTGGGCATCGGCGAAGTGCTCGAGTGCGAGCCCGTGCGCCCCCACCGCCCGCACCCGTCGCCGGGCCGGGTCATAGCGAAAGATGATCGCGCGCCGCATGTGCGCCAGCCGGCAGGTCGCCTCACACAGCCGGTCGTAGAAGCCCTCTACGCTCGCGGTGCTGTCGCCTCCGCGCGCGAGCACCTCGATGAAGAGCTCAAGCGCCGAGATACCAACGCCCGAGCCAGCGGGCGCCAGCGCGCTCCTCGCCTCAGCCTGAACCCGGTTCACTGGTGCGGATCGTAACCCGCGCTCAGATGAAGCTGGCTAAGTCCCCCACTCGAGCACGGTCGCGCCCCAGGTCATGCCCGCGCCGAACGCCCCCAGCAGCACCCGGTCGCCAGCGCTCAAACGATGCCACTTCTCGCTGTAGGCGAGCGCCAGCGGCAGGCTCGCCGCCGAGGTGTTGCCGTGTTCGCCGATGCACTCCACCACGCGCTCGCGCTCGAGTCCGAGCCGTTCGGCGATCGCGTGCAGGATGCGTCCGTTGGCCTGGTGGTAGACGAACAGGTCGATCGCGTCTAGTCCGACGCCGGCCGCGTCTGCGGCCTGAAGCGTGGCCTCCGACATGCGCGCGACGGCCTCGCGGAAGGTGTCCTGGCCCTGCATCTCGATCTTGCCCGCGCGCTCGACGATGATCTTGTCCGCGCCGGAACCGTCCGCGCCGAGCACGACCGGTCCGATCTGCCCCGGCGCCTCCGTCGCCACCAGCACCGCCGCGCCCGCGCCGTCCGCGAACAGCGAGGCCGTCCCGCGGTCCTCGGGGTCGGTGATGCGAGACATGAAGTCCGCCCCAATGACCACCACGCAGGCGGCGCGTCCAGCTTCGATCTGGGCGCAGCCCACGGACAACGCCGAGAGGAAGCCGGTGCAGGCGGCGCCGACGTCGAAGGCCCCGGCGCGCGAGGCGCCTAGCTCCGCGGCCACGAGCGGGGCCGCATTGGGCAACAGCTCATCGGCCGTCGTGGTCGCGACGATCACGAGGTCGACCTGCGCCGGCTCGATCACGGCTCGCTTTAGCGCATGAGCGGCCGCGCGCGCCGCATGGACCGAGAGACGCTCATTCGCGGCGGCCACCCGCCGCGTGCGGATCCCGGTCCGCCGCACGATCCAGTCCACATCTACGCCGAAGGTGCGGGCGATGCGAGCGCTCGAGACGACCGTCTCGGGCAGGCTCGCTCCCACGGCAGCGATCGCAGCGCCCCTGAGCCGTCTGCCGGCTACGGCGGGCGTCGGGCGGGTGCTCGGAGTGGTTACAGCCACCCTGACAGGCTCCGGGACGGTGCCCTCCCATGCAAAGCAGCGAGATGGCAGACCCGCCAGCCGGGGGGTGGTGGGCGTACGCTTTTGCCATGAACGACAACGTGGTCTATGTGTCGCGCCTGACGCGGCTGCCGCTGGTGGCCGCCGACGGCTCCGATGTCGGGTATGTGGCCGACGTCGTGATCGACCTGGGCGGGCGCCCGCCGCGTGTCAATGGCTTCGTGGTCGCCGTGGGGCGTCGGCGCGTCTTCGTCGGTGGCGGCCGTGTCGGCGAGATCTCGAGCGAGGGCCTGCGGCTCAGGCGCGGCTCGATCAACCTGCGCCAGTTCGAATTGCGGCAAGGGGAGAGGCTGCTCCTTGGCGAGCTGTTGGGCAAGCGGCTTCGCGGCGGCCGGGTCGCCGACGTGGGCATCGCGCCCGCTCCGGAACCTTTTGCGTGGGAGGTGGCGACGGTGGCAGTGCGCGGGCGCGGACTCCCGGGCCGCAGGCGCCCACCGGAGATCATCGACTGGAGCCACGCCGGCGAGCTGTTCGCCGACGAGCGCTCGATCGACCGCGAGGCGGCAACCCTGGGCGGGCTTCACCCCGCGGAGATGGCGACCGCGATCCGCAACCTGCCGCTCAGCCGCAGGCGCGTGCTCGCCGAGGCGCTCGAGGACGACCGTCTGGCCGACCTGCTCGAGGAGCTCTCCGAGGACGAGCAGGTGCGGCTGGTGGAGGGCCTCGATCGGGAGCGGCTCGTGCACGTGCTCGAGGAGATGGAGGCCGACGACGCCGCCGACCTCCTGGCCGAGTTCTCGAGTTCGCGCCAGGCCGAGCTGCTGGGCGCGATGGACCCTGACGAGGCTGACCCGGTCCGGCGTCTGCTGAGTTACGAGCCCGACACCGCCGGCGGCCTGATGACACCCGAGCCGATCATCCTCGACCCGCGCGGCACGGTTGCCGAGGCCCTTGCGCGGGTGCGCGATCCGGATCTGCCCGTGCCGCTCGCCGCGCAGGTGTTTATCTGCCAGCCCCCGCTCGAGACGCCCACCGGCCGCTTCCAGGGAGTGGTCGGGATCCAGCGGCTGCTGCGGGAGGCGCCGGGCAAGCCGCTGGGGCGCTGCCTGGAAGAGGAGTGGGAACCGGTGGCGCCGGACCTGCCCGAGCGGGAGGTGGCCGCGCGGCTCGCCGCCTACGATGTGGTCGCGCTGCCGGTGTGCGACGGCTCGCGACGTCTGGTCGGCGCCGTTACGATCGACGACGTGCTCGACCGAGTCCTCCCGACCAATTGGCGCGAGACACGCGCGGAGGTCGCATGAGCCCGCGCCGCGATGATCTGGGCAAGCCCAGAGGAACCCCGGGCGGCCCGTCCTACAACCCGGAGGCCTTCGGCACCGCCGCGGAGAGGTTCGCGCGCTTCTTCGGCACGCCCAAGTACCTGATCTGGCAGACCGTGATCGTGGCGATCTGGCTCATCCTCAACGGCTTCGCCTTCGGTCTCAGATGGGACCCGTATCCGTTCATCCTGCTGAACCTCGTCTTCTCCACCCAGGCCGCGTATGCGGCGCCGCTGATCCTGCTCGCCCAGAACCGACAGGCCGACCGCGACAAGGCTGAGATGGAGCGCGACCGCGAGCGCAACGCGCGTGCGCTCGCCGATATGGAGTTCCTCGGCCGCGAGATTGCCGGCATCCGGCTGGCCCTCGAGCGCAAGCCCGAGCGCGAGGATCTGACCGAGACGATCGAACGCCTGACGCATGCACTGGAGCGCGTGCCAGGCGTCGACCTCGGTGTCGTGTCTGGGGCTGACGCGGCGGAGGAAGCGCAAGAGCCATAGAGGCCTCCGAAGCGCTGATCGAAGCCCGGCCGCTCCTTGCGCGCCGGCTGCGCGGGCGGATCGCCACGGCCTTGGCCGGAACCCGCACGACCGTGCTCGTCTACCTGGCGACGCGCGCCCTCCTGGTCGTGGTCGCCGTCGCGGTGGCGGCGGTCGAGCACCATTCGCTCAGCTCCGCGATCGGCCATTGGGACGGCGTGTGGTACGCGCGCCTCGCGCTGCACGGCTATCCCAGCCACATCGTGCACGGCCAGAGCGTGCTCGGCTTCCTGCCCGTGTTCCCGGCGCTGATGCGGCTGCTGATGCAGGTGGGCATCTCCTCGCCGGTGCTGGCGGGGGCGCTGATATCCGGTCTCGGCGGCCTGATCGCGACCGTGCTCGTGCAGCGCCTCGCGAGCGGCTGGTGGGGCGAAGGGAGCGGGCGCCGGGCGGCGATCGTCTTCTGCGTCTTCCCTGGCTCCGTGGTCTTCTCGATGGCCTACTCGGAGGGGCTCATGATCCCGCTGGCCGCGGGCTGCCTGCTCGCGCTCGAGCGCCGGCGCTGGCTGCTCGCGGGCGTGCTCGCCGCGCTCGCGACCGCGACCGCCGCCGATGCGGCCGTCCTGATCCTCGTGTGCGCGGTCTCGGCCGCAGTCGCCCTGAGCCGACCCGGGCTTGATCACCGCCGGGCCCATTCCAGCCTGGCCGCCCCCCTGCTGGCAGCCACCGGAATCGGAGCGGTCGCAGTGTTCCTGTGGCGCTGGACGGGGACGCCGTTCGCGACCATCGACGCGCAGCACTCGGGCTGGCAGGAGCGACTCGACCCGCTGGCGCTGGTGCACCAGGGACAGCTGCTCGCGAGCCAGCTCGAGCACTTCACCGGCGCCCACCCCACGCTCGACCTCTCGCCGCTGGCGGCGATGGTGGGCACCTTCGTGCTCGTATACGGAGTCGTCCTGTTGCTACGGGCGCCACGCCTGGTGTCGCCTGAGGCGATCGTGTGGACGGTCGCGATCGGGGCGCTCGCCGTCCTCTCCGAGCATGTGGGGCCCAACGCGCGCATGTTGATCACCGCCTTCCCCGCCGTGCTCGCGTATGGCCATCGCTTCCGGGGCCGCGCATACGGATGGCTGCTCGGCGTGAGCGGGACGCTGCTGGTGGTGATGAGCGCGCTGACCTTCACCGGGCACTCCCTCACTCCCTGAACCTGTTCCGGCCGGAACATGTTCCGGCCGGCGGGTCGGCACATGTGCCGACCCGGGCCGGCGCACATGTGCGCCGGCCAATCCTGCTAACATATTGCTTGCCAACAAGCAAGTATCTATCCGTAGACAGGAGCAGCGATTGAGCGCCACGGCAGCACTGGAGCAGATTGACACCGCACCGCGGCTGAGGGCCACCCTCGGTCGACTGCACCGGCGTCTGCGCCCCACCGCCGCCGGCGCGACCGCCGGACTCACCCCCACGCGGATCTCGCTGCTGAACACGATCCAGCGCCTCGGGCCGGTGCGCCTTTCCGAGCTCGCCGCCGAGGAGGGCATCAATCCCACGATGCTCTCGCGGATCGTCGCGGATCTCGCCGCGGGCGGCCTGATCGAGCGCGTCTCCGACCCGCTCGACCGCCGCGCGGCGCTGGTCGCGACCACGCGCATGGGCAAGCAGCTGGTCGCGCGCATGCGCCGCGAGCGCACGGACGTGCTCAGCGTGGCGCTCTCGAGCCTCTCGCCGAGCGAGCGCCGGGCGCTCGAGCGGGCCCTGCCCGCGCTCGAAGCGCTCGCGGAGCAGCTGAAGGGAGCCCGCTCGTGACGCGCGTGGTCAAGGCCGGGCGCCTCACCTTTGCGGCGCTCTCGATCCCCAACTACCGCCGCTACTTCGCCGGGCAGTCGATCTCGCTGATCGGCACCTGGATGCAGATGACGGCCCAGTCGTGGCTGGTGTTCTCGCTCACACACTCGAGCACCAAGCTGGGCCTGATCATCGCGCTGCAGACGCTCCCCGTCCTGCTCCTCTCTCCGTATGGAGGCGTGATCGCCGACCGCATCGACAAGCGGCGGCTGATGGTGGCGCTGCAGAGCGCGATGGGCCTGCAGGCGCTCGCGCTGGGCCTGCTCACGCTCACCGGGACCGTGCGCTTCTGGCAGATCGGCGTGCTCGCCGTCCTCCTCGGACTCAACAACGCCTTCGAGAACCCGGCGCGGCAGTCATTCATGCTCGAGCTGGTCGGCGGCAAGCACCTGCGCAACGCGGTCACGCTCAACTCGGTGCTGGTCAACGTCGCGCGCGTCCTCGGTCCGGCGGTGGCCGGGATTCTGATCGCGGTGGTCGGCGAGGGCGTCTGTTTCCTCGCCAACGCGGCGAGCTTCGTCGCGGTGGTGTTCTCACTCATGACCCTGAATCGCAGCGCGCTTGAACCCACCACGCCGGCGCCCCGCGCCCGGGGCCAGCTGCGCGAGGGCCTCAGCTACGTGTTCAAGACCCGCGAGTTGGCCTTCCCGCTGCTGATGATGGCCATCGTCGGCTGCCTCACCTACGAGTTTCAAGTGTCCCTGCCGGTGATGGCCTCGCGCGCGCTGCACGCGGGCGCCACCGGGTACGGCTTCATGACCGCCGCGATGGGCATCGGCGCGGTGATCGGCGGGCTGCTGGTTGCCGCCAAGGGCCGCACGGGCATGGTCCAGCTGACGGTCGCGGTGAGCGCCTTCGGCGTTGCCATGGCGCTGGCGGCGATCGCGCCCGACCTCGGCTTGGAGCTCGGAGCGCTCGCGCTCGCCGGCGCCGCCAGCATCGCGTTCATGTCCACCGGCAACTCCACGCTCCAGCTGCGCGCCGCCCCGCAGATGCGTGGCCGCGTGATGTCGCTGTGGTTCGTCGCCTTCCAGGGCTCGACGCCGATCGGCGGCCCGATCATCGGCTGGGTGATCGCGTTCGCGGGCGCCCGCGCCGGCCTCGGCGTCGGCGCGCTCACCTGCTTCGCTGCGGCGCTGCTCGGGCTCTCAGTGCTCGGCCGTGGCCGCCAGGGCCTGACGCAGATCCGCGACCAGGTCCTCGGGCGCCTCGACCCCACAACTTAGGCGCACGAGGTCCGACGGCACGGCCGCGGTCGAGCCCTCGACCGACTGATGCGTCATCGCCTGCGGCACCTCGATCAGCGACTCCACGCCGCCCAGCGATTCCGCCAGCGTGAAGAGGCGCGTGGCCGCGGCGAGCGCGGCGGCTCGCGGATGGCGAAAGCTGACCATGCCGCTGAATCCCGGCCAGCGCACGTCCTGCACCTCGGGCGCCTGCTGCAGCACCTCCACGACCGCGGCCGCGCTGCGCGCGTGGGCCGGCATGCGCAGGTGCAGGGTGCGCAGCCCGCGGTGCACGAGGAAGCAGTCCAGTGGGCCTGGGACGGCGCCGACGGCGTTCTGCACGAAGCGCAGGCGCTCGTACCACTCCTCGTGGCGGGTGATCACCGCGCCGCCGACGACGTCCGAGTGCCCGCCGAGATACTTGGTCGTCGAGTGCACCACGAAGTCGGCGCCCAGCTCGAGGGGCCGCTGGTTGAAGGGGGTCGCGAACGTGCTGTCGACCGCCACCAGCGCGTTTCTGCTCCGCGCGACGACAGCCTCGATGTCGACGACGTTGAGCAGGGGGTTCGTGGGGCTCTCGACCCAGATCAGGGCGGTGTCGTCGGTGATCGCGGACTCCAGCGCGCTCAGGTCGGTCTGCTCGACGAGGTCGTAGCGGAGCCCCCAGCGGCTCAGGACGTTGTGTGCGAGCCGGTAGGTGCCGCCGTACAGGTCGGCGGGCAGGATCATGTGCGCGCCGGCCGCGCAGGCCGCCGTGATCAGCGCGTGCTCGGCCGCCATGCCCGAGGAGAAGCACACGCCGCTCCCGCCTTCGAGCTCGCCTAGCGCCCCCTCCAAGGCGGCCCGGGTGGGGTTCGCGGAGCGCGCGTAGTCGTAGTCCTCGGCGAACTCCCCCGGCCGCGGCTGAGCGTAGGTGGAGGTCTGGTGGATTGCGGGGATGACAGAGCCGAAGCTCGGGTCCGGCGTGAGGCCGGCGTGGACGGCGCGCGTGGCGAACTCGTCCGCGCCGTCGCCGTCACCTTCGCGGCTGGGCGCGCTCACCTGGCGAGAGCTTCGAGCAGGTCGGCGCGGGTCACGATCCCCACCGGCCGTCCAGCGTCCGTGACCAGCAGCGCCTGCTGCTCGCCGACCAGGAGGTCAACCGCGTCGGGGACGGGATCATGGCTCGAGACCGCCGGCAGCGGCGGCTCCATGACCTCGACGATCTCCGCCTCGAGCAGGCTCGGATCTTCCGTGGCGTGCTTGAGCAGGCCGCGCTCGGAGATCGACCCGACCACCGTGGCGCGGTCGTGGGCGCTGACGACCGGGAGCTGCGAGACGCGGTGCTCGTGCAGGAGCGCGACCGCGTCGCGCACCCGGAAGTGGGTCTCGACGGAGACCAGCGGCGGGATCTCGCGCGCGTCTGCCTTGCGCGCCAGCACGTCGCTGACGACGAGGTTGGCGTCCCGCTCGAGGAAGCCGTACTGGCGCATCCAGCTGTCGGAGAAGATCTTCGATAGATACGAGCGCCCGCCGTCGGGGACGATCACCACGAACAGCGCCGTGGGGTCCTCCGTCTCCGCCGCCACCCGGAGGGCCGCGTGCACCGCGAGCCCGCCCGAGCCGCCCGCGAGGATGCCCTCGGCCTGGGCGAGTCGCCGGGTGGTCAGGAACGAGTCGCGATCGGAGACCGTGACCCAGCGGTCGACCACCGAGCGATCGAAGGTCTCGGGCCAAAAGTCCTCCCCCACCCCTTCCACCAGGTAGGGATGAACCTGGTCGGCGCCGCCCGAGTAGATCGAGCCCTCCGGGTCGGCCCCCACCACCACGAGGTCTGGGCGGCGCTCGCGCAGGTAGCGCGCCGTGCCCGTGATCGTCCCGCCGGTGCCCACGCCCGCGACCAAGTGCGTGATCTGGCCCGCCGTCTGCTCCCAGATCTCGGGGCCGGTCGAGGCGTAGTGGGCCTCGGGGTTGGCCTGGTTGAAGTACTGGTTGGGCTGGAAGGCGCCCGGGATCTCCGCCGTCAGCCTGTCGGCCACGCGGTAGTAGGACTGGGGCGAGTCGGGCGGCACGTCCGTGGGCGCGACCACGACATCGGCGCCGTAGGCGCGCAGCAGGTCGATCTTCTCCTTGGACATCTTGTCGGGCATCACCGCGATCACGCGGTAGCCCCTGAGCCGGGCGGCGATGGCCAGCCCCGTGCCGGTGTTGCCGGAGGTGGGCTCGACGATCGTGCCCCCGGGACGGAGCTTGCCGTCCCGCTCGGCGGCCTCGATCAGGGCGAGCGCGACGCGGTCCTTGATCGAGCCGCCGGGGTTGAAGACCTCGAGCTTGGCGGCGAGGCGGGCGGTGAGGGCGGCGCCAAGTCGCTCGAGGGCGACCAGCGGCGTGTCACCGACCGTGTCGAGGATGGAGTGTTTGATGGCGGTATTGGTGGCAGTGGCCCCGAGCATGGCGCACAGTCTGGCGGATCATTCGGCAACTCTGCATGATGATGAAGATTCTTTTGCATTCTGGCCGATAGGGCGCTGATTCTGCGGATACTCTTCGCGTATGGCGCCTGCGCCGAACGATTGGCATACCGAGGTGGACCGCGTCGACATGGCGATCCTCGACGCGCTCGCCGCGGACGCCCGCATCTCTAACCAGCGCATCGCCGATCGCGTCGGCATCGCCCCCTCCACCTCGCTCGCGCGCCTGCGCTCGCTGCGCGAGCGCGGGGTGATTCGCGGGTTCCACGCCGAAGTCGACCTCGGCGCGCTGGGGCGGCCGCTGCAGGCGCTGATCGCCGTACGCCTCGCGGTGCACGCCCGCGAGCAGATCGACACCTTCACCCGCGCGGTCAGCCAGGTGCCCGGAGTGCTGATGGTCTTCCACCTGACCGGGGTCACGGATTACCTGGTGTGGGTGGCGGCGTCGGA
Organism: uncultured Solirubrobacterales bacterium; assembly: GCA_963823315.1. Classification (GTDB taxonomy): domain Bacteria; phylum Actinomycetota; class Thermoleophilia; order Solirubrobacterales; family Solirubrobacteraceae; genus Palsa-465. Next base: position 14,079 of record CAWGLB010000003.1, on the reverse strand, counting down.
CCCCCAACAGTTGCGGGAGTTTGTGGTCGACCACCTCGCCACCCACCCCGCGGTCGCGCACGCGGAGACCTCGCTGATCTACGAGCACCGACGGGGCCCTGGCATCTGGGGAGCCGCGGACCCGGCGTGAGGGTCGGGGTTGGATCGCGGTCTACTCGAGCGCCTTCGCGGCCGAGCCCATCAGCGCCCTGGCGCACCGGCCGGCCCCGTGATCGACTTCGCCGGCTCCCAGGTATCACATCCGCACGCTGATGCGCCCGGTAGCGAATCTGGCGGGCACGACTAGGATGCCGCTCCGTGACCGTCATTCATGGCTCGGCGACAGCGGAGATCGAGGCGCCGTTCGAGCGCTGCTGGGCGCTGATCGAGGACGTGCCGAGCGCGCCGGAGTGGCAGAGCGGCCTCGAGCGCATGGAGGTCGTCGAGCGCGACGAGCAGGGGCGGGCCCTGGTGTGCGACACGGTCAGCGACCTCAAGCTGCGCAAGGTGGTGAGCCGGGTGAGGTTCGCCTACGCGGGGCCGAGTCGGCTCTCCTGGGAGCAGATCGAGCGGGGCGATTTGCACTTGCTGGAGGGCTACTGGGAGCTCGAGCCGCTCGGCGACGAGCGCACCCGCGCCACGTATGGGCTCGCGGTGGACGCAGGGCCCGTGGGGCGACTGGTGCGTTTGCCGATCGAGCGGGCCGCGCGCGCGATCCTGCTCAACCCCCGCCCCAAGGAGCTCGCGGCACGGGTCACCGGGGCCGGCGCTTCCTGACGATTTCGAGCGCCCACGCTAGATTCTCTTCCATGCGCATGCCGCGTTCGTGGATCGTGATGCAGACCCTGATCGTCGTGTTCGTCCTGGCGGGCATGGTGATCGCGATCACCCGCCTCGCCTGAGCGTCGCGGATCCGCCGCTGCCGGGCGGGTCTCGGTCCGCTAGGACTTAAAGTCTAAGGCGGTGAGCCACCGCTTCTTCCCGCGCGATGAGTACTTCATGCGGCTGGCGTTGCGCGAGGCGACGCGCGCGCTCGAACACGAAGACGTTCCCATCGGGGCCGTGATCGTGCGCGAGGGCGAGGTGATCGGGACAGGGCACAACGAGCGCGAGGTGCGCTCCGACCCCACCGCCCACGCGGAGATGATCGCGCTGCGGGAGGCCGCCCGCTCGCTCGGCAGCTGGCGGGTGCTCGACGCCGTCATGTACGTGACGCTCGAGCCCTGCGCGATGTGCGCGGGCGCAATCGTGCTGGCGCGCATCCCCAGGATCATCTTCGGCGCCGGCGACCCCAAGGCCGGCGCGGCGGGGAGCGTCCTCGACGTGCTCGGCGAGCCGCAGCTCAACCATCGCCCCCAGGTCGAGCGCGGCCTGCTCGCGGGGGAGTGCGCGGAGCTCTTGCAGAGCTTCTTCGCCACGCGCAGGTGAGCGGCTTGGTCGCCGCCGCTCACGTGAGCGCGATCCGCCCCGCGCGGCCGCTTTTCGTGGCCGAGCGTCCGCTAGCCTCGTGCCCGACCGGAGAGGTGGCAGAGCGGTTGAATGCGCCGGTCTCGAAAACCGGTATGGGCGGCTTCGTCCATCGAGGGTTCGAATCCCTCCCTCTCCGCTGATGCGCCGGAATCGGCGTGTCTAAAGGACATTTGGCCTCGCCTACCGAGTTTCCGCGACTCGCGACGGGCCAACTTGCACGATTCGTAAGACCGGTGCACGTAGCGGTAAAGCCCGCATTCTCGGGGCCTCGGTCGCTTGAGCAGGGTCCGTTTTTCCCACACTTTTCCCACAGCTTCGAGCCCCGAGGACGACACGACTTCCGCAACGCGGATCGTGAGCAGCAGCCTGCGGCCGCCGCCGACACGGCTGGTCCTCGTCCATAGGGGCGGTCGGCGTTAGCAATCCAGTTAGCACCGGCTCCTCCTTCCGCGGAATAGCAGGGCCGCGGACCGGTCGCTGATCGCACCCGAGTGGCCGGCGCGGCGGCGGGTTGCGCAACTGGCGAGGAGCAGGGTCTGGCGTCCCGCGGAGCGCTAGTCCTGCTTTGTTGTTGGCACATACTCGGTCGAGGCTGAAGCACCGAGGTTCGACGGACTTGCCCGGGATGGCTGTCAACGTCGCGCCCGGTCCGTTTGAGGGAGGATTCGAAGTCGGATGCCGCTGGCCTACACGGACTATTACAAAGCGCTGGGCGTCCCGCGCGATTCGGCCCACGATACGAAGCGGCGCGCCTACCGCAAGCTGGCGCGCAAGTACCACCCGGACCTGAACTCCGACAGCGATGCGGAGGAGCGCTTCAAGGAGCTCGGCGAGGCATATGAGGTTCTCTCCGACCCTGATAAGCGGGAGCGTTATGACCGGCTGGGTGCCCGTTGGCGTGACGCGGAGCGCCTGAGGAGAGCTTCGAGGACTTCGTCGGCCACCAGGGGTTCGCAGATGGCACCCGCGTGGAGTTCGGTGATGACCTCTTCGAGACGCTGTTCGGGGCACGGGCCGCTGACGCCGGCGGACCCCTGCGTGGTCGCGACCGCGAGGCGCTTCTCGACCTGTCGCTTGAGGACGCGCTGGCTGGCGGCCGGCGGAGGTTGACCCTGGACGGCCGTGAGATCAACGTCAACTTCCCTGGCGGCGTTCGTGACGGCCAGCTGATCCGCCTGGCGGGACAAGGGGGGGACGGTCGGGATGGCGGTCGGCCCGGCGATCTGTTCCTGCGGGTGGCCCTGAAGCCGCATCCGCGCTTCCGTCGCGCGGCGATGAGGATCTTGATGTCGACCTTCCGATCACACCTTCTCAAGCGGCGCTCGGAGCGACCGTCGCGGTGGAGATCCCAAGCGGCACCGCTCGCGTCCGGGTCCCCGCGGGGTCGTCCAGCGGACGGCGGCTGCGGCTCCGCGAACAGGGGCTTCCTAAGCGCGGTGGCGGCAGTGGTGATGTCCACGCAATCGTCAAGATCGTCGTGCCAAAGAAGCTGTCGGACCGTGAGCGCCAGCTCTACGAGAAGCTCGCCGAGAGCGCGGGCCCCGACCTGCAGGAGGGGTGGGCATGAACGCAGACAGGAAGACTGGAACCGCCTGATCGCGACCTCGCCGCGGAGGAGGCGGTCGAGCTGACCGTGGTCGCGAGGCAGGCGGGGGTCAAGGTCATGCTCGTCCGGCGCTACCTGGAATACGGCCTGTTCGACCCCCACCCTGCTGTGGCGGCCAAACCCGCACGCTTTCACCCGAGCGCGGCCGCCCGGGTCGCGAGAGCGGAACGGCTCCGCCGTGACCTCGCGCTCAACTACGCCGGCGCCGTCCTCGTCTGCGAGCTACTCGACAAGGATCAGCGAGCTTGAGGCCCGCTTGTAGCCGCCCCAGCACAACGCTCAGCACGACCTCGTTCTGGGCACCACCCGCCGCCGCGGCTTTGTGCAGACAGCCGCGCCCTGCGAGTCACTGGGCGAACTTCACCCGGCTGAGGCGACAGCGGACGTCGCTTCCCTGAGAAACGCCTCGATGTCGGCCCGGATCTCGATGTCGGGGCCCGTGCCTGGCTCACCCGACTCCTGGCGCAGCTCGGCCGTGAACTCGAAGTCGGAGCGCTGGATCTCCGCGGCGACGGCAAGCGCGGCCTTGGTCTTCCCATCGGCATCCATTGCCATGCCGCGGAAGGTGACCCGCAGAACGACCGGGCGCGTGAGGGCCCGGATCGTGAGCTCGGCGTCGACGGTCCATTGATCGTCTGCCACCCGGCTGCTCGTTCCGCCCGCGAGAACGATCGTCGGGAAGTGCTCGGCGTCGAAGAAGCGCAAACTCCTGAGATCGTCGTCGCGCATCTTCACGTGGGTGTCGATGCTCGCTGGTTCAAAGGTCACCTCGAAGTGATCGAGCAGCCTGCCCTCGTCCTCGATGACCGTGAACTGGCCCTGGAAGGTCGTGAAGCGGCCGTCGACCCGCCCGACGACGAGGTGACGAACGCGGAACATCACGAAGGTGTGCACCGGATCGATGTCGTAGGCGCCTGGTGTCGGTAGAGGTGTTCCGTCAACCGCCTGCCAGCGCGGGGAGGGTTGCTCGCTCATGCTCTTCGCAGGCGGGTCGTCACGCGGCTTACCCGAGCCCCTTCGTCGTCTTTCCCCGATCCCGCGTGTTGAATCTCACTCGCTCAGGCCGAGTTGCCTCATGAAGCCGACCAGGTCATACATCAGGTTCTCCTCCACGATCTGGTCGTTGTCCCATTTAGCGACCGTGAAGAAGTCGACGCCGAACGACTTGCCGGTCGGCGGGATCTCGCTGCCGTCGGCCCCTTGCATAGGCCCGGTCATGGTGCCGGTGAACCAGGAGATCGAGCAGGTCCAGTCACCGGAGGCGAAGAACACCTTGTACGGCCGATTCTGGACGTGGTTGTCGGGAAAGGTCTTGAACATCTGGATCGCTTCAGCGCGATGGTCGTGGGTCCCGTTCGTCGGCGGCTGTCCGGGCCACCGGACGACGACGTCCGGCTTGTGTCGCTGGTCGAAGGTGTCCCAGTCCTGAGTGTTCCAGGCGTCGTCGAGCGTCTGCATGAGCTCCATGTTGTGCGCTTCGAGCGTCTTAGACGGTGGGTTCGTGGCCATCGAGGCTCCTAACCTGAGGTTCGCCTGTTCGTGAGTCACACGGGCATTCGCGATGCACCGCCGACCCTACGCCGATTCTCGCCGGGTGTCGAGCTACCAAGGACGCGGTCGCGAGACGACCCCTGCTGTTGGAGCGGTCGCCGATGACCCGGCAACCTGACACGGGCGTCAACGACCAAGACTCAGGGCACGCATAGACTGCGTGGATGGACCTCGGTTTGTTCCAGCGTCGCCCCGAGGCGGGTACACAGCCGCGCGGACCTTCTTCGCTGCACAGGATGGGTTCGGTCCTTGGGTAGTCGGGAGCGGCACGTGACCGGAGACGAGTCTCAGCGAGTGTTCGCCGCAGCGCCGCGTGACCCGGAGGAACTCGAAGCGCAGGCGGGTCCGTCGGACTCCGAGATCTCAGCGTCTACGACGCTCGGCGTGGTGAGCTTGACCGTCTCGGATCTGGCGCGGTCGAGGACCTATTACCAGTCGGCGGTCGGCCTGCAGCTGATCGAGCAGGGGGATGGACACGCGCTGCTCGGTGTGGCCGGGCACGGGCTGCTGAGGCTGACGGAGATCGCAGGTGCCCGGCCGGTCGGCCGCCATACCGGGCTTTACCACTTCGCGCTCCTCCTGGAGCGCCGTGCGGACCTCGCCAACTGGCTTGCGCACGCGGGGCGCGATCGGGTTGCGCTGGTCGGGCTCTCAGACCACTTCGTCAGCGAGGCCCTCTACCTCACCGATCCGGATGGGCACGGAATCGAGATCTACTGGGACCGGCCCCGCGAAACCTGGGAAGGACAGGTGGCGGCACGGATGACGACCCTGCCGCTCGACATCGACAGCCTTTTGGGCGAGGTCAAGGTCGCAGCGGAATCGGACCCGTACACCGGCCTCACGTCCGCCACCGTCATGGGTCACGTCCACCTGAAGGTCGCGTCGATCTCGGAAACGGTGGCGTTCTACCGTGACGCGCTCGGGTTCGGCCTGATGGCTCAGCTCGGGGCCCAGGCCGCGTTCCTGAGCGCCGGCGGCTATCACCACCACATCGGCGCGAACGTCTGGGAGAGCGCCGGCGCCTCGCCGGCACCGCCTGACGAGGCGGCGCTCCGGCATTTCACGATCATCCTCCCCGACCAGGAGGAGCGCGAACGCATCGCCCATCGACTCATGCGGCTCGGCCATGCTCCGCAGGAGACCGCAGCCGGTCTGGTCGCGCACGACCCTTCCGGGAATCGGCTCGTGCTCGCCATACCTGGCGGTGTCAGCGCTGGCGCACCGAACTAGAAGCCCTTCCCGGCGGGCACATCTGCCGCCTCACCGGCGCTTTGTGGATTGAGCCGCCGGGTTCGCGCTCCAGGCCGTGAACGTGGTCTACGATGCGTTTCGATGGAACCGATGGATGCGCATCTCAACAATCATCACCGCGATACGGTGGAGTTGATCTTCAGTCATCCGGCGAGCTCGAACATCGAATGGCGCCAAGTGTTGTCGCTGCTCGAGGCGATCGGGAGCGTGAGTGCGAAGCACGACGGCGAGGTTGAGGTCACCCTCGGCCCGGAGACCGAGGTCTGGCGTGCCCCCCACGGCAAGGATGTCGACGTGCAGATGGTCGTTGACCTCCGCCGCATGCTCAGGCAGGCAGGCTTCGCGCCCGGCGGCGGCCGGGCGATCCCCGATCAGCGCTCCCGCGACCATGGCGATGGCCAGTGGGGCGAACCGAGCTAGTGGCTCGCGGCGACTCGATGGACTCAGACCGCGCACGCCAACTGCTCGCACTCGAACGGGAGCGCATTGAGCAGGCACTCTCCACCCTCGACCGGCGTGGTCCCCAAGAGGCCTCAGATCGGATAGAGCCTGGCGACAATGGCTCAGAAGATCTCTATCAGGACGAGTTCGATGCCGGGCGGGCCGAGGACCTCCACCGCCAGCTTGCTGCATTAGAGCGCGCGGCGGCACGGCTTGAGGCGGGGACGTACGGGCTCTCGGTCGAGAGTGGCGATCCGATCCCGGACGGACGACTCGAGGCGCTTCCGACCGCCGAACTGACTATCGAGGAGCAGCAGCGCAGCCGGCGCGGGTGACCATGCCGCTTACATGGCGCGATCGCTCAACGCCTTTTCGTCGGGTACCGAGGATGGTGTGACCGGTAACAGCCACGGTCGCGTCGGGTTGCTAGGGACGGGCCTGATGGGCACGGCGATGGGGCATCGCCTGCTGGATCAGGATGTCCCGGTGATCGCTTGGGATCGTCAGCCTGAGCACGCCCAGGCGCTCGGCGAGCGCGGGGCTGAGGTCGCCGGCTCGGCCGAGGAGTTGGTGACTCGGACCCAGTTCGTGATCACGATGCTGCCGACCGCCGACATCGTGCTATCGGTGGTTGAGCCGGTGCTCGATGAGTGGTCCGAGGAGACGATCTGGCTGCAAATGAGCAGCGTCGGGGCGGCCGAGGCAGACCGGCTGACGGAGATAGCCGGCGACCATGGCGTGACCCTCTTCGATGCTCCGGTCTCGGGGAGCACCCATCCGGCGGAGGACGGCAAGCTGACGATCCTCGCGTCGGGACCGGACTCGGCCCGCGCACAGGTCGAGCCGGTGTTCGAAGCGCTCGGGTCGAGGGTCCAGTGGGTTGGGGAGGCGGGGATGGGCTCGCGCTTGAAGCTGGCGGCAAACCATTGGATGATCGCGATGGTGGCCGCGCTTGGCGAAGCGATGCACCTCTGCCAGTTGATGGGATTGGACGAGCAGCAGTTCGTGGCACTGCTTGATGGCGGGCCGCTGGGCTCCTCCTATGGCGTGGAGAAGCTCGGCGAGATGCAGCGCCACAAGTACCCGGCGGGTTTTCCGGTCCGTCTTGCACTCAAAGATTTGAAGCTGGTCCGGGAGGTGGCGAAGGGCGCTGGCGTCGAGCTGCCTGTGCTTGATGCGGTCCTCGAGCGGATCGGCGATGTCGAGAGCCGCCATGCCGACGACGACCTTGCCGCGGTGTACGAACTAAAGCTCCCGAGCGTCAGGGGCGGCTAGGCCGCGAGCGCGTGTAACCGGCCACCACGACGGACGCGCTCACCGCCTCATGATTTTCGGTTCGCCGGCCGCGACGCAACCTCGACTCTCAGTATGACGGCGGTTCCGTTTTGCGCTCGCTGGGCGCGATCGGCAGCTCGATCCCGAAGCGCACCCCGACCAGCCTGAGGCCGATGCAGACACCGGCAGCCAGGAGCGGGAAGAGGGCGCTCCGGGCGCCGGCCTGGTGGCCGACAACAAGCACGGTCGCGCCGAGCAGCGCGGGGACGGCGTAGAGGTCGGCTCGTAGGATGTTCGGGACCTGACGCAGCAGCAGGTCGCGGACCATCCCACCTCCCACGCCGGTCACCGCTCCCAGGATGATCGACTGGACAGGTCCGAGATGGTGGGCGAGCGCGGCGCTGGCGCCAGTGACGCAGAACAGGCCGAGTCCGATCGCGTCAAAGACCGTGAGGGCGTGGTCGACCCGGTCGAGTGCGGGGCGAGCAGTGAAGCTCAGGACGCCGGCCGCCGCGGCGGCAGCGAGGTAGCGCCCGTCGCGGAACGTGGCCGGTGGGATGCCGATCAGGAGATCGCGGATGATCCCCCCGGCGAGGGCGACCACGAATGCGAGGACGATGACACCGAGAAGATCGAGTCGGGCGCGGACTCCCGCAAGCCCCCCGGTGAGCCCGAAGACGAAAGTGCCTGCGAGGTTCAGGACGAGGATGAGGGTGGCGTCAAAGCCGAGGATCATCACGTGCAGTGTCTCAGCCGGTGGACCGCCATACGGGTGAGCTTCACGAGTAAGGCCGTCAGGCGGTCTGCCCGGGTATAAGCTCGATCACATGGCCTCGGTGGCGGCGATCCGAGGCCAACACGCTGTCTGAACGGAGGAGCGCCATGACCGATACGACCGTGACGGACACCGTCCTGAGCGGACTCGATGCGATCACCGGTGACCTTGAGGATCTCTACCGCGACGTCCACCAGCACCCCGAGCTCTCGATGCAGGAGCGCAACACCGCAGCGAAGGCGGCCGAACGACTCAGGAGCGCCGGGTACGAAGTCACCGAGGGGGTCGGGAACACTGGTGTGGTGGGAGTTCTGCGAAACGGGGACGGGCCGACGGTGATGCTCCGCGCCGATATGGATGCGCTGCCGGTGAAGGAGGCCACCGGTCTCGCGTACGCCAGCACCGCGACCGCGACTGACGCCGATGGCAACGAGGTACCGGTCATGCACGCGTGCGGTCACGACATGCACGTGACCTGGCTGGTCGGCGCCACGACGCTGCTCGCCCAGAACCGGGGCGCGTGGCAGGGAACTGTGCTGGCGATCTTCCAGCCGGCCGAAGAAACCGCGCAGGGGGCGCAGGCGATGATCGACGACGGCCTGTTTGATCGCTTCCCCCCGCCGGAGGTGATCCTCGGCCAGCACGTCATGCCCCCATCATCCGGAGAGATCAGCTACCGGCCCGGTACGACGCAAGCCGCCGCCGACAGCCTCGAGGTCCGGCTGTTCGGTCGCGGCGCGCACGGCTCGATGCCCGAGTCAAGCGTCGACCCGGTAGTGATGGCGGCATCGACCGTGCTGCGCCTGCAGACGATCGTCTCCCGCGAGGTCGCCGCCAGCCAAGCCGCGGTGGTCACCGTCGGCGCGCTGCAGGCCGGCACCAAGGACAACGTGATCCCCGATGACGCGCTGTTGAAGATCAACGTCAGGACCTTCGACGAAGCCGTGCGCACCCGTGTGCTCGGCGCGATCGAGCGGATCGTCAACGCCGAGGCCCAAGCCTCGGGAGCACCCAAGCCCCCGCAGATCGACTACACCGAGCACTACCCCCTCACCGTAACGATCCCGATCAGACCCGGCACGTCGCCGACGCGCTGCGCGGATACTTCGCCACCGATCGGGTCAGCGAGCTCGCCGCACCGGTATCCGCCAGCGAAGACTTCGGCTCATTCGGCACCGGATGGCGAGTCCCCTCGGTCTTCTGGTACATCGGCGGCACCGACCCCGACACCTACCACACGGCCGAGCAAGCCGGCCGCATCGCCGACGACATCCCCACGAACCACAACCCGAAGTTCGCGCCCGTGATACACCCGACACTCGAGACTGGCGTGCAGGCCATCACCACTGCGGCGCTCAGCTACCTCGCGCGCCCGGAGTGATCAAGCGGGATCAGAGGGTCGGCGTGCTGCACGCTGCCCCTCAGGTAGACACGCTGACCCACATCCCCACCGCCACGAGCAGCGCACCTGCTCCGCGCGGCAAGGGAATCTCAGCCGCCGTTCCTTGCCGCCCGGCCGGTAGCGACACTCGGCGCTGATCTCGTGGGTGCCCCAGCAGGGCGAACCGCCGATCTCCAACGTCTGGGCGGTGCGCGCAAGGCAGCGTGAACACGCCCCAGTCCCACGTCGCTGCCGCCACCGTCACCGCCGCGAAGTAACGCCAGGCTCACGCGAGCACGGTAACCCCACAGGCATCGCGACACGTATCGCGTGGCGGCAGGCATCCCACTTCACTAAACCCGAACACGCCGGAGGCTCTCCAGTCATGAAAATCGCACTCACCGGCGCAGCCGGATTCATCGCCTCGCACATACTCACCGACCTCCACGAGCACGGTCACGAGGTGACAGCGCTCATCCGCGACGAAGTCCAGGCGGACGCCATCGCGGCCCGCGGCGCCACCGCGGTCGTGGTTGACCTGTACGACCGACCCGCGGTCGTTAGTCAGCAGAGGCGCGTCGACGGGGCGGTCCACACCGCCAGCCCGGGCGATGAGACCAGCGCAAACCTCGACTCAGCGGCCAGGGCCCCGGAACTCTCTCGGGTCCGGGACCCTCCCACGTTCTTACGAGTCTTCCCTACGGCACGGCGTAGTTGACGGCTGTCCCCCAGTTCGCCTGGCCGTCCCTGGTCCCGCCGCAGGTGCCGACGGTCAGGGTGAATTGCGGCGGCAGGCAGTTCGGGTACTGGATGTATTCGTTGGCGAAATAGATCCTGTCGCCCGAGCCGGGCAGGAAGGTCGCCGCGCTGTAGTCGCCCCAGCGGGGACGCGTGGTCCCCGGGTAACCCTGATACTCGGTGAAGCCATCCTGCGGCGCCTGGCCCAGGTCGGCGATGTTCACCACCCTGTTCAACAGCCCCGACGATGTGGCGGTGAGGCGGCCGTAGGCGCTGCTGGGGTAATAGCCGCCGTTGTCGGCACCGGAAGGCCCGCCATTCCCGTTCACGGTGAAGTCCATGATCGCGAAACCGTTGCCGCCGCCCGGGGACGACGCTTTGCCTTCCGCGGCCATCGACGGCATTTCCAGATCCTCGTGCATCGGCGACACGTAGCCCTCGTTGGTGAGGGTGAACTTCCCGGTGGTGTCGAAACCGTGGGTGCCGACGACCCAATACACGGCGCCCGCGTGGAGCTCGGTGTCGTACACCGGGTTGGAGTAGTTCTGGACGACCTCCGTCGAAACGGCGCCCCATAGCTGACCCTGCGCCTGCGCGGCCTGGGTCATGTTGTCGCCGTTGGTCTGGATCGGGCCCTCGGGACAGGTGGCGACGGTGCTGAGGCCGGCCTTACCGCATTCATCGCCCAGCGGGATCGGTCCAGCCTTTTGTGGCGCCTGAAATGGCGTGGCGGCACTGACCCCGATCTGGCTGGGGTTGTAGTAGCGCGCCACGCCTGAGAACAACTGGCCGCCGAAGCGAATGCCAGAGCAGCTCGAGCAGCCGCTGCTGTTCAGGTTGTGCAGGCCGGTCCAGTCCCAGACCGCCAGCTGGTTGCCGCCGTTGTTGTAGTAGTCGATGTCCCCGAGCATGAACCCGGAGCCGCCGTGGCTGTTGTCAAACTGGCCAGGATCCGGCGGCTGGGCGGGAATCACCGTCACCCAGCACGCGACTCCAGCCTCGTGGTATCGGTTGTCGCGGAAACACGTGCCGGCCGGCGTCTTGAGGAGGCCCATGTTCTCCCTCGCCACGGTGAACGCCTTGTTATGGACGGACAGCCCCTTCTCCAGCGCGTTCTTGTCGAACGCAAATTCCTGTGCTCCGTTGAACATGCCACCGCCGAAGCCCGTGACCTTCGAGTTCAAGGGGAACTCGTCGTAGAACAGAAGGAACGCGTCCCGGGTCACCGAGATCTTCGCGAAGTCGTTGAGCAGGTACGGGTAGCCGGGCTCCCTCGGGTTGTAGTCGGCATGGAGGTAGTAGACGTTGTACGGCCCGAGCGGATTGTTGCCCTTGCTGACCGCAATCCCCTCGTAGCATTCATTCGCCTGAGCCGCGAAGCAGCCGGTGAAGGCGCCGCCCTTCGACTCCGGGCTCGCCGAGACGATCTCCGTGATGAAGAAATGGCCGCCGTTTGAGTCGTCGTACTGGCACGACGGGTCCCCGCCGCTGCTCCAGTCTCGTTTGGTCAGCCCCATCACGCTGTCCAGGGAAATGACCGGAGAGGTCTTGTGCAGGCTCGTGTTGAAGACCTGCATCTCGCCGATGTTGTTTGTCTCCACGATGGAGCCATTACCCGCGCACAAGCCCTGGTCCGGCGGTTCGACGTCTTTGAAAATGTTGGTGGTGTGCTCGGCGCTGTCGACGGCGTTCAGACCCTTGACGCCCACGGCGCCCGCCGCATCCGGGTTGAGGTTGTCGCAGCCAGCCTTCAGCGGCTGGCAGTTGACCGTCGGAATCGTGATTGCTCCGGCCCCGCGTATTCCTCGGCGGGCATGCCCCGGAATGAACGGCAACGGCATTGCCCTGGGCTTGTCCGGCAGGCGACGTCTAATGCTCGCGGTCGAAGACGACGAAGATGACGTCGTGGTGAATGGGCCGGAGAGCAAGTGGCAGCCCGAACAGCCCGCAGCCGCCGAACCAACAAAGGTGGGCGAGTATGTCCCCAAGCTGGATGACTTGACGGATCCAGCGCTCGGCGCCTTGAAACCGGAAACAGCCCCCGCCGATCCCACCGTGCCGAGAAGATATAGCCCTGGAACCAACAACAGCAGCAGGAACGGGACCCGCCTACGCAAAACCTGCCTGAACACGCCTTCCCCCTCTCCTCCTGTAAGTAGGCCTGCAACTGGAGTCTTTGCGGCACGGCGAGAATACCCCCCGTGTCAAGCCGAGCAAAGCACCTCGGGGGTGACCACTGGCCGGCCGGATCGGGGAACCTCGCGAGCGCTACCGAGATATCGAGACCGTAAGGCCGGCAACGGCGACACGGGCCGTGCGTCCGGCGCTCGCGCGGCCAGAGGTAGTACCGCCAACGAGCCATAAGTCGAACCCGATGGCGAGGATTCCGGGAGGCCCCGCGTCGTTGCCGTTAGTCCGCCGGCATCGGCAGCAAGGCCATCCTTGCGGCTCCGGACCCGCAGGCTTCCGTCCCGGACGCCCTCCGAGGACACCTGCCGTGCCGCTGCCCCGCGATGTCCCCTTCCCGCGCAAGGCAGGGTGCGGGTGTGAGGCCGTACGAGGCTACGTGCGTGCGGAGAGCGGGACGCGACCTCGAGATTCGCGTGCATGTGTCTCAGGCAAGCCCCGCACCTTGTCGAGCCCGCGATACATCCCGAGCCGTGGGAGGCCCGAAGCGCTACTCACTCGACAGCGCCGGCAGCGCAAGCCCATCGACCGACGCGGCGGGCCCGTTGACGATGTACACGATGTCCGGTGGAAGTAGCGGCTTCGCGGCTGCGATACCTCACCGCGGCTCACCGCGTCGAGGTAAACCTCCCGAGCGACGCGCCGGCGAAGCCGTCCGTGTAGTCAGTCCCACGAGGAGTCCTCGGCGGGCTTGGTGACGGTGGCCCAGCGCTCGGCGATCCTGTCGCCCTCGAAGCGCCACAGCACGAAGCCGTGAAATCCCATCTTCTTGCCGGAGCTCGGATCCGTCCAGCGCCAGTGGTTCTTGCACACCACCTTGTCGCCTTCGGCGACCAGATCCTCGATCGTGAGATGGAGATCGGGCATCGCCGCATGCATCTGGCGCATCATCTGCTCGTCGCCTGAGGCGTCGGTTGGCTCCCCTCCGGGTCCGTCGTGGTCGTAGAAGTCGGCGGTCATGTTCGTCCGGATGACCTCCGGCTTACGGTTGTTGACGAAGTCCTCAAAGTGCGACCGCACCTTGGCCTTCATTTCTTCGGTCGTTAGGTTCGTGGGCATTGGATCCCTCCCTCGTCTCGTGTCTGTCCAAGTCCGTCATCGCGCGGGACGCGGTCCGGTTCGGCCTCAAGCATCTGCGCAGAGAAGTGAAGTCCAAGACAAACTGGCCTCCCGTCAATAGCCATAGCCGCCGCCTCCGGAGGCGAGCGCGGCATCCGGGGGGGTCGTCAGTGCGTCAAGTCACAGAGGTGTCCATGGCCGGGATTGCTGCTGTCACTCGTCGAGCAGCAGCAGCACACGGCTCGGCATGCGCGCGACCTCTGCTCTCTGGCGCCACAGAAGCCAGCCGACTCACCAGCCGACGGTACGCCTGCCGACGAACGAATGCAGGACGATGCCGCTCGGCGACCGAGACCCGCAAGT
>CAWGLB010000002.1:0-533690 GCA_963823315.1 uncultured Solirubrobacterales bacterium | reverse complement strand
AGCACCCGTCCGACGCCCTTCAGTCCTCGAGCGTGCCTCCCTCTCAGTGCCCCTCAGGACGTAGACGATGCCCGTCACCACACTGCCCAGCACTACAGCAGCGAACTGATACCAGACAAAGAACGGCACACCACCCAGCTCGGGATGAATGCGCGAATACACAGCCGGTACAACCACCGCCGCGACCGGCACAAGGAACAAAATCAACGCCCACGGCCGACGCTGACCAGCTCGCCGCGCACCTCCAGCCGCAGTCGCCGACGGTCGCGAATCACCCTCGGCCATGCGCGGACGCTATCACCTGCCTACCCGACCTCTGCAACCATCGATCAATCCAGCGCAGGGCCAGCCAACAGCAGTCTGCCACCCACCCATCTCGACAGCCGGCTGGAGCGGTCTCGACGATAGCTTTCATTCTCGAGCAGCTTTGGCCCGTGCTATCGCAATGGCGCGACGAGGGGGTCGCTAGCGCGTTGGCCCGCGGACGAGCGCTTTGACCCAAGTGCGCTCGTCTCGCTCGGGCCAGACGACAGGACCGAGTCGGACCGAGCAGCAGAAGGCCATCGACACCCCAACGGGCACTTGCTTCGTGTCGGGAGCGTCGGCCAGGGTTGCCCCGCACGGCGCGATTGGCTCGTCCGGCCGCGGGCATCGCGTCGGCGCCCCGCGGCGCGCAGAAACCTCATTTGCGTGGCCGCACCGACGCGAGTACCTGATGGTTACGAGCGGCATCCGGCCGCTCGAACCGCCAGGTGTTTGATCTACGGGTTCGAGACGAATCGCTGGATCAGAAAGAAGGTAGAGGAAGGTCTCTCCGACGCCGGAAGCAACGACCAGGCTGAAAGCTCAGCGCGCGACAAAGCGATGCTTGCGCGCACAATGGCTTCCACAGCGCTTCCATCAGGCCTTGACCTACCGCCCCGCGAGGCCCCGCGAATGACAAAAACGCCGCATTGCGGGGCTTTCCTGAAGCGGCTGAAGGGACTCGAACCCTCGACCTTCTGCATGGCAAGCAGACGCTCTAGCCAACTGAGCTACAGCCGCGCGTCGGCGCCAGTATAGCCTTGGAGGCATCGACGGCCGCGCGGCTCAGAGAAGCCATAGGACCCCGAGAAGTGAGTTAGCACGGGACTTTTGGCGCCCGCCCGCCGAAGGCGTCAGCTCGACTTCTTGCCGCCCTTGCGCCCGGCCGCCGCCTTCTGGGCACGGTTGCCGCCACTTCCGGAACCGCTGCTTTTGCGCGAGCGGCTGGACCCACTGCTCTTGCCACCGCGGCTGGAAGAGCCGGGCGAGTTCGAGATCGCCGCCGCACGCGACTTGCTCATTCCCTTCTTGCGCAAGCCCTCGTACTGCTTGTCGTCTTTGACGCTCGGACCGTGATCCTTGGCCACGGAAAACCTCCCTTTAGGTCGAATCGCTGCAGTTTGGATCTACCCGCGGACGCTGGCGGTCACGCAGGGTGGACGCTCGCGGTCAGGGCGGACGCTCGCGGTCATGCAAGCCGGGCCATGCGGTCACGCAAGCGAGGTCTTGCGGTCACGCAGGGCGGGCCAGCGCGTGCTCGCTGTGGACCCGGGGCCAAGCTCGCCTGGCCACTGCGCCCGCACCACGATGATCTCCTCGACGGCCGCATCGCCCAGCAGCCCGCGGCGGCGCAGCATCGCCACCCGAGCGCGCATCCGCCGCCCGAGAGGCCCCCGATGCCGCATGGCGATCCTCACCTCATAGCCGAGCCCGGCGAGCGCATCGGTCGTCTCTTGCTCCGAGCAGAGCGAGGAATGTACGAGCAAAAGCACTCCGCCCGCGGTGAGGTGGTGGTGGGCGTCGCGGCAAATCCGATCGAGAAATGCGCGGCCGGAGGGACCTGCATCCCAGGCCCGCTGAGCCCCGCGCCGCGGTAACCGCGTGTCCGCGCTTACGAGATACGGCGGGTTCGAGACGATCACATCGAATTGCTCTCCAGGTACCGCCCCGAAGAGATCTCCGCGTACGACCCGCAGACGCGCGCCATTCAGCCTCGCGTTCAGGCGGGCGGCGATGATCGCCCGGCGCGAGATGTCGACCGCGGTCACTTGTTCCGCCCCTGACTGGGCCGCGACGATCGCCAGGATCCCGCTCCCGGTGCATAAATCAAGGACCCGCGCGCCCCTGCCGAGCCGCTCCTGCCGAAGCTGGTGGGCGAGCATGAAGGCGTCGCTCGGTGGTCTAAGGACGCCGGGAAGATTCACCAGACGCACGGCGCGCTGTGTCTATCCTGCCCGCTTGGCCGCCAAACCGCCGAGCGAGGAAAGCAGAGCATGGCCGCCGTCGGCCGACGATCTCCGCGCGGCCTTCGATCGCGGCTCGCCGTACGCGATCGGGCTCGAGGACGAGGTGATGGTGCTTGATCCCGACAGCCTCGAGCTCGTCTCGCTCGCGCCCGAGGTGCTGGAGCGGCTCAACGGCGATCCCCGCTTCAAACTCGAGCTTCCCGCCTCCCAGCTGGAGATCGTCACGCCCCCGCTCGCCACCGTCCAAGAGGCCGCGGATGCACTGATCACGGCGCGGCGGACACTCGCCGAGCGCGGAGGCGAACGTGTCCGCTTCGCCGCGGCCGGTGTGCATCCGTTCAGCGTCGGTGTCGGCGAGCTCAATCAGCTACCGCGCTACGCGCGCACGATTCAGGCCTACGGTCCAATCGCGGCGCGCCAGCTCGTTTGTGCGCTCCAGGTCCACGTCGCCGTGGCCGACGCCGATCAGGCGTTGGCGGTTTACAACGCCGCGCGCTCCTACCTGCCGTTGCTGGCCGCGCTGTCGGCCAATGCCCCGTTCTACGAAGGGCGGGACACCGGCCTCGCATCCGTGCGCCCGAAGCTATGTGAGCTCCTCCCCCGCCAGGGCGTGCCGCCGGCGCTTGAGAGCTGGGAGGCCTACGCCGCTGCCTTCCGCTGGGGAGCAGCCAGCGGCGCCTTCCCGGACGCCAGGACCTGGTGGTGGGAGCTGCGGCTGCACCCCGGATTCGGCACGCTGGAATTCAGGGTGCCCGATGCCCAGAGCAATGTCGCGGACGCCGCGGCGATTGCGGCCGTGGTACAGGCGCTGGTGGCATGGCTCGCGGAGCGACACGATCGCGGAGAAGAGCTTGCTTTGGCTCCGCGCTGGCGGATCGAGGAGAACCGCTGGTCGGCTTGCAAGGAAGGGGTCGAGGGCCGCGTAGCCGATCTGCAGGCGGGTAGCCTTCGCCCCACGAGGTGTTGCTTGGAGGAGCTGTTGGCGGAGCTTGAGCGGTTGGGCCCGCGCCTTCATTCGGAGGCCTCACTCTCGCGCGCGCGGGAGATGGTGGAAGTGAACGGGGCGATCGCCCAGCGACGGGTCGCTCGTGACCGCGGCTTGCACGCGCTCGCCGGCTGGCTCGTGGAGCGTTTTACGGCGTGAGCGAGACGGGATCCGGATGATCGTGACGGGCGTAGGGGAGGGGACCATGCGTCGATTGCCGTCACCTCGGGGTCGTCTGAGTGAGTTTCTGCTCGACGGGTTGCCGCGCGGTCTGCACGACCTGCGCGCGCCCGCGCCGGAGCCCGTCGATGACCCGCTGGCGGACGAGGACCTCCAGCTCTCGCTCTATCTCTGCTATGAGCTGCACTACCGCGGGCTGCCGGGCGTCGACGACCGCTGGGAGTGGGAGTCCTCGCTCCTGCGCCTGCGGGGGATGCTCGAGCAGCGGTTCGAGCACGGGCTGCTTGCCGCTGTCGAGATGGGCGACGACGAGGCGCCGGCGGATCAGGTCGATCTGGCACTCAGGGCGATTGCCGGGCAGGAGGGCTCGCCGCTCTCCTCCTACATGCAGCGAGAGGCCACACTCGAGCAGGTGTGCGAGTTCCTCGTGCACCGCTCGGCGTATCAGCTGAAGGAGGCCGACCCTCACTCGTGGGCACTTCCCAGACTGTTCGGAGCGCCGAAGGCCGCGCTTGTTGCGGTTCAGGCGGACGAATACGGAGGCGGTCGCCCGGAATGGATTCATGCGGAGCTCTTCGCCCGGGCGATGAAGGCGCTGGGTCTCGATCCGGACTACGGCGCGTACCTTGACCTGATCCCCGGTCTCACCTTGGCGACCGTCAACCAAATGTCCTTGTTCGGGCTGCACCGGCGCTGGCGCGGTGCGCTCGTGGGCCAACTGGCTCTGTTCGAGATGACCTCCTCGATCCCCAACCGCCGGTATGCGGACGGGCTGCGGCGCCTGGGCCTGACCGGGGAGGCCACGCTGTTCTTCGACGAGCACGTCGAAGCGGACGCCGTGCACGAGAATCTTGCCGCCGTTGACCTGGCTGGCGGGCTGGTGCGCCAGGAGCCGCGTCTGTGTCCTTCGCTGCTCTGGGGCGCCCGCACGCTGTCTCACCTCAGCGAGCGGTGGGCCTCCCGGCTACTGGATGCGTGGTCGGCAGGCGAGAGCTCGCTACGGGACCAGCTTCAGCCCCAGGCGCTCGAGCTCGAGCAAGCCGTCAGGGATTGAGGCGGGCGCACCGCCGGCGCGAAATTCGACCAGCTTGTGCGTGCCGTCGCAGAAGGGTCGCAATCGCGACTTGCCACAGCGGCACAACGCCATCGCATCACGCCGGTTATCGAGCTCCCGTCCCTGATCATCCACGATGTGTGCGTGGCCGCGGACGAGCAAAGGGCCGTCCCGGTAGGGGGTGATCAGCACCTCTCGGGCGTGAGACACGCGGGGTAGCTTCCCCGATCGGGCGGGAAATAGACGCGCCATCACTGCTAGGAGCGGGCACCAGGCCGGCTCAGGCGCCGGGCGCGGCGTTGTACTCCTCGTCGGTGACAGGCCGACCCCAGGTGACGGGACTGCCTGACTCGTCGTTTTGCTGCATCGCGACGTGAGCCATGAAGCGGCTGGACGTGGCCCCGTGCCAGTGGTTCTCGCCGGGCTCGAAGAAGACCCTGTCACCGGGACGGATGACCTCGACGGGTCCGCCCGCGCGCTGGCAGAGACCGACGCCTTCAGTCACGAAGATGGTCTGCCCGTGGGGGTGGATATGCCAGGCGGTGCGCGCCCCGGGGGTGAAGTGGACGGCCGCCGCCGCGAACGTCGAGGTGCCGGCAGGAGCGGCGATCGCGTCGACGTAGACGTCGCCGGTAAACCAGTCGTCCGGGCCCTTCATGGTGTCGATGGAGCTGCGGGTTATCTGCATGGTCTCTTCTCTCCGTAGATGTGTGAGCGGTCAGTGTCCGGGCGGGACAGCGGGGGTCGGGACTCCGGTCACGCTCGTCGGCCGCGCCGAGCGCTTCTTCCCGACGCCCGGAGGGACGATGAGCGCGATGACGAGCCCGAATGCCAGCATGAGCATCCCCGTGCCCACCGTCAACGCGACCGAGACACGACCGTTTCGGAGTCCCTCAGAGGCGACGACCGGAATCGAACCGGTGTAGACGGCTTTGCAGCATGAGTTCGCGGAGGTGTGCGCCGCGATTGCGTCTTTTTTTCTCTCCGTGCTCGAGTTCTGTCTGACGCGCTGAGAACTCGTGAGTCTGGGGAGAGTCTTGGGGAGCCTCCGGCCGGCGCCGACCCGACCGTAGACTACGTCTTGGAGACGCGATGGAGGAACAAGCCCACACGCCTGATGCGATCGATGAGGCAACCGCCCGGTTCTGGAAGCCGCCGCACGCTCGAGGACCTGATGGCCGGAAAGACCGTTCACGTCCTGGGACGACTTGGACATCCCGGACCTCACGGATGAGGAACGCGATGCGCTGGCGTCCGCGCTCGCGCGACGAGTGACCAGCTCGGTCGTAGTCGACACCAACGTCTTCACCGCCCGGTTGCGCGCGACCGCATCTGGCTGCGCAGTACGCGAGGCATCTCGCGGGAGAGCTGATCGCGGTCACGCCGCAGACTGTCGCCGAGGCCCGCTACGGAGCGCTGAAGGGCTCTGGGGACCGCGTCGAATGACGGAGCTCGCCGCAATGACCGCCGATGTGACGGTCTTGCCAGTAGACGCCGAGACAGTCGAGCGCGTCGCCCAGCTCCGGAATCAATGCCGGCTCGTTGGGCACGCGCTGCATCAGCGACTCCACAACGCCGATCTGTGGATCGCCGCTGCCGTGATCCGCTGGGGCTTGCCGCTGGTCGCGCATGATGCTGTGTTCGTCGCGTGCCCTGGGCTCGACTTGCGGACAGAACTCAGGCTATGAACCGGTTGTCTGGGGAGAGATTGGGGAGATCATGCGGCCGAACGGCAATTGCCCCCACGACTGCCGCTCGTTTGCAGGCAATTTAGAGGCGACGACCGGAATCGAACCGGTGTAGACGGCTTTGCAGCCGCTGCGTAACCACTCCGCCACGTCGCCGCGGGAGAGCAGTTAGCGTAGCGTCGCCCGGCTCAGTCCCCTCTGAGGACGACGGCGTTGCCCGCTGGATCCCGCACCCGCAGGGCGCCGGCGACCCGCTCAAATCCGCGTCCCGTCGCGTGCAGCCGATCCGCGAGCTCCTCGAACGTCGTCTCGTTCGGCAAATGAACCTCGAATTCCCGCAGCCCGATCGCCCCGGCCGGCGGAGGTGCGGCGCCCGCGCTGTTCCAGACGTTCAGACCGATGTGGTGGTGATAGCCCCCGGCGGACACGAACAGCGCCCCGGGATATCCGCGAACCATGACCGCAAATCCGAGCAAGTCGCTGTAAAAGCCTTCAGCTTCGTTCAGATCGGAAACCTGTAGATGCACATGGCCAATCCGGGTTCCGGCGGCGATCGGCTCGCCTGCGAGCGGGCTGGCCGACGAAGGGCGCGCACCGAGATCCCGAGAGCCACGGAGCTCCTGCGCCAGGTTGTTCAGATCGAGCGGGAGCGAGGCCATCCTCAGGCGGCCGTCCTCCTGGGGCCACTCGGAGCGGGCGCGGTCACGGTAGATCTCGATCCCGTTGCCGTCGGGGTCGGACAGATACAGCGCCTCGGAGACGAGGTGGTCGGATGCTCCCGAGAGCGGCCAGCGCTGGATCGCCAAGCGCCAGAGCGAACGCGCCAGTTCGACTCGGGATGGAACGAGGATCGCCAGATGAAAGAGCCCGGTCGCCCGATGGTTGAGCGGTGGCGCGCTTGGATCGCCATGGAGTTCCACGAGCGCATTCCCGTCCGGCCCCGCGAGGACCACAACCGCCTCCTGCTCGGCCGCCGTTTCCAGCCCGAGCGCCTGCTCGTAGAACGCCCGCGAGCGGGCCACATCCGACACGATCAGGCGCACCGTCCCGATCGAGGTGTCTGGGGGGATGGCGTACCTTTCCGCGATCCCAGCCGCTGGCCCTCCTTGCGAGCCCCGCGAGCCGTCGGCCGGGCCCGGGCTCGATGTCATTCGATCGTGCACTCGCCCTCGGCCGCCGAGGCGCCGGGCAGCCGCGATAGCAGCGAGGCCAGTTGCTGAACTTCGTCAGGGCTGTAATGCGAGAGAAACAGACGGCGAATACTCGCCACATGGGTGCAACCCGCCTCGCGTAGCTTCTTCAAGCCGGCGGCCGTGAGCGACGCATACGAGATGCGGGCGTCCTTTTCGCAGGCGATGCGCTCGATCAGGCCTGCGGCGACGAGTCCGTCGATGAGCCTGGTGATCCCGGATCGCGTCAACATTGTGCGCTCCGCCAACGCTGACATCGGCAACTTCTGATCTGGCGCCTGAGCGAGGTACAGCAAAACCTCGTAATCGCGCGTGGTCATGCCGTGCGCTGCGACCAGTTCGGCGTCGAGTGCGCGGAGAATCGAGGCGTGGGTCTGTAGATAGCTGCGCCAGGCGTCGAGAGCAGCACCTTCGAGGTCAGTCACGGAGACGGTTGCCATCACCATCAAGTCTAGTTGACGAGTCAACTGGATCTGCGGAAACGCCCGCTCAATCAGGCCGCGGCCTGCTCCCGACCAACTCACCAATCGTCCAACGAGTTCCGGCCGCTGCTCGCGCCTTGGTACTGACGCGAGAAAAGTGGTCATGTGCTGGGATTCCGGCTTGACCGAAGGAGTAGCTTGATGGTGTTGGAGACGGTGCCAAGGACTGCGGAAGGGAGCTGAGCTGATGGCGGGTTCGGAGATGCGTGGCAACGACTCCGGCAGGAGCGTCGAGGCCGACATCGCGCGCTATGCCGACCAAGCGTCGGTCGAGCTGTCGGCCGCCCAGGCGAGCGAAGGCGAGGCCGAGCCGAAACGAGCCCGGCGGAGTTATGGGACGGTCAGCGCCGCCGACCGCACGCGGCTGATCAAGGAGGCGCGCGAGACGGATTTCCCGATCGGGCTCCGCGGCTACGAGCGCAATGCGGTGGACCGGTACGTGGTCGAGGTCAGTCGGCTGATCACCGAGCTGGAGATGACCGCGTCGCCTGAGTCCGCCGTGAGGCACGCGCTTGAAGAGGTCAGCGAAGAGACTCGCGGCCTGCTCGAGCGAGCTCATCAGACAGCCGAGGACATCACCGCGCGTTCCCGCGCGCGGGCGGATGATCGCCTGCGGCAGGTCGAGGCCGAAGCTGAGGAAGTGCGCAAGAGCGCGAGCGTCGATGCTGAGGCCACCCGTGAGGCCGGCCAGCGTGAGGCCGACGCCATGCGCGACGCGGCCCAGCGCGAGGCTCATGATCTGCGCGCCGCCGCTCAGGAGGAGTCGGCGTCGATGCGGGAGATGGCTACGCGGGAGGTCGGTGAGCTCCGGGAGACGGCGACGCGCGAAGTCAACGAGCTGCGCGAAGCAGCGGCCCACGACGCTCAGGAGACCCGGACCGCAGCCCGCGAGGAAGCGAACCGGCTGCTCGGCGACGCGCGCCGCGAGTCCAAGGAGCTGCTAGACGAGGCCGAGGGCCGGCTCCGTGAGCTGGCCCAGAGTGCCGAAACGATCTGGCGTGACCGGCGCCGCCTGGTCGACGACATGCGCGCCATCGGCGAGCAGCTGTCCTCGATCGGAGAGGCGGAAGCAAGGCGGTTCCCGCAACTGAGCGAGGCAATCCCGCCCGCGACTGTTCCCTCCCGGGCCGACAAACGGTCAGCTACGACGGAGCCCGCGGCTGGCGGGAGCTCCGAGTCGCTCGCGAGCAGCCCCAACGGCGGCGGGGGTCAGGATGCCTCGGAATCCGCCGGAGACGCCGAGTCCGTGGAGCAGGCCGAGGCCGAATAACGGGAGGCTCCTCCTAGCTTCGATCCGTCGAGGTACGGGTAGCGCCCGGCCGTGGCAGACGCGATCGCTGTCATCGTCAAGGCCGTGGCAGGCGGGTCGCTCGTCGTTGTGTTCTCGCTGCTCAGCGAGTCGCTTCAGCCGAAGCGCTTCGCGGGCCTGTTCGGCGCAGCCCCGGCCGTGGCGATCGCCGGGCTCGCGGTGACCCTTGTCAGCAAAGGGGTTCTCGATGCCCGCGACGACTCGCTCGGCATGATCGCCGGCAGCGTTGGCATGGCCGCGTATGCCTGCGCGGCGGTGTTGCTGCTGAAACGGACGCCGTCCCTCGTTGCCTCCGTCGCCGGCCTGGCCGTCTGGCTCGCAGTCGCCGTGGCAGTCGCTGTGCCGCTGATATGAGTCAGCGGCAGGAGCAAAAGCTCACCTGGTTCGAGGCGCCGGACCAGCCCCCGGGAATTGAGATCGCCCGCGCCCGCCAGGTATCAGTGCGCCCCCTCCTCGTGAGGTTCGCGTTCGGCGCGGGAACCTCGGCGGTCGCCGGAACGATCTCGATCGTCTGGAACTCCAAGACCGCGGGCGTGATGCTCGCCTTCCCCGCGATCCTCGCGGCCAGTCTCACTCTGATCGCCGACGAGGACAGCCGCCGGGCCGCCCGTGAAGACGCGCGCGGGGCGTTCGTGGGAGCAATCGCGCTGGCCAGCTTCGCCCTCGTCGCCTACGCCGCGTTCGGCCACCTCGCTTCGCCGCTGGTTCTTCTGCTGGCGCTGCTCGCGTGGCTATGCGTCGCCTGCGGCCTCTATCTCGTGCTCTGGGCCCCGCGCCGCGGTCTCTTTGCAGGGAAGGCTCCACGCTGATGGCCCACTCCGACCTCGACGATCCCGCCTTCGGGTCCACCGACGCCTTCACGCTCGGAGTTGAACAGGAGCTGTTCCTCGTGGATGCTGCCGGTCGGCAGCAGAACCTCGGCGAGCATGTGCTCACGGCGCTGGGAGAGTTCGCGCGCGGTCAAGTCTCGGCCGAGGTTCACGCCTGCCAGGTCGAGCTGATCTCGGGCGTGTGCCGCTCCGCCGAGGAAGCGATCGCGGACCTGCGCGCGCTACGCGACGGGCTGCTCGGCGTGGGAGTGGGGCTGATGGGATCCGGGCTCCACCCGACGGCGCAAGAGGGCGAGGCCGAGATCACCGATAAGGAGCGCTACAACTTCATCTCCGCACTGCTCGGCGACGCGATCGTCGATCCCGTGGGTGCGCTGCACGTGCATATCGGCATGCCGGATGCGGAGACAGCGATCCGCGCATTCAACGGCTTGCGTCCCCATCTGCCGCTGTTGGAGGCGCTCGCGGCGAACTCTCCTTTCCGTCATGGTCGCGATACCGGACTCGCCTCCGCTCGCGAGATCACCCTGCGCGCCTGGCCCCGCTCCGGGGCGCCCCGGGCGTTCGCCGACTGGGCCGACTTCCGCGCGATGGCGGAGGAGCTGACGCGCGTGGCCGAGGTGCCCGATTACACCTTTCACTGGTGGAAGCTCCGTCCGCACCCAAAGCTCGGCACGGTGGAGCTTCGCGCGCTCGACGCGCAGGTCTCCCTGTCCCACACCGAGGCACTGGTGAAACTCGCGCATGCGCTGGCACGCCACGCGGCCGCGTCGCCGCCGGACTGGAGCCCAGCGCCCGAGATCCTCGAGGAGGCGTCCTTCCGCGCCGGTCGGGAAGGCCTTGACGCCCGGCTCCCCGATCGCAACGGGGCCATGCGCCCGGTGCGCGAGCTCCTCGCCGAGCTGCTCGACAGCGTGCAGCCCGATCAGGATCCGGGGCTGACCGCGCTGCTCGCCGAGGGCGGTGGCGCGGGCGTGCAGCGCGCGAGCGCGGGCGAGCACGGCAAGCTGGAGGACGTACTGAGCGAGCTAAGGCAGCGCGCCCAGATCTAGAGGGGGCCTGCGGTCAAACCTTCCGCGGGGGTGTCCATCGGAGCTGGGGGAAGCGTGCGGATATCGCCGATCAAGAGCAGCGAGCTGATCGCTATCAGTTCCACGGCGCCACATACGTACAGCGCGGTCGAGTTGCCAACGGCCGCGGCAAGGGGGCCGACCAGGGCGTAACCCAGAGTTCGCAGGGCGAGCGATCCGAACCAGTCATACGAGCTGACCCTCGAGCGCAGCGCTTCGGGAATGTGGCGTTGCAGGGTGGTCTCCCACAAGGCGTTGAAGACCATCTCTCCGATGCCTGCCAACAGCGCGGCGATCGCGATCAGCGCCAGCGCTGCGGGGATCGCCATCAGAAACGTGGGAATCACGGGCACGATCCCGATCACCGTCGCGACCAGCAACGGGCGCCGGGGAGAAACGCGCAGCAAGGCGGACCCGCCGAGCAGTGCTCCGACACCCTGTAGGGCCAGAATCAGCGCCCAGCCACCAGGACCGCCGAGATGTCGCTTGACGATTAGCGCTCCCAGAACCATGAACCCGACCGTGGCCGCGTTGACGATCGAGACCGCGAGGATCGTCGACCACAGCCACGTTCGGGAACGGACCTCCGCAAACCCGGCGCGAAGATCGTCAAGGAACCGCTCCGCGGACCTCGCCCGCGCGTCTCGGCGCACACGCGCTAGCAACAGGGCGCTGACTCCATACGTGGCGGCGTCGATCGCCAACGCAACCCCGGGGCTGCTGAGCGCAACCAGGCCCCCCGCAATCGCCGGGCCGGCGATGCTTCCGGCGGCCATCGCCATCCCGCGCAGTGAGTTTGCCTGCTGGAGGAAATCGCCCGCGACTGTCGGCATCAGCCCGCTCGATGCGGGGTTGAAGAAACCGGTGGCCGCACCCAGTAGCGCCTGCGAGACAGCTATCTCCGCGACGGTGGCGCGGCCGCCGATCAGCAGCACCGCGATCGCGCCCTGAGCCGCCAGGCGGACCAGATCGGCGCCGATCATGACCGTGCGCCGGCTCAGCCGGTCGGCCACCACTCCGCCAACCAACAGCGACGCGACCAGCGCGATTGTCCAGGCGGCGAGCACGAATCCCAGATCCGTCGCCGAACCGGTCAGGTCCAGAACCGCGAAGGTCAGCGCCAGTGGCTGGATCCCGTCACCCAGCAACGAGATCAGCGCGGCTCCGAACACCAGGCGAAAATCGCGCCCCCGAAGTACGTCAAACCCAGGCACGGACCGTCTACTGTTCCCGGAGATGCGAGACCACGCTATGGAGTGTCACGGAACACCCCCGGCGCGCGGACGCTCCCGCATGAGCGGAGCGGTCGCGTGACGCGGCGCGGGCCGGCTGCCGTGGTCGTCACGATCGCCGCGTTGGCCGCAGGTGGCTGCGGAACCACCTCGGGCGCAACGGTGACCAACTTTCAGATTCTCAACATGACACCGCAGACGCTCTTGCACGAGCTCGAGCAGCCGACGACCCGCGGTCCCGGCGGTTACCCGGTGCTAGCCGGTCCCCAGCATCTCAGCCTGCTTGGCATCGAAGCCACGAGTCAGGGGAACGCGGCGCTCCAGTCTTGGCTGACCACCACCTCCTCCAACCATTCGGCGTACGTGCAGGCCGGCCGGAACCTCGCGACGGCCTTCCCCCAGCACAAGGCCGAGATCGACAGCAAAATCGGGAAGTAGGGCGCGAGCGGCGATCGGAAAGGTCCGCCCGATCGACGCGAGGAAGGCGGTAGGGCGCCTGCCGTCCCGCGAGTGGGCGATGCTGGGCTCGAACCAGCGACCTCCGCCTTGTCGAGACGGCGCTCTCCCAGCTGAGCTAATCGCCCGCGAGCGCAGAGCGTAGCGATCGCGGGTGGGCAGCGATGGCCCGCGCATAGATCAGGTCCGGAGCCGTAGCATCCGCCAGGAATGGACCTCAAGCTCCCCGATGGGCAGATCCTCTCCCTCGATGGCGGCGCCACCGGCGCTGACGCCGCGGCTGCGATCGGCCCCGGGCTCGCGAAGGCCGCCCTCGCGGTCAAGATCGACGGCGAGCTGCGCGATCTCGCACGTCCGCTGCCCGCAGACGACGGTCACCCGCAACCGCTCGAGATCCTCACCGGCCGCAGCGGGTCCGAGGCCCTCCAGCTGATCCGTCACGACGCGGCCCATGTGCTCGCCACAGCGGTGATGGAGCTCTATCCCGGCGTCAAGATCTCCATCGGCCCGCCGATCGAGGACGGCTTCTATTACGACTTCGACTTCCCCGAGGGCAGCTCGCTGAGCGAGGGTGATTTTGAACGCATCGAGGCTCGGATGAGAGAGCACATCGCCGCCGCCGAGCCATTCGTGCGCCGGGACGTCCCCGTCAATGAGGCCCGCGAGCGCTTCCAAAAAGAGGGCCAGGACTACAAGGTCGAGCTGATCGACGATCTCGTCCGCGACCAGCACGTGGAAACCGTCTCGCTTTACACCAATGGACCCTTCACCGATCTCTGCCGAGGGCCGCACGCCCCCTCGACCAAGACGATCAGCGCGTTCACGCTCCAGTCGGTCGCCGGCGCCTACTGGCGCGGCGACGCCGCCAACAAGATGCTCACGCGCGTGTATGGGACTGCCTTCTTCTCGCGCCAAGAGCTGCGAGACCACCTCCACCGCCTGGAGGAGGCGAGGGCTCGCGACCACCGGCGCCTGGGGCCCCAGCTCGGGTTGTTCATGTTCTCCGAATTCAGCCCCGGTGCGCCCCTCTGGCTGCCAAACGGAATGGTCCTTTGGAACGAGCTGACCAAGCTGTGGCGCGAGGAGAACGCCGCCCGCGGCTACCGCGAGGTGAAGACGCCGATCCTCTACGACGTTGAGCTGTTCAAGGCCTCCGGGCACTGGGACGTGTATCGCGAGCACATGTACTTCACCGATGTCGAGGGCCGCACTCTGGGCCTGAAGCCGATGAACTGCCCGGCGCACATTCAGCTGTTCAAGAACGAGCGCCGCTCCTACCGCGACCTGCCGATTCGCTTCTCCGAGCAGGGCCTGGTCCACCGCCACGAGCCCGGGGGGACGCTGCACGGGCTGCTGCGCGTGCGCCACATCACCCAGGACGATGCCCACATCTTCTGCTCCGAGGAGCAGGTCCCAGCCGAGGTCAACCGCTGTCTCGACTTCGGTCGGGCGATCTACGACCACTTCGGCTTCGAGCCCCGGGCGGAGCTCTCCACCCGGCCCGAGAAGCGCATCGGCGCCGAGGAGATGTGGGATCGGGCCGAGGGCGCGCTCAGGACGGCGCTCGAGCAGCGCGGCGTCGATTACAGCGTCTCCGAGGGCGAGGGCACCTTCTACGGTCCAAAGATCGATCTGCACATGACCGACTCGATCGGGCGCTCATGGCAGCTCGGCACCGTCCAGCTTGACTACGTGATGCCCGAGCGGTTCGACCTCGCCTATACGGGGGCCGACAACGAGGAGCATCGCCCGGTGATGATCCACCGCGCCCTGATGGGCTCGTTTGAGCGTTTCATCGGCATCCTGATCGAGCACTACGCGGGCGAGTTTCCGATCTGGCTCGCGCCCGTGCAGGCGATCGTCCTGCCGATCTCAGACCGGCACATGAAATACGCGCAAGCGGTCGACGCCGAGCTCCGGGATGCCGGCATCCGGGCGCAGCTCGATCAAAGAACTGAGTCGATCTCGAGAAAGATCCGAGAGGCGGAGCTGCGCAAGATCCCAAACATGCTGATCGTGGGCGATCGGGAGCTGGAAGCCGGAGAGGTGGCGCTGCGGGAACATCGTGGAGGGGATCGCGGTGCCGTCGGCGTCGGGGACTTCGCGGCACGCGTTGCCGAAGCGAGCCGCAGCCGCGCCCCGCGGGGCAGCATCTGAGCCGCGTTCGAGCTTCCAAACCACCGCTATACTCAGCTGGGTTGATCAAAGTACATCGCGATACCCCGTCCGGCACCGTTTGACGTCTTCGCTTTTTCTTAGCTAGTGCCGGTTCCCAGGAGGTTTGACCGGCGCCCGCCGGAACGGGACCAGACCCGGATCAACGATCGCATCCGCGTGCCTGAAGTGCGCCTGATTGGCATCGATGGCAAGCAGGTGGGGATCGTGAAGACCGACGACGCGCTCCGCTACGCCCAGGAGCGCGATCTCGACCTGGTCGAGGTCGCTCCGGACGCCCGCCCGCCCGTCACGCGGGTGCTCGACTACTCGAAGTATCGCTACGAGCAGTCGCAGAAACAGAAGGCCGCGCGCAAGCACCAACAGCAGGTCACGATCCGCGAGATCAAGTTCCGTCCCAAGATCGCTCAGAACGACTACGACACCAAGAAGAGCCACGTGACGCGCTTCCTGCGCGGCAAGGACAAGGTCAAGATCACGATCATGTTCCGCGGGCGTGAGGTGACTCACCCGGAGCGGGGGACCGCGCTGCTCGAGCGGCTCGCCGGCGAGCTCTCGGAGATCGCGGTGGTCGAGCAGACGCCGATCCAGGACGGCCGCAACATGACGATGCTGCTCGCCCCCTCGAAGGCCGTGCTGGCGGGCGAGCGCGAGCGCTCCAGCAATGGGACGGGCGAGCCCGACGCGGTCGCGGAGCCCGAAGGCGCGGCCAGCGCCGCTCCAGAGCAGAGCTAGCGCGCGCTACGCGCCAGAGCGCTGCGTCCCGCGCGGGCTAACCCAAAGGCCCGTCTGGTTTACTAATTCCACCATGCCGAAGATGAAGACGCACTCCGGGGCCAAGAAGCGCTTCCGCTCGACCGCGACGGGCAAGCTCCGCGGTCGCCGCGCGTTCTCCACGCACATTCTCGAGAAGAAGTCGCCCAAGCGTAAGCGCCGTCACCGCCGTCCGGCGATCATCTCGGCGCACGACCGCGACCGGGTGAGAGAGCTCCTGGGGGGCAAGGGATGACCCGCGTCAAGCGCTCCGCCCACGCGCGCAAGAAGCGGCGCGCGACGCTCCAGCTCGCCAAGGGCTACCGCGGCGACGCCAGCCGCCACTACCGCAAGGCCAAGGAGGCGGTGCTGAAGGCCGATCAGTATGCCTACCGCGACCGCCGGAACCGCAAGCGCGACTTTCGCGCCCTGTGGATCACGCGCATCAATGCCGCGGCGCGGCAACATGGCCTCTCCTACTCGCAGTTCATGCGCGGCGTGAAGCTTGCGGGCATCGAGCTCGACCGCAAGGTGCTCGCGGACATCGCCGTGCGCGATGCGGACACCTTTCGACGCTTTGCCGACCGCGCCCGAGAGGCGCTGGCGGCCGGCTAAGCGACTCGCTAAAAGCCACCACCAGCCGCCCGGGCGCCCATCGTGAGAGGGCGCCCTTTTTAGTTCCCAAATCAAGATGACGATCACCGGCCAGCACAACCCCAGACTGAAGGAGATCCGCAAACTGCGGATGCGACGCAGATGGCGCGAGCGCAGCGGCCTGTTCGTCGCCGAGGGCGAGGACTTGCTGGCGGCCGCCGACGAGGCCGGCTGGCAGCCGATCGAGCGCTATGCGGCCGCCGGGAGCGGGCTCCGGGGCACGGAGGTGGAGCCCTCACTGCTGAACGCGGCGGCGGGGATCGCCTCCGGCACGCGCGCGCTTGCCGTCTACCGGGAGCGGTGGGCCCCCCAGGCCACGGGCCCGCTGTGCGTGTGTCTTTACGGCGTTCACGACCCGGGCAACGTCGGCGCAGTCCTGCGGGCGGCCGAGGCATTCGGCGTCGCCTCGGTCGCCCTGGGGGCGAACACGGCCGATCCCTTCGGGCCGAAAGCGGTGCGCGCGAGCATGGGCGCCGTCTTCTCGGTGCCGATCGCGCGGGCCGCGGCGCCCGAGGAGTTGCCCGGCGCGAAGGTCGCGCTCGTGCCGAGTCGCGGCAGCGCGCTGCACGCGCTGGAACTGCCCCCTGAACTCACCCTGTTGGTTGGCTCGGAGCGCGAAGGCCTCCCGCAGAACGTGATCGAGCAGGCCGACCACACCGCCCACATCCCGATCGAAACCAACTCGCTCAACGCAGCGATGGCGGCGACCGTGGCCCTGTACGAGCTCACACATAGGATGCAACGAGGATGAGCGCTCTCGAGCAGATCGCACGGCTGCGCCGCGAAGCCGAGGAGAAGATCGCCGGCGCCGGCTCGACCGCCGACCTCGAGCAGCTCCGCATCCATTACCTGGGGCGCAAGGCCGAACTGCCGAACCTGCTGCGCCAGGTCGCCCAGCTGCCGGCGCAGGAGCGCGCGGCCACCGGCAAGGCCGCCAACGAAGCCCGCCAGGCGATCGCGCAGCAGATCGAGACCACTGCCGCGGAGCTCGCCACCGGCGAGCTCCAGGCGCGCTTGGAGCGCGACCGCATCGACGTCACCCTGCCCGCCGACCCGCTGCCGGCGATCGGCCACCTGCACCTGATCACGCAGACGCGGCGGGAGATCGAGGATGTCTTCCTCGGTCTCGGCTTCAACGTCGCCGAGGGGCCGGAGGTCGAGACCGCTTACTACAACTTCGACGCCCTCAATACACCCGTCACGCACCCCTCGCGCCTGACCACCGACACCTTCTACGTCAAGCCCGTGGAGGACCTCTTCGACCCCGACACGGTCCTGCTGCGGGTCCACACCTCGCCGATGCAGATCCGGGCGATGGAGCAAAACCCGCCGCCGCTGTACATCGTCGTCCCCGGCCGCGCCTACCGGCCCGACTCGGACGCCACGCACGTGCCCCAGTTCCACCAGATCGAGGGGCTCGCCGTCGACAGCGACATAACGCTGGCCGACCTCAAGGGGACACTGCTTCGCTTCGCCCGCGCGATCTTCGGCGAAGACCGCGAGGTGCGCCTGCGGCCGCACTTCTTCCCCTTCACTGAGCCGAGCGTCGAGCTCGACGTCTCCTGCTTCAACTGCTCGGGCGGCGTCACCGCCGAGGGCGAGCGCTGCCCGCTGTGCAAGGGCACGTCGTGGATCGAGCTGCTCGGAGCGGGGATGGTCGATCCAAACGTGTTCGAGTACGTGCGCGAGAGCGGCTACGACCCCGAGAAGGTGCAGGGCTTCGCCTTCGGAATGGGCATCGAACGCATCGCCCAGCTCAAGCACGGCGTGCCCGACATGCGGCTGCTCTACGACAACGACGTCCGCTTCCTGGAGCAGTTCTGATGCGGGTCCCGATCGAGTGGCTCAACCAGTACTGCCGTCCCGACCTCGACGCGCACGCGCTCGCCAGCCGCCTCGCGCTGACCGGCACGGAGGTCGAGCGGGTCGAGCGCCACGGACCGGCGCGGCTCGAGCGATACCTCGTGGGCAGGGTGCTCGAGGCGCGTCAGCACCCCCAGGCCGACCGGCTCAAGGTGTGCCTCGTCGACATCGGCGACGGCACTCAGGCGCAGATCGTGTGTGGCGCTCCCAACGTCGTGGGCGGACAGCTGGTGGCGGTCGCCCGTCCGGGCGCGGTGCTTCCCGACGGCCGCAGGCTCGCCAAGGCGACTCTCAGGGGCGTCGAGTCCGACGGCATGATCCTGGCCGAGGACGAGCTCGCGATCGGGACCGACCACGAGGGCATCCTGACCCTCGATGGCGAATCGGCGCCGGGAACGCCACTCGGGCAGTTGATCCCGATCGCCACCGACGTGCTCGTGCTCGAGATCACGCCGAACCGGCCCGACTGCCTCGGCGTCTACGGCGTCGCGCGCGAGGTCCACGCCGCCACGGGAGCGCCGCTGCAATCGCCCGCCTGGCAGGACGACCCCGGGGCGCCGGGCCCGGTCGAGCAGGCGGTTGTCGAAGTCCACACGGAGCTCTGCCCTCGTTTCACGGCGCGCGTGTTCGAGGACGTCCGCATCGGCCCCTCGCCGCCCTGGCTCAAAGCCCGGCTGATGGCCGCCGGCCAGCGCCCGATCTCGAACGTGGTTGACATCACCAACTACGCGATGCTCGAGACGGGACAGCCGCTGCACGGCTTCGACCTCGATCGCGTCGCGGGGCGCAGGCTGATCGTGCGCCAGGCCAAAGCGGGCGAGACGATGCGCACGCTCGACGGGCAATTGCGCGAGCTCGACGAGCAGATGGTGCTGATCGCGGACGACGAGGGCCCCACCTCGATCGCCGGCGTGATGGGCGGCGAGCGCTCCGAGGTCTCCGAGCAGACCACCCGCGTGCTGCTCGAAGTGGCCACCTGGAACGGACCCAACGTCCACCGCACCTCGCTCAGACTGGGGCTGCGCAGCGAGGCTTCGGGCCGCTATGAGAAGCAACTCCAGCCGGAGCAGGCGCTCGAGGCGCAGGCTCTTGCCACCCGCCTGATGCTCGAGCTGACGGGTGCCCGGCTGGCTCCGGGAACGATCGACATCGGCGGTCCCGGCCCGGCGCCCGTCACGATCCGGCTCAGGGACGAGCGCGTGAGGGGCTTGCTGGGCATCGACATCCCGCGCCCGCGCTGCAAACAGATCCTCGAAGCGCTCCAGTTCAAGGCGCAAGACGCCGAGCACGGCCTCGACGTAGCGCCGCCGCCCTTCCGGCGTGGCGACATCGCCCGCGAAGCCGACGTGATCGAAGAGGTGGCCCGCATCGACGGCGTCGACCGGCTCCCGGCCACGCTGCCCTCGCGCCACGGCGCCTCGGGCCGCCTCACCCGCCGCCAGCAGATTCGCCGTCGTGTCGCCGATGCGCTCACCGCCCAGGGCCTCGACGAGGTCGTCGGGTGGAGCTTCGCCTCGCCGGAGCTGGCGAAGCGGCTGCGCCTGGAGGACCACCGGGCCGTCGAGCTGCTCAACCCGATGTCCTCGAGTGAGGCCGAGCTGCGCACCACGCTGCTCGGATCGTTGCTCGACATCGCGGCACGCAATCGCGCCCGCGGCGCGCAGGCGCTGGGGCTATTCGAGATGGGCGCGGTCTACGTACCGGGACCCGAGCGCCTGCCGGCCGAGCCCCACCACGTCGCCGCCCTGATCAGCGGTCCGCTGCGCCCACCGAACTGGCGCGAGCCAACGCTGATGGAGGCGGACTTCTATGCCGCCAAGGGGGTCGTTGAAGGGATGCTCGCACGCCTGCGGGCGCCATGGGAACTCGATCGTGGCGGGGAGCCGTTCCTGCACCCGGGGCGCGCCGCCGCCGTCACCGCCGCCGGGATGAAGGTCGGCTGGGTCGGTGAGGTTCATCCGCTCGTCTTGGCGGAGTGGGATCTGGACGGAACGGTGGCGGCCTTCGAGCTAGACCTCGACGCAGTCGCCGAGCGGGTCCCCGGTGCGGCGCGCTACGAGGACCTGACGAGCTTCCCAAGCGTGCGGGAGGACCTCGCGGTGATCGTCCCGGACACCGTCACGGCCAGGGCGGTGGTCGAGACCATGCGGACGGCCGGGGCGCCGCTGCTGCAGAGGATCGAGGTGTTCGACGCCTACCGCGACCCCGAGCGCATCGGCCACGGCAACGTCTCGCTCGCCTTCCACCTCGAGTTCCGCGC
Source organism: uncultured Solirubrobacterales bacterium (assembly GCA_963823315.1). GTDB lineage: Bacteria > Actinomycetota > Thermoleophilia > Solirubrobacterales > Solirubrobacteraceae > Palsa-465. Next base: position 513,239 of record CAWGLB010000002.1, on the reverse strand, counting down.
GGTCGATCGCACGCTCACCGACGAGGAGGTGGCGGTCAAGCGACAGGCGATCACCACGGCGCTCGAACAGGAGCTCCAGGGGAGCGTGCGTGAGCGGCGCTAGTGTCGCCGTGTTCGGCGCGACCGGCTTCACCGGCGCGCTCTCCGCCCAGCTGCTCGCGCGCCATCCGTGGTTCGAGTTGAAGGCGCTGACCGCGCGCGCCGAGACGGGCCGAAAGCTCTCGGACATATACCCCCGCTACCGCGTGGGGCTCGAGCTCGAGGAATTGGAGCTCGATCGCCACGGCGGCGTCGACGCGGCCGTGATCGCTTACCCCCACGGCGAAGCCGCGGCGCTGGCGGGAGCGCTGCGCGAGCGCGGCGTGCGGGTGGTCGATCTGAGCGCGGACTTTCGTCTCCGTGACGCCGCCACCTACGAGGCCTGGTATCGAGACCACCCGCGACCGGAACTACTCGAGCTGGCTGTCTACGGGCTGCCCGAGCTCGGCTACCGCGAACAGATCCGGAGCGCCGAGCTCGTCGCCAACCCCGGCTGCTACCCGACCGCGGCGCTGCTCGCGCTTCAGCCCCTCGCGCGCGCGAAGCTGCTTCAGGACGTGGTGATCGACGCCAAATCGGGCGTCTCGGGCGCGGGCCGCGCGAGCACGCAGAAGACCCATTTCGTCACCGTCGACGAGAACGTCAGCGCCTACGGGGTTCCGCGCCACCGTCACACGCCCGAGATCGAGCAGGAGCTGGCGAGCATGCTCGGCGCCGAGCTCGAGATCACGTTCACGCCGCATCTACTGCCACTCGACCAGGGTGAGCTGGTCTCCTGCTATGTGACCCTGAGCGGAGACGACGAGCTCGAGCAGCTGTACGCCGACGCCTACGAGCCGGAGCCCTTCGTCGAGCTCGCCCCGGCGCCACCCGGCGTCCGCGATGTGCGCGAGACCAACGTCTGCCGCGTCTCGGTCCACCGCGACGAGCGCACCGGCCGCGCGATCGTGTTCGCCGCGATCGACAACCTCTGGAAGGGGGCCGCCTCGCAGGCGGTGCAGAACCTCAACCTGATGTTCGATCGTCCCGAGGGGGAGGGGATCTCCTGATGTCCGCCGAGACCTTCTTTCGCTCTCGCTGGATCGAGCAGCCGGGGCACGTGAGCGAGATCGATGCCACCACGCTCCCGCAAGGGTTTCGCGCCGCCGGCGTAGCCGCGGGGCTGAAGCCGCAGGGCCTTGACGTGGGCGTGCTCTGCTCGGATGCGCAAGCGACTGTGTCCGCCGCCCGCTTCACCACCAACGCCCGCGTAGGCGCGCCCGTGATCGCGTCCAAGGAGGCTGATCTCCACCGGCTGCGTGCCGTCGTCGCCAACTCCGGCGGCTCCAACACGGGCGACGGCGAGCGGGGACTCGAGACCGCGCGCGCGACTCAGAGGCTGGCCGCCGAGATGCTCGGCATCCATCCCGACCAGGTGGGGGTGGCCTCGACAGGGCTGATCGGCACGGAGCTGCCCCGCGAGCCGCTGCTCGAGGGCGTGCGGGGTGCGGTCAAGCGGCTGGGTCCCGACACGGACGCCTTCTCGCGCGCGATCCTGAGCTCCGACCGGGGCCCCAAGCGCGCCTCTCTGCGCGTCGCGCTGCCGGGTGGGGTCGTCACTCTCTCCGCCCAGGCCAAGGGCGCGGGCATGATCTCGCCCCACTTCGCGACCATGTTCTGCTTCGTCCAGACCGACGCCGCCATGGCCGCTGCCACCTTGGACCTGCTGACCGGCGTGACCGTCAAGCGCTCGTTCGACCGCATCAGCGTCGACGGGCAGCTCTCGACCAGCGACACGGTCTTCGCGCTGGCCAGCGGCACCGCGGGCGTGCGCGTCGAGCCCGAGACCGAGGACGAGCTCCGCCTGGGGGAGGCGATGGACGTGCTGCTGCGCCAGCTCGCGCTCGAGATCGTGGGCGACGGCGAGGGCACCAAGCGTGTCGGCAGGATCGTCGTGCGCGGCGCGGCCGAGATCGTCGAGCCGGTCGCGCGCGCGATCGCGAACTCGAATCTGGTCAAGACCGCGCTCCACGGCGCGGATCCCAACCTCGGCCGCATTCTCCAGGCGGCGGGGATGGCCTATGCCCCCGCCTCGGGCCTGGTGGCGGACCTCGAGATCGAGGGCCGCCTCGTGTGCAGCGGAGGCGAGGCGATCGTCGCGGACCTGGGGGAGCTCGATGAGCTGGTCGCCGGCGCCGAGGTCGAGTACACGCTCACGCTCCCCGGCCACGGCGGCGAGACCGAGGTCTACTTCTCCGACCTCTCGCCCGACTACGTCCGCTTCAACTCCGAATACTCGACATGAGAGCCGCATCTCCCGAGGGGAGCGCATGAGAGACGTCGGCACCCTCCTCGAGGCGCTGCCCTACATCCGCGAGTTCCACGGCCGGACCGTGGTCATCAAGTACGGCGGCGCGGCCATGAACGACGCGGCGCTGCGGGAGGAATTCGCGCGCGACGTGGTGCTGCTCAGCTACGTCGGCATGAACCCCGTGGTCGTGCACGGCGGCGGCCCCGAGATCACCGCCTACATGGAGCGCCTCGAGCTCCCGGTGCGCTTCGTCGAGGGGCTCCGCGTATCCGACGAGCAGACGGTTGAGATCGCCAAAATGGTGCTGCTCGGCAAGGTCAACAAGGACATCGTGCTGCGTCTGGGCCGCCACGGGCAGCCGGCCGTGGGGCTCTGCGGCGACGACGGCCTCCTGTTCCGCGTCGCCCGTCAAGCCGCCCCCGGCGGCCAGGACATCGGTTTCGTCGGGCGCATCGAGCGCGTGGACGTGGACGTGCTGACCCACGTGGCGCGCGATTACATCCCGGTGGTGGCGAGCATCGGCGCCGACGTGGAAGGGCGCTCCTACAACGTCAACGCGGACGAGGCCGCGAGCGCCGTTGCCGCCGCCCTGGGCGCGTACAAGATCATCTTCCTCACCGACGTGCCCGGTTGGCTCAGCGACCCCGCCAACGCCGGAAGCGTGATCTCCCAAGCCGAGGCCAGGGATGTCGAGCGTGCGCTCGCCGACGCGAGCATCTCCGGCGGCATGCGACCCAAGCTGGCGGCCTGCCTCGAGGCGATCCACGGCGGCGTCTCCTTCGCTCACATCGTCGACGGGCGGGTGCCTCACTCGCTGCTGCTCGAGTTGTTCACCGACGCGGGGCAAGGGACGAAAATTGGGTAATGGCCGGGCCACATGTGGCCCGGCCCCGGCCGGCACATGTGCCGGCCGGCGGGTCGGCGCAGGCGCCGACCCGGACATAAATGAGCTCCAGCAGCTCGAGCGCCGCTACGCCGTGGCCGCCTACGCGCGCTTCCCCGTCCACTTCGTGCGCGGGGAGGGCTGCCGTCTGTGGGACGACGGAGGCCACGAGTACCTCGACTTCCTCGCCGGCATCTCCGTTCTCAACGTCGGCCACTGCCACCCGCGCGTGCTCGAGGCCGTGCGCGAGCAGGCCGCACGGCTCACCCACACCTCGAACCTGTTCTATTCCGAGCCCGCCCTGCGCCTGTGCGAGCGGCTGTCCGAGAGCTCGCTGAAGGGCAAGGTGTTCCTCTGCAACTCGGGCGCGGAGGCCAACGAGGCGGCGCTCAAGCTGGTCCGCAAGGCGCGCCAGGGAGGCGAGATCGTGGTCCTAAAGGATGCCTTCCACGGCCGCACCTACGGTGCCCTCTCGGCGACCCCCCAGGAGTCAAAGCAGGCTCCGTTCGCGCCCCTGGTCCCCGGCTTCCGAGTCGTGCCCAAGGACCCGGCTGCGCTCGAGCGCGCGGTCGACGAGCGCACGGCCGCGGTCCTGGTCGAGCCGATCCAGGGCGAAAGCGGGATCCACGTGCTCGACGACGCGCTGTTGCGCGCCGCCCGCGACGCCTGCGATCGCACCGGTGCGGCGCTCGTGTTCGACGAGATCCAGGCGGGCATGGGCAGGACCGGCACGCTGTGGGCATATGAGCAGACAGGGGTCATCCCCGACGCGCTCACCGCCGCGAAGTCGCTCGGCGGCGGGCTGCCGGTCGGCGCGCTCGTCACCGGCCGGCGCCTCCAGGACGTGATCGCGCCCGGAGATCACGGCTCGACCTTCGCCGGCGGTCCGGTGGCGTGCGCGGCCGCGCTGGTCGCGCTCGAGCTCTGCTCCGCGCCGGAGCTGCTCGCTCACGTGCGGGCGATGGGGGAGCGGCTGGCCGGGGGTCTGGCTGAGCTCCCCTACGTGCGCGAGGTGCGCGGACGCGGGCTGATCCTCGGCTGCGATCTGGACGGCCGTTCGGCCGCGGAGCTGGTCCGGCGCGCGCTGCTCGAGCAGCGGCTCGTGCTCGGCGCGACCGGGCCCGAGACGATTAGGCTGGAGCCGCCGCTGATCGTCTCGGAACAGGAGGTCGACGAGGCGCTCCGTCGGCTACGTTCACTGGCATGATCGCCTTGGCGCGAATCGGCAAGCTCTTCCGGCGCATGACCCGCCTCGAGCGGGACGAGCTGAGGACGCGCAGCCTCTTCGCCGAGCGCTTCGAGCGCTTCGCCTCGCCCAGGCAGCGCAAGCTGGTCGAGCGCACGTTCACCTACTCTTGAGCGCCGCGATGCACGAGTACCAGCCAACGGCCACCTATCTCGCCGACCCCGCCGAGGTCAACCGGGTGCTGTTGCTCTACTCCGGCGGCCTCGATACGAGCGTGATGCTCAAGTGGATCCAGGAGCGCTACGAGGCAGGCGTGGTCGCGCTCACGGTCGACTTGGGCCAGCCGGGCGAGGACTACGAGGTCGTCAGGGGCAAGGCGCTCGAGCTGGGCGCGCTGGAGGCGCACGTGGTGGACGCGCGCGCGGAGTTCGCGCGCGAGTATGTGTTGCCGGCGATCAAGGCCAACGCGATCTACGGTCAGGGGTACCCGCTGTTCACCGCGCTGGGACGGCCGCTGATCGCCAAGCTCGCGGTCGAGTACGCCAAGCGCCTTCACTGCGACACGATCGCCCACGGCTGCACCGGCAAGGGCAATGACCAGGTGCGGATCGAGGCCACGATCGCGACGCTGGCACCCGAGCTGAAGGTGATCGCGCCGGTGCGCAGCGGCATGATGGGCCGCGAGCAGGAGATCGAGTACGCGCGCGAGCGGGGGATCATGGTGAAGGGCGGCACCGAGACGGTGCCCTACTCGATCGACGACAACCTCTGGGGGCGCTCGAGCGAGGGCCGCTGGATCGAGGACCTCGACCACGCGCCGGAGGACGACGTCTTTGGGCTGATCACGCCCCCTGAGCGCGCCGCGGACGAGCCCCAGGTGGTGAGCGTCGCGTTCGAGCGCGGCGCGCCCGTGGCCCTCGACGGCGAGCGGCTCGAGCTGGTCGAGCTGCTCGAGCGCGCAACCGCGATTGGCGCCCGGCACGGCGTCGGCATCGTCGACCACATCGAGGATCGCATCGTGGGGCTCAAGGTGCGCGACATCTATGAGGTGCCCGCGGCCGCGATCGTGCTCCCGGCCCACCGCGAGCTCGAGCGCCTGGTGGGCACGATCCACCAGAACCAGCTCAAGCCCGAGCTCGACCAGAAGTGGGGCTACCTGGTCTATGCCGGCCTGTGGTGGGAGCCGCTGCGCGCAGATCTCGACGCCTACATGGAGTCGGTGAACGAGCGGGTCACCGGCGAGATCGCGCTGAAGCTCTACAAGGGCAGCGTGCGGGTACTGACGCGCTCCTCTCCGCATGCCGTCTACGACCCTCAGCTGGCGACCTTCGCCGAGTCGGGCGGCCTTTTCTCGCAGGCGGCCGCGCCCGGCTTCATCGAGCTGTGGACGCTCCAGTCGCGGATGGCCTGGCGCATGCGCGAGGCGGACCGGCACTAGCAACGGTCCGTCCGCGGCGGGCCGTAGCGTCCGCGCCGTGAGCGAGTCGGCAGAAGCGCGCGAGGCGACCGCCGCCCGGGTGGTGCAGGTGCCGGTCGATCTGGTCGAGTTCGAGGCGCGCCTGGCCGCGGTCGAGCGGCGCCTCGGTGAGCAGGAGCAACGCGACCACCTGCTGCTGGGGGTGGTAGAGAGCGTCCGGCGGCTGACCGAAGCCCTGGGCCCGCTGCTCGAGGCCGTGGGCTCGTCCCCGCCGGCTCGGGCTCCAGTGCAGAACGCGCCGCCGGTGGCCGCGCAGGTCCCGACGGCGCTGCCTCCCGCGCCCCCGCTCAGCCCCGAGCGACTCGCGCAGGCGCAGGCGCGCATGCGGGAGGCGGCGTCTACCCCGTCCGAGCCCCTGCCGGCCGTGCCGCCTCCGGGACGGCGGTCGTGGATCGTGCGCGCCCTGCGGCGCTTGGCCGCCGAGGACCCGCAGGCCGCTGGCGAGCTGCTCGCCGCGCTGCGGCCGGCCCATCGCCTGGCGGGTCTCGATATGGCCCCGGAGCTGCCCCAGCCGGCCGCGGCCGTTGCCCCCGTGGTCGTCAGAGGGCGTCTTAGGCGCCGGCTCGGCTGGGAGCGCGCCCAGCTCGATTGCGAGCTCCGCACGGTCTCGGCGCTCGCCAAGCTCGCAAGGATTCGGGCCGCTCCGGCGGTGCTGAGCACCGCGGGCGTCGTGCCCGGGCCGCCGGTGGCGATGAAGCTGATCGCGTGCGCGATCGAGCCGGGGTGGACCGCGACTCATCGCTTCACGATCGTCCACGCCGACAGCGGCGCATGGCTCGAGGCCCGCGGCGGGATGGGCGCGGCGGCCGGCCCAGGGCCACGACTCGAGCAGCCCACGACGGAGGTCCGCTGCCGGGACGAGGACCTCTTCGCGCTGCTTGCGGGAGACGGTCAGCGGGTCGCAGAGATCGAGGGCGAGCGGGAGCCGCTCGAGCTCGTGCGCGACTGGCTCGAGCGCGCGACGGCGCGTTCGCTATGAGCGAAATGATCGCGCCGAGCGCCTAGCTCGCGTCCGGCTCGAGCCCTATGCTCAGTCGCCGCGTGAGCATCTCCTGCGCCCATCTACACGTCCACTCCGAGTACTCATTGCTCGACGGGGCGTGCAAGATCGACCAGCTCGCGGAGCGGGCGGCCGCCTTCGGCCAGCCGGCACTGGCGCTCACCGACCACGGCGTGATGAACGGGGCCGTAGAGCTGTACACGGCCTGCCGCAAGCACGGGATCAAGCCGATTCTGGGCTGCGAGGTCTACCTCGTAGAGGATCATCGCCGCCGTGGGCCGGGCAAGCAGGAGCAGTTCCACCTGACGCTCCTGGCGGCCAATCCGACCGGTTACCGCAACCTCGTCAGGTTGTCCTCAGCGGGCTTCCTGGAAGGCTTTCAGCGCGGCAAGCCAGCCGTCGACATGGAGCAGCTGGCGGCGCACGGAGAGGGCGTGATCGCGCTCTCGGGCTGTCTCCAGTCGCGGCTCTGCCAGCACCTGGTCGCCGGGCGCCAGGCCGAGGCACGCGCCCACGCCGAGCAGCTGCTCGCGGCCGTGGGGCCGGACAACGTTTACTTCGAGGTGCAGAAGAACGGCCTCGACGTCCAGGAGCGCGTCAACGAGGGCATCGTCCGCATCGCCCGTGAGCTCGGGCGGCCGCTCGTGGGGACCGGCGATGTCCACTACCTGCGCCGCGAGGACTACCGCAACCACGCGGCGCTGCTGTGCGTGCAGACCAAGTCCACGCTGTCTGAGCCCAAGCTCAGCTTCGAGACCAACGAGTTCTACCTGCGCTCGAACGAGGAGATGGCGGACGTGTTCGCGCAGTGGCCCGAGGCGCTGCACTCGACGATCGAGATCGCGGAGCGCTGCGACGTCGAGCTAGAGCTCGGTCGGCAGCTGATCCCGCGCTACCCGGTACCCGCTGGCGCCGGGTCGGAGACCCAATACCTGCACGAGCTGGTGGAGCAGGGGCTGCGCGAGCGCTATGGCAGCCCGCCGCCGGCGGAGGCCCGCGAGCGCGCGCAGTACGAGCTCTCCGTGATCGACAAGATGGGTTTCTCGGGCTACTTCCTGATCGTCTGGGATTTCGTCAAGTACGCCAAGGACTCCAGCGTGGCGGTGGGCCCGGGGCGCGGATCCGCGGCGGGCTCGATCGTGGCCTACTGCCTGCGCATCACCGATGTGGACCCCCTCCGCTACGGCCTCCTGTTCGAGCGCTTCCTCAATCCCGAGCGGGTGTCGATGCCGGACATCGACATCGACTTCTCGGTCCGCGGCCGAGAGCGCGTGATCCGCTATGTGACCGAGAAGTACGGCCATGAGTCGGTCGCTCAGATCGTCACCTTCGGCAAGATGTTCCCGCGCGCCGCCACGCGGGACGCCGCGCGCGTGCTGGGCCACGAGTACGCGATCGGCGACCGGCTCGCCAAGCTGATCCCGGAACCCGATCAGGGACGGCCCCCCAGCTTCGAGGACTGTCTGAAGGCGGGTCAGCTGCTGCAGGCCGAGGTGGAGCGCGACGCCACCGCCAAGCAGATCGTCGAGGTCGCGCGGGGACTCGAGGGAATCGTCCGCAACTCCTCGATCCACGCCGCCGCGGTCGTGATCGCCGATCGGCCGCTGACCGAGATAACGCCGCTTCAGATCGCCGATGCCGGGGTCGACGAGCAGGGCGAGAAGGTCTACCGCACCGTCACTCAGTTCACGATGAAGCCCGTCGAGCAGATCGGGCTCTTGAAGATGGACTTCCTGGGCCTGCGCAACCTCGACGTGATCGAGGACGCGCTCGACATCATCGAGCGCTCGACGGGCAAGCGGCCCGATATGACGACGCTGCCGCTCGACGACTCGAAAACGTACGAGATGATGGCCCGCGGGGACTCGGTGGGCGTTTTCCAGTTCGAGTCAGAGGGCATGCGCGAGACCCTCAAGCGTCTCGGACCGTCCGAGTTCGAGCATCTGATCGCGCTCAACGCGCTCTACCGGCCGGGGCCGATGGAGCAGATCCCGGCGTACACCCGGGCCAAGCACAACCCCGACACGGTCAGCTACGCCGACGAGCGCCTGCGGCCGATCCTCGAGTCGACCAACGGCGTGACCGTCTACCAGGAGCAGGCGCTGCGGATCGCCAAGGAGATCGCCGGCTTCAGCGGCGCCAAGGCGGACGACCTGCGCAAGGCGATCGGCAAGAAGGATCGCCAGGCGATGGCGCGCCTGAAGCCCGAGTTCTTCGAGGGCTGCCGGGCGTCGGGCACGTCCGAAGAGGTGATCGAGCAGCTGTGGACGATCAACGAACGCTCGGCTGACTACAGCTTCAACAAATCCCACTCGGCGTGCTACGCCTTGATCGCCTACCGGACCGCATGGCTCAAGGCCAACTATCCGGCTGAGTACATGGCGGCGCTGATCTCATCGGTGATGAGAACTAAGGACAGAGTCCCGTTCTTCGTCGCCCAAGCCGAGCAGATGGGCATCCAGATCCTGCCCCCCGACGTCAACCTCTCCGATCATGAGTTCGTGGTCGTCGACGGCAACATCCGCTTCGGCCTCGACGCGGTCAAGGGGGTGGGCTACGCCGCCGTGGAGGCGATCAAGCGCGCCCGGGAGGAGGGAGGGCCCTTCCGCGACCTGTGGGACTTCTGCGCTCGCGTGGACTGCCGCGCGGTCAACCGCAAGGCGATCGAAGCGCTGATCAAGTGCGGGGCCTTCGGGTCGACAGGCGACTCCCGCAAGGGCATGCTGGTGGTGCTGGAGCAGGCCCAGGGCGCTGGGCAGAAGGCGCAGGCCGACCTCGCCTCGGGGCAGGGCTCGATCTTCGACCTCGCCGGCGGTTCTGCCGCCGGCGGCGTCGGGGGGCCTGGGCCGGCGATCACGGTGCCCGCCCACGCACCAATCCCCGCGGAGGAGTTCGAACGCTCCGAGCTGCTTGCCTGCGAGAAGGAGGCCATCGGCCTGTTCATTTCCACGCATCCGCTCAAGGAGGTCGGCCCGGCGCTGCGCGAGCGGGCGGACTGCTCGCTGCCGGAGGTGAGCCAGCGCCGGGACGGCGAGTGGGTGACCGTCGGCGGCATCGTCACCCAGGCCAAGCCGATCCGGACGAAGAAGGGCGACTGGATGATGTTCGCCACGCTCGACGACCTCGAAGGCTCGCTCGAGCTGGTGGTTTTCGGCAATGCGCTCGAGGCCGCTGACGGCGCCCTCGTGCAGGACGCGATTGTGCTCGTTCGCGGCCGGGTCGATCACAAGGATCGCGACAAGACCTGTCTGATCGCGCAGCAGGTCGAGCGCTTCGAGCCGACCGCCGAGGCGGTCCAGGCCGCCGCGGCGGCGGCTGCCAAGAGTGCGGCACCGGCGGCGCCCCTGTGCCTGCGGCTCGACACGACCGCGCTTCAGGCCGCGATCCTCGCCGAGCTGAAGGAACTGATCTCGGGCTATCCGGGCGAGATCGACCTGGTGCTCGAGCTCGAAACCTCCGCCGGGCAGCGCCGGTTGAAGCTCGGGCCGGAGTTTCGCGTAGAGCGCAGCGTCACGCTCGCCGCCGAGCTCCGCGCGCTGTTCGGGGAGGCGCTGCTCGAGTCGGGCGTTCGGCCGCCGGCTTCCGCGGCGGCCTGAGTCCCCTACCCGTCGGTGGCGTCCTCGGACAGCCACGGACCTCGCCAGCCGCCGAATCCGGCGGCCACCCGCTTGGCCTCCTCCGGTCCCCAGGAGTCGGGAGCATAAGGATGGATGGGCGGCGGCGAGTCGAGCAGCGGTTGGACGATGCGCCAGCACTCCTCGACGTTGTCCTGGCGCGTGAAGTGCGAGCTGTCGCCCTCGAGTGCCGCGTGCAGGAGCACCTCGTACGGCGTCGGCCCCTCGCCACCCTCGCGCGCGAACTCCATGTTCAGCTCGATCTCGCTGGCGCCGCGCTTGTCCGCGCGCATCGCGTCGACCACCAGCTGGATCCCCGTATGCGGATCGATCCGAACCACGATCTGGCTGGGCTCGGGCTTGCGGCTCCCGGGTGAGATGAAGCCCAGCCGGGGCGGGCGCTTGAACACGAGCCTCACCTCGGTGTCCTTCCTCGGGAGCCGCTTGCCGGTGCGAACCAGGAACGGCACCCCCGCCCAGCGCCAGTTGTCGATGTCGAGCCGCAGGGCCGCATAGGTCTCGGTCTGTGAGTTTCTCGCCACGCCGCCGATCTGGCGGTAGCCCTCGTACTGTCCGCGCACGTAATGCTCGGGGTCGGCCGCCGCCATCGCGCGGAAGACCGCGCGCTTGTAGTCCTTGATGGTGGCCGGGTCCGCTCCCGCCGGCGGCTCCATCGCCACCGCCGCCAGCACCTGCAAAAGGTGGTTGACGACCACGTCCCGCAAGGCGCCCACCGGGTCGTAGAAGTGCCCCCGGTCCTCGACGCCCACGTCCTCGGCCATGGTGATCTGCACGGAGCCGACGTAGTTCCTGTTCCAGACCGGCTCGAGCATCGCGTTGGCGAAGCGCAGGTAGAGGATCTCCTCGAGCCCCATCTTGCCGAGGAAGTGGTCGATGCGGTAGATCTGCCTCTCGTCGAGGTACTTATGGAGCTCGGCCGCCAGCACTTTGGCTGAGTCGAGGTCATGGCCGAAGGGCTTCTCGACCGCCACTCGGCGACCGCCCGATACGAGGTCCGCGTGGGCCAGCCCCTGCACGACCGTGGCGAACAGGGAGGGCGGAATCTCCAGATAGAAGGTCGGATTCTGGGCGTCACCCAGCGCCTGCGCGACGCGGGCGTAGGTCTCGCTGTCGCTGAAGTCGCCGCTCACGTAGTGGAGCTCGCGCGCGAAGCGCGCGAAGCGATTGTCGTCGAGCTCCTCTCCGCTCGCGACGATCGCCTCACGGGCGTGTTCGCGGAGCTGATCGTCGCTCCAGTCGTCCACCGCGACGCCGATCACCCGGCAGGCCAGGCGGTCTCGGCACGACAGCCGGTACAGCGAGCGGAACGTCATCTTCTTGGCGAGGTCCCCGGTGATCCCGAAGACCACCAGGGCATCTGCCTTGGCAGGAGCGTCACTCATCGCCGCGGGAAGCTATCGCTTGCGGGGCGCTCGCGCACCTGATCGCTTGCGCGCCGTCGATTGCTTCCCGGCACCCGATCGCTTGCGCGCCGCCAGTCCACGGCGGCGCAACTTGAACGCGAGCGCCACATCTTCCGCGCCGGGGGCGCCTTCGACGCCCGTTTCCAGCAGGCACGGAAGGCCCTCGAAACGTGGCTCCGAGAGGAATACGCCGCACCCCCGCTCGCCAAGCTCGCCCTGGCCGAGCAGCGCATGCCGATCGCGATTGGAGCGAAACGGCGTCTTTGAGTCGTTGACGTGCAGGCACCGTAGCCGCCGCAGGCCGACGGTGCGCTCACACTGATCGAGCGTCTCGCCAAGGCCGTCCGCGGTGCTGATGTCGTAGCCCGAGGAATACAGGTGGCAGGAGTCGAGGCACACGCCCAGCCGGTCATCGGCGCCCGCCGCATCCAGGAGCGCCTCGAGCTCCTCGAAGGAGCGCCCGAGCGTGCCACCGGCTCCAGCGGTGTCCTCGAGGTGAAGCCGGCAGCGCTCGGTTTCGGCCAGGGCCTCGCGGATCACCTTGCCGGCGCGCTTGATCGCGCGCGGGACATCGCCGCGCTTGGCCGATCCGGGGTGCAGGACCACCCCGGCGGCGCCGATGCCCTCGCCCACTGTCAGGGATTGAACCAGCGAGCGCAGCGACTTCTTTCTGATCTCGCCGTCCTCGGAGGCGCAATTGAGCAGGTAGACGGCGTGGATCACGACGCTCTCGATCGGGCTCTGCTCGAGCGCCGTGCGGAAGGCGGCGAAGTCCTCGTCGCTGTAGGGGGTGGGCCGCCACATGCGCGGCGATTGATTGAAGATCTGGATCGCCTGCGCGCCGCGCTCGACCCCGCGGCCGACGGCCTTCTCGAGGCCGCCGCTCTGCGAGACGTGGGCGCCGATTAGCATCGCTGCGCCCCCCGCCCCTGACGGCGGTGGCGGCCGATTAGCATCCGGGTGAGCCTTTCATGCGTGTTCGCTTCGCACCATCGCCGACCGGGGCGCTCCACATCGGCGGCGCCCGCACAGCCCTCTACAACTGGCTGCTTGCCCGCGGCCAGGGTGGGGCACTCGTGCTGCGGATCGAAGATACCGACAGGGCCCGCTCGACGCCCGAGAACGTCGCCCAGATCCTCGACGCGCTCGAATGGCTCAGGCTCGACTGGGACGAGGGGCCGATCTACCAGTCCGAGCGGGCCGAGCGCCATGCGGAGGTGATCGAAGCGCTGCTCGCGGGCGGCCACGCCTACCGCTCGCCCGCCACCGCTGAAGACGTGAAGGCCTACAAGCAGCGCCACGGCGCGGACCGCGGCTTCCGCGGCGAGCCCGCGCACGAAGGAGCGGTCAGGCTGCGTGTCCCGGAGATGGGGGACACGGTCGTCAACGACGTGATCCGCGGGGTCGCGCGCTTTCCCAACGCCAGCCTCGATGACCCGGTGATCGCCAGAGCCGACGGCTCCGCGCTCTATAACTTCGCGGTCGCGGTCGACGACCTGGATGCCGGCATCACCCACGTCGTGCGAGGCGAGGACCACCTTTCGAACACGCCCAAGCAGCTGTTGGTGTTCGAGGCTTTGGCAGTGCCCGCGCCGCGGTACGCCCACCTGCCGCTCCTGCACGGCCCCGACGGACGCAAACTGTCAAAGCGCCACGGGGCCGCATCGGTCCAGGAGCTGCGCGCCGCCGGCTACCTGCCGGAAGCGGTCGACAACTACATCGCTCTTCTGGGCGCGGGCTTCTCCGCGGACCGCGAGCACTTCACGCTCGATGAGCTCGCTGAGCGCTTCCGGCTCGAGCGCGTATCGAAAAATCCCGCGGTCTTCGACGAGCGCAAGCTCCGGCACATGAACGGACAGTGGCTGCGCGAGCTGCCTGCGCCGGAGCTCACCCGTCGCCTGGAGCGGTACACGGGGCGCACGGATCTGGCCCCGGCGGTCGCGATCGCCCGCGAGAAGATCCAGACGCTGGCCGAGTTCTGGCCGCTCGTTTCGTTCCTCTACGACGGTCCGGTGGACGATCCGGCGGCGTTCGAGAAGACCTTCTCGCGGGCCGGCGCGCCCGGCAATCTGCGCGCCGCCCGAGATGCCCTCGCAGCGGCCGAGCCGTTCGACGTGGCGAACGTGGAGGCGGCGCTGCGAGGCGTGGTCGAGCGCCTCCAGGTTGCCCCGGCGCGGGTGTTCCAGCCTGTGCGGGTCGCGATCGCCGGAACCACCGTCTCGCCCGGCATCTTCGAGAGCGTGGTAGCGCTCGGGGCGGAGGAGACGCTTACGCGGATCGATCGCGCGCTCGGGCGCCTCGCGGTCGCACCATAGGTGCCCGAGCTCCCCGACGTCGAGGGGTTCCGCCGCTTCTATTCGCGGCACGCCGAGGGGCGGGCAATCGTGCGCGTGGAGGTACCCGACCCGCTGTTGGTGCGCAATCGCACGCGCCGATCTCTGGTGCGGAGGCTGGTGGGCCGGCGTTTTGGCCACGGGCGCCGCCACGGCAAGTGGCTGATCGTCGCGCTGAGCGAGCTTGACGCGAGCCAAGCTGAGCGAAATGACACGCCCGAGCTGCTGATGCATTTCGGCATGACCGGCGGGCTTGCCTGGTCAGACAGCGATGCCGGTCGCCACCGTCATGACCGGCTGATCTTCGTCTGCGAGGGGGGCGAGCTTCGTTACAACAACATGCGGCGCTTCGGCGGGGTTTGGCTCGCGGGCGACGCCGACGAGCGCGGGCGCATAACCGGGCCGCTAGGCCCCGACGCGGCCGCGATCGGCTATGAGCAGTTCGCCGCGTTGCTGGGAGGCCGCCGCGGCGGCGCCAAGGCAGCGCTGATGGACCAGACCCTGCTCGCGGGCCTCGGCAACCTGATGTCGGACGAGATCCTGTGGCGGGGGCGCATCGATCCTCGCACCCCGGTGCCGCGGCTGAACGAACGGCGCCGGCGGCGCATGTATGAGGCCCTCAGGGCGGTCGTCGGCGAATCGAGCCGCTACGGCCGCGTGCCGCACGGAGAGCTGTGGCTGACGCGGGTCCGAGACGATCGAGCGGCCCGCTGTCCGCGGTGCGGAGCCAGGCTCCGCTGGGCGCAAATCGCCGGCCGAACCACTTGCTGGTGTGGACGCTGCCAGCGGTAGGGGGCCGCTTCTCAAGCAGAGCTGCTGGTGTGCCGATATAAAGGCAGGGCGCCCGGGCGGCGCAGGGAGCAATGGGGGCCTCCGATCGAAACGCGATGAGGCGAGAGCCAGGGACCGATGGCTGAAGCGGCACTTGAGATTGTGCCCGGGCCTGAGCCAAGGACGGCGCGCGTGCGCCGTCACAACGAGGACCCTGGCCGCCGCCTCGCCGCGGCCTTTGAGGCGCTCGAGGATTTCCCCGTGCTGGCCGAATCGCGCAAGCGGTTACTTGCGTTGTCCGCGGCGGGCGATCCGGCCCCCGCCGATGTGGTGGCGGCGGTCGAGTCAGACGTGGCGCTCACGATCGCCGTCCTGCGCATGGCCAACCAGCTCCCGGGACCGGGGCGCGGGCGGGTGGATTGCGTGGCGCGCGCGGTCGAGGTGCTCACGCCCCAGACCGTGCACGCGATCGCGGACCGGGCGCAGACATTTGACTTCCTCGAGCCTGCTCCCACCTGGCATGGGATCCCCGACCGCTTCAGGCTCCACGCGGGCACCACGCGCCTGGCCTGCGACCGCCTGGCCCGCGAGATCCGCTCCCCCGCGCGGCAGCGGCTCGTGGCTGCCGCGCTCCTGCATGATGTCGGCAAGCTGGTGCTGATCCGGGCGTACGCGAGTTTCCTGCCGGAGCTGCTCGCCGATTCCGGCACGCCGGAGGAGCGCCTGGAGCGCGAGCGCCACGAGCTTGGCGTCGACCATGCTGTCGTGGGCGGCGTGCTGGCGCGTCGCTGGGGGCTCCCCGACTCCCTGGCGCGCGCAATCGAGCGCCATCACCAGGGGGAGGCCGACAGGGAGGCCACGCTGGTGCGCCTGGCGGACACGATCGCGCACTATGCGATGGGCGAGACGATCTCGTCGGCGAGCCTGCTTGCGGTTGCCCGCAGGGCGAAGCTCAGGCCGAACCAGCTGCGCGAGGTCATGTATCACGTCTCGCAGCCAGCCGCCGGTGCGGTGCAGCGGCCCGCGGGCGGGTGCCCGCTCTCGTCGCGGGAGGTCCAGGTCCTGCAGGGGCTCGCGCAGGGCCGCGTGTACAAGCAGATCGCATCTGAGTTGGGCCTTTCCACGAGCACGGTGCGCTCGCATCTGCACAACATCTACGGCAAGCTGGGGGCGGGGGACCGGGCGCAGGCGGTGCTGATCGCGAGCGAGCACGGCTGGATCTGAGGGTGCGGCTGGCCTGCGGCGCGGCCCGCCCTGAGCGCCCCTCCCCACCTGACCAGCATCCCCCTCATGCAGGTGCGATTATCGGCACCGGCATGATCTCGATCACGACCAAGTCGCCGTATGCGCTCTCGGCGCTCGTCGAGCTCCAGCTCCACGGCGGCGACGACCCGGTGCCGATCGCCGAGCTAGCCCGGCGGCGCGATATTCCCGTGCAGTTCCTCGAGCAGCTGTTCTCGACGCTGCGCCGCGCGGGCGTGCTCCGCAGCCAGCGAGGAGTGGGGGGAGGCTATGGCTTTGCGCGCTCCCCCAGCGAGGTCACCGTGCTGGAGGTGGTCGAGCTGCTCGATGGGCCGGTCGGCCAAGGCGCGAACGGCGTCTTCGCGGAGGCGGCGCAAGCGGCTCGCGCCGTGCTCGCGGCGTCCACGATCGCCGACGCGGCGGACGCCGAGGCACGCGCCGCGGGCGCGCCCATGTACCACATCTGACGAGGCGCTCCAAGGTGACCTCCAGGGATCCCCGCGCGACGGCCGGCGGATCTAGCCTGTCGTGGATGCGCAAGGTGCTGGTGACCGGCATGTCCGGGACGGGAAAGTCGACCGCATTGGAAGAGTTGCGCAAGCGCGGTTTCCGAGTAGTGGATACGGACCTCGGTGGGTGGTCCGTGTGGGACGAGGGCGAGGACGGGTACGTGTGGCGAGAGGACCGCATCGCCGAGCTGCTGTCCACCGATGCGGGCCCATCGCTGTTCGTCTCTGGCACGGTCTCAAACCAGGGCCGCTTCTATCGAGACTTCGATGCAGTCGTGCTGCTGAGCGCCCCGGCGGAGGTGCTCCTGAGCCGCATCTCCAACCGCACGACGAATCGCTATGGAAAGTCGCTCCCCGAGCGGGTACTCATCCTTCGTCACCTGGCGGAGGTGGAGCCGCTGCTGCGGGCGACGTGCACGCATGAGATCGACGCCACGCGTCCGCTCGACGCGGTCGTGACACGACTGGTCGAGATCGGCGAGGGGGACGTCGCCTAGCCCACGGCGCGCTCGCGACCGTGTGGGCAGGCGCGCGCGGACATCTGCTCTTCCAACTGCTGAGCACCTGGGGTACGCTTCTCCCTGTCTCGTTAAACGACCAGCGATCGGAGCCGCCCGTCGTCTTCGGTCCAGAGAGCCGGGCAGATGAGCAGCGGAGAAATCATCGCTTTGGTCTGTGTCCTCGCTCTCCTGCCTCTGTGGGCCGCGGGGAGCATCATCCGGTTTGCGCTTGGAACGTGCAAATGTGGAGTCCTGCTGGATCCGTATGCCGACAGCGAGGGCGGCGGCGGCAAGCGCGGCGACTGCCCGATGAAGCCGCATGGCCCGCAGGACGACGGCGGCGAAGGACCGGAAGGCACGGGGCCGCGACCTGACTGGTGGCCTCAGTTCGAGCGTGAGCTGGGACGCTACGTGGCAGAGCAGAAGTGCCCCGTGCGCCGCGACCGTGACGTAGAGCCAGTCGAGTAAGGGCGACGGCAATGAATAGAGCGCGCCCAACGTGGGCGCCGCTGGTCGACGGTTTGACACGTGGGCGAACATATGTTCGTGACCAGCGAGGGCAGTGCATATGTCCGCTTCCGCCGAGCGCTCGATTCGGGCAACGAGCTGCTCGTGATGGCGGCCGCCCGGGAGGTGCCGAAGGTCGGACTGGAGGATGCGCTGCGCGTCTGCCTGCTCATCCGTGGTGGAGATCCGGACCGCTACCAGCGGGCCGCGGTGCGGTGGCTTGGCCGCTTCGCGCTCGAGGCTCGCGGCGTAACGATCCCTGCCCTGCGGTTGGCTGCGGATGCCCTGGATGAGCTGCCTCACCGCCCGGGCGAAGCAATGGAACGCCTACAACGGCTGTGCGTTGCGCACAAGCTCGCCTGACTCTGGCGCAGCCAGCGATCCCGTAGGGTTCGCGAGCCAGTGTTGACGCGCGTTCCCACGAACATCGCCGAGCACGTCGGCCGCACGCCGATTCTCGAGCTGACCAGGATGGGGGTCGAGGGAGCTGAGGTGTTCGCCAAGCTCGAGGCCTTCAATCCCGGCGGCAGCGTCAAGGACCGCATCGGCGTCGCCATGGTCGAGGCGGCCGAGCGCGCGGGGCTGATTGAGCCGGGTCGCACCACGGTGGTGGAGGCGACAAGCGGCAATACGGGCATCGCGCTCGCGTTCGTATGCGCGGCCAAGGGCTATGACCTGGTGCTCACGCTGCCGCAGGGCATGAGCCGCGAGCGCCAAGGTCTGCTGCGGCTCTACGGCGCCCAGGTCGAGGTGACCGAATCGCTCGGTGGAATGACCGAGGCGGTGGCCGCCGCCCAGCGCCTTGCCACGCGAGATGACGTGTTCCTCCCCGACCAATTCTCGAATCCGGCCAACCCAGATGTCCACCGGCGCACGACCGGCCCCGAGCTGCTCGACGCGCTCGATGGGCGTATCGACGTGTTTGTCGCGGGCGTCGGGACCGGCGGCACGATCACCGGGGTGGGGGAGATGCTCAGGGAGCGGCGCCCCGAATGCCGGGTGGTGGCCGTGGAACCGAAAGGTTCGGCGGTGCTGTCGGGCGGCAGGCCAGGGCCGCACAAGATCCAGGGAATCGGGGCCGGCTTCATCCCGGCTGTGCTGAAACGGGACCTGATCGACGAGGTGATCGCGGTCAGCGACGAGGATGCGATCCAAACCGCGCGGGAGCTCGCTCGGAGAGAGGGGATTCTCGCCGGCATCTCCGCCGGCGCGGCGATCTGGGCGGCGCTGGAGGTGGCGCGGCGACCGGACTCGGCGGGGGCGCGCATCGCCACGGTGCTGCCAGACTCGGGCGAGCGCTACGTCTCGACGCCGTTCTTCGCGCCCTGACACCACGACCCGCGGATGCGCCCTCCAGCCGAAGCCTTGGTCGACTCGGGGTGGCGCCAAGAGCGCCTCGGTAGGCTTGGTCCATGGCCGCGCTAGATCTGATTCGGCGCACGGCCGCCGAGATCCGCGGTGACGTGAACGCCGCCCGGACGCGCGATCCCGCCGCCCAAGGAGTCACCGGGCCGACGATTCTGGCGGCCTGGCCCGGCGTTCACGCGGTCCTGGCGCACCGGCTCGCGCACGCGCTGCATCGAGCGGCGGTGCCGCTGCTGCCCCGCTTGATCGCAACCGTGGCGCGATCGGTGACCGGGATCGAGATCCACCCCGCGGCGAGCGTCGGACACGGGTTCTTCATCGATCACGGTATGGGAGTGGTCATCGGCGAGACGGCCGAGATCGGCGAGAACGTGACCCTGTATCAGGGAGTGACACTGGGCGGGACGGGCTTTCGTACCGGCAAACGCCATCCGACCGTCGAAGACAACGTGACGATTGGCTCAGGAGCGAAGCTGCTCGGCCCGATCAAGGTCGGTCACGGGTCGAAGATCGGCGCCAACACCGTGGTTATTCACGACGTGCCGGCGAACTCGACGGTCGTGGGGAACCCGGGACATCCCGTGCGCGTCGAGGGCCGGCGGCCGGAGGGACCCGACGCCGATTGGGTCCACCTGCCCGATCCGATCGCGGACGCGTTGAAGGGCATGGCGACTCGCATTGCCGCCCTCGAACGGGCCGTGGCGACGCTGAGCGCCGAGCGTGACGGCGAGCGGATCGATGTGGGGGCTGGTAACGGCGACGGGGCGATGGAGGCCGGCAGGACCTCCACGGGAGCCGGCAGAGCCTCCTCGATCGGGCCAAATCCCGCCGGGGGTTAGCGCTCTCGGCGAGCGCTGCCGCGGCACGGCTGCGCTTCCCCGGCGACCGGAAACCTAGCTTCGCTGCATCGCTCCCAAGCCGCCCGGGACGCCGGTCTCCAGATCCTCCTGTGCGTTCACGTGCTCCAGCACGCGGCCGACCCATTCCTCGGACAGCGCATCCGCCTGCACCGACAGCCGGGGAGCCCCGAGGGGCAATGGATCGGGGGCGGGGATGCCAAGGTGATCAAGCACGCGGTGCACGACCGGCTCGGGGTCGGCGGCGAGCTCCTCGTAGGTGACTTTGAGCTGGGGCGGCTGGCCGAGACCGAGGAAATAGGCGTCCCAGGAAGCGTCGTGCGCGGTCAGAAGACGGATCAGAAAGTTGATCGCGCGGAAGGAGAAGACCGGTTCGCCGAGCGGCCGGCGATCGTCGTCCTCACCGCGCCATGCCTGTGTCTGGACCGCCTTCCACAGCGAAACGGCCTGGCGGACCTTGTCCTCGCGCGTGATCTGGATGTAGCGCAGGCCCGGGAAAGCGCGCGACAACAGCGCCGGAAGGGGCAGCTCACCCATGCCCTCGATGCTTCGCAGCAAGGTCGCAAAATCGCCGAGGTATCCCCACATCAGCTTGGCTCCGAACACGCCGTTGGGGGTGGTCCCCTGCTCGAGTGCCCAGTTCAGATAGCGCTCATACTCACTCGGGTCCCAGAGCGGGTTGGCCGGCCGCACGACCCCGTCGGGCATCTCGCGAAAGGCGAGTCGCTCGACGATGTTCGCATGGCGTTCGGGGTCGAAGTATTCGTGCGGCCGTCGCGGCACGCCGGAGTGTCGGAGCGCTTCGAAATACTCTTCGGGGTGACCCGCGACGCCTGACTGGTCGAGCAGCTCGCACAGGAGCGTACTGCCACTCCGGGGCGTTGCGCAGACAAGGTAAGAAAGCATCGGCATCGCTAACACCATAAAGTTTGGCAAATTCGTTGACAATGCCCAGCCGTCATCCCAACATCCTCTATCTCCACTCTCATGACACGGGGCGCTACGTGCAGCCTTACGGACATCAGGTGCCGATGCCAAACGTACAGGCTCTCGCCGACCAGGGCGTGCTCTTTCGGCAGGCATTCTGCGCCGCCCCTACGTGCTCGGCTTCGCGCGCCTGCCTGCTGACGGGTCAGTACGGCCAGACGAACGGGATGCTCGGTCTCGCCCATCGCGGCTGGTCGCTGCGCGACTACAGCCATCACATCGTGCACACGCTCCACGACGCCGGCTACACCTCGGTGCTGATCGGGGAACAGCACATTTCCAAGGAGCCCGAGGCGATCGGTTACGACGAAATCTTCAAGATCCCGACTACGCGTGTGGAGACGGTGGCGCCGCTGGCCATGGAGGTGTTGCGCCGTCCTCGCGATCGACCGCTGTTCCTGTCCGTGGGTTTCTTCGAGACCCACCGGGAGTTCCTCGGTCCCGGCTCGCTACGCGACGTGCACTACTCGCTGGTGCCACCGAACCTGCCTGATACGCCCGAGGTGCGGGCGGACATGGCGGGTTTCAAGGCCAGCGCGCGGTCGCTGGATCACGGCGTGGGCCTGGTGCTCAATGCCCTGGACGAAAGCGCCATGGGCGATGAGACGCTCGTGATCTTCACCACCGATCACGGCATGCCCTTTCCGGGCGCCAAGGCGACTTTGTACGACCGCGGGCTGGGGGTGATGCTGATCCTGCGTGGACCGACGCCGTTCGACGGCGGCAGGGTGATCGACTCCCTCGTTTCCCATATCGATCTCTTCCCTACGGTGTGCGACTACCTCAACCTGGCGCGACCGGACTTCCTCCAGGGGGTCTCGCTACTACCCGTTTTGCGCGGCGAGGTAGCGAGCGTGCGCGAGGAGATCTTCGCCGGGTCCACGTGGCATGCGGCGTACGAGCCGCAGCGCGCGATCCGCACCACCCGGTACAAGTACATTCGCCGCTGGGGCGCCCAGTCGACGCCCGTGCTGCCGAACACCGACGACGGCCCGAGCAAGGAGCTGCTGCTGCGCTATGGATGGGGAGAGCGCGAGATTGCAAGGGAGCAGCTGTTCGATCTCATCTTCGATCCGAACGAAACGCACAACCTGGCCGCCGATCCCGCCCACGAGGCCGCGCTGGGTGAGCTGCGCGGCCGCCTGGAGGAGTGGATGCGGGAGACCGATGACCCCTTGTTGGCCGGTCACGTGGACCCACCGGCGGGGGTCGAGATCAACGAGCCGGGTCAGGGATCGGCTTCCGAGCCGACGGTCGAGGTCGTCTAGGCAGGCGGGGACACCCGCCAGGTCCTTGGCCTAATTGCCTTCGCGTGCGGCGGGTTCGCGTTCGGCTAGCGTGACCGGCTCTTCCTCGCGGCGCGGCGCCCTGCGCGCCTGGAGCCGGCCGACAGAGATGTTGCGGCGCGCACGCACGAGGTACAGGGGACGGCCCTTGACCTCGTCGTAGATGCGTCCCACGTACTCGCCCATGATTCCGATCGCGATCAGCTGGATCCCGCCGAGCAGCAGCACCGCGATCGTGATCGTGGCGAACCCGGGGATGTAGGAGTCCACCGCGCGTAGGACGATCACCACCGGGATCGCGATGAAGGCCAGCACGGAGAAAACGAAACCCGTCAGGGTGGCGAGCTGCAGCGGCCGGTGAGAGAAGGAGAAGATCGCATCGAACGAGAAGCGGATCATGCGGGCCAGCGTGTACTTGGTCTCGCCCGCATAGCGGCGGTCGCGCTGATAGCTGACGGCGGTCTGCGTGAAGCCGACCCAGACCGTCATGCCGCGCAGAAAGCGGTTGCGCTCACGCATTGAGTTGAGCGCGTCGAGCGCACGGCGGTCAAGCAGGCGAAAGTCGCCCGAATTGCTCTCGAGCTTGACCTGCGCGAGCGCGCCGAACAGCGCGTAGAACCACTTGGCGCTCTTGAGCTTGAAAGCCGACTCGCCCGCGCGCTGCTCGCGGACCGCGTAGACCACATCGCAGCCCGCCCGCCAGCGGTCGATCATCTCCGGAATCACCTCGGGCGGATCTTGAAGGTCGGCGTCAAGCATCACGACCGCGTCGCCCCGCGCATGGTCGAGACCGGCGGTCAGGGCGGTCTGGTGTCCGAAGTTGCGCGACAGGAAGACCACCGACACACGGGGGTCGGCCGACGCCAGCCGTTCGAGGATCTGGGGGGAGGTGTCGCGAGAGCCATCGTCAACCAGCACGAGCTCGAAGTTGATGCCGCTGAGGGCGGCGCACACCCGTCCATAGAACGTCTCGATCACAGCCTCTTCGTCATAGATCGGTGCGACCACGCTCAGCAGGCGCAGGCTGCGTCCGCCGTCCGGATTGTGCTTTAGCCCTGTGGCCATCGCGTTCATGGTAGGCCCAGGTCGGGCCGGATTCGTCAAGTCGGCGTGCCGATGTGTGGGATGTAGCCGACCAGCTGAATCGCGAGGATCACTCCCGAGAGCACGAGCGCACTTCGCCACAGCCGGCGGCTCGAGCTGAGCGCCGCCAGGGGGATCAGCCACGCCACGTACCACGGCAGCAGCGAGCTGGCCGTGACCAACATCGCGAGCGTTGCCCACCCGGCCCCATCCAGCCAGTCGAGCGTCCCGCGCCAGACCCGCATGAGCAGCCAACCGCAGACGACGACAAACGCGGCGGCGAGCACGATGCCAACTACGTGACCGGCAGCGGGGAGGTGGAGCACGTTGGTGATGAATCCCGGAATGCTGTGCCAGTCGCCGTCGCGCTGGCTCTGCGCGATCGTGGCCGGCAGATGCAGCGGTCCGGTGCCGAAGAGGAAGCCGCTGATCACCGCTACGACCGCCGTCAGGAGCGCCCCGCCGAGCACGATCTGACGCCAGCCGCGCTCGCGCTTCCCGGGCTCGCCCACCAGGGCGAACGGGACCAGCAACGCGCCGGTGAGCTTGATCCAGGTCCCTGCCGCGAGCAGCGCGCCTCCCGACCGGTTGCGCCGCTGCACGAGCGCGTAAAGGCCGGCTGTGGAGGCGGCGAGCATGAGCAGATCGTTGTGGGCTCCTCCCACGCCGTAGACGACCATGAGCGGGTTGAGGCCGACGAGCGCGGCGGCTTTGACCGGGTTGACACCCCGCCACCTGGCTGCGTTCCACACGCACGCGACCGTCGCCAGACACGCAAAGGCGGCGATCGCCTTGTACGCGAGCACACTGGCGGCGATCGACAGCGGCGCAAGCACGTACGAGATGGCGGTGAACAACGGGCCGTAGACCGAGGGCGTGTTGACCCATTTGGCGCCGATGAACGGATACAGCGGGTCCATCGCGATCGCGTACGGACCATGCAGATACGGGTTCGCGCCGTACAAGGTGCCCATGCGCCCGTACGCGCCGTAGCTGAAGACGTCGGTCGAGAGCAGCGGCGGGGCCAGCAGCATCAGGGCCACGAGCGCGGCCACGCACGTCAGCACCGCCCTCGGCGAGAGGTGCTCGGCTCGGCGTACCGCGTAGACGTATGAGACGAACATCACCGCGAGCGTGATCATCACGCCGACGCCGCCGAGGTTGATATCGGTGCCGCCGAACGGGCCCGCGAGCCAGGCTGGGATGGGGCGGACCGAGAGCGGCAATAGCGCGTCGGTGTTGGCCGCGCTGAGCGCGATCAGGAGACCCGCGACCAGCAGGCCAGCGAGCGCGAGCTTGCCGACCGGCTCCCGCAGCGTCAGGCGACGCCCCGCGCGCCGCGGCTCGAACTCGTAGGTGCCCTGCTGGGGCGTGGCGCCGACGGGGCTGCGGACGCTCATAAGCTAAGGAATGCCCGCTGAGGCGCTTCGTTTCAGCTGAACCATGTTTATGTCACGTTAGGTGGCATCGATCGGTGTCTACCCCTGGTGGACGGGGCGCGGCGCGGGTGCCGCCCAGGCGGTGTATCGCCGGGACGGCTACAGGGGCAAGGATAGTTTCCCAGACGAAGGGTTTCGGGCCAAAAGCGGCTAGCCCTGCGGGCTCGGCCCGAAAAGCCCCTAGCCCTGCGGGCTCGGCCCGGAAAGCGCCTAGCCCTGGGGGGCGCCGCTGGAGCTTCCCGCGGGCGAGCGCCCCTGCGGCCGGGCCTGGTTGGGGCGCCACCCGCGCAGGCGCGGCACCAGCCTCATCGCCTCGAGCGCGATGTCTGCGGACATCTTGCTGGTCCCCTGCTCACGATCGGTGAACACGATCGGCACCTCGACCACTTTGAACCCGGCGCGCAGTGCGCGGTAGGTGACCTCAATCTGGAAGCCGTACCCCTCCGCCCTGATCGTGTCCAGGTCGATCGTCTCCAGCACCTCGCGCCGGATGCATTTGAACCCACCGGTCAAATCCCGGGTCGGAACGCCGAGGATGGTCCGGGCATAGAGGCCGCCGCCACGACTGATGGCGCGGCGCAGCAGCCCCCAGTTGCGCACGCCGCCGCCGGGGACGTACCGGGATCCCAACGCCACGTCGGCGCTTGACAGCGCCTCAAGCAGGTCGCCCAGATAGCGCGGGTCGTGGGAGAAGTCCGCGTCCATCTGAACCAAAAGCTGGGCTCCGGCTTGAAGCGCGTGCGCAAAGCCGGCGCGGTAGGCGTGACCCAGCCCCTCCTTGCCCGCGCGGTGCAGGACCTCGACCCAGTCGAGCTCTGTGGCAAGCCGGTCGGCTAGCCGACCGGTCCCGTCGGGCGAGTTGTCATCCACCACCAGGAGCCGGAAGCCATCCGTCGCCGCGCGCTCGAGCTCCGCGCCCACGGCGGGCACGATCCGTTCGAGATTCGCGGCTTCGTTGTAGGTCGGCATCACGACCCATGTGTGCGCGAGCATGGCCGAGAACGGTAGCTGCCCGCGGTGGACCGCGGCGGAATGGGCTATTGCGCTCGCGGACCCGGTGAGCGGGTCGTCGCGGGGTGCTCAGCGCTTGCCGTAAGCGACCCGATTCCAACTCGGCTCAGGGGCGAGCTCGATCGGCTCACCCCCGCGCTCGGGCTGGATGTAAAGGAAGCCTGCGCGCTCTTCATCAAACGTGATGTCGAGCTCTCCCTCCTTGACGCGCTGGTCGAGCCACGCGCCCCGGAAGATCAACCGCCGCAGCCAATGCACCAGCGAGCGCTCCGAAGGTCCCACCAGCTCCGGCCAGCAGTCATTGACGTGCTCCCCTAGCGGGGAGGCGGGGTCGGTGACCTCGCCGTTGACCACGAGGCTGACGAGATCCTCCGCCTCATCCTCCTCGACCGGTCCCCACAGGAAGCCGAGCTTGCGAGCCGCCTGCTCACAACGCTCGCGGAAGTCCCGCTCGTTGAAGGTGAATCGCAGCTCGCCGTACTCGAGCACAAAGTCCTCCCCGGAGCTGTAATTCCCACGCCGGTACATGAGCCGTCGAGATCATATGTGCCATTCCTCCTTGGGCGTTCGCCTGAAAGCGATGTTGCAGATCCGTCACCCCGAAAGGGGGCGAAAAGCCGTCTCGAGACTGCTCCGGGCTGCATGAATGAACCACCCTCGACGATCCTGGTCGTCGAAGACCATGCCGCCACTCGGGCGTTCTTGGCCGCCAACCTGATCGCGGACGGCTACGAGGTTGTGGAGGCCGACTGTGTCGGAGACGCCGAGCGCGCGATCGCCTCCGAGTTTCCGGACCTGGCCATCCTCGACCTCGCGCTGCCGGATCGAGACGGCCTCGAACTCCTGCGTGATGTTCGCTCGTCGGACAGGATCGCGGGCCGGTTCGACCCGGACCTGCCGATCCTCGTCCTCACCGGCCGGGTCAGCGAGCTCGACTGCCTCCGAGGCTTCCGGCGAGGCTGCGATGACTATTTGAAGAAGCCCTTCTCCTATGCCGAGCTCCAAGCCCGCATCGATGCGCTCCTGCGGCGCGGTCAACGCCCGCCGGGACCCGGCAGGCTGAGGCTGGGGCCGCTGGAGCTCGATCCGCTCGCCCGCCAGGTTTGGCTGCGCGGAGAGGAGATCGAGCTCGCGAAGAAGGAGTACGCGCTCCTGCGCGCGCTCGCCACCGATCCCACACGTGTATTCACGCGCGAGGAGCTGCTGCGCGGCGTGTGGGGATACAGGTCGATGGGCCGGACAAGGACGCTGGACTCGCACGCATCCCGCCTCCGGCGCAAGCTGTCATTCGCGGGCGACCGGTTCGTGGTGAACGTTTGGGGGGTGGGGTATCGCCTGGTGGATGGGACGCTGCCGTGAGCTCAGCGGTCGCGGTCGCTGGATGGGGGACCGCGGCGGCGGCGCTTGCGGGAGCTTTGATCGCCGGGCTGCGGGGCCTGCGGCGGCGGGAGCGCGTGACGCGCGCCGTACACGAGCTCCGGGGGCCGCTTACGGCGGCCCGGCTTGGCCTTGCGCTCAGTGCGCGGCTGGGAGAGCTCGCCGGGGGCCGCCTGCGGGCTCTGGAGCTTGAGCTCGAGCGTGCCTCGCTGGCCCTCGACGATTTCGCCGCGAGCGGAGGATCAAGCGTGCCGCAGAGCGTCGAGGAGGTCGACATCTCGTCATTGCTCGCGGACTGTGTCGAGGCGTGGCGGCCCGCGGCGCTCGCGCGTGGCGGCGACGTCGAGGTCAACTGGCCGGCGAGGGCCGCCTATGTGCGCGGCGACAGACTGAGGCTTGCGCAGGCGCTCGACAACCTGATCGCCAACGCGATCGAACACGGCGGCGGCGCGGTGGAGGTCCGTGGCCGCGTGCTCGCGGATTTGATCCGGGTGGAGGTGCGCGACCGCGGGCCGGGAATTCCGGTGCCCCTGGCGGACCTCATCCGCAGGGCGCGGCGTGGGCGCGGGTGGCGCGGCCGCGGGCTCGCGATCGTCGCGTCCATCGCCGAAGAGCACGGCGGGCGGCTGCGTGCGGCGCCGAGCGAGCAGGGCGCGCGCTTGTTGATCGAGCTGCCGTTGGCCGAAAGCAGTGATGCCGGCCGCTCCGAAGCGCTGAGGGATCCGATCGGCGCCTAGCGGCACCACCCCGCCCCACCGGCGACCTCACCCCAGCAAGATCGCGCCCCGCGGGCCCTGCTGCACGAAAACGTGCAGCGACAGGGACGCCGCCCGCGCCCGCCAAACACCTCTCAAAGCCCCGTCGCCGCGGGGGTTTTGGCCACAGGTGGGCCCTGGGGACGCCCCGGTGGGGCGCTCGATGAGATTTGGGTTGCAAAGTGGGGGAGAGTGGGATAAGGTGGCGCCCGCATGCGGAACCCGGGTGGCAGGGCTCCTCCCACCCGGCCACCCGGGTTCAGATCCGCTCTCTCGAACGAGGACACTTGACTTTCCGCGGAACGTTCGAACACGCGCTTGACGCCAAGCATCGTCTCACCGTTCCCGCGAAGTTCCGCGCCGCGCTGGCCGACGGAGTGGTGCTCGCCGCCTCCCCCGAGACGAGTCCCGGCGCCCCGCGCTCGATCGCGGTCTGGACCCCCGGCGCCTTCGACGATTACACGAAAGCGGCGCTCGAGGACCTCAGGCCGATCTCGCCCAAGGCCCGCGAGCTCAGACGCTTCTTCTTCGCCAACTCCCACGACACGGAGCTCGACTCGGCCAACCGCGTGATGATCCCACCACCCTTGATGCGCTACGCGGGCCTCGGCCGCGAGGTAGTCATCACCGGCGCCGGCGACTGCCTGGAGGTATGGGACCGAGGCGCGTACGAGTCGTATAGCGAGGACATCCGACATCGCATCCCCGACATCGCTGCCAGCTTTGCCGACACTCCTTGACATGAACCAGACGCACGTGCCGGTGCTCGCCGGCGAGCTGATCGCCATGCTCGACCCCCAGCCCGGGGAGGTCGCGCTGGACTGCACGCTCGGTGCCGGCGGTCACGCACGGCTGGTCGCCGAGCGTATCGGCTCCAGCGGTCTGTTGATCGCGATCGACCGCGACCCGACGGCGGAGGACCGGTTTGCCCAGCTGGCGGCCGACGTCACCTGTCAGACGCGGTTCATCCGCGCCGACTTCGGTGCCGCACTCGGGCTGCTCCGTGAGGAAGGGTTGGCCGCCGACCTGGTTTATCTCGACTTGGGCATGTCCTCCATGCAGCTGAGCGCCGCCGAGCGCGGCTTCTCCTATGCCTACGACGCCCCACTCGACATGCGCATGGACCCGGACCAGGAGCTCACGGCGGCCGAGATCGTGAACGAGTGGGACGAGCGGCGGCTGGCGCGGGTCCTGCGCGAGTACGGCGAAGAGCGTTATGCGGGACGAATCGCGCGTGCGATCGTCCGTGCCCGCGGGTACGGAGAGCTCGACTCCACCCAGCAGCTCGTTGAGGCAATCAAGGCCGCCGTGCCTACGCCCGCTCAGTTCGCGGGCGGCCATCCGGCGCGCCGCACCTTCCAGGCGCTGCGGATCGCGGTCAACGATGAGCTTGCCCAGCTGGGGGCAGCGCTGCCCGCGGCCTGGGAGATTCTGCGGCCCGGCGGGCGGCTCGCCGCAATCGCGTTTCACTCCCTCGAGGACCGTCAGGTGAAGCGCTTCCTCGCCGCCCAGGCCCGCGGCTGCATCTGTCCACCCGAGTTGCCGGTGTGTGTCTGCGGCCGCACTCCGGAAGCCGAGCTGCTCACCCGCCGGGCCCTGGCTCCCAGCCCGGGCGAAGTCGCCGCAAACCCCCGTTCCCGCTCCGCCCACCTGCGGGCGGCACGCAAGCTGGAGGTCAAGCAGAGATGACGCCACCCGGCTCCCGATCCGCTGCCGCGACAGCGTCCTCGCCGCCGAAACGCGCGAGTGCCACGCACCGAGTCGCTCCCAGGCGCGCGCCCAACCGCCACGGCCCACCACCGAGGCGGATCTCGGGACCGCTCGCTCCCGCACAGCACCCTCGACGGCGCAGCACCCGCGTCACGCCGTCTGGGCGGCTTGCCGCGTTCCTGCGCTCACTTCCCGACCATCCCCTGCTCGATCGCATCGTTCGGGGGCGCGTCTGGATACCGCTGCTGGGCGTGATGCTGGTGGGAATCGTGGCCATGCAGGTCGAGCTGCTCAAGCTGAACGCCTCGACCGGGCGCTCGATCGAGCTGATCAGCTCGCTCCAGAGCCGCAATGACATGTTGCGCGCAGAGGTCGCCTCGGCGTCTGATCCGGACCGGATCGAGCGCCTCGCGGGGCGCATGGGCATGACCATGCCCGGTCCCGAGGCGATCACGTTCGTGAACTCGCGCTCGGCCGGCGTCGGACGGGCCATCAGTGGGATTCACCTGCCGGACGCGGCCGTGTTCCAGGCGGCCGCGCGGGCCAGCGGAGCGACGGCTACCCAGCCGACTGGCCAGGCGGCCACCCAGGCGAACGCTCAAGCGGCGACGCCGGCGAGCGGCCAAGCGGGCACGCCCGCGAACGGCCCGGCCAGTACGCAGACGAGCAGTTCGAGCACCCCCGGC
The DNA here is from genome assembly GCA_963823315.1 of uncultured Solirubrobacterales bacterium. GTDB lineage: Bacteria > Actinomycetota > Thermoleophilia > Solirubrobacterales > Solirubrobacteraceae > Palsa-465. Next base: position 482,908 of record CAWGLB010000002.1, on the reverse strand, counting down.
GCGCCCCCCACAACCGTGCCGTGACCGCGCTCGCCCCGATCGACCGCCGCCTGCGGATCCTGTTCGTGGCGTTTGTCGGTCTGCTCGCGCTGGGCGTACTGCGGGCTACCGAGCTCGGGACGATCAAGGCATCAGGCCTGCGACGGGCGGCGGCAACCGAGCAAGTGACGGTGAAGACCGTGCCCGCACCGCGGGGCACGATCATGGATCGCAACGGCGTCGAGCTCGCGCTCTCCGAGTCCGCCGATGACGTCGTGGCCGACCCCTACCTGATCAAGCAGCCCGAAACAGCGGCCAGGCGCCTGGCGCCTCTGCTGCAGCTGCCGGTCGCGAAGGTGATGGCGGAGGTCGCGCGCCCCCACACCGGGTTCGTTTACCTCGCCCATGCGCTGCCCGCAACGCGCGCGCAAGCGATCATGAAGCTCGGCCTCAACGGCATCTCGCTTGTGCCCGAGGAGCGCCGCGTGTATCCCCGGGGAACGATGGCCGGACAGCTTCTGGGCGCGGTGGGCTGGGGCGGCAAGGGCCTGAGCGGGCTCGAATACCTGTACAACCGCACGCTCGCTGGTCGCAACGGGCTGCGCAAGACAGTTGACGATGCGCTCGGACAGCCGATCGCGATCGACGATCTACGACCCACGGTGCCCGGCAAGAGCATCCGCCTGACGCTCGATTCCTCGCTCCAGAACGAGGTTGAGCGGGTGCTCGCGGAGGTGGCGGCTAAATACCGGCCGAAGGCTGCCACGGCAATCGTGATGAATCCCAACACGAGCCAGATCCTCGGACTCGCCAACTGGCCGCGGCTCAACCCCAATGACCCCGGCGCCGCCTCGCCACAAGCCTTCAACGATCTCGCCGTCCAATTCGACTACGAGCCCGGCTCGACGTTCAAGGCCTTCACGGTCGGGGCCGCGCTCGAGGACCACCTGATCACGCCTTCCACGCAGTTCGGCATCCCGCCCGTGCTCAATTACGGCGGCCGGCAGATTCACGACGCCGAGGTGCACGGTTACGAGAACCTGACCGTCGCGCAGATCCTCAAATATTCGAGCAACATCGGCGCGGTCGAGATCGGGTCCAAGCTGGGAGCCAAGCGGTTCGACTATTGGGTGCACCGCTTCGGCTTCGGCTCGCCGACGGGGGTCCACATCCCCGGCGAGGAGCAGGGCATCGTGCGCCACTGGTGGCAGTACTCGGGCTCCTCGATGGCCAACCTTCCCTTCGGTCAGGGTGAAGCCGTGACACCCATGCAGATCCTGCAGGCCTACGCGGCGATCGCCAACGGCGGCATTCTGCGCACCCCCCAGATCGTCGAGTCGATCGGCGGCAAGCGGCTGCCGGTGCCCAAGGGGAAGCGGATCCTCTCGCCGGGTGTCGCGAACGAGCTGCGCGTCATGCTTCGGGGCGTGTTCGCCGACGGGGGGACGGCCTCGGGAGCGGCCATCCCCGGCTACGACATGGCGGGCAAGACCGGGACGGCCAACGTAGCGGTCAACGGCCATTACTCGAACAGCGACTACATCGCCTCCTTCGTCGGCATGGTCCCGGTCAACCACCCGCAGCTACTAGCACTGGTCGTGGTCGACGAGCCACACGGCGGGATCTACGGCGGCTCGGTGGCCGCGCCGGCCTTCCAGCAGATCATCGGCTGGGCGGTCCCCTACTTCGGGGTCAACCCGCGCTAGGGGCGCGCCGTCGCAAATCCGGGCGAGCGGATTGCGCAATGGAAAAGCGGGTGCGCCGTGGGAAGTAATGGGTCTATAGGACCCATAATCTCCCACGCCTCCCACGGGGCGGGGGCTTGCGGGCCCGGGAAGGAGGCGGCGGCTCTCGCTCTGATCCAGGGGTTGCGCAAGTACACTCAACGGGCGATGCGGCTGGACGAGGTGATTTCCGGCGCCCCGGCCCCCGCTCGCGACATCGACGTCACCGACCTCGCCTACGACCATCGCGCGGTGCGGGCGGGAACCCTGTTCTTCTGCGTTCCCGGCATGACGCGCGACGGCCACGAGTTTGCGGGCGAAGCGGTGCAGCGGGGGGCGGTAGCGCTCGTGTGCGAGCGGCGCCTGGATGCCGGCGTCCCCGAGGTGCTCGTGCCCTCCGTGCGCGCCGCGATGGCGCCGGCGGCCGCGCGGCTGAATGGTGATCCCACGGCGGAGCTGGAGGTCGTGGGCGTGACCGGCACCAACGGCAAGACCACCACGGCCTACCTCATGCGATCGCTGCTCGAGGCCGACGGCCGCTCCTGCGGGCTGCTGGGAACCGTGAAGAGCGTGATCGGAGGCGTCGAGCACGCGGTGGTTAGGACCACGCCCGAGGCGATTGACCTGCAGCGCACCTTCAGGGCGATGGTCGACGCGGGTGATCGCGCCTGCGCGATGGAGGTCTCCTCGCACGCCCTTGCGCTGCACCGCGCGGACGCGATCCATTACGCCGCGGCAATCTTCACCAATCTCTCGCGCGACCACCTGGACTTCCACCCCACGATGGACGACTACTTCGCCACCAAGCGACGCCTGTTCACCGAGCTCGGGCCGCGCCTGGCCGTGGTCAACATCGACGACCCCCGCGGCCGGGAGCTTGCGCGCGGCGCCTCGGATCCGATCACCTACGGCGTCGAGCGCGCGGAGGCCACCTTCCGCGCGACCGAGGTGCATACCGGGCTGGAGGGGTCCCGCTTCGTGGTCCAGGGTCCCGACGGCGCGCTCGAGCTGAGCTCGCCCCTGCGGGGCACATTCAACGTCTACAACGTCCTGGGGGCCTTCGCGGCCGCCGCCTCGCTCGGCGTGCCCGCGAGCACGGCGGCCGCCGCGATCGCTCGCGCCGGCCAGGTACCGGGCAGATTCGAGCCGGTCGACGAGGGGCAGGAGTTTGCCGTGCTGGTCGACTACGCGCACACGCCGGAGGCGCTCGACAACGTGCTCCGTGCCGCCCGCGGGCTGACCCGCGGCCGCGTGCACGTGGTATTCGGAGCCGGAGGCGACCGGGACCCGGGCAAACGCGCCCCCATGGGCGAGATCGCTCGCCGGCTCGCGGACCGCGTGATCGTGACTTCGGACAATCCCCGCTCGGAAGACCCCGAGGCGATCATCGCGGCGATCCTGGTGGGGACAGGGCCGGACGTCGGCTGGAACGCCGACCGCCGTGAGGCGATCGCTGAAGCTATCGCCGGCGCCAAGGCCGGCGACGTGGTCGTGATCGCGGGCAAAGGACACGAGCAGGGGCAGGAGTTCGCCGGCGGCGAGAAGATTCCGTTCGACGATCGGACCGTGGCGCGCGAGGCCCTTCGCAGCCTCGTGGAGCGCTCGCTCAACCTGGGTGCAGCGTGAGGGGCTGGGACGCGGAGGAGATCGCGCGGGCGGCGGGAGCGCAGCTGGCGACACGCTCGTCGCCGGCAAATGTCGGTCCCGAGCGCGTCACGATCGACTCGCGCCAGGCTGGGCCCGGTGCGCTGTTCGTCGGCCTCAAGGGCGCGGCGCACGACGGCGGTGCCTTCGCCGCGCAGGCACTCGCCGCTGAAGCGTGGGGCGTTCTGGTCGCGCCGGAGCATGCCGACGCCCTGCGCCCGGGAGCGCAGCAGACCGTGCTCGCGGCCGAAGAGCCGTTGCTCGCGCTCCAGCGCCTGGCCGCGGCGTGGCGGGACGCGCTGAAGGCGAAGGTGATCGCGGTCACCGGCTCGACCGGCAAGACCACCACCAAGGACCTGCTCTCGTCCCTGCTCGTGCCTTGGCGACGGGTGGCCGCCACGCGCGCCAACTTCAATACGGAAATCGGGGTCCCGCTAGAGATCCTGGCCGCGCCCGCGGACACCGAGGTGCTGGTGCTCGAGCACGCCATGCGGGGACGGGGCCAGATCGCCGAGCTGGCCGCGATCTCGCGGCCGGACGTGGCGGTGATCGTCAACGTGGGTCCGGTCCATCTCGAGTTGCTGGGGTCGATCGAAGCGATCGCGCAAACGAAGGCGGAGCTGATCGAGGGGCTGCGTGAGGATGGCACCGCGGTGGTTCCCGCGCAGGAGCCGCTGCTCGAGACCTATATCCGGGGAGCGGCGCATGTGATCACCTTCGGTCCTGGCGGAGACGTGCGCTTCCGCGGCACAGCACCGAAGACGAACGGCCAGCGACCCCCGGCCGAGCGCGTTGAGATCGACCTCGCCGGCCGCGTGATCGAGCTCGAGGTCGAGTTTCACCAGGCCCATCTGCGCTCGAATTTGCTCGCGGCGGTGGCGGCCGCGAGCGCGGTCGGGGTCGTGCCGAGCGGCCGCGTGGAGGTAGCTTTCTCGCCCGGCCGCGGTCAGCGCACCGAGCTCCCAGGCGGCATCACCGTGATCGACGATTCATACAACGCCAACCCCATGTCCGTGCGCGCCGCGCTCCAGGACCTGCTGGCCAGCGCGCCAGCGGCAGGGACGGCCCGCCGCGTGGCGGTGCTGGGCGACATGCTCGAGCTTGGGCCCGGCGAGCGCTCCTATCACCTTGAAGCGGGCCGTCAGGCGGCCGCAGCCGCGGTCGACGTGCTGGTCACGGTGGGGCCCCGGGCGGCGGCGATGGCCGAGAGCTTCGGGGGCGAGAGCTATGGCGCGCTCACGGCGGCCGAGGCGGCGCCACTGGTGCGCGATTTGGTCAGGCCGGGCGACGTGGTCCTCGTCAAGGGCTCGCGCGGCGTCGGCCTCGAAATCGTGTGCTCTTCGCTGACCACGGTCGAGACCTGATGGTGGCGCTCGCCGCCGTTACGGGCTCGGTCTCGGGCCGCGTCCTGATCGCGGGAACGGCCTCGCTCCTGATGTGCCTGTTCCTGAGCCCCAGGTTCATCGCGTTCCTGCGCCGGCGCGAATTTGGGCAGAACATCCGCGAGGAGGGTCCTCAGGGCCACCTGCGCAAGGCGGGCACCCCGACCATGGGCGGGATCATCATCTTTGCGGCGATTGTGGTGCCGTTCCTGGTGCTATCGCATCGCGACTGGCAGGCGATGGGGGTCTTCGGGGCCGCGATCGCCTGTGCCGCGGTCGGCTTTCTGGACGACTTCATGAAGATCGTCAAGCGCCGCTCGCTCGGACTGCGCGCCCGCACGAAGCTGCTGCTGACGGCTTTGATCGCCGTGGGGCTATGGTGGATCGCCACCCAGAAGGTGGGGCTCGCCCCGACCGTGCGCCTCCGTCCCGTCGACGTCACGATCAATCTCGGGCCCTTCTACCCGGTCTTCATCTTCCTCGTGCTGGCGGGCTCCACGACCGCGGTGAATTTCACCGACGGCCTCGACGGCCTGGCGGCCGGCTCCGCCGCGATCGTGCTGATGGCCTATGTCGCGATCACCTTCATCAGCGGCAACAGCAGCGATCTCACAATGGTCGCGGGCTGCCTGGTCGGCGCCTGCATCGGCTTTCTGTGGTTCAACAGCTTCCCGGCGAGCGTCTTCATGGGCGATACCGGCTCGTTGGGCCTGGGCGGCGCGATCGCTGCCCTGGCAGTCATGACCAAGACCGAGGTGCTGCTGATCGTGATCGGGGCGGTGTTCGTGATCGAGGTGCTGTCGGTCGTGGCCCAGGTGATCTCGTTTCAGACGTTCCGCAAGCGCATCTTTCTGATGGCGCCGCTGCACCATCACTTCGAGCTCAAGGGCTGGTCCGAGACCAAGATCATCCTCAGGCTGTGGATCGTGGCCGCGGCCTTTGCGGCGGTCGGCTTCGTGCTCTTCAAGCAGTCGATCGGGGCATGAGTCCACGCGCGCGATGGCCGGCGCGTAGCGGCGAGGCGCGATGCCCCGCGCGGAGCGCCGAAGCGCGACGCCCGCCCCCGACCGCCAGGCCGTGAAGCCCCGGCCGCCGCTTCCCCCGGGCCCCTTCCTGGTCCTTGGCCTGGCCCGCTCGGGACTGTCTGCGGCCTTGGCACTGCGAGCCCGCGGAGAGGAGGTGATCGCATGCGACGCGGGCTCATCTGGCGACGAGAAACTGCGTGAGGCCGCGGAGAGGCTTTCACGCGCAGGCGTCGAAGTACACCTGGATGCGTCAGGCGACGCCTTTGCCGCCCGCGCCGGGACGCTCATCAAGAGCCCCGGCGTACCCAGCACCGAACCGGCGGTGCTCCATGCCCGCGCCCGGGGGATGCCGGTGCTGGGGGAGCTCGAGCTCGCCTGGACGCTGCTGCCCAACGAGTTCCTGGCGGTGACGGGAACTAACGGCAAGACCACCGCGACGGAGTGGATCGGGCACCTCCACCGGCGGGCCTCCCAGCCGTCGGCCGTGGCCGGCAACGTGGGTACCGCTGCCTCGAGCCTGGTGGGAGAGCTCGACGTCGACGCGACCGTGGTCTGTGAGGCGTCCTCGTTTCAGCTCGAGGACACGGAGGCCTTCTCGCCCGAGGCGGCGGTGCTGCTCAACCTGACCCCGGACCACCTCGACCGCCACGGCAGCTTCGAGGCCTACGCCACGGCCAAGCTGCGCATCTTCTCCCACCAGGAGGAGCGCGATCTCGCGGTGATCCCGGACACGCTGACACGGCTGCTGGACGAGCTGGCGCTCGAGTCGCCCCCGCGCCGCGCCCGCCAGGTGCGCTTCGGCACCGCTGCGGACGCCGCGCTGCGTGAGGCCGAGGGCCGCCTGTGGTGGCAGGGCGAGCCGCTGATCCGTAGCGACGAGCTCTCCCTGCCCGGGGCGCATAACCGTCAGAACGCGATGGCGGCCGCCGCGGCCTGCCTCGCCCGCGGCATCGATGCCCAGGCGGTCGCCGCCGGGCTGGGGGACTTCCCCGGCGTGGCGCACCGGCTCGAGCTGGTCGCCACCCAGGGCGGGGTGGCCTACGTCAACGACTCCAAGGCGACGAACGTGTCGTCCACGCTGGTCGCACTCGAGACCTACGACGGCGGCGTTCACCTGATCGCCGGTGGGCGCTCCAAGCAGCAGAACTTCGAACCGCTCGCTCCCCTGGTGGCGGCGCGCTGCCGAGCCGTGTACCTGATCGGCGAGGCGGCGGGCGAGCTCGGCGTTGCGCTCGAGCGCACCGGCGTGCCGCTACACCAGGTCGGAGACCTCGAGCACGCGGTGAGGGCCGCCCGCGCGGCTGCGAGCCCGCACGAGGTAGTGCTGCTCTCGCCGGCGTGCGCGAGCTATGACGCCTACCGCAACTTCGAGGAGCGCGGCGTCCATTTCAAGACGTTGGTGAGGGCGGCGTGAATCTGGCCGCATCGCTGCGGCAGCGCAGGCCCGCCGCCCCCTCCGCCGAGCGCCCGCGGCGTCGGGGCGCGCGCGCCCAGGCGGCCGCTCCGCCGATCGAACACCGCTTGCTGATGACCGCCACGCTGTGCCTGCTGGCCTTCGGCGCGGTGATGGTGTACAGCGCCTCGTCACCCGTCGGGGTGCTCTCGGGCCAGGGCCTCGGCACAGGCACGTTCATCCGCTACGTCGTGTTCGCGGGCTTGGGCCTGGTCGCGATGCAGGTCTTCTCGCGGCGCGGGCTGGCTCTGCTCGACGAGCGCGTGCTGAAGGCGTTGCTGATCGTGTCGACTGCCCTCCTCCTGCTGGTGCTCGTCCCGGGCTTCGGCAGAGATGTCAACGGCGCGCGGCGCTGGTTCGCGGTCGGGCCAATCGAGTTCCAGCCCTCGGAGCTGGTCAAGCTGGCGCTGGTGCTGTATGCCGCCCGTTACCTGGCGGAGCACCCGAAGCGCATCGGCTCACGCCTGGTGCCGCTGATTGCCCCGATCGCGATCGTCGCCGGGCCGGCTTGCCTGCTGATCGTGGTCGAACCCGACATGGGCACGACGCTCGTGATCGCCTTCACCCTGGCCGCGCTGCTGCTCGCGGCGGGTATCCCCCTGCGCCAGCTGGGCCTGATAGCCGCCATAGGCGTGGGAGCCGTGCTCCTGTTCGCGCTCGCTCAGCCCTACCAGCGCATGCGCCTCGAGTCCTTTCTGAATCCATGGGCCTCGAAATCGACCGCTGGCTTCCAAGCCGTCCAGGGACAGATCGCGCTCGGCTCGGGCGGCGTCTTCGGCGTCGGTCTGGGCCGCTCGGTGCAGAAGATCTTCTACCTGCCGGAGGCGCCCACCGATTTCATTCTGGCGGTGGTGGGGGAGGAGCTCGGCGTGGTCGGAATCGGGCTGGTCGCGGTGCTGTACGGCATGCTCGGCTATGCCGGGTTCCGTACTGCCCGCCGCGCCAGGGACCGGTATGCCAAGCTGCTCGCGAGCGGTCTGACCTCGCTGATTCTGTGCCAGGGCGTGTTGAACATCTTCGTCGTACTGGGGCTCGCGCCCCTGACCGGCGTGCCCCTGCCGTTCATCTCCTACGCGCCGACGAACCTGTGCGTGATGTTGGCCTCCGTGGGTCTCTTGCTGAATATCGCGCGGCCCGCGAGGCGCCTGCAGGTGGTGGAGGCTCCAGCTAGTGACGCGGACGCCGATCGTGATCGGCGCCGGCGGGACCGCGGGGCACGTCGTGCCCGCGCTAGCGGTCGCCGACGCGCTGCGGGCTGAGGGAGCGCGGGTCGTCTTCTTCGGCGGCGAGCGGGCCGAGGCCCAGCTCGTCCCCGCCGCCGGCTACGAGCTCCAGACGCTGACGATCAAGCCGCTGCCCCGCACAGCGCGACGCATGGCCGCCTCGGCGCAGGCGGCGCTCACCGACGCCGGTGCCCTGGCGCGCGCGGTGGGGCTCCTGCGCGAGATACGGCCCGCAGCCGTGCTGGGGGCCGGCGGATACGTGGCGGGTCCCACGGGCCTGGCCGCGGTCACGCGCAGACTGCCGCTGGTGCTGATGGAGGCCGATAGTCACCTTGGCTTGACCAACCGGCTGCTGGCGCCGTTCGCGCGCCGCGTGTGCCTGGCATTCCCGATCGAGGGCCGTGGTGCACCGCGCTATCGCGTCACCGGCCGCCCCATTCCCGCCCCGGCCGCCGACCGCGACGCCGCCCGGGCGCGCTTCGGCATCGCCCCCAACGAGCGCTGCGTGGTTGTGTTCGGCGGGTCCCAGGGAGCGCGATCCATCAACCGGGCCGCGCTCGAGGCGTTCGCCGGGGCGCAATTCCGCATATTGCATGCCGCGGGCGAGCGCAACCTGGCCGAACTCGAGACCCCCGGGCCGCACTACGACCTGCGCGGCTACATCGAGAACTTCGGTGAAGCGCTGCTGGCCGCCGATGTGGTCGTGGCGCGCGCCGGCGGATCGGTGTTCGAGATCGCCGCCCACGGCCGACCGGCAGTGCTGATCCCCTATCCGTACGCGACCGCGGACCACCAGGCGCAGAACGCGAGCTTCATGGAGCGAGCAGGGGCCGCGGTCGTGATCCCCGATCGCGAGCTGACCCCGGCGCGCCTGGCGGAGGAGCTAGGCGCGCTGTTGGCCGATCCGGACAGGCGCGCGAGCATGGGACGCGCGGCGGCCGCCGTGGCGAAACCGCAGGCCGCGCAAGAGATCGCCGCCGAGGTGCTCGCCGGGGCGCGCCGCCGGGTGAGGAGATGACCGAGCGCGAGTTCGCGGCCCGCCGGCTGCACTTCGTCGGCATCGGTGGAGTCGGGATGAGCGGCCTCGCGCTGGCCGCGCACCAGCTGGGGGCCAGCGTCACCGGATCCGACCAGGCGAACTCCACGTACCTGGAGGCCCTCAAGGAGCACGGGATCAAGATCAGCATGGGCAATGCCGCCGAGAACGTTCCCGAGGGCGCCGAGGTCATCTACTCGACCGTGGTCGGACCCGAGAACCCGGAGCGCCGGGCCGCGCGGGGACGCGAGCTTCACCGCTCCGAGCTACTCGGCCAGCTCGCCGCGCTGAGACGAGCGATCGCGATCACGGGCACGCACGGCAAGACCACCACTGCCGCGATGACCGTCCATATCCTCGAGGCCTGCGGTCTCGACCCCGCCTACGTGATCGGGGGCGAGCTGCGCTCGGGCGGGCCCTACGCGGCCTGGGGAAGGGGCGACTGGATCGTCCTCGAGGCCGACGAGTCCGACCGCTCGCTGCTGAATCTGCGACCCGAGATCGCCCTCTTGACGAGCGCTGAGCTCGATCACCACAGCGCCTACGCGTCGCGACTCGAGCTGGAGGAGACGTTGCGCGACTTCGTGGCCCGGGCGAGCGGTGCCGTGGTCGTGTGGAACCGGCCGGCGGTACGGGCGCTCTGTCCTCCGGGGGCGATTCCCTACGACGCCCCCGACCCTTTGCTCGAGGGCGGGTTGGCGCGGTTCGCATGGCGCGGCTTCGAGGTCGCGCTCGAGGTCCCCGGCGCCCACAACGCGATCAACGCCGCCGGCGCGCTCGAGTTGGCCGTTCTCGCGGGAGCCGACCCAGCCGTGGCCGCCGAGGCGCTGTCGAGCTTCGCGGCGGTGCATCGCCGCCTCGAGCTGGTCGGGAAGACGCCCGGTGGCGCCCCCGTCTACGACGACTACGCGCACAATCCGGCCAAGATCGCGGCGGCGATCGACGCGGTCCGCACGTTCCAGCCGCGCCGCGTCGTGGCGGTGTTCCAGCCCCACCGATATTCGCGCACGGCCGTGCTCTGGCGCGAGCTTGGAGCCGCTCTGGCACGCGCTGACGTCGCCGCCGTGCTCGATGTCTATCCCGCGCGCGAGCGCGCGGAGGACTACCCCGGCCTCAGCGGCATGCGGGTCGCGGAGGCGGCCGCCGAAGCCTCCGGAGGGCGTCAGGTCGCATGGCTGCCGAGCTTCCCCGACGCGCGCTCCTTCCTCCGGGCGACGCTGCGAGCGGATGACCTGTGCCTGGCCATGGGCGCCGGCAACATCGACGAGCTGGCGCGTTCGCTGGTGCGCTAGGCCGCTGTCGGGGTGAGGCCGGGCGGTTGGCGCCGCCGGGACACGATCTACGCTGCGAGCGGTGCCAGGCGTTCCCAAAGGGGTGAGACCCGCATATCCGCTTGCGCGGCTGACGACGGTCCGCACGGGGGGCTCGGCGGAGCTGTTTGCGCGCGCGGGCACGCTCGCGGAGCTAGAGCGCTTGCTCGCCTGGGCCGCCGAGCAAGGGCATCCGGTAGGGGTCATCGGATCGGGGTCGAACCTGTTGGTGGCGGACGACGGCGTCCCCGGCCTGGTCTTGAAACTCGATGAGGAGCTGAGCAGGATCGAGATTTCCGACACGCGTATCCACTGCGGCGGCGGCGCCCGCCTGCCGTCCGTGGCCGCGCAGGCGGCGCGGGCCGGTCTCGCCGGGATCGAGTTCGGGGTCAGCATCCCTGGCACGGTCGGCGGCGCCGTGCGTATGAACGCCAACGCCTACGGTGGGGAGCTTGAGCGGGTGCTCGAGTGGGCGGACGTGGCCACGCCGACCGGGCTCGAGCGCCGCGCGCCCGAGCAGCTGGGCTTCTCCTACCGACGCTCCACCGTGGCGCCGGGCGAGGTCGTCGCGAGGGCCTCGTTCGTGCTCGAGCGGGCCGAGCCGGCGAGCGTGACCGCGGTGCTGAAGGACCTGCGCCAGCGCCGCAAGGACACTCAACCCGCCGGGATCCGCACCTTCGGCTCCACTTTCAAGAACCCCGATGATGCCCGCGCGGAGGGTCGCACCGCAGGTCAGCTGCTCGATGCCGCGGGCTGCCGGGGCCTGCGGATCGGCGGAGCCGGCTTCTCGCTCAAGCACGCGAATTTCATCGAGAACCACGGCGACGCCACCACCGCGGACGTGGTCGCGGTGATGGAGGAAGGCCGCCGGCGTGTCGAGGAGCGCTTCGGCGTGGTGCTCGAACCCGAGGTGCAGGCGCTCGGCCGGGTCGCGTTTCCGGCGCAGTGGGGGCGGCGGTGAGCCGAGTTAGGGCCCCCTCCCCGCGCACCACCGAGCGGACCACCGCGCGCGCCAATGCTCGCGCCTCCTCGCGCGCCGCCGCCCGCGCCGACGGGCGCATGCGAAGACCGCGCGCCCGGGCGAGCGCCCTCGTCGGCCGTGGGGTTCGGCGCATCGGCCCGCTGCGGCTGCTGGCCGTGGTGGTGCTGGTCGCCGCTTTGGGGACGGGGTGGCTGTGGTTGCGCGACTCCTCGCTCGTGGCGGTCAGGCAGGTCAAGGTGTCCGGCATCACCGGCCCCGACGCGGGGCGCATCCGCGCGGCCCTGACCTCGGCTGCACGGACGATGACGACGCTCGACTTTCACGTCTCCCGGCTCGACACCGCGGTCGCCCCATACCCAGATGTCAAGACGCTCCAGGTCGTCACCGCCTTCCCTCACGGGGTGCGCATACACGTCGTGGAGGAGCTGCCGACAGCATTCCTGATCGCGGCGGGAGATCGCGTCGCGGTCGCCGCCGATGGCGCCGTGCTGCGCACCCGCAGCCCCAGGCGACCGCTGCCCACGATCCCGGTGCGGGCCTTGCCGGTGGGGTTTCGGGTGACCGACGCTACGGAACGCCGCGAGCTCGCCGTCGTCACGGGGGCCCCGGCGCGCTTGCGCGCACACATCGCGCAGGTGCAGGAAAGCCCCGCCCACGGGATCGTGGTCAAGCTGCGCGCTGGTCCGAGCCTCTACTTCGGGCCCGCGGACTCGATTCACGCCAAGTGGCTCGCGGCCGTGGCGGTGCTCGGCAACGCCGGCTCGGCGGGGGCAACTTACATCGATGTGAGCGACCCCTCACGGCCAGCAGCCGGGTAGGAAGCAAGACTAACCCTCAACCCAAGGTTTACTGTCACGAGCGCCGAACTATCTGGCCGTGATCGAGAGTTGGGCGTTTTGCAAGCCACGTTGCGTTTTCCCATCCGCCCATTGACTTCCTGCATTGCCAAGCCATAACGTGCCAAACTCCGCTTCGGCGCTTCGGCGCGCGGAGAACACTCAACTAGGCCTAGAGAGTTCGCACGAGAATGGAAAGTGGCAGCTATCTGGCAGTGATCAAAGTGGTCGGCGTCGGCGGTGGCGGCACCAACGCCGTCAACCGCATGGTCGACGCAGGCCTGCGCGGAGTGGAGTTCATCGCGACCAACACCGACGCGCAGGCGCTCGCCATGTGCGATGCCGACATCAAGCTGAACATCGGACACGAGCTCACCCACGGGCTCGGCGCCGGCGCCAACCCCGACGTGGGCAAGGGCGCGGCGGCCGAGTCCCGCGACGAGATCAAGGAGTCGCTCAAGGGCGCCGACATGGTGTTCGTGACCGCGGGCGAAGGCGGTGGCACGGGCACGGGAGCAGCCCCGGTGATCGCCGACATCGCCAAGAACGAGATCGGGGCCCTCACGGTAGGTGTCGTGACGCGGCCGTTCTCGTTCGAGGGGACCCAGCGAGCCAGGCAGGCGCAGGCGGGCATCGATGACCTCTCGGATCATGTGGATACCCTGATCGTGATCCCCAACGAGAAGCTGCTCGCGATCGTCGAGCGGCGCACGACGATCCTTGACGCCTTCCGCGAGGCCGACAATGTCCTGCGCCAGGGGGTTCAGGGGATCACGGACCTGATCACGATTCCCGGCCTGATCAATGTCGACTTTGCGGACGTGCGCACGGTGATGCGCGACGCGGGCACCGCGCTGATGGGAATCGGCACCGCGGGCGGCGAGAATCGCGCCGCCGAGGCGGCCAAGATCGCAATCTCCTCACCCTTGCTGGAGGAGTCGGTGGAGGGAGCGATGGGGATCCTGCTGAACATCTCCGGTGGCCAGGACCTTGGCCTCTTCGAGGTGAATGAGGCCGCGGAGATCGTCACCAGCGCTGCGGACTCGAACTCCAACATCATCTTCGGCGCGGTGATCGATGACTCGCTGAGCGAGGAGGTCCGCGTGACCGTGATCGCCACCGGCTTCGATCATGGGCGCACGCGGACCCAAATCAAGCGTGGGATGCAGCCTGCGGCACCGCGCCGCGAGCGTGAGGTGACGATGGACGAGCGCCAGCGCTCCTCGCTCGAGATCTCCGATGACGAGATCGACATCCCGGAGTTCCTGAAGGATCGCTAGGACCCCTTAGGCCGGGTGCGCGGCCGCGCGCCCGGCAGGTGGCCGGCGAACATGTTCGCCGGCCCCGGCCGAGCATGCTCGGCCGGCGGGGGCGCGCAGCCGGACGACTCCAGCGCGGCCCTAGTAAGCGAGGCTGGATGCCGAGCGGGCCGCGCTGGAGCGCCCCCGAACATCAAGATCGGGCGCAGGCCGTTGATACAGTGCAGCCGCGATGCATGAGAGCTCGGCCGACGCCGAGTCTGACCGTGAGGAGGCGGGCCAGACGCGGGGATGGATGCGGTCGCCGCTGGGCCGCGTGCTCGCGGAACCGCTGGTCGACCTTCTCGCCACTGCGCGCTTCCTCTCAAGAGTCCTGCCGGAGGTCGTCCGCGAGCTCCGTGCGATCCGGGGCCACGTCGCTTCGATCGACCCGGAGATGATCGGCATGCACCGCGCCGTGATGCGCATCGAGGACGACATGCAGACCCTCAACCAGCGCCTGGGGGAGCTTTCGCAACGTATGGCTGCCGTGGAGACGGCCGTCGCCCGGCTCGAGCCGCACGTAGCCGACGTCAACCTCGCTGTAAGGCCCCTGCGCCGCGCTCGCGCGCGGCTCCCGACGCGCCCGATCGACCGCTGAGCTTGTCGGTGCGCGTCACCCCGTTGCACGAACGGCACGTGGCCGCCGGGGCGCGAATGATGCCGTTCGCCGGCTTCGAGATGCCGGTTCAGTACGGCGGCATCCGCGAGGAGCACATCGCGGTCAGGCGCAGCGCGGGAATCTTCGACGTCTCGCACATGGGCGAGGTCGAGACGCGCGGTCCCGACGCCGAGCGCTTTCTGCAGCGGATGCTCTCAAACGACATCGGGAAGGTCCCCGAGGGCGGCGCCCAGTACAGCGTCATGTGTCGCGAGGACGGCGGTGTGCTCGATGACCTCTTCACCTACCGGCTGGCGGGCGACCGCTTCCTGACCGTCACGAACGCCGCCAACCACGAGCGTGACTTCGCCTGGCTCAAAGAGCACGCCGAGGATTTCGACGTCCACGTGTCCGACCGCGCCGAGCGCTACGCGATGCTTGCCGTGCAGGGCCCTGACGCCCGCGGGCTGGTGGAGGCCCTCGCAGACGGCCCGCTGCCGCCGCGCATGCGCTGCGCCGAGGGCACCGTGGGCGGCTCGAGGATGCTCGTATGCGGAACCGGCTATACCGGCGAGGACGGGGTAGAGCTGCTGGTCGAGCCCCGGGCAGCCGTCGCGCTGTGGGACGCGCTCGTCGACGCCGGCGCCGTCCCCGCGGGGCTCGGTGCCCGCGACACGCTGCGGCTCGAGGTCTGTTTTCACCTCTACGGCAACGATCTGAGCGAGGACCGCGGCCCGATCGAGGCGGGACTCGGGTGGTGCTGCAAGGAGGAGACCGGGTTCATCGGCTCCGAGGCGGTCAAGGCCGCGCGCAGCTCGCCGGCCGCCGAGCGGCTGGTGCCGTTCGTGATCGAGGGGCCGGGGATAGCGCGCGCGGGCAACCCGGTGCTCAGCGGGGGGCAGGTAACCAGCGGCACGTTCTCCCCCTGCCTGGAGCGGGGCATCGGCATGGCGTACGTTTCCGCTTCACAGGCGGAGCCCGAGACCGCGATCGAAATCGACGTTCGGGGGACGATCCGCCAGGCCACGGTCGAACGCAAGCCCCTCTATCGAAAGGGATCCTGAGATGGCGCAAGCGAGCTACCCAGACGACCTCCTCTACCACTCCGAGCACGATTGGGCCCGGATCGAGGGCGACGAGGCGACCTTTGGGATCACCTGGTACGCGCAGGACGCACTCGGCGAGGTCGTCTACTTCGATCTGCCCAAGGTCGGCACGACGGTGTCGGGCGGCGAGGCCTACGCCGAGGTGGAGTCGGTCAAGGCGGTCTCGGACGTGATCGCGCCGCTGTCGGGGGAGATCGTCGCCGTCAATGAAGCGCTCAGCGACGAGCCCGAGGCAATCAACGAGGATCCCTATGGGAAGGGATGGCTGGTGCGCGTGAGCTTGTCGGACCCGGAGGAGAAGGAGGCGCTGATGAACGCCGGTACTTACGAGGCGTCGCTAACGTGAGTTGCGTGGCTCAATGAGAGCCCCGGTGAGCGCCACGCGAGGAGGATCTTGACCCGCTACACGTCCACAACCGAAGCCGATCGTGAGGCGATGCTGGCCGAGATCGGAGTCGACACGGTCGAGGAGCTGTTTGCGGATATCCCCGAGGGCCTGCGGCTCCGCTCACCGCTGGCGCTCGAGGGGCCCTTATCAGAACAGGAGGTCTACGAGGAGCTGCGTGCGCTCGCCGCCCGCAACACCTCGGTCGAGTCCGAGCTTTCGTTCCTGGGCGGCGGCATGTACGACCACTACGTGCCCGCGGTGGTCGACGCGATCACCCAGCGCTCCGAGTTCCTGACGCCATACACGCCCTACCAGCCCGAGGTCTCTCAGGGGACGCTCCAGGCGATGTTCGAGTACCAGACCGCGATCTGCGAGCTCACCGGCCTGTCGGTGGCCAACGCCTCGGTTTACGAAGGACCCAGCGCCGTGGCGGCCGCCGGCTATGTGGCCAAGCTCGAGAACCAGAGGCGCAAGTTCGTCGTCTCGCGCGGGGTGCACCCCCACGCCCGGGAGTCGCTTGCCACGCTCGCGAACGCCTGGGACATGGAGATCGTCGAGCTGGCGCTCGAGGACGGCGTGACGGCGGCGGGGGAGCTTGACGAAGAGACCAGCGCCTTGGTGGTGGCGCAGCCGAACTTCCTGGGCGCGGTCGAAGACCTCGACGAGCTCAGCGGTCCTGCCCGCGCGGCGGGGGCGCTCACGATCTGCTCCTGCGATCCGCTGGCGTTGGGGATTCTCAAAGCGCCAGGCGATTGCGGCGTCGAGGTGGCCGTCGGCGAGGGGCAGCCTCTCGGCGGCCGGCTCGATTTCGGTGGTCCGTCGTTCGGCTTCTTCGCCTCGACCGAAGCGCTGCTGCGCCGCCTGCCCGGCCGCATCGCGGGCGAGACTCGTGACCAGGATGGGCGGCGTGGGTTTGTGCTCACGCTGCAGACGCGCGAGCAGCACATCCGGCGTGAGAAGGCCACGTCCAACATCTGCACGGCCCAGGCCCTGAACGCGCTTGCCGGCATCGTGTACCTGAGCTGGCTGGGGCGTCGCGGGGTCACCGAGCTGGCCGAACTGCTGGTGCGGCGCACGGCCTACGCCCGCGAGCGGCTGGCCGAGATCGACGGCGTATCGCTCGTGCACTCGCAGCCCGTGGTGCGGGAGTTCGCGGTCTCGCTGGAGGCCCCCGTGGGGGCGGTGATCGAGCGCTGCCGGGCGCAGGGCGTCAATCCCGGCCATCCCCTCGGGCGGGACTATCCCGAGCTCGAGCGGGGGCTGCTGGTGGCGATCACCGAGCGCCGCACGCGCGCGGACATCGACCGGCTGGCGGAGGTACTCGGCGCGGCCGTGGCGGCCGAGCGCGAAGCGATCGAGGTACGGGCGTGACCCGCGAGGCCCAGGCGCGCTGGTTCTCGGAGGCGGCCGACGACGAGCTGACGATCTTCGAGCGCTCCCAGCCAGGCCGGCGGGCGTTTGTAGCGCCCGAGGCGGGCGTCCCCGAGCGGCCGCTCGACGAGCTGCTGCCGGCACGCCTGCGGCGCGCGCAGGCGCCGCGCCTGCCGGAGGTCTCAGAGCCCGAGCTGGTGCGCCATTTCAACCGCCTCTCGAAGCGCAACTTCGACCTCGACACCGGCTTCTACCCGCTCGGCTCGTGCACGATGAAGCACAACCCAAAGCTGCACGAGCGCGTGGCGGCGCTTGACGGTCACGCCAAGCTGCATCCGCTGCAGGACCCGAGCCGGGCTCAGGGCGCGCTCGAGCTGATGTGGCGCCTGCAGCAGGCCCTAGGGGAGATCGCGGGGCTGCCCTACGTGTCCCTGCAGCCGTCGGCCGGGTCGCATGGTGAGCTCGCGGGCGTGCTGTTGACCCGCGCCTACCACGAGGACCGCGGTGAGCGGCGCCTGAAGGTGCTCACTCCGGACACCGCGCACGGCACCAACCCCGCCACCGTGACGATGGCCGGGTGCGAGGTGGTCAAGGTCGGGACCGACGCGCACGGCAACGTGGACCTCGCCGACCTGCGCGCAAAGGCCACCGAGGAGGTGGCCTGCCTGATGCTGACCAACCCCTCCACGCTGGGCCTGTTTGAGCCTCACATCGAGGAGATCGCCAAGATCGTCCACGGCGCGGGCGCGACGCTCTACTACGACGGTGCGAACCTGAACGCGATCATGGGCATCTGCCGGCCTGGCGACATGGGCTTCGACATCGTGCACTTCAACCTGCACAAGTCCTTCACCCAGCCCCACGGTGGCGGCGGCCCGGGGGCCGGCCCGATTGCGGTCTCCGAGCGCATCGAGCCTTTCCTGCCCCGTCCGGTGGTGGCACGCCGCGCGCCCGAGGGCAACGGCGCCGAGGCCTACTACGACCTCGACTCCGACCGCCCCAAGTCGATCGGGCGCCTGCGCGGTTTCCAAGGCAATTACGGGGTGTTCGTGCGCTCCTACGCCTACATCCGCTCGCTCGGCGCCGCCGGGCTGCGCGACGTCTCCGAGACCGCGGTGTTGAACGCCAACTATCTGCTGGCGCGGCTCAGGCGGGAGGGAGTGGCTGAATACCTGCCCGCCGCTTACGAGCGCGTCTGCATGCACGAGTTCGTGCTCTCGGGGTCGCCGATGAAGCGCGAGCTCAAGGTCAGGACGCTCGATCTGGCCAAGCGGCTGCTCGACCATGGCGTCCACCCGCCCACGGTGTATTTCCCGCTGATCGTCGACGAGGCGCTGCTGGTGGAGCCGACCGAGACCGAGACCAAGGAGACCCTCGACCGCTTCGCCGAGCTGCTCGCCGCGATCCTCGCCGAGGCGCGCGAGGACCCTGGAGTCGCCCCAGGGGCGCCCTACCTCACCCCGGTGCGGCGCCTAGACGAAGCCGGCGCGGCGCGACGGCCGGTGGTCAGGCAGCCTCTTTAGGCGGTCTACGGGGCACCGGCTCGCGACAGGCAACGCGCCCCGCACTCCGCTCCCAGGGCCGCGGCCCCGGCGGGGCCTGACCCGTCGGCGAGCCCATATGTGAAGCCGGCGGCGAATGAGTCGCCACAGCCGTAGGTGTCTCGTACCGGGCCCGGCGCGGCGGCCACCTCCCAGCGGCCGGTGGCCCCTTGCGAGTCCCACCAATAGCCTCCGCGGGCGCCCGCGGTACTCACGAACAGCCTGGCGCGCCGCTCGAGTCGCCGCGCCCACTCGCGCTCGGCGGCGTCGTTGCCGGAGAACACCAGCGCGTCGAGGTCGGGTCCCGGCCGCGCCAGCGCGGTCCTGGCCCGAGGTGAGGCCACGACCACTTTCGCCTCGTGCGCTCGCTCCAGGGCCTCGATGTCCCCGGCCGTGAAGTACACGCCTTCGGCCTCACGCAAGCGCTCCCAGGGGAGGGCATCGGAACCAAGCGGGTCCAGGCGCTTGCCGATCGTGATGATCGTCCGTTCGGTCGCGCCTTCGAGCAGCGTGACTGCTCGTCTGGTCGCCTCGCGACGCCAGGCCACGTGCATGGAGACCCCGTGAGCGGTCAACTGGTCGGCGGCTGCGTGGCCATGCACGTCGTCGCCGAGCGCACAGAAGAAGTCCACCTCCGCCCCGAGCTCCGCCAGCACGGCGGCGACGACGCCGCCGCCACCCGCCGCGCGCGCGAAGCTCTCCCGCGCGTGCACCACTTCACCGGGCTGCGGGTGCTCGTCGAGGGGAATGAAGTCGACCCACTCGATGTGGCCGACGACTGCCAGGCGATCAGCCAGGGAAGCGCTCCACGATCAGTCGGCGAGGGCCTCGAGCGCGATCGCCGCTGCGACCTCGGCACGTTCGCGCAGCGACGGCGCGTGCACGAATTCCTTGGGGGTGTGGGCGCCCCCACCACGCGGCCCGAGACCGTCGATCGTCAGCGGGATCGCGGCCGCGAGATGGCTGGCGTCGCTCGCGCCGCCGCGGCCGATGCCTTCGAGCGATCGCCCGAGCCGCCCCCGGGCTCGCCCGATCAGCGCGTCCGTCGCCGCGCGCGTGTCCATGCCCGGCCACTGCCGCAAGAGCATCGGCGCGAGCGCCACGCCGTTGGTGTCGCGCGGCACCGCCGCGAGCACTTCGTCGAAGGCGGTGAGCTGACTGGCGCGGATGTCGAAGATCAGCTCCCCGGCGGCGGGTACGACGTTGAAAACCTCGCCCGAGCGCATGATCGTCGGGACCACGCTGCGCCGGTCGGGTCCGCCCGGGTCGTGCAGTCTCGAGACCGCCAGGGCGGCCCGGGCGAGCGCCAGCAGGGCATTTCGTCCCTGGTCCGGCGCGCTGCCAGAGTGGGCGGCCTGGCCGGCGGCGGTGACTCGCAGCGTGCCGGCCGCCTTGCGGTGCACGATCACCCGCTCGCCACCGTCGGGCCCGCGCTCGCCGGCCTCGAAGCAGAGGCATGCGTCGAAGCCGGCCACCCGATCCACGTGCGCGAAGCTCGTCGTGCGCCACTCCTCGTCGGTGACCAGCAGGATGCCCAGCTCGCCGAACAGCTCGGTGCGCTGGGCGAGGAAGCGCGCAAGTCCGAGGGCCAGCACTACGCCGCCCTTCATGTCGGCAGCTCCCGGACCATAGAGCCGCTCGCCGTCGCGGCGCAGCGGACCGTGGGCGTCATGCGCCACGACCGTGTCGACGTGGCCCAGCAACAGCAGCCGGCGCGTGCCGCGGCCGCCGATGCGCGCCAGCAGGTCAGGGGCGCACGCCGGCGTCGAGCATGGCAGCCGTTCGACTTCAGCCTCGGCCGGGAGAAGCGCCGCGCAGATCGCCATCGCCTCCTCGGCGCCGGCCACGTCGCCGGACGGCGTCGAGACGCCCACCAGCGCGTCGAGCTCGCGCTCGGCGCGCTGGGCGATCTCGTCACCGGCCGCCGCGACCAGCGGATCCATCGGCGGTTCTGGATGTTCCATTCTGCGGCTACTACCCACTTAATAGGTGCGCGCGCTCCGCCCTGCGCGCTGGGCGGCGGCGATCACGTTCGCGATCAGTGGGGCGTCCGATAATTTCATCGCCGCGACCGTCACGCGGATCGCCGGCCGCGAGGCGAGTCGGTGGCGAGCCCCCGGGGCGACCTGCCACCCATTGTCGAGCAGCGCGCGGATGACCGTGTGCTCATCGCCGACGGGCACCCACACGTTCAGCCCGGAGGTGCCTTGAGCGTCGATCCCGTGGGTGGCGAGCGCGTCTTTGAGGGCCTCACGGCGCCTGCGATAACTGGCGGCGGCGCGCTCGCCGGTGCGCTGGAGCGAAGCGTCGCGCCACAGCTCGGCGACGGTAGCCTGGAGGATGCCCGAGACCCACCCAGTCCCCAGGCGCTGGCGGCCCTCCACGCGAGCCAGGGTATGTGCATCCGCCGCCAGCAGGGCGACTCGCAGGTCGGGCGAGAGCCACTTGGACACGGAGCGCACGATCGCCCAGCGATGGCGTTGCGCGCTGGTCAGCGTCAGCGCCGGCGCGCCCGCGGCGGGCCCGG
This sequence comes from uncultured Solirubrobacterales bacterium, assembly GCA_963823315.1. Taxonomy (GTDB): domain Bacteria; phylum Actinomycetota; class Thermoleophilia; order Solirubrobacterales; family Solirubrobacteraceae; genus Palsa-465. The sequence goes on along the minus strand of CAWGLB010000002.1, from coordinate 461,482 downwards.
CGTGGTCGTCCTCGATTACGAGCAGCTCGCGGTGCTCGGCTAGCACGGCCCGTAAGGTGGCGGCCCGGGTCGGGGTGAGCGCCGCACCGGTGGGGTTCTGGGCCCGCGGGGTCACCACGAGGGCCCGCGCACCCGCGCGTAGAGCCGCCGCGAGCCCCTCAGGCAGTGGCCCCTCGTCGTCGACGGCTACCGGATGCGGATTGAGCCCCATGGCCGCGATCAGATCCAGCAAGGGCGGGAAACCGGGGTCTTCCACAGCGATGCGATCGCCGACGCGCAAGTGGTCGGCGAGCACGCGCTCGGTTCCGTCCAATGCTCCTCCCACCACGGCAAGCTCGCCCACCTCGATCCCGTCGGCGAGGAAGGCGGAGGCGCCAAGCTCGAGCAGCGTGGCGTCATTGCCACGCTCCAGGGGCTCGCCCGAGCCGGCCCGGCGCGCGACCGCGGCGAGTGCCGGCTCGAGCGCCGGCAAGAGCGCCTCATCCGGAAACCCCGTGGAGAGGTCCGTCACACCCGGCGGAGGCGACGGTCCGGTGGGCAGGAGCAGTGGCGGCCGCGGCCGCACACGGGTGCCGCGCCGGCCATCGGCGTGGAGGATGCCCCGTCGCCCCAGGTCCCGGTACGCGGCCGCCACGGTCGCCGGGCTGAGACCGAGGTGCCGAGCCAGCACGCGCACCGTGGGAAGCTGCTGGCCGGGTTGCAGCCTTCCCTGGGCAATCGCGCCCTCGATGTGCTCGCGCAGTTCTTTTGCGCCGCGGGCGCGATATAGTTCTAGCTGCATATGAAGAATGTACTAGAACAGAAGTCGGAGCGAAAGGCCGGTTCGGGACGAAGGGGCGGTCCGAAGCAAGAGAAGGGCGCGTTCCGCACCACCAAGCGCACGCGCATCCGGCGCAAGCCCGCGCGCGGCAGCTACGAGCGCGCTGAGGTGTTTCAGATCCTCGACCGCGCGCTGATCTGTCATGTCGCGTTCGTCGTCGACGGGCAGCCGTACGCGATGCCCACGATCCACGCCCGGCGCGGCGAGACGCTCTACCTGCACGGCTCGAACGGCAGTCGCATGCTGCGCGTCGGCGGCGCCGGAGAGGCGCTGTGCGTGACGGCCACGATCGTGGACGGGATCGTCCTGGCGCGCTCGGGCTTTCACCACTCGCTCAATTACCGCTCGGCCGTCGTGCTCGGCACCGGGCGCGTGGTGTCCGACGCCGATGAGCAGCGGCTCGCGCTCGACGCCGTCGTCGAGCACATCGTGCCCGGGCGCACCGCCGAGGCGCGCGGACCCAGCGCCAAGGAGCTGCGCGCGACCACGGTGGTCGCGCTCCCGGTGCAGGAAGCCTCCGCCAAGGTGCGCACCGGGCCGCCGGTGGATGACGACGAAGATCTTTCCTTGCCGGTGTGGGCGGGGGTGCTGCCGCTCGCGCTCGAGCCGGGGGCGCCCGTAGCTGCCCCGGAGCTCACGGCGGACTTGCCGGTGCCCGCGTACGTGACGCGCTGGCAAAGCTGACCGTCGGCAAGAGCTGCTCTCGCGAGCACCAGTAGGGCCGCGGAGATAAGTCTGGGAGATAACTCCCGTTTTTTGGGGGGTAATCTCCCGAAGTGGTTGACCGGCCGCATAGGCACGGCCGCCGCCCACCTGTACGCAGGCCCCCCGCGGCCGCCGCCCGCCCCCCGCGGCCGCCTAGGACCCCCGGGCTGTCATGCTTTCGAAGATGACGGCCACGCGCGGAATCCCCCTGCACCACACCGCTCCGTCCAACCCGCCTCGCCGGGGTATCGCCGGCGCGCTCGACCGCCGCCGGCGGCGGTCGGCCGAGGGCCTCGCGTTGCTCGCGCTGATCGTCGTGGCGATGTGGCTGATCGAGGTGGCCAACGCCCTGGACTCGAACGGACTCGAACGGGCGGGGGGTATCTATCCCCGCAATATCGAGCACCTGTGGGCGATCTTCACCTCTCCCTTCCTGCATGTGGGCTTCGGCCACCTCATCGCCAACACGATCCCCTTCCTGTTCATGGGCGCGATCATCGCCCTGCGGGGAGCCGCACGGCTGGCGCTGATCACGCTGATCGTGATCGTCGTGGGCGGCCTCGGAACCTGGCTTATCTCGCCGGGGGGCAGCGACACCGTGGGCGCCAGCGGCGTGGTCTTCGGCTACGCCGGATACCTCCTCACACGGGGCATCTTCGACCGGCGCCTGCTCGAGCTGCTGACGGGGGCGATCGTGGGGCTGCTCTGGGGGTGGGCGCTTGTCGCCAGCCTGATCCCGCACGGGAATGTGTCCTGGCAGGGCCACCTAACGGGCGCGCTGGGGGGCATCTTGGCGGCCTGGGTGCTCGCCACCCGGGATGGCCGCCGGGTCCATGGCGGGCCGCGCTGGTCGGGACTTCCCAGGGGCCGATCGAGCCGGGCGTCGGCGGCGTCGCAACCCCAAGCGCATGCGCACGCCCGCGCGCGCTCGCCGGGTCGGACGCAGCTGCCATGATCCGCATCTTCTCGGGCATTCAGCCGACCGGGCGCAAGCACCTCGGCAACTACATCGGTGCGATCGCGCAGTACGTGGCCGGCCAGGAGCGGGGCCAAGCTATCTACTGCATCGTCGACCTCCACGCCACCACGGTCGCTTACGAGCCGGCCCGCCTGCGCGAGACGACCTACGACGCCACGGCCACCCTGCTGGCCGCGGGGCTCGACCCCGACCGCTGCATTCTCTTCCGACAGGGGGATGTCCAGGAAAACGCCGAGCTCTGCTGGCTCCTCTCGAGCGTCACCGCCGTTGGCGACCTCAACCGCATGCACCAGTTCAAGGAGAAGTCCGCGGCGCAGCGCGAGCTGGTCAGCGCGGGGCTGTTCTTCTACCCGGTGCTGATGGCGGCGGACGTGCTCGCGTACCGTGCGACCGAGGTGCCCGTGGGCGAGGACCAGCGCCAGCACGTGGAGCTGATGCGCGACGTCGCGGAGCGCTTCAACGCCCGCTTCGGCGAGGTCCTGGTGGTCCCGGAGGGCCGCTACCTCGAGGTGGGCGCCCGCATCATGGACCTCCAGTACCCCGACCGCAAGATGTCGACCACTGCCCCTAGCCCCCAGGGCACGGTCTACGTGCTGGACGAGCCGGAGGTCGTGACGCGCAAGATCCGCTCCGCGGTCACGGACTCCGGCCGCGAGGTCACGCGTGCCCCGGACAAGCCCGGCGTCTCAAACCTGATCGAGATCCTGGCCGCGGTGCGAGGCACGCGCCCCGAGGAGGTCGAGCGCGAGTTCGACTCCGCCGGCTATGGGGCCTTCAAACAGGCGGTCGCCGACGCGGTGGCCGGCTATCTGGCGCCCGTACGCGAGCGCTACGAGGAGGTGCGCGCCGACGAGCCGCGGCTCGAGCGGCTGCTGGCCGAGGGCGCGGAGCAGGCGCGCGCGATCGCCTCGCCGATCCTCGCGGACGTGCGCGAGGCGATGGGCGTGGGGCCGGTCCGGGCCCGGCGATAGCTTTCAGGCGTGCGCCTGGCCGATCTCGAGCTCGACCTCGACGTATTCGCCGGTCCGTTTGACCTGCTGTTGACGCTGATTCTGCGCGAGGAGGTCGACCTGCTGGAGGTAGATCTCGCCGAGATCGTGATCTCGTACATAGACCATCTGGAGCGCCGGGCGTCGCTTGACCTGGAGGCCACGACGGAATTCCTGGTGCTGATCGCGGCCCTGCTCGAATTGAAGTCGCGGCTGATGCTGCCCGGCGAGGAGCTGGAAGAGCTTGAGCTCGACCCCGGCGAGGCCGCGGAGGAGCTGCTCGCGCGGTTGTTGGATGCCCACCGCTACCGCGATGCGGCCGCCTTCCTGCGCCAGCAGCTGGAAGCCGAGGAGGGCTATCGCTTCCGTTCAGCGTCGCTGCCGTCCGAGCTTCGCCGCGCGGCGCTCGCGGACGCGCGCACGGCCTACGACCCGACCGCGCTCACGGGCGCGCTCGCCGGCCTGCTGCAGGTCCCCGAACCGGTGGACACCCGCCACATGGTCGCCCCCAGAGTGACCGTGGCCGAACGGCTCGCGCGGCTGCGTGCGCTTCTGCGCCGCGGCACGTTCGACTTCGAGGAGGCCCTCGAGCGCTCTGATCGCGTAACCGTCGCGGTCACGCTCTACGCGCTGCTCGAGCTCTACAAGCAGGGTGAGCTCACCTGGCGCCAAGAGCAGCCGTTCGGCCAGATCACCGTCGAGCGCACGGCGAGCCATGCCGCCCGGGTCCCGGTGCCGAGCGCGCGCGGGCTGGCGGGGATGCCGGCATGACCGAGCGACTCGAGCGGGTGATCGAGGCGCTGCTGTTCCTCTCGCCCGATCCCGTCAGCGCGGATGCGCTCGCCGACGCCACCGGCGCGGAATTGCACGCGGTCGTGGGCGCGGTGGAGGGACTGCGAGAGCAGCTCGAGTTCGAGCGCCGCGGGCTGGTGGTGCGTGAGCTCGCCGGTGGCTACGTGCTCGCCTCTCATCCCGACGCCGAACCGGCGGCGCGCCGGCTGCTCGCCAAGCCGCGTACGCCGCCGCTGACGGCAGCCCAAGCCGAGACGCTCGCGATCGTGGCCTACCTGCAGCCGGTGACCCGCCCCGAGATTGCCCGCATCCGCGGGGTCAGCGCCGAATCGGCGGTCGCGACGTTGCTCGAGCGGGGGGTGATCGAAGAGAGCGGGCGCTCGCAGTTCGGCGCCGTCCTGTATCGGACGACCGAGCTGTTCTTGCGGCTGTTCGGTCTGAGCTCGCTCGACCAGCTGCCCGACGCATCGACCTTCGACCCCTCGCCCGAGATCCAGGCCGAGTTGCGCGAGCGGCTGCTGAAAGCGGGCGAAGCCCGTGCCGCCGGCTGATCCGAGGGGGGGCGAGCAGCCGCCCGCCGGCGAGCCGCTGGTCCGGTTTGATCCCCAGGCCTTCCGCTGGGATGGGGTCGCGCCGAGCGACTACAAGCCTCCCGAAAGCGCGCGGGCGAGGGGCATGAGCTTCGCCGGAGTGAGCCGCCATGCGCTCGCCCACGGCGACCAGCTACCGGCGAGCTGGGAGCTGCGCTACTTCGAGTTCGCGCCGGGTGGCTACTCAAGCTTGGAGAAGCACCGCCACGCGCACTTCGTGGTGGTCCTTCGGGGGTCGGGCCGCGCGCTCGTCGGCGGCGATCTCGTGGCCTGCCGCCCCTTCGACGCGGTCTACGTCGCTCCCCTCACGCCGCATCGCTGGATGAACGCCTTCGAGGACGAAGGCGAGGAGTCATTCGGCTTCCTCTGCACGGTCGACCGCGACCGCGACCGGCCTCAGCCGCTTGACGAGGCGGAATGGGAAGCGCTTCGCGCCAACCCCGAGACGGCGCCGTACGTGTTCTGAGGCTCGGCGCCCGGTCCCTGCGCGCCGGCGAGCGGCGCCGCCAGCTGGCCGCAGGCCGCCGCGATCTCGCGGCCGCGCTCCACGCGAACCGTCACCGTCAGCCCGCGCCGCTCGAGCACTGAGCGAAACGCCGCAATCGCCCTCGGGCTCGAGCTCGCAAACAGCGACGAGGTGGGGTTGTAGGGGATCAGGTTGACCTTGAAGATGCGCGGATCGAGGGCCTCAGCAAGTGCCGCCGCCTGCGCGTGGGCGTCGTTCACGCCCGCCAGCATCACGTATTCCACGAACACCCGCCGCCGTTTGCGCAGGTAATAGTCCCGGCAGGCCGCGAGCACGTCGGCGATCGGGTAGCGCTCGTTGACGGGCATCAGCTCACTGCGTAGCGCGTCGTCGGCCGCGTGCAGCGAGAGCGCCAGCCTGATCGGGAGCGGCTCGGACTCGAGTCGGCGGATGCCCGGAATCCACCCCACCGTCGAGATCGCGGTGCGGCGGTGGGCGACTCCCAGTTGCGGGAGCTGCCGACACGCCTCCAGCACCGCCTCCAGATTGAGCAACGGCTCGCCCATGCCCATGAAGACGGCGTGATCAGGCTTGCGCGCAGCCGCCAGGCGCGTCAGCAACAGCACCTGGTCGAGGATCTCGGAGGAGCTCAGATTGCGCCCGAAGCGCATCTGTCCGGTGGCGCAGAAGGTGCAGGTCAGCGGACAGCCGGATTGAGAGGAGAGGCAGAGCGAGGTGCGCCCGTCGCGATAGCGCATCAGCACCGACTCGAGCGGGCGGTCGTCGGCGGTCGTGGCCAGTACCTTGATCGTGCCGTCGCGCGCTCGGCTCTCCCGCTCCACGCTCAGCGTGGAGTAGGGCACCCGTGCGGCCAGCTCGGCTCGCAGCCGGGCGGGCAGGTCGCTCATCTGCTCGAACCCCGCGGCGCCCGAGAACGCCCAGCGGAGCACCTGCCGCGTCCGGTAGGGCGGCTCGTTCAGTTCGGCCAGGGTGCGCTTGAGTAGCGCTACGTCCATGGTCCTATGGTGGCAGCCGGCTACGGGGCTTTGATGACCGGGGAGGTCCCGTGCGCAAGCACGTCGCCGTGGGCGTCCAGCGCCTGGAGCTCGAAATATGGGCCCCTGGCCGCGCTGATGTAAACCGCGGTCTCGAAGCTCGCCCACCGCGCCGATGGCTTGACCTTCGCAAACGGCCCCGTTTCGCTGGAAGAACCCAGCACCCGCCAGCGCTTCACGCGGGTCGCGCCGTTCCAGCTCACGAAGAGGTTCACGTGAGCGGGCGTTTTCGCCTTGTGCACCGCGACAGCCGGCGCCCATAAGGGCTCCCCGACCCAGTCGCTGAAGCGGTAGGCGCGATAGGACTGCACGTGCCCGCGGAACGAGCCGCCGTAGAGCTGCCTCCCGCCGGCCGTGTACTCGGAGAAATGCGACGAGGACCCCCAGCCCACGAAGACATTGTGGTTGTGCAGCACCTGCACGCTTCCCTGGCTGGAGGCGAAGATCGAATGTGGTCGATGGAAGTAGGAGCGCACCAAGGTCGCCCTGTGCGAGCCGAGGCCGACGTGCAGCTCGAGCCCGCGCGACTGGCCGAGCGCGGACCGGGAGTTGTCGTCGAACACCGTCAGCAGGCCGCCTCCGTGCAGCGTCGCGTCGTGCTGCCACTCGAAGCTCGCTCCGGGACCCATGCTGAAGTTCGAGTGCTTGCCGCCGAGCTCCCAGGCGACCCGCCCGGTCTTCTTGTCGATCGCGTAGACCGCGAACGTGTGGCGTGAGGAGATGATCAGGCGGCCGTTGGCGAGCTGCTGGATTGAGTTGAGGTGAAAGAAGTCGTAGGGCTGGCCGGGGGTGTAGGGCTCGTACGAATAGTCGAGCGGGATGTGGCCGAGCGCGTGCCATTCCCAGATCACTTTGTTGGTCTGAACGTCGATCTCCTGGATGATCCAGTCCAGCACCGTGCCGTTTGGGGGGCCGCCGACCGAGGTGAGGTTCGCCTGCACCGGCACGCAGATGGTCGCGAAGGCCACCCCCTCATGACCCTGGTGGCCGAGCGTGAACTCGTGCAGGTCGGTGCCCACCTTCTGGTAGCCCATACCCGCTCGCACGACGTGAATCTTCTGGTAGCTCTCGTTGTAGATCAGGTCCTCGCCGCGACCCACGCCGGGAGGCACCACGCGCCCCTGCCAGTACGTGAGAACGGGGCGCTTGTCATAAGTCTGTACGCGGGCGTTGAAGACCGAGCCGTGCGCGGGGAAGAAGTACACGAGCTGGCCATGGGGCTTGAGGATGTATGGACCCGGGTGGCCGCTGTTCTGGGCGTCGAGAAAGATGTCTCCCTGCGCCGGATCTCGCACCTTGCCACGGATGCTCACAACCGGCGGGTGGAGCTTCGGCGCCGAGACGAAACTGTGCGTGACGTGCCTTGTGCTGCCGGTGGTCGTGTCGGCAAGACTCGCGTCGCTCCAGCGCGTGCCCTTGCCAAGCGCGGCGAAGCGGGCCACCGCGAACGAGAAGCGGATCCGCCTGGCGCCCGGCGCCCCTGACGCGGTCCCGGCCCTGGCGGAGCGAAACGCGGCCGTGACCGTCACGCGCTCGCCGGGCGCGAACGGCCGCCGGGGGGAGAAGCCCGTGCCCTGACCGGCGGGCTGAGCGCTCAGCCGACCGAGATGCAGGCCGCTGCGCGAGCCCACCACGCGGACGGCCGCGAGCTGGGCGGGGCCTACCGCGGGAAAGACGATCTTGGCCCCCGGCGGCACGTCCGGGGTGCCCGGAAACGGCAACACATCGAGTCCCTGGGCGGCAGCCGAGCGTGCGCCGCCGCGCCCCTGTGCAACGAACGGGGCGCGCGGAGGGACTGAGCGCCGAGGCGGCGGTCGCGGCGGCCAGGCAGCCCGCCGTGACCAGCAGCGCGGCCCAGGTAGGGGCTCTAGCTCCCAGCCCGCTCAGAATCGCCCCCTCGCAATGACCAGCCCACCGCGCCCAAGTCTACGCCGGGGCGCGGTGGCGCTGGTTTTTCCTTTTCTGCGGGTGGCGCTACGGCGCCTTGACCACGGCGGATGTGCCGTGCGCGAGCACGTTGCCGTTCGAGTCGAGCGCCTCCACCTCGAAGTAGTGATCGCTCGCGGTCGAGACGGGGATGGTCGTCTCGAAGCTCGACCAAGGCACCGTCGTGACCGGCGTCAGCGCCGAGGACGTCGGTCCCCCCAACACTCGCCATTGGGCGACTTGCGTGGCGCCGTTCCAGCTCGTGTAGAGGTTGTCCTGGCCGGAGGTCGAGGACGACTTGGCGACCAGCGCCGGCGGGCTCTGCGGCAACCCCGTCCAGTTGTCGAAGCGGTAGGCCCGGTAGGACTGGACGGGCGAGCGGAACCAGGCCTTGAAGATCTGGGTGCCGCTCGCGGTGTATTCGGAGAAGGTGGGCGCGGCCCCCCAGCCGACGAACACGTTGCCGTTGAAGAGCATCTGGACATTGCCCTGGCTGCCCGCCAGCACCGGCGGGGAGTGCAGGTAGGCGTGGATCAGCGAGGCGCTGCCCGGTTTGAGCTGGAGCTTGAGCGCCCGCGACTGGCTCTCTTTCTGGGTGCCCGGGCCGCCGGCGAAGGCATCGTCGAACACGCTCAGCACATTGTTCGCGTGTAGCTCCACGTCGTGCTGCCACTCGAAATTGGTCCCCGGGCCCATCTTGAAGCTCGGATGCTTGCCCCCTACCTCCCAGTTGACCTTGCCGTTCTTCCGGCTGATCGAGAACGCGGCCCACACGTTGCGCCCCGAGACGATCAGGCTGCCGCCCGGGAGCTGCTGGATCGAGTTGACGTGGAAGTAGTCAAAGGGCGTTCCGGACTTGTACTTCGCGTAGGAATCGGAGATCGGCACGTGCGCGAGCGAGCTCCACTCCCAGACCACGCGGTTCGTCGCGATGTTGATCTCCTGCACGATCGAGTCGAGCACCGTGCCGGTCGTGGGGCCGCCCACGGAGCTGAGATTCGCCTTCACCGGCGCGTAGACCGTGACGAGCGCGTCGCCCTGCGGCGTGACCGCGAACTCGTGCTCGTCGATGCCGTCGCCCTGGTACCCGGCCCCCGCGGTGACCCGGTGGATCTTCTGATACTTCTCGTTCAGCATGACCCCCACGCCGTTGCCCGTGTAGGCCGGCGGGATCAGCCGCCCTTCCCAGTAGGTGAGGACCGGCTGGCCGTTATAGGTCTGCACGCGCTGGTCGAAGGCAGCCTGACCGACTCCCGTGCCCGACGTCGGGTGGTCCCACAGCAGATCGCCGTCTCCATTCAGGAAGTACGGCCCGTTCTGCCCCGAGTTCTGGGCGTCGAGGAAGATGTCGCCCGCCGTCGTATCGGTGTCCTGGCCGACCATGTCGACGATCGGCGGGCGCAGGCCCGGCGCCGAGACGAACGAATGGGTGACGGGTTGTGTGGCGCTCGAGTTCGCGCGCGGGGGCAGCATGCCGCTGTCCTGCGCAGCGGTTGCGGCGCCGCCCGCAGGCGTGCTCGTCGTCGCCCCGGGTCGCGCCACTTTGAAGGAGAAGCGGAGCACCCGCGAGCCCGCGGCCCCGGAGGCGGCACCGGCCGCAGGCGAGGCCAAGGTCGCGATCACCGAAACGCGCTCGCCGGGCGCAAACGCCCGCGCCGGAGCGAACTGCGTGCCCGCCCGGCCCGGCTGGGCGCTGAGCGTGCCCGAGTGAGCGCCCGTGCGCGATCCCACGGCCCTGACCGACCGGATCTGGGCCGGGGTGAGCGCGGGAAAGTCGATCGGGGTCCGGGGCGCGGCGTCGGGCGTGCCCGGGAAGGGCAGCACATCGAGTCCGCCGCGCGCGACCGGCAGTCCCGCTCCGGGGGGCGCTGCCGACGCCGCCGAGCCGCCCGCGATCCCAAGCGCGGCTAACCCGCTCGCCAGCGCTGCGACGCAGCACAGCAGCGCCACAGCACGGCTCCGACAATCCGCTTCGCGAACCCTTCGTCTCATGGTGATTCCCTCCAGGTGATCGTCATGACTCCCCCGGAAAAGTCCTTGCCCAGCGGCCCCGGTCAAGGAACGGTAGCGGCTGCGGAGGCGCCGTTCGCCAGTAGGTCTCCGTTCGCATCCAGCGCCTCCACACCTTGGGTTGGAATGGCGTCCGGGCGATCAGAGGCTCGGGCCTACGGGCCGGCAATGGCCGCGGAGGTGCCGTGCGGCAGTAACTGCCCCTTGGCATCGAGGGCCTTGACCTCGAAATACGGCGCCTCCGCGGTCTCGATCCTGGTCTCGAAGCCCGCCCACGGAACGTGCTGGACGCGCTTCAGCGAGGTGGGGGAGCTGCCCGCGAGCAGGCGCCATCTCGCCACCCGCGTGGCCCCGTTCCAGCTGACGTACACGTTCGCCTTGCCCGATGTCGATGAGGGTTGCACGGCGATCGCGGGCGGCTGCAACGGCGCGCCCACCCACGCGCCGCGAAAAGCACGGTACGAGTGGATCGGTGCGACGAAGGTGCCGCCGAACAGCTGCGCGCCCTTGCGCGAGTACTCGGAGAAGTACGGGCTGTAACCCCAGCCCACGAACACGTCGTGGTCGCCCAGCAGCTGCACGCTGCCCTCGGCGAAGGCGAGCGTGGAGGGGCGGTGCGTATAGGCATGCACGAGCTTGGCGCTGTGCTTGCCGAGAGAGATGTGGATGACGAGCGCCCGCGATTGCTTCTCTCGCCGGGGCCCCGCGCCGTCGTCGAACACGGACAGGATGCCGTGCGCGTGCAGCCTGGCGTCGTGCTGCCAGTAGAAGCGCACGCCCGCGCCCAGCCTGAAGCTCGAGTGCTTGCCGCCGAGCTCCCAGTTGATCTTGCCGGTCTTCTTGTCGATCGAGTAGATCGCGCAGGTGTCGCGCGCCGAGATGATCAGGTGGCCGTTCGGAAGCTGCTGGATCGAGTTCAGGTGAAAGTACTCATACGACTGACCGGGGACGTACTGCCTGTAGCTGGCGGCGACCGGGACGTGCCCCAATGAGTGCCATTCCCAGAGCACCTTGTCGGTCTTGATGTCGATCTCCTGGATGATCCAGTCGAAGGCGCTGCCGTTGGGAGGTCCCCCGACGGAGGTGAGATTGGCCTTCACCGCCTTCCAGATCGTCACGTACGCGACCTCTTGGTGGTGGTCGTGCGTGACCAGGAACTCGTGCAGGTCGGTGCCCTGCTGCCGGTAGCCGTCGCCGGCCGTGACCGTATCGATGGTCTGGTAGTGGTCGTTCAGGATCAGGTCGTCGCCCTGACCCGCGCACGGGGGGCAGGTGAGCTTGCCCTGCCAGTAGGTCAGGACGGGCCTGCCGTCATACCTCTGCACTGCGACGTCGGCGGCCGCGGTTGACGAGCCCTGGGTGGGGTCGTACCAGAGCAGATCGCCGTGCGGGTTGAGCATGTAGGCCGCGTTCTGCCCCGTGCTGTCGGCGTCGAGGAAGATCTTGCCCTGGCCCGGGTCCGGGTCGTGGCCTCTGATCCTGATGACCGGAGGGTCAAAGCCCGGCTCGGTGATGAACGAATGGGTCGGCTTGCGCGAGGCGAGGCCCCCCGCCGCGGCCCCACCCACTGCGGCAGCCGCGACGCCTCGTGCACCCCCGCTCGCTGCGGGGAGACGCACGTGCACGGCGGCGCGTGCGATGGTGAAGGTCCAGTGGATGTGTGTGGTGTGGGGGGAGCCGGTGGCGGTGGCGGTTTTGGTGGTGCGCAGGGTGGCGGTGACGATGACGTGTTCGCCGGGGGTGAAGGGGTGTTGGGGGGTGAAGGCGCTGCCTTGTCCGGCTGGTTGGGTTGAGAGGTGGCCTTGGTGGGTGCCGCTGTGGGTGCCGGTGGCTGTGATGGATGTGATTTGGTTTTTGGGGGTGGCGGGGAAGATGATGTTGGTGGCGGGGGCGGCGTCGGGGGTGCCGGGGAAGGGGAGTACGTCGAGGCCTTGGTTGGGGTTGTTTGAGACCGGGTTAGGCGCGGTGTGGGCTCGTGCGTGGGTGGTGCGGGCGGCGAGCGTGGTGGGGTGAAAGGCGGCTAGGCCGGCGAGGGCGCCCGCCAGGCCGGCGAGCAAACCCACCACACGCACAAGAGCTTTCAAGCTTCCCCTTTGGTTGAGGAGCGCCCCGCGCCCGGATCGGTAGGCAGTCCGGCTCCCCGCGGGCAGTCTAGGTCTTCACCGCCGCCGAGGCTCCATTAGCCAGCTGATGACCGTGGGGCCCGAGCGCCTGGACCTTCAGCCACTTGAAATGGGTGCTGACGGGGATTCTGGTCTCGAAAGCGACCCAATCCCGCCCCGTCAGACGACGGAAGTGGCCGTTGCGGCTGTCGGAGCCGACCACCCGCCATCTCGCCACCGTGGTCGACCCGTTCCAGCTCACGTACACGGAGTAGCGGTTGGCAGACGAGGTCTTCCTGACCGCGACCGCCGGCGCTTGGAGGGGATAGCCCTTCCAGTCCGAGAAGCGGTAGGCACGGTATGACTGCACGGGCACCCGGAAGGCGCCGCCGAAGACGAAGTCGCCATCCGCGGTGTATTCGGAGAAGTAGGGACGCGACCCCCAGCCCACGAAGACGTGGTGGTCGGGAAGTATCTGCACCGCGCCCTGGCTGTAGGCGAGCGTAGGCGGATCGTGCGTGTAGGCGCGGACCAGGGTCGCGGTGTGCTTGCTGGTCGAGATGTGAAGCACCAGCGCGCGCGACTCGGGCTCCTCGGGCGGCGGCGCCCCGTCGTCGAACACGGTCAGGATGCCGTGGTTGTGCAGCGTGGCGTGATGCTGCCAGTAGAAGCGGGCCCCGGAGCCGAGGCTGAAGCTCGAGTGCTTGCCGCCGAGCTCCCAGGCGACCTTGCCCGTCTTCTCGTCGATCGAATACACCGACCACGTGTTGCGGGCGGAGATGATCAGGTGGCCGTTGGAGAGCTGCTGGATCGAGTTCAGATGGAAGTAGTCGTAGAGCTGACCCGGGGAGTACTTCTCATAGCTGTCCGTGATCGGCACGTGATGGAGCGAGTGCCATTCCCAGATCACCTTGTTCGTCTTGATGTCGATCTCCTGGATGATCCAGTCGATCACCTTGCCGTTGGCGGGTCCCCCGATGCTGGTCAGATTGGCCTTCACGGGAGACCACACGGTCACGAACGCGACGCCCTCGTGGCCGTGACGACCGAGCGTGAACTCGTGCAGGTCGGTGCCCTGCTTGCGGTAGCCGTCGCCGGCGGTGACCGTGTGGATCGTCTGGTAGTGCTCATTGAGGATGAGGCCCTCGCCGTGGCCACACCCGGGCGGCGACTGGACCACGCCACGCCAGTAGGTGATGACCGGTCTCGCGTGGTAGGCCTGGACGCGCACGTTGAAGATCGATGGTCCTCCGCCCTTCTTGGTCGAGGGCTTGTACCAGCGCACGTCGCCCATCGGGTTGAGGAAGTAGGCGGCGGGCTGACCGCTGTTCTCGGCGTCGAGGAAGATGTCGCCCTGGCCACGGTCGGTGTCGTGCCCGCTCATCTTCACGATCGGCGGATGCAGATGGGGTGCCGTGAGGTAGGAATGCGTCAGACGCGACGAGATCACGGTCGCGCGCTTCTCTCGGCCGGCTGTGGTCGAGCGAGGAGCCGCTGGCACGGCGGCGGTTTGGGCGATGGTGAAGGTCCAGTGGATGTGTGTGGTGTGGGGGGAGCCGGTGGCGGTGGCGGTTTTGGTGGTGCGCAGGGTGGCGGTGACGATGACGTGTTCGCCGGGGGTGAAGGGGTGTTGGGGGGTGAAGGCGCTGCCTTGTCCGGCTGGTTGGGTTGAGAGGTGGCCTTGGTGGGTGCCGCTGTGGGTGCCGGTGGCTGTGATGGATGTGATTTGGTTTTTGGGGGTGGCGGGGAAGATGATGTTGGTGGCGGGGGCGGCGTCGGGGGTGCCGGGGAAGGGGAGTACGTCGAGGCCCTGGTTGGGGTTGTTTGAGACCGGGTTAGGCGCGGTGTGGGCTCGTGCGTGGGTGGTGCGGGCGGCGAGCGTGGTGGGGTGAAAGGCGGCTAGGCCGGCGAGGGCGCCCGCCAGGCCGGCGAGCAAACCCACCACACGCACAAGAGCTCTCAAGCCGATTCCCTTCTGACTACTACGACGCTGCTGGCGTTAGCGGCCGGCGACCACTCGCGAGGTGCCGTGGGGCAACGCGTGGCCCTTGCCGTCGAGCGCTACCACCTGGAAGTACTTGGCCTTCGAGACCTTGATCGTCGTTTCAAAGCCAGCCCAGGAAACCACCTTGACGCTTGAGAGCTTCGATTTGCTGGAGCCTGCCCGTACGCGCCACTTCGTCACCAAGCTGGACCCGTTCCAGCTCGCGTAAATGTTGTCGCCACCGCCCTTTGACGCCTTCCGGACGGCGATCACCGGTGCGCTCACCGGCCGGCCGATGAAACCGCCCGAGCGGTAGGCGCGGTATGAGGAAACGGGCCGCTGAAAGTCGCCCTTGAAGATCTCGTCTCCGCCCTGCGTGTACTCGGAGAAGCTCGGCGCCCCGCCCCAACCCACAAACACGTTGTGGTCTTGCACCACCTGGGTCGAGCCCATGCTCGTCGTCAGCACCGGGGGGTTATGCAGATAGGCCTGGTCGAGCGTGGCGTGCCGACTCTGGATGTTGAGGTGGATGGCGAGGGCGCGCGACTGGTTCTCGTTCAGCCCTCCGTCACCGGCCCCGTCGTCGAAGATGGTCATCAGCCCGCCCGCGTGCAAGGTGGCGTCGTGCTGCCAGTAGAAGTGAGTGCCGCTGCCCATCCAGAAGTAGGAGTGGCGACCCCCCAGCGTCCAATCGATCTTGCCCGTCTTCATGTCGATCGAGTACACCGCCCACATGTGGCGCGAAGAGATGATCACGTGGCCGTTCGGCAACTGCTGAATCGAGTTCATGTGGAAGTAGTCGAAGGGCCCGCCCGAGTAATGGGCGTACGTGTCATAGACGGGGACGTGGTCGAGCGCGTTCCACTCCCACAGGACCCGGTTGGTCTTGATGTTGATCTCCTGCGCGATGCAGTCGAACACGACGCCGTTTGAGGGGCCGCCGACCGATGTGAGATTGGTGTGCACCGGCGCGTAGACCGTCACGAAGGCGTTGCCGTTGGCGCCGATGCTGAACTCGTGCAGGTCGACGCCGTTTGACTGATAGCCGGCCCCGGCGGTGACCGTGTGGACCCGGCGGTAGTGGACGCCCAGCATCACCCCGTCGCCGGTGCCGTCTCCAGGCGGGAAGTTGAGGTGCCCCTCCCAGTAGGTGAGGTAGGGATGCTTTTCGTAGTACTGGACGCGGAAGTCGAAGGCGGCCGGACCCTTCCCGTGCCCCGGGCCGGAGGTCGGGTGATACCAGCGCAAGTCGCCATTTGAGTTCAGGAAGTAGGGCCCGTTCTGGCCGGTGTTCTGCGAGGTCAGGAAGATGTTGCCCGAGGCGTGATCGGTGTCCTTGCCGACCATCGAGATCGTCGGTGGGTGGAAGTCCGGCTGAGTCACAAACGAATGCGTGGGGCGGCTCGAGCCGTTGGTCCGCATGGCGCCGGCGCTCATCCCCAGGGTGTCGGGACTGGCCGCGGTGCCGCCGGCCCCGGGTGCAAAGGGGCTCGAATATGAGCGCACGTGTGCGGGTCGCGCGATCGTGAAGGAGAAGCGCAGCTTGCGGGAACCGGGTGCGCCGGAAGCTGCGCCCGCCGCCGCTGAGCGCAGCACGGCTGTGACCGAAACCCGCTCGCCCGGCGCGAAGGGTCGCCGCGGCGCAAACTGAGTGCCGGCATTCTGGGGCTGGGCGCTGAGACGTCCGGGATGGAGCCCCGTGCGCGAGCCCACAGCTCTGACCGCGAGCATCTGCGCGGGAGCGACCGCCGGGAAATCAACCGGCGTCCCCGGCGGCGCGTCGGGAGTGCCTGGGAACGGCAGCACATCAAGCCCGTGCGTGGCGCTCTGCGGTGAGCCCGCCACCGCGGCGGCACCAATCCGGGAAGAGGAATGGGCCGCAGCCACGTTGGCTCCGAGGGCGGCGAAGCCGCCGGCGAGACCTCCCGCGGCAACAACGGCGCACATAGCCCGGATGGCCGGGCGCCCCACTGCATCCCCCAAACGCATCCTCGGTCAGTTAACCACACGTTCTTAAGCGCGAAGTCAGTACGTCGGCCGCTAGGGGGTGAGCCACACTTCTAGGTGGTCATGCGACTCGCCAAATACCTCGCCACGGCTGGGGTCGCCTCGCGGCGCGCGGCCGAGCGGTTGATCCAGGAAGGGCGCGTGGCCATCGATGGCCAGACCGTGACCGACCCCGCGCGCGACGTGAGCGACGGCCAGCGGGTGGCGCTCGACGACGTCCCGGTCGGAGGCGCCCCGGCTCAGGTCGTGCTGGCGCTGAACAAGCCCGCCGGGGTGATCTCGACCGCCCACGACCCCCAGGGCAGGCAGACGGTTCTCGACCTGGTCGAATCGCCCGGCCGCCTCTACCCGGTCGGGCGGCTCGACATTGACACCACAGGCCTGATCCTGCTGACCAACGACGGGCACCTCGCCCACCGGCTGACCCACCCGCGGTTCGAGGTGCCGAAGACCTACAGGGCCCTGGTCGCTCGCGGGCCCGTGCGCGAGCGCGCGTTGCGTGCGTTGCGTCGCGGCGTCGAGCTCGAGGACGGTCTCAGCGCGCCCGCCGAGGTCCGTCAGATCTCGAGTTCTCTGTTGGAGCTCACCCTGCGCGAGGGGCGCAAGCGGCAGGTGAGGCGCATGTGCGAGGCCGTCGGGCACCCGGTCAGGCGGCTCGAGCGCGTGGCCATCGGCGACCTCGAGCTCGGCAACTTGAAGCCCGGGTCGCACCGTCGGCTCACCCGGAGCGAAATCAGCGCGCTGCTGAAGCCTCAGCGCTGAATCAACAAGTCGTCGTACTTGAGGTTCGTGTTGGTGAGCGCGCCCGAGACCATCTGCGGCGTCAGGCGGACCGGGCGCGTGGCGACCATGCGCATGATCGTGAACTGGTAGATGTGGCGCGTCCAGGCCACGCGGAAGCCGGGGAGCGAGTAGCGCCCCTGAAGCCGAGAGGGAGTGAGGTTGCAGGCGGCGCCCCACCAGCAGAGGTTGACGCGGGGCGCCGCGATCGCGATCACGTCGAACTCGCCGATCGAGTTCGTGCCCACGTACTGGCTGAATTTGTTCGTGCCGTGGTGGCGCCACGACTTCAGCTCGGGCATGTACAGCGAGAGCGGCAGCACGTCGCGGTAGCGCTGAATCAGGATCGCGCGCGTACCGACCGAGGCCGCCGGCCGCGGCGAGAGCACGCGCGCGACGCCGCGCCAGTCAGGGCGCTGAAAGTTGCGATTGGCCGCCACCGCGATCGCGCCGGTGAGCCCGATCGCGCACAGCACGACCGTGCAGAAGACGCCCAGCGTTCGAGCCCGCCGGGCCGCCAGGCCGCCCGCTACCGCCACCGCCGCCGGCATCCACAGCGAGATGATGTTGCGCGTGATTAGATCGTCGATTCCGCCCGCCACGAGCAGCAGGCTGAGCACAAAGCCGCCGAGCGCGATCGAGAGCGCGACCAGTGCCCCGCGCCGCTCCAGGCGCTCCGAGCGCGCCACGAGCAACACCAGCGCCACCAGCGCCGCAGCTTCGCCCACGCGCGTGAGCACCTGTTGCGCCGGCAGCTGAAAGCCGACCGTGAACTGCGGGATGATCTGGTCGAGGCGCGGAGCGAGCGGGATCGGCGCGATCCAGCTCGCGTGCCCCGTGGCGTTCTGGCTGATCGCCAGCCACAGCAGCGGCACCGCCAGCACGACCAGCACCGCGACGGCTCCCAGCAGAGGCCGCCTTCCGGGCCCGCGCCGGTTCCAGCACAGCAGCCAGATCGCCTCGGGCACCACGACGAGCGCGGCGTAGTACTCGGTCGCCAGCGCCAGCACGCACGCCACCGTCCACGCTGCCAGCGCAGCGCCACTGGGGCGCTCGCGCGCAAACGCGAACGTCAGCAGCGAGAGCCCGCTCAGCAGCACCACCGCCTCATACGCGCGGGCTTCCTGCGAGTACCAGATCAGCATCGGGCTGAAGGTCGTGAGCGCCGCGGCGATCACCCCGGCCCGCCTCGAGATCAGCTTCGTCGCCGCGCCATAGGCGACCGGCACCGCCAGCACCCCGGCGAGAGCCGAGAGGGAGCGCAGGCCGGCTTCACCGAAGCCGAAGATGCGGGCCCACACCCACGCCACGGCGTAGTACAGCGGGGGCGTCGACTCATAGTGCTTGATCAGCGAGAGCATCGGCCCCGGCGAGAACGAGACCAGCTGCGCCGTGTTGGCCTCGTCGAACCAGAAGCCCTGATGGGAGATCAACGCGAACCGCAGGACCGCCGCGGCGACCGTCAGCAGGGCGACGATGGCCCCTTCCGCCCCCAGCGGACGGATGTCCACGCGGGCCGATGTGGGCCTGCGGAAGTCTCGAGTCAGGGTGCCGACGCTCACCGGCCTGAGGGTAGAGTCAGGGTGCCGACGCTCACCGTGGTGTCAGGGTACTTGTGCCCCAAACCACAGACGGGTGCCACGCTTGCGACCATACCTTCAGTGACCCGCCCACGGATGATGAGTCGGCAGGGGTCGGCAGTGGCCCTTCCACGGACGCTATCGGAGCGCCCGCGCGTCTCGCTGCCCGTGCCGCTGACCGCCCTCGGGCCCTTCTTCGCCTGGTTTGCCTTCGGCGCCCTGATCGCGGCCACCGCCGCAATCGCCGTGTATGCGGCGGCGGAGCCCTCGATCCTCGTGCCGCGCTCCACGGCCACCTTCCCGAGCTGGCTCGCCGGGCCTCTGCACGGGCTCTTCGGAGCGCTCCCCCAAAGCCAGCCGGCGCTCGAATTCGGCATGAGCGCCGTGCTCGTGGGCATGACCGGGGCCTACGTGATCGCGCTGCTGGCGGTCCGCAGCGTCTCCATGCGCGCCCTGTGGATCGTGCTGGGCGTCCTCATCGTGCTGCTGCTGCTGACGCCGCCACTGCAGCTCACCGATCTCTTCAACTACTTCGGCTACGCCCGCCTCGGCGCCATGCACGGTCTCAACCCCTACACCCACGTGATCGGCGAGATCCAGCGCGACCCGGTGTACCTCTTCAGCACCTGGCACGGCCTGCACAGCCCCTACAGCGAGCTTTTCACCGCGCTCACCTATCCCCTCGGGCTGTTGCCGCTGTCGATCGCCTACTGGATCTTCAAGGTCGCGCTGGTGCTCTCGAGTCTCGGCTGCCTGGCCGCAATCGCCGCCTGCGCCCGCAGCCTGGGGCGCGATCCGCGCTCGGCCGTGGCCCTCGTCGGCTTGAACCCCGTCTTTTTGGTCTACGCGATCGGCGGCTTTCACCTCGACGTGATCATGCTCTGCGCGATGAGCGGCGCGATCGCCATGTTCCTGGCGCGCCGCGACCGTCCCGCTGGCGCGCTGATGGTGGTGGCCGCGGGCATCAAGGTCACCGGCCTGCTGGTGCTGCCATTCATGTTCGTCGCCGCCCACGACTGGGGCAGGCGCGCACGGCTGGTGCTCGGCGCGCTGCTGGTAGCGATTCCGCTCGCGGTGATGAGCTTCCTGCTGTTCGGCGACACGCTCCCGAACGTGTCCGATCAGACGCAGATCCTGACTCCCTTCAGCATTCCCAACCTCGTGGGGCTCGCGCTCGGGGCTGGGGGCGGCACGCACACGGTGATCCGCTACCTGGAAGCACTCGTGATTCTGGTCGCGGTCTACCAGCTGCTGCGCCTGCTGCTGGAGCCGAAACGCGACTGGCTCGCCGCCGCCGGTTGGACGACGCTGGCGCTGATCGCAAGCGCCTCCTGGCTGATGCCCTGGTACATGATCTGGCTCCTGCCGCTGGCGGCGCTCGCCCGTAGGCCTAGTTTGCGCGTGGTGGCGGTGGCGCTCACGTTGTTCATGGTGCTCACGCTTGGCCCCGACACGACCTATGTGCTCGCCCACAACAAGGTCAACCTGCTCGACACCCGGGCGGGCCAGGCCTCGGTCACGCTCACGCACAAGCTGACGTCGGGTCCCGGTCCGTGAGCCCCTCCGGGGCGTCTTCAGACGCGTTGCTCTCGATCCTGATGCCGGTCTACAACGAGCGCGAACGCGTCGGCGAGGCGATCGCGCAGGTGCTCGCCGCCGACTTGCCGGCGGATTTCGAACTGATCGTGGTCGACGACGGCTCCACCGACGGCACCCGCGAGGTGCTGCGCGACCTCGTCCAGGGCGAGCGTCTGCGGGTGCTCGAACACGGCGTCAACCGCGGCAAGGGCGCCGCGGTCGTGACTGCGCTCGCACAGGCGCGAGGGGAGCTCGCGACCGTCTTCGACGCCGACCTCGAGTACGACCCCGCCGACCTCGCGCTGCTGCTGCCACCGCTGCTCGACGGTCGCGCCAACGCCTGCTTCGGCGTGCGCGCGTTCGACGGCTACACGAGCCACTCATTTCTGTACGTGCTCGGCAACCGGGCGGTGACGCTTGCCTGCAACGTGCTCTTCAACGTCTACCTGCACGACATCATGACCTGCCACAAGATGATGCGAACCGAGCTGTTTCGCAGCCTCGAGCTGCGCAGCGCCGGGTTCGCGATCGAGCCCGAGATCGCCGCGCGGCTGGTGCAGCGGGGCGAGCGCATCTTCGAGCTGCCCGTGCACTACCGCGCTCGGGCCACCGATGAGGGCAAGAAGCTGACCGCGCTCGACGGCTTCCGCGTGCTCGGCACCTTGCTGCGCTGCCGCGTCTCGCCTCCCTGAGGGCCGATCAAGCGCCTCGCGAGGGCCCTACCCCAGCGAGACCAGCACGATGCCCGCCACCACCGCAACCGCGCCCGCCAGGCGCTCGGCGGTGACCCGCTCGCGGCCCGAGAGCGCCAGCCAGATGGTCGCCAGCAGCACGCTCGTCTCGCGCACGGCCGCGACCGAGGCCGCCGAGGCGATCTGCAGCGCGGCCAGCGCCAGCGCGTAGGCTCCGAAGAAGCCGACGCCCGCGATCAGGGTGGCGGGTCCGACTGCTGCGCGCAGCGCCGGCGCGCCCCTCATGCGCAGCGTGCCCCCCACGTAGCCGAGCGAGACCACCGCAAAGATGACCTCGATGTAGGCGATCGGGTTGGCATGCGCGATTCCGTGCTTGTCGATCAGCGTGTAGCTGGCGATACACCCGCCAACGGCAAGGGCAAGCCCGAGCTCGCGCACGTTCCCGGTACTTCTGAGCCCGCGCACGAGCACGATTCCGACCGCGATCACGATCACGCCCGCGGCCGCCGCCACGGACACGGTCACGCCGAGCGCGAGCACGCTGATCGCGAGCACAATCACCGGCGCCGACCCCCGCGCGATGGGGTACACGAAGCTCATCGTGGTGCGCGCGTAGCCCGAGGCGAGCAGCACCAGGTAGAGCAGCTCGAACACGCTTGAGGCCGCGATGTATGGCCAGGCGCTGTCCTCGATCCTCCAGGTGAGCGCGGCCACGGGGGCGAAGACGAGCACTCCCACGACGATCGCCACGGCGGTCGCGCTATGCGTGTCCTCGTGCCCCGAGAGCAGGACGTTCCAGCAAGCGTGCACGACCGCGGCGGCGAGCGCGAGCAGGAGGGCTGAGAGTGGCATCGAGGTTACAAAGGCCCTGGAAACGACTCGCTAACGCAATTGCAATCGGAGCGGTTGCTGACATTTACCAACCAAGGCGATATTGCCGCTCATGGCCACAGCCGAGCTCTCAGTTGTGATGCCGTGCCTAAACGAGGAAGACAGCGTCGTTGAGTGCATAGAGCGCGCCTGGCGGGGCATCGAGCGCACCGGGCTCGAGGGCGAGGTGGTGGTCTGCGACAACGGCTCGAGCGATCGCTCGGTCGAGCTGGCCGAAAGGGCGGGCGCCAGGGTGGTCCGTGAATCGAGGCGCGGGTATGGACGGGCATACATGACCGGCATCGAGGCGTCCGCCGGTGAGCTCATCGTGATCGGCGATTCGGACTGCTCATACGACTTCTCCGAGCTGCACAGGTTGATCGGGCCGCTCCGCGCCGGCTACGACTATGTATTGGGGTCGAGGTTCGCCGGGACAATCCTTCCGGGTGCGATGCCCTTCCTGAACCACCACCTCGGCAATCCTGCGCTGACCGGGCTGCTGAACACGCTCTTCGGGCTCGACACCTCCGACGCGCACAGCGGCATGCGGGCCTTCACTAGGAGCGCCTACCAGCGCATGCGGCTGCGCTCGGAGGGGATGGAGTTCGCCTCCGAGATCGTCATCGCCGCCGCGCAGGCGAGGCTGAAGGTAACCGAGGTGCCGATCACCTATCACCCGCGCACGGGTGAATCCAAGCTTCGTCGCTTCAGGGATGGCGCTCGCCACGTGCGCTTCATGTTCGCGGAGGCGCTGTTCCCGCAGCCGCGAGGGAGCGCGGGGAGCGCGCACCCCAACAATGGCGTGGGCGATCCGGCTCATTCCGGGGTGAACGGCAACGCCCGCCAAGCAGCCGACTCCGCGGTGGCCCCCGCGAAGCTCGCCCGGCGGTGATTCATTCGGCGGTCGAGGCGCCGCGCAAGTGGAGCAGGCTCCACCCCGCCGGCGCCGGCCGGGCGGATAGGCTAAAAACCCTGGCACGGCGAAAGGGAAGCGCGCTCGGCGGCCTCTCCCGAGACGCCG
This sequence comes from uncultured Solirubrobacterales bacterium, assembly GCA_963823315.1. Classification (GTDB taxonomy): domain Bacteria; phylum Actinomycetota; class Thermoleophilia; order Solirubrobacterales; family Solirubrobacteraceae; genus Palsa-465. The sequence continues at coordinate 438,536 of CAWGLB010000002.1, read as the reverse complement.
CCGCGCTCAGACGCCATTGGCTGTTCGCCTTCTTCGTCCTGCTCGGCGTGGGGATGAGGTTCGTGGTCTCGTTTGGCTACTGGCCGGGAATCGAGCTGTACGCGGACTCCTACGACTATCTGCGGGTCGCTCACCTGGTGATCCCGGGGGCCTGGCATCCCTCCGGCTACCCCTTGATGTTGACCGTGCTTTCGGTCACGGGCAGCCTCGGCTCGGTCGCGATCGTCCAGCACCTGATGGGGATCGCGATGGGCGTGCTGGTCTACTGCTTGGCACTGCGCCTCGGCGCGCGGCGGTGGCTGGCCGCGCTCGCCGCGCTGCCGGTGCTGCTCGACGGCTACCAGCTCGCGCTCGAGCAGTTCATCCTCCCCGAGACCCTGACCAGCCTGCTGATGCTCGGCGGGCTGGCGCTGCTTCTGTGGCGGGAGGAGGTGGGAGCATGGCGCGGGGGCGCGGTGGGACTGCTGCTGGCCGCGGACACGCTCACCCGCACCGCGGTTGTGCCGGTGCTGCTCGTGGTGGGGTTGTACCTGCTCGCGCGGGGCGGCCGCTGGCGGGGGCTGGTGAGCTACTGCGCCGTGGCCGCGGTCGTGCTGGTCGCCTATGGGGGGTGGTTCGCCGCCACCTACGGCTACTTCGGCTATTCCGATTACACGGGCATGTGGCTGTACGGCAGGGTGGCGCCGTTCGCGACCTGCCACTACGCGCTGCCCGCCACCGAGGCCCAGCTGTGCCCCAAACGGCCGGTGGGCAAGCGTTCCAACAACAGCGAGTACTTCGCCGACCAGGGGAGCTCGCCGATCGACGCTCTGCCGCTCGGAACCCGTCCGCACAGGAGCCAGCTGGGCGAGAGCTTCGCGATCGCCGTGATCGAGCACCAGCCCCTGGATTACGCCGGCGCGGTGCTCGCGGACACCTGGCACTACTTCGCCCCGGGCAGGTGGATGAGCTCCGACATCATCGACATGCAGCGGTGGCGCTTCCCCCCGCCGCATCGCAACCCGCAGCGCGGCAACTACCACGTCAGGATCGCCAGGGAGGGGTTCGACGGCAGCCCGGTCAGGGCCGCGCCGGACGCCTCGCTGACCGCCCCGCTTCGCGCTTATCAGCGCTACGCCTACACGCCGGGGCCCGTCTTGCTCGCCTGCCTGATCGCTGCGCTGGTGGCCGCCGCCGGCCTGCTGCGGCGAGGCGCCCGCCGGCGCCACGCGCGCTGGGCCGGGCTGGTGCTGGCGGCCAGCTCGCTGGTGCTGGTGCTGAGCCCGTCGCTGACGGTCGGCTTCAGCTACCGCTATGGCCTTCCGTTGCTCGTCCTGCTCCCGCCGGCCGGTGTCGTCGCCGCCGACATCGGCATCGACGCGCTCATCCGCCGGCGCCGAGCTCGTGTGGTTGCTTCAGCGCCCGAGGCCGGCGGCCGTTTGAGTGGCCAGACCGCCGCGACGCGGCTCTGATCGACGCCCTGGCGCGCAGAGCGTCCAAGCCCAGGTCGGCGCCGATGATCCCGGCGGGCGGGAGCAGGATCAGCAGCGGGATCCCCAAGCGGTAGCTGAACGCTGCCGTCATGGAGGGCACGAGCACGACCAGGAAGCCGCCGATCGCGAACAGCGCCGCTGCCCAGCGGGCGTCCCGGCGCCGCGCGGCGCTGCGCAGGAGCCCGAGCGCCGCGAGCAGACCGGCGATCAAGGCCGCCAGCAGCAGCGGCCCCTGCGTGTAGATCACGCTCTGGTAGGCGCGCAGGAACCCGTACAGCGAAGGGTCGGGGTGCGCCCGGATGCGACGGTTGTCAAACCCCGTCTGCGCCACCGTGACGTGGAGGTCCTTGTCACCCATGGTCCTCGCATCGGGGAAGCGAAAGCGCGCGAGCTCGATGCGCGCCTCAGCCATCCACCGTCCAGGGGTGAAGTAGTGCCATGTGTCCGCCAGCACAGCACCCGCGTAGGTGAGCGGCTGATGCTCGATGACGTCGGTGGCGAACCCCCTGGCGAGCACGTTTCGCTGGTCGTGGTCGCCGAGTCCGCGCTGGTAGAGGGGAGACCCTGAATACCAGGTGTAGAACTCTGTGTTCTTGGTCCGCCGCGAGACCGGCTGAGGTGGGCACAGGCGCCGCTCCTGAGGTGGCAGGCGGTAGGCGCAGGTGGCGAACGGAGCCACGCGCGCGTACAGCATGTAGCCGGCGTAGTCCTCGTAGCCGAAGCTGCCGTGTGCGGCGCCGTACCAGACACCGTAGGCGACGAGAATCGCGATCGCCACCCCTGCATAGCTCGCCAGCGAGCGCCACTGCCCGCGGAGCAGGAGGTACAGCCCCGCCGCTGCAAGCAGTGGAGCGGCCGCCACCCGGGTGAGGGCCGCGGCTGCCAGCAGGGCGCCGATGCCCGCGGCGCGCGGAGCCGACACGCGCCGGTCCCACACCAGCAGCGCGAACGCCGCCAGCACCAGCGCGTCGAGGACGGTCTCGGCGAGCACGAACTGTTCGACGTCGAGCTGGTAGCCGTCCAGCAGTACGGGCAGCGCGGCGACCACGGCCAGTCCACGACGCACGCCGAGGCGCACCAGCAGCGCGTAGATGAGCACCCCGAGCGCGAGGCCGACCAGGTGCTGGGCGATCGGCACCACGCCGACGAAGCCGAAGATCGACAGGGCCTTGAGGACGAGGCTGTAGCCGAAGGGGTGCCAGGTGCCGGGCGTCATCGACTGAGCCCGGCCGAGATAGTCGAATGAGTCGCCGTTGAGCTCGAGCCCGGGCCAGTAGGCGAGCGTCACGAGCACGCGCAGCGCGGCAGCCGCCCCGAGCACCGCGAGGAAGGGGCCATGCCTCCTCCACAGCTGCGGCTCGACCGCCACGCTCATTGGCGCAGAAGACTAGGGGCTCGTGGCAATTGTGTTTTGTTCGGCCGCCGCGCGTGCGCGGCGGCCATCAGACACAATGCCGCGCCCATGCGGCTCTACGCGCTGCGGGGCGCCAACACCGTGAAGCAGAATGACGCGGATGAGATCCTCGCCGCGACCGACGAGCTGATCCGCGAGCTGATCGAGCGCAACGCGCTGCGCACGGAGGCGATTGTGAGCTGCATCTTCACGATGACGCCCGACCTCGACGCCGAGTTCCCGGCGGTCGCCGCGCGGCGGCTCGGGTTCGACAGGGTGCCGTTGCTGTGCGCGCGCGAGGTCGCGGTGCCCGGCTCGCTGCCGCGCGTCATCCGCGTGCTCATGCACTACTACGACGAGGACGACCACCGCCCCCGGCACGTGTATCTGCATGAGGCGCGGGCGCTGCGCTCGGATCTCGACGCGGCCCAATAGCGGCGCTCAAGACGACGACGTATACCCTCCGGCAGATGCCGCTCGAGTTCGCCCAGCGGATCCGCCGAATCCCCGTCTACCCGGTCGCCTCGGGCTACGACCTGGGACCGGACGTGGCGCTCTTGGCCTCCAATGAGTCCCCGTTCGGCCCCGTGCCCGAGGTCTTCGAGGCGGTCGGCAAGGCCGTGCTGCGCGCCAACCGATATCCGGACCCGTCGTATCAGCAGCTGCGCCGCGCGCTGTCCGACCGCTACGGCGTCGCGCCCGAGCGAATCGCGCTCGGGAACGGCTCCTGCGACATCCTGCTCGCCGCCGCCGAGGCGCTGCTCGAGCCCGGCGCCGAGCTCGTGTACGCGTGGCCGGCGTTCTCGATCTATCCCCACGTGGCGGCGACCTCGGGCGCGCGCGCGATCGAGGTGCCGCTGGACTCAGAGGACCGCCACGACCTCGAGGCGATGGCGCGCGAGGTCACGGTCGCCACGCGACTGGTGCTGGTCTGCAACCCCAACAACCCGACTTCCACCGCCCACAGCCTGGACGCGATCGTGGGCTTACTCGAGCGCTGTCCACCGCACGTGTGCGTGATTCTCGACGAGGCCTACGCGGAGTTTTCGCTCGCGCTGGGCGACACCTACGCCTCGGTGGAGCTGCTGCGGGACTGGCCCAACCTGGTCGTGCTGCGCTCCTTCTCCAAGGTGTACGGACTGGCGGGGCTGCGGGCCGGGTACGCGCTGTGCGGCTCGACCGAGTTCAGGCAGGCGGTCGACCAGGTGCGCCAGCCCTTCCACTTGAACAGCGCCGCCCAGGCGGCCGCGACCGAGGCGCTCCGCCACCAGGACGCCGTCGAGCAGCGGGTCACGAACATGCTCGCGGCGCGACTCGAGCTCGAGCAGGGCATTCGCGAGCTGGGACTGCGCCTGGCGGAATCGGACGCCAACTTCCTGTGGGTGCATTTGTCGGACGGCGACGACGCGGCCGAGCGCGAGGCCGAGGTCCTCGCCGGCCTCGCCGAACGTGGCGTGCTGGTGCGCGCGGGCGCCTCCCTGGGGGGCCCGGGAGCGATGCGCGTGACGGTGGGCACTCCCGAGGAGAACCGGCGCTTGCTGGCGGCCCTGCGCGAGTTGTCCTGAGCGCACGGAGCCGCTGATCGCGTAGGGCCTTCCCTACAGTTTTCTTGAGCGCCGAAATGAAATTCTCACCATGACCGGAACCCGAGCCAGCCAGCCCGTGATCTCGCCCGAAGCGGTGCGCGACCGGCGCATCGCGCGGCTCGAGCCGCTGCTGCCGCCGCGCGAGCTGCTCGGCGAGCTGGCGCTGTCCGAAACCCAGGCCGAGACGGTCGTGCGCGGCCGCGAGGCCGTGCAGGCGATCCTCAGCGGCGCCGACGATCGCCTGCTCGCCGTCGTCGGTCCGTGCAGCGTGCACGATGTCGACGCCACGCTCGATTACGCCCGGCGGCTGAGCGCCCTCGCGCTTGAGATCGAGCGCGAAATTTGCGTGGTGATGCGCGTCTACTTCGAGAAGCCGCGCACCACCACCGGCTGGAAGGGGCTCATCAACGATCCCTACATGGACGGCTCGAGCGACGTCAACGCGGGCCTGCGCGTGGCCCGCAGGCTGCTGCTCGAGGTGCTGGCGCTGGGGCTGCCGGTGGGCTGTGAATTCCTCGACCCGATCACCCCGCAGTACATCTCCGACGCCGTCTGCTGGGGCGCGATCGGCGCCCGCACGACCGAGAGCCAGATCCACCGCCAGCTCGGCTCGGGCCTTTCCATGCCCGTCGGCTTCAAGAACCGCACGGACGGCGACATTCAGGTCGCGGTAGATGCGGTCAGGGCGGCGGCGGTCGCGCACGCCTTCGCGGGCATCGACGTGGACGGCACGCCCGCCATCATGTACACGCGCGGCAACCAGGACTGCCACATCATCCTGCGCGGCGGGCGCGAGCGGCCCAACTACGACCGCGACAGCGTGGCCGGCGCGCTGGCGCTGGTGCGTGCGGCAGGGCTGCCTGCCCGGGTCGTCCTGGATGTCTCGCACGACAACAGCGGCAAGGACTATCGCCGCCAGCCGGTCGTGGCCGCCGACGTCGCGGGCCAGATCAGAGCCGGCAACCGCTCGATCGTCGGCGTGATGCTCGAGTCGTTTCTGGTGGCCGGCCGCCAGGATCCCACCGCCGAACCCCTCACCTACGGTCAGTCGATCACCGACGGTTGCATCGATTGGGCGACCACGGTCGCGGCGCTCGAGAACCTGGCGGGCGCCGTCGGCGAGCGGCGCCGCGTGGCGATCGTCTAGCCCACGACCGGCCGAGGAAAACCACCTAGATGCGGGTCGCGCTAATCGGGCTGGGACTGATCGGCGGCTCGATCGCCGGGGCGCTTCGCGAGCGCGTCGGCGCGGAGGTGGCGGGCTTCGATCCCGATGCCTCCGCGCTCGAGCTGGGGCTCGCTCGCGGGCTCTTGGACCGCGCCTGCGGGACCTCGACGGAGGCGCTCGAGGGTGCGCAGGCGGCCTTCGTGGCGGCCCCGGTGCGAGCGCTCCGAGAGGCCGTCGGTGAAGCGCTCGATCAGGCCCCGGCGGACTGCGTGGTCAGCGATGTGGGCTCGCTCAAGCGCGCGATCGTGGCCGCATACGAGGACCCACGCTTCGTCGGCGGACATCCGCTGGCCGGCTCGGAGCACGCGGGGGCGAGCTACGCCCGCGCGGACATGTTCGCCGGCGCGACCTGGTACCTGACCCCGGGGCCGAGAACGTCGAGCCCTCTCTACGAGCGGCTCCGGGGACTGCTCGAGGCGATCGGCGCCCGGCCCAGGGCGATCGACGCTCACACCCACGATGCCGTCGTGGCGACGGTCTCGCAGCTGCCCCACGTGCTGGCCGGCGCGCTCGCTGCCCATGCCGTCGCCGACCTTCCGGCCACCGAGGCGGCGCGCTCCTGCGCGGGGCCCTCCTTCCGCGACGCCACGCGCGTGGCGGGCGCACCCAGCGAGATGTGGACCGACATCTACACCGCCAACGCGGATCTGCTGGCCGCCACCCTGGGCGGGCTCGCGCAGCGTCTCGACGAGTTCCGCGCGACGCTGCTGGACGGCGACCGCGCCCGCATCGCCGCCTTCGCCGAGGCGGCGCAGGCGGCGCGAGCGCGCCTCACGGAGGACCCGCGATGAACATGCGCTTCGATCCCGCCTCGAAGTTGCGTGGAGCGCTGCGGCCGCCCGCAGATAAGTCGATCTCTCACCGCGCGGCCCTGATCGGCGCGATGGCCTCCGAGCCGGTACGGATCCACAACTACCTCGACGCAGCCGACACGAGCGCGACCCTGCGCGCGGTGCGGTCGCTGGGAGGGCTGGTCGAGGTACGTGACTCGGAGCTGGTGATCCGCGGCGGGGGATTGCGCAACGTGCAGCCGCCGAGCACGCCGATCGACGTCGCCAACGCGGGCACGCTCATGCGCTTGCTGCCGGGTTGGCTCTCGTTCCAGCGGGGACACAGTTTCACGCTCGACGGCGACGAGTCGATCCGGCGGCGACCGATCGACCGCATCGCCGAGCCGCTGTCGTTGATGGGCGCCCGCCTCGAGGCCCGCGAGGGCCGCTACCCGCCCTTCACCGTGCACGGAGCCGAGCTCCACGGGATCGAGTACGAACTGCCGGTGGCGAGCGCCCAGGTCAAGTCGTGCCTGCTGCTGGCCGGACTGCTCACCGACGCGACCACGGTGATCGAGCCGATCCCCACCCGCGATCACACCGAGCGGCTGTTGGCGCGCGCGGGCGCTCCGATCGAACGCGCGCAGCTCGCGGACGGCCGGCTGCGAACGACGGTCGGCAACACCGACGAGCTCGAGCTCAACCTGATCGAGGTTCCCGGCGATCTCTCCTCGGCCGCTTTCATGATCGTGGCCGGGGTGCTCGTGCCGGGGTCCCGGCTGGTGCTCGAGGGCGTGGGCGCCAACTGGACGCGGTCGGGCTTTTTGCGCATCCTCGAGCGCATGGGCGCGATCGTGCTCGCAAACCCCGAGCAGGAGGGCTCGTTCGACGCGCGCGAGCCAATCGCGGAGATCGACGTCAGCCACTGCTCGCTCGAGGGCACGGAGGTCGGGCCTGAGGAGGTCCCGCTCGCGATCGACGAGCTGCCGCTGGTGGCATTGCTCGCGTGCTTCGCGGAGGGAGACACGGTCGTCCGCGGGGCGGCCGAGCTGCGGCTGAAGGAGTCGGACCGCATCGCGGCCGTGACGGAGGGCCTGCGCGCACTCGGCGGGGAGATCGAGGAAACGCCGGATGGCTTCGCGGTGCGCGGCACCGGCGGCCTCGTCGGGGGCCGGCTTCAGGCACGGGGCGATCACCGCCTGGCGATGCTCGGGGCGATCGCCGGCCTCGCCTCACAGCAGGGGGTGGAGGTCGTCGGTATGGAGGCGGCAGCGGTCTCCTACCCCGGGTTCGTCGACGACCTCGGCGCCCTGGTGCGCTCGGCATGATCGTCGCGATCGACGGGCCCGCGGGCGCCGGCAAGTCGAGCGTGGCGCGGGCGGTGGCGCGCGAGCTTGGGTTCACGTATCTGGATTCGGGCGCGCTGTATAGGTCGGTCGCGCTCGAGGCGCTCACCCAGGGCGCGGAGCCCGCGGAGATCGCGCCCTCGCTACGGATCGAGCCGGGGGAGCGGGTGCTGGTGAACGACCGCGACGTGACCGAGGCGATCCGCGCGCCTGCGGTCTCCGAGGCGGCCTCGCGGGCGGCCGCCGATCCGGGGGTGAGGCGCTCCCTCGTGCAGCTTCAGCGCCGGCTGCTGGCAAGCGGCGACTGGGTGGCGGAGGGACGCGACATCGGCACGGTGGTCGCGCCCGATGCCGAGGTCAAAGTGTTCTTGACCGCGAGCGCCGAGGAGCGGGCTCGCCGCCGGGCCGGCGAGCTGGGCGCGGAGCCCGCGACCGTGCTGGCCGAACAGGCGATCCGCGACCAGCGCGACTCGACGCGGGCCCATTCGCCGCTGAAGCCCGCGCCGGGCTCCGTGGTGCTCGACACCACCGAGCTCTCGCTCGCGCAAGTGGTCGGGCGGGTCGTGGAGCTGGTCGAAGCTACGCTCCGAGCGCGATGAAGGTCGCGATCATCGGCTACCCGAACGTGGGCAAGTCCTCGCTCGTGAACCGGCTCTCCTCGAGCCGCGAGGCGATCGTGCACGAGCAGGCCGGAGTGACGCGCGATCGCAAGGAGGTCTCGACGGACTGGAACGGGCGCGAGATCACGCTGCTCGACACCGGCGGCGTCGATCTCGAAGATTCGGACGAGCTTGCGCGCCAGGTTCAGCAACAGGCGCGCCTCGCGCTTGCGGAGGCCGACCTGGCGGTGCTCGTCACGGACGCCCGCACCGGCCCGCGCCCGGGCGACCACGAGCTGGCCGCGCTGTTGCGGAGCGCCCAGGTGCCGGTGGTGGTCGCGGCCAACAAGGTCGACTCGCCGCGCGATCTGCCGGCGGCCGCGGAGTTCCATGGCCTGGGCCTGGGCGATCCGATCGCGGTGTCGGCGGCGCAGGGGCTCGGTACGGGGGACCTGCTCGACCGCCTGGTGGCGCTCGCGCCGCCCGAGGAGGAGACCGCGCTCGCGCACGCGGACACGGTGGTGCGCCTGGCGGTCATCGGCCGCCCCAACGTGGGCAAGTCCTCGCTGGTCAATCGCTTTGCCGGCGAGCAGCGGGTGATCGTCTCAGAGCGCGCCGGCACCACGCGGGATGCGATCGACACGCGCCTCGAGTTCTCCGGCCGCGAGCTCGTGCTCGTCGACACAGCCGGCCTCAGGCCCACGCGCAAGGTAACGGGCTCGCTCGAGTACTACACGACGCTGCGTGCCAAGGCGGCCGCCGAGCGCGCGGATGTGGCGCTCGTCGTGTGCGACGCCACCTCGGGGGTGACCACGCAGGACCTGCGCGTGGCGGAGCTTGCGATGCGCGCGGGCTGCGCGACCACGATGGTGCTGAACAAATGGGACCTGCGGCCCGACCTCGACCTCGACCATGAGCGCGCGCGGGTCGCCCAGAAACTGCGACTGCGGCCACGGCTGTTGACCGCCAGTGCCGAGACCGGCCGCAACGTGTCGCGCCTGCTGACCGAGGCGGTGGCGCTCGCCGACCGGCGGGCGACCCGCATCCCCACCCCGCGCCTCAACCGCGCGCTCGCGGAGGCCGTGGCCGCGCGTCAGCCCCCCGGCCGCCACGGCCAGCGCCTCAACGTGCTGCTGATCACCCAGACCGGGGTGCGGCCGCCGCGGTTCTCGATCCAGGTCAACTCCCGCCAGCGCCTCACCCGTGACTACGCCTATTTTCTGGAAAACCGCTTGCGCCAGCGGTTTAGGCTCGAAGGCGTGCCGGTCGTGATCGACTTTGTCTCGCGGCACGAGCGTCGCGTAAGCCGTGAAAGCCTGATTTATTCGTAGCGTGTCCATGACGGGCTCAGAGGTGAGCAGGCCGCCTCAAGCGGAGGGGGTCGCGCGCCGCCGCACGCGCCCGGTGCTGGCGGCAGTCGCGGCCGGGGTGGCGGCGGCCGCGGTGGTGGTGGCGCTGGTCGTTTTGCCGGGATCGACCGAGCCTCCCGCCACCGGGGCGGCCGGAGTGGTGCCCGGCGACGCGCTCGCGTACGTGCATTTCTCCACCGACCACGCGCGACCGGCGGTGCGCGCAGCGCTGCGCCTGGGGGCGCGCTTTCCCACCTTCCCCCTGCTGAGCGGCCTCGTGACATCGCGCCTGACCGCGCTCCTGGCGGGGAGCGGCGGATCATCGTCCTCGCTCAACTACCAGCACGATGTTCGGCCGTGGCTGGGCAGAGAGGTCGCGATCGCCTTTCTCAACACGACCACCTCCACCGCCGGCTCGGAGATCGTGCTCGACGTGAGGAAGCCGGCAGCGGCGCACCGCTTCCTGGCCCGTGCTGGGGCCGCGCCCGCGGGCACGTACCACGGAACCGCGCTGTATCGCCTGCGCACCGGCACCGAGGTGGCGTTCGCCCGCCACTACCTGATACTGGGCGCGGCCGCGACCCTCAGGCGCGCCCTAGACGCCTCGGCGGGGCGGATCCATTCGCTCGCGGCGGCGCCCGCGTACGACCGCGCGGCCGCGGGCGAGCCCGCCGGGCGCGTGCTCGACGCCTACTTCTCGGCGGCCGGCGTCACGCGTCTGCTGGCGCCGCAGGGGGGCGTGATCGGCGCGCTCGGGGCGCTGCTGTACGAGCCGGGCGAGGTCGGCACGACCTTGTCGGTGTCGCCCTCGAGCGCTGGCGCAAATGTCTACGTCTACACGGCGCTTGGGCACTCCGCGCCCGCGCGCCGTTCCTTCACCCCCTCGCTCGCGTCCGAGCTGCCCGCGGGGTCGATGCTGCTGATGGACGTGACGGGCCTCGACCGGGCCGCCCCGCGCGTGCTGAGCGCCGGCGCCACCGCCGGCATCGCGGGCAGGCTGGGAACGCTGCTCGGCCGGCTCGCGGCCGCGCTCCGCGCCGAGGGCGTGGATCTGCATGCGATCGAGTCCTTGTTCGCGGGCGAGACCGCGGTCGCGCTCGTGCCTGGCGGCGGCGCCACGCCCACGCTGGTCATCGTCGCGCGCGCGCCGGACCAGAGCAAGGCGCGCAAGGAGCTCGCGGACCTCGAGGCACCCTTGGCGACGCTCTTCCCCGCGCCCAAGCAGGGCTCCGGGCAGGTGCCGCAGTTCAGCACCCAGCACATCGCGGGAGTGACGGCCCACCAGCTCGCGCTGGCCCCGGGCTTCGTGCTCGACTACGCGGTGTTCCGTGGCCTGCTGGTGGTCTCCACCAGCCTCCAGGGGATCGGGGCAGTCGCTCGCCATGCGGGCTCGCTGGCCGACAACCCCGCCTACGCACGCACGCTTGCCGGCCAGCCCCGACCTGTCACCTCGCTAGTCTTTGCCGACTTCAACCAGCTGCTCCGCCTCGCCGAGCGAACGGGCCTGGCGCGAGGCGCCACGTACCAGGCGCTGCGGCCGGACCTCTACCGGATCCGGGCGGTTGGGCTTCAAACGACGGGGGGGCAGCACGATTCAACCGCTCAGATCACGCTTGAGGTTCCATGACCGCGTTCTCCGATAACGAGTATCTGTTCACCTCCGAGTCCGTCACCGAGGGCCACCCGGACAAGATCGCCGACCAGATTTCCGATGGCGTTCTCGACGCGGTGATGCGCGACGATCCCACCGGACGGGTCGCCTGCGAGACGCTCGTCAACACCGGCCTGGTGGTGGTCTCGGGCGAGATCACCACCGAGACCTATGTCGACATTCCGGCGGTGGCCCGCGAGACCGTCAAGCGCATCGGCTACACCGACGCCGAATACGGCTTCGACTACCACACCTGCGCCGTCATCAACGCGATCGACAAGCAGTCGCCCGACATCGCCCAGGGGGTCGATCGCGCTTACGAGGCGCGCACCGATCCCGCCGACGACGACGAGCTCGACCTCGCCGGGGCGGGCGACCAGGGCATGATGTTCGGCTACGCCACGTCCGAGACCGAGGAGCTGATGCCACTCCCGATCGCGCTCGCTCACAAGCTCGCGCGGCGGCTGGCGGACGTGCGCAAGGCCGGCACGCTCTCCTACCTGCGCCCGGACGGCAAGACGCAGGTCACGGTCCGCTACGTGGACGGGTGGCCGGTGGAGGTGGAGAAGGTCCTGATCTCGACACAGCACCGCGACGGCGCCGAGTCCCTGCTCAAGGACGACCTCTGGGAGCACGTGGTCGAGCCCGTGCTGCCACGCGAGTGCTACGAGCCGCGCAACCTGCAAAAGCACTTCCTGGTCAATCCCACCGGCCGCTTCGTGATCGGCGGGCCGATGGGCGACTGCGGGCTCACCGGCCGCAAGGTGATCGTCGACACCTACGGCGGCATGGCCCGGCACGGCGGGGGCGCCTTCTCCGGCAAGGATCCCTCCAAGGTCGACCGTTCGGCCGCCTACGCCGCCCGCTACGTCGCCAAGAACGTGGTGGCGGCGGGCCTTGCCGACCGCGTGGAGGTGCAGGTCGCCTACGCGATCGGCGTGGCGCGACCCGTGTCGGTGATGATCGAGACCTTCGGCACCGAGAAGATCGGCCGGGCGCGCATTCTCGAGCTGATCGCGGAGCATTTCGACCTGCGCCCGGGAGCCTTCCGCCAGTACCTGCGGCTGCACCGCCCAATCTTCCAGAAGACCGCCGCCTACGGTCACTTCGGTCGCGAGGACCACGACTTCACCTGGGAGCGCACCGATAAAGCGGACGCGTTGCGCGCCGCGGCTGGGCTCGACGCCACCGCGCTCAAGGCATAGCCGCCCTCAGCCGCGCAGCTCGCGAGCTCGTGTGCGAGCTCGCAGGCGGGCTCTGATCGCGGGCACCAGCAATACCAGCCAGAAGAGCTTCGCCAGCGTGACGTCTACGAAGGCGATCGGGATCGAGGCGAGGAACACGACCGGTGCGAGCGCCCAGTGCTCGCGCTCGGCGATCTCATAAGCGCGCGCCGCGTCGAGCAGTTTGGACCGCAATGCGTTGGCCCGCATCAGGCCGCCCAGAATCGTCAGGACCGCGACGGTGCTCGCGTAGAGCACGATCGCGGCGGTCTGCTCGCCGTACGCGCCGAGGACCCGGGTCGGAAAGGGCAGGAGCGCCACGAACGCCAGATAGGCGAGGTTCAGCAGCGTGATCCTGGTGTCGATCCGCGCCAGCGCCCGGAACAGTCGGTGGTGCCAGATCCAGAGCCTCGCAATGACCGCAAAGCTGATCCCGTAGGAGATGAACTCGTCGCGCTGGTGGCGCAGCCTGCTGCCGAGCAGGCCCTGATGTCCAGGAGTCAAGTGCGGGACCGTGAGGCTCAGCACCAACAGGGTCAGCGCGATCGCAAAGACGCCGTCGCTCAACGCCACCGTGCGGTCGTAATCGAAGGCTCGCTCGCCGGGGGTTTCGCTCTCGCTGAACGTTTCCTCGGCAGCCACGGAGGAAGTATCGGGGGAGCCGCGGTCGGCAATTTCATGGTTTGTCGCGCGGCTCGGCGCGGGGCGGGGTCGGACTCCGGCACCGAGATCTCAGCGGTCCTCATCCCGGGCGCGTTCTAGCGCCGGAAGGTGCGAAAACCTAGGGTGCCACCCTGGGGCGAAGCTCGGCGGCGAACGAGAGACTCCCCGTCACTACGCGTCCCGCGCAGTGACCCGGACCGGGTACTGGGACCACATCTACAGGGGGGTTAAATGCGTTTTCGTTTAGTTGCGGGGCTGTCTGTGTGCGCTGGGCTGCTGATGGCGGTGAGCGTGCAGGCGGCAACGCAGTCCAAGACGGCACCGCGGTCGAACGTGATCGTCGCTCACGGGACACGCCCGTCGGGCCGTCTCGGCGCACCGCGCTTCACGGCGCTGCCGTTGAGGGGAGTGAGCGCCTAGTCGCTCGCAGCTCAGATCGCGGCAGGGCACACCGTGCCGACCTGGGGCGCTTCGATCAAGTCGGGGCTGGGCGGCACGTACAGCTACCGGATGGTCGGAAAAAGCCCATTGGTCAGGGAGTCGAATGCGACGTCCAACGTCGGCGTGGACGTGATCCCGGGCGAGGTCAAGACCACGCAGCTGCCGGTGTTCCTGTTCTACAACGTCGTCATGACCCAGGGGGGCGGCTGCTGCATCATCGGCTACCACTCTGCTTTCCAGGCGAGCGCCGGGGTGCAGACGTATGCCACCACCGATTACGTTGAGAAGGGACTGTTCAGTGGCCCGCTCACGGATGTCTACGCGGCGAGCCATGAGGCCGGGGAGTGGATCAACGATCCGTTCGTGAACAACGCGACCCCGGCCTGGGGCCACGTGGGACAGGTCAGCGGCTGCCAGAACAACCTGGAGGTCGGCGATCCGCTCAGCGGAACAAAGGCCGTGTCGGTGAAGATGCCCAACGGCGTCACCTACCACAACCAGGAGCTGGCCTTCCGCGACTGGTTCTACCGCACCAAGTCGGTGGGTCTGAACGGCTGGTTCTCATCCAGGGGCACGTTCAAGAAGAACGCAGGGCCGGCTTGCACGTGAGCTGGCGAACAGTTCGCCATCGGTAGGACGGCGAGGGCCCCGCTCCGGCGGGGCCCTTTCTGTCCCGCCCGCGTTCGCTCTACCGTTGCGATCCGATGCGGATCGCCCGCGTGGAGCCCCTCACCCGCACCCGCGCCGTCCGCGGGCCGTTTGACTACCGCCTGCCGGCGGACTACCCGGTGCTCGAGGTCGGAGCGCTGCTGCGTGTTCCCTTCGGGCGCACCCGCACGGTGGGTGTGGTGGTGGAGCTGGCGAGCGACTCGGCGCTCGCTCCCGATCAGCTCGCCGAGCCGGAAACGCTGCTCCCGGACGCGGTGCCCGCGGACCTGGTCGCGCTTGCAAAATGGATGGCGGACGAGTACTGCTCCACGCGCGCCCGCGCGCTCAGCCTCGTGCTCGCGCCCGGTGCCCGCCGGCGGGTTCGGCCCCGCACCGTGCGGGCAGCAGCCGCGGGGAGGGGTAACGGTACGCCCCACCCAGCCCCCGCCCGCCTGACAGGCGGCCAGCAGGAGGCGCTCGAGCGGGTGCTGGCGCTGCTGCCGGCCCCAAGAGAGGGATTCCCGGGAGCGGCCGAAGCGCCCTCGCGCGCCGCCGCGACCGACCGGCGCCTGCTGCTCCACGGCGTCACGGGCTCGGGGAAAACCGAGGTGTACCTGCAGGGCGTCGAGGCCACCCTCGCCGGCGGGCGAGGGGCGATCGTGCTCGTGCCGGAGATCGCGCTCACGCCCCAGACGGTCGCCCGGTTCACCGCGCGCTTCGGCGACACCGTGGCCGTGCTGCATTCGGGCCAGCGTCCGGCGCGGCGCCATGACGAATGGTTGCGCCTGAGGACCGGAGCGGCTCGCGTTTGCGTGGGCCCCCGCTCGGCCGTCTTTGCACCGATCTCGGAGCTGGGGCTGATCGTGATCGACGAGGAGCACGAAGGCTCCTTCAAGCACGAGGGGGACCCCCGCTACGACGCCCGCGCGGTCGCCGAGCGAAGAGCCGAGCGGCACGGCGCGCTGCTGCTGCTGGGAAGCGCCACCCCGCGACCCGAGACCGTCCAGCGCCTGCCAAGCGTGAGGCTTCCCGAGCGGGTGGACTCGAGGCCCCTGCCCCCCGTCACGCTGCTCGACATGCGGGGCTCCCACGGCTCGCTCCACCCCGAGACGCGCGCGGCGCTCGCCGATCTGCGCCGCGCCGGTCAGAAAGGGATCGTGCTGCTCAATCGCCGCGGTTGGTCGAACTTTCTCTCCTGCCGCTCGTGCGGTCGGGTGTGGATGTGTCCCAATTGCGAGGTCGCGCTCGTGCTGCATCGCTCCGGGCACGTCGCCTGCCATCACTGCGGGCACCGGCAGCCGGCCCCAAGCCGGTGCCCCGAGTGCGGCTCGATCACGGTGGGCCGGCACGGAACGGGCACGGAACGGCTCGAGCACGAGCTTCAGCAAGCGCTTGCCGACGAGCACTTTCAGGTAGTGCGCCTCGATGCCGACGCCGAGGGCGCGGAGGGGCGCGAGCGCGCGCTCGAGCGCTTCCGCGCGGCTCGCAGCGGCCTGCTGATCGGCACCCAGATCGTGGCCAAGGGACACGACTTCCCCGAGGTCACGCTGGGCGTCGTCATCGATGCCGACCAGACGCTTCGCTTCCCCGACTTCCGCGCCGAGGAGCGCACCTTCGCGCTGATAACTCAGCTCGCCGGCCGCGCCGGTCGCGGCGAGCACGGGGGCCGCGTGCTCGTGCAAACGCTCGCGCCCGACGCGCGTGCGATCGCGTATGCCGCTCGCCACGACTCCGAGGGCTTCCTCGCCGACGAGCTTTCTCGCCGCCGAGCGCTCGGCTATCCGCCCTATGCCTCCCTGATCCGGATCGTGTGCGCCGCCGCCGCCGGATCCGTTGCCCAGGCCGCGAGCGCCGAATTGAAGGCGCGGATCGCGCCCCCAGGCGCGGCCGTGCTGGGTCCGGCGCCGCTGTTCGCGCTGCGCGGTCGTGCTCGCCGGCAACTGCTTGTCAAAGCCACCGACCGGTCCGCCGCGATCGCCGCGGTGGGCGGGGCTGTCGAGGAGCTCGCCCGCGCGCGAACGCTGGCGCGAGGGGCGAGCGTGTCGGTCGATGTCGACCCGGTTTGAGAGGTCCCGTCGAGCGTGCTCGTCATAAACTGAACCCGTGAGCGAGGAGCACGGCGTCGCCGAGCCCGAGATCGAGGGCCAGATCACCCGTGAGTCCGATCTCGACCCTGAGATCGAGGCTCGGCGTGCGGCTGCGCTCGCCCGGGTGAGGAAGTTCGGCGACCCGGCGCTGCGCACGCGCGCGCAACAGATCGACAGGTTCGACGAGCTGCTTCGCGACGAGGTTCGCCGGATGGGGGAGATCATGGACGGCGCGCTGGGAGTGGGACTGGCGGCCACCCAGCTGGGCGTTCTGCACCGCGTGCTCGTGTATCGCGTTCCGCCGGCGCCCGAGGCGGCCGCGCTGGTCAACCCGGAGATCGAGTGGGCCGGCCGTGAGCAGGAGATTGCCGAAGAAGGCTGCCTCAGCCTTCCGGGCGTTCTGGTCGACGTGGAGCGGCCGATCCACGTGCGCGTGCGAGCGTTGGACGACTGCGGAGACGCGATCATGATCGAGGCTTCGGGCCTGGAGGCGCGGGTGATCCAGCACGAGATCGACCATCTCGACGGCGTGCTGATCCTCGACCGCACGACGCGCGAGCAACGCAAGGAGGCAATGCGAGCCTTGCGCGAAGCGCAGGCCGCGTAGCCACCCCCCGGCGTGCGCACGGTCTTCCTGGGGACCTCCGAGTTCGCCGTCGCGGTGCTCGAGCGCCTGGCGCGCTCGCCCCATCGCCCCGGGCTCGTGGTCACACGCCCCGATCGTCCGCGCGGGCGCGGCCGCCGGCTCGCCCCGCCGCCCGTGGCGCGCGCAGCCGCGGCGCTGGATCTCGAGCTATTCCAGCCCGAGTCGATCAACGACGAGCGGGCGCGCGCCCGGATCGCCGCCGCGCGTCCCGAGGTCGTGTGCGTATCCGCCTTCGGCGCGCTGATCAAGGAGCCCCTGCTCTCGGAGCACACGATGCTGAACGTGCATCCATCGCTGCTCCCGCGGTGGCGCGGCGCGGCGCCGATCGAGCGCGCGATCATGGCGGGCGACGGCGAGACCGGGGTCTCGATCATGCGCGTCGGCGCCGGGCTCGACAGCGGTCCGGTGTGCGCCCAGCGGAGCGAGCGCATCGATCCCGTCGACACCTACGGGACCCTTTCCGGCCGCCTTCAGGAACTCGGGGCCTCGCTGCTCGTGAGCACGCTCGATGAGCGCCCGGAGTGCCGGCAGCAGGACGAGGACGGCGCCACCTACGCCGAGAAGATCGCCGCCGCCGACCGGCTGCTCGACCCGGCGAAGCCGGCGACGGTGCTGGAGCGCATCGTGCGGGCACTCACGCCCCACATCGGCGCTCGCCTCGAGCTCGCTGACCGCAGCGCGCTCGGCGTGATCGCGGCGGCTGTCCTCGAGCACGGCCCGCCGCAGGGCTCGCTGTCGCTGAGCGGGCCACGGCCCGTGCTGGGGTGCGCCGAGGGCGGGCTCGAGTTGCGCTGGGTCCACCCGCCCGGCCGCCGCGCGATGAGTGGTGAGGACTATGTGCGCGGTCATCGGGGGCGATGACGCTGCTCGTGGGAGATGACGCGTCTATACGACCGGGCGATGACGCTGCTCGTGGGAGATAACGCGTCTATACGACCAGATATCTCCCACGGCGACCGCTGGTCCACCCGCGCCCGCGCGGCCGGCGTCTCGCCCGGCCGCCGATGCGCGTTCGCGGTGGTGAGGCGCGTGTTCGAGCAGGGTGCCTACGCGGACCGCGCGCTGAGAGCGGAAGCTGCTGCCCTCGATCCCCGCGACCGCGCGCTGGCCATGCGCCTCGCCTATGGGACGGTCCAGCGGCGCGCGACGCTCGACGCGGTCGCGGAGCAGCTGACCGGGCGCCCGCCTCGTCGCCTCCAGCCAGCCGTGCGCGCGGCGCTGCGGCTCGGATTGCTCCAGCTCCTGTTCATGGACGGGATCGCCGACCACGCCGCGGTCAACGAAACGGTGGAGCTCGCCAAGAGCGCCGGCGCCCCAGGTGCGCGGCTGGTCAACGCGGTGCTGCGGCGGGCCGCGCGCGAGGGGCCCAAGCTGCTCGCGAGCTTCGACGATCAGACCCCGGCCGGGGCCGCCGTGCGCCACTCGGTGCCGCTGTGGCTAGCCGAGCTGCTGTGGGCAGAGCAGGGCGCGGAGGACGCTCGCGCGCTGCTCGCCCGGATCAACGAGCCGCCCGAATCGGCGCTGCGCGTCAACACGCTCGTGGCGAGCGCCGAGCAAGTCATGGAGGCGCTGCCGGTGCCGAGCCGCCCTGCTCCCGGGATCCCGGAAGGGCTCATCCTCTCCGGCCCCTTCGCGCTCGAGGACTCGGACCTGTGGCGCCAGGGCGCGCTGATGGGACAGTCGCGCGGCTCGATGGCGGTCGCCCGCGCCCTCGCCCCGCGACCCGGCGAGCGGGTGCTCGATCTGTGTGCGGCTCCCGGCGCCAAGACGACTCACGTCGCGGCGCTGATGAGGGACGAAGGAGAGATCGTCGCGCTCGAGCGCCATCCCGGGCGGGCCGAGGCACTCGAGCGGACGTGCGCCCGGATGCGCGCGGGCAGCGTCCGCGTGGTGCTCGGCGACGCCGCGGTCCCGCGCGACGATGGGCCATTTGCCCGCGTGCTGCTCGACCCGCCGTGCTCGGGACTGGGGACGCTCCAGTCGCGACCTGACATCCGCTGGCGCACCGGCCCCGAGCGGATCGCTGAGCTCGCGCGCCAGCAGCGGCGGATGCTGGAGGCCGCCGTGGCCTCGACTTCCGCGGGCGCGCTGATCGTGTACTCGGTATGCACGTTCTCTCGCGCCGAGACCGTGGAGGTAGTGGAAGCGGTGCTGAGCGAGCATCGTGAGTTCGAGCTCGAGAGCTCCTTCCAGCTGCTGCCGCACAGGGATGGGACCGACGGGTTTTATGTGGCGACGCTGAGGCGCGGTGGCTGAGGCGGCCGGGCGCTCCGGGAACAGGATGAGTTCGCCCTGCACTCCGGGCGGCGGCTGAGCACGCCGGGCGCTCCGGGAAGACGAGCTTTACGCTACGGGCGGTGAGCGACTCTGAATTCATCAAGGGACCGGCCTGTCCTAACTGCGGCGAGCCGTGGCTCAGACCCACCGCGGTCGCCGGCCGCTACCGCTGCCTCTGGTGCCTTCACCGCTACGAGCTCGTTTCGGTGTGCCCGAACTGCGGCGAGCACTCCACGATCGTGCGCATGTCGAGCACGGCGGCCGTCGCCTGTAACCACTGCAAGGGCAGCATGCTGAGGGCCGTTTAGTGCCCGAGAACGCACGTGGCGTCTTTGCTGAGCGCCGCGTGGCCCCCTCGATTCTCTCCGCGGACTTCGCGCGGCTCGGCTCGCAGGTCAAGGAGGTCCTCGCCGCCGGTGCGCGGATCATCCATGTCGATGTCATGGACGGCCATTTCGTGCCGCCGATCACGTTCGGCGCGCTGATCGTAGGAGCCCTCTCCGATCTCGTGCACGATGCCGGCGCCGCGATCGACGTCCACCTCATGATCGAGCGCCCCGAGCGCCACGTACAGGAGTTCGCCCGTGCAGGCGCCGACAACATCACGGTCCACGTGGAATCGACGCCACACGTCCACTACGCGCTGCAAATGATCCGTGAGGAGGGCGCCAGCGCGGGCGCTGCCATCTGCCCCGCCACATCCACGGACGCGGTCTCCGAAGCCGCCCGCCAAGGGCTGGGCGTGGCGCTGTGCATGAGCGTCGACCCCGGCTGGGGCGCCCAGGAGCTGATTCCGGCTTCGTTGCAAAAGCTGAAACGGATGCGCGCCGCGCTGCCGCCGGAGGTCGCGCTCGAGGTCGACGGCGGGGTCCATCAGACGACCGCGGCCGCCTGCGCCGAGGCGGGCGCCAATCTGCTGGTCGCGGGCTCAGCCGTGTTCGGCGCCGAGGACCCGGCGGCCGCCTACGTGGAGATCGCCACGGCAGCGGGAATGTGACCCGCCGCCGACTCGTCGCGCCCGCCACTCGTTTACATTGTCTTTATGACCGCTGGCTCGAACACCTTCCGCTCGCCGAAGCTGCTCGCGCTCTCCGCGCTGATCGTCGCGATCGCGCTGGCCGGGTGCGGGTCCTCTTCTCCAAAGAAGGTCTCCGCGGACACCTATGTGAGGTCCGTCTGCACGAGCACCGCCGGCTGGTACCACTCCGTCCAGTCCGCCGCCGCGAGCCTCCAGACCAAGGTGCACAGCTCGCCCTCGATCTCTTCCGTGAAGACGGCGTATGTGTCCTTCATCAACACGCTTCTCCACGCCACCAGCCGCACGGAGCAGCAGCTGAGGGCCGCCGGAGCGCCCAATGTCAAAAACGGCAAGGGCGTCGCCTCCGAGGTGGTAAACGCCTTCGACCGCGCCCGGCGCGGCCTCGAGAACGCCGCCACGCAGGTGCGCAAGGCTCCGACCAACAGCTCGAGCGCATTCGAGACGGCTGCCGGAGGCATCCAGGCCACGATCCAGCGCTCGCTGGCGAGCATGTCGTCGCTCGCCCCACAGAAGAACCCGCAGCTGCACGCGGCCGCACAGAAGGACCCCAGCTGCCAGCGGCTGCGCGCGCTGGGCTAGCCGCCCCCCGAGTTATCTCGCGCTAAGGGGGCCGTGGCTATGCTCCGCGAGCCCCATGACGCCCGTGACCGAGATCGACCGTCGCCACCTTGCTCGCACGATCGAGCTCGCGGAGCGGGGACGCGGGAAGGTCAGTCCGAACCCCCTTGCGGGCGCGGTGCTGGCGCGCGAGGGCGAGACCTTGGGGGAGGGCCATCACACGGCCTTCGGCGCCCCCCACGCTGAGGTCGAGGCGATCCGCGCCGCCGGCGGCGCCGACCTCCACGCCGCGACCATGTACATATCGCTCGAGCCGTGCGCCCACTACGGCAAGACGCCGCCGTGCACCGAGGCGATCGTCGCCGCGGGCGTGAGCCGCGTGGTGATCGCCTCCGATGACCCCAGCGAGCATGCCGCCGGGCGCGGGCTGGGCATCCTGCGCGACGAAGGCGTCGAGGTCCTGATCGCCGACGGAGAGCTCGCCGCCCGCGCCCGTCTGCTCAACCAGCCGTTTCGCAAGCACGCGCGTACCGGCCGCCCCTGGGTGCTCTCCAAGTCCGCGATGACGCTCGACGGCAAGGTCGCGACGGGGACCGGCGACTCGAAATGGATCTCCTCCACCCAGAGCCGCGCGCTCGCGCATCAGTGGCGCGCGGAAGTGGATGCCGTGGCCGCTGGAATCGGGACGGCGCTCGTCGATGACCCGCGCCTCACGGCGCGGATCGAAGGCCCGGTTCGTCAGCCGCGTCGCATCGTGTTCGATTCTCTGGCGCGCCTGCCGCCCGCTTCGAAGCTCGTGGCGGAGGCCAGACGCGTGCCGCTGACGGTGGTGGTCTCCCGCGCCGCGCCCCGCCAGGCCACGGACACGCTTGAGGCCCACGGTGCGGACGTGTTGGTGGCGCCGGGTGAGAACGAGACCGCTCGCGTCCGCACCGCGCTGCAGGCGCTCGGCGAAACGGGCATCTCGTCGATGCTGCTCGAGGGGGGCCCGCGCCTGGCGGGCGCTTTCCTCGACGCGGGCGAGATCGACGAGCTGCGCGTGTTCGTGGCGCCGTTGGTGCTGGGGGGACGGACGGCCCGCTCGGCCCTTGAAGGCGAGGGAGTGGAGACGGTCGCCGAGGCGAGGCGGGCGGTGTCGGTCGAGGTGCAACAGGTGGCCGAGGACGTTCTCGTGACCGCGCGTCTCAAGGATTGGTAGGCCGCCGATGTTCACCGGCATCGTGCAGGGGCTTGGAGAGATCGAGCGCATCGAGCGAAATGGCGATGGAGCGAGCCTGACCGTCGCCACGGAGCTGGCCGCTGCGATCGCCCCGGGCGACTCGATCGCCGTCAGCGGCGTCTGCGTGACCGCCCGCCCCGGGGGGCCCCGCGCCTTCGATGCCGACATCGTGAACGAGACGCTCGCGCGAACCTCCTTATCCGGGGCGACGCGCGGGACCGTGGTCAATTTGGAGTTGCCGCTGCGGCCGTCGGATCGCTTGGGGGGCCACATCGTCCAGGGCCACGTCGATGGCGTGGGCACTGTCAGCTCGGTCGTCGAAGACGGCTTCGCGCGCGTGCTGGAGGTCGAGCCCCCGGGCGAGTTGCTCCGCTACACGGTGGAGAAGGGCTCGGTTGCGATCGATGGCGTCTCCTTGACGGTGGCCGGGATCAAGGAGCGATCGTTTACGGTGTCCCTAATCCCGGAAACGCTCGAGCGGACTACCCTCGGCTCGGCAAAAGGCGGCACTCGTGTCAACTTGGAGGTCGATTTGCTCGCCAAATACGTGGAGAGGCTGACCGCACAATGAGCACCACCAAGACCTCGTTCGCCACGATCGAGGAGGCGATCGAGGACATTCGGCGCGGGCGCATGGTCGTCGTGGTGGACGACGAGAACCGCGAGAACGAGGGCGATTTGACGATCGCCGCGCAGTTCGTAACGCCCGAGGCGATCAACTTCATGAGCAAGGAGGGCCGCGGCCTGATCTGCCTGGCGCTGACGCCCGAGCGCTGCGACGAGCTGGGCCTGGACCTGATGGCGGCCAAGAACGAATCCGCCTTCGCCACCCCGTTCACCGTCTCGATCGAGGCGCGAGAGGGCGTCACCACGGGCATCTCCGCCCACGATCGCGCCCGCACGATTCAGGTCGCCATCGACCCCTCGTCCTCCCCCCGGGACCTCGTCCAGCCGGGGCACGTGTTTCCGCTCAAGGCCCGTGCCGGAGGTGTGCTCGAACGCACCGGTCAAACCGAGGCCGCGGTCGACCTGGCGCGGCTCGCCGGGCTCAACCCGGCCGGCGTGATTTGCGAGGTCATGAACGACGACGGCACCATGGCTCGGGTCCGTGACCTCGGCCCCTATTGCGAGCGCCACGACATCAGGATGATCACGGTCGCCGACCTGATCGCGTACCGGCGCCAACACGACAGGCTGGTGGAGCGGGTCGTCTCGACCGGCCTGCCGACCGCCTTCGGGGAATTCGTGGCGATCGGCTACCGCTCGCTGATCGACAACAAGCATCACGTTGCGCTGGTCAAGGGCAACGTCGCGGGCAAGAGCGACGTGCTGGTGCGGGTCCACTCGGAGTGCCTCACCGGTGACGTCTTTCATTCGCTGCGCTGCGACTGTGGCGAGCAGCTCTCCTCGGCGCTCACGATGATCGAGCGCGAGGGCGCGGGCGTACTGCTCTACTTGAGCCAAGAGGGTCGTGGCATCGGCCTGCTCAACAAGCTGCGCGCCTACAAACTCCAGGAGGAGGGCCTCGACACGGTCGACGCAAATCTGCGCCTGGGGCTCCCCGCCGATCTGCGTGATTACGGCATCGGGGCGCAGATCCTGAGCGACCTCGGGCTCACCAGCATCCGCATTCTGACCAACAACCCGAAGAAGATCTCGGGCATGTCCGGCTATGGCCTCTCGGTCACCGACCAGCTCCCGATCGAGCACGTGCCCAACCGTCACAACGAGGCCTATCTACGGGCCAAGCGCGACCGGCTCGGCCACATCCTTCACCACCAGGGCCTGCCGCTCGACGAGGAGATGCTGCGCGCCGAGCACGAGCAGGATCGCCGCCGCGCACGGGACGATTGACCTTCCCGGCGAGCCCCACACGCGTCGCCGTGTGCGTTGCGCGCTTCTACGCGGAGTTGGCGGACAGGCTGGTCCAGGGAGCGCGTGCCGCGCTGGCCGAGGCCGGGGTGGCCGAGATCGAGCTGTTTGATGTCCCGGGGGCCTTCGAGCTGCCGCTGGCGGCCAACTACGCAGCGTCCTCCGGCCGCTTCGAGGCGGTGGTCTGCCTGGGGGCGGTGATCCGGGGCGAGACCGACCACTACGCGTACGTGTGCGCAGAGGCGGCCCGCGGCATCCAGGACGTGCAGCTGAGCACAGGAGTGCCCTGTGGCTTCGGCCTGCTCACAGTGGACACGATGGAACAGGCCCTGGAGCGGGTGGTGGGGGGGACCAAGCGCGATACGGGCCGCCACGCGGTGGAGGCGGCCCTGGCCGCGCTGGCCGTTCGCCGGCGGCTGGGGCAAAGTTAGAACGGGCTCGTCGAAGCTCGGTTCGGCGAAGGCGGGAGCGCCTGGGCGACCATCGCCGGCCCGGCTCCGGGCGCCGCGTGCTTGCCCGCGTGGCGGTGGGTGTTCGGGGGGCGAGGCGCGTGAGGCGGGGCCGGCCGCTCGGGCGCCTTCCGAGACGGTGGCCGCGGAGCGGGTCGTGACGTCGCGTGCCGGTTCGGGTGAACGGGCCCTTCGTAGATCGGGATCGTGGGCTGCGTCGTCGCTCTGGTCGCGTGCAGGCGCTGAGCCTGCCGTTGGTCTCGGTGCCCACGACGATGCTCTACGGCTTGACCGTGAGCCTTTTGAGTGGATCGCGCGGTGAGATTGGCGTGGTGCTGCACCCGATTCACGGGCGCGGGCCCACCATTGAGGCCGACCCCCACGCCCGCCAGTGAGGCGGCGAGCGCAAGGGCCGCGACAGCCGCGGCCCGCCGGCGCTTCACCGGTCGTCTGGGCAGCGGCCGGGCGGGCCATTTGACGAGGCGGCGCTTGGTCAGCGCCTGCTCGATCGCGGCCGCGCACGCCATCGCCGAGGGCCAGCGCTCGTCCTCCCGCTTTGCGAGCGCGCGGGTAAAGACCGCATCGAGCGCGCCCGGAAGTTGCGCCTTGCGGCTGCTGGCCGCGGGAACCGCGCTCTGCAGGTGGTGGCGAATAACCGCCGCGGTCTGCTCGGCCGCGAACGGCCGCTGGCCGGTCAGCAGCTCGAAGGCCACCACGCCAAGGGCGTAACGGTCTGACGCCGGCGAAGGGGGCGCCCCGGAGGCCTGCTCGGGGGAGAGATAGGCGGCGGTGCCGAACCGCTCGGGCGCTCTACCACCCTCATCGCTCAGGATGCGCGCCAGCCCAAAGTCTGAGACGTGCGCCGTGTGCTCGCCGTCGAGGAGCAGGTTGGCGGGCTTGATGTCGCCGTGCACGACGCCGTGGCGGTGGGCGTAATCGATGCCCGCCGCCGCCTGCCTGATCCACGTCACGGCTTGCTCGGCGGAGACAGATTCGAGCCGGATCGCGTCGCCCACCGTGCCGCCGATCAGGTACTCCATCACGATGAATGGGGACGGCCTTGCGCCGCTGTCCCCGCCCACCCCGACGTCGTAGATCGTGACGATGTTGGCATGCGACGATAGGCGGGCACCCGCCCGCGCCTCTTGCGAGAAGAGGCTCACCGCCCAGGGATCTTCCAGGTAGGCCCCGCTCAGGACCTTGATCGCGACCTTGCGGTGAAGCAGGGAATCCCACGCGCACCAGACCGACGCCATGCCGCCATCGGCCAGGTGGCGCAGCACCTGGTAGCGCTCGGGGAGGACGGTCTCAGGCTGGCATTTCGAGCTCACGCGGGCAGCAGCAGGGATTTTGCCAGTCGGGCGCCCTCGTGCCCACCGGTTGCCTTGCGAGCGCTCCTCGGGCGCCAGCCCGGCGGACCCGGCCGGGCAACTTCGGAGGCCCGCGCAGGGGGCGCCGAGCACCGCGCTCTATACTCGCGCGCCATGCCGAAGGTCTGTCACGTCTGCGCCAAGGGTCCCGCGTTCGGTCATCGCCGCAGCCATTCGATGGTGGCGACGAAGCGCCGCTTCGACCCCAATCTTCAGCGCGTCCGCATCGACGACGGCGGTACGCCGCGCCGCGTCTATGTGTGCACCCGCTGCCTCAAGGCCGGAAAGGTGACCAAGGCGCTTTAGCGGCCCTCCCGGGCGCCGGTCCTCCCGGGCGCCGGTCCTCCCGGGCGCCGGTCCCCCCGGGCGCCGGCCCTCCCGGGCGGCGGTCCTCCCGGGCGAAGGACCCTCCTGGGCACAAGGTCTTCCCTCGACCTCCTAGCGCTCCCGCCCACGGATGCTCTAGGTTCTCCCACGATGGCCGACCCGAGCATCGTTCGCTTCCGTGCGGTGATCGAGGCAGGGCTGGCGGCACTCGAGGGACGGCGGGAAGAGGTCAACGCGCTCGACGTTTTCCCCGTCGCCGACCACGACACGGGCGACAACATGGTGCTCACCCTGCGCGCCGTGGTGCAAGAGCTCGACCGTTTGGGTAGCGCGTCGCGCAGCGGGGAGATCGATCGCGCCGACATCGTCTCCTCGGTGGCCCGGGCGGCGCTGCTCGGCGCCCGCGGCAGCTCGGGCGTGATCCTCTCGCAGCTCGTCCGCGGCGCGGCGGAGGAGCTGGCCAGTCGCCCCGGCGAGCTGGTTGATCCCGTGCTGATCTGCGCCGCCATGGCGCGCGCCGGGGACCAGGCGTATGGCTCGGTCCGCAGCCCCGCCGAGGGCACCATGCTCACGGTGGCGCGCGAAATGACCGCGCGCATGGCCTCGGAGCTCGCCCACATGCGCGAGGCACGGCTGGCAGCCGATGCCTCGGCCCCGGAGCAGAACGCCGTGATCGCGGAGCTGGTCGCGCGAGCGCTCGAGGCCGGCCGCGAGTCGGTCGAGCGTGGGCCGGAGCTGCTGCCCGTGCTGCGCGAGGCCGGCGTCGTCGACGCGGGCGCGTACGGCCTGGTGGTGATGCTCGCGGGCATGGTCGGGGCGCTGCGCGGCGCGATGCCTTCGCCGCCCGAGCGAGCGGCCGCCGCCCGCGTAACCCAGCCCCAGCACTTCTCGACCACCTATCGCTACTGCACCAACTTCGTGGTCAGCGGCACTGGGCTCGACGCACGCCGCTACGTGTCCGAGCTCGAGGCCCTCGGCGACTCTGTATTGGTCGTTGGCGACCCCGAGACTGTGCGCGTCCATCTGCACACCGACGACCCCGACGCGGCTACGGGCCTGTTTGCACCCACCGGCACCGTTTCGCATCTGGACATCGCCGACATGCGCAGCACGCCGCCGGACGAGCGCCTCTCGTCCCGCCCGGCGCAGGAGCAGGAGGCCTGTGGTCTTCTCGCAATCGCCGCCGCCCCCGGCATTCGGGCGCTCTTCGAGAGCTTCGGGGCACACGTGCTGGACGGGGCATCCTGGTCCTCGGGCCACCGCGACGGCCGCGAACGCCAGCTCCTGGTGGCCATCCACGCCCTTCCCTCGGACGAAGCGATCGTGTTGCCGAACAGCCTCGAGGCGCTCGAGGTGGCACGGCGCGCGGCAAAGCTGTCCGAGAAAGCCGCCCACGTGATCGAGTCTCATTCCCACCAGGCCGGCCTCGCCGCGGCCGCGGTCATGGACCCGCGACTCAGCGCCCGCGAGAACGTCGCGCGCATGAACAGCACGGTTGAGCGCCTCAGGACCGGCGCCGTCGCCCCGGCCGCGGCGGACGACCGCGAGGGACGCTTCCGCGCCGGCGACGCCGTCGCCTTCCTCGGCGACGAGCTTGTCGCCTGGGGTCAGCCCCGCGAGGCCCTGCGGGCGGTGCTCGAGCGCCTCGCGGAGGGGGCGGAGCTGATCACCTGTCTGCGCGGTGCGGGCGCGCCGCTCGATGACCGCACGGTCGAGGCGTTGGCCGCCGGCGAGGTCGAGTTCGAGCTCTCGCCCGGGGGCCAGCGCGGCGCGTGGTGGCTGCTGGCCGCCGAGTAGCGCCGAGCGGCGGCTCTCCCGAGAACGCTCCCCGTCGACCCGCTAGCGCCGCGCTGCCCATCATCATCAGCACCATGCCAGCGACCGCGTTTGCCAGCTCGCGTGCGCTCACGCCCGAGGAGCTCACCGACGCACCGGTGCGCTACCCGCGCCCCTCGCGCCTCCAGGCGCCCCTCGAGCTCGCGGGCGAGAAGGCGCGCAAGGCCGCGGCGGCGCTGGGTCTCGAAACCGTCGGCGACCTGCTGTGGCACCTCCCGCGCGACCGTCGCGAAGCGCGCTCGCTGGCCGAGCTCCAGCGCGGCGAGGCGGCCACCGTCGTGGTCGAGGTTTCCTCGATCGCCTCGCGCTCGGTGAGACGCCGGGGCATGCGCCCCCTCGTCGAGGCCCTCGTCACCGACGGCACGGGCTCGGTCAAGGCCACCTTCTTCAACCAGCCCTGGCTGATCCGTCGCTATCCGCCGGGGACCAGGCTGCTGCTCCACGGCCGCCTGCGCTCGCGCGGGTCCTTCGGCGTGGAGGCGCACGCTCGGACCGGCGAGGCACTCGGCGGCGGCGCCGGCTTGGTATCCCACTATCCGGCCACCGACGGGCTCTCATCGACGCAAATCCATGCGCTCGTGCGCGATCACCGCGCACAGCTGCGCGAGGTCATCGAGCCGCTGCCCGCCCACCTGCGAGCCGGTGAGCAGCTCGCGGAACGCCAGGCCGCCCTGACCGCGCTGCACTTCCCCGAGCCGGGAAGCGAGCAGCCAGACCTGGCCGATCGAGGCCAGCAGCAGCCCGAGCACCCCGCCCGCAAACGGCTCGCCTTCGAGGAGCTGCTGGTGCTCCAACTCGCGCTGCTGCACCGGCGTGCCGCCCGTCAGACGCGCATGGCGCCCGTCCTCGATGAGCCGCGCACGCTCACCGAACGGTGGCTCCAGGAGATGCTGCCGTTCCGCCCCACGGACGACCAGCTTGACGCGCTCGAGGACGTGGACCGCGACCTCGCCTCGAGCAGGCCGATGCAGAGGCTGCTGATGGGGGAGGTGGGCTCGGGAAAGACCGTGGTCGCGCTGTACGCGATGTTGCGGGCGGTCGAGCACGGCAAGCAGGCGGCGCTGATGGCCCCGACCGAGACGCTCGCCGAGCAGCATTTCGCCACGCTCAACCTGCTGCTGCCGGGGACGGCGATCCCCGCCGCGCTGCTCACGGGCTCGACCCCCGCCAGACGGCGGGCCGACATCCTGGCGAAGCTCGAGACCGGTGAGCTTCAGCTGCTCGTCGGCACCCACGCGCTGATCGAGGAGCCGGTCCGTTTCGTCTCGCTGGCGGTCGCGGTGATCGATGAGCAGCACCGCTTCGGCGTCTCCCAGCGGGCCCGCCTAGACCGCAAGGCACCCGCCGAACAGGGCCTCCACACCCTGCACATGAGCGCCACGCCGATCCCGCGCACGCTCGCCCTCACCGGCTACGGGGACCTCGACGTGACCGTCCTGCACGAGCTCCCGCAGGGCCGCAAGCCGGTCGAAACCTTCATCTGCGCGACTGCGCCCGAGCGGGCGCGCGCGTACGAGCGCATGCGCGAGGAGCTCCGCGAGGGGCGCCAGGCGTTCGTCGTGTGCCCGCTGGTGGAGGAGTCCGAGGTGCTCCAAGCGCGTGCCGCCACGGCCGAGTTCGAACGCCTGCGCACGGGCGAGCTGCGCGACTTCGAGCTCGTGTTGCTGCACGGAGCGCTGCGCCCGCACGCCAAGCAGGCCGCGATGGCGGCCTTCAGCGCGGGGGCGGCACAGGTACTGGTCGCGACCTCGGTGATCGAGGTCGGGATCGACGTGCCGAACGCGACCGTGATGCTGATCGAGGACGCCGAGCGCTATGGCATCTCCCAGCTGCACCAGCTGCGCGGGCGCATCGGGCGAGGAGGGCACGCGTCGCTGTGCCTGATGTTTGGAGCCAAGTCCTCCCCCCGACTGCGTGCGCTTGCGGCCTGCGCCGACGGTTTCGAGCTCGCGGACACGGACCTGCGCCTGCGCGGCGAGGGAGAGCTCGCAGGCGTGCGTCAGCACGGCGCGACCCAGTTCCGCGTCGCCGCGCTACCGCGCGATGCGGCGCTCCTGGAACGGGCGCGGGTGCACGCGCAGCAGATCGGCGATCGCGATCCCTCCCTGGAGCAACCCGAACACGCCCTTCTGCAAGCGGCGCTGGCCGAGCGCTACGGCGCGGACGCGCTAGCCCCCATACGCGGATGAGGGTGGTGGCCGGCTCGCACCGGGGGCGCACGCTCCACGCGCCGGTTGGCCGCGCCACGCGGCCGACCCAGGATCGCGTGCGCGAGGCGGTCTTCTCGGCGCTCACGGACGTGGCCGACGCGCGCGTCCTCGACCTGTATGCGGGCTCGGGCGCGCTGGCTATCGAGGCGCTTTCTCGCGGCGCCGCGTCGGCAACCGTGGTCGACACTTCGCGCGCCGCGATCGCCGCGATCCGCAGGAACGCTCGAGAGCTCGGCCTGACACTCGAGGTCCGGCAGCAGAGCGCGGAGGCGTTTCTGGCGCGGGCACGGCACGAGCGTCGTCAATACGATCTCGTGTTCGTCGATCCACCATACGGCCGCGCGAGCGGTCTGCGCGATCGGATCTCGGCCGCGCTCTCCCCGGTACTAGCGGCGCACGCGCGGGTAGTGGTCGAGAGCGACGCCCGGGCGTCGCTCGCGCTGGATCTGGCGCTCGCGTTCGAGCGCAACTACGGCGACACCCTGATCCGCATCTATGGCACCCGAGAACCGCACCCCGGCTGAGACGACACGACGATGACGCCTGACAACCGCACCGCGATCTGCCCCGGCACGTTTGACCCGGTCACGAATGGCCACCTCGACGTGATCTCGCGGGCCGCGGCGATGTTCGACTCGCTGATCGTGGGCGTGGTCAATTTGCCGTGGCGCAAAGGCAACACGCTGTTCTCCGCCGAGGAGCGAGTGCGTTTCGTCGAGAACGCCACGCGCAAGTTCGGCAACGTGAAGGTGGAGCCGTTTTCGACCCTGCTGGTCGAATTCGCGCGCGAGCGGGGGGCGATGGCGGTCGTGAAGGGACTACGCGCGATCTCCGATTTCGAGTACGAGCTCGAGATGAATCAGCTCAACCGCAGGCAGGCTCCCGAGATAGAGTCCGTTTACCTGATGGCCTCGGCCAAGTACAGTTTCCTGCGCTCTAGCGGAGTCAAGGAGCTCGCCACATTCGGAGGAGACATCGACGAACTGGTGCCCACGGAGGTCGCCAGCGCGTTGAAGGAACGGCTTAGCCGCTGACGAAACTGAGGTTTTGAGATGGATGTCCTCGTACTGATTGACAAGCTTGACGATCTCGTG
The DNA here is from genome assembly GCA_963823315.1 of uncultured Solirubrobacterales bacterium. GTDB lineage: Bacteria > Actinomycetota > Thermoleophilia > Solirubrobacterales > Solirubrobacteraceae > Palsa-465. The sequence continues at coordinate 407,183 of CAWGLB010000002.1, read as the reverse complement.
CACAACGCGAAGCCGGTCCCGCTGACGGATCAGGTGCGCGTGGACAAGGAAGAGATCTACGACATCCTCGATCAGATGCGCGCGACGATCCCCGAGGAGATCAAGCAGGCGAGATGGATCGTCAAGGAACGTCAGGAGATGCTGGCCGAGGCCAAGCGCGAGGCCGAGCGCATCGTCAAGGAGGCCCGTGAGCGCCAGGAGCGTCTGATCTCTTCGGAGGAGATCACCAAGCAGGCAGAGCGCGCCGCCGAGGACATCGTGGAGGACGCTCGCGCGCGCGAGCGCGAGATCCGTCTCGGCGCCGAGGACTACGCCGACGAGATCCTCAACACGCTCGAGGTCAACCTCTCGAAGTTCATCGCCGCGGTGCAGCGCGGACGCGACCGGCTGGCGGGCAAGGAAGAGCCCGTCGAGGTGTCCTAGCCGGACCACATGGCCGCCGTCGAAGTCGTCGAAGCGGACATCACCGAGCTCGAAGTCGACGCGATCGCCAACGCGGCCAACACGCAGTTGATCCATGGCGGCGGCGTGGCGGGCGCGATTGCGCGCGCGGGCGGGGCGGCGGTCGAGCGCGAAAGCCGGGAACGCGCCCCGATCGGCCTCGGCGAAGCCGTCGAGACGGACGCCGGGGAGATGCCTTGCCGGTGGGTCATCCACGCGGCCACGATGGAGTTGGGAGGCCCGACCTCGGCGGAGGTCATTCGTCGCGCCACCGCCAGCACGCTCGCCAAAGCGGAAGCGCTCGGCGCCCGCTCGCTCGCGCTGGTCGCGTTCGGCACCGGCGTCGGCGGCTTCCCGGTCGAGGAAGCGGCCCGGATCGAGGTCGAGGAGGTGCGCGCGCACCTTGAGGGCGACAGCCAGCTCGAGCGGGTGGTGTTCGCGCTCCGCGGGAGCGCGGCCGCCGCGGCCTTCGAGCGCGAGCTCGCGGACTGAGTTATGGCCTACGACGAAGATCTGGCCAACCGCATCCGCGAGCTCCTCGCCGAGGAGGAGCGCGGCGTCACCGAGCAGCGGATGTTCGGGGGCCTGGCGTTCCTCGTCGGCGGGCACATGGCCATCGCGGCCAGCGGCCAGGGCGGCCTGCTGGTGCGGGTCGATCCGGCGCAGGGCGAGTCGCTGTGCTCACGGCCGCATGTTCAGCCGATGGTGATGCGCGGACGGGAGCTGGCCGGCTGGCTACGAGTCGCCCCCGAGGGCGCGAGGACCAAGCGCCAGCTCGAGCGCTGGGTAGCCCACGGCACCGGCTATGCGCGCTCGCTGCCGCCCAAGGGCTAGGCCCGGCCCATCACCTGACCGAGAAGCCGCTCAAGCCCTCGGGCTGCTCCTCGGACACCTCGAGGCGCCCTACCTCGGCCGCCGGCGGCCCATCGCGCATGAACGCAAGCACCCGCTCCACGGCCTCGGGCGCGCCCTCGAGCACCGCCTCCACGGTCCCGTCCGCCTGATTGCCGGCCCATCCGGCCACGTCCTCTGACTCGGCGCGCTGGCGCAGGGAGTCTCTGAAGAAGACGCCCTGCACGCGTCCGTGCACCTTCACCCGCCGCCGAATCGCGTCCTCGCTCACTGAACGCGATTCTGCTCGGGCCGATGAAAACTAACCACGCGTTGATCGCGCCCGCGTCGGCGGCTAGAAGTGCTCGCCAGGCGAGCAAAAAGCGCCGAGCTGCTCGGACCGGCGCATCGATGGCGAGTTTTGCACGGGGGATATTGGGCTGCGCCGCCGGCCCCGCGCAGCCCACACACCGTCCTTTCCGTCCGCGGCTACCGCCAAGCTGAAGGGCTCACCATGAACGCTCTCTGGTTACTCCTCGGACTGGCTCTGGGCGCAGGCGTGGCCGTGGCGGCGCTGATTCCCCGGCTGCGGCGCCTCGGGCGCGACGCGCGACGGGCGACGGAGCTCGAGCGCGAGCTCGTTCGCGCGCAGGCCGACCTCACGCATGAGCGCGTGCTCGCGGAGGAGCGGCTCAGCACCCTCAGCGACGCCCAGGACCGCCTCTCGGACACCTTCAAGGCCTTGAGCGCGGACGCCCTGCAGGCCGGCATGGCCCAGCTCTCCGAACTTGCCAAGGCGCAGCTCCAGAGCGCCCAAGCCGAGGCCAAGGGGGATCTCGAGAAGCGCCAGCAGGCCTTCGAGCAGCTGATCTCCCCGCTCAAGGAGGGGCTGGGGCGGGTCGACGCCCAGCTGCGGTCGCTCGACCAGGAGCGCCGCGAGTCGCGCGGCGCGCTCGAGCAGCAGCTGAGGACGCTCACGGAGACGGGGGAGAAGCTGCGCACCGAGACGGGCGCGCTGGTGACGGCCCTGCGCAAACCCAATACCCGCGGGCAGTGGGGGCAGATGCAGCTGCGCAACGTGGTTGAGCTGGCGGGAATGGTCCGGCATTGCGACTTCATCGAGCAGGTCTCGCTCTCGGGCGAGGACGCCCTGCGCCCGGACGCGGTCGTGCGCATGCCCGGCGGCAAGCACGTGCTGATCGACGCCAAGGCGCCGCTGCAGGGCGTGCTCGACGCCTACGAGGCGCGCGACGATGAGGAGCGCCAGAAATATCTGCGCGACCACGCTCGGCTGCTGCGCAAGCACTTCCGCGCGCTGGCCGACAAGGCCTACTGGGACCAGCTCGACTCGGCGCCTGACTTCGTCGTCATGTTCCTGCCGGCCGAGCACCTGTACGGCGCGGCGCTCGAGGTCGATCCCACGCTGATCGAAGACGCCATGGCGAGGCGGGTCCTGATCGTCACCCCCACGACCTTGCTCGCGGTCCTGTACGCCGTCGGCTATGGGTGGCAACAGGAGCGCGTGGCCGAATCGGCGCAGGCGATCTCCGAGCTCGGCAGGGAGCTACACGGCCGCCTGGTCAAGCTTTCCGGACTCTTGTCGAGGCTGGGCGCGCGGCTCAACAGCGCCGTGCGCGCCTACAACGAGGCGGTCGGCTCATACGAGGCCCGCGTGCTGCCCGGCGCACGGCGCTTCACCGAGCACGGCGTCGCCAGCGTCGGCGGAGAACTGAAGAGCCTCGAGCAGATCACCACCAGCGCGCGCACGGTCGCGTCCGACGAGCCGCCGCCGGAGGACGACGAGCCCCCCGGCCCTACGGTGCACCCGCTGCGCGCCGCTGGCTAGTCGCCCACGCAGGACCGCGTCCGCGGCCGGCTAGCCGTCCACGCAGGACCGCGTCCGCGGCCGGCTAGTCGCCTGAGACGTCCACCGCACCTCCCACCCTGACGCTCTTCTCCCACCACCGCCAGAGGTCCTCACGCTGGTGCGCCAGCGGGTCGGCCGAGGGCTTCTGCGCACGGACGGCCTCGAGCGCCTCGTCGATGTCGAGGTCGTCGCGGGCGGCGAGCACCGCCGTGGCGATCGCCGGCGAGCGCTGCCAGCCCGCCCGGCAGTGCACGTACACGTGGTGTCCCTCATCCAGCCAGTCGGCGACCGTCGCCACAGCCCGGTCGATCAACCCCCCGGGCAGCCCCCCGTAATCGGGGAACGGCAGCCGCTGCTCCTGGATCCCCAGCTCGGCGAAGGCGCGCTCGAGCGCTTCGCGCTCGCCGGGGCGATACTCGCCGTCCTCGACCAGGTTGAGCACCCGGTCAACCCCGGCCCACTGGAGCATGGCCGCGTCTTCGGGGTCGAGCGGATAGCAGCCGATCAGAAGGCCATCGGAGAGCTCGGCGAAGCCGTAGGTGCGAAACCACGTGGACATGCTCTAAATGATGGCGTGATTGCATTCAGGCCGCTAAATGAACAACTCCCCGGAAATCTCACCCCCCGCATCCGCGATCAAGGCCCGACTCTCCGATCTGGGATTCCTGCTGCACACGTTCGCGCGCGCGGGCATGCTGCGCCCCTCGCGCCCCGACCGCGTGGTCCGCTCGGGGCTGGCGCTGGTGCGCTTCGGCACCACGCTGGCGGCCGGATACATCGGTGCCGCCGCGCGCTATCCGCGCCGGCGGGCGATCGTGGACGAGCTCGGCACGCTCACCTTCGAGCAGGTCGACCGCCGCACCAACGCGCTCGCCAACGCCTTCGCCCGGCACGGCATCGGAGCGGGTCAGGGCGTCGCGATCATGTGCCGCAACCACCGTGGTTTCATCGAGGCGAGCGTCGCCTGCTCCAAGCTCGGCGCCCACGCGCTGTATCTGAACACCTCCTTCGCCGCGCCCTTGGTGAGCGCCGTGGTGGAGCGAGAGGATCCCGTCGCGGTGGTCTACGACCAGGAGTTCACGGCCACCGTGGAAGAGGCTTGCGCTGGCCGCCGCGCGTTCGTCGCCTGGCTCGAGCACCGCGACACCGCCGCCCATCCCTCGCTCGAGGATCTGATCGTGGCGGCGCCGGACAGCACCCCGCCACCGCCCTCCGAACCTGGACGCACCGTGATCCTGACCTCGGGCACGACGGGGCCGCCGAAGGGGGCCAACCGCGCGAGCCCGGGCTCGCTGGCGCCCGCGGCGGGACTGCTCTCGCGGATTCCGCTGCGCGCGCGAGGGGTCACGCTGATCGCCGCGCCCCTGTTTCACGCCTGGGGGTTCGCGCACATGTTCCTCTCGACCCCACTCGGCTCGACGATCGTGCTCACCCGTCGCTTCGACGCGCGCGAGACCCTGAGGGTGCTCGCCGAGCAGCGCGCGGACGCGCTGGTCGTGGTGCCGGTCATGCTGCAGCGCATGCTCGAGCTCCCCGATGAGGACGCGAGCGCCGTTGACACCTCGCGGCTGCGCGTGATCGCGGTGTCGGGCTCCGCGCTGTCGGCGACGCTCGCGCGGCGCGCGATGGAGCGCTTGGGCGAGGTCGTCTACAACCTCTACGGCTCGACCGAGGTCGCCTGGGCCACGATCGCCGACCCGGCGGACCTGCGCGATGCGCCGGGGACCGCCGGGCGCCCGCCGCGGGGCACCACCGTGCGCATCCTCGACGAGCAGCGGCGGGAGCTGCCCCCCGGCCAGAGCGGCGAGATCTTCGTCGGCTCCGAGCTGCTGTTCGAGGGCTACACCGGCGGTGCCGACAAGCTCCGCTTCGGCGCGCTCATGTCGACCGGCGACGTGGGCCACTTCGACGCGGACGGGCGGCTATTCATCGACGGCCGCGAGGACGACATGATCGTCTCCGGCGGCGAGAACGTTTATCCCGGGGAGGTCGAGGAGCTGCTCGAGGCGATGCCAGGCGTGCGCGAGACGGCGGTCGTGGGGGTCGACGATGAGCAGTGGGGGCAGCGATTGCGAGCGTTCGTGGCGACTCACAGCGCCGCCTCGCTCGACGAGCGGGCGGTCAAGGAGTACGTGAAGCAGAACCTCGCCGGGTACAAGGTCCCGCGCGATGTGGTGTTCGTGGAGGAGCTGCCACGCAATGCCACCGGGAAGGTGCTCAAGCGCGAGCTGCGCAGCAGGGATTGATCGGGAGGCCGGCGAGCATGCTCGCCGGCCGTGAGCCGGAACATGTTCCGGCTCACCCGGGCCGATCATGATCGGCCCGGAAGGCCGGATGACTCGGGCGCCGCGCGTTGAGCGAGGCTGGATGCCGAGCGCGCGGCAGGCCCGAGGGCACATGTGCCGACCCCCGGCGCCGCACATGTGCGGCGCCGCCCACCATCTCTAACCTGAATCCATGCCCGTGCGTACTGACACACTCGACCTTCGCGGGCTTCACCTCACCTCCGGCGCCGGCCGGCGCCTGGAGCTGTATGTGGGCATCGACCCCTTCGTGCTCGGCGGCGAGCGCTACGAGGTCGAGCCTCCGCTGATCGAAGTGAAGCTCGACGTCTCCCGCACCACCGGCGAGGGCTATGCCCTGCGCTTGCGCTTCGACGCGACCCTCTCGGGACCGTGCATGCGCTGCCTCGAGCCCGCCGCGCCCACGTTCGCCGTCGACTCGCGCGAGGTTTCGCAACCGGGTGGCGAAGCGGAGCTGGGCTCGCCCTACCTCGACGGGGAGCTCCTCGACCTCCGTGCCTGGGCCCGCGACGCGCTCGCGCTGGCGCTGCCGGCGCAGCTGCGCTGCCGGCCGGACTGCGCCGGCCTGTGCCCGGAGTGCGGCGCCGACCTGAACCGCGCCGGCCCCGACCATCGCCATGGGGAGCCGCGGCCCGACCAGCGCTGGGCGAAGCTCTCGGAGCTCCGTCTGCAGTGAGGGCCTTCGCGCTGTCGGCGGAGGTGCGATCAAGCGCCCCGCACGGCTAAACTGCCTGAGCGATGGCTGTTCCCAAGCAGAAGCAGTCGCATGCCCGCACGGCCCAGCGCCGGGCCCAGCATAAGGTGAGCGCGCCCGCGTACAACGCGTGTCCGCAGTGTCACAGTCCCAGACTGCCGCATCGGGTCTGTCCCGTGTGCGGCTATTACAAGGGCCGCGAGGTAGTTCGGACAGACACGGCTGAGCCCTCCGCCTAGCGCCGAATGGTCAGGGTGGCGGTCGACGCGGGCGGGGCCGACCTCGGTCCCGCGGAGGTTGCAGCTGGTGCAGCACTGGCCGCCGAGCGAGGAGTCGGCGTGCTGCTGTTCGGGCCGCGGGACGCAATCGGAGCGGTTCCCGAGGGCGTCGAGATCGTGGATGCGCCCGTCTCGATCGCCAAGGCGGAGGCCCCCGCGCAGGCCGTGCGCTCGACGCCGGAGGCCTCGATCGTGCAGGCCACCCGGGCCGTGGCCGAAGGGCGCGCGCAGGCGCTCGTGTCGGGCGGCTCGACCGGCGCGGCGCTGGCCGCGGGGCTGTTCAACATCCGCCGCGATCGCGGCATCTACCGGCCCGCACTGGCGCTGCCGCTGCCGATCCCCGGCGCCCGCCCCGTGCTGCTGCTCGATGTCGGCGCGAATGTGGCCTGCCGGCCCGAGCACCTGATCCAGTTCGCTCACATGGGCGGAGCCTTCTGCCAGGCGGTGATGGGCTTCGAGCACCCGCGGGTGGCCCTGCTGTCAAACGGCGAGGAGCCGGGCAAGGGGACCCCGGAGCTGATCGCGGTGCACGACCAGCTGATGGGCCAGGGCGGGACCGGACTGAACTTCGTCGGCAACATCGAGGGCACGCAGATCACCTCGGGCGTGGCGGACGTCGTGGTCATGGACGGCTTCACCGGCAACATCACGCTGAAGGTGATCGAGGGCGTCTCGGCGCGCACCATGCGCGCCATCGACGAGCTCGCCGAGGACTCGCTGGGGGCGCGGCTTGGCAGCCTGCTGCTCGCCCCCGCGATGCAGCGGCTGCGCGACCAGATCGACCCCGAGACGCCCGGCGGCGCCTACATGCTGGGGCTGCGGCAACTTGGCGTGGTCGCCCACGGCCGCTTCACCAGACGGGGCTTCGCGCACGCGATCGAGGTTGCGGCCCGGGGGGTGCGCGAGGACGTGGTCGCGCGCACGCGCGCGGCGCTCGAGAAGGCCGGCGCCTTGCGCAGGCAGGGCCGGGCGCTCGAGACCCCGCTCTCGTCCGAGCACGCCGCTAGCTTCTCCTGAGCCATGGCCCCGGCTCCTGAACGCCACGCGGACCTGGATCGCGCCAAGATTGTCGCCCTGATCCGGGCCCACCTGGCGGAGGAGCTCGAGCTCGATCCGGCCTCGATCGACGAGTCGACGCGTTTTCGCGAGGACCTCGAGGCCGACTCGCTGGACCTGTACACGCTGGTGCAGGAGCTCGAGGACAGCTACGGGGTGAGGATGTCCGACGAGCAGGCGGCGAGGATCCTGACCGTGGGCCAGGCCGTCGACTTCGTGCTGGCCACCGTCGGCCCCGGGGCTCGGGCAGCCGGATGACGCGAGCGGCGCCGCAGCGGCGCACACGCCGCAAGCGCGCCGCTGAGGAAACCCTCCAGCAGCTTTTGGACGGGCTCCCCGAGGAGCTCCTGACCACGACCTTCACCCACGCCTCGTGGACGCCGCGGCGCTCGGAGTCCTATGACCGGCTCGCCTTTCTCGGCGACAGCGTGCTCTCGCTGGCCGTGACCACGCACTTATACCCCCGCCTCGACGCCGAGGAGTTCGGCGCGGGCGAGCTCACCAAGATCCGCGCCCAATCGGTCTCGGGCAGGTCGTGTCGCTCGGTCGCCGAGCGGCTGGGGATCCCCGCGCGCCTGCGCGCCGCGGCGCCCCCGGAGGCGGGCAGCGCGGTCGAGGCGCTGATCGGCACCGAGCGCGTCATGGCCTCGGTGATCGAGGCCGTGATCGGCGCCTGCTATCTGGCCTATGGCTACGACCGCATCGCGCCCGCGGTGGTCGAGGCGTTCGCGCAGGAGATCGACGCCGCGCTCGAGCATCCGGGGGACTACAAATCGACGCTGCAGGAGCGCCTCGCCCGCCGCGGCGAGCTCGTCTCCTACGAGGTCGTCGACGAGCTCGGCCCACCGCACGACCGCCGCTTTCAGATCAGCGCAGTGGTCGCCGGCGCCGAGGTCGGGCGCGGCCTTGGCCGCAGCAAGAAGGACGCCGAGCAGGAAGCGGCCAGAGCGGCGCTGGAGAGCCTCCGGTGAGGAATCCGAGCGGGGTCCTATGTACCTGAAGTCACTCACGCTCAAGGGCTTCAAGTCCTTCCCCGAGCGCACCGTGCTCGAGTTCCGACCCGGCGTGAGCGTGATCGTGGGGCCCAACGGATCGGGCAAGTCGAACATCACCGACGCGGTCCTGTGGGCCCTCGGCGAGCAGTCGCCGGTCGCCGTTCGCGGCCAGTCGATGCAGGACGTCATCTTCGGGGGCACGCCGGGGCGCCAATCGGCGGCCCGTGCCGAGGTCGAGCTGGTGCTCGACGACAGCGAGGGGATGCTCGGGCTGCCGACGGCCGAGATCTCGATCCTGCGACGGCTCGACCGCGCCGGCGAGGGCGAGTACCGGCTGGCGGGAGCCCGCTGCCGGCTCATCGACGTGATCGAGCTGCTCTCCGACACGGGGATGGGCAAGGAGATGCACTCGGTGATCTCGCAGGGGCGGGTGGAGTCGATCGTGACCTCGAAGCCACGCGAGCGGCGGGCGCTGGTGGAGGAGGCGGCGGGCCTCGGCAAGCACCGCAAGCGACGGCGGCGCACGCAGCTTAAGCTCGAGCGCACTCAGCACAACCTTGACCGGGCGCTCGACGTCGAGCGCGAGGCGCGGGCACGGCTGCGCCCGCTCAAGCGCCAGGCGGAGGCCGCGGAGCTGCACGCGCGCCTCGAGCGCCAGGCGCTCGAGGCGCGCTGGGAGCTCGCTCAGGACGATGCCCGCGAGCTCGGCGAGACCCTGGAGGCCTCCGAGCGCCAGGTCGCGGAGCTGCGCGAGCAGCGCGCGCGCCTGGAGCAGCAGCTCGAGCAGGTGGTGGGCCGCCGCGGCGCCGCCGAGCAGGCCTTGAGCGCCCGCGGGGCGCGGCGCGAAGAGCTCTCCCGGCGCTGCTTTCAGGCCCGCGGCGCGGGCGAGCGCCTGGGCGACCGGGTCCAGGCCCTATCCGGCGCGCTCGCCGCATGCGAGACCCGGTTGGCCCGCGGGCGCAGCCGGCTCGCCGGTCTGCGCGCCGAGGCCGCCGACGAGCGGGACCGGAGCGCCGAGCAGGAGTTCGAGCAGCGCATCGTCACGCTCGAGGCCGCGCTCGAGGAGGCCACGCGCGAGCGCGAGCGAGAAGTCGCGCAGGAGGTCGCTCAGCTCGAGGGCCAGCGCGACCAGGCCGCCTCAGCGGCGCTCGAGCGCGAAGGCGCCGCGGAGGATGCGCTCCGCGCCCGTGAGCTGAGCGAGGAGCGTGCCGAGCAAGCCCACGCGGCCGTACGGGAAGCGGTGCGGGCGCTCGAGCGGGCGCGGCTCGAGGCGGCGCGGGTGGGGTCTGAGCTGCACGCGGTCAACCGCCTGCTGCGCGGCCACGAGCTGGCGGCCCGCGGCGTCACCACCGTCGCCGACGAGCTCGAGGTCGAGGAGGGCTACGAGGTGGCCTTGGCGGCGGCGCTTGACGGGCGCCTGCGGGCGGCGCTGGCGCCAGATCGGGGCGCCGCGCAACGGCTGCTCGACGAGAGCGCGGCCGCGGGCGGACGCGTGCTGCTGGCGGCCGACGTGCCGCGCGCGGGCACGCCCGGCGCGCCTCCGGCGCCCGGGGCGGAGCCGCTCGCTGCGCGGGTCCGCGGCGAGAGCGAGGCCGCGGCCGCCGTGCGGGCCCTGCTCCACGACACCTGGCTCGTCGAGCAGGTCGAGCAGCTCGCCCGAGGCTTCGCCGGAACCGCCGTGACCCGTTCCGGGCGCGCCTGCTCGCCGCGCTCCGGCGAGCTCTGGCAAGCTCCTGCCGCGGGCGACGAGCAGGTGCTCGCGCAGCGAAACCGCCGCGAGCAGCTGCTGCGCGCGACCGAACGCGCCGCCGACGAGGAGCTTCGCGCCGAGCAAGGGCACGAGCGTGCGCTCGGCGAGCTCTCCGAGCTCGAGGCTGCGCGCGAGCGGGCGCTGTCCGAGCACCGGGGCGCCCTTCGCACCCGCGACGAGGCGCGCGAGGAGGTCCGCAGGTTCGAGCAGCTGATCGAGCGCCGCCGACAGGCGGCGGCCGAGCAGCACGGCGGCCGCCGGGCCCAGCTCGAGGCCGAGCTTCAGGCGCAGCGCATGATGCGGGAGCGCTTGGAGCAGGAGCGCGCCTGGCGCCGCGACGCGCGCGAGCGGCTTCAGTCGATGCTCGCCGACGAGGAGCAACGCCTGCCGGCGGTGCGCGATGCGCTTGCGGCGCTCGAGGCCGCGGCCGAGGCGATCTCCGTGCAAGGCCAAAGGTTCGAACGGGAGCTGGGCAAAGATCGCGCCGCGGGCGAGCAGATCGCCGCCGAGCTGCGCGCCTGCGCCCAGCAGGAGGCAGGCCTCCAGAGCGAGCTGCACCGCTCGGGAGAGGCGCTGACCGACGCGCAGGTCGCGGCGCAACGCGCAAACGACCGCGTGCAGGAGGCGGCCGCCGAGCTGCGCGAGCTGGCGGCGCGGCTCGAACTCGAGCCGCGCGTCCGGGAGCAGCCGCTCGCGGGCGACGAGCGCGAGGCGCTCGCCGCCCGCATCGAGCGCCTCGGCCGCCGTCGCGCCCAGCTCGGCCCGGTCAATCCGCTGGCCGCCGCGGAGTACGCCGAGGCCGTCGAGCACGTCGAGGAGCTCGAGGCGCAGCGAGAGGACCTCGAGACCGCGCTGCGGGAGCTCGAGCGGCTGATCAAGGACACCGACCGCCAGATCGAGGAGTCCTTCGAGCGCACCTTCGCCGCCACCGCGCACAACTTCGACGAGCTCGTGGAGCGGCTCTTTCCCGGCGGCAAGGGACGGCTGCGGCTGGTCGCGGAGCGCTCTGGGCCGGTCGGCGCGCTGGGCGGTCAGGCGGTTGACGACGAGGGCAGCGAGGCGCCGGAGGAGCGCTCCGAGCCCGCGGACGAGGAGCCCGAGCCGCAAGGAATCGAGATCGAGATCATGCCCGCGGGCAAGCGCATGCAGCGGCTCTCGCTGCTCTCAGGCGGGGAGAAGTCGCTGACCGCGCTCGCTTTCCTGTTCGCGGTCTTCCTGGCCCGGCCTTGCCCCTTCTACATCTTGGACGAGGTCGAGGCCGCGCTCGACGATCTCAACATCGATCGCTTCCTCGATTTGCTGCGCTCCTACTCCGACCGCGCGCAGTTCATCGTGGTCACCCACCAGAAGCGCACGATGGAGGCCGCGGACTCGCTCTACGGTGTCGTGATGGGCGGCGACGGGGTGTCCAAGGTCGTCTCCAGGCGGCTGCCGGCGGCAGAGGCGGCATAGCCCGCGCGTCTCGATCCAGGCGGCTTAGGGCCACGCCGCGGATCCATCCGCGCTCCGCGCCTACACTCACCGGCCGATGCCCAGAGACTGGAACGAGCTCTTCATCGTCGACGGCGCGCGCGCCTCCCGGCCAGGGGCGCCCGGCGGCGACGAAGGCGAGCCGGGGCGCCGCCGTGGTGCCTTTCGCCGCCTGCGCGAGAACCTGAAGAAAACCCGCCAGGCGCTGACCGCCGAGGTCCAGGCGACCCTGTTCGAGGATCCCAACGAGGAGAGCTGGGAGCGGCTCGAGGAGGCCCTGATCTACGCCGACGTGGGGGCGCGCACCACCGCTCAGGTGGTGAGCGAGCTCGAGCGCGAGGCGAGCGCCGGCAGCCTCAGCGGCGGCGGCCAGCTGAGCGAGCGCCTCGTGGAGCTGCTCGCGGACACGGCCAAGACGGGCGAGGACCGCATCGACCTGCGCGCCAAGCCCACCGTGATCCTGATCGCGGGCGTCAACGGCACCGGCAAGACGACCACGGTCGGCAAGCTCGCCTGGCATTTGTCCCAGCAGCTCGGCCTCTCGGTGGTGATGGCGGCGGCCGACACCTTCCGCGCCGCCGGGATCGAGCAGCTCGAGATCTGGGCCCAGCGGGCGGGCGCCGGCTTCGTCAGCCGCCAAGCGGGGGCCGATCCCGGCGCAGTCGCCTACGACGCGGTTGAGCGCGCCCGGCACGACGGCGCCGACGTGGTGCTGATCGACACCGCCGGCAGGCTCCACACCCAACACGACCTGATGGCCGAGCTGTCCAAGGTGAGCCGCGTGATCGCAAAGCAGATTCCCGAGGCGCCCCACGAGACGCTGCTCACGGTCGACGCGACTACGGGCCAGAACGGCCTGCGCCAGGCGCGCCTGTTCTCGGAGGCGGTTCCGGTCAGCGGACTGGTGCTGACGAAGCTCGACGGCACCGCCAAGGGCGGGATCGCCCTGGCGATCGCGCAGGAGCTCGGCATCCCCGTCAAGCTGATCGGCGTCGGCGAGCAGCTCGAGGACCTGCGCCCCTTCGAGCCGTCTGAATTCGCGCGGGCGCTGATCGCCGCCTAGCGCCAGCGCTAGCCTCAACGTCCTGTAGCTACGAACGGAACTGCTCAGTGTTCGAGACGCTCTCAGACAAGCTCCAAGCCGCGCTCTCAGACGTGCGCGGCCGCGGCACCCTGACCGAGTCCGACGTGGCCGCCGCGATGCGGGAGATCCGCCTGGCGCTGCTGGAGGCCGACGTCAACTTCAAGGTCGTGCGCGACTTCACCGCCGCGGTCAGAGAGCGCGCCCTGGGGGCCGACGTGGTCGGGCAGCTGAACCCCGGCCAGCAGGTCGTGAAGATCGTCTCGGATCAGCTGACCGAGCTGATGGGCGGCGCGGGAGCTGACCTCAGCTTCTCGCCGCGGCCGCCGACGGTCGTGGTGATGGCGGGGCTCCAGGGCTCGGGCAAGACCACCGCCACCGCCAAGCTCGCCCGCTACCTGCGTGAGCAGCGCAATGCGTCGGTGGCGCTCGCCGCCTGCGACGTGCAGCGCCCCGCGGCGGTCGAGCAGCTGATCAAGGTCGGCCGGCAGGCCGGGGCCGAGGTCTACGAGCAGGGCACGGGTCGCGACCCCGTGGCGATCGCCTCCTGGGCCCGGGAGCGCGCCACCAGCGAGGGTAAGGACGTTCTGATCATCGATACCAGCGGCCGGCTCCACATCGACACCGAGCTGATGGATGAGCTTGAGCGCATCAAGCAGGAGACCAGCCCCCATGTCGTGCTGCTGGTGGTGGATGCGATGACTGGCCAGGACGCGGTCTCGGTGGCCGAGCAGTTCGGCGACGCGGTCAACTTCGACGGCGTGGTCATGACCAAGCTCGACGGCGACGCACGCGGCGGTGCGGCCCTGTCGGTCAAGGCGATCACCGGCAAGCCGATCCTGTTCGCCTCGACCGGCGAGAAGCTCGACCAGTTCGAGCGCTTCCACCCCGATCGCATGGCGCAACGCATTCTCGGCATGGGCGACGTGATGACGCTGATCGAGAAGGCGCAGGACGCCTACGACGAGCAGCAGGCCGCCGACCTCGAGCGCAAGCTGCGCAAGCAGCAGTTCGGGCTCGACGACTTCCTCGACCAACTGCGCCAGGTGCGGCGGCTGGGCCCGCTTCAGTCGCTGCTCGGGATGATCCCCGGCGTCGATAAGGAGCTGCGCAACGTGCGCGTCGACGAGCGCGAATTCGACCGCATCCAGGCGATCATCCTCTCGATGACGCCCGCGGAGCGACGGCGCCCCGAGCTCATCAACGGCTCGCGGCGGCTGCGGATCGCGCGCGGCTCCGGCACCAACGTCCAGGCGGTGAAGGCATTGATCAAGCAGTTCGAGCAGATGCGCAAGATCATGCGTCAGGTCGCCTCCGGGCGCATGCCCGATCTGGGCGCGCTGCTGGGCGGTGGCGCCCCGGCCGCGCCGACCCGCCGCGGTCGCTAACCTCATCTCAGCCCATGGCCGTGAGACTCAGATTGACCCGGGTCGGCAACCGCAAGAACCCCATCTGGCGGGTGGTGGTCGCCGATCAGCACGCAAAACGCGACGGTCGCGTGATCGAGACCGTGGGCCACTACAACCCGCAGACAAACCCCTCCACGGTTGCCTTGGACGAGGAGCGAGTACGCGACTGGCTGGCGCGCGGGGCGCAGCCCAGCGGCACCGTCCGCAAGCTCCTGCACACCCAAGGGCTCCTCTAGCGGGTCCCTCGCAGGCGATGAAGGAGCTGCTCGAGCACCTGGCCCGGGGACTGGTGGAACGTCCCGAGGCGGTCCGCGTCAGGGAGGTCCAGGAGAACGACGGCTCCCTACTGCTCGAGCTCTCGGTCGCCGACGACGACTACGGGAAGATAATCGGCAGGGGAGGCCGCACCGCCGCCGCTCTGCGCACGGTGGTGAAATTCGCCGCCACCCGCAGCGGGCGCCGCGTGTTCGTGGACATCGTCGACGCTGCATGAGCTGGCTCCGAGCCGGTCGGGTCGGGCGGCCGCACGGACTTGACGGCAGCTTCCACGTAATCGAGGCCCGTCCAGCGCTGCTCGCCGCCGGGCACAAGGTCTTCGTGGCCGGCGTCGAGCGCGAGATCGTGCGCCGCGCGGGAACCGAGTCGCGGCCGATCCTGCGACTCGCGGAGCTCGAGGGGCGCACCGCCGCCGAGGCCCACCGCGGCGAGGAGCTTTTGTGCCCCCAGGAGGCGGCGCCGGCGCTGCCGGAGGACGAGTGGTGGGCGGATCAGCTCGAGGGCCTCGAGGTGCTGACGCCGGCGGGACCGTTCGGCCGCGTGCGCCGGCTCGAGTCGTTCCCATCGTGCGAGGCGCTGGCGGTCGAGCGCCGCGGCGGCGGGGAGCTGCTCGTGCCGCTGGTGCGCGACGCGGTCCCGCGCGTCGACATCGAGCGCGGTGAGATCGAGATTGACCTGCGGTTCCTGGGGGAGGGGTAGCCGCGGAGATTGACGTTTTCACCCTGTTCCCGGACGCCTTCGCGTGGTTCGATCGCCAGCACCATGTGCTCGGGGCTCGCGCGCACGGCCACGAGCTCAGCTTCGTCAACTACCGCGACCACACACCGCTACGCGCCGGACAGGTCGATGACACCCCGTTCGGCGGCGGCGCGGGCATGGTCCTGCGCGTGGATGTGGTCGAAGCCGCGCTCCGGGCCTGCTACGGCGTGGACCCAACCGAGCTGCGGGCGAGGCGGCGGGTGCTCGCGCTGACGCCGTCCGGTCGGCTGCTCGATGAGGCGCTCATTTCCGAGCTGGCCTCCGAGCCTCAGCTCACTCTGCTGTGCGGCCGCTACGAGGGCTTCGACGAGCGCGTGATCGAGCACTTCGTGAGCGGCTGCCTGTCGATCGGCCGCTACGTCCTGGCCGGGGGCGAGCTGGCAGCGATGGTCGTGCTCGACGCGCTTGTGCGCAAGCTGCCGGGGGCGCTCGGGGATGCGAGCTCGCCGGTGGAGGAGTCGTTCTCGGTGGCCCTCGACGGCGCGCCTGAATACCCCCACTACACGCGTCCGGCCGAGTACCGCGGCTGGCGTGTGCCGGAAGTCCTGCTCTCCGGCCATCACGCCCGCATCCGTGAATGGCGCCTCGCCCAGAGCCGCGCGCGGGGCGGGGAGAGCGGATAGCCGCGGCGGGCGGTCCGGGGCCGAGAGAGGGGATAGCCGCGGCGGACGGTCCGCTACCATAGGCGCCCGCGCGGACGGCACACCGCACCAGCTCTCTCACCTCCTGCCGGGCCGTTCTCCCCGCTTTCTATGAGCACCGTGATTGACACTCTTGAGCGTGCGCAGTTGCGCCGAGTCCCGAGGTTCGACTCGGGCGACCGCCTGCGCGTGCATTTCCAGGTGATCGAGGGCACGCGGCGGCGCACGCAGGTGTTCGAAGGCGTGGTGATCAAGCGCCAAGGCCACGGCGTACGGGAGACGTTCACGGTCCGCAAGCAATCGTTCGGCGTCGGCGTCGAGCGCACGTTCCCGGTGCACTCCCCCAAGATCGAGCGGATTGAGGTGGCCGCCAGAGGCGATGTCCGGCGCGCGAAGCTGTACTACCTGCGCGACCGCGTCGGCAAGCGTGCTCGCGTGCGCGAGCGGCGCTCGACCGGACCCGAAGAGGTGGTTGAGCGCGAGCTGCTGTACACCGAGCCGCCGCCCGGGGCAGATGGGGCGGAGGCTGAGGCTGGGGCGACGGCGACCGAGGATGTGACTGTCGCCGTGGCTGAGGCGCCGGAGGCAGAGAGCGCCCGTGGATTCGCCCGAGGCCGACGCGGAAGCGCCCGCAGCCGAGAGCGACGCGGAAGCTCCCGTAGCCGAGGCCGCCCCGGAAGCGCCCGCAGCCGAGAGCGACGCGGAAGCTCGCGTAGCCGAGGCCGCCGCGGGAGCTCTTCCTGCCGGCACCGAGGAGGGCGGGCACGCCACACCCGGCGGTGCCGAGGACTCAGACGAAGCAGGGGAGTGAGCCGGACAAGGCGGTCGCCGGCCTTCGTCGCGGTCGAGTTGGTGCTGATCGTGGCGGCCGCCGTAGGCCTCGCTTTCGTGGTGGAGGCCTTTCTCGTGAAGCCCTACCGCATCCCCAGCGCGTCTATGGAGCCCACACTCTCGATCGGCCAACGCATCCTCGTCAACCGCATCGGCGCGGGTTCCCAGCGCCTGCACGTAGGCGAGATCGTGGTCTTTCACCCCCCGGCCGGATACGCCCAAGGGTGTGCCGACCAGGCCGAGGGCGAAGACAACGCCGGCCAGCCGGGCGCCCGCGCGTGTGACGTCGCGGGAGGTCGTCCCTCCACGCTGACGTTCGTCAAGCGGGTGGTAGGGCTTCCGGGTGACCGCATCGCGATTCGCGCCGGCCATGTGATCCGCAACGGCGTCCGGGAGAGCGACCCCTACATCCGCTCGTGCGGGGCTCAGGCCATCTGCAACTTCTCGGGCACGATCACTATCCCCCGGGGCGAGTACTTCATGATGGGGGACAACCGTGGCGAATCAGATGACAGCCGCTTCTGGGGTCCCATCCGCTCCTCGTGGATTATCGGCAAGGTGTTCTTCACCTATTGGCCCCCCGACCGCATCGGCTTCATGTAGGTGACGATGCCCGGCCGCGCTCGAACCACCTCGCGATCCGGACTCAAGTCGCTGGTCGAACTCGTCTTCACGGTCGCGATCGCGATCGGCATCGCGCTGCTCGTGCAGGCCTTCATCGTCAAGCCCTACCGCATCCCCACCGGCTCGATGGAGCCCACGCTGACGATCGGGCAGCGGATCCTGACCAACCGCCTGGCCGGAAATCCGAGCCTCGGCGACGTGGTCGTGTTTCACCCGCCCACGGGGGCGGATCCGGCCAGCAACACATGCGGCAACCCCAACCAGGGCCCCGGCCACTCGCAGCCGTGCGGGAAGTCGGTGCCACACGAGTCGACCTCCACGTACATCAAGCGCGTGGTGGGGCTCCCGGGCGATCGGATCTCGATCGTCAACGGCCACGTGATCCGCAACGGCCATCGCGAGAGCAACTACGGCGCCTCCTTCTCGGGCTGCGCCGGCAACGACGAGTGCAGTCTGCCCTCCCCGATCACCGTTCCGCCCGGCGAGTACTTCATGATGGGCGACAACCGTGGAGACTCCGACGACAGTCGCTACTGGGGACCGATCAAGTCCAGCTGGATCATCGGCATTGCCTTCTTCACGTACTGGCCACCAGACCGAATCGGGTTTCTCTAGCAGCCCTGAATGTGATGCCCCCCGCGCCAGGGCGGCGCCCAGGGGCAAGCAGCGTCGCACGGGCCGCCGCCTGTTCGGGTTCGACCGGGGGCTCGGAGTCAGGTTCGTAGCCGGCGCCGACGAGGCCGGTCGCGGCTCGCTCGCCGGGCCGCTGGTGGCCGCGGCGGTACTGTTCGACCTCGAGCGCTTGCGCCCCGTCGACGTGCGCGCGCTGGGCGCGCTCAATGACTCAAAGCAGCACACGCCCGAATCGCGCGCGGAGTTGGTGGGGGTGATTCTGCGCATCGCGGCCCGCGTCGCGATCGTCTCGCGCTGCGCCCCCGGGATCGATGCGCGCGGCCTGCACGTGACCAACCTCGCGGCGCTCCGCGACGCGCTCCGGCGGGTGTGGTGCGACGGCTGCATCTGCCTCAGCGACGGCTTCTCACTCGGCGCTCCCGGCCATCGCGCGGTGGTGGGGGGCGACGGCCGCAGTGCCGCGATCGCCGCCGCCTCCGTGATCGCCAAAGAGACCAGGGACCGCTATATGCGCCGTGCCGACAGCGCGCACCCGGGGTTCAATTTCGCCGAGCATGTGGGCTACTCAACGCCCGAGCACCGCGAGGCGATCGAGCGCTTGGGCGTGTCCCCGCTGCACCGCCTCTCGTTCCAGTCGATCGCCTACCAGCAGATGAAGCTGGCCTAGATCCGCGAGGGCGCCCACACGGGGGAGCGGCTCGCGACTCAAAACGCGCCTTCAAGGTGGTCCAACCGAGAGCGGCTCGCGACTCAAAACGCGCCTTCAAGGTGGTCCAACCGAGAGCGGCTCGCGACTCAAAACGCGCCTTCAACATGGTCCAACCGCAGTAACGCGCCGCCACCGTCGACCATCACGCCGATCGCGTCGAAGCGGATCACCGAGGCATATGGGCGCCTGTAGCGCTCGCTCATCCAACTCGCGGCCATCCGGCGGACCTGGGCGCGCTTGCGCGGATGCAGGGAGTCAAAAGGCGCGCTCTGAGATGGCGACGCAGGACGGCCCACGGGCGGTGCGCGGCGCGACTTGACCTCGCAGAACACGAGCGTGCGCCCGTCGAAGGCGATGATGTCGATCTCTCCGAAGCGCGTCCGGTAGTTGCGCTGCAGAATCCCGAAGCCGCGCCGCACCAGGTGCTCCGTCGCGAGTTGCTCTCCGAGGCGTCCGAGCTCGCGCCGGTCCATGTCTCGAACGTACGCCGGAGGACGTGACGGGTGGGATACCGGCTGTGACAATTTTGCGCCGGCCCCGGGCCGCGGTGGTCGCAGACTTTCCACACGCCGTCACCCACGCGTGCGCGCTTCGCTCTTAGCGTTGCCTGCGTGCTCGCGCGCGTGTGCACGTTTGCGATCGACGGCGTCGATCCGCGACAGGTGTGGGTCGAGGTCGACATTCGTTCAGGGCTGCCCGCTTTCACGATCGTGGGACTCGGCGACGTGGCGGTGCGCGAGTCCCGCGAGCGCGTCCACTCGGCGATCGAAAACTCAGGCTTCAAGTTCCCGCAGACGCGCATCACCGCCAACCTCGCGCCGGCCTTCCTGCGCAAGGTCGGCCCGGGGTTCGATGCGGCCCTGGCCCTCGCCGTGCTCGCTGCCAGTGGCGAGGTGCCTCCAGAGCCGATCCGCTCCTACGCCGTCTTCGGCGAGCTCTCGCTGACCGGCGAGCTGCGCGACTCGCCGGGGGCGCTGGCGGTCGCCGAGGGCGCCCGCCACGCCGGCATCCGCCAGCTGATCGTCCCGCGGGCTCGGGCTCGCGAGGCGGCCCTGGTCGAGGGGCTCCGCATCGCCGGCGTCGCCAGCCTCTCCGAGGCGGTACGGATCGTCAAGGGCGCGGGGCCGCCGCCGCTGCCGCCTCCGGCGCCCCGCGGGGACCCCCCGGGCGCTGGTCCGGACCTGGCAGATGTCCGGGGTCAGGCGGCCGGCGTCCTGGCTCTCCAGATCGCCGCCGCCGGAGGCCACAACCTGCTGCTAGAGGGACCGCCGGGCACCGGCAAAACGATGCTCGCGCGCAGGCTGCCTTCGATCCTGCCCGAGATGACCCGGGCCGAGGCGCTCGAGGTGACCAGGATCCACAGCGTCGCGGGCCTGCACGCCAACGGCCTGCTCGCCGCCCGACCCTTCCGCAGCCCTCACCACACGATCTCGCCGGCGGGCCTTGTCGGCGGCGGTTCGCCGCCGCGGCCGGGCGAAGCGACGCTCGCCCACCCGAGTGTCCGAATAGACACCCACGGTGGCTCAGCCTCGGCTGAGACTACCTTCGAGCCCGGTCGCGAACCTCGTCGACGGTGGTCGCTTACAGTCCTGGGAGCTACGATTGGTAATACCTCACGGTATTACAACGTGCTATCGTGTCGCCGATGCGCGTGACAAGCAAGGGGCAGGTGACCATCCCGCTCGAGGTGCGGCGTAGGCTCGGAATCAGGCCGGGCAGTGAGATTGACTTCGAGCTCGATGAGCGCGGTGCGCGCCTGGTGCGCGCGAGGGGCGGCCGAGGACGCGCGATCGCGGGGCGGATGCGCGGCCGCGGCAGCGTACGCATGAGCACCGAGCAGATCATGGCGCTGACCCGCGGCGAATGAGCGTTGTCACCGCTAGTGGCACGCTGGTCGACTCAAACGTGCTGCTGGATATCTTCACGGAAGATCCGCAGTGGCTCTCGTGGTCTGAGGCGCAGCTTGCCGATGCCTTCGACCGCGGTGCGGTCGTGATCAACCCGCTCGTTTACGCGGAGGTCTCGATCGGCTTTGAGCGGATCGAGGCACTCGATCGGGCGCTGCCGCGCGAGCTTGAGCGTGAGGCGCTGCCCTGGGAAGCCGCTTTCCTTGCTGGCAAGTGCTTTCTCGCATATCGTCGGCAGGGCGGCGAGAAGCGGTCTCCGCTGCCCGACTTCTACATCGGCGCTCACGCCGCCGTGACCGGCCGCGCGCTGCTCACCCGCGACCCTTCTCGTTACCGCCAGCTATTCCCGCGCCTGAGACTGACATCCCCCTGAGCGAGACGATTGGCGGGTGCGGTCACGGTCTCGTTCATGTTCGTGACCCTATTCCCGTGCCCGGACCAATCCGCCGCGCTGCACGAAATTGGCAATGGACTCTTGACGCCTGGTGACGACGGAGCGGGGCATTCGGTGCGGTTCCGACGCTGAAGGCAGACCCAGACGCGACGTTGAGGCGCTCAGATGCCTCAGCGTCGCGTCACGGGGTTGTGCTGGTGGGCGTGCCCGTGACCGTGGTCGACGTCGCGCGTGGTGATCCGCTCGCCGTGCCGTAGGCCGGATGCGCGTCCTTGGGAGCAACATGAGCGATCGTGGTGTGATGGGCGATGGTGATCGTGATCTGCTCCGGGCGGCTGACGTTGATGGCCAGGACCCCGTTGTCAAGCCTCACGCGCTGCCGGGTGCCGCCGCGAGCCGTCGTCGTCACGACCGCGCCTCGGGGGAACAGCGCAATCAGCCGAGCGGAGTGCAGCGCGGAGTCATACGCGTACACGTAGAGACTCGTTCCGGTTATGGTGGCCTGGCTTCGGCTCGCGCAGCTCGCGCCCCAGTCGTGTGAGTCAACCCCGGGCGCGACGAGGCAGATGAAGCTCTCGCGCGGGTTGGTAAGGACGTAGCCGGTTCCCCAGCGCGTGCTCACTGCACGCCCGTGCCCAATTTCGAGGCCATCGTTGTTGGGGGCGGTGCCATAGATGGCGAGCGAGCTGCGCAGCTCGGACGGCGTGATCGTTGACGGGTCTTTAAGGACCGGAAACGCTTGAGCGATGTTGGGCGCGCGACCTGAGAGCGAGATGACCAGCACGGCGGCCAGAGCAGCTGCGACAACCGCGCCGCTGGCCACCCAGCGCTGCCGTCGCGCTGCTCTCGGGGCCACTGTGCGTCCACCCTGCGGAAGCGAAGCCCAGGAGGGGGTGCTCGCCAAGATGCGCCGCTTGAGGTCATCATCTGACATGGGGGTCAAACGCGCGGGATTGGCGCAGCGCAGGCGAGTCATCAGCGCATCGCTGCTCATGGGTAACTCCTTGGGATCGGACGAGGGACCGGGGACTCGCATTGAGCGTCACCGAGAGCGAGCCGCAGACGCCGGCGCGCACGATGCAGACGAACCCGGAAGGCGGCCGGCGAAATTCCCAGACTTCGTGCCGCCTCCGCGGGCGTGAGCTCTTCCCACGCGACCAGGATGAGCGCCTCTCTGTCGTTGAAGGAAAGCTCTCGTAGCGCGCTCTCAAGTGCGGGATCATCCAACCCCAGGGACGGTGATGGAGCGGTGTCAGGAGGCGTCAGCTGCTCGATGGCCGAACGCTCGTGAGTGTCTCGCCGCCATTGAGCGATCAAGAGGTTTCGCGCGGTGGCAATGAGCCACGGACGAGCGTCTCCAGCAGGGACCACAGGCAGCCTGCGCCACGCGATCGCCATCACCTCAGCAGCGATTGCTTCCGGATCGGGTCCGCCACGCCTGCGGGCATATGCGATCACCAGGCCGAGATGCTCGAACAGCTCGCAAAATCGGTCCTCGGCGGCTTGACGACTCGAACGCGAGTCCATATCTAAGACAATGTCGAACGGCGGCCCCTGCGTTACAACAGGGCCGCAATTCGCAACGGCGCGCGGTCGACTCGGAGCTGGTTGCGCCACCTGGCGACGGTATATCCGCGCCGATAGTCACCTTTTTACCCACTTTCGTGAGTGCATGGCGAGGTGACGAGGGGCGCGGGGGCGGGAACGTGACCCGAGCGACCAAGAGAAACCCAGTCGATCAGCTGATGGGGCTCCTCCCGTCGCAGTGCCGTGCGCTGGGGCGGTGTGGGCCGGCCTCGGTATCAGAGTGATATCCTGGTCCGGTGGACGTTCTTATCCGCAATCTGCCCGACGAGGTGCATGCCGAGCTGCAACGCCGCGCGGCTGCGAGCGACATGAGCCTGCGCGCATATCTGCGCGAGGTGCTCTCCGACCACGTGGCTTTGCCCTCGATCGAGGAGTGGCTCCAGCGAGTACGGACGCTTGGGCCCGTGCCCAGCGGCGGCCCGACCGGGCCCGAGCTGGTCGCCGCCGCCCGCGCGGAGGACGACGCGCTCGCGTCGAGGTGAGCGCGGTCGTCGTCGACGCGGCCGCAGTCGTCGACGTGATCTGCGGCTTTCCAGCGGCCGACGCCTACCGCGGCCGGCTTGCCGCCGCCGATGCCGTGGCGGTGCCTTCGCACCTGGACGCGGAGGTGCTCTCCGCGCTCGGGCGGCTGAAGCGCGCGGGACGGCTGACCAAGGAGACCGACCGCATCCGCTCGCTGGCTACGTTCGCGGCCCGGCGCTGGCCGCTGCGGCCGCTGCTTGCGTCCGCCTGGGCGCTGACCGACCAGATCGCGGTGCGCGACGCCCTCTACGTGGCGCTCGCCGCCTCGTTGGACGCCGCGCTCATCACCACCGACGAGCGCCTGCGCAAGGCCGCCGGCACGATCGTCACAGTCGCCCAGCCTCAGGGCTGATGCAGCAGGGCGCGCGTAGTCAGACGAAGAGTCGCCCGGCTTGGGGCCGCACGTACGGCCTCGGCGGGGGGTCCTTGTGCTCGAGCGCGCCGCGCGACCTGGAGGTTCTCCTCGAGCTTCAGCTTTACGCGCCGCCCGGCAGGAGCTCCTCCCGCCCAAGGAGCGCCGTAGGCGGCAGCGGCGGCACCCCTCGAGCGCGTGGGTAGCCAGCGGCTCTCAGGGGCGATTGTGCTTGTTCCTTCCGCCATGGTGATGGCGTAGAGGGCGAACGCCTCTCGGGGCCGTCGGTCTACGCCTCCTCCCAACGTTTGGCGCGCGTGCACGGGAGGGATGCCAGCAGCGGCGGCGAACTCGGCGGCCAGTCCAGGGCGGCCCTCAGCTGCCTGCCCCGGACCTTTTTGATGGTGGCGCCGGCGGCGGGGCTGTCAAGGGCGCTTTGCTTCCTTGCCCTCGCCGCTTCGCGGCTCGGTGACAGCCCCGCCGTCCGGCGCGTCTTATCGGTGAGGTCCGGGGAGGGGGTCAGGCGGCGAGGGTGGCGTGGCCGGGTGCGATCAGATGCGCGAAGGTGGGGTGTGCGGTCCGCAGACGCCGGCGGGGAAGGCCAGCAGGTGGGCTTCACGTTCCCGGTCAAGCGTCGGGGGATCTCCCAGCTTGGTTAGCTGACATAGCAACGATCCGTATGGGATGACGAAAGCTCTCCGGCGCCGAGGAGGTCCGATCATGTCCACACTTGGAGCACTGGTTCCCTGTCATCCCCCATTGCCGCCCCCGGCGCTGCCGCAGCCAGCTCGGCTCACCGTCGACTATCAGGGAGTAGGCGCACGCGCGTGACCGTGCCGCGGATGTAGTCGGCGAGCCACAGGTTTCGCCCGTTGGCGGCGAGCGCGATCGGTTCGACCGCGTTGAGGTGGAGCGGCGTTCCGACTACTCGATCGCTCTTGGGAGAAACCTCCCAGAGTGCGGCAGTGTTCTTGATCGGGTAATAGCGCGTTGGCGAGCTTGATCGGGGGTCGGCGAACACCCAGACGGCGCCGGCGGCGAACGCAATCAGATCCGACCGTGGCATCGGCACCGTGGCGATGACTCGGAATGTGTGCGGGTCAATGCGGGTGAGTGAGTCATTGGATGCGACCCACAGCGAGCCGAAACGGAGCCCGATCGAGCCGATTCCGAAATCCCCCGCCGGCCCGGGGCTGGTGCCGACGGCGGTTGTGACCCGGCCGGTGGAGGGCTCGACGCGTAGCACCGAGAACGGAGAGGTGTCGGCGACCCAGACCGCGCCATCCGCGTAGAGGACTTGTCCGGGCCCGGGACCGACCTTGACCGGCGTGCCCACCATCCGGTTGGTTCGAGGATTGATGTGGACCAGCTCTCCTGGCCCGGAGCGCGGGATGACTGTGACCCACACCGCGCCGCCGCCGACGGCGATCGCCGACGGTAGGCCGGAAACGTGCACTCGTGCGATAACGCGATTCGTCGCGGGGTCGATCCGGTATATGAGCGGACGTTGTATGCCTCCCGTGACCCAGACGCTTCCATCGCCGAGCGCGATCTGGCTGTCCTGTCCCGTACTAGCCGTGCCGATCCTGGCCACGAGGCGGCCGCTGGCGGGATCGAGCCGACTGACATCGCCGAAGTCGGCCACCCAGAGCGCCCGGTCGCCAGGGGCAAGGTCGACCGCATCGGAGCGGACGTGGATCGTGCGGTCAAACATCGCGCGGACGCTCGAGTGCGTGGAGGGTGCCGCGGATGGTCTCGAGCGGTTGTGACCGAGCAACAGGACGAAGACCACGAAGACCGTCATTCCCGCCGCGAAGATCGCCAGCACCGTCGCGGCGCGAAGGGCAGCGGCCAGATTCCCGAGCGCCGGCAGTCGACGGCTACCTGCTAGCGAGCGCCGGCGGCCGCGTGCGAGCTCCTCCCGCAGCGGTCCCAGCAAGTCACCCGGCGGGTTGACGTCTGCGACCGCGGCTTTTAGCGAGGTCTGAAGTCTTTCAATCAGCTGCTCATCGTCTGTCATTGGAAACCTCTGAGGTGCGCGGTTTGGCCATCGAGACGGAGTCGTCAAGCAGCTCACGCATGCGCGCGAGTGCTCTTGCCGTGTAGGACTTCACGGTGCCCTCCGAGGCACCCATTGCGGCGGCCGCCTCGGTCACCGACAATTCCAGGTAGAAGCGCAGCACGAGCACCTCCCGCTGGCGCATGGGCAAAACCCGCAACGCGCCAATCACCGCATCGCGGACGACAAGCTCATCGCTGTGATCTCGACCGCTCGACCACCGATCCGCATCAGCGAGCGGGCGCTCGGTGACCCGCCGGCGAGCCAGGCGTCGGTGATCGCGCGAGAGGTTCACCAGTACCCGCCGGGCATAGGCCTCAGGGGCAACGCGTGCCGACTGCCATCTTTCTGCGATACGCAACAGCGTCATCTGAAGCAGGTCCTCAGCATGGCCGCGATCACCACACAGCAGAAACGCGCTGCGGAGGAGCGTCCGCGAATAAGCCAAGACGAACCGCTCGAAGGCCGGATCGACCCTCGGATCGTCGCCCGGCGAACGCCTCATGACCGCTTAAACGCCGAAATCTCAACCACGGTTGCCAACCGAGCCATTTTCGTGACCGTATTGAGGCCCCGGAGGGCGGTTTGTGCGGGAAAGTGACCAGACGGCTCAGGAGCCGCCACACAGCGCCCGCCAGACCACCCCGGGGTGACGGGCGAGCTTGGCCCCCAGCTCGAGCGCCAGGAATGTGAGCACCAGCCAGGGGCGCAGGTGCAGGCGGATGCGGTGGATGCGCCCGCCGGGCGCCAGCTCCAAGACCATCGCATCGCCGATCCTCAGTCCCGCCACGGTGCCCTCGCCGAGCACCACGCGTAGGCCCTCGCCGCCGGCCTCCCGTCCCAGCGCAGCCGGCGGACGCTCGTGTAGACCGCGTCAAGCAGGGCGCGCAGGTCTTCCCTGCCGCGGAACACCATCCGCCTCGACAGCGGCGAGACCAGCTCGGCATCCTGAGCCAGAGTCTCCACCAGCGCGTCGATGTCGGCCTGCTCGGAGGCGGTCCGATAGCGTGCGACCGCATCGGCCTCGGCCAGCCGCAGGCTTGCGCTTCCCGCCGCCTCCATGGAAGCAGGTTACGCGGGACGATGATTACCCCGGTCGCACAACGGCCCCCGAGGCCCGCAGATCGCTTTAGGAGGCGCCTCAGCGGCTCCCGCGGGCCTCCGGTGCCGGTGTCGGCCCGCTCGGAGGCTGCTCGCGGCGCGGCGCTCGACGCCCGACTGCTCGAGGCCACAGATCGCTTGTGAGCGGCTCTTCGCTCCCGGGACCTTGTGGATGGTGGCGCCGGCGGCGGCGCGGTCAAGGCCGCTGGCGCGGTCTTCCCCTCGCTTCGCTCGGTGGCCGCGCCGCCGTCCGGCGCCTTTTGTGTTGAGGTCCGAGGCGGGAGGGGTGGGTCAGGCGGCGAGATGGGCGTGGCCGGGTGCGATCAGGTGCGCGAAGGTGGGGTGCTGGTGGTAGGGGAGGGTGGGAAGGATCTGCCAGTTGGGTCCGATCATGATGAGCGCCTGGCCTTTGGGGAGCTGGGCGATCTCGGAGGGGGAGAGGCGCCGCTCGCGGCGGGTGGTCCAGCTTTCGCTGATGCCGTCGTCGAGCCCGCGGTGAGGGCTGCCCTGGGTGATGGTCTCGATGGGGCGGTCCCATTCGCCGCACAGGATCGAGATCTGCTCGAGCGTCTCGGGGTCGGCGATCCCGGCCATGAACACCCGGGCGCCGAACATCGACATGAGCCCCTTGGCGTCGGCGGGCCAGCGCCGGCGGGCTTGGCTTAGGTCCTGCAGCACCGCCACCACCTGCACGCCCTGGCCGCCGGCCTCTGAGAGCATCGCGGGCAGGTCGGGCAGGGGGGCGATGTTGGCGCACTCATCGAGCATGAACACCAGCGGCGGTGAGCCGTCGCCCAGCTCGGCGTGGCGGTCGTAGGCGATTTCGCGCAGCTCCACCAAAAGCCCCACCACCAGCGGGGCGAGCAGCGCCTGCTGGTGGGCGGGCGCGGCCACATAGATCGTGTCGGTCGATGAAACGAACGCCTCGGGGTCGAAGGTGGGCTGGCTTGAGGCGGCGAGCGCGACCTCGGAGCGGTAGGCGCGCAGCACCCTGGCGGCGGTGGAGAAGATCGAGGCGCGCTCGCGGTCGGCGGTGCGCGCGATCCCGGACAAGACGTCGCGGGCCAAGGAGTCGGGTGGGAGCTCGGCCAGGGGTGCGTCTGGGTCGTGGACCCAGCCCGCCACCTCGCGCATCCCCTGCCCCGAGCGCGCGGCCGCATATAGGCAGGAGGCGATCAGTGCGCCTGAGCGCTCCCTCCAGTGCGCGCCGTCCCGGTCTGTGTCGGCGGCGCCCGCCATCCCCTCGGCGATCGTCTGCGCCCGCTGCCAATCATCGGCGCGCGAGACGGGCGACCAGCGCAAAGGCCTGGTGCCCGCCGGGGCGCCCCGGCCGGCCAGGTCGAAGAACCATGCTTGGCCCAATCCCAGGCGGCAGGAGAGCGTCGCCCTTAGCACCTCGGGCTTGGTGGAGGTCGACACCGCCGGACCCGGGTGCGCCGCGAGGCCCGGGATCACCGCGCACGTGGTCTTCCCCGCCCGGGGCCCCGCCAAGACCAGCGCCGCAGACTCAGCCGGCGCGGAGATCCACTCGCCCCGCTCCCCGGTCGCCAGGTAGCTGCCGCCCCGGCTGAGAGCGCCCGCTCGCGCAGCTCAAACAGCGTCTGCGGCGCGGGCAGCGGCTGGCCCCTGGGCCGGCTCTGAGCCGACTCCTTTAGCGACAGCCGAAACCCCGGGCTGTGCCCCAGCCACACCACGATCGCGGCCACCGCCATGATCAGCCCGAACACCGTCTCGCCGGCGCCGAAGCACAGCAAGGCGAAGAAGCCCGCCATCGCCGCCAGCCTGCGAAACAGCGGCCAGTGGCGCTCACCCGCGGGGCGCGGGGCCTGGGCAGGATCAGCCATCCCCGGCTAAGAGCACCCGGCAGAGCAAAAATCGCCCCCCGGACCTCAAAACAACAAGGCGCTGGACGGCGGAGCTGTCACCGAGCCGCTTTAGCGGCGAGGGAAAGGGCGCCACAGGCGTCCCTTGACAGCGCCGCCGCCGGCGCCACCATCAGAGAGGTCCGGGGAGGGGTGACGCCCAGCCCAGCCGGTCGTAGCCTCAAGCGAAGATCCCGATGCACCAGGCTCGCCCCATGACCGGACCGCGTCCCGCACCACTGCTCGCGGTGCTCGTGGCCGCGTTTTGGCTGTGCGCGTGCGGCGGGCAGGGCCACCACCGCCACCCTCCACCGCTCCCGGGAGTGCTCACCGGCCAGATCAGGGGCCCGGGCCCCTCCGCCATTCAAGAGCGGCCCGCGCCCGGGCTGGTGGTCGTCTCCTCGCCCTCCGGGCGCGTGGTCGCGCGCGAGCGCCTGCACGGACGAGGCCACCACTTCCGCTTCAGGCTGGTCGCTGGCCACTACCTGGTGGCCGAGGGTGCCGCGCGCGGTCTCTACGGCTGCATTCCCCAGCACGTCGTCCTGCACGCGGGACGCACCACGCGCGTGACGGTCGCGGCCGGCTGCGACGTCTACTGACCCCGAGGTCAGCGGCCGAGGTAGACGGTCGTGATCTGCTCGCGCTCGTGGCCGAGCTCTCGGCTGATTTTGAGCCGCGCGGCGCGGTCGCGGGGCTTCTGCTCAGGCGAGAGCTCGCGACTCCTGGGGCCGCCCGCCGCGGGCGCCTCAAAGCCCGCCAGCTCGAGGTAGCGGGCTTGGGCGTAGCCGTGGCGTAGGCCGTGCAGCTTTGAGAGTCCGGCACGGATCGTCTGGTGCTCGTAGGCGCGTCGTTGCTGGATGTATGAGCGCTCGGCGGGGATCAGCGAGCCGTGGCCGGCGAGCGCATGGCACTCGTCGAGCAGTTGCCGCTGAGCGGCTGTCCGGATCGGGATCTCGCGCGCACGGCCGCCTTTGCACCAGGAGGCCTTCAGCACCAGCCGATCACCGTGGTCGGCGTAGGCGGGCTGGAACTTGATCGCTTCCTCCCGCCGCAAGCCAAAGGCGGCTTGCAGGCGTAGCGACATGCGCACGTGCTGGTCGTCGACGCGCGCGAGCACGTCGCGCTCCAGCGCCGTCGCCTTGGAGTCGTCGGTGACGAACGCGCGCGCGTTGATCCCGTAGCTGGTGTTGTCTGCGGCAATGACGGCTTTGCGGCCGGTTTTCTCTGCCCACCACCTCAGGTCGGCCATGCGGTTCTTGATCGTCCCCGCCGAGAGCTCCTTCTCCTGCCACGAGCTCACGAGCGCCTGTACGTGCTTGGGTTTGAGCGAGGCGGCGCGCATCTGGCGATAGCCGAGGGCGTTTAGCTCGCGGGCGATCAGCCTGAGGCGCTGCTCGCGCTGGGCTTGGGTCATGCGCGAGCCGTCGCGGTTTCGCCGGCACAACAGCTTGAGGTCGTACTCGAGGTCAAGCATCGGGCAACCCGAGTGCGTCGCGGTCCGAGGCGTCGAGCTCCGCCAAGCCCAGCTCCAGGCCAAAGCGCTCCGCCTGCGCCAGCGCACCCGCTGCTCGCTCTCGGCGCGCTCGAAGCCGCGCCCTGGCCGCCTCGGCGGCTCGCCCGACTCCTTGCGCCGAGCGCGCCAAGTCCCCGGCTCCTTGAGCCAGCGTCTGCAGCTCGCGGCGCAGCGCATACGCGAGCGCGAGGCGCTCGCGCTCAAGGCGTAACTCCTGAGCCTGGGCGCGGCGCCGGCGCGCCCTGCGGGCGACCCGGCGCCGGTAGGCCTCCCGCGCCACTTCCGCCGAGCGCTCGCTACTCAAATCATCCCCGGTTGGTCAGTGTTGTTGGCAGCGAGCAGGGCGGGGGTGCGCCTGGCTCGATCCGCGCGAAGGCGGCATTGCCCGCTCGGGTCAACGTCGCTCAAGTTGAGGCACCGCCGGCCTCTCCTGCGGGAGAGCGCCACAGCGGCATTGGTGGTGGTCGACTCGCACACGGCTACAGACAGCGACCCGAGAGCTGCCATGCGGCCGGAGCGCACCAGAAGACAGCGGGCATCGCATCACGCGTAGATCTCCCAAGCAGACCGCTCGAGGGGTGCCCCGAAGCACGCGAAGTCACGGGCCTCGTACGCGTGATGAACGCGCGCCGGTAGAAGGTCAGGGCATGCGACGAACATCAGAACCTCGCCACCGTAACCCGTTGCCGCGAGCCCGTCCATGGCTCGGCGTCACTTGTTGCAAATCTTTTACAAACGCCCGCGCCGCCAGGCGCCGCGGGCGTTCTCTGCCGCGTCACTGCCCAGCCTACGGCCGGCCAGTGACGCGGCGGCAGGCGCCATGGCTGGAGCCATAATGGCCGAGAACCAGTCCGGCCTGCGGCCGGACGGCAGGTTCAGCGCAGCACGAGCCAAGAGAAGGTGGTCGAGCCGGGGCGGCCGTACCCGCTCGCGTAGCGCATCACGGCGGTCGCCGCCAACCGATCGCCCGAGGCCTTGAACTTCGCAAGTGCCGTCCGGTCTAGGCGAACCGCCACGACGACGTCGCCGCCGTGGCGGCGCCCGACCCGAAACGGCTTCGCGCTTGTGATCGGCACCCGCTTCCCGTTGCGCAGCCGCGTCAACTGCACAGTGCCCCTACAGGCGGCAGGGCAGCGGACCGTCCCACGGGCCTCGCCGCGAGCTTGCCGCGTTCGTCGCCGACCATCCGGCGCTGCGCGACGATATCGGACTGCGTGCGTACGACGACGGTCGTCCGGTGGGCGAGTTCGTATCCGCCTCGAGACTGCTGACCGAAGTCCGGGACGCGGCTCAGCGCCTGTAGGGGCGCTCGGGACATCCAGAGTCACCGCTGCTCCGGACGCTCGCGCTTTTTCCAGAGATGACACAAACCTGCCGTTGGCACTCATTAGCTTTCTTGCGTGAGCGTCACCGAGCAGCCGAAGCTCACAGCGATCCAGCGAATGGCCCGCGAGGCTGCCGAGCGGTCGAGGCGCGAGCAGGGGTTGCCGCCGCGGGTGACAGATCCGGTCCTCCTGAAGCGAGTTGCGGAGATCGTGCGCGCCGACGACCACGCGACTAGTGGCGCCACACTAGCTCGAAGCGCGTAGGGTCGAAGCGGTTCAAGCCGCGCCTGCCGGGTCGCACGCGTACCTCGGCAAGGACTGCGCCAAGGATGGCGCGTTGGCGGTCGAAGCCAAGCTCGGGCCACCGTCTGCGCAATGTCTCCGAGCGACCGAGGTAGTCAGCGAGCACCGTCGCCTGGCCGTTCTGCGTGCTCCGGCGCCGGGCAACGTCGAGCTGCTGCTGGATGGGCTCGCGCGCGATCAGCCACTCGCGCAGGCTGATGGCCCCGCCGGCGTAGGCGCTGGCAAGCTCGTCGAGCTTTGCCTGCGCACCGTCCGCCTGTCCGTCCCAGTCGGTGGCCGGGCGGTGACCATTCCCCCGGATTGCCTCGGCCAGTTCCGGGGAGTCGAGTTGCCAGAGCACCGCCTCGACGACGAATTCCTCCAGCGGCTCGGCCAGCGCGTACACGCAGCCATTGCCCGCGAACCCGGGCCCGCGGGCGCAGATGTAGCGCCGCTCGCCGTCGCCCCGCGGGCGGGCGACGAGCGGCGCGCCGCAGACATCGCACCGCGCTAGTCCCCGCAGCAGATACGTGCGGGCCGGGCGCGCGGCGCGCCTCGCCGGATCGTCGAGAAGCGCCCGGATGCGGTGGGTCTGTTCGGGCTTGATGATGGCCGGCCACTGGGCGCGCGCCACGATCTCGCCCCGGTGCTCGCGTTGGCCGCTGATGCGCGCCGAGCGCAGCATCCGGCGAAGCGGTGTCGGGCTCCATGGACGGGCGGTTGGCGTGGGGATGCCGCGATCGTTGAGGTCCTTGCATAGCGACCGCAGCGTCTCGCCGGCGATCATCCGCTCGGCGAGCTCGCGGATGATCTCTGCTTCGCACTCGCGCACGGTCACGAAGTCAGCCTCGAAGCCAAACGGCCGGGTGCCGCCGCCGGCCACGCCACCCTCCGTCGCGAGTTGAAGCGCCTTGCGCTGCAGGCGGCGAGAGGCGGCGTCCGATTGGTTACGGGCGACCGCGCCAAGGATGCGCGCCTTCAGACGACCGTCGTGGGTCGCGAGGTCGATGTCGCCCGACACGCTCGCAAGCTGTGTGAGGCCGGCCGCGTCGCAGACGTCGAAGAACTCCTCGAGCTCACGCGGCTGGCGGTGGAGCCGGTCCTGGTGGTAAACAATCACCGCGTCGATGCGCCGCGTGCGGATGTCCTCCAGCATTCGCCGGTACTCGGGGCGCTTATTGCCGCGGTACGCGCTCAGGTCGTTGTCCACATAGCGCTCCACGACCTCCCAGCCGCGGAGCTCCGCGAGCCGCTCGCAGTCCTCGAGCTGGCGCCCGACACCCGCCTGGGTCTCGTCGCGGTCCTCGCTGATTCGGGCATATATGGCGGCTCTCATTCTGCAGGTGTCTTATCAGACTCTCGTCCACCACGGCGTGCTGTTTCTCGATGAGCTGGCCGAGTTTCAGCGTCCAAGCCTTGACGCACTGCGACAGCCGTTGGAGGACGGCTTCGTGACGATCGTGCGGGGGCAACGAGCGCTGTCGTTCCCGACCGCCTTCATGCTGGTGGCGGCGACGAACCCGTGCCCGTGCGGGTTCGCGGGCATGGGAGACCGGTGCCGCTGCGGCGAGGCCGAACTGCGGCGCCACCAGCGGCGGCTGAGCGGCCCCCTGCTGGACCGACTCGACCTGTTCGTGAACGTGCAGCGTCCGAGTGAGGCTGAGCTGACCGGACCACCCGCGACTACTTCGGTGGCCGCGCGCGAGCGCGTCGCCGAGGCACGCGAGCGCCAGCGCGCGCGTCTGGCCGGCACCGGTGCGCGCTGCAACGGGGACATGGACGCCCGCGCGATCCGCAGGTTTGTCTCGCTCGAGCCCGAGGCGGAGCAGCTACTGGCCCAGGCGTACGCGGTCGGAGTACTGAGCGCGAGGGGGCGCCACCGCATTCTGCGGGTCGCGATGACGATCGCCGACCTGGCGGGCGCTCCGACCGTCACGGGCGAGCATCTCTTGAACGCGCTGGCCCTGCGCCAGCGCGTCGGCACGGGCGAAGACCTCGGCACCGCCACGTCACTTCATTCCGGTGGAGAGCTCGCGGCCTGAGGACCGTGCCTGCGACCGATGCCTGGCGCGCAGTTGGCTTGTCAGCGAGCTGGGCGGCCACCTCGACCGGGCGGGGAGGGAGCTTTCGGACTTGCTGGGGCTGCCGGATGACGAGCTGATCGCGGCGCTGGCGCCTCGCCACCAGGCCCAGTTCGAAGAGCGCCTGCGGCGCCTCGAATTGGAGCTGTTGCGCGCTCGGGCCCGCGGCGCGGGCCTCGGTCTCGTCTGCCCCTGTGACCCGGAGTATCCCGCGCAGCTGCGTGCGCTCGATGCGTCGCCCGCGGTGCTCCACGTAGCCGGAGGGCTGCGGCGTGCCCTTGGGCTGTTCGCGGGAGAGGTGGTCGCGGTTGTCGGCGCGCGGCGCGCCTCCGCCTACGGGCTGGAAGTGGCACGCTCGCTGGGACGCGATCTCGCCGCGGTCGGCATAACCGTCATCAGCGGCATGGCGCTCGGCGTCGACTCGGCCGCCCACGCGGGGGCGCTCGCGGCCGGTGGGCCAACTGTGGCAGTGCTCCCGGGCGGCCCGGACAGGCCGTATCCCGCCTCCCGGCGCGCTCTGTACGGCCGCATCGCCGCTGCCGGAGCAGTCATCTCTGAGCTACCTGCCGGCACCACCGTCAGACGCTGGGCGCCACCGGCTCGCAACCGCATCATCGCTGCGCTGGCCACGATGACCGTCGTGGTCGAGGCAGGCCCCTGCTCGGGGGCGCTCATCACCGCGTCCTGGGCGACCCAGCTAGGACGTCCGGTGGGAGCCGTTCCGGGACGCGTGACCTCGGAGCTCGCCGCCGGTCCCAACGGGCTCATCCGTGCCGGCGAGGCATGCTTGATCGAGCGCGCCCAGCATGTGCTCGACGAGCTGTACGGGCGGGGCGTAGTCAGGGCAGCCGAGCGTTCCCGGCCGCCGCTGAGGGATGAGCTGGCGCGGCTGCTCGAGGCGGTCGCGGCCGGTCACGACACCCCGTCCGCCCTGGCCGGGCAGGGCTTTGGCGCGGATCGGCTCCTGGCCGCGCTCAGCGAGCTCGAGTTGAGTGGCTACGTCAGGCGGGGACCCGGCGGCAGGTTCGAGGTGGTGCCGTAGGTGCTCGTCGCGCCGGCCGGGCCCGCCGACGGCTCGGTCGATAAGCGTCGCTAGGTGGGTGTCCAAAAATCCCATCTTTCCCCTGGTCCGGCGTGGGATGTGGGAATAGGGGCCGACAGCGGCGCAGAAATCCCCGGGGCCATCGCGACTCCGGAAGAGGTTGAGAATCGTGGCCGCGCCCGCGAGACGGGTTGGGAAAACTGCCGGAGGCGCCGGGCGGCTTCGCTCGACGGGGCGAGGGGTGCTTCGCTCGACCGGGGCGAGGGGCGCTTTGCTGGATGGGGCGCCGGGCGCTTCGCTCGACGGGGCCAGGGGTGCGTCGCTGGATGGGACTAGGGGGGCTTCGCTCGACGGGGCGCCGGGGCGCTCGCTCAAGGCTGCCGCGCACCACTCCAACGCCTTTTGCCAAGCTCATCGCAGACATGGCCCCAACCCACGTCCCCCGCGTGCTCTCGATCGCCGGCTCCGACTCGGGCGGGGGCGCCGGCATCCAGGCCGATCTCAAGGCCTTCGCCGCCTGCGGTGTACACGGGATGACAGCGATCACCGCGCTCACCGCTCAAAACACCGTCGCGGTCACGGCGGTCCACACGGTGCCCGGAGAGATGATCCTGGCGCAGGTCCGGGCGGTTGCAGAGGATCTCGGCATCGACGCCGTCAAGATCGGGATGCTCGGCACGAGCGCCACGATCGAGACCGTCGCCGCGGCGCTCGACGAGCTCGATCCGAGCGTCCCGATCGTGCTCGACCCAGTGCTCGTGGCGGAGTCGGGAGCCACGCTGCTCGATCCGGCCGCTCGGCAGGCGCTGATCGAACTGCTGCTGCCGCGCGCCACGGTCGCGACGCCCAACCTTCCCGAGGCACAGGCGCTCACCGGGCTCGAAGACGCCGCACCCGCGGAGCTCGCCCGCGCCCTGCTCGCGCTGGGACCGCGGGCGGTAGTCGTCACGGGCGGGCACCGAGAGGCCGCGATCGATCTCTTCTTTGACGGCGAGCAGATGGTCGAGCTGTCCGGAGCCCGCCACCCGGGCGGCGCGGCGCATGGCTCCGGCTGCACCCACTCGTCCGTACTCGCCTGCGCGCTGGCCTGGGGATGGGAGCCGTTGGAGGGTGCTCGACTTGCGCGTGCCCGGGCGGCGCGGGCGGTCGAGTATGGGCTGACCAGCGTCGGCGCGGGCGCCGGACCCGTCGATGTGCTCGGCCGCGCCGGGGTCGAACCCGCAAGGCCGTAAGGCGCCGAGCGGCGCGAGCAAGCCTCGCGCCAACCTTGGATCGGAGACATATAATCGCGGCCGTGCGCTTCCTGCGGATGAGGCCCGGCCACGGTGAGGTGATGATCGCCGAAGGTGATGCGGCAAGCGCCGAGGACAGGGAGCGGCTGGTAGAGGAGTTCCGCCGCCAGCTCGATCAGGGGGCGTGGGCGGCAATTCCGGATGACGCCGGTAGGGGAGGGGCACAGATGGTGACCTCGTTCGAGCAGATTCCGTCGGCGACCGAACGCGTGATCTTCTTCCCGCGGGCCGCCGGCGGAGCTCCGCGCCCCGGCGAGGCGCGAGCGGCCCGCCCCGGCGAGGCGCGAGCGACCTGCCCCGGCGAGGCGCGAGCGGCCCGCCCCGGCGAGGCGCGAGCGACCTGCCCCGGCGAGGCGCGAGCGACCTGCCCCGGCGAGGCGCGAGCGGCCCGCCCCGGCGAGGCGCGAGCGGCCCGCCCCCAAACAGCGTCCCCGGCCGACGGGTAGCGCCGTCCGCGATGCTGCTCGCCCTCGCCGCAACGGCCCTGGTCGTGATCGCGCTGCTGGCCGAGGAGCTGCTGCCGGTGGCGACGCAGGCGTGGCGCCGGCACAAGGCTCGCGTGCGCATCGTTCCCGCGCCCGCCTATGACCCGGGCCGGGACCGGCGTGCTGAGCAGCGCGCCCGCGAGCTGCTGCGCTCGTGCGTGAGCGAGGAGGAGTGGGCGATGTATCGCGAGCTCGGCTTCATCCGCGTGTGGGGCGGACTCATGGACGGGCCCCAGGGCACGGGGGGCGCTCCGTATGGCTATCTGATCTATCCCCACAAGCCCGTCGTCTCCTACCTCGCCCAGACTCACCGCCTGTTGCACGAGTACTGCGTGACCTTCCCGGACCTTGAGCGGCCGTATGGCTCAGAGCTCCTGCCCGACTCGGATGATGTGCTCGCCAAGTGGATGGCCCTCACAGGCGACGAGCAGCGATTGCTCGCCGAGGCCAACATGCACGTGCTCGGCCGCCAGCATGCGCCCGAGAAGGTCAAGCGCGATCTGTGGCGCCTGCACCAATGGGAGCGCGCGAGGATGCGTCAGCGCCCCGAGCGCGCCCAGGGGCTCGGGACGGACAAGGGCGGCGCCGGATCCACGCCCGCGCGGCCTGGCGGCTGACCGGACGCGTTGGAGGCTTTCGACCTCAAGCACCGCAGCCGGGCGCTCACGGAAGGGCCCGCTCGCGCGCCCGCGCGGGCCTTTCTGAGGGGCATCGGCTACGACGAGAAGGCGCTCGCCAAGCCGCTGGTGGCGGTCGCCAACACATGGATCGAGACGATGCCGTGCAACTTTCACCTGCGCGCCCTGGCCGCGAAGGTGAAGGAGGGCATCCGCGCCGCGGGGGCCACCCCAATGGAGCTCAACACGATCGCGATCTCCGACGGAATCACGATGGGCACGCCGGGGATGCGCGCCTCGCTGGTCAGCCGCGAGCTGATCGCCGACTCGATCGAGCTCGTGTGCGACGCCCACATGTTCGACGCGGTAATTGCGATCGCGGGCTGCGATAAGACGCTGCCGGGCACGGTCATGGCCCTATGCCGGCTCGACGTCCCCAGCCTGATGCTCTACGGCGGCTCGATCATGCCCGGCACCTACCGAGGTCAGCGGGTCACGATCCAGGAGGTCTTCGAGGCCGTCGGCGCGCACGCCGCCGGCCGCATCGGCGAGCAGGACCTGCGCGAGCTCGAGGAGCACGCCTCCCCGGGCGCCGGAGCCTGCGGCGGCCAGTTCACCGCCAACACGATGGCGATGGCCTTCGAAGCGCTGGGGATCTCGCCGCTTGGCATCTCCACGATCCCGGCCG
Organism: uncultured Solirubrobacterales bacterium; assembly: GCA_963823315.1. Classification (GTDB taxonomy): domain Bacteria; phylum Actinomycetota; class Thermoleophilia; order Solirubrobacterales; family Solirubrobacteraceae; genus Palsa-465. Next base: position 369,426 of record CAWGLB010000002.1, on the reverse strand, counting down.
AGGACGGGCGCAAGGCCCAGGTCGCCTATGAGGTGGGGGAGCTCGTGGTCGATGTCCTCAAACGCGGCCTCAAGGTCAGCGACATCATCACGCGGGAGGCGCTCGAGAACGCGATCGCGGCGGTGGCGTGCAGCGGTGGCTCAACCAACGCGGTCCTCCACCTGCTCGCGATCGCCCGCGAGCTGAACGTGCCGCTCGACATAGACGACTTCGACCGCATCTCGGCCCGCACGCCGCTGCTGTGTGACCTGAAGCCCGGAGGCCGCTTCACCGGCCCCGATCTGTTCGCGGCGGGCGGCGTGCCACTGGTGCTGAAGCGTCTGCAGCAGGCCGGCCTGCTGCACGAGGCTGCTCAGACCGTCACGGGCCGCACCGTCGGCGAGCACGCGGCGGGCGCCACGGAGACCGACGGCCAGGAGGTGGTGCGTCCGCTCCAAGAGCCGCTCAAGCCAACGGGCGGGCTCGCGATCCTGCACGGCAACATCGCCCCCGAAGGAGCGGTGGTCAAGCTGGCCGGCCATGAGCGCTCACGCCACAGCGGTCCGGCGCGGGTGTTCGAATCGGAAGAGGAAGCGATGCGCGCGGTGACGGAGAACGGCATCGCTGCGGGAGACGTGCTCGTGATCCGCAACGAGGGGCCGGCGGGTGGCCCCGGAATGCGCGAGATGCTCGCGGTCACAGCTGCCCTGGTAGGCGAGGGGTTGGGAGAGGATGTCGCGCTGATCACCGACGGCCGCTTCTCCGGCGCGACCCGAGGCCTGATGGTCGGCCACGTGGCCCCCGAGGCGGTCAAGGGGGGGCCAATCGGCCTGCTTCAGGAGGGCGACGCGATCACGATCGACACCGAGTCGCGCCGGCTGGTGGTCGACCTGCCGGACGAGGAGCTTGCCAGCAGAGCTGCGGCATACCGGGCGCCGCCGCAAGCCGACGGCGGGGTGGCGCTGCGCAAATACGCGCGCTTGGTCTCGAGCGCGGCTGAGGGGGCCATCACGCGCTAACGAGCGCGGCTGAGCGGGGCATCACACGCAGCCCTCAGCGCACAGAGGCCGTAAAAGCATTCTAACCGTCGTTGCGTTGACGCGATCGCTACGATTCAGCCAGCAATAGGTGCGCGGGGTCGGGGAGGAGCTTCTCAGGCACCCTGGAATAAGGCATTCGACTTGGCCAACGTCTCTTATCTTCGTACTCCGAGTGCGCATGAGCAGCGCCTGCTCGCGTACGACCGGCTGGGCTCGCGCCGCCGCCGGCGGGGTCCTCGGGTGCCGATCATGCTTGGGCTGCTCATCATCCTGGCGGCGGCCGGCGCGGCCGCGATCCTGTTCGCGACTTCGAGTCCCACCCTCGCTGCCGGCGGCGCCGGCCTGGCGAGCGTGGGAATGCCGTTCGGCGGGGGCACAATCGAGCACGTGAGCGCCTCCACCGGGCCGCAGTCTGCTCCGGTGCCGGTGCCGGTCTACTTGCGCGGGAACGAGATCTGGCCCCGTAAGACGCTGCGCACCGGCCAGCGCATCAGGGTCCGGCTCGACGTGCGTCGGCCGGGCGCGATCTCCTGGCTTACCGGCTCGACCCAGACCGTGACCCTCACGACCGTGACGCCGCGCGCGCAGCTGCGCGCGCGCTTCCTCACCCTGCACCGCGGCCAGCCGCTGCGCGTGGACTTCAGTGCGCCCGTGCGGACGGTCAGCTACGGCCCGGTGGGGGTCGTTCGCCGCCACACACTGGCGACGCCGCGGTTGAGCGTGACCCTGCCGCGCGCCTCTAGCGCGGGCTCGCTGATGGTCGCGGGCGCGCCCCGTCCGTGGGAGCGGGCGACGCCGGAGGCCGTCAGCTGGTTCCCCGCCGGATTGGTGCGCGCGAGCGCCGTCGCGAGCCCTGCCCCCGGGTCGCGGGTCAACCCCGATCAGCCAATCACCCTGACCCTGTCGAAGCCCGTCAACTCCGTGCTGAAAAGCCATCCCGTGCTTTCGCCCGACGCGTCCGGGAGCTGGCGCGTGACCGGCAGCCACACGCTGTCGTTCGTGCCCAGCGGATACGGCTACGGACTCGGCGCGACCGTGAGGATCGCGCTGCCCGCGGGCGTTGGCCTCGTCGGTGGCCACACCACGGCGGGTGGCTCCGAGGCGACCTGGACCGTGCCGCAGGGTTCCCCACTGCGCCTGCACCAGCTGCTTGCGCAGCTCGGCTACCTGCCGGTCAACTTCACCTACGCCCACGGCGCGCCCGCGTCGAGCGCAGCGGCGCAGCTCAACGCCGCCGTGCATCCACCCGCGGGCACCTTCAGCTGGCGCTGGAGCAACACCCCGGCGGCGCTCAAGGCGGAATGGTCGCCGACGGCCTCCGGCATCATGACCAAGGGCGCGATCATGGCGTTTGAGGCCAACCAGGGTCTGATCTCAAACACCTATGCCAGCCCGACCACGGACGGCGTCGCGACCCCGGCGGTCTGGCGGGCGCTGATCAAGGCGGTCATCGCCCACCAGCGCTCGTCCTTCGGCTACACGTTCGTCAGCGTGAGCGAGGGTAGCCCCGAGAATGAGACCACCTGGCACAACGGCAAGGTGGTCGTGCACGGGCTCGTCAACACCGGGGCCGCCGGGAATGGGACCGCCCAAGGCACGTTCCCCACGTTCACGCACCTGCGTGTGACCACCATGAGCGGCACGAACCCTGACGGGTCGCACTACTCCGACCCCGGGATCCCGTACACCAGCTACTTCAACGGGGGCGACGCCCTGCACGGCTTCATCCGCGCCTCCTACGGCTTCCCCCAGAGCCTCGGCTGCGTGGAGATGCCGTTCTCCGAGGCGGGCGCGGTCTTCCGCTACACGCCGATCGGCACGCTGGTCCACGTCTTCTAAGCCGGATCGCCGCCACTCGTCGACGGCTAGGTCGCATCGCCCCACGCGCGGTTAGGCTCGCGTGAATGCGGGTGCTGATCTTTCACGGCTACCTGCTGCGCGGAACGGGATCGAACGTATACAACGCGAGGCTCGCGGCTGCGCTCGTGGGCCTCGGCCACGAGGTCCATCTGCTCTGCCAGGAGCGACACGCCGACGAGCTCGAGTTCGTGGGCGCCGTCGGCGACTGGGACAGCGGCCACCTTCGCCTGCAGCGGACGGGCGAGAAGCGCTGCGTGGTCTACCGGCCGCCGATCGAACTGCTGCCGGTATACGTGCCCGACCGCTACGAGGGCGTGGAGGCGAGGCCCTTCCCGGAGCTCTCGGACGAGGAGATCGAGGCCTACGTAGAAGCCAACATCCGCGCGGTTGCCGAGGTCGTGGGGCGTGCGCGTCCGGAGGTGGCGCTCGCCAACCACCTGATCATGGGCCCGGCGATCCTGGCTCGAGCCCTCGCCGGCACCGACCCTCCGTACGCCGTCACCATCCATGGCTCCGCACTTGAGTACACGGTCAAGCCCCATCCTCGCTTCCTGCCCTGGGCGCGCGAAGGACTCGCCTCGGCCAAGGGCGTGTTGGTCGGCTCGCGCCACACCGCCGAGAGCCTGTGGACGGCGCTTTCCGATCCCTCCCTGCCCGCGCGCACCCGCCTGGGCCCGCCGGGGGTCGACATCGGCGCCTTCCGGGCGCTTGCGCCCGAGGAAGCGCGCCGGGATTTGACGGAGCGCTCCGAGGCACTCGAGGTGCGAGCGCTCGCCGAGCGGATCGATGCGCGCCAGGGCGGGGATGTCGCCGCTCCACAGACGGCGCCGTCTGATTTTGAGCGCGATGACGCCGCCACCGCCGGGGTCCTGCGGGCGCTCGCCGAGCTGCCACCCGAGACGCGGCTGATTGCCTTCGTGGGCAAGCTCATCCCCGCCAAGGGGATCGACCTGTTGTTGCGCGCGTGGCCGGCCGTGCTGGCCGCAATCCCCGAGGCCAGGCTCGTCGTAGTCGGGTTCGGCTCCTGGCAGGAGGCGGCCCACGAGCTGGCGCGGGCGTCCGGAGCCGAGCGTTCGATCACCTTCGCCGGCCGCCTGGAGCACGCGGAGCTCCAGGCGCTGCTGCCGCTGTGTGAAGCGCTCGTCGTCCCGAGCACGTTCCCGGAGTCCTTCGGGATGGTGGCCGCCGAAGCCGCCGCCTGTGGAGCGCTGCCGATCAGCGCCGCCCACTCGGGGCTGGCCGAGGTCTCGCGCACGCTCGCCGCGAGCCTGCCCGAGCCCGTCGGCGAGCTGCTGTCCTTCGAGCTCGGCCCGGGCGCGGTCGCCGCGATCGCCGAGAAGGTCGTCCGCTGGCTGTGCATGCCCGCCGAGGTGCGCCTCGCGGCCCGTACCCAGCTCGCGCAGGGGGTCGCCGAGAACTACACCTGGGAGAGCGTTGCCCATCGTGTGCTGGCCGCCGCGCGCGGCCGGCTCGAGCGGCTGCCAAGCCCAGGCAGGCCCCCGCCCCGCGAGGGCGAATAGCGACGAGAATGGCCGATGAGCTGTCAGTCGCCTGGCGCGAGCTGATCGACGCCTTCGAAGCCGAGCTGGGGCGCCAGGCCGTGGCCGTCAACACGCGCCGCGCCTATCGCGCCGATGTGGCCCAGTTCGCCCGCTGGGCGGGCGCCACCGGGCTCGAGCCGGGTGCCGTCGACGCGCGCGCCCTGCGTCGCTTTGCGGCCTCGCTCTCCGAGCGCGGCCAGGCACCCGCCACCGTGGCCCGCAAACTCGCGGCGCTGCGCGGCCTGTTTCAAGCCGACATCGACCGCGGCGCGCGGAGCGATAACCCCGCCGAGCTGCTGTCGGCGCCGAAGCGCCCGTACCGCCTTCCGCACGTCCTGCGGGCTGACGACGTCGCTGCCCTGCTCGACCAGATCGGCGCGCGCACGCCACTCGAGCTGCGCGACCGAGCCATGTTCGAGCTGGCATACGGTTGTGGGCTGCGCGCCCAGGAGCTTGTCTCGCTGCCGGTCAGCGCGCTCGACTTCGACGCGGAGCTGGTCCGCGTCGAGGGCAAGGGCAACAAGACGCGCCTGGTCCCCGCCGGCGAGCATGCCCTCAAGGCGCTGGAGCGCTATCTGGCGCGAGGCCGGCCACAACTCGCCGAGACCCCCGACGGCCCCCTGCTGGTCTCGAAGTCGGGCCGGGCGTTGCAGACGTCTGATGTCAGGCGGCGCTTGCGGCTGTGGGCGCGCCGCGCGGCCGCGCGCGCGGGCGACGGCTCTACGCTCGCCGGCACCCATCCCCATGCGCTGCGCCATTCCTTCGCCACCCACCTGCTCGACGGCGGGGCCGACCTGCGCGTGATTCAGGAGCTCCTCGGCCACAGCACGATCTCCACCACGCAGGTTTACACTCGGGTGGAATCGGCGCGGCTGAAATCGGCCTATGCGCAGGCCCATCCACGTGCATGAGGGGGAGATGGACGCCACGATCAAAGCGGTCGAGCTGCGCGAGCTGTGGCGGCGCTACCGAGCCAGGAGATCGGAGCGCGCCAAGGAGTCGCTGGTGCTCGCGTACGCGCCGCTGGTCAAGTACGTGGCGGGGCGCCTCGGCTCGGGCCTCCCGGCGCACGTGGAGGAGGCAGACCTCATTTCCTACGGGCTCTCGGGGCTGACGGTCGCGATCGAGCGCTTCGATCCGGGGCGCGAGACCAAGTTCGAGACCTTCGCCATCCCCCGCATCCGCGGCGCGATCCTCGACGAGCTACGCGCACTCGACTGGGTACCGCGCACGGTGAGATCCCGCGCGCGCGAGCTCGAGCGCGCGAACGTGCGGCTCGAGGGACGCCTGCTGCGCGCGCCCACCGACGATGAGCTGGCCGCCGAGCTCGGGATCACGGTCGATGATCTCCACCAGGCCCTGCTCGAGATCTCGCGCTCGACGATCGTCGCGCTCGACGAGCTCTGGAGCACGCAGGACCGCTCGGGCGAGCAGGTCTCGCTGCTCGAGACGGTCGCGGACCTCGAGGCGCCCGATCCACAGGCCGTCTTCGACACGGCCGAGCGCCACAACCAGCTCGCCGAGGCGATCCTCGCTCTGCCCGAGCGCGAGCGGCTCGTGATCGCGCTCTACTACTACGAGGAGCTCACCCTGCGCGAGATCGGCGAGGTGCTCGGCGTCACCGAGTCGCGCATCTCACAGCTCCATGCCAAGGCCGCGCTGCGCTTGCGCTCGAAGCTTTCCGGTGAACTTGATTAAAGTGGCCGGCGCACATGTGCGCCGGCCTGAGCCGGAACATGTTCCGGCTCACGGGGCCGCGCATGCGCGGCCCCGAACATAGGAGAAGGAGAGGAGACAGGCATGCACAAGCCCGCGGATCGAATCCGGAACGTGGCGCTCGTCGGCCACCGCGGTTCCGGCAAGACCTCCCTGCACGACGCGCTCTTGTATGAGGCCGGCATCATCAACCGGCTCGGCTCGGTCGTCGACGGCACCACCGTGTCCGACGCCGATGACGACGAGAAGGCCCGCCAGATGTCGATCTCGGCGGCCCTGACGTCGTTCGAGTGGCAAGAGCGCAAGGTCAACCTGATCGACACGCCCGGCGATCCAAGCTTCGTCGCAGACGCGCTCGGTGCGCTGCGCGTGTGCGAGTCGGCGATCTTCGTCGTCAACGCCGTGATGGGGGCCGAGGTGCAGACGATCCGCCTGTGGCAGCGCGCGGCCGAGCTCGATCTGGCGCGGCTCGTGTTCGTGAATATGCTCGACCGTGAGCGCGCCGACTTCTTTCGCTCGCTCGACCAGCTGAAGGCCGCCTTCGGCTCGCACGTGGTCGCCACGGAGATCCCCATCGGCACCGAGCACGAGGTCTCCGGCGTGATCGACCTCGTCGACATGAAGGCCTACCAATACGAAGGCTCGGGGCGCGAGGGCTGCAGGGAGGTCCCGATCCCCGATGACCTGCAGTCGCAGGCCGAGGAGTACCGCGAGAAGCTGATGGATGAGGTCGCCGAGAACTCGGACGCGCTCATGGAGCGCTACCTCGAGGGCGAGGAGATCTCCCACGAGGAGATCGTCGCCGCGCTCAAAGACTCAACCAACCACGGCGGCATCTACCCGGTCACGTGCGGCGTCGCCACACAGAATCTCGCCACCAACAGGCTGCTCGACGCGATCGTCGACGACCTCCCCTCGCCGGTCAAGCACGGCGGCCTCCAGGTGGGGGAGATGACGCTCCAGCCGGTCGAGGACAAGGACATGTACGCCTACGTGTTCAAGACGCGGGCGGATCCCTTCGCGGGGCGCATCAACCTCTTTCGGGTCTACCAGGGCGTCGTCAGCCAGGACTCGCAGGTGCTCAACACGCGCACCCACGGCAAAGAGCGGGTGGGTTCGCTGTTGACTTTCGAGGGCGCCAAGAGCGGCCATGCCAACGAGTTTGGCCCCGGCGACATCGGCGCGGTGGCCAAGCTCAAGGAAACCCGCGCCGGCGACTGGCTCTCCTCACGCGACGAGGCGGTCGAGATGCCGCAGATCAAGCTGCCCCCACCCGTGATGGCGTTCTCGATCGAGTCGAAGAGCAAGGGCGACGAGGACAAGGTCTTCACCGCGCTGCGTCGGCTCCAGGAGGAGGACCCCACGATCGACCTGCACCGCGATCCCCAGACCGGCGAGCAGATCGTCGCGGGCCTCTCGCAGGTCCACGTGGAGGTGATCGTGGAGCGGCTGAAGTCGCGCTTCGGGGCCGAGGTCAACCTCAAGCCTCCCCGAGTGCCCTACCAGGAGACGATCCGAAAGCCGGCCAAGGCCCACGGGCGCCACAAGAAGCAGACCGGCGGCCGCGGCCAGTTCGGCGACTGCCACATCGAGATCGAACCGCTCGAGCCCGGCGAGGGGTTCGAGTTCATCAACGCGATCAAGGGCGGGGTGATCCCCTCAGGCTTCATCCCCGCGGTCGAGAAGGGCGTGCTCGAGGCCATGCACGAGGGCGTGCTGGCGGGCTATCCCGTCAAGGACGTGCGCGTGCGCCTCTTCGACGGCTCCTACCACACGGTCGACTCCTCGGAGATGGCCTTCAAGGTGGCGGGCTCGCTGGCGATGAAGCACGCCCTCCAGGAGGCTGCGCCGGTGTTGCTCGAACCGATCGTGCTCGTCTCCGTGACCGTGCCCGAGGACGCCGTCGGCGACGTGATCGGCGATCTCAACTCGAGGCGGGGCCGGCCGCTCGGCATGGAGCCCGCGGGCGCGGGCATGACCGAGGTCAAGGCCGAGGTGCCGATGTCGCAGATGCTCTCCTACGCGCCGGACCTGCGCTCGATCACGGGCGGGCGCGGTGAGTTCTCGATGGAGTTCGAGCGCTACGAGGAGGTTCCCGGGCACCTTGCAGGCAAAATCGTGCAGGAGGCGAAGACCGAGCGCGAAGAAGTGAAGGCCTGAGCGCCCCGCTCTAAAGGACGGCGATCCGTGAAGACGGCCCTCATCCTCGCGAGGTACGGTAGGAGTCAGCGTGACGACTAGAGACATCCGCGTTTCTACCCAGCACACGACCTGCGACGTATGCGGGCGGAACCTGCTCCGCGGCGAGCACGCCGAGCGCTACATCGCCGGCGGGGAGCGCTACTGGGTGTGCGATCTGTGCGTCCCCCGCGCGCTCGAGGACGGCTGGGTGCGCGAGGGCACACTGCCCGCGCAAGAGCCTGAGGACGACGGCCGCGAGCGCCGCCGGCCACTGTTGCCGCGACTCAAGGCCCGGCTCGGCTCACTGCGCAGCGAGGAGGACGAGCACGAGTTCGAGGAAGAACGCGACCTCGGCTACCCCGTGTACAAGGCGGAGCGAGAGAACCCGCTCGCGCGCGTGCGTGCTCCCGAGCTGCGGCGCGAGCGCGAGCCTCGCGAAGTGGGGCGCGAACCGCGGCACGTGCACGCGGTGCCGACCAGCAACGAACAGAAGGTCGCGGAGGCGGTCCGCGCTTTCAACGGCTCCGAGCACACGCGCACGATCGCGGGCGTGGCGCGCTCCCTGGGCCCGCCGGCGGTGTCGGTGCGGCCCTCCGAGCTCGAGTCGAGCGTGGTCCGGGTCGTGGCCGCGTGGGAGCTGTGCTGGTATCGCTATGAGATTGAACTCGCGGACGAGCAGCCGAGCGTGAGGGTCGCCGCCCAGGGCTCGGAGCTCGGGGAGCTGGAAGAGGCCGAGCTTCAGGCGAACGCCGGCGCCGACGAGGACGGCGTGCTGGCCTTGCGCAGGTGAGAACGCCCGCAGAAGGCACCGGCCGGTGATCTACTGCGTGATCCCCGAGGAACTGGCCGACCAGCTGTACGACAAGCTGCGGCGCTACTACGCCGACGATCCCGCCGTGACCGTGATCGTGGACCGTCGGCGCTCCTCCCGCCGGGAGCGCGGCTCGCCTGCGGGCGGCAGGCGCGAGGTACGCGATCGCCGCCGGGCGCGCGTGGCGGGCGAGTTGCCGAAGCTCGCGGGGGAGTGAGCCCGCGCGCGTGAAGCTCGTTCTCAACGTCGACGGCGGGGCCCGCGGCAACCCCGGCCCGGCCGCGATCGGCGTGGTCGTCTCCGAGCCGGGGGGCGCTGTGCTCGAGGAGGTCTCCGAGCCGATCGGGATCGCCACCAACAACGTGGCCGAGTACCGCGCGCTCTTGCGCGGGGTGACCACGGCGCGCGCCTTCGGCGCCGACGAACTCGAGATCATCGGCGACTCGGAGCTTGTCCAGCGCCAGATGACCGGCGCCTACCGGGTCAAGAACGCCGCGCTGAAGCCGCTATATCAGGAGGCGCAGCGGTTGTTGAAAGGCGTCAGCTGGCGGTTTCGCGCCGTGCCCCGCGAGCAGAACGCCCACGCCGATGGGCTGGTGAACGCGGCGCTCGACCAGCTACCCTCGTGACCGTGACCGATCAGATGTCGGAGCTCGCCGACGAGATGAGCGAGCTCGCCGCGAGTCTCCGCAACACGGCTGAGCGGCTGCGTTCGGGAGGGCTCGAGCCGCAGGCGGCGCTCGAGGCGATCGAAGAATGCGCCCAGCTTGCCGCACGCGTGGCCAGGGTCAGCGCTGCGATGGACGAGCGTGCGCGGGCGGCGGTCGAGCCCTTGCCCGACCTGCCCGGCCAGTTGCCGCTGCCGGCAGCGCAGTAGTGGCGAGCACCGAGACAACAATCGAGTTCCCCCAGCACCTGCAGACACAAGTCGAGGGCTATCTCGAGAAGTTGCGCTTCTCCGCCGACGCGACGACCGATGGCCTCCAAGACGCGATGCGCTATTCGCTGCTTGCCGCGGGCAAGCGCATCCGGCCCGTGCTGGCGCTGGCCACGGCCTCCGCCGTGGGCCTCGAGGCCACCTCGGTGCTGCCGCTAGCAGCCGCGCTCGAGCTGATCCACACCTATTCCCTGATCCACGACGACCTGCCCGCGATGGATGACGATGACATGCGCCGCGGGCAGCCCACCTGTCATCGCGCCTATGGCGAGGACGTCGCCATCCTCGCCGGCGACGGGCTCTACGCGGAGGCCTTCGCGCTGCTGCTCTCTGAGCAACGCGGCGAGCCCGCCCACGTGCTCGCGTGCGCGCGCGAGCTCGCCATCGCCACGGGCGTGCTGGGGATGGTGGGTGGCCAATACATAGACGTCGCGGGCACGGCCCCCGAGGGTCCCGCGGGGCTCCGGCGCCTACACGAACTCAAGACCGGCAAGCTGATCGCGGCCAGCATTGAGTGCGTCCTGCTGCTGGTGGGTAGTCTTGGAGAAGAAACTTCCACAAGCTTCAGAGCTTTTGCGGGCGAGCTGGGTGTTTTGTTCCAGATCGTCGACGACGTTCTCGACGTGACCGGTTCAACGCGTACGCTCGGCAAGCCGCAAGGGAGCGACGAACGGCTGGGTAGGCGCACCTACGTGAGCGAATTCGGCCTCGAGGGAGCCCGCCGGCTCGCCGCCCAGTCGCACAAGCGGGCTCGTTCCTACTTGGCCCGTGCGGCGCCCAACCAGGCGACCGAGCTCGTCCAGATCACAGATTTCATCGCCACCCGGAGTCACTGAATGACAGAAAAGTTGAAGCGCATCCATCGCCCAGCGGACCTCCACCCGCTCTCCGAAGAGGAGCTGCAGGAGCTCGCCCAAGAGGTGCGAGAGCACATCATCGACACCGTCGGGGAGATCGGCGGGCACTTCGGCGCGAACCTCGGCGCTTGCGAGATCGCAGTAGCGCTGCATTCGGTGCTCGAGTCGCCCCGCGACAAGATCCTCTGGGACGTCGGTCACCAGGCCTATCCGCACAAGGTCCTCACCGGGCGCTCCGACCAACTGCAGACCATCCGGCAGTACGGCGGACTGGCGCCGTTCTGCGCGATCCAGGAGTCCGAGCACGACATCATGGGCGCCGGCCATGCCTCGACCTCGATCGGCTACGCCGTCGGCATCAAGGAGGGCATGCTCCGCGGCCACGGCGAGGACGGCCGCGTGGTGGCAGTTGTCGGCGACGGCGCCATGACCGGCGGAGTGGCCTTCGAAGCGGTCCAGCATGCCGGCGGCCGCGGCACGCCGATTGTGGTGCTGCTCAACGACAACGGCATGTCGATCGCCCCCAACGTCGGCGCACTCTCGCGCCAGTTCAACCGCGTGCGCCTCAATCCGAAGCTGTGGCACGCGCGCGAGGATCTCGAGGGCGGGCTGACCAGGCTGCCGGCGGGGATCGGGGCTGCCTTTGAGCGCCTCGGCCCGCATGTGAAGGAGTCGCTGAAGGCGTTCTGGGCCCCCGGGCTGTGGTGGGAGGAGCTCGACTTCGCCTACATCGGCGTGATCGACGGCCACAACGTGCGCGCGCTGCGCGCCGCGCTGCGCGACGCGCTCGCGGCCGAACGGCCGGTGGTGATCCACGCCGCCACGGTCAAGGGCAAGGGCTTCGCGCCCGCCGAGGAGGGCGGGCTCGAGGGCATGGAGAAGTGGCATGCCGCCAAGCCCAAGTCGATCGCGAACGGCCGTCCGGCCACCGCCAAGGCGGCGTCGAAGGCATCGCCCTCGCCGCCCCAGTACACCCAGGTCTTCGGCGACGCGGTCGTGCGCGAGTGCCGGCGCGACGACCGCGTGCTGGGCATCACCGCGGCCATGAATTCGGGCACGGGGCTGAACATCCTTCAGCGAGAGCTGCCTGATCGCTACTTCGATGTGGGCATCGCCGAACAGAACGCCGTCCTGTTGGCGGCGGGGCTTGCGCTCCAGGGCTGCAAGCCGGTGGCGGCGATCTACTCGACCTTCCTGCAGCGCGCCTACGACCAGATCGTCCACGATGTCTGCCTGCAGCGCCTCAATGTCGTGTTCGCGATGGACCGGGCCGGGCTCGTGGGCGACGACGGTCCCACCCACCACGGCGCCTTCGATATCGCCTATCTGCGCTGCCTGCCGCACATGGTGCTGATGGCCCCGCGCGACGAGGCCATGCTGGTGCACATGCTCCACACCGCGCTCGTGTACGACGACGGGCCGGTCGCTCTGCGCTATCCGCGCGGCGCGGCCGTCGGCGTGCCGCTGCCCGAGCACCCCTCGCCAATCGAGATCGGGACCGGCGAGATTCTGCGCGAGGGCAGCTCCTCGGCCGCGGGCGCCCGCGTGGCGCTGCTCGGCTACGGCACGGGCGTCGCCAAGGCGCTCGAGGCGGCCGATCTGCTGGCCGAGGACGGCTCGCAGGTCACGGTCGCGGACGCGCGCTTCGCCAAGCCGATCGACGCCGGCCTGGTGGCCCAGCTCGCGGGCGAGCATGACCTGCTCGTGACCGTTGAAGAGGGCGTGCTCGCTGGGGGCTTCGGCTCCGCCGTTTGGGAGACGCTGTCAGACACCGGTCTCGGCGGCGTGGCCCCCGGAGCTGCGGCGCGGATCTTGCGCGTCGGCCTACCCGACCGCTACGTCACCCACGGCGCCCCCAAGCTGCTCCACGAGGAGGTCGGCTACACCGGCGCTCGCATCGCTGAGCGGATTCGCGAGGCGGTCGCTGGGAAGACGGGCGCGGTCGCGTAGCGGTTCAGGGCGACAGCGGCGCCCTCAGCCGGTCGCGGTCCGTTCGCGTAAGCAGGTACAAGCCGGCCTCCAACAACAGCACGCCAAGCCTTTGTTGGATGCGCGGCCGACGCGTGGCGCGTCCGGCGGCGGAGACGCGATGAGCGCCGGCACCGCGGCGCAGCTCGGCTAGGTGCGTGTCGACAAGCATCTGCTGCTGCCGGAGGGTCACGCGGTCTCGCCTCCCGGAACGGCGGACAGCGGATAGCTGAAAATCTGCAGCTCGACGGGCAGTGCTCCGTCCGGGCGAGCGGCCGGATCGGTCTTTCTCTCCGGAAAGCGGGAGTCGAGCACAGCGAGCAGCTCCTCGTTGAGCTCCGCCAGTTCCTCGACGGTCATCCACAGCACGCTCTGGCTGGTGAGCGCGTTCTCTCGCCATGCCTCGGGATAGCTCGTCCTGGTCTCGATCCACGCTCGGTAGCGCTCGAGGTTGCGCTCGCGCAACATGCGCTCCAGCACGCCCGCGGCGAGCCGCGTCTCAGGGTCGGCCTGTTCGGTGGTGAAGCGCGTACCGCTCACGGTCATGCGCCAGGGCCGCGTCCGCCCGCTGCCGCCGCCGGCCTCCTCGACGAACCCGTACTTGGCCAGCTGACGCAGGTGAAACGAGCAGGTGGTGGGGCTCTCTCCGATTCGCTCCCCGGCCTGCGTGGCGGTGAGCGGCCCCTCGAGCTTGAGCACGTCGATCAGGGCCAACCTGACCGGATGCGCGAGTGCCCGCATCGTGCGGGCGTCGGACAGCTCACGGAGCTCCGGTCGCCCCGTGCTCCCCGGTACCTGTTTGCCGTCAGGTTCAAGAGACATATCTCGAGAGTATGCTATCGAGAGCAAGCTGTCAAGAGATTTCCTCTGATCGGCACCAGAAAATGAACGGCCCGCGGGAGGCGGGCCGTTCACGGGAGGAGAGATATGTATCTGCGTGTCTAATTGGACCCGCCGCTGGCCGCTGTGCGCGTCCGCGGCCGGAAGCGCGGGGCCCACTGGTATGGTGCCCCGAGCCGGAGCAGCTCACTGTGATCTAGGTCACTCCCGATGAAGCGCATCCGCCTCGACCAGCTGCTGCTCGAACGTGAGATGTTCCCTTCGCGATCCCGGGCCGCGGCCGCTGTGCTGGCGGGCGAGGTGTTGCTGTTGCCGGGGCGCCGCCGCGCGGAGAAGCCGGGACAGCTGGTCACGGAGGCGATCGAGGTCGAGTTGCTGCCTCGGGAGCGATTCGTGTCTCGCGGCGGCCTCAAGCTCGAGCATGGCCTCGCCGCCCTCGGCGTTGAGGTGGCAGGCCGCCGGGCCCTCGACGTGGGCGCCTCCACGGGCGGATTCACGGACTGCCTGCTGCGAGGCGGCGCCGCCGCGGTCGCCTGCGTGGACGTCGCCTACGGCCAACTCGACTACCGGCTGCGCACCGATCCGCGCGTGACCGTGCTCGAGCGCCTGAACGCGCGCCGGCTGCGAGCAGAGGACCTCCCGTACGCTCCCGAGATGATCGTGATCGACGTGTCGTTCATTTCCCTGGCGAAGGTGCTGCCGGCGGTGCTCGCCTGCGCCGCCCCGCGTTTCGACTGCCTGGCCCTGGTCAAGCCGCAGTTCGAGGTCGGTCGCTCGCAGGTGGGCAAGGGCGGCGTGGTGCGCGACCCGGGCGCACGCCGCCGCGCCCTTGTCGAGGTGGGAGAGGCCGCGCGGGCGCTCGGCGTGGCCGTACTCGGCTATGCGAGCTCGGGGCTGCCCGGGCCGAAGGGGAACCGCGAGAGCTTCATCTGGCTGGGCGAAGCAGGACGCGGCGGGCTCACGGAGCTCGAGCGCGCGGCGCTTCAGGCGGAGCCGTTGGCCGAAGCCGTCACCGGGGTTCCGGGGCGTGCGTCATGAGCAGCGCTGAGACGTTCCCGGAGTCGAAGCACGTGGCTCGCTCCGTCCGCACCGCAACCGTGCTCACCCATCAACGTCCCGGGGAGACCGCGCCCGCGCTCGAGCTGCTGCTCGAGGTCGCCCGCCAGGCGGGGGCCGTGTTGCGGTTCGGTCCCGAGGAGATACGCAAGCACCAGCTCTCACCGGTGCACGGCTTGGAGCTGGATGCGGGCGACGGGCGCGATGCCGACATGTGCTTCGCGCTCGGCGGCGACGGGACGATTCTCACCGCCCTGCGGGCCTATACGGGCACGGGGATACCGGTCTTCGCGATCAACTTCGGCGAGATCGGGTTCCTCGCCACCGTCGAGCGCGAGCACGCCCGCCAGGGCTTCGAGGCCGCCTTCCGCGGTGAGTTCGAGGTCCTGTCGCTGCCGGCCGTGGCGCTCCGCGACAGCGGGCCGCAGTGGATGGCGATCAACGACATCTCGATCCACCGCCAGCCGGGCAAGCGGGTCGCCGACCTGGCCTACGCGATCGGCCCTGACGAGGTCGGTCGCGTGCGCTGCGATGGCCTGGTGGTGGCGACGCCGGCAGGGTCCACCGGTTACAACCTGGCCAACGGGGGACCGATCCTGGCGTGGGGGGTCGAAGGCTTTGCGGTTTCGTTCATCGCGCCCCACTCGCTCACCGCCCGCTCGCTGGTGGTGGCGCCGCACGATGTGCTCACGGTCTTCAACCGCTCCCAGGAGGAGCCGGTCGACATCACGGTCGATGGCCGGCCCGCGGGGGCGATCATGAGCGGCGAAGAGCTGCGGGTGCGCTTCCTCGACGACCAGGCCGCGCTCGCTCAGGTCCCCGGAACCACGTTCTACCGTCGCCTGCGCGAGAAGTTCGGGCGCCTGGCGGCGCCGTTGTAGGTCGTGGGCACGGGGGGCGCGGGCGCCGGGGGGGCGCCGTTGTAGGTCGTGGGGCACGGGCGCCGGGGGCGGCGCGCGGTGCCGTGCGCGCTTGCCGGGGCCGTGCGCGCTTGCCGGGGCCGTGCGCGCTTGCCGGGGCCGTGCGCGCTTGCCGGGGCCGTGCGCGCTTGCCGGGGCCGTGCGCGCTTGCCGGGGCCGTGCGCGCTTGCCGGGGCCGCTTCAAAAGCCCACACGGCCGAGATGTGCGTGCAGAAGTCGCCAGCGTAAGCACGGCCTCGAAGCGCTGGCGGGAAGTGCTCGCCAGGCGGGCAGAAATCGCCACGGGACTGGGCGAGGTGCAGCATTGGCTGTTTTTGCACGCCCGCTCTCCCGCCGGAGACCGAGCCCCTGCGGGCCACCGAGCTCCCTGCCGGCCAGCGTCTAAGACCCCGGATGCGGCAGGCTGCGCGTGTTCACGACCTGAAAGTCGCGCCCGGTCAGGTGATCGAGCAGGTGTAGCGCCGAATTGTTCCAGTGGCGGTTGGGGACGCCCGAGATGAACCACGGCGAGCCGTTGTCGGCGAGCAGCATCCCGTAGCGCTTCAGCGCCTCCGCGACGATCCGCGCCTGGTAGGGAAGTCCGCTGATCTTGACGCTCGCCTTGAGCCGTACACGCAGCCCCATCGGCGGGTAGAAGCCGTGTCCGCAGGTGGGGGCGTCGTGCCGGGCGGGGTACACGTAGCGCCCGGCGGTGCAGGGTGCGGTGAAGCGCAGGGCGTGATCGATCGCGCGGTGCGCCACCTCGTCATAGCGCGCCAGCCCCGGCAGGATCGGGAGTCCCGCGGCATCGGCCGAGGTCCAGCCTGCGGGACGCAGGTGGTTTGAGCGCAGGTTGAAGATCGCGCCCGAGCCGGCCGTCCAGTAACGGCCGCCATCGTGCGGGTAGGCGGCGAAGAGCTCGTAATCGCGGCAGGAGCTGCGATCGACGACGATCACATGACGGTCCCCGGTCGAGTGGCGGCCTCCCTCGATGGGGACGTTCCGCGGCAGGGGATAGGGCCCCGGGTTGGACTGCGAGGCGTAGGTGAAGTGGACGGGAACGCGGCGCGTGTGCTTGGTCGCGATCGCGTAGGGGATCCCGATCGGCTCCCCGTCGTACCGGCCCGAGCCGAAATCTGGATGGACGGGGTCATTCAGGCCGATGCTGGCGATCAGCCGCGCGGAGTTCTTTGCCACCGGCAGGTGGTCGACCCTCTGATTCCAGGGGTTGTTGGCCGGGAACACGGGGCAGTGCGGCGCTCCCGGCAGCCGTGGCGGAGAGCCCGTAGCCAGCGCGCCCAGCGGCGCCAGACAGGCCAGCATGCAGGCAACGCGGTGCATGGCGAGGCGATCTTACGCCCGCCAGGCCGGTCGCCGCCGGAGATCGCGCAGCCGCCGTGACCCAAGGTCCGCCGCGACCCAAGGTCCGCCGCGGCCCAACGCCCGCCGTGACCCAAGGTCCGCCGCGACCCCAAGGTCCGCCGCGGCCCAAGATCCGCCGCGACTCCAAGATCCGCCGCGACCCCAAGATCTGCCGCAACCCCAAGATCCGCCGGGACCCCTGGTACACCGTGGTCGATGCTTGAAGAGCTACGCGTGGAGAACCTGCTCCTGCTCGAGCGCGCCGAGTTGCGGCTCGCACCGGGACTCAACGTGCTGACCGGGGAGACTGGAGCCGGGAAGACGATGCTGGCCCAGGCGCTCGACCTCTTGCTGGGTGGTCGCGCGCGCGCCGGGATCGTCCGCCCGGGTGCGCAGGAGGCATACGTGGAGGGCGTCTTCTCATTGCCCTCCGAGCTCGATCTGAGAAACGACCTTCTCGACCGGCTTCCGGCCGGTACGCAGGAGCTCGTGCTCGCGCGCCGGGTCTCGCCCGACGGCCGCACGCGGGCATACCTGTGCGGTCGCTCGGCGACGGTCGCGGAGCTGCGCGAGCTCGGCTCGCGGCTGCTCACCTTCTACGGCCAGCACGAACACCGCAAGCTGGTGATCTCCACCGCCCAACTCGAGTTGCTCGACCAGTTCTGCGGACCCGAACAGGCGGCATTGCGCGCGCGGCTGGCGAGCGCGTATGTGCGCGCCAGAGCCGCCGAGGAACGGCTGGCTGGCCTCAGCGAGGCGGTCGGCGCACGCGAGCGTGAGCTCGACCTGCTCACGTTCGAGCTCGACGAGATCGAGGCCGTCTCGCCCAGCGAGCGTGAGGAGGACGAGCTCGCGGCCGAGCGCGACCGCCTGCGCTCGCGCGAGCGGCTACAGACCGCGGCGATGGGGGCCGCCGAGGCAATCGCTCCGGAGATCGGGGAGGGGGCGCTCGAGCTGCTCTCGGCTCCCGTGAGGGAGCTCGAAGCGGCCGCCGCACTCGATCCCGCGCTGGTGACGCTGCATGAACGGCTTCAGGGCCTCGTGTACGAGGCCCAGGACCTGCACGGTGAGCTGCGCGGCTACGCCCTCGGGCAGGAAGCCCAACCCGGTCGGCTGGAGGAGGTCGAGGAGCGGCTTGAGCGGTTCGCGCGCCTGGAGCGCAAGCACGGCGGCTCGATCGCCGACGTACTCGGCCACGCGGAGCGCTGCGCGGAGCGGCTCGCGGAGCTCGAGCACGCGGACGTCTCGGTACGAGAGGCCGAAGGCGAGCGCCAGCAGGCTCGGGCCGAGCTCGATCAACTGGTGCAGGAGCTCTCCGATCGTCGCCGAGCGGCCGCGCCGAAGCTCGCGGCGGCGGTTTTGAGCCGGCTTGAGCAGCTGGCGCTGGCCGAGGCGGGCTTCGCCGTGGACGTTTCGCCGCGCGCCGACGGCATCGGCGCGCGGGGTGGCGACAGCGTCGAGTTCCGCTTCTCGGCCAATCCCGGCATCGACGCCGGGCCGATCCGTGAGCTCGCGTCCGGAGGCGAGCTCTCGCGGCTGATGCTGGCGCTGATGACCGCGACCGAGCACCGCGAGCAGGCGGACGAGCGCCAACTGCTGGTCTTTGACGAGGTCGACGCTGGCATCGGCGGGCACACGGCGCGCGCGGTCGGCGAGCACCTCCGGGCGCTGGCTCGTGCTCGCCAGATCCTGTGCATCACTCACCTGCCCCAGATCGCGTCGCTGGCGGACCGTCACTTCCGGATCGACAAGCGCACCACCAAGGGAGAGAGCCTCGCGCAGGTCTCCCTGCTCGATGGCGATGCTGTGGTCGGGGAGCTCGTGCGGATGCTCGGCGCGAGCGAGCAGGACAGCTCCGCGAGCGAACATGCCCGAGCCCTGCTGCGAGCGGCGTGAGGCCCGGCCCGGTACCGGCCACCGGCACGGCCCTGAGTCCCGGTCCCCGCGCACCGGCGTGAGGCCCGGCCCGGGTACCGGCCGGGGGCCTCTATAGACTGGGAAAGCGGACATGGCCCAAGGCGAGACGCGCTTCATCTTCATCACCGGCGGAGTGGTCTCTTCACTAGGTAAGGGCATCGCCGCTGCCTCGATCGGGCGTCTGTTGGTTGCGCGCGGGTTCGACGTGCAGCTGCAGAAGTTCGACCCCTACATCAACGTCGATCCGGGGACGATGTCGCCCTACCAGCACGGCGAGGTGTTCGTCACTGAGGACGGCGCCGAGACAGACCTGGACCTCGGCCACTACGAGCGCTTCACCGACGCCAACACCAGCCGCGCCTCCAACGTGACCGCCGGCGGCGTCTACAACACCGTCATCCGGCGTGAGCGCCGGGGCGATTACCTCGGCGCGACCGTTCAGGTGGTCCCGCACATCACCGACGAGATCAAGCAGCGGGTCAAGCTGATGGCGGACGCGACCGACACCGATTTCGTGATCACCGAGATCGGCGGCACCGTGGGCGACATCGAGTCGCTGCCCTTCCTCGAGGCGATCCGGCAGTTCCCCGTGGACGTGGGACGCCGGCGCTGCATGTTCATCCATCTGACGCTCGTGCCCTACATCAGGCACGCCGGCGAGCTCAAGACCAAGCCGACGCAGCACTCGGTCAACGAGCTGCGGCGGATCGGAATCGCGCCAGACATGGTGGTGTGCCGCTCCGAGGCGCCCCTGTCAGCCGAGATCCGCCGCAAGATCGCGCTGTTCGCGAGCCTGCCCGAGCAGGCCGTTGTCTCGGCCCGCGATGTCGAGGACATCCACGAGGTCCCCTTGGTGTTTCACGCCGAGGGCGTCGACGACTATTTGATCGAGGAGCACTTCGGCATGGCGGCGCCCGAACCGGAGCTCGGCGGCTGGGCTGAGATCACGCGTCGTGCGGGCGAGGCCACAGCGACCGTCCCGATCGCGTTGGTCGGCAAGTACGTCAAGCTCGAGGACGCCTACCTATCGGTTGCCGAGGCGCTCCGCCACGCCGGCATCCACCACGGCTGCAAGGTGGAGATCGAGTGGATCGACTCCGAGGACGTCGGTTCTCCGGAGGTCACGCAGCGACTCGAGCGGGTGGCGGGGATCCTGATTCCCGGTGGGTTCGGCGGTCGCGGGATCGAGGGCAAGATCCGGGCGGCGCGACTCGCCCGCGAGCGAGGGATCCCGTACCTGGGTATCTGCCTCGGCATGCAGATCGCGGTGTGCGAGTTCGCCCGCCACGTGGCCGGCATGGAGGGGGCCAACTCGACCGAGTTCGATCCCGAGACCCCATTCTCGGTGATCGACCTGTTGCCCGAGCAGAAGGAGATCGCCGACATGGGGGGGACGATGCGCCTCGGCGCCGATCCCGTCAAGCTGCACGAAGGCACGCGGCTGCGCGAGCTCTACGGCGAGCCTGTGATCTACGAGCGGCACCGCCACCGCTACGAGGTCAACAACCATCTCCGTCGTAGGCTCGAGTCGTCGGGCCTGGTCTTCTCGGGGACCTCTCCCGACGAGCGTCTGATCGAGGGCATTGAGCTCCGAGGTGACGTCCATCCTTTCTTCGTCGCCTCACAGTTCCACCCCGAGTTCAAGTCCCGGCCGGAGCGGCCGGCACCACTCTTCCGAGAGTTCGTCGGCGCAGCGCTCGGACAGCTTGGCGCCCTCGCTCAGACGCCGGACACCGCTTCGACCGAGCGGTGAGGCGCTCGAGCGAGCGGGAGCGCCAGCAGCTCCACGAGACGTTCACCGCGCTCTGCCGGATCGAGTCGCCCTCGCACCGTGAGCGCGAGTGCGCCGACTGGGTGACGGCGCAGCTGCGCGGGCTCGGGCTGGAGGTCTCGGAGGACCGCGCCGGGGAACGCGCTCGATCAGAGGCCGGCAATCTCCTGATCCGGCTGCCCGGACGCGGCCCGGACTCGATCCTGCTCTCAGCCCACCTCGACACCGTCCCGCTCACCGCCCCGGTCGAGCCGCGGCTCACGGACGGGGCGTTCGAGAACGCCAACGAGGGAATCCTGGGTGCCGACAACAAGTCAGCCGTGGCGATTATGGTCGAGCTGGCCCGGCGCCTGGTGAGCGCACCCGAGCCGCCGCAGACAGGACTCGAGCTGTTGTTCACGGTGTGCGAAGAGGTGGGCCTGGCGGGCTCGCGGGAGTTCGACTGCTCGCGGCTTCAGAGCCGCTTCGGGTACGTCTTCGACCATGCCACGCCGGTGGGGGAGATCGTGCTCGCGTCGCCGACCCAGTACATCATCACCGCCGAGGTGACCGGTCGCGCGGCTCACGCCGGCGTAAGACCCGAGGCCGGCCGCAACGCGATCGCGGCCGCGGCGAAGGGCATCGCGGCGATGCGGCTGGGACGGATCGACGAGGGGACGACTGCCAACGTGGGCACGATCCGGGGTGGGACGGCCACCAACGTGGTGGCCGAACGCTGTGTGCTCGAGGCCGAGGCGCGGAGCCTCGACCACGACACCGTGGAAGCGCTCGTAACGGAGATGGTCGACCATCTCGACGATGCGGCCAACGCCGCGGAATGTGACCTCGACGTGGCCATTGAGCAGGTGTTCAAGGGCTATCGGACGCGTCCGAGCGCCCCACAGGTCGTGCTCGCCGAGAGAGCCCTCCGCGCCTGCGGCTACGAACCCCGCCACATCTCCACAGGCGGTGCTTCGGACGCCAACTCGCTGGAGGCCCAGGGGTTCTCCTGCACGAACCTCGCCGACGGCACCCAGGGCAACCACCAGCCAGACGAGCGCATCCCCGTGGACGCACTCGAGGGCATGTTCGACGTCGCGATCACGCTGGTGGAGGAGGCCACGAGTGTCGCCTGAGCGGGCCCGATCCCGCCACCATGGGAGCTCCGATGGGCTTTGAGCCGCTCGGCAGCGAGATCCGTTTTGCCGGCAAGATGATCAAGGCGGGCATCGAACGCTATCGCCACGACGACGGCGCCGAGGTCTCACGCGAGAAGGTGTGGCATCCGGGCGCAGTCGGAGTGGTAGCGGTCGAGGCCGACTGCGTGTGGCTGACCCGACAGCCGCGGGAGGTGATCGGCGCGGAGGCGTCGCTGGAGATCCCCGCGGGCAAGCTCGACGTCGAGGGTGAGGAGCCGCTCCAGAGCGCCAAACGCGAGCTCTCCGAGGAGATCGGACGACGTGCGCAGCACTGGCAGGAGATCGTCTCCTTCCACACCAGCCCGGGTTTCGCCGACGAGCTCATAAGGCTGTATCTGGCCACCGAGATCTCCGACGATCCCGACGCCGAGCCCGAAGAGAGCGAGCGGATCGAGATCGTCCGCTGGCCGCTGGCGCGCCTGGACGACGCGATCGCCCAATGTGAAGACGCCAAAACGCTCGTTGGCCTGATGTGGCTGAAGGCGCGCTCGGCCGCCAGCCCCGGCTAGCTTCCGCGAAAGCCTTGCTCCAGCTCGCTCCCGGCCCTGCCTAGCTCCGCGGGGCCCCTGCTCCAGGTGTTCAGGTCACGTCGCCTTGGCGTAACTGCTCGCGCCGTACCAGTCGACAACCACCACCGGCTCCTCGCCGACCACCCAGGCATCGTGCCCACTTGGCAGCGATGTGACGTCTCCGGGCTCGGCTATCAGCTCCGTCCCGTCGTCCATTCGGATCCCAAGCCGGCCGCTGACGTGGTACGGGAAATGAGGCGCCTCGCAGCTCTCGGTGCCGGCGATCGGCTTCACATCGTTAGACCAGCGCCAGCCCGGTTGAAACCTCATGCGCCCCACCTCCGAGCCGCCGACTGAGAGGATCTCGGCTCGGCCGTTGGGGAACTCGCGCCGCTCGTCGGGCGATAGGAAGCTCCTGTGCTCCGTCTCGTGTCGCATCGCCGCTCCTATTGCTCGTCCCAGACCTGGACCACAGTCTGGTCCGAGATCTGTCCCGCGTCCAGCGTGATGACGGTCGCGCACAGCACGTTCATGCCGTCCGGATAGCGGCATGACTGCGTGTACGCGGCGCGCCTGTCGTCGTGGACGGTCTGCTCCACGGCGTGAGACATGTCGCGTGAGTACATGTCCTCGAGCCAGGTTCGAATGTCTTCGCGACCATTGAGGCGCCGCGGCGCCCTCGGCTGCGAGACCTTGTCGACGATTGTTACCGTCGCATCGGGTCCGTACATCGAAAGCTGGGTCGATGCGTCTCGCTCCTCGGCCGCGCGCGTGAAGCGGTCGAGGTCGAATGACGTGGTGGTGGCCATCTTGTCTCCTCTGATTGGGAGGCCCGGTCCCGCACCTGGCCCCAAGCTGCCTATCTACCAGTAGATAGGCTGATACGGGGAGCTTACCTACTGGTAGGTAAACTGTCAAGGGGTGATGCGCGCTGGGACCAGCAAAGAACCACGGACCGCGGAGCGGATCCTTGACATCTCCGAGCGCATGGTTCAGCTGCGCGGCTTCAGCAACTTCAGTTACGGCGACGTTGCCAGCGAGATAGGGCTCGCGACCGCGAGCCTCCACTACCACTTCCCCGGCAAGGCAGAGCTCGGCAAGGCTCTGATCGAACGCTACATCGAGCGCTTTGTGGCGGCGCTGGACGGGATTGACCACGAGCTGGACGACCCGCGCGCCAAGCTCGAGGCCTACGCCAACCTGTACGCCGATGTTCTGCGCGGCAAGCGCATGTGCATGTGCGGGATCCTTGCCGCCGAGTACCAGACGCTCCCCGAGCCAATGCGGAAGGCCGTGCTGCGCTTCTTTGACGAGAACCAACGATGGCTTGCGGGCGTCTTGGAGCAGGGGTTGGCGGAGCGGTCGTTCAGCTTCGCGGGCTCCACGGGCGAGGTTGCCCAAAGCATCCTCGACACGCTCGAAGGGGCGATGCTGGTGGCGCGTCCATACGGAGACCTGGCGCGGTTCGACTCGACCGCGCAGCGTCTGCTTGAGAACCTCGCGCGGGTCGACGAGACCACCCCCGCATAGGGGCGCCCCCAGGCGAGGTCGACGAGACGACCCACGCGTAGGGGCTTCCCGGACACCCAAGCCGAGGCCCGGCCCCGGGCCTACTTCACGCTGCGTCCGTCGATCTGGTCGAAGTCGCCGAGGCCGTTGCGCACGCCACCGCCGCCGGAGAACTGCCACATGAGGGCGTGGCTGCTCGCGCGGCCGACGCCGCCGAAGAACTCGGCGCAGCCCGAGATTCCGCGATAGCACCAGCCCGCCGGGGCGTGGGAGAGCTCGGAGGTCTCGGGCTCATACGTCCACTCGTAAGTGTTCGAGATCCGGCTGGTCCCGCCCGTCCCGAAAATGCTGCGCCAGATCGAGGGCCCCGAGTAGACCCCCAGCTTGTACGAGGAGTGCCGACGCACATAGCCCCAGAAGCCGTTGAACTCTGCGCGATTGACCGCCGGCCGCACGCCCCGCCGCTTGATCACGCCGCTGCACGCCGAGGTGTAAACGTCCGTCCAGCCGTTGTCCGACGCAGGCGCGATTCCGGGCAACTCGATGTCCATGAAGAGCACCGGGTAGCGCACGCGTTGACTCGCTGGCAGCCCGCGCATGTCCGAGAGCGCGCGCGCCGCCTGCCTCGCCCCCCACGACTTCGCCTCGCGCGCGGTGCCGTTGTAGCGCGGGTCAACCCCTGGGCCACCCATGAACCAGTAGGCGCCGGTGCCGACCCCGCGGTGATATTTCGTGAGGTTCACGTCGGCCTGAGCGGCGTTGACCTTCGACCAGGCCATGAATGCTCCGTGGCAGTGGAGCCACCAGGCCCAGTTACCGGCCATGCCGATGTAGCCGCCGTAGCTCCCCCCGATTGCGGGCTCACGGTAGGGCTTGGAGCCGCGAATATGCATGAACTGGCTGTCGGTTCCGTACCAGAACCCACGCGGCGCGTCGTTGGCCAGCGCCGCGGGCGCGAGCAGAAGCGCAGCGATCCCCGCCGCAATCGCAGCTCTAAAAACGCGCCCCACGCGGCACAGCCTACGCTCTGTGAGGCATGCGCGCGATGGTCTTCAAACGGCCTGGGGATCCACTCGAAGTGGTCGAGTTGCCAGACCCGGAACCGGCTCCCGGGCAGCTCCTGATCCGGGTACACGCCTGCGGCGTGTGCCGCACCGATCTGCATCTGCTCGACGGCGAGGTGGCAATCGCCTCGCCGCCGCGGGTGCTCGGCCACCAGATCGTCGGAACAGTGGTTGGGGGCGACGCCGCCGCGGATCGGGACCACCCCGAGGAGGGGCGGCGGGTGGGGGTTCCCTGGCTCGGCTGGAGCGACGGCGACTGCCGCTTCTGCCGCTCCGGCCACGAGAACCTCTGTCCCCAGGCGCGCTTCACCGGCCGCGACCTCGACGGCGGCTATGCGGAATACGCCGTCGCCGACGAGCGCTTCTGCTTTCCCATACCCGACGGGTATCCGGACCTGCAGGCCGCGCCGCTGCTGTGCGCCGGCCTGATCGGCTACCGCTGCCTGCGCATGTGTGGCGACGCCGAGCGCATCGGTCTGTACGGCTTCGGCGCCTCGGCCCACATCATCTGCCAGGTGGCGCGCTGGCAGGGCCGGCGCGTGTTCGCCTTCACCCGGCCGGGGGACACCGCCGGGCAGGCGTTTGCGCGCGAGTTGGGCGCCCTGTGGGCCGGCGACACCTCTGAAGTGCCACCCGAGCCCCTCGGCGCCGCGATCATCTTCGCGCCCGCCGGAGAGCTCGTCCCGGTGGCGCTCAGGGCGCTTGACCCCGGCGGGGTGGTGGTCTGCGCCGGCATCCACATGAGCCCAATCCCGAGCTTCGATTACGAGCTTCTGTGGCACGAGCGCAGCATCCGCTCGGTGGCCAACCTGACCCGCCGCGACGGCCACGAGTTCCTCGAGCTGGCGCCCGCGGTGCCCGTCCAGACCCATGTCAGCACCTACCCCCTGGAGGAAGCCAACGCGGCCCTCGATGACCTTCGCCACGGACGCTTCAGGGGCGCGGCCGTGCTGACGGTGTGACGGAGCTGCGGTCCTAGTCGTGTGGGGACCTGGGGCCCCTAATCCTCGGGCACGTTCTCCGCGAGCTCTCGCAGCCAGGTGGCCGCGGAGGCGTCGCTCGGGGCACGCCAGTCGCCGCGGGGCGAAAGCGAGCCGCCCGAGCCCACCTTGGGCGCGTTGGGCATCGCCGAGCGCTTGAACTGGCTGAACTCGAAGAAGCGGCGCAGGAACACCTCGAGCCAGCGCTTTATCTGCCGCAGGGAGTACTCATTGCGCCGCTGCAGCGGCAGCAGCTCGGGCCAGTCGCCCAGCTCCCGCTCGCGCCAGGCGTGGTGCGCCAGATAGGCGATCTTGCTCGGGCGAAAGCCGAAGCGCAACGTGTAGTAGAGGAAGAAGTCCTGTAGCTCGAACGGCCCCACGACGTCCTCCGAGCGCTGGCCCGGGCCCCCGTCGGCGACGTCGACGGCGCCGCCGGCGATCACGCCCGAGTGAGACGGCACCAGCTCCGGCGAGATCTCGGTCTCGAGCACCGAGCCAAGCACCTCGCCGGCATCGGGACCGAGCAGCGAGGTATCGATCGCCCAGCGGATCAAGAACTGGATCAGGGTCTTCGGCACCGACGCGTTCACGTTGTAGTGCGACATCTGGTCGCCGACCCCGTACGTGCTCCAGCCGAGGGCCAGCTCGGACAGATCGCCGGTCCCCACCACCAGCGCGCGATGCTGGTTGGCGAGCCGGAAGAGGTGAGAGGTGCGCTCGCCCGCCTGCACGTTCTCGTAGGTGACGTCGTACACGGGCTCGCCTTCAGCGGCGGGGTGGTCGAGATCGCGCAGCATCTGCGCGGCGGAGGGGCGGATGTCGAGCTCATGAGCGCTCACCCCCAGGGCGCGCATCAGGAGGCGCGCGTTCTCGAGCGTCTTCTCACCGGTCGCGAACCCCGGCATCGTGTAAGCGAGCACGTTCTCGCGCGCCAGCCCCAGCCGCTCCAGCGCCTGCACACACACGACCAGGGCATGGGTCGAGTCGAGTCCCCCCGAGACGCCGATTACGAGCTTCTCGATCCCGGTCGCGCGCAGGCGCGTCTGAAGCCCGCGCACCTGGATGTTGTAGACCTCGGCGCAGCGCTCGGCGCGGCTGGCCTCCTCGGCGGGGACATAGGGAAAGCGCTCGACCGCGCGCCGCAGGGGAGCCTCGCGGGACCGGGCGCCGAGCTCGAAATCGATCACGCGCATGTGTGCGAGACGGCGCCGGTGATCGTGGATGGCGTCGCCGTAGCTACTCATCGCGGCTCGGTTCTGCACGATCCGATCGAGGTCGACGTCGGCGGTGATCAGCGGCTCGCTGTCGGCGAAGCGCTCCGCCTCCGCCAGCAGCTCGCCGTTCTCGAAGATCGCCGCCTGCCCGTCCCACGCCAGGTCGGTGGTCGACTCGCCGAGGCCGGCGGCCGTGTACACGTAGGCCGCGATCGCCCGCCCCGACTGCGAGGCCGCGAGCAGGCGGCGGTAGTCACCTTTGCCGACCGTGATGTTGCTGGCGGACAGGTTGGCGAGCACCGTCGCCCCGGCCAGCGCCCCGTAGGAGCTCGGCGGGATCGGCACCCACAGGTCCTCGCACACCTCGACGTGGACCACCAGCCCGGGAAGATCGCGCGCGGCGAAGAGCAGGTTCGAGCCGAAAGGCGTCCGTCGTCCCAGGAGCACGAGCTCGTCGCGCACAGCGTCGCGGGCGGCGCGGAACTGACGCTTCTCGTAGTACTCGCGGTACTCGGGCACGTAGCTCTTGGGCACCACGCCCAGCGCCGCGCCGCGATGGATGACCACGCCGGTGTTGAACACACCGCCCTCCGTGCGCAGGGGCGCGCCGATGACCAACAGGGGCAGCAGCGAAGCGCTCGCGCTGACGATCCGACCGAGCTCCTCCTCGACCGCATCGAGCAGCGCCTGCTGGTGGTGGAGATCGTCCACGGAGTATGCGGACAGCCCCAGCTCGGGAAATACCAGCACGGCGACGTCGTCCTCCGACGCGCGGCGCGCGAGCTCGAGCGTCCGCTGCGCGTTGAAAGCGGGCTCCGCCACGCGCACGTGGGGCACGGCGGCGCCGAGGCGAGCAAAGCCGTGGCTGTAGAGGGAGAAGAACGACACACGTTGAGTATCGCTAAAGCGCGGCCGGCGCCTGCAAGCAGGAGTGCCCGCGACTGGCGCGAACACCGGCTTATGACCACCACGACCGCATCGCCAGCGCGGCGTCTCACCGAGCTGACGCTCGACTACCTGGCCTACCTCGAGCTCGAGCGGGGGCTCTCGCGGAACACGCTCGAGGCCTACCGGTCCGACCTCCAGCAGTACGGCGCCTATCTGGAGCGCCTGGGAGTGGATCCCCTGGCGGTCGACACGCAAGATCTGCGCGCCTTCATCTCCGAGGTGCATGGGGAGAAGGGCTCAAGCCCGGCGCCGGCCACCCTGCAGCGCAAAGTCGCCTGCCTGCGTTCCTTCTATCGCTATCTGCGACGCGAGCAGATCCTGGACAGAGACCCAACCGCCGAGTTGCGGGGGCCCCGCATGGGCGCGCGGCTGCCGAAGGTCCTCAGCCGTGACGAGGTCCAGTCGTTGCTGCGGGCGCCGCAGGGCAACTCTCCGATCGCGCTGCGTGACCGCGCGCTGCTCGAGACGATGTACGCGTGCGGCCTGCGCGCCTCTGAGGCGATCACGCTCGAGCGCTCGCAGCTAGATCTCGACGCCGGCATCCTGCGCGCGCGGGGCAAGGGCTCCAAGGAGCGAATCGTGCCGATCGGCTCGGTTGCGCAGCGCTCGTTGCGCCACTACCTGGACCGGGGCAGGCCACGGCTGGTGGGGCTGCGCGAGGAGTCGCGGGTGTTCGTCAGCGTGCGCGGCACGCAGCTCTCCAGGCAGGGCCTCTACAAGATCATCCAGCGCCACGCGCGCGCGGCCGGGCTCGAGCGCCGCATGAGCCCGCACACGCTCAGGCACACGTTCGCCACCCATCTGCTCGCCGGCGGCTGCGACCTGCGCTCGCTGCAGGAGATGCTCGGCCACGCCGACATCGGCACCACCCAGATGTACACGCATCTCAATCCCGACCGCCTGCGTGAGGTCTATTTCGAGGCCCACCCCCGGGCCCAGATCAAGCACCGATGACCGTCGCGCACTTCGACGACGCACCGGCGCGCGAATACGAGCTCGGTCACCTCCGGGGACGGTGGTCGCTGCTGGGGGAGGCGGCGGGGTCGGTGACGGTTGGTTTGCGCCGGATTGAGCTGCCGGCGGGCGGTTGGTCGACGCCCGCGCACGAACACGGCCTGGAGGAGGAGATCTTTTACGTCTTGAGCGGCCGGGGCCTCTCCTGGCAGCGAGGGCGCGTGGCCGAGATCGGCGCCGGCGACTGCATCCTTTACGCCCCCAACAGAGGCGCGCACACCGTGCGCGCGCAGGAGCCGCTCGACCTGCTCGCGTTCGGACCCCGCCTGCACCCCGAGGTGCTCGGCTTCCCGCGACTGGGGCGCTCCCTGGTGGGCACGCGAATCGTGCGCTCGGATCCCTACGCGATCGAGGGCGTGCCCGCTCAGTTCGCGTACGAGTCGAAGCTCGGCCCGCCCGAGCTGCCCGCGCAGCCGGATCCCCGCCCGAGCACGATCGTCAACGTCGCCGACGTCGAGCCGCGCGAGGTCAGTCGCCCGCGCATCGCGCGCGTGCGCCGCAACCTCGGCGTGGCGGTCGGGTCCGTCAGGACTGGGCTCCAGCATGTCGAGGTGCAGGGCACGATGGAGTCGGCGCCGCCGCACTGCCATTCGCTCGAGGAGGAGCTGTTCGTGGTGCTCGGGGGCGACGGCGTGGTGGTGCTGGGCGAGCAGGAGGTCCCGGTGCGCGCCGGAAGCGTGGTCTCGCGCCCCGCCGCCACCAGGGTGCCGCACCATTTTCGCGCCGGCGAGCACGGCCTCACCTACCTGGCCTACGGCACCCGCGAGCCTGCCGACATCTGCTACTACCCGCGCTCGAACAAGATCAACTTCGGCGGCGTGGGGGTGATCGCGCGGCTCGAACGGCTCGACTATTGGGACGGGGAAGACTGATCTGGCCGGGGCGCATGCGCCCCGGCCCCGGCCGCGCATGCGCGGCCGGGGGGCTGGCACATGTGCCAGCCCCTTCCATGTAGTTCAGGTAGCGCTCAGAAAGACGGCGATCAGGCCCGCGAGTGCCTCGGGATAGTCCGCGGTGAAGCCGTGGCCGCAGTGCGGGAAGCGGGCCAGCCAGGAACCGGGAATAGCGTGTGCGAGCGTGAGCGAGTTCTCGGGCGGGATCACGAGATCGTCGCTGCCGGTCGCGATCAGCACCGGACAGCGGAGCCCGCTGAGCAGGCCCGCGATCCCGTTCTCGCTCCAGGTCTCGATCGCCCGCCACTGCTGCTGCGCGATCTCCACGGGGAATGCCGCGCGGGCCGTGGCGACGATCTCGCCGAACTCGGCGTCGACCTCGCGGGCGCGTTCAGGCGCGAACAACAGCGAGATCAGCCGAGTGGCCTGCTCGCGTGGAGTCCCGGAAAAGTCGCGCAGCTGTGTCTGAATCTCGGCGCCGCCGAGCGTCCTGGGGCTCCCACCGGGGCTCGTGGCCAGCAAGATGAGCGCGCCGATTAGCCGTGGCGCCGCCACGGCCAATGAGAGCGCGACGAAGCCACCCATCGACCAGCCGAGCACGGCGGGATGCCCCAGCGCCAGCGCCTCGATCTGGGTCGCGACGTCGGCCGCGAGCTCCTCGATCGTGAAAGGGCCTGCGCCCCGGGAGCCATCGACACCACGGTGATCGATCAGGATCAGCTCGTGTTGCCGCTCGAGCGCGGCGAGAAAGGTCGGATCCCAGTCCTGTCTGGTGGCGGCGAAGCCGTTCAAAAGAACCAGCGGCGGCCCCTGGCCGCGGCGAGTGAATCCCGTCTGTGCTGTGCCCATCGCAGCGCCCCGCATGGTATGGCAGCGCGGCCGGATACACGGGTCGTGCGAACCCGTTCAGAATGCACGTGTGAGCCGCCGCCGCGCGTTCGTGATCGTGCTCGATGCCTGCGGGGTGGGCGCGCTGCCCGACGCCGCGGACTACGGGGACGCCGGCTCGAACACCCTGGCTCACCTCGCGCGCGAGGCCGGGGGGCTGCGGCTGCCGACGCTGGCTCGCCTGGGCCTGGGCTCGATTCTGCCCCTGCAGGGGGTGCCCCCCGCCACCCATCCGGTGCTCCACGGCCGGCTGCATGCGCTTGGCCCCGGCAAGGACTCGACCGCGGGCCACTGGGAGCTGATGGGCGTGATGGCGCCGCGTGCGCTACCCACGTATCCCGAGGGTTTCCCGAGCGAGGTGGTTGACCTCGTGCGCCGTCTAAGTGGCCGTGAGGTGATCTGCAACCGCCCGCGCAACGGCATCCAGGCGATCGAGGAGTTCGGCGCGCGCCACCTGCGCCGCGGCGAGTTGATCGTGTACACCAGCCAGGACTCGGTGCTTCAAATCGCCGCCCACACGGAGCTCGTGTCGGCGCAAGAGCTGTATGCGATCTGCGCCCGCGTGCGCAACGCCCTGCCGGCCGAGCATGCGGTGGGGCGGGTGATCGCCCGGCCTTTCCGCGGCGCCCCGGGCGCCTTCACACGCACCGACGGCCGCCGCGACTTCTCGCTCGAGCCCCCCTCGCGCAGCTACCTGCAGGAGGTCCGCGCCGCCGGGCTCGAGGTCCACGCGGTGGGCAAGGCGGGCGCGCTCTTCTGTGGCGTCGGGGTCGATGTCCAGCACCCCGGCGCGACCAACGCGAGCGCCGTCAACGAAACCACGCGGCTGATGCAGGGGCTCGGTGCGGGCCTCGTGTTCACGAACCTGATCGAGACCGACCAGCTCTACGGCCACCGGCACGACGTCGAGGGGTTTCATGCCGCGCTCCAGGAGATCGACGCCGCAACCGCGCACTGGCTCGAGCTGCTCCGAGAAGAGGACCTTCTGATCCTGACCGCCGACCACGGCTGCGATCCGACCGCCGCCCACACCGACCACACCCGCGAGTACGTCCCGCTGCTGGCGCGCTTCGGCGCCGGCCGTCCCCGGCGACACGACGGGCCCCTGGCCGATGTCGGCGCGAGCGTGCTGTGGTGGCTCGCCGACCGCGTCAGCGCCGAGCTCCCCGGCGCCTCCTTCGTGCGAGAGCTCGATGCCCGAGCTGCCTGAGGTCGAGACCGTCCGGCGCCAGCTCGCCCCGCACGTCGAGGGACGGACGATCACGAGCGCCGAGATCCTCGACCCCCGCTGGACGATGCCCGAGCCGCCCGCCGCGGTGGCGGCGGAGCTGCGCGGCGCCGTCATCCAGCGCTTGCGGCGGTTCGGAAAGTACCTCGCGTGGGAGCTCTCGGGCGATCGCCATCTGCTCACGCACCTGCGCATGACGGGGGCG
This sequence comes from uncultured Solirubrobacterales bacterium, assembly GCA_963823315.1. Taxonomy (GTDB): domain Bacteria; phylum Actinomycetota; class Thermoleophilia; order Solirubrobacterales; family Solirubrobacteraceae; genus Palsa-465. The sequence goes on along the minus strand of CAWGLB010000002.1, from coordinate 337,061 downwards.
GTGCTGTTCGACCCCGACCCCGAGCCGCTGCACGTGCGCGTGCGACTCGAGCTCGATTCCGGCCACCGGGTCGTGTTCGACGACCCCCGCCGCTTCGGCACTGGCCACCTCATGCACTCGAGCGCCGCCCGCGATGCCTATCTGGGAGGACGGATCGGGGTCGAGCCCTTCACCCCCGAGTTCACGGCCGCCCACCTGTTCGCGCTCACGCGAAGGCGGGGGGCGCCGATCAAGGCCTTCGTGCTCGACCAGCGTCGCGTGGCGGGGGTGGGCAACATCTACGCCGACGAGGCGCTCTTTCGCGCACGCATCCATCCTTTGCGGCCCGCGGGCAGACTCACGCGGGCGGACCTCGAGCGACTACGCGCGGGGATCGAAGAGGCGCTCCAAGCGGGCATCGACGCCAAGGGGGCCTCGATCGACGACTTCCGCCACATCGACGGCGCCCGCGGCGCCTTCCAGGACCGCTTCCTGATCCACCGCCGGGCGGGCGAGCCGTGCCCGCGCTGCGGCGGCGAGATCATCAAGCTCGTAGTCGCCGGTCGAGGCACTTATGTGTGCGAGCGGTGCCAGCGCCGGCCGCGGCGTCTCACGTCTCAAGCAGCTGCGTCAGCCGGCCCGAGCGGTCGGCGGCGAGCAGCTCGTTGAAGCCCCCGACGGCTCGCTCGCCCACCACGACCTGAGGGAAGGTGAACATCCCGGTGGCGCGCTGTAGCTCGGCTCGGCCGTCCGGGTCACGTGACAAATTGACCTCGCGGTATTCGATTCCCCGCTTCTGAAGCAGCTTCTTGGCGCCGACGCACGAGCCGCACATCTCAGTCGTGTACACGATCACGTCGCTCACCTCACCAAGCATAGGAGCGAGGCGGGCGTTTGCCCCCAGGATGCGGGCATGCCGGCGCCGCTGAAGACCGAAGCGATCGTGCTGCGCTCGATCCGCTATGGCGAGGCGGATCGCATCCTGCACCTCTACACGCCCGGGCGGGGCCGGATCGGGGCGATCGCCAAGGGCGCGAGGAGGGCCCGTAGCCGCTTCGGGGCCCGGCTCGAGCCCTTCCTGCACGTGCGCGTGGTGCTCCGTGAGGGCAGGGGGGAGCTGTACACGGTGACCGCCGTCGACACGATCTCCACGCACGCGGGGCTGCGCGAGCATGCCTCCACGCTTCAGGCCGCTGCGCACGCCTGCGACGCGGTCGCCCGCCTGTTCGAGACCGAGGAGCCCCACCTCGAGGTCTTCAGGCTGCTGCTCTCGGAGCTCGCGCTCGTCAGCCGTGGCGCCGCATGCGCGGGGCCGGCCAACGGGCTCGCCTTCCGCCTCAAGCTCCTGCTGGCGGCGGGCATCGTGCCGCAGCTGGGTGCCTGTGCATCGTGCGGGGCGCGCGAGGATCTGGCGGGCTTTTCCGCAGCCGCCGGCGGCGTGGTGTGCGGCTCCTGTGAGGCATCCTCGTTTCCGCTTGGAATCGAGGCCTACCACTTCCTGGTCACCGCGCTTGGCAATCCACTCTCACGAGCGCCGGAGGCGGATGAGCTCGTGCTGCGTCAGGCCGAGCGGGCGATCCGTGAGACCGCCGAGCACCATGCCCACGTGCGGCTGCGGCCGCTGGTGGGCGCCCTCACCACGCCCGCCGACCTTGCACCTGGGGCAGCGGTGAGCGCGGGATCGGCCTGAGCCCCCGCGTGCCCGGGATCAGCGCAGGACGGTGCCGTCGCGCATGCGCACGGCGAGGTTCGAGTGTTGGCCGATGCCGTAGCGCTGGGGGCTTGGGGACGCTTCGTGGACGACGCGGGTGGCGGTCTGCTTGCGGTGTCAGAATCGGACTCGTGGCCGACTCATTGCTCCAGGCCGGATATGAACACCCGCGCGGCCCCGTCGCCGACGCGTTCGCGCAGCGGATCATGGCGCAGGAACAAGCCGAGCTCTCGCCGCGGGCCGCCCGCTCATATCCGGCCGCGCGGCTGCACGCGGAACCCGACTGCGGCCTGCGCACGCCGTTCCAGCGCGACCGCGACCGCATCGTGCACTGCAAGGCGTTCCGGCGGCTCAAGCACAAGACGCAGGTGTTCGTGGCTCCGCTGGGCGACCACTACCGCACCCGGCTCACGCACACGCTCGAGGTCACACAGGTCTCGCGCACGATCGCGCGGGCGCTGCGGCTGAACGAGGATCTCGCGGAGGCGATCGGCCTCGGGCACGATTTGGGGCACCCCCCCTTCGGCCACATCGGGGAGGAGGCGCTCGATCGCTGCCTGCGCGCCCGGTTCGATCGGCGCTTCCACCACAACGAGCAGTCACTGCGCGTGGTCGACGTGCTTGAGCGCGAGGGCCGTGGCCTCAACCTGTCAGCGCCGGTTCGCGACGGGATTCTGTGCCACTCCTGGCGCGCCGAGCCACCGTCCACGCTCGAGGGCGCGATCGTTCGCTACGCGGATCGCGTGACCTACATCAACCATGACATCGACGACGCGCTGCGGGCCGGGGTGCTCACCGCGGCCGACCTGCCCTCCGAGCCGATCGCGGTGCTCGGCTCGAGCGGCCCCCGCCGGATCGACGCGCTCGTTCACGATCTGGTTGAGCATTCTGAGCCCGCGGGGGCGATCGTGCAGGGCGACGCTGCGGCGGGCGCCATGTCGACGCTGCGCGCGTTCATGTTCGAGCGCGTCTATCTGGGGCCCGAGGCCCGGCGCGAGCACGCCAAGATCGAGCTGGTCGTGCGCTCGCTGTTCGAGCACTACTGCTCGGCAGAAGGCGAGATCCCGGACACGATTCCCGATGGCCCCGTCGCGCAGCGGGTGACCGACTATCTCGCGGGCATGACCGATCGCTTCTGCATCCGCGCCTTCGAGGCGTTGAGCGTGCCGGCGGCGTTTGCGCAGTGACGCGCTACACGAACGACTCCCGTGACCGCGTGCTCGACGCCGTGGACATGGTGGCGCTGGTCTCTCCGCGTACCGAGCTGCGCCGGCACGGGGTCAACAGCTACTTCGGTCTGTGCCCTTTCCACCAGGAGCGCACTCCCTCATTTCACGTCTCGCCGGACGAGAAGCTCTACCACTGCTTCGGCTGCCAGGCCTCGGGCAACGCCTTCTCGTTCGTGATGGAAACCGAGGGCGTCGACTTCTCCGGCGCCCTCGAGCTGCTCGCCAAGCGCTTCGGCGTCCAGCTCGAATCAGAGCGCGAGGACCCACGGGCCGCTGCGCGGCGCCGATCGCGAGAGCGGCTCTACACGCTGCTCGAACGCGCGGCCGCCTACTACGCGCGCTATCTGTGGGAGGCACGCGAGGCCGCCCCCGCGCGGTCGTACCTGACCAGTCGCGGCCTCCGCGAGGAGATCCTGCGCGAGTTCCGCGTTGGCTATGCGCCGAGCGCGTGGGACCGCTTGCTGACCGCCTCGCGCGGCGCGGGCTTCTCGGACGAGGAACTGCTCGCGGCGGGACTGGCTCAGCGCTCCCGGTCGGCCCCGGGGCGCGTGTTCGACCGATTCCGCGGCCGCATCATGTTCCCGTCAGCGGATGCTCGCGGGCGCGTGCTCGGCTTCGGCGCGCGGGCCATGCGTGAGAACCAGCCGCCCAAGTATCTGAACACCGCCGACGGAGAGCTCTACCACAAGCGCGAGATCCTCTACGGGGTTCATCTGGCGCGCCCGGTGGCCGCCCGCGCGGGAGAGATGATCTTGGTGGAGGGCTACACGGACGTGCTCGCGCTGCACGGCGCGGGCGTTCGCAACGCGGTCGGGATCATGGGCACCTCGTTCACCGAGGAGCAAGTCGCGGCACTGCAGCGAATCGCGCCCGCGCTCGTGCTCTGCCTCGATGCCGATGCCGCGGGACAGGAGGCGATGGTGCGCGCAGCCTCGCTCGCCGGCGCGCGGTCGCTGGAGCTGCGCGTCGCGCCGCTGCCCGCCGACCAGGATCCGGCGCAGCTGGCGGCGGCCGAGGGCGCCGACGGGGTGCGCGAGCGGATCGCGGGAGCGATCCCGTTCGTCTCGTTCCTCGTCGAGCGGATCGTCGCGCGCTCCGATGTACGCTCGCTCGAGGGACGCGACCGCGCGCTCAAGGAGCTGCGGCCGATTTTTGCGTCACTGCCGCCGGGGCTGTTGCGCGATGAGTTGGGACGGCGGGTGGCGGACGCGCTTGGACTGAGCGGCGGGCAGCTGAGCGCGCTGTACCGGCCCGAGCGCGCTGGCCGCCAAGCGCCGTCCGGGACGACGGCGGCCTCCGCCGCGAGCCGGCCGCCGGGACTGCTCGACCCAGCCGTCCGAGCGGAACGAGCGTTTCTGGCCCTGTGCATCGCGCTGCCGGCCGCAGGGGAGGGAGCGCTTCAGCGGATCGACCTGGAGGAGCACATCACGAGCGTGCGCCTGCGGCGAGCGGCGGGTCACCTCGCGGGCCGGCTCGAGTCGCCCCTGAGCGACCTGCCAGGCGAAGACGAGGCACTGGCGCGGACTGTTGCGGACCTGGTCGAGCGGGCGGGCCGGGCCGGTGAGGTCAAGCCCGAGCACATCGAGCAGCAGTGGCTCTACCTGGAGCTGGGACGGCTCGAGCGCGCGATTCGCCGCGCGCGGGCCAGACCCGCGGCTACGCGCAGCGCGCCTGCGCCGGGGACCGGGAACGGCGGCGCCGATGTGCTGCGTCTGGCTCGCGAGCGCGAGGCCGCCCGCGCGGCCATCCGCGAGCTCGACGCGCGGCTCGAGCGGCCGGTTTGACCGGCGGACTTCGGCTCCCGCTACAGTTGACGCGGCTGACGGGCTCCGCTGAAGGTGGGTTGTCCCGGGTAGCACAGGCCGGTTACTCCGGGGTAGCTCAATCGGCAGAGCGAACGGCTGTTAACCGTTAGGTTGTGGGTTCGAGTCCCACCCCCGGAGCTTGCCGTTCAAGCTTCAGCAGCTCGAGGACTGGGAGCTCCATGGCGCTGAGTGGCGCGCGCTCGAGCTAGGCGAGCGCCACGTCGTGATCCAGCTGTGCACGTGCTTCGGCGAGCCGGTTGACCGAGTGGAGTCCGAGGATCCCGACCTGATCGAGTACGTGCGCCACCACGGCGAGATGGAGCTCTGAAAGGAACCGGCGGCTAGCGGCCGCTGCATCTCGCGGCCAGCCTGCGCAGCGCGAAGGCCTCGATCAGCTCGGCCGCGCGCGTCGCCCCGTCGTGCCGGGCAGCCCACGCCGCAAGCTCTGCGGCTCGCGCCGCCGGCCCGGGATCGGCCAGCGTCCGCCGAACCGCGAGGCGCAGCGACAGGGGAGAGAGGAGCCGCCAAGGCAGCCGCACGCCGGCGCCGGCCCACGCGGCGCGCGCGGCATTTTCGGCCATGTCCCCGGCGTGCGGGACGGCCAGCACCGGAGCGCCGCAGCTCAGTGCGCGCACCAGCGTCCCATGGCCGGCGTGGGTGATCACCAGCGCGCAGGCAGGCATCGTGCGCGAATAGGAGACCCACTCGACGAGTCGTGCATTGGCCGGCACAGGCACCGCGCCCTCGAGCGGCCGGCGGTTGGTGGCCGCCAACACGCGCACGGGCTCGCTCCCAAGCCCCTGGAGCGCCGTGCGCAGCAGGCGATGACCGGGGTCCTGTGCGGTGGAGGGGGCCACCAGCACGAGCGGATCGTCTCCCGGCGGCGGTGCAACCCCCTCAAAGGGCGGCTCCCACAGCAGCGGGCCGCAGAGGCGCACGTGCAGCGGCCAGGCCCGTGGATACTCGAGCTGGGGGAAGGTTGCCACCAAGGTGAGCTCAGCGCTGATCCCGCCGTATGCACGCAGGCGCGGCTCGAGGCCAAGCCGGGCGCGCGTCTCGTTGAGCTCGCGCCGACCCTGCTCGACGCCGCGGCGCACGGGCCGCTCGAGCGTCCTCCACACCGCCTGGCCGAGCGCCGTGGCGGGCGGGCGCGCGCCGAGCGCGTAGGGCGGCATCCCGGGCGGCTGCTGCGGATAGACATGGGGCACCAGCGTCGCCACCGGCAGCCCCTCGAGCTCGGCGGCCAAGGCCGGCGCGAGTGTCAGCACGTCGTGAACCACCGCCTGGGGGGAGAATTCCGCCAGCCCGCGGCGGGTCTCGGGGACCGCGTGCAAGACCGCCTCGTACGGCCTCAGCGGCCGCTCGCGCGTCGGGAACACCGGGTATTCAGGCGCCGCCAGGAAGCCCATCCCGGCGCTCTCGACGTACCCGCGCCAGCGCTGCCAGGTCTCGCACACCACCTCATGCCCGCGTTCGGCGAGACGGGTGCCGAGCGCCAGCATCGGAAAGGCGTGGCCGGGGTCACCGAACGCCGCCAGGAACAGCCTCAGGGGCGAGCGTGCGGGCCCGGCGCCCGGGTCGGCCAAGGTCGACCCTAGGCGCCCGTCTCGCCGACGCGCTGGAAGATGATCTCGGGGATCAGGCACCAGCGCGACAGGTGCAACAGCATGCGCACGGCCGCTGCGACGTCATCCGCCTGGATCATGTGCTCCGCCGGTACTGCGTCCTTGACGTAGTCGGTCATCGCGGTATCGACGAACGCCGGGCACAGCGCGCACGACTTGACGCCCGAGGCCGCGAGCTCCTTGTTCATGGCCTGGGTGAAGCCGATCAGGCCGTGCTTCGTGGCCGAGTAGACCGACAGCCACGGCTGTCCGGACTTGCCGGCGATCGAGGACGTGTTCACGACCAGCGCGCCCCGCTCTTCCTGGCCCGTGGCCTTGAGCAACTCGGCGCACTCGCGGTAGAAGAGCATGGCCGCGCGCAGGTTTACCGCGAGCTGCATGTCCACGTATTTGGCGCTCAGCTCGGTGACGGTCTGGCCGATGCCGACGCCGGCGTTGTTCACGAGCACGTCGAGGCGTCCGAATCGATCGCGGTGTGCTGCGACGGCCTCACGGATCGCATCCTCGGAGGAGACGTCTGCCGCCACCGGGAGAACCTCGCCGTGGCGCTCGAGCTCTGTGACCGCTGCTTCGAGCTTCTCCGGCCGGCGCGCGACCGCCGTGAGCGCATAGCCCTCATCGAGTAACGCGCGACCGATGGCCAGCCCGATCCCGCTCGAGGCGCCCGTCACGATCGTCGCTCGCTGTGCTGTCTCCTGCATCAGTGGCGGCGGAGTGTAAGGATGCGCGGGTGGCGACGCCGGCTCGTATCGAACTAAATGGAGCGGTCGAGGAGGGCTTCGAGGAGATCCTCACGCCAACCGCGCTCGAATTCGTGGCCGAGCTTGAGCGCCGCTTCGGCCCGCGCCGCCGCGAGCTGCTCGAGGGCCGGGTGGACCGCCGGCGCCGCCTGCAAGCAGGGGAGAGCTTCGACTTCCTGCCGCAGACGCGCGAGGTGCGAGAGGGAGATTGGTCGGTCCCCCCGCGCCCGCGTGACCTGTGCAGGCGCTGGGTGGAGATAACTGGCCCGACCGACCGCAAGATGGTGATCAACGCTTTGAACTCGGGCGCCAACATGTTCATGGCGGACTTCGAGGACGCGAATTCCCCCACCTGGCGCAACATGGTCTCCGGCCACATCAACCTGCGCGAGGCGATCGAGGGCACGCTCACCTACGACTCCGCCGACGGGCGCCACTACGCGATCGAGCCCGATCCCGCCACGCTGCTGGTGCGCCCCCGCGGGTGGCACCTCACCGAGCGCCACCTGCTGTTCGGAGGCGAGCCCGTGGCGGGGGCGCTGTTCGACTTCGGGCTGTACTTCTTCCATTGCGCGCCGCGGCTGCTGCGGGCCGGCTCGGCGCCATACTTCTACCTGCCGAAGCTCGAGTCTCATCTGGAGGCACGGCTGTGGCATGAGGTGTTCGCGTTCGCCGAGGACGCGCTCGGCGTCGAGCGAGGGACGGTCAAGGCGACCGTGCTGATCGAGACGCTGCCGGCCGCTTTCGAGATGGAGGAGATCCTGTTCGAGCTCCGCGAGCATGCGGCAGGCTTGAACGCGGGCCGCTGGGACTACATCTTCTCCGCGATCAAGTCATTTGCCGACCGGCCGGAGATGGTCCTGCCCGATCGTGGCGACATCACCATGACCGTCCCGTTCATGCGCGCGTATACCGAGTTGCTGGTCGCCACCTGCCATCGGCGCGGGGCCCACGCGATCGGCGGCATGGCTGCGCTGATCCCGTCGCGGCGAGACCCGCAGGCGAACGAGCGCGCCCTTGACGCGGTCCGCGCCGACAAGGAACGTGAGCTCGAGCAGGGGTACGACGGAAGCTGGGTAGCCCACCCCGACCTCGTCCCCGTCGTGCGCGAGGTCTTCGAGCGGGGGCTCGAGGGCGCGGACAACCAGCTCGGCCGTCGCCGCGACGATGTGCATGTCGCCGCCGCCGAGCTGCTCGACCTGCCGGCGACCCCCGGGGCGATCACCGAGGGCGGCCTGCGGACGAACGCGAACGTGGGCTTCCAGTACCTCTCGTTCTGGCTCAGCGGCCAGGGCGCGGTGGCGATCAACGCGCTGATGGAAGATGCCGCCACCGCCGAGATCTCACGCGCGCAAATCTGGCAGTGGGTGCGGCACGGGGCCGCGCTGGAGGATGGGCGTCGCGTGAGCGCCGAGCTGGTGCGCCAGATCCTCGACGAGGAGACGGCGGCGATCAGGCAGGCTGTGGGCGAGGAGACCTGGCGTCAGGGCCGGCCGGCCGAGACGCGGGAGCTCTTCGAGCGCGTGGCGCTCTCCGAAGAGCTGATCGAGTTCATGACGCTACCGGGCTACGCCTGCCTCTCCTGAGCGCTGTCCGGCTTGCGGTGCGGCTAGCTGCTCGCGGGGCGCTCGACCACCTCGACCACGTGCACGACCCGCTCGGTGCAGATCTCGTGGGCGATCAGACCGGCGCAGGCGAGCGCTGCGATCACCAGTCCGTTCGCGAGCGTCAGCCAGCGGCTGATGTGCGGCGTGAACACCGCCACGCCCACGATCTGCCAGATCGCCACGCTGGCCATGGCGCCCGCCAGCACCGACCAGAGCCCCAGCCCTCGGCCCAGGATCTGAAACTCGAGGTAGCCGGCGAGGTGGCGCTGGTGCACCAGCCAAGCGACGAACAGCAGCGAGACCGAGCAGCTCGCGATGCCGATGCCCAGGCCGACGCCCTTCACGGCGCCCGGACCGAAGGCGGCCGCGGCCACGATCAGGAACCCGGCGGCCCCGAGGGCGCCGAGGTTGAAGAAGAAGCGTTGCCGTCGGACGATCTTCACGTCATACCTCCTGCCCAGAGCGTATCTCGCGCGGCAGAGCCCCGCAAGAGCTCAACGCACGTGGAAATTGCGTCCTCGATCGTGTCCCACTCGAGGGCCTCCGGGACGTCCGAGGGCCAGTGGTAGTTGCTGGGAAACTTGGTGTAGTCGACCGACGCTAGCGTGCTCACGTGATACCCGGCGCGCAGCGCGATAAGCGCATCGGTCGAGGCGACGGTGCGCAAGCCGCGAGCGGCCCGCACGCCCGCCCTGCGGGCGGCGGCCGCCAGCTGCTCGCGAGCCTGCTCGGGATAATCGCGCATGCGCAGCATGCCTTCGCCTTCGAGCACGACGAGCGTCGGACCGCCGAGGCACTCCAGGCACACGATCTCGGTCGCGGCGGTGTCGAGCTCGCCGAAATGTCGCCGGGCGAACCCGCGCATCCCCTCCATCAGGGACTCTTCCGAGCCGGTGGACACGAGCCACACGCGTAGATCCCGCAAGCGCAGGCGCTCGAGCTCTTCCCCGATCGCGAGCAGCGCGCCGACCGCGCTCAGATTGTCATTTGCGCCGGGGACCACAGAGGAGAGGCCGATGTTCGCCAGCGCGGCAGTCGCCCCCAGCGCCAGCGCGGCGCCGGGGCCGAGCAGACGCCGCGCGCCGGTGGCCGCGGCTGCGCAGACGAGCGCCGGACCGAGCCACACGGCGTAGAGCACGGGCAGCGTGTGGCTCGAGCGCTCGTGCAGGCGGGGGGCGAGCCGCGCCCCGGCGCGGGGGAGCGCGGGATGGAAGATGAGGCCGCTGTGGGCCGCATCATGGTGGGCGAGCAGGACCACGGCGCGCCGCGCGTGAGGGTCACCGGCCTTGGCGACCACATTCCACGTGCGCCGCTGCGCACATAGGGCGCGGCGAAACCAGAGGCTGCCGCCCGAGACCTCGTCCCAGACCGCCGCGGCGCCCAAAGCCGCGAGGCTCGCGCCCAACACCCTCCGGCGCCGGCCCACCCGTCGGGCGGCCCATGCTCCGCCCACACCCAGCAAGTTGGCGAGCGCGAGCGGCCACCAGTAATTGCCGCTTGCCACCTCTTCCTCTACCGCGGTGTCAAGGCCGCGCTCGCGCATGCGATCCGCGATCCAGTTGGCGGCGCGCTGTTCGCCCGCGGAAGCGGACCCACGCTCGAAGCGCGTGAGCACCCAGATCGCCTCACGCCAGCCGTCAGTCACGCGTCGAAGATCGTGCATCGGCGGAGTTCTATAACGTCTTTCTCGACCGGTTAGCTGATCGGCTCTCGTAAGCGGAGGTGAAGCAGGTGGAGCAGCGGCAGACCCCTCACCACCAGGAACAGCAATCCGCGGTTGGTCGGCGGGTCACGGCCGGCGCGGCGGAGGTGCGCCCGGTGCGGTCCCGCCGCGAGCGAGAGGCTTTCATCCGGCTGCCTTGGCGCCTGTACCGCGGCCAGGCGAACTGGGTGCCGCCGCTGCTCTCGGAGCGCCGCCGTCATCTGGACCGGCGTCGCAACCCATTCTTCGAGCATGCGGAGGCCGAGTACTTCCTCGCGTGGCGTGACGGTCAACCCGTCGGCCGGATCACGGCACATGTCGACCACCGCTTGAACGAGTCTCAGCACAACTGCTGGGGCCTGTTTGGCTTCTTCGAGTGCGAGCGCGATCCAGCCACCACCGCCGCGCTGCTCGATGTCGCCGAGGGGTGGCTGCGCGAGCGAGGTCGCGATCGCATGCTCGGTCCCCTTGACTTCACGACCAATCACGAATGCGGTTTGCTCGTCCAAGGCCACGAGCTGACCCCGCAGATCCTGGAGAACTGGCATCACCCCTACTACCGCGAGCTGCTGGAGGGCCAGGGCCTGACCAAGGCGATGGACCTCTACAAGTGGGAGATCCTCGCCACCGACCGCGGAGATGTGCTGCCGATCATCGATGAGCTTGCCGACCGCCTCGAGCCGGAGCACGGAATCCGCCTGCGACGCATGCGGCGGCGGGACTTCGAGACCGAGATCCGCCACTTCATGGAGATCTACAACGAAGCCTGGTCGCACAACTGGGGCTTCGTGCCGCTGACGGACGCCGAGCTGTCGCATATGGCCAAGGAGCTAAAGCCGGTGCTCGACGAGGATTTCGCCTGCGTGGCGGAGACTGTTGAGGGCGAGGTTGCCGGAGTGTCGCTGTCGCTGCCCGACTACAACAAGATCTTGGCGGAGCTCAACGGCCGGTTGTTGCCGCTCGGCTGGCTGAAGGCGCTTGCGGGGAGGCGGAAGATCGACGAGATCCGCGTGTTCGCGCTGGGCGTGAAGCCCTCCTACCAGCACACCGGGGTGGCTGCGGCGCTGTACCGGGATGTGTGGGATTCGGTCTTCCGCAGGAACATAAAGCGCGCGGAGACTGGCTGGATCCTCGAAACCAACGAGGCGATGAACCAGGCCATGGAGGCGCTCACCGGTCGCATCGTGAAGCGCTATCGGGTCTACGAGCGCGCGCTCGAGTCGACGGACGAGCAAGCGGGCTGAACCGCTGCGTGCGAACCCCCGCGCGTGCAACGCCTGGCGTGCGAACGTCGCGGCAGGAGAGCGTCTCAGCCCCCGAGACGCCCTCGGCCCCCGTTTCTGCCGCGACGATCGCCGGCGACGTCGCCCCCCTGCTGCCCCCAGCAGGATCGCCGCCGGTGTCTCGTATCAAGCATTATCGGCGCTGCTGGGGGATTCCGCACTAGGGTGGTCACCCCAGAGTTTTCTCCGCGCCGAATGGGCCCCTACCTAGGGTGACCGACCTCGACCTGCTTCATCATCGCCTCCGGCCCGCCGCCGGCGAGGCTCAGGGCGCGCTCATTTTGCTTCACGGCCGCGGGGCCGATGAGCTGGACCTGCTGCCGCTGCTCGATGAGCTGGACCCCGAGCGTCGCCTGGTGGGACTCGCGCCGAGGGCTCCGCTGGCGCTCGATCCCGGGGGCTACCACTGGTATGTCTCGCGGAGGGTCGGCCACCCGGACCGCAGCACCTTCCTCGAGTCCTATTTGACGCTCTGCCGCTGGCTGGAGGCGGTGGCGGCCGCTTTCCACCTCCCCTTCTCGGCGCTCGCGGTCGGCGGCTTCTCCATGGGGGCGGTGATGTCCTATGCCGTGGCGCTTGCCGAAGGCCGCTCATCGCCCGCAGCAGTACTCGCCTTCAGCGGCTTCATTCCCACGGTTGACGGCTTCGAGCTCGACCTTGGCGCGCGCAGGGATCTTCCCGTGGCGATCGGTCACGGAATCCAGGATCCGGTCATCCCGGTCGAGTTCGGCCGCGAGGCGCGGGCCCGGCTCGAGGACGCCGGTGCCCGGGTCCTCTACCGGGAGTCCCCGATGTTCCACGCCATCGATCCCCTCTTCCTGCGCACGCTGCAGGGCTGGCTGCAGGCGCTCATCGCGCCATGAGGTGGGTGCTCATCCGGCCGCCAGCACCGCCTGGGCGGCGTTGAATCCGGGGATCCCGCTCACGCCGCCGCCCCGTCGCGCGCCGGCGCCGCACAGCCAGACGTTGGCATGAGCGGTTTCGACGCCCCAGGTTCCCACCTCGGCTTCGGATTCGGCGTAGGGCCAGGAGAGATCGCGGTGGAAGATGTGGCCGCCCGGCATCGACAGCTGGCGTTCGAGCTCCTGCGGGACCAGCGCCTCGATGCACGGCTCGCCGTTCGGGGCGCGCCATAGGCAAGCGTCGAGCGGCTCGGCCAGCACCGCGTCGATGGAGCGGATCGTGGCGGCCACCGCCGCGCGCTTGCGCTCCTCGAGCGCTCCGGCGAATAGCCGCGCCGGCATGTGCAGGCCGAAGAGGGTCAGCGTCTGCGCGCCGACTGCGCGCAGCTCGGGCCCCAGGATGCTCGGGTCGGTCAGGGAGTGGCAGTAGAGCTCGCACGGCGGCTCCGCCGGAATCTGACCTGCGGCGGCCTGCTCGTAGGCTCGCTTGAGCTGCTCGTAGCCCTCATTGACGTGGAAGGTGCCGGCGAATGCCTTGGCGGGCGGCACCTCAGGATCCCGCAGCGACGGCAGGCGGGCGAGCAGCATGTTGACCTTGAGTTGCGAGCCCTCCGGCCGCTCGGCGGAGGTTCCGCTTCCGAGCAGGCCATCGAGCGCCGCCGGCGCCACGCCGGCCAGCACGTGACGCCCCTGGATGCGCTCCCCGTCGGCACACGTGACCTCCGCCGTACGGCCGTCGCTTGCCAGCGCCACAACCTCGCTGTCGGTGCGGATCCGCGCGCCCGCGCGCCGGGCGACCGCGGTCAGCTCTTCGGTCACCGCGCCCATGCCGCCGACGGGGACGTCCCAGCGCCCGGTCCCGCCTCCGATCACGTGGTAGAGGAAGCAGCGGTTCTGGCGCAGGAGCGGATCGTCCGCGGGGGCGAACGTCCCGATCGCCGCATCGGTGCACACCACGCCGCGCAGCAGATCGGAGCTGAAGGTGCGCTCGAGCGCCGCGGCCAGCGGCTCCTCGAACAGGGCTTGCCAGGCATCGTCGTCGTCGATCAGCTTCCGCATCTGCTCGCGGCTGCGCAGCGGCTCGGTCAAGGTGGGAAAGACGCGCTGGGCCACGCGGCCGAGCATCTCGTGGAAGTGTTGCCAGGCCTCGAATGCCCGTGCGTCGCCGGTGATCGCGCCCATCGACTCCCGCGTGAGATGGGCTTGGTCGCTCAGCAGCAGGCCCGAGCGGCCGTGGGGCGAATAGGAGGCCACGGCGCGGGGGCGGAGCCCTACGCGCAGGCGGAGCGCGCCGATGACCGTCGAGGGCAACAGGCTGACGAGGTAGGCATAGCGTGAGAGGCGCGCCTCGACGCCGGCGAAAGGCGCGTAGCTGACAGCGGCGCCGCCGAGCAGGGGGAGACGCTCGAGCACGATCACCGATAGGCCCGCCCGGGCCAGCATTCCGGCCGCGACCAGGCCGTTGTGGCCGCCGCCGATCACCACGGCATCGAACTCGGTGCTGTGCTGGGCGCGTGCCGCCATCGCTCCGTAACGATCGCAGTCGCGCCGGGATCACGCGTGGCCGCTTTCTGCAGGCCGCCCTCGTCGGGGGCGGCTGGAGCGCTACTTCCCGCCGCCCAGCAGCAGCCCGCGCAGCCGGTCGAAGTCCTCGTCGGTGAAGTCGAGCCGCGTGGGCTCGGTCGTTTCGATGAAGTCGCGCAGCGTGTGGGCGAAGCGGAAGGGGTCGTAAAGCTGCGGGAAGTGACCCGCCTGATCGAAGATCTCGAGCCGGCTCCCAGGCAGGCCCTGGTGCGCAATCTGGGCGTGCGAGACCGGGATCAGCGGGTCACGGCGTCCCCAGATCACCAGGGAGGGCAGAAGCTCCGCCAGGTACAGCCGATCGGTTGCGCTCACCCGCTGGCCCCTGATGTCGAGCACGGCGCGCATGGTGTGAACGAAGGCCATGCGCGCGCCGGCGTCCGCCAGCGAGCCATATCCGCGGATCATCTCGGCGAAATCGGGGCCAGTGCGCAAGCCCGCCCGCTCGAGCGCGTGGCCCAAAAACGCCGCCACGCCGTGCAGGCGCTGGTGCGCGATCCAGGGCAGGACCAGCTCCGAGCCCGGCAGGGTCGCCGCCCTGAGCAGCGCGTGCACCTCGCGCCCCAGGCCGCCGCTGGAGACAAGCACGAGCCGCTCGGCGAAGGGCGGGTACTCATAGGAGAACTGCATCGCCACCCCGCCTCCGAGCGAGTGGCCCACGACCGTCGCGCGCCGGTGCCCGAGCGCGGTCAGCAGATCGCGGACGCTGGCGGCATAGGCGCCGAGTGAATAGTCGCCGCGTGGCTTGGCGGACTCGCCGTGGCCCAGGAGGTCCGGGGCCACCACGGTGTAGTGCTCCGCCAAATTCCGCGCGACCGGGTCCCATTGCTTGGCGCAGCCGACGATCCCGTGGATCAGCAGCACGACTTCGTCGCCCGTTCCAGCCGTCCGATAGCTCACGTGGTGGCCGTGCAGCACGATCTCGCGCTTGCGCGGTTCGAGCTCGTCCAGGCTGGGATGGCGGGGGCTGGAAGGTGCGGACTTGGTGGCGGTGATGGCTCGCTCCTTTACTGGGGAACAGGCAGCTTTCCGAGACGTAGAGCGCGTTACCCCGGAATTGTGTCTAGCCGAAGTACCCCGCCGCGGGGGGTTGAGTCACACCATGTTTGCCCCTCGGCGCGCATAGACTGCGAGCTATGAGCACAGACTTGCCCCCGCTCGAATACGGGCACTGGGCCGAGACCTGCGACACGCTGCATGCGCACACGCAAGTGCTCGGCAAGCTGGCCGTCGCGCTGGCACCCCCCGAGCCTCAACTCCAGCACGCCGCCTTGCGCCTGACCGCGCGCGGATGGGAGACCGCGCCTCTGCCCGCCCCAGACGGCGGTGGCGCGGTATCGGTCACCCTCGACCTGCGCGAGCATCATGCCGTCGTCGACCACAGCATGGGGGAGGCCCGGCGGGTGGCGCTGGCGGGCAATCGTCCTGTTGGCGAGGTCACGCGGGAGTTGCTCGACGCGGTGCGCGCGCTCGCGGGGCCGGTTCAGATCGACCCCACGCCGCAGGAGGTCTGGTGGACCACGCCGCTCGACGAGGATGCCGAGCACGCCACCTACCGACCCGAGGCCGTGGCCTCCTATTTCGCGGCAGCCACTTACGCCGCGCGGGTGCTGGCGGCCTTCCGCGCCCCCTACCGAGGGAGGTCGACGCCCGTCAACGCCTGGTGGGGGTCGTTCGACTTGGCCGTGAGCCTGTTCTCCGGCGCCTCCGCCGAGCCGCCGTCAAAGGACTTCATCATGCGCAACGCGATGGACTCCCAGGAGGTTGCCGTGGGCTGGTGGCCGGGGGACCCCAAGTCCCCTAAGGCGGCGTTCTATGCGTATGCGCACCCGGCCCCCCCGAGCTTCGGCGGCGCTCAGCTGTCGCCGCCGGCAGCCCGCTGGGAGGAGGCAGTGGGCGAATACCTGCTCGATTGGGACGACGTCCGCGCCAGCGCGGAGCCGCACCAGACTGCGCTCGAGTTCGCCCGCTCTGCCTTCCAGCACGCGTGCACGGTGTGCGGGTGGGCCCCCGACCTCGCGGCGACCGCGAGAGGCGTCCCTCCGCCCGTCAATTAGGCGGGCCCTACCACTTCCGCGCGGCGACCACTGCGCCGCAGGGCTACCACTTAGCCCACACCCACTCGACGCCTTCGACGCGCAGCGCTTTACGGGCGCGCTGGCCGAGGTCCCAGGTGCGGCCTTGCACGTAGGGGCCGCGATCGTCGACCACGCCCGTGATGCGGTGTCCATTGTGGATGAACTTCACGTGTGTCCCGCAAGGAAGGGTACGGTTGGCGACCCCGTACTTGGCGTGGAAGCCACAGGCGGTCTGATGTCCTTCGTCGTAGTACCAGGAAGCTAGTCCGTGGTGGTATCCGGGATGGCTGGTGGCCTGGTTCCCGGCACGCGTTGAGCCCGCCTCCGATCCGGGGGCGCTCAGCAGCATGCCGCCGGCGCTCGCCGTCAGGGCGGCCAGCGCACACGCGCCATGGGCAAGGCGCAGACGGCGTTTGGGCTTGTGCAGCAGCTTTGGGCTTGGTCCCATTGTCGAGGTCCTCCTGTTTCGCTGTCGACCGGGGCCTACGGGGTTAGCTGTCGGGCTCGCGACCGCACCTGCAACGCACCGTGGGCGCTGCTGCACTGCCGCTACGATCGCGGCTGCCGCTGGGACAGGCGATCGATTCGCCCCCGCCCGGGAAAACCGGAATGGATCCCCCGTCCGCCTCCGCACCGGGCGGGGACGATTCGGCAAGGTCGGTTGCGCACCCTACACCAGACGGCGGCGCTGGTGACGCCTGGGTTTCGGCGGGCTGGTGATGCCCGGCCCGCAGCGACGCTGGTGACGCGCGGGCCACGGGCAGCGGTGTGTGCCACGGGCACCTGTGTGTGCCACGGGCACCTGTGTGATGCCCGAGGTGCGGCGCCCCCAGCTGCGGCGCCCCCAGCCGCGGCGCCCCCAGCGCTGCGGCGCCCCGCGCGGGCGGGGCGCCGCTGGGCGCCGGACAGGGGCGACGAGCGCTCTAGGCGAGCTCCTGGCCGTCGGGAGGCGGCATGCGCCTGCCGGTGACGGGCGCGGGGGCGTGACGCGCCGAGATGTCGTGGATGTAGGAAGCGACCACGCCGTCGAGTATGAGCTGGGCACTTGGCCCGTGAGCGCGGGACCACTCGCTGCGGGGTGAGCCACCTCCGATCTCATAGCCGTTCACTGTGGGGTTTGGTGTTCTCATGCTGCTTGCCTTTCTAGGTCAGAGGTATCGAGAGCGCCTACCGGACCGTCCGCCTCCGGCTCCTCGGCCAGACCCAAGTCGGTGCGCGGTCGGCTTGAGCGCAGTAGCACTGGCGCAAGCGCGATGCCCACGGCGATCACCGCCGCTCCGGCGAGGAACCCGAGGTGATAGCCGCCGATCAGCGAGGCGGTCAGGCCATGGTGAGCGACGAGCAGGGCCTTGGTGTGGTTAGCGGCGACCGTGCTGAGCACGGCCAGCCCCAGGGCGCCGCTGACCTGCTGCGACACGTTCGTTATGCCGGAGCCCAGGCCCGCGTCGGCGGCGGGAACGTCCGCCATGGCGATCGTCAAGAGCGGCATGAAGGCGCTGCCGATGCCGAGGCCGATCGCGAAGCAGGCGATGAAAATCGTCGGGAAGAAGGCGGTCTGAGGCCCAGCGGTGGCAAACACCAGCAGCCCGGCCACCGCGCTCGCCATGCCGGCCATCAGCACCGGCAGCGAGCCGAAGCGCCGTACCAGCCGCGAGGTGACGCCCTGAGACAGGATCGCCACGGTGATCGTCCACGGCAGGAACGCCGCACCGGTCGCCAGCGCGCTGTAGTGACGCACGTGCTCGAGGTAGAGGGTTCCGAGGAAGAAGGTCGAGTACATGCCCGTGACGAGGAAGCCGCGGACGAGGCTGGCGCTGGTCAGGCCGCGGAGTCGCAGGATCCGCACGGGCATGATCGGATTGCTGATGCGGATCTCGAGAGTCACGAATGCGGCCATCAGCAGCGCCGCGAGCCCACCGAAGCCAAGCACCTGAGCGGAGCTCCAGCCATGGGTGGCGGTCTCGACGATCGCGTAGATCGCGCTCATGAGCGAGACCGTGACGAGCAGTGAGCCGAGCCAATCGATCCCGTTGTCGAGACCGAGGCCGCTGTCTGAGCGGATCAGCATCCGCCCGAGCACGAATGTGGCCGCCCCGATCGGCAGGTTGACGAAGAACACCCAGTGCCAACTGAGCGCTCCAGTCAACACGCCACCTGCAAGGAGTCCGAGCGAGCCGCCGGCGACCGAGACGAACACGTAGGCGCTCATGGCACGCGCCCGTTCGGCGGCTTCGGGGAACTCGGTGATGATGATCGCGAGGATCACCGATGCCTGGGCAGCGGCGCCGACGCCCTGGACGAAGCGAGCGGCGATCAGCGCGCCTTGAGTGGGCGCAAGTCCGCAGGCCAGCGAGGCTGCGGTGAAGACCACGAGCCCTGCAAGGAAGACGCGCTTGCGCCCGGCGAGGTCACCCAGGCGGCCGGCCAGCAGCAGCAGGCTTCCGAAAGTGACCAGGAAGGCGTTGACCACCCACGTGAGATTTGCTTGGGTGAAATGGAGCTGATGTTGGATCGCCGGCAGCGCGACATTCACGATCGTGACGTCCAGCACGATCATCAATTGCGCCATGCAGACGACGACGAGCGCCGTCCACCGCCGGCGGTCGGACTGTGGAGCGGGAGCGGGGGCTAGGTTCATGGAGATCCCAACTGGTCGGAAATGGTGCTTGTCAGGGAGCGAATCCCGAGCTAAAATGGAGGCCACCTCCGAAATATCTGGAGGCACCCTCCGAAACTATACGGAGGCACCCTCCGTTTGTCAAGGAGAAGATTGCTTTGGCCACCACAGAGACCCCCCACACACTTAGGCCTCCAGATCACCGGGTGACCGATGCCCCCGAGGCGGGGGCCTCCGAGCTGCTTGCCCGTCCCAAGCGGGCCGATGCGCGGCGCAACTACGAGAAGGTTTTGACGGCCGCTCGGGAGGCCTTTGCGGAGGGTGGGGAGTCGATGGCGCTCGAGGAGATCGCGCGTCGTGCAGGCGTCGGCATCGGGACGCTCTATCGGCACTTTCCGAACCGGCAGGCGCTTCTGGAAGCGCTCTATCTCAATGAGGTTGACGAGGTCTGTCGCTCCGCAAGTCGCGCCGAGGGCGACGACGCCTGGGAGGCGTTGAGCGGCTGGTTCGGTGACCTGATCGGATACCTCGGGACGAAGCGTGCCCTAACCCACGAGCTGCTCGACTACCTCGATCAGGACGCACCCCTGTTCCAGCAGTGCCGCACCTCGCTCTATGCGGCGGGCGCGCCCCTGCTGAAGCGTGCTCAGGACGCCGGCGCGGTGCGCGCTGACGTCGACTTCCCCGAGGTCATGCACATGGTGGTGGGCATCGCCAAGATCCCCTCCACCGACCCGGCGCAGACGGCGCACATACTCCGCATCGCCCTCGACGGGCTTCGCTACCGACCCGCGACCTGAGCCGTGGGCCTGCCACCGCTCGATGGCGCAAGCAATGCGTCGATCAGCGCCTCGAGGTCCTGCCGGTAGGTGTCGCTCCCGTGTGCCGTCGTCCAGGCCGCGGCGGCACTCGCCAAATGTGGGTGTCGTGTGGGGTCGGGGCGGCCTCGGAGCCGCTGCTGCTGACTCGGTCCCTCCGAGCTCGCGCCGGCGCGGACTAGCAAGGAGCCGAGCGTGAAATTCCACATCAGGCGGTATGCGCGCACCGTCGCCTCGATGGACAAACCCGCGGCTCTGAGTGCCGCGTGAATCTCCTCGACCGCGTCCAGCACCGACGGCGCCATCATCCGGCGGCGGGCGAGCACCTCGGGCACCCACGGATGCTGCGCCAGGCTGTCGTAGATCGTGGACCACAGCACCAGGATCGCGCCCTTGGGGTCCGATGGACGCGGGGGGTACACGAGCCGAGCGGCGAGGCGATCGACCAGCTCCATCAGCAGCTCGTCCTTGCTGCCCACGTACCGATAAGTCGCCATCGCGGACACACCGAGCTCGCTCGCGAGACGGCGCATCGTGAGCGCCTCGACTCCCGTGGTGTCCAAGAGGCCGGCGGCGGTATCGAACACGGCTGCCCGATCGATCCTCGGCGGACGGCCACGGGGCCGAACTTCCGGCGAGCCATGCGTGGAAGACGGTTGCGACATTTGATTTACGTGTATACTAACCGCGTGGCCCGCGGAGCTCCCACGTTTGCCAGCGGCAAGATCTGTTACTTGGAGATTCCCGCTGCCGATGTCGAGCGCTCGTCGCGCTTCTACCGCGACGCGTTCGGCTGGGAGTTGCGCATGCGCGGCGATGGCGCGGTCTCGTTCGACGACGCGGTCAAGGAGGTGAGCGGCTCCTGGGTCACCGGCCGCCCGCCCTCGGCCGAGCCGGGAATCATGGTCCACATCATGGTCGCGGACCTCGATGCCGCGCTCGCATCCGTGCGCGCAGCCGGCGGGGAGGTGCTGAGCGAAGACGCCGCACCGGGCGAGCGCGTGGGTCACGTCCGCGATCCAGCCGGCAACGTGATCGGCGTCTACCAGCAGCCTGGCCTGGCCGATCGCGAGCAGGGGGTCATACCTGTGCCCGAGCACTTACACACGGTCACGCCACGGCTCGCTTTGAGCGATGCCGCCGCCGGGATCGATTTCTACAAAGCCGCGTTCGGCGCCACCGAGCTAGGCGAGCGCTATCACATGCCGGACGGCACGCTCGTCCATGCGGAGCTTCTGATCGGCGACTCGGTGGTGATGGTCAAGGACGCCCAGGACGATGACTTCAGCGCGCTGCTGTGCACCTACTGGCCCGATGTCGACGCGGCTTGGGATCGCGCTGTGCGCGCCGGCGCCGAGGTCATCCATCCGCTCGCCGACCAGTTCTATGGCGAGCGCGGCGGCCGCCTCGGCGATCCGTTCGGCAATCAGTGGATGTTGGCCGCCCGAATTGAGAACGTCACGCCGGCCGAGCTGGCCGCCCGGCAGGGCGAGTAGTCGGTCCGACTCAGGAGCGCGCCTGATCGGCGGTGCGGCGCGATCACGGATTTAGTTGGCGGCGGGCGCCTGTGCGTCGAAGACGATCACTTCGCGCGCCCTGCGCCTGCTGCCCGACGAGGGCCTGCTCGAGTTCCGCCGCGGCCGCGGCACGCGCGTCGCGAGCGATGCCAAACCAAAGAGCGCCGTGCTCGCCCAAGCCCATGAGCGGGTCGGACGCGCGCGCCCGGAGGGCTACCGCAAAGACGAGCTGCTCAGGCTGATCGACAACCTCGCCTGAACACCACCGCCTCCGCCGTCCGCACGGTCCGGCCGGCAGCGCCTAACCCGAGCGCTTGAGCTTGCCGTGGCGTTTCGCGTAGCGCTCGCCGGTCCGGAATACGCCCAGCCCGAGCGGAATTGAAACGACGCCCAGCACGAGCAGTGGCCACATGTCGCCCCACACGTGGCCCAGTCCCGACCCGCCGAGAATGGCGGCTCGCATACCGTGCAGCGCGTAGGTGGCGGGCGAGACGGTGGCAATCGCCTGCATCCACTGCGGCAACACGCTGACTGGGTAATAAACGCCCGAGACCACCAGCAGCAATCCCTGGGCGATGAACCCGAGCTGGGCGCCCTTCTCCGGTGAGATCAGCGGCAGCACGGCGGTGATCATCCCGAGTCCGACGAACGACACCGAGGCCACGGCCAGTAGCACCAGCGCCGCGGCGAAGTCGGAGCCGTGAAAGTGCAGGCCGAAGAACAGCGCCACCACCGCGAACAGCAGCGCCGTGCGGATCACCCCGTACAGGACCGCGAACAACCCCATGCCGCCGAGGTGCACGGCCCGCGCCAGCGGCGCCATGAACGTGTACTCAATCGTTCCCTCCCAGCGCTCCCAGGCGACGGTCTCGGTGAGGATCTCGAAGATGATCCCTAGGTAGGACCAGATCACGGCGCCGATCAGCAACGTGGTCGTCTCCCGCTCCACGTTGAGGTGCCCGCCACCAGCGCTCACGCCCTTGGCGATGAACACGACCGTCAGCGTGTTCGCCACCGTCCAGACGAAGAACGCGAGCTCCCACCACCCGTATCGCTTGATCAGGTAGCCGTTTCGCTCGACCACGCCGCCGAGCCCGATCAACTGCGCGCGCAGGGCACTCACATCGCCACCTCCTCGGCTTCCTCCTCAAGGCCTGCCCCGGTGGCGGTGAAGAACGCCTGCTCGAGCGTCTCGGCGCCATAGCGCGCCTTCAGCTCTGGGGCCGGCTCAAGTGCGAGCAGCCGGCCGGCGTGCAGGATCCCCACCCGCTCGGCCAGCGCTTCAGCCTCGGCCAGGTCGTGGGTGCACAGCAGCACAGTGGTGTCATGCTCGGTCCGCATGCTCGCGATGAACTCCTGGACCTCGCGCTTGGAGCGAGGGTCGAGGCCGGTCGTCGGCTCGTCGAGCAGCAGCAGCACCGGAGAGGTCAACAGCGCGCGCGCGAGCGCGACCTTCTGCTGCATCCCCCGGGAGAGATCCTCCATCGGCTCGCCTGAGCGGCTACGCGGAAAGCCGACCCGCTCCAGAATCTCCGGAATCCGCATGCGCGTCGTCTTCGGCGTCAGTCCGTAGAACCGGGCCGCGTAAGACAGGTTCTCGAGCGGCGACATCTTCTTGAAGAACGATGCCTCGACCGAGACGCGGTTGACCAGCCTCCGCACCGCCCCCGACTCCCTGACCACGTCGTGGCCGAACACGGCCGCATGCCCTCCTTCGGGCAGTAGCAAGGTCGACAGGACCCGGACCAGTGTCGACTTGCCCGAGCCGTTCTGGCCCAGGACCGCCACGCACTCGCGCCGGTCAATCGTGAATGACATGTCGCTGAGCGCGGCCACCGGCCGCCGGCGACGACGGCTAAAGCGCTTCTCTAGTTTCGATACTTCAACGGCGAACAACGCGGCTCCTTACAGATGCGACGTGACAAGGGCTCAGCAACCGAGGCGGCGCTCGGCCTGAACGAGAATCGAGTCACGCTCGGAGCAGCATTGTGCGCCCACCGTAGCACCACGGCAAACCCGTGACCAGGGGGCGCACATGTCAATTGCGCGGGCTGTCTGGAAGGATTGGTTCGATGGCGAGCGACGCCGCTCGGGAAGCTCCGGACGCCGTGCCGACGGTGACGGTGCGTGGTGAGGCCGTGCTACGGGCCGAGCCTGACGAAGCCACGCTGTGGGTCACGCTGACTGCGCTTGAACAGGCACCGAGGCTGGCGCTTGAGGATGTTGCGCATCGCAGCGCCGCGCTGCTAGAGCTCTTGGATGAGTTGGATATCCCCCAACTTGATCGCTCTACGACGGGGGTCGGCGTCTCTGAGGAGTTCGAGCACACCCAGCGTGGTCGTAGGTCCCTGGGGCATCGTGCCGTGGCGCGCGTGGCGATACGGCTCGTTGACTCCGACGTCATCGGACGTCTCGTGACACGCGCTACTGCTGAGCTCGATGCGCACATCGACGGTCCCCGATGGCAGATCGCCCAGGAGAATCCTGTGCGTCTCGAAGCTGCCCGCATGGCCGCCGCCGACGCGAGGCGAAAGGCGCGGGCCTATGCCGAAGGCGTCGGCGCCCGGCTGGGGCCGCTCATGCGACTCGCTGAACCCGAGCACGGTCACTCAATCCGAGCTGGGCTGCTCCGCCCGCTCGCGGCTAGTGCCGAGGCCCCGCTACCGATCGAACCAGGCGAGCAGCACGTCGGCGCAGCGATCGATGCCACATTCACGCTCGAAGTCGCTTGAGCAGTGAGTGCGCTCCGGGCGGGCACGACGGCCGGATCTTTGACACGGGCACGCTTAAGCTGAATCACGGCGGTCGATCACCTGAGAAGGCGGAGCGACAGCCCCGCGCAGAGTGACCGACCGCGCTTGGCCCGTCGCCGCCTCAGTGCTTCTCAGGCGGACTCAGCTCGCCCTCTCCCTCGAGCTTCTCCTGCTGCTGGTCCGCGGGATCGTTGGACTCCAGAGCGTCGGCGTCGCCGCTGATGTCTTCCTTGCGGCCCTCCTTGTAGGCGTGCAGAGGGCTGTCAGGGATGCTGTCCTCGCTGGCTTTGGTATCTCCCTGGCGATCTGGCATGAGCTCTCCTTTATCGGACCGCGCTGACCGGGCGGCCGCGTCGGCCACGACAAGAATTACCCGCTGAAGATCGGACGTACTCAGCGGCGTCCGGTTACGCTGGATCGGCGATGTCGTACGTCGTTGTTTCCAACCTCGCATACGCGCATCCCGGGGGCGACCTGCTGTTCACAGACGTGTCGTTCAAGGTCACGGCTGCGCAGCATGTGGGGTTCGTGGGCGCGAATGGGGTCGGCAAGTCGACCCTGTTTCGCGTGCTCGCGGGCGAGCTGCCCTCCGACGATGGCACCGTTGAGATTGGCACGTTCGCCTACATGCCGCAGGACGTCGGCGTTCGCACCGACGGCCGCACCGTGCGGGAGCTGCTGTTGGGGGCGGCGCCCGCGCGACTGCGCGACGCGGGCTGGCGGATGCTCGCGGCTGAGCGCGAACTGGCCGCCGGCGCGGACCCTGCCGGGGCCGGGATGCGGCTGGGCGAGGCGATCGGTGACTGGTCCGAGCTCGGCGGCTACGAACTGGAGGGTCAATGGGACGCGTCCTGCCGGCGGATCGTTCGCGCCGGGCTTGGCGAGGTCGGGCCGCGCGTGACTACGTGCCTCTCCGGCGGTGAGCGCAAGCGGCTGGTGTTGGATGTGCTGTTCGAGAGCGACGCCGCGGTGCTGCTGCTGGACGAGCCCGACAACTTTCTGGACCTCCCGGCGAAGCTCGAGCTGGAGGGACGCATCGCCGCATCGAAAAAGACGATCGTGCTGATCAGCCACGATCGCGAGCTGCTTGGCGCCGCCACGAACGCGATCCTCACGCTCGAGGCCAACGGGACATGGATGCACGACGGCTCCTACCGGACCTACCCGGAGGCGCGGCAGCGGCGCCAGGAGCGGCTGGGGGATCGGCTGGAGCAGTGGAGGCGCGAGGAGCGCCGCTTGTTCCGCTTTTACAAGACGATGAAGCAGCGGGCCGCGATCTCAGATGTGCTGGCCAACCGCGCGAACGCGGCCGAGACACGCTGGCGGCGCTTCGTCGAAGCCGGGGCGCCGCCGGCTCCCGTCACCGACCAGCACATCCACGTACGGATCCGTGGTGGGGACTCCGCCCGGATCGTCGTGGCGCTGCGCGACGTCGCGATCGACGGCCTTGTTTCTCCGTTCGAGGAGGAGATTCACTTCGGCGAACGAGTCGGACTGATCGGCCCGAACGGGTCGGGCAAGACGCACCTGCTTCGGCTTCTTGCCGGGGAGCCGATCGCTCACGAAGGCGAGCTGCGCATCGGTAATCGCGTTTCGACCGGGCTGTTCACGCAGCTCAACACGCGCGCCGACCTTGAGGGCCGTGTGGTGCTCGACGTCGTGCAAGAGCGCCTTGGCGCGCTCGAGCCATCGATGCGCGCGCTCGCGCGCTATCGCATCCATGACGCCGCGCACCGCACGACCGACACGCTCTCCGGCGGTCAGAAGGCACGTGTGGAGATCTTGTGCCTCGAGCTCGAGGGCCACAACCTGCTGCTGCTCGACGAGCCCACTGACAACCTCGACATCGACTCCTCCGAGGCGATCGAGGCGGCGCTCGAGTCGTTCATCGGTACGGTGGTCGCCGCCTCGCATGACCGCGCGTTCCTGCGCCGACTAGACCGTTTTCTATTGCTCGCCCACGACGGGTCGGTATACGCGCTGCCGGACGCCGACTCGGCGCTCGAGGCGCTCGCCGCGCCCAACAGCATGGGCGAGGCACGGCTGGCGAAGCGGCTCACGCCCGCCTAGCGCGGCGGGCACGCTGGCTATTAAGACCTATGACCTCGAGGCGTTCTGTGGCGCTGTCCGGACCGCTACTCAGAGTCAACCCGCTCAGTGTTCGGTCCTGTGGCTTCTGTGATTCGGTAGCCGATTCCGGGGGTGGTGTGGAACGGACGCTCTCGCGTCTCTTCCGCGAAGAGCTTGCCATGACCTACCCCCAACGGCGGCGAGGTTTGCGACTGCTCAGCGCCGCGATCCTCCTCTCGAGCGGCACGTCCGTCACCACAGCCGGCCACCAGTGCGGATGGAAGACGACCAGCAGCTTCATCGAGGCGTTCAGCCGGGCGATGGGCCAAACCCCCGGTTCCTACAAGATCAACGCTCCTACAAGATCAACGCGCTCCAGTACTAGTACATTGACCAGCGCTCCGGTCGAGGCCGACAGCTCAACTGAAGGAGAGGTTCACGTGAAGCTCAGCGCCCGAAACCAACTCACCGCCACCGTCGCGAGCATCACGAAGGGCGCGGCGATCGCCAACGTCGTGCTCGATGTGGGTGGTCAGCGACTGGTCGCTTCGATCACGGTCGAGGCGGTCGACGAGCTTGCGCTCTCCGAGGGCGACTCCGTGACGGCGATCGTCAAAGCCTCCGACGTGATCGTCGCCACCGACGACTGACCTAGGCTCCAGCGCCCGCGCGAGAGTAGGTTGTGCGGAGTGGCCCGATTGAAGATCGAGGACGCGGCTGGACTAGCGGCCAGAGACGTAATCCACAGCCGCTTCAGCGCCTTGCCAGCGAGCGCCACCGTCCACGAGGTGCGGGCGTGGTTTGCGGAAAACTCGCACCGCCAAATGGCGGTTCTCGCCGATCAGGGACGGTACGTCGGCTCGCTGACGCGAACAGCTTTGGCAGGTGACATTGATGCCGATCGGGCTGCCGCGGAGCTCTCAGTTCACGGTCCGGTGATTGCGCCGGATGAGCCCGCCAGTTCGGCAAGTCAGCTTGCGCTCTCCACCGAGGCGCTTCGGGTGCCGGTGGTCGATCATGACGGCACGCTGCTTGGCGTCGTCGGCGTGACCGACGACCTCGAGGCGTTTTGCGGCGCCGGATAGTGAATCGGCCGATCGATCGGCCGCGTCACGCGGCGTCGTTCTCGACTGACGGCCGGGTACTGGCCCCCCGCCCTACGGTGTGCGGCGGCGGACGTGGCCGGCACCCGTGGCCGCACCAGCTTTTCGGCCCGCTGCTCGGCTCGATCGAGCAGCTCGATCCGGGCAGTGACCTGGAACGTTGCGCCGTCGAGCAGTAGGGCCACGAGCTGATCGCTCTCCGCTCTGGCTAGCTCCCGCAGCGTCCGCAGTTCGCCGAACAACGCCTCATGCTCCGCACTACCCGCCCGAAAGGCTCCGAGCCGAGCCGAGCCGCGGCCGGAGTTTGAGGTAGAGGTCATCCCGATAGCCGCTTGCTGTGGCCGAGGGCGCATCGAGTGAGTCGAGCAGCTCGGCGCGCTTGCCACCGGGCCCGCCGCGGCCTACTACGCGCGCACCATTGAGGCCGACGGCCGGCGCGTCACGGAAGCGGCGGTGCGCGCTGATCTCGAGGCGCTCCCGGACCTACTTCGTCATGCCGAGCGGCTGCTCGAGGACGGGACGCTCGCCACCAGCCCGGCGAATGCGGCGACCCTGCAGGTGCTCTCGAGCGTTCGCCTGCTCGACTCCTTCTCAGAAATTCACGCCCACATCGGCCAGAGCAGCTGCGCACACGTGGCCCGCGAGCTGTTCCCGGACTACCCCGGGCCGATGCCGCCCTTCCTGCCGACCGCGTGGCTCGAGCCGCTGGCGCGCGCATGGCGCCTAATGCCCGGCGCCACGCATCGGGCCCGTGGTGTCGACCCCGCCGCCGCCCCCCACCCGAGACCCAGCATGTGGCAACGATCGACGCCGGCGTGACGGCCCCGGGACGGCTGAGCGAGAGGTAGCGCACAGCCCGTCATCAGGCCGGCCCGGTTGGAAGACCCCTAGCCAACTTCCCATGGCCCGGCCAGGATTCGAACCTGGGCGCGACGGATTATGAGTGCCTCATTTGCAGGGCAAATTGCCGCAATCCCGTACAGTTGCGTGCAGTCAGGAGAGGTTCGGTGAGGTCAAAATTGCCGTGTTCGGGACATATTTGGGGACACGGTTTTTGAACACGGAGAGCGTGCTTGCGATGGTCCTGCCGGCCTCCGACCACTCGCATCAGGACGTGGGCCGTCTGTTCCGACCTCCGAGCCGAGGCGGTGCGGCGTGCTTGTGCTTTCCGTTGGTTGCGAGCGTCCGGCGCTAGGAAGTAAGGGGGCGTCTGAGGGGCGAAAGCAGATGCGGCCTCGGAGCGCTCGCACGCCGGACGGAGCCGCGCTACAGCCGGGCGAACGCAATCACGACGTGAAGGGAAGCGCGGCGCCAGCAGCGGTCTTGCGCTCGCCTTGACGGAAACCGGGCGCCCGCCGCACGACTGCATTCACCGCTCGGCCACTACGCGTGGTCCCGAGCATGGCGCAGGCATTATGTTGGGGTGGGGTACGACCCGACGATCTATCAGGGTGCCGCTGCTCATTACCGCTATGGCAGACCGGCCTACTCGCCGCGGCTCGAGACTGTTCTCATCGAGGAACTGGATCTGGATGGGAGTGGGAGGCTCCTCGACGGCGGCTGTGGCCCCGGCATCCTCACCGTCCGACTCGCCCACCTGTTCGACGAGGTGGTCGGCCTCGACCCGGACCCACTCATGCTCGCGGAGGGTCGCCGAGCCGCCCACGAATTCGGCATCACCAACGCTCGCTGGGTGCAAGCCGTAGCCGAGGAGCTTCCCGACGCGGCCCCGGGGCCGTACCGGCTGGTCACCTTCGGCCAGTCCTTCCACTGGACGGACGAAGCCCGGGTGGCCGAGGCGGTGTACGACATGCTGGAGCCAGGCGGCGCCCTGGCCGTGATCGTCCACACCGTCGAGGAGCGGCCCGCCCCGCTGAGCCCAGGCCCTCCACCCATACCGCATGCAGAGATCAAGGCGCTCGTCGAGAAGTACCTTGGATCGACAAAGCGGGTCGGTCAGGGCATGGCGCCGGTTCGCAG
Source organism: uncultured Solirubrobacterales bacterium (assembly GCA_963823315.1). Classification (GTDB taxonomy): domain Bacteria; phylum Actinomycetota; class Thermoleophilia; order Solirubrobacterales; family Solirubrobacteraceae; genus Palsa-465. The sequence continues at coordinate 307,961 of CAWGLB010000002.1, read as the reverse complement.
CCGCTTCGAGGACATCCTCGCTCGCACGCGGTTCGGTTCGCCGCGATCGGTCTTCGCCGCCGGTATCCCTGACCTGGTGCGGGACAGTGAAAGCGTGTTGTCGGGTTACTTCTCCATGGCTACTTCTGCCCCGCACCTGTTTGCTGACCGTCTGGATGACTTCGCGAGCGAGGTGCGGAAGCTCCTTAGGTCACGCTCGCCCGACGGCCTCTTCTGGGACTGGCCCGGCGATACCGAAGTGGTCCTGGCCTGCAAGCCCGGCTGAGGCGATTGCCGCATCGGTTGTCGGAGAGGCACGTGATGCCGCCGCGCTGCCACCCTCGGAATGCGCGGCAAGCTAGGTGTCGCTCGACCAGCGCCTCCGCGCATTCGGGGCATCACAGCCCGCGCGATCGCCACGGCGACCGCGGGATCGCCCGGCTCCCTGGGGCGCGAACGACCGCTATCGGGTGAAAGGAGACGTGCGCGAACACGACACCCGGACGCTCGTTTCGCGACGAGTGAACGAGGGCGGCCTCAATGCTCAGCTCACGCGCTGAACGGACCTACAACCACTGTTCCACCCGGACCGGTGAAGCGAACGGATTTGAATCCTCCAGCCAGGAGCGCGCCATAGACGTTGTCGCACACGGGCACGGTGTTCGCCGTGCCATCTTCCGCTATCACCGTAACTTCCTCGACGCCGTCAGGGACGAGGCCATGAACGATGCTCTGATCGCCAGAGCGGGCAGAGGTCCACATCACCATTCCCCGGGACGCTGCCTGCTCGGTGGCGTTACAACTTATGCCGCCAACGTCGAGGCAGATGAAGCCGTTCCCCGGTATTACCCATACGTTGCCCGCGCTGGTCTTGGCGCGCCGCGCCAGTGCCGGGTTGAGTCCGAGCCGGCCGAGCACCGACTGCGCGTATGCCTCCCAGCGCGCCTCGGGTATTTGGTCGCTGTCCACCTGGGGGCGGCGCAGAATGCCAAACGCCGACGCCTGATCCGCACGAATAGTCGTCACCTTGGCCAAGGGCGCTTCCGGAAGCCAGTCTCTCCTTGGCCGAGGATCTCTCGAACCTGCCATCGCGTAAAGCTTAGGCGCGGCGCGAATCGACTCCAGCCATGCGCCCGCCCAGCCGTCGGACGCTCGCTATCCGTTCACGCGTCCTGGCCTAGCTGGCGCGCGCTTCGCGACGAACGTGGTCGCTCGCGAAGCTCACTCCGCGGCCTGACGCTCGACCCTCGAAAGCGTGCTCGGTCAGCATGGTGCAGGAGCACTCGAGCGCTTGGAGGGGCCGCACTGGCGCTTGTCCTTTTCGTTTACGATCGCGTTGGTCAGCGGTGCGTCGATGGCCGCTCGGTCGGGGCGGTGCAGGAGTCGGATCGTGACCTCCAGCAGCCGTGCTGGCTTCTCCCACTCGATCCAAGCGGCAGCGCGTAGGATCAGGCTTGCTGCGCTATGAACCTAGCCGAGCGACGTCCGTGGCAATAACGCTGCCACGCGCAGAGCAGGCCGCCTTATATTGAACGGCGATGGCTCTTGCGGAGGACGGCCGGCTGCGGCTGCGAGTTCTGCGTCTGTGCTCAGTGTTCGAGCCGCCGCCCTCGGCGCTGAGCGGGCGTGGTGTGCGGTTTGACCCGATAGGGGGGATGCAGAACCACACTGCCCATCTGACGCGGGCCCTTGCCGCGCTCGGAGTCGAGCAGGAGGTCATCACCCACCGCCCGCCTGGCGCCGCAAGGATCGAGGGGCTGTGCGCGGGAGCGATCGTGCGTCGCTTCGGGCTTCCCATCCCGTTGTGTCGCCAGCTCTACAGCGCCCCGGCCGCGGTGGCCGCGCTGCGGCTGGCGCGCCGGTTCGATCTGATCCACGCGCACCAGGGAGAGGATCTCGCAGTTCTGCCGATCGCGCTCAGCGCCGCGCGCCTCGCCTCGCTGCCGCTCGTCGTCACCCTGCACACGAGCCTGCGGCACACCTTCTCCGGCGCCGGTCACCGCGGCCTCCTCCTGAGCGCTGTCGGCGGCAGGATCGAGGCCGCTGTATGCGCTCGGGCCGCTGGGATCGTCGCGCTCAGCGGCCGGCTGGCGGCGGCGTTTCGAGAGGACGGCGTGCCCGCGGAGCGGATCAACGTGATTCCGCCAGGCATCAACAGCTCGGAGTTCGTGGCCGTTGGCGAGGACCCATTTCCGGAGCTGCCCCATCCCCGTGTGGTGTTCGTGGGCCGGCTGGTCCACCAGAAGGGAGTCGACACGCTGCTCGCCGCTGCAGCCACGATGCGACGGCAGGATGCGCGGGTCCTGCTGGTCGGCGACGGGCCGCTGCGGCCTCAGGTCGAAGCGAGCATCCGCGAAAGCGGTCTCGAGGGGCGGGTGCGAATACTCGGGTTCCGAAGCCACGCGGAGATCCCGGCCATCCTCTCCAACAGCGATCTCTTCTGCCTGCCCTCCCGCTTCGAGGAGGTCTCATCGGCCCTGCTCGAGGCGATGCGCGCGGGGCTGCCGATCGTCGCCACGAGCGTCGGCGGTATCCCCGAGGTGCTGGACAGCGCAGGACGGCTCGTGACAGCCGAAGATCCGAGCTCACTCGCCCAGGCGATCGACGAGCTGCTGTCCGACACCGGGCTCGCGGCGCGGCTGGCGGCACAGGCGCGCAAGCGTGCGGGCCGCTACGAGTGGGACGAGATCGCACGGAACGTACTCGACGTCTACCGCGCTGCGCTCGAGCCACGGGCGGCACTGCGGCAAACCCGGAAGCAGCCGGTCAGCACTTCCAAGCCGTCTCGATTCGCCTGATCTCGCCTAGCAGCATCTGAAGGCCCTGGCTGCACGACGTACCCAGCCCAGTTCTGACTCTGTTGCTGCTTGGCGTGGAACGTCTTTGCCGAGGCGCTGATCGCATCGATCCCGCTGCGCGAGGCAGAGCCGGCGCTGTCGCTTCGGGCTAACAGGAGCGGCCTTGGATCGGCTGTCGGAATCCCAGAATGCGGCCCTACGGCGTACTGACCCGCCGACCGAATCCCGACGCTCGCTTCCGTTTGCGCACCTTGTCCTGGCCGACGCTCGCAATGCGACGCATCCGCAATTGGCGAAATGAGGTTCCCGATGCGTGCCGAGTGGACACCCGCATTCGTGGTCCCTCGAGCATCCGATCCGCTCGCGTCGTGAACGCGGATTCGCAGCGGCCGCGGCCGCCGGCTTGGTCAGTTGGGTTTGTGGCCTGGCGGAGTAGCGTCCTCGCCGAGGACGACGAGTCTGGCTGTTGGGCCGAGCGCGGGATGCTGCAGAAAGCTGCTCACGAGTTGCTTGGACCCGCCGATGGAGGTCCAGTCATGGTCCCACATGGTCGAGACCAGCCATGAGCGGTCCTGCGGGAACATCAGCTCGGGCAGTGCCCCTTGGAAGTCCGCGTCACGCCAGCTGGTCGCCTGCTGGGGACCAGCCTCGACCAGCACGTAGCCATACCCGTAGTACACGGTGGTCCTCGGCGCATATGGAAACACGACGTCGCTCGCCCCGGTGTCGAGATATCCCAGCCACCACGGCTGCTCCTCTGTCTGTTCGGTGAGCAACTGAATCACGGCTTGCTCGTGCGCTGCCAGCTCGGTGTCCCTGTTCCGGGGCAGCTGCAACGTGCAGTACGCGGCGAAGACCGGGGGGATAGCCGCCGTGATCGCAGTGCTAGTCGACGTCCCGCTGTTGATCCATTTGACATCAGCGTCGGCACCGAGCCGCCACTCCTGACCATCCTTGGGGACTCGCTGCTCGCAGGGAAAGAGCATTCGAGCGCGGTCGGCGGCATCAAGAATCACCTGAGCGTCGACCTCGTGGCGGACCAACGGGATTCCGACGGCCGGCCACTCGCACACGACGGTCACCAGGCCCGATGGCGGCAATGGCGAGATCCAATATCCCTGCTGAAAGCGACTCTCGCCTCCACCTCCATGCCCGCCGCCGCTCAATGGCCACATGACCGGCCCCTGCACGGGGCGGTCGTGGCCGGCGATGTTGGTTGCTTTGCGGCCGTCAGGGAATTGCACCCCAACCCTCAGTAGCTGTGGAGGCAGCGAATCGCGCCGTTCGCCGACGATTGGCCAGTGCCGCCCGAAGACGTCCGGGCCAGAATCCCCCTCGCGACGGAGATCGTGATACGCGACGGTGGTGCGCGCCTCGATCTCGAGCTCAAACCCTTCCGGGTAGGCATCCAGGTACGCGATTGAGAGCGTCGCAGTCTCCGAGCGGGAGAGCACCAGCTCACTTAGCACCTCCCCTGGCGGTGAGCCCTTCGGTCTACCAGTCCATGGCGGCGCTTCGCCGCCCTCAGCCTGCTCGGCCGGTGTCGACGGGGGAGGCTGGAAGAAGTCGCTCACAAGCCAACTCTAAACGTGCATGCTTTCGTTCCCCGGCTATCGCCAGCGGCCACGGTCGTGACGCCGACGCTCTAGATGGCGGCTCCGGTACCAGCTTCGACCACGCGCCGAGCCTCGTCACAATGCCGACACCCGCAAGCGGACTTTCGCTTACCTCAACGGCGCTATCGCGTACCGGACTTGCGCAATGCGACGAACTCGCAACTGGCGAGGAGCGGGCAGGGTGCGGATTTGAATTGGCGAAATTGCCAACCTTCTCGGAGGTGGCCGTCTGGATGAGGGTCTCCAACCGACGAAGCAGGCGTCCACAAAAGTGAAGTGGAGAATTGAGATTAGGGCGCGACCTGGTTGGTCGCGTTCAAAAACGAGTTCCTGATGCGTCATTTGCGACGGCGGTCCGGGCGGAGGAGGCGGAAGGCACTATCGCCTTATCCGCCCTCGCCGCCTGAGCTCAGAACGACACTCGCAAACGCGTGCCAAGCCGCCGGGTCGCGCAGCGGCGGGCCGTGCCCGAACAGGGCGAGTCTCGGCTCCAGCGCAGCAAGGCGTCGAATCGACTCGCGGTTGCGAGCCGGGTCTACGGTCATGAACGCGGGAGGCTCGCGCAACCCGACCCGTCCGCTTAGCAGCGCAGCGTTGAAGGCAACATCCCCGACGAGCAGCACGCCGTCACTTTCACGCCAGTAGGAGATGTGACCAGGCGAGTGACCTGGCGTGTCGAGCACTCGAAAGCCCGCGATCTCGTCGCCCTCTCTCAGCCGGCGAGCAATGGGCGGCCCCGCCGGCCCGGGAGCTAAGCCAAGCAGCCGTCCGAGCAGGAGCTCGGAGTGCGCAACACGCCGGCTCTCGAGGGCGTCGGCATCGCCGGATGGACACCAGAACGGCAGATCCAGTCGCCGGCTCACAGCCTTGCTCGAGCCGTAATGATCCGGGTGAGCATGCGTGATGGCGTGCGCAGCAATCGCCCGGCCCTCTATGTCACGCATCAGTCGCCGCGCTGAGGCAGGCGTCCCTGAGTCGATCAGAACGTCCCCGACGAGATACTGATTGATCCGGTGCCCCGGTCGCCCCGTCAGCAGCCACACACCCTCCCCAACCTGCTCAGCGCTCATCCACGCCGAGCCTAACGCCCTGGTCGTCCACCTGCGGGTGGCCTTGGCCAAGCCGAGCTCGCTGTTGAGCCACCTGCCGTCCGCCCAATTGCGAGGAGGGGATTGCAGGACGGGCAGCCACGGCCAGCTTGAGCACGACGCCGGCCATCGCTCTCCTTTACGAACAGGCACCGAACTCGCACCCCGTTCAGAGCCAGGCGGGTCTCGCTTGTGCTCTTAAGCCGACGCGGTTGCGCGCCCTGCTTCGCCCGGCGACCAGCAGCCGTCCGGTTCCCGGATTGCGCGGACAGCGTGACACTTGCTTTCGCCAGCCAGTCCTCGCTCACCCGCACGCGTTTTTGCGACGACGGCAGGGGCCACCCGCAGAGCGAGAAGCTGCGCCCGTCGAGCGTGGCATGAGCGCCCACTCGGCGGGCCGAGGCTGTCGACATCGTTCCAGACCACCAGTCTCGGGTTGGCCGGGGCGACCCGAGGACGCCGCTGCAAGTAGCCCCTTGCGACAGCGAACCCGGCGGAGGTCCGGTCGCGCCAGACGATCCTCAGGCCGGCCGTTTCCAGCGAACGGCGGGGAGGGTGTCACGAATTCCCTTTAATCGGTCAAGGGCTAGCGCTAGCCGGTGACCCCGACGACGAGCGCGGTCGCGGAGCAGCCCAGCTTTGGTTCGGTCGCCAAGCAGAACCGTCGGTACCCGGGCACCAGGAGCCGTGCGCGGCCGGGCGCGACGGCACGATACGTCGCCCTCGTGCCTGCGTGTGGAGTGCGATGGAGGGACAGGACGACGACTGCAGGACCATTTGGCCGAGGCACCGGCGACACCCCCATCGCCGCGTCACCGGGCGTCACCGTGAACGTTGCACCACGGCGCACGGTCAGAGCAGGTGGCTTCGGATCGAGGTACCCAGGGCAGTCCCCATTTGAGAGCTGCCTCCCGCTTGCGAGCGTGAATGTGTAGAAAGGGGCCCCACAGCTGCCCCCAGTGCTAGGCGCGTGGGTGCCTCCGCCGCACCCGGCAACCACAAGCGCACAAACGAACGCGGCTAGGAGCAGCACCAAGCGACTGACTGCCGTCATACATGAACACTACGTTCGCGAAAGCCCGGGATCACGAGCAGATCGACTCTCCTACTCGTGTACGGAGGTAGGAGGACGGCTGCCGGAATGATCGAAAAGCACCAGTCTCAGGGAGGCCGCGGCATCCGGAGACAGGGATAGTCAGCCACCCCAGCACAGAAAGGCAGATCGCGGTCGGCCAACGTGTTTCGGACGCGTGCTTTCCATACACGCGCCGCGCGTAAGCGCACGCCTACTTTGCGACGGACGCACGCGGTCACCCCCAGAGCTACTGGAAGCGCTGCGTCAATCTAGAGGACGAGTAGAAGCAGCAGCCCAAGGCCGACACCGGCACTGCCTTGGCTTGCTCAGGGCACGTCGCAGCCGACCCCTACCGTCACCCACGCCACGCTCCCGGTGTGCACATCGGCGCGCGTGGGGGCGCAGCTGTCGTCGGCGAACAGGAGGTAGCGGCCGGTGGCGAGGTGCAGGCGGAAGGGGCGGTGGATGGGCACGCCGAAGATGGCGAGGAGCCTGCCGTGGGTGTTGAACAGATCCTCGCAGGGGAGGGCGAGCGAGCACGGGCCCACGCCGGCAATCTTGCTGAGCGGAGGCCTGGCTCGCCGCTTTGTCAGGGCGGCTGCTGGTCCTCCCTCGAACTTGATCGCTCCGGCGAGCGTGCCGCTGGGGGCGCCGAGGGGCACCTCCGGCTGGGTGGGGATCTCGATCCGTGACCCTGCCACGAGCTTGGTCACGCCGGTGTAGTGGACCGGGCTTTGGCGGTGTGGGCCGAACAGCCCCCAGCCGGGAACCTGGGCGACGATCTCGGGTCCGGTGCCGGAGATGTGCGCGCGAAAGCCGTAGAGCGAGAGAACGTGGACGGCGTCCGCGGGAGAAAGGCTCAGCACCCGCGGGAGTCCGACGGGCGAGGGCAGGGGAAACCAGGCTGAATAGTGCAGGTGAGCGCGGGGGCTTTGGCCCTCGATGCGCCGACCGTCGATCGGCGAGCGCAGGTTCACGGAGGTCGTTCCTCCCCCGCAGGTCATGTCCAGGCGGCCGTGGCGGAGCGCCGGCCCCCAGGCGAAAGCGCGGATGCGGATGAAGGCGCTGGTCTGCGTCAACCGGGTGGTTGGATAGCCCTGAAAACACCCGCGGGCGAGAGTGATGGAAAGCGAGCGAGTCTCGGAGCCCGCTTCGGCCAGCACCCAGGGCATCACCATGCAGCGCGTGCCGGGAGGAACCCCCACGGTCTTGTAGGGAATACAGTCAGTGATTGATCGGCCGTGAGTAGCCGATCGCCCCCGAGCGGCTGAGCGCGCGACCACTGGTAGACCAACAGGCGTCCCGGTGTGCCTACCACGCGTGTGGGCGTGCGCTGACCACGGGTGCCACAACACGGCAGCCAGCCCAAGCACCGCAACGCCAACAACCGCCGACAGGACCAGGCGCCGCCATCTGGCGAACGCCGTCATAGCGCGCCACCCTCCACACCCATCCTACGAACAAGCAGTGCGCCCGTCACGCCCGACCAACCCGTAGGACCCTGGAAAGCACCAGCACCCGTTGCCGGAGGGTCCCCACCGCCAATCCGTTCGGTGATATGGACCAGCGGTCGACACGAGGACCAAACCTGGCCCGACGTAGCGACGCACACGATACGCACCGCCGGTGCTGTCCCAAGATGTCCGCAAATGTCTGGCCCGGGGGTGGGAGCAGGAGCGGGGTTAGGCACCGAGCATCTCCTCCACCCGGGACCGCAAGAAGCGCCAGGTGCGTCCCAGCCGGCGCGCGGGCAGCTCGCCGCGCCGCGCGAAGTAGTACATGGTAGACACCGGCAGCTGCAGGAGATCGGCTATCTCCGAGGCGGTCATGACCTGATCATGCGTCAGGCCGGTAGCCGGTGAGATATCAGAGACCGCTTCCGGCGGGCGGTGCGCCAGGCGCGTGGATCTGTGGTTCTGCATGATCCCCAAGATCGCCCAACAGCGCGGACATCTCAAGGACATCTTGGGACGTCTTCGGGCATCTAGCGACATCTTCGGACATCTCAGGGCATCTCCGGGCATCCTGGGAGAAAGCTGAGAGCCGGCTGTGGGGCTCACGGTTCAGATCGCAGCGCTTGGCATGCTTACCCGGATCTCTTTGATGATGGCGCCGGCGGCGGGGCGGTCAAGGTCGCCTGCGGCTCCCTTCCCCTCGCCGCCGCGCGGCTCGGCCCCGCCGCCGGCGCCGTTTCGCAGTGACATCCGGGCAGCGCCAGAGCGTCAAGCCAGCCGCGGACGTTTGCGGACATTCGGGGACGTTTCGGGACGTCCGCGCCCCGAATTCTGGGCGTTCAGGGGTTGAATTGCCTGTAGACAGGTCTTGTGACAGCCCCTGCAAATGCCCGCGTCTGCCATTGACCCCGCCCGCAATTCGTCGCCTCCGGGGTCATCGGCGACCGCGGGCAGTCCAGGTTTCTCGTACTCGAGCACATCTCGAGTGGCTCAGGGAGACCCCAGAAGATCAGTCGGGTCGATTCAGCTCAGCGGAAACGATGTGTGGGGTCAACAACGCGCAGCTTGTCGAGCGTCCCATACACCATGCGGCCGAGACGTCCGGCGTTGGTTCGGTGATCTCGATCTCGGCGACGCCACAGTTGTCGCCTATGAACTCCAAACGCACCCGCTGGCACCAGCGGGCGCAGCGCAAGCAGGCTCCAAGAGCCCGACGATGTCGAAGCGTTCAACGCCGCGGCTGACGCCGTCAGGCGCCACGCGCATCGGCCGTCGTCGCTGGCGGCTTCATCACCCGTAGCTTCGAGACCGGCACAAACTCGATCCGGTCGAGGAGCAACTGCGGCGGCATCGACGTGAATTCGACCATTGCGACCTTGCCGTCGTCGTGAAACTCGAGCACGGCGCCCGTAGCGCCGACCGGGATCTTCTCCACCGGTTCGAGCAGCTCGACCTTGTCGTACAAGCCTATGTCGCGCGTTAGAGCCACAGGCTCGATGTTAGGGCGTTGGGTACGCCGTAACCAGGCGAGGCGGGGCATCGGGGTGGTCATAGAACCAGCCAAGCCGAACGACGGCTCTGCGGCCGTTGAATGTGAGTTCAGCTTGGATTCCGCAACCGATGCCGCGCGCACTAGGACGCACCTGCGTGACCGGCGCCCTCCGAGCCAGTTCGGTGATCGACTGCCAGAGTTCGGCAGATTGCGCCGCGTCGATGCGGAACACCTGGCGCCATTCCGGTCCATGGCCCGAGTCGGCCAAGACGTAGCCCTCCCACTTCTTTTCCTCCACGAACGCGTCTTCTCCGCGGGGGAGAGGCTTGCCCACCTCGGGCGGCGGCATCACTGCAACCGGGTCGCCGGCGAAGGCACCTCAATACGGAACGCTTCGGCCAGACGCTGCGCCGCCTGGCCGCGATCGCGGTAGTGCAAATACCGCATCGTCGTCTGGATGTCGGCGTGGCCCATCCACGCCTGCACCTCGACTATGTCGGCACGCGTGATCGCGAGCGAGCCGAACACATGCCGTAGGTCATGGAACCGAAGCCGGCGCAGTCCCGCCCGCCGTAGCGCCGCCTCGTAGCGCCGGCGCAGGCGATCGTCGTTCAGCCACTTGCCATCGACTTCCCCGAACACCAGATCGTCGTCGCCGACGAACCACTCCCGCTCGCTCAGACCCGCAAGTCGCTGCGCGACTTCGTCCACCATCGGGACCGAGCGCACCTTGCCCGACTTCGGGACGCTGAGCTCCCCCTCCGCGTAGCTGGCCCGCACGCGGATAACCGAGCGCGGGAAGTCGACGTCGCGCCAGCGCAGCGCCCGCAGCTCGCCCATACGCAGCCCGGCGAAAGCCGCCGTCGCGTAGATGGCCGCATCGCGCTCATCAGCCGCCGAGCGCAGTAGCGCGTGCACCTCCTCCGGCGAGAAGACGTCGATGTCGCCGCTGCTGCGATCCGGATGTCGCTCGATCTCGCCAGCGGGGTTCGTCGGCAGACCCCACACCTTCTTCGCGCGCGCGAGGATCCCGTGCAGCACGATCAGGATCTTGTTGCGGGTCCGCGCGGTGATTGGCCGCCCTCGATGAACGCGCTTTGCCAGCCTCGCCTGGAGCGCCTCGATGGCAGACGGGGTGATGTCCTCGAGCGGCGTCTCGCTGAACTCGGGCAGTAGGTGGACCTGGATGATCGAGCGGTAGTCACCGACAGTCGAGGCCTTCCGCCCGCGGTCCTCGGCGACGTAACGCAGGTACTCGGCAGCGGCGTCGGCGAAGGTCGCGCCGCTGCGCACCATTCCCGGGAGCGTCCCGCGCCGGGCTTCGTCGAGCGTCCGCCGTAGCCAGTCCTCGGCCAGTCGCTTCGTGAAATAGCCGGCGGGTGGCCGTCCCCGCCCAATCCAGGCGGGCCCGATCCGCTTTTGCAGCTGGCGGCCGTCAGGCAGGCGGAACTTCGCGTACCACTGTGGACCGCGCTTGCGCTCCACGCGGAACACATGGCCAGTTGGAGGCCGCACAGCAGACATCGGCGGCCCATCCTACGCAATCTCGGGACATATTGGGGACATATTCCGAAGTTGGCACACATCCCCTCCTGACGGAAATCCCTTGATTACCAGGATACTTCCCATGGCCCGGCCAGGATTCGAACCTGGGCGCGACGGATTATGAGTCCGCTGCTCTACCACTGAGCTACCGGGCCGCGCGGGCGCGAAGCGGGCCGCGCGGGGCGACGCTAGCACCCGCCAGGTCGGGTACCCTTGGGGGGATGCTGACCTTCGGCGTCTCGGAGTCCTTCTCCCAAACCTTCGCGCTCATCATGACGTTCGGCGGCATCGGCGTGATCGTGAACATCCTGGTCATCTACATCGTGGCTCAGGTCCTCGGGGAGCACCGGCAGAACCAGCAGCGCAGTCGGCAGCAGTAATCCCCGGCCGACGTCCCAGCGGGCGCCCGGCCGCGTTGATCGATGGGCTCCGACGTCGGCGGGAGCCTGGGTCCTTAAGGCGGCATTGAAGGAACGCGGCCCGAGGATGTCGAAACACACGGCTGCCGATGAAGTCTGCCGCGACATCGTCCAATGCGACGTCCGGGCCTGTCGCTCGAAGCGTGAACGGGTCGACCACGGCAGCGCCGAAGCGCAGCTCGAGCAGCAACGGACACCAGGCGCTCTCGGCATACATCCGCGCTCGTTTCGACGAGTTCTCGCGCTCGCAGAAGGATGTCGCGCAATACATCGTCGACCATCTCGACGAGGCGGCCTTCCAGACGGCCGAGGAACTCGCTCGGCGGGCCTCCACGTCCTCGAGCACGGTGGTGCGTTTCTCGCAGGCGCTCGGCTTCGAGGGCTTCCCCGAGCTCCAGCAAGCCGCCCGGGACGAATACCGGCGGCGTCCGAACGAGGGGGGCGGCGCGGCCGTGGCAGTGGCGCCGCTGTTCTCGCTCGACCACACCGAGTTTGAATCCGCCCTGGCGGCCGACCACGTGAACGTGGAGGAGACGGCGCGCAAGCTCTCCCGCAACGCGGTCGAAGCCGCCGTCGACGCGATCATCAAGGCCGAGCGCGTGCTGATCGCGGGCACCGACCAGATGGCCTTCTTCGCCAGCTACATGCGGCATCTGCTGATGCTGCTCGATCTGCGCGCTGAGATCGTGGCGAGCCCCTCCCAGGAGGCGCTTGGCCGACTCAGCCGCATCGATGAGCGCACGCTGGTCGTGGGCCTTTCAGCCGGGCGGCCCCATCCTCTGATCACGCGCACGATGAAGCTGGCGCGGCATCGCAGGGCGCCGACGCTGGCGATCACCGATGCGACCCTCTCGGAGGTCGCAAAGCTCGCGCGGATCAAGCTCTACTACTCATCCAATACGCCCACGTTCGTACGCTCGCACACCGCGCTGCTGTCACTCATCCAGGCGCTCGCCTACGGCGTATACGCCCGCGACTCACACCAGTACGACGTTCGCATCAAGGCCTTCCGATTGAAGTAGCGTCGCGGGCGCCCACGGGCGACCCGACCTAGCGCGTTCGCTGCACCACGAGCGCCTGCGCGGCGTGACCGACCGGCCCGCGATCGTCGCGCAACGTCCCCATCGCCAGCCCGATGCCCTCGGGGAGGATGCTGGTCCGTGCGTCGAGGTGGATCCACTCGCCGGCGGGCTCCCGCTCGACGTACAGCGTGAGGTCGGGATTGATGAACAGATGATCCTCCCAGGACACGATCGAGCTGATGCCGTTGCCGAAGTCGGCCGCGGCGGCGAGGCGCTGCAGGGCCGAGCTCTCTTCGCCCGCGACCAGCGGCACGCGCAGGCGAAACCAGGCGGCGGCGGGGCCGGGCTTCGCAAAGTGGCCGGAGGTGAAGCGGATGTCCATCGCGTCGGTGGCGAACATCGGTCGTGCCGCGGCCGCAGGGAAGTTGGCGGACCGGCCCGCACCGGGGGCGGGCGGGGCGGCGTCGCCGGCCGGTTCGGCACCGCTCTCGGCGCGCCTGACCCGCAGCGCCCGCGCATGCACCAGCTCGGTGCCGCTCTCCCCAAGTAGAGATCCCTCAAGCAGCGCCGCCCGCTTGCCGCCGCGGACGACCTTCACGCTCACGCTCAGCGGCGTCAGCGGCACCGGCCGCAGGAACTCGTAGGTGACGCGCGCGAGCGCGAGGCCGCCGCCATCCCCTAGCTGCTCGAAGGCTCGCATCAGAAGCGCCGCAGGCGCACCGCCGTGCTGCGCGCTCGGATCCCATGGGCCCCGTGCCAGCTCCGTCGCTTCGTAACGTTCTCCTGCTCGTACGAAGATCGCCTCGGGCATCGCGAGGACCCTAGACATTCCGGCCCTCTCGCGCCGTTGGCCGCTACTACACTGGGTCGAGATGGCGGAAGCATTCGACGAAAACGGCGCCGGCATCGCCCGCGACGAGGCCACCTTCACGGTCAAGGCGGGGCTCGCCGAGATGCTCAAGGGAGGCGTGATCATGGACGTGGTCACGCCCGAGCAGGCGAAGATCGCACAGGACGCCGGTGCCGCCGCGGTGATGGCGCTGGAACGGGTGCCCGCCGACATCCGCCGTGACGGGGGCGTTGCGCGCATGTCGGATCCCATGATGATCAAGGGCATCCAGGAGGTCGTCAGCATCCCCGTGATGGCCAAGGCGAGGATCGGCCACTTCGCCGAGGCCCAGGTGCTCGAGGCGCTCGAGGTGGACTACGTGGACGAGTCCGAGGTGCTCACGCCCGCCGACGAGGCCAACCACATCGACAAGTGGGCTTTCAAGGTTCCGTTCGTATGCGGCGCGACCAACCTGGGCGAGGCGCTGCGCCGGATCGGCGAGGGCGCGGCCATGATCCGCTCCAAGGGCGAGGCGGGCACGGGCGACATCGTTGAGGCGGTGCGCCACCTTCGCCTGATCCGGTCCGGGCTACGCCGACTTGCCGCGATCGACGAGGCCGAGCTGCCGACGGCGGCCAAGGAGCTCCAGGCGCCGCTCGAGCTCGTGCGCCAGGTGGCGCGCGAGGGACGGCTCCCGGTCGTTTTGTTCTGCGCGGGCGGCATCGCGACGCCCGCGGACGCTTCGCTGGTGATGCAACTTGGCGCCGAGGGCGTTTTCGTCGGTTCCGGGATCTTCAAGTCCGAGGACCCCGAGCGCCGGGCGCGCGCGATCGTGGAGGCCACCACGCACTTCACCGATCCGGCCCGGGTGGCGGCCGCCTCCACCGGCCTGGGCCAGCCGATGACCAGCATCGAGACGACGAAGCTCGAGCCCGAGCAGCTGCTCGCTCCCCGCGGCTGGTAAGGCCGCAGGCCGTGAGCCGCGCGGTTGGGATCCTCGCCCTCCAGGGCGGCTTCGAGGCGCACGAGCAGATCGTGCGCTCGCTCGGCGCCCGCGCGCTCCAAGTTCGGACCGCCGCGGATCTTCAGGGGCTCGACGCGCTGATCATCCCAGGCGGCGAGTCGACCGTGATGACGCTCGGCATCGAGCGCGACGGACTGGCCGAGCCGCTGCGGGACCTGGTGCGGCGCGGCACACCCGTGCTCGGAACCTGTGCGGGCATGATCATGCTCGACCGCGATCACCTCGGGGTGCTGGACATCTCGACCGAGCGCAATGCCTTCGGCCGCCAGCTGCGCTCCTTCGAATGCGAGCTCGAGCTCCCCGAGCTGGCCGGCGGACCGGTGCACGCCGTCTTCATCCGCGCCCCCTGGGTACGCGAGCATGGGGCGGAGGTGGAGGTTCTGGCGGCCATCGACGGCCATCCGGTGGCGGTCCGGCAAGGCAAGCTGGTCGCGGTCGCCTTTCACCCAGAGCTCGCCGGCGAGTCCCGGCTGCACGAGTTGGTGCTCGGGCTAAACGGCGGGCGCTGAGCGGCTAGCGGGCGCTCGAAGGAGTGCGCTCGGAGCGGCGCACGTAATTTCGGAACTCGCGCTCGAACGCGGCCCAGTCGAACTCGGGCATGCCATCGGGCGCCGGCGGCGGCTGCTCGTCGGATGGATCCTCGCCCTCGTGCGGCGGGTCATCCGCGTCTGACCCGCGGGAGAGCCACAGCGCCAGCGCGCACACGCTGATGCCGGCGGCATACGCCAGCGCGGCGAGCGTGGAATGGCCCGCCAGCGACGCCACGCCGCCGACGCCGTAGAGCAATAGCGCGCAGGCAACCAAGCGCCTCAGCTCCGTGCGGGGAACGGCGCGGCGCGGGGCGGCCCCCCAGGCGCCCATCACGATCGCCGCGCCGAGCGCGAACGCGAGTGCCAGCTTCCACATCTCTGAGGCGGGCACGACCATGCGGCTTTCCGATGATCGTCGCCGGAGCCGCTCAGGTCAAGGCCCCCGTTTATAGGTTGGCCGGCGAGCATGCTCGCCGGCCCCGGGCCGATCATGATCGGCCCGGCGGGGGCGCGCATGCGCGCCCCCGACAGAACTAGGTCACTACGAGTCCGTGGCGCATCGTGTTCTCGGTCACGGCGCGCGGTTCGACGAACTGGAGCAGATAGTCCGGGCCGCCTGCCTTTGAGCCGGTGCCCGAGAGCTTGTTGCCGCCGAACGGCTGGCGGCCGACCTTGGCGCCGGTGATGCCGCGGTTGACGTACAGGTTGCCGACCGGGGTGCGAGCGGTGACGTAGCGGACGGTCGCGGGATCCCGGGCAAAAAGACCGCCGGTGAGCGCATAGGGGAGCTGCTCGACGATCTCGCAGGCCTGCTCCAGGTCCGCCACCGGCTCCACGGTCAGCAGAGGACCGAACACTTCTTCGCTCAGCACGGGGGAGTCGGGCGGCAGCTCGCTCGCGATCGCCGGCGGGCAGAACCAGCCCCGCTCGGGAACGGGCTCCGCGGAGGCCACGATGCGGCCATCGCGCGCGGCTTGCTCGCGATAGCCGTCGATGCGCTTCTTGGCCGCCTCCTCGATCACGGGCGGCACCGCCGTGCGCAAGTCGGACGCCTGCCCGACCACGAGCACCCGGGCGGCCCCGGCGAGACGCTCGAGCAGCGGCTCGTAGATCGCCTCGTGGACGAGCACCCGCGCGGCCGCCGAGCACTTCTGGCCGGCGTAGACGAAGGCGGAGGAGACGATCTCCGGGACGGCCTCGTCGAGGTCGGCGTCGGCGTCGACCAGCACGCAGTTCTTGCCGCCAAGCTCCGCCACCACGCGCTTGATGTGATGCTGGCCGGGAGCCGGCTCCGCAGCCGCGCGCACGATCTCGAGGCCCACCTGCAGCGACCCGGTGAAGGCAATCGTGTGCACGCCGGGGTCCTTGACGAGCGCGGCCCCGACCTCGCCGCCGCCCGGCAGCAAGGAGATCGCGCCCGCGGGCACGCCGCCCGCGCGCAGCGCCTGGACCAGCTTCAGCGCGCAAGCCGGCGATTGCTCGGCGGGCTTCAGCACGACCGAATTGCCGGTCGCGAGTGCCCCGGCGGTCATGCCACAGGCGATCGCCAAAGGGAAGTTCCAAGGCGAGATGACGGCCGCGACGCCGCGAGCGGCGTAGTGCAGCTCGTTGCGCTCGCCCGGCACCTGCACCAGCTCCCGCCCGGACTCGAGCTCGATCGCGCCGCGCCCGTAGTACTCGAGGAAATCGATCGCCTCGCACACGTCGCCGTCGGCCTCGGGCCATGGCTTCGCGCACTCCCTCACCTCGAGTGCCGCCAACTCCAGGCGGCGCTCGCGCATCCAGGCGGCGGCACGGTGCAGCGCCCATGCGCGCTCGGCGGCGCTGCGGCGGCTCCAGGTCGGGAGCGCCTCGCGCGCCGCCACCACGGCCGCCCGGACGTCGGCGGCTCCGGCCTCGCTCGCCCGCGCGACGACGCGCTCGGGCTCGCCTGGATCCGTTGAGTCGAATTGCTCTGTGGTGCGCGTTTCCTCGCCGCTCACCATCACCGGAACGTCGAGGGGCAGTTCGCGATCGAGCGCCGCCAAGGCGTCGCTTAGCTGAGCGCGGATCGTCGCGCGGCGCAGCTCGAGCACCGGTTCGTTGACGAACGGCTCCAGCACTGATGTGGGACGGGAGGTGGTGTTGAGCGCGCTCAAGGGGCTTCAGGCGAAGCCTAGACGCGCAGCAGGCGCGCTAGACGCCGCGTCGGCCGACGACGTGGCGCAGCGTGCGCAGGATGATCTTGATGTCGTTCCAGAGAGACCAGTTGGCCGCGTACAGATAGTCGACCTTGACCATCTCCGCGAGCGGCGGGCGGGGGGGGCCGAGGACCTGCCAGGGGCCGGTCATGCCGGGGGTCAGCAACAGGCGATCGCGGTGCCAGCCCTCGACCAGCGCGTCCTCGTCGAGGATCAGCGGCCGCGGACCGACCAGGCTCATCTCGCCGCGCACGACGTTGATGAACTGCGGAAGCTCGTCCAGCGAGCACCGCCGAAGGAAACGGCCCACGCGAGTCACGCGGGGATCGCGCGTGAGCTTGAAAAGCCCGATCGATTCGTTCTGGTCCTCGAGCTCGGCCCGCGCCTGCTCGGCCCCATCGACCATGCTGCGGAACTTGATCATCCAGAAGCTCCGGCCGTCGCGCCCCACTCGCGGCTGGCGGAAGAACACGGACCCCGGCGAGTCGAGCTTGATCGCGAGGGCCACCACCGCCGCCAGCGGCGAAAGCAGGATGAGGCTGATCGTTGAGACCGCGACGTCGAGCGCGCGCTTGACCAGCTGGGAGGACTTGGTGAGGCCGGGTCGCCTCACGCCCAGGACGGTCATGCCAGCCACAAGGTCGAACTCCACCGCAGAGCCCACGACTTCAAACAGGCGCGGCACGATCGACACCTTGACCCCCATAGCGGCGGTGCGCCTGACAAGGTCGAGCGCCTCCTCAGTGTGCTCGCCTGGAGGAACAAGGAAGACCCTGTCGACGCCGAGCGTGGCGACTGCGCTTCTGAGCTCAGAGAACGGCAACTGGTCCCCGCCCTCCTCCAGCGGTAGATAGCCGGTGATCTCAACGCGCGCCGCGTGGTCATAGCTGAGCGCCTGCGTGAGCCTTACTCGCGATTGCGCATCGCCCACGATCAGCGCCCGCTCGGGCTCCGCCAGCACGGCGGCGAGCGCGCGCGCACCGCTGCGGCCCAGGACGAGAGCAACCCCCGTAGAAGCCCACAACGCGACGACACCGGCGCCGTGCAGGTCCATGTGCGTGCCGGAGACGAATGCGACGGCGGACCACGCCAGCGTGAATACCGCTGAGAGGCCGAGCAGGCTAGGGACCTCCTCGAGCGTGGACTTGCGTAAGACCAGGTCGTCGTGGTCATAGCGACCCGCCACCTTGGCCATCAACACGATCAGCGGCACCGCAACGAGCGTTACCGGGGGAATACCCTTGTGGGTCAACGCGCCGATCGTGAAGAGGCCCAGGAACGCAGCCGCCATGTCGGCAACCGCGAGCGTCCGTCGGAAAACGGTGTCCCTGCGAATGGGCGGAATGACCGCGGTGTTGGAAACCGGGGGCTCGGCGACCTCGGGCTCAACGAGGACCGGCGCAGGCGGAGGCACGGAGAATTCCGGCTGGGCAGGGCACAGCTCCTCCGCGGTAATCGGAGTGCCGGAGAATTCGATCTGAGAACTCACCTCAGCCACTGGTGCCCCAAACTTTTCATTGCTCTAGAAACAGCAAGCTCACGCAAATACCGGGCTTCGCCCCCCGGCTCGGTTTACGCCAAGGTGCGGATACTATGGCGGCCAGGCAGTTACGAACGTGGCAAGTTCCTACCGTGTGGGCGCTGTGGGGTAGCCTGCGCCCGGGGTAGCCGGGGCAGCATTCCGCGGCGCTACGGGGCCGCCAACAGCGCCTCGAGCGGTGCGTTGCGCGCCTGCTCGTGAAGGAACGACTCGTTATCCAGTTGTCGGCTCGCATGAGTCGCTCATTCTGCGCAGGCGCAGGGCGGACGCCTAGCTCACGTCCGGGACGGCTCCTAATCTATGTCAAGTAGGACGAGGCCGACACGACGGCGGGGTCCATTTCCCTAGGGGGAACACGATGGACCTACCGACCTGTCATAGCCTCCCCAGCGTCTGCGCGTGTGGCTGTGGGCGCTCGCTCGCAGACCGGCCACCGTCGAAAAGCGGACAGCGCCGCCGCACGGGCCGCTACTTCGACAGCGGGTGCCGTATGCGTGCTCTACGTCAGCGCCGCAAGCCGTACCCCGCGCGTGGCACCCCGCAGTACAAGCAGGCTCGCGATGCGTGGCCGCAGCACATCGGCTACCGCCACGCCAGACGCCCGGCCCTAGAGCTTGCCTTGGCGTCGGTACCAGTGAATGAAGACGGCAAGATGGACGGCTTCTCGATCATCACCGTGAGAGCGCTTGAGCTTGCAGCTAGTCCGCGCGCCGAGCGCCGGATGCCCGAGATCCCCAGCGGCCCCGCCGCGCCCACGCTCTCTTTCTCCTGGGTGTCCCATTGTGGCGCCCACTTAGGGGGCTGCGGCCGGATGCCCGAGCATGAGCGCCGTGCGCTGGTGATCGAAACCTGGTACGCGCTCATGGGCGACCAGTTAGCGTCACAGACTAGAAAGTGAGGGACCAGCAAATTCCCGGCCACCCTCAGCACTTTCAAGCTTCCTTGGTCGGGAGGTCCTGGCGAAGCGGCCCCGTTCCCGCTCCTGCATGCGGGGCGGGGCCGCCCGCCGATCATGCGCGCCCGGTAATGCGCTGGGCGCTTCTTTAGGGCCTGCAAACGAGCACTGCTCGCCCTGCCTCTGCACATCCATGCCGAACAGAGAAGGACGGCTACATGGCATCCACCCTAATACCCGCCGCAAGGCGTCTGCGCCCCCTGAGGCGACACCTGAACGTCTGCCAGGCGCTCGGCATCCCGGCGTACTGCGTTGCGGACGAGGCGGGAGTTGCAATCGGCTACCTGCACGACCTGGCGCGGGGCAAGTGCCAGCCGTCGCTGGAGCACGCCGAGCGCATCGCGGCAGCTCTGGGTGTGCAGGTAGAGGACCTGTGGCCGGAACTGGAGCGGCCCTACGCGCCCACGGCCTAATGGCGGCCGAGGACAGAGACGAGCTTTGCCCCGTCTGTTATGGCGCTTCGCTCAGCTCGCCCTGCTCGCGCTGCGGGCGCATCGCTGACTTTGAGCTTGCCCACCGCCATAACCAGGCGCGGCGACCGCGAGCGCTACCGGGCCGCCCGCGCCAGCGGAAGCGACATGCCGAGAGTGAGCCGCCGTCTTACCTGTAGGCCAATCCTTGAACAACCCACCAGCAAAGGACACCAGAATCAATGACGGCCGAGGAACTACACACCTACCTAAGACAGCGCGGAGTCCGCATCATCGGACAACCACACAGCTTCATGGCGCAATGTCCGCTAGGCCACCGGCATACCCACGGCGACCGCACCCCCTCGGTAAGCGTCCGCGCCAGAGTGAAGACCCTACGGAACGGTCGGGTGGTGCAGAGATTCGAGCTTTACGACCATGGGTGCCGCGCACCCTGGGGGGACATCGTGCGAGGCTGGGGGCTGGGCCACCTAGCGGACGAGGCAGATCAGGCCGCGCTGTTTCAGGCGTGCGCCGTCGAGCTTGAACACACGCCCGCGCCGGGGCTGGACGAAGCGGACGCGCTCATCGAAGAAGCGCTTCGCGCGCGCGTACTAGCTACTAGTAATCCTCTAACTACTAACTCTTCTTCCCTTCCACCACCTAGTCAACCTAGTCAACCTAGTAACAGCTCCCTTATTCCACGGGGGATCTCGCCCGATCAGCGGCGATTGCTCGCAGACTTGATTCTGCATGAGCAGACCTATGCCGCGGTCGGCTGCCAGTGGTCGGTCAGGTTCGCTGTAGGCCGAGCCGCTGGCCGCCAGGGCTGGGCTCACAAGATGCGTGCCTGGCGCGGCCTGGGTGAGCTTCGCAAGCTGGGCGTCCTAACCTCGGACGGCACCGCGCCGGACGGGACTACTTGCTACCGGCTGAACCTGGATGCGCTGCTACCGCAGCCGAGCGCGGTCAACGTCGAAACCGGCGCCGTCGAGCCAGCGGAGATAGTCGCGGATGAGTGTCAGGTGCCCGTCGCAGATACCGCTGACAAGCTGGGGGCTGACTCCCGGATGGGAGCAGCCAGGGACGGGACACTGGCAGGACTGCCGCACGATGCCATTTCGGGCGAGGGCGGCATCGGGGAAGGGGTCGCCGAGAATGGGTTCGAGCATGGCCCAAGCGTAGCCCCTGACGCGGACGCGGAATTGGAGCGTATTGCGGCGAAGTTTCCCGACTTGGCTCACGAATCGGACCTGGAGGCTGTGGCGTGAACGATTACGACTTTGAGGCCGAGTTCTTGCGTGCCGCGCAGGTTGTAAAGGAAGCGCTAGAGGACGGACAGCCCGCAAGCTGGCGTGAAATATGCGCCTGCACCGATGGCAATCTGGCATATAACGCCCTGAAGCAGTTCTGGCCCGGTAGGGCCGTCTGCTGGATTGGCGAGAAGGGCTCGCGCCGCGTTGCCCTGGCGCCGTCAGAGGATCGTGTATTGGGCGTCGGGTGTTCTGAGTGTCACGTTGCACCGGGTGAGCGTTGTGTGACGCCCGTTCGCCGTCGCCCGTGTCAGCGCCCGCACGTGGTGCGCGATCATGCCGTGTTCGGCTGGGACGTGGAGGCTGGCGCGTGGCTTGACGGCGAGGCGCCGTCCGCCAATGAAGGCGCACCCTGTCACGCCGTTGCGGGGGTCGTGTGATGGTCGTGGCCGAGCAACCCACTACCGCTGAGCGCATCGCTGCGCTTCGCCTTCGCGTCCGGGAGCTGGCGCGGGACTCGGACGATGCCTTTGTCCTCTCGGAGCTAGTCGCCATCTCCCAAGCGATTGACGCCCTAGAACATCGAAGCCGGAGCGCCGAGGCGTGAGTGCTCGCACTGAGGCCCAATGGAAGGCGCGTCACGGTAATGGCAAGCGTCAGGGCAACGGCGACCTGCCCACAGCGCTGCGGGCAGCGGGACTGAGCCTTGGACGCTACGAGGAATACCTGAGCGGGGAGCGCCCGGCGCACCTCATTTCACCGTGGATCAGAGCGGCGCTCGTTGAGCACCTGGGCCACGATCCTCTGCCGAAGCCGACGGACCTAGAGCAAGTACTTCCGCCCCTCTACTCCGGACACGCCGGTTGTCGCGGGAAAGAGATTGACACTCGGCCGCTAGGCCATAACCAGGAGGATCGAACAGACCATGAGAATTGACAACGTAAGCGGAGTCCCGGCCATTGCACAGCCAGAGAGTGTGACCAAGGCCCTGGCGAATCATGCCCGTGTAGTCAAAGCGCACAGCGAAGCATACGTGGCCCGTGAAACTGCCATCGCAAATCTGCAACTCGGCGCCGAGAAAGACGCGGCAGCTCGAACGGCCGCCATTGTGGCAGGTAAGGACGCCGTGCCCGCTAAGAAGACCGAGCAGGCGAAGCGTGAGCTAGCAGAAGCAGAAGCCCGCTTCCAGGACCATGAGCGAGCGATAGCTCGCACTGCTGGTGATGTGCGCTTGGCCGTTCAGGCCGCCGTCCGCAAGGGCGATTGGCCTAAGGCGCTGGAAGCCGAGGTCGAGCAGGCGCGTCAGGCTCTCAGTAAGTGTCTCGGGGATCTACGCCATGCTGTGGCGAGATTGGAGACAGTCAGTGCTGATCGTGCCGCTCTGGCGTACGTTGAGCGCGGTGATGGTCTGCCGCCCGCTGGCGTTCGTCACGCTCTTCAGGTGATCCTCCGCAATGGCGCAATGGAGGAAAAGAAATCAGCGTCAGAGGTACTGTCGGCGCTCGATCAGATCGCCGCGCCGCCACAGCCGCCCGGTGAAGCTCAGTGGCATGGCCCGGGCTTTGGTTCACCTGGTGCAAGCAATGTTCAGACAGTACGGCGACCGACTGCCGCTGTGGCGACTGGAGCGCAGTCATGACCGGCGAAGCGCAGAAGACACGCGAATGGCTCGCTACGGCTTCGGAAAATGAGATAACGAAGGCCCAGGCGGCAGGACTGTTGAATGATCTACTGAACGCGAACCGGCAGCCGACGACACAGAAGCCGAGCGACGGCATGCCGCAGAAGCCGAGCAGCGATCCGATCAATGGCGATCCTGATGGCGAATGGCAGCGCTATGTGGAGGAATTGGCAGCGCAGCAGCAGGCGGCACAGCCGACGCCTGGCGATGCTAACCAGGGCGCGCGCGGCGGCGGCGGCGTTGTTCCGGAGTCACCTGGCGACCTGGCGTCTTATTCGCCCGAGCAGATCGTGGCTGCCTACCGCAACGGTCGTCTCGATCACTTGTTGAGCGGCAGTCGAAATTATCAGTACGGCGACTGATCGTCTGGGCGTTACTGAGACGTTCTGTGCTCCTGTTGCGTGCGTGGTGAGTAGATCCCCCGTATATCGCGGCGCATGGTCGCAGAACGGCTTACGTGGCGTCTCAGACCTGTGTGTGTGACAAGCGCCAGCGTCGCTCAGCGATCAGCGTTGCTCGGCAAGCGACGACACGCGGCCGATTGTGCTGACCGTGTGGCAATGGCGTCTGGTGGAATCACAAATCGCGTGTGTCTCAACAACCTCAGCCTCGTCGTCTGCTTTTGGAACATCGTGTTCCAAACCTGACGCTGTGCGCCGCGTCTGGCGCAATCGTTCGGCATGCAGTGCGCGTCTGTCAAGCGACACCCAACCAACCGCGATCAGATCGTGTGTGTGCAACCGTGTGCGACGACTGATCGCCGCCATTGTCGAGCAATGGCAAGCGCTGTCAGTGCGATGGTGAGTGGTCAAGCGATGGCTGTCGCCATTCGGTTGGTGTTGGTGTGTTTGGCGTTGCATGGCGATTGCGTCTAGTGGCTTGAACCGGTGAGGCTCAAACCTGACGCCGTTAGACCGTTGATTCGTGTGCAGCGCGCACGTCGTCGCTGTGGTCATTCGTGGCTGTGTGTTGATCGCGCTGTCGTGTCTTGTCGTTCGTATGATCGCGCTGTCAACGATCCGGTGCTGTCAATCGTTCGGCGCTGTGATCTCATCGTCGCCAATGACAACGAGTCGCGCCGCTGTCATGTGCGGCCGTGTGCTGCCAACCGTGTGTTCAATGCGCGCGCTGTGTGACACCGGATCGACCGCAGCGCCATAGCTGTGTCGTCGGCTTCGAGTGCAGCGCCACCGCTGCGCCGAGCAGCGCCGCGACCCAGGGGGGGAACCACTAGGGGACTCCGACAGGGACCGCCGAGCCTACCAGCTCGGGAAACGTCTGAGTCCAAAACCAAGCGTTCTCGACTGTTTCAGTGAAAGGAGATAAGCCATATGGCAGATAACACTCGCCCGCCTTGCGGCCTTCAGCCCGCCGGTAAGGCGCTCTGGCGTGGCGTTCACGCCGCCGTAGCAGAAGGCTGGGAGTTGGACCAGCGCGACCTGGCCTGGCTGGAGCAGGCGTGCCGGACCCGTGACCTGATCGCGGACCTAGAGCGCCAGCTCGCCGCCGAGGGTCTGGCGGTCGAAGGCTCGAAGGGTCAGCGCCGCCTGCACGGCGTGATCCCCGAGCTACGCCAGCAGCGCGATCTGTTGAGCCGCCTCTTGGCTCGCCTGGAGCTGAAACCTCCACGTGAGCGGACCGGCCACCTGAACGCCCGTCAGCGCGTCGCGCTTAGTCGGCGTCGAGAAGGAGAGGCCCGCTATGGGACGACCCACTGATAAGCCCGAAGCACCGCGTTCCCCCTGGCGCCGTGAGCGCGCCGCCGATGGGCGAATCATCGAGCGTCACGCCGAGTACGGCTGGATACGCAGTAAGGCTGGCATCGTCCTCCGGCGCGTGCCGCTTGGCGAGAATCAAGAGCCCACCTGGACGCACGGCATTGGTAGGTTTGCCGACCCGCCCGAGTTGCCGGAGGGCGACACTTCCGGCCAAGGCTTCCCGGACTAAACTGGGGTTTTCGGCTTCTACGAGGGACGTACGTGCGTCGCCTACGATTCAAGGGCGGGCTGACTTGAATATTTCCGCCTGGGGTACTTACGACAACTCGGGCACCGGCTAGATGCGCAAGTTGATCTTGGGCGCCGTCGCTCTAGCTTGGACCTGCTCGTTCTGGCCCCGCGCCTCGCACTGGCGCAGCTTGCCTCGTGCCGCTCCGCGGTATCCCGGTGAGTTCCGGCGACCCGGCTAGAGAAGATCCTCTCGCTGGAGCCCGTTGGGGGAGGATCGCCGGTTGCGGCCTGAGAACCACCACGCCGCCCAGGCCACAACCATCCCTACGAACCAGACGCCGAAGATCAGTGCTACGGCTGCTCGATGGTGATTGGGTTGAGTGGTGAGCTGGTTGCGCAGTGTCCACTCGATTGCGGCGAAGCAGGCCAACGACCAAACGACACCCGCGATAAGGAAAGCCTTCCGTCTAACTGCTGTCATCCTGTTGCGTCCCTCCTGCTGGCCGCGTCTTGGCCAGGTAGAGTTTCCGGCGCCAGTACCACCAGCGCGGGTCATACCACGGAGCTTGCGGGTTCTCGCCGGGCCATGGGCATACATGCCACCAATGCGGTCGCCAGGTCAATGCTGCACCCAACATAGGACGCGAATGTTGTTGCTGTTGGGGGTCCACGTCAGGCCGCCGCCGTCGGTCCAGTTGATCCCGTACTCGGTCTCGATGTGAAACGTGAAGTACTCGTTGGTCGTCGTGCAGTTTGCGTCAACGCCTTGGTCGAGCCAGTGGCCGGGAGGTCCATGCACCAAGCCCGAGGTGCCCACCGTCACCCAGGAGCCGTCGGTTTGCTGCATGTCCAGGTGCATCCAGTCGATGTATTGTTGAAAGATGGTGGGGTTGGTGTTAGTGGCGCAGAACAGGTGCGAAAAGCCCCCGACCCGCGTCGGGAAATACTTCTTGCCGAAGCTGTAGGTGCCCCACCCGCAGTAGTCAGCGGGGTCTACCGAGGGGCGGGTGGTGGCCTTGCTGGCGGGGATGGAGTGGGTCACCTCTGCGGGATGCGCGGCGATGATCCTGTCGCCGCGCAGATGCAAGGCATTGCTTGTCGCGGCGACTGCCGGGATCGCGGTGAAGGCAGTGGTGAGCGCCGCTCCCAGCAACGCTACCACCACGACGAAGAGCTTTCGCACGGGAGGCGCCTCCTTATTTCGGTTCCCGACCCGTCGAAGAGCTTATTGCTTTGTGGCAATCGTTGCAACCCCATTTTGCAAAGACATACATTGCTGTGCGCATCGGGGCTGCCGAGCGCAGTTAGTCGGCGTTGGCTGGCGAGGCGCTTCGATTCGGCGGTAGCGAGGTCGCGCGTGGTCTTGTAGGGGGCTCTGACGGCTAGACCAAAAGAGAGACGGTGCCCGAGGGTCTGCTCGGCGCCCTCAGCGCGCCCATAGCACAGACAGCGGCCCTGGCCCTGCTGATCCGCCCGCCGCACCCCCTACGCTGCCGCGTCCGATGATCGAAAGCGCCAAGCAGACCCGAGCTACCGCCCGCCGCCGAGAACCTCGGCCTACAGCGGGGCTGAGTGCGTCCCTACCACACGCAGCGGCGGAACCCCGCGGATTCGTCGGGGGCACTCCCTACCTTGGGCCGTCCGTGAGCATTCAGATCGGAGCGAACATGAACAGTCTTACCGCCCTGGAGCGGGAAACCGTCATCACATTCAACGATGCCGAGGACGCCGCGCATGTCGTGACCTGGCAGCGTCCGGTGATCACTAAGCTGCGGGCGAATCCTGCGGCAGTCGAAACGCGCACCCACCACTATGGGTCGAGCGTCGGCGCCGAGTTCGATATCCCGAAGGCGCTGATTTCGTTCCGGAGTAAGCGCGTTACGCGCGACTTGACGGACGAGCAGCGGAAAGAGAGGGCGGCGCGCCTTCACGCAGGGCGTCTGAGGTCAAATTCTCCACACGGGAGAAGAGAATCTCAGCAGCGCCTCGCTGCTCCTACCCACGGCCAGGGTGACCCATGAGCGAACCACTTGCCTTCTGTTTGCGGGGTCATCTCAAGACGACTGCCTCTGTGGGTTCACGCGGGCGATGCAAGGCGTGCGATAGAGAGCGCCACCGTGAGCGATACCGAACGGATTCTCAATACCGCGAACGTGTGCGCGAGCGTAGCTACGAGCGGTATTACAGCGATGATCCCCGCATCCACCTTCAGATCATGGGCGCCCGCGTCCGCGCAGACGCCAAGCGACGAGGGGCGCGCATCGCCAAACGGCGGGAAGCCCGGGCACAGCGCAAGAGCGGTCTGGCCACGCGACTCATCACCACAACGGCTGTGAGGTTACCTTGTTGAGCAGTGCTACCCAGAAGGACGCCCGGGCTCCTCGTCAGCAGCGGCAGGCAGTCGGCGAGGCGCTAGCTCGCATCCTCAGCCGCAAGCATCCGGGCACATCATGGACGCTCGCGGATGGCTGCGGCGACCCCGCTTCGGGTGCCGTCGTGTTCCAGCTCGCCGGTCCAGACGAACTCGACGCGATCCGCGAGCGGGGTATGGGTGCTGCTCGCGCGGCGTAGCACGATGGCGTCAAGCCCGGCTTGCAGCAGCTCGCGGCGCTCCCGCTGATCCAGGTGCTTCCAGACGCTCTCGCTAACCGAAAGCGTGGAGGACTTGGCCGCACGCACCGCGTCCTCATAGGTGCGCTCAGCGTCGGCCACGGCATGCTTGCGCACGACCAGGCCAGCGCGATAGTCCTCGTCACCAATGGCCTCGCGCATCTCGACATCATCGCGCCAGCGTGTGTACTCGGTGCGAGTGCGCTCCAGGTCCGTCTCGGCGACGGACACGGCAGGCTCGCTGGAGCTGGCGCCCTGTACCGCGACGTTGCCATACCGCGTCAGAAACTCGTCACAGACAAGCTGCTCCAGGCCCTCGGCCGGTGCGGTCGTAGGCGCCGGACAACGTAGCTCGGCGTGATGGCGGTTGCAGCCGTAGCGCCGATGTCCGCGCCCATTGTCCCCAGAGCCCATTGCGTAACCACACCCGGCGCAGCGGACGAGCCCGATCAAGAGCGAGTCGCCATTGCGCGGGGATGGACCGCGCTCGGTCTGCGCGGCATCCCAGGTCGCACGGTCCACGATGGCTTCATGCGCGTCCGCTTTGACGTACTCGCCGCGAGCGGCCTCACCCATGTAAGCGCGGACCCGCAGAAGCGCCCGCACAGTCTGGCGCGTCCATTGGCCACCCCTCGGCGACGCGATGCCGTCTGCGTTCAGGCCTGCCGCTATCTCGGAGATGCCAGCGCCAGAGGCCCGCTCAGTGAAGATGCGGCGAACTACAGCGGCAGGCTCAGGATCAACCACAAGCGGCGCCCCGCGCGTGCCGCCTTTCGCGTGAGCTTTGCCGATGCCGTTGCCACGCTTGTAGCCGTATGGCACCGTGATATGAACGCCGCGCTCCACTGCGTTCCGGACGCTGGAGTCCCACCGCTCGGTAATCAGGTCGCGGTAATACTTTGCGACGAGCAGCATCATCCCCAGTGTGAGCCGTCCCGCGGACGAGTTCGCGTCGAACTTCTCTCGCGCCGATATGAAGGTGCGGCCTTCCTTCGTCCAGCGTTCGATCATTTCAAGGGCTTCCAGGTTGCGTGCCCAGCGATCCAGCCTGGCGCAGACGATCCCGTCAGCCTGGCCGCTCTCCACCATCGTGATCGCCTCTCGGACGCCTGGCCGGTCCATCGAGCCGCCGGAAACGTCCAGGTCGGAGCACTCGGCCACGATGCTTGCGCCAGGTGTCAGCCCAGCGATGTGGTCGATATCCCGGCGCTGATCGTCAGGACTTTGGAACGAGTCGCCCTCCCGGCCTCCAACCTTGCTGACCCGAATGTATGCCACAAGCCTCATGCGCCGCCTCCGCTGTCTACTCATTCACGGGCGCGCGAGCAGTTCGTCCAATGATCCGCCTGCGCTCATGCGCATTGTAAACGATTCGTTGCTCGTGTTCTCCAGCAGGCGCCGCACGAGGTAGGCCATCCCGGCCACGAGATTGCCCACCGGGCAGTAGGTCCTGACGCGAAAGCCATGCTTGGCCAGGGCATCTTGCAACTCGTCGCCAAGGCCCCGCAACACCTGAAACTCGAGCTCCCAGTCCGGGGCGCCAAGCAGGCGGTTGAGCGCGATCGCGTGCGCGACCGAGCGCAGATTGTGTGAGGCGATCGCGACTCGCACGGCCGGGCGCGCCACCAGCAGTCGACGGGTCAACGCCTCGAAGTTGCGATCGCACTCGGCCTTGACCTCGAACACCGGGGCGGGCCAGCCCTGCTGGCGCGCCTGCACCAGCTCGTGGTCCCAGTAGGCGCCCTTCACGAGCCGCACCTGCAACGGCGGCGTCCGGGGGTGGGCATCGCTCCACGCGAGGATCTGCTGGAGCTGCGACGGCGAGTCACGCAGGTATGCCTGCAGCACCATGCCAGCGCACGGCCCCGTGGCGAACTGGGGCTCCGCGAGCAGCTCGAGCACCAACTCGAGCACGGCCTCCCGGGAGTCGAGCGACTCCATGTCGATGTGGATGTGCGCGCCCTGGTCGCGCGCGGCCGCAAGCAGGGGGCGAAGCCGCGCGGCGGCGTCCTCCTTGCCGAGCACCGGCGCATCCGGCCGCAGCAACGGGGTCAGGGCGGACACTTTGACGGACAGGTTCGCGCGCGGCAGAGCGCCGCTTTGATCGTGTTCGAGCAGCGGCGAGGGCGGCCAGCGGCCGACTGCGTCGACGAGCTCGCGCAGGGCCTCGCTGCAGCGCGCGGCGTAGCGATCGGCCTCGGCGGCGGTGACGGTCGCCTCGCCGAGCAGATCGACGGAGCTCGCGACGCCGCTCCTCCACAGCGCTTCCAGCACCTCGAGCGCGGCCTTTGGCGTCTCGCCCACGATGAAACGATGGGCGATGTGACGGACTCCGCGGGCGGCGGCCGCCCCCAGCGCCGCCCGGCCGGCCTTGTTGTGGGCGATCCGCATCGCCGCCTCGAGCGGCAGCGGCGCATCCGGCACCTCGTCGAGAAAATCGCTCAGGTGGCGGGCCACGTCCTCGACCGAGCGGCAGGCGGGGACGACGTCGACGAAGCGAAATAGGGCTGCGCGCAGCTCCCGATCCGAGGAAGCCAACTCCATGGCACGCGCGTCGACGGTCCGGATCGGGTGGCGCAGGGGAGAGGGAAAGGAGCTGTAGAGCTCGGTGCCTACGCGCCGGATCTCGCGCTCGAGGGCATTGCTTTCGATCGCCGTCATCCCTGGAGGATGTTCACCGCGCGGGCCACCACCAGCACCACGATCAACATTGAGACGAGGGCCTGGCCGCCCATCAGCAGCTTTGCGGTCGCGGTAAGCGGCATCGTGTCCGTGGGGCTGAAGGCCGCCGAGTTGGTCAGTGAAACGTAGATGTAGTCGATCAGCCCCGGCATCCAGTTCGGCATGATCCGCTGGACCTCGTCGGTCATGTTCGGGAAAAGAAAGTCGGGAATGGTGGCCGCTCGCCTCGCCCTGGCCAGGGGGCCACCACGATCGAGCTCCCAGTACCAGAGTCCGAACAGCAGCACGTTGGTGACCCACAGCGCGACGCCGGAGAAGATCAATGCGCGCCCGCTTGCCTTGTGGCCCTGAAGGAGGTAGTGGACCAACAGGATCAGCGAGTAGACGTTGACCGCGCTCACCAGTCCGATCAGGATTAAGGCGATCCGTCGTCGCAGCAGGGAGTGGCGCAGGCGGGGATGCGGCGAGGCGCCCACCAATCCGAACAGCAGCAGGCTCTCGACGCCAGGCAGCAGCCAGAATGGGCCTATCGTGAGCTGGTCGGGCAGCGCCAGGTCCAGCGCGATCGCGGCTGCGACGACAAGCTGTGGTGCCCAAACAGGGTCATGGCGCCCGATGTCGCCGCCGAGCCCACGCCAGCGATCGATCCAGTGGACTGGGCGTCGGCTTTCCTGACGCTCCTCGCTCACGACCTGATCAGCGCCAGCACCTCGTCGCGTCGGCGCTCCATGTCCTGCACCGAGTGCAGCGATTCGAGGCAAAGGCGCAACAGCGGCTCCGTATTGGACGGCCGCACGTTGAAGTGCCAGTCGTCGTAATCGACCGAGAGGCCGTCGAGCCGGCTCTGTTCGCCTTCCTGGTAGTGGGCCGAAAGCTCTTCGAGCTTGGCTTGCTGGTCGGAGACCTCGGAGTTGATCTCACCCGAGATGAAGTAGCGCGAGCGATAGCGCTCGAGCAGGTCGGAGAGCTTTGCGCGCTCGCGCGAGAGCAGTTCGAGCATCAACAGAGCTGGGATCGTGCCCGAGTCGGCGCAGTAGAAGTCGTGGAAGTAGTAATGCCCCGAGACCTCGCCCCCGAAGACGGCGTGCTCGGAGCGCATGCGGGTCTTGAAGAAGGCGTGGCCGACCCGGTTGATGAGGGCACGCCCCCCCGCCGCCGCGACCGTGTCGGGCACCGCGCGGCTGGCGCGCACGTCGTACAGGATCGTTGCCCCGGGATGCTTGCTCAGCATCGAGTCCGCCAACAGCGCCGTGAGGAAGTCGCCGTCGACAAACGCTCCCGTGTCGTCGATGAAGAAGCAGCGGTCGCCGTCGCCGTCCCAGGCGATCCCGAGATCCGCGCCCTGGCGAACCACCTCGTCCATCACGAAGCGCCTGTTTTCGGGCAACAGGGGGTTGGGCTCGTGGTCGGGGAAGCTCCCATCCGGAGTCCAGTAAGCCGTGACGAGCTCGAGCCCGAGGCGCTCGAGCAGCGGGCCGACCATCGGCCCCGCCATGCCGTTGCCGCCGTCGAGGACGACGCTTAGGGGCGCAATCGCATCCGGGTCGATGAACCTCAGCACGGCCTCGTGGAATTCGTCGTAGAGCTCCACCTCCTCGACCTCGCCGCCCCCCGGCTCCTCGTCGAGTCCCTGCTCGAGCAGCCCCCGGATCTCACCGATCCCGCGGTCGCCCGAGAGCGCGAGCGCGCCGCGGCCGACTAGCTTGGCACCGGTGTAAGCCTTGGGGTTATGCGAGGCCGTGCACATCAGCCCACCGTCGAGGTCGCGCGAGCCCACCAGGTAGTAGAGCATCTCGGTGCCGATCTGGCCGGCGTCGAGCACGGACGCGCCTTCCGCACGCATCCCCTCGCTGTAGCAGGCAGCGAGCTCGGGAGCGCTCAGTCGCATGTCTCGCCCGAGGCCGAGCCGCAGAGCGGAGGTGGGCTTTTGCTCGAGTTCCCCGATCACGCGGGCGAAAGCGCGGCCGATTTGGCGCGCCGCTTGCTCGTCGATGTCCTCGCCATATAGGCCCCGGATGTCGTAGGCCTTGAAGATTTCCGGGGCGAGCGAGGCCATCGGCGGCGGATGGTATCCGCCTTCGCCTTGACACTCGCCATAGTCTGAGCGAGGCAAACGCCCGCTGAGGGGGCGATCAACGCCGGCGGCGGGCCACATCGAGCGTGGGGGGAGAGATGCGCAGAAGATCGATCCGGCGGCGGCGGGCGACATCGAGCGTAAGAGATGCGCAGAAGATCGATCCGGCACCGTGCCCGAACGAGCGGGTGCTGGGCGGCGATCACGGCAGGACTTGCGCTTACGGCTGGGTTGATGGCTCTTGAGCCCGACGACGCATACTCGCGTCCGCTGGTGCCCATCGCCGGCCCTGGCACGGCGCTTGAAGGAGTTACATGCGTGTCTGGGTCCGATTGCTGGGCGGTCGGGTTTGCCACCAACCAGGCGGGGGCCCACCTGAACCAGATTTAGCGGTGGAATGGAAAGCGCTGGCGTCGAGCCGCCGCGCCGGAGCCCGGCGGCAAAGCCAACGGCGACGGGCAGCAGCTCGACGGGGTGTCCTGCACCTCGGCCTCCGACTGCTGGGCCGTCGGCACGTACATGGATGCCGGCGGAGCACGCTTGAACGAGGCCCTGCACTGGAACGGCAGGGCCTGGTCACTGGTCTCGACGCCCGATCCGGTCGGCACGTCCGGCACCGCCTCGCAGCAGCTTTTCGGCGTCGCGTGCACATCCGCCAAGAACTGCTGGGCGGTCGGTGGCACCGGCGTTCTCGGGGGGGCGGGGTTGAACGAGGCTCTTCACTGGAGCGGCGGTAAGTGGAAGTCGGCGCCGGTCACCGACCCCGGCGGGACCAGCGGCTCCGTGAACAACGTGCTGCACGGTATTTCCTGCCCGAAGGCATCAGATTGCTGGGCCGTGGGCACGGCGAGGAACAGCTCAGGTGCGACGACCAACCAGGGGCTGCACTGGAGCGGCGGACGATGGGCGTCGGTCGCGGCTCCAAGCCCCGGTCAGACATCGGGCATGCTGCTGCGGCTGCTGTCCGCCGTCACGTGCAGCTCGGCCGCCGACTGCAAGGGCGGTCGGCGCCGACGCCAACCAGCACAACGAGCTGGTGAACGAGGTGCTGCGCTTCAGCGCGGGCAAGTGGTCGGTCATGCACCCTCCGGACCCGAGCGGCACATCAGGCCTCGGCCGCAACACCTTGAGCGGGGTGGCTTGCCCGGGGGCCCGCGACTGCTGGGCGGTGGGCGAATCCGAGAACAGCTCCAGAGGAGTCGTGAACCAGGCCTTGAGTTACAACGGCCACAAATGGACAGCGGTCGCGATTGTGAATCCCAGCGGCAGCGGCGCCTCTGCCAACAACGAGCTCCAGGCCGTGGCATGCCCCTCGGGCAAGGACTGCTGGGCCGTTGGATACACGAGCAACTCCGCCGGCAAGGCGCTC
Source organism: uncultured Solirubrobacterales bacterium (assembly GCA_963823315.1). Lineage (GTDB taxonomy): Bacteria > Actinomycetota > Thermoleophilia > Solirubrobacterales > Solirubrobacteraceae > Palsa-465. The sequence continues at coordinate 274,387 of CAWGLB010000002.1, read as the reverse complement.
GACGAGCTCCTGCACTGGAATGGGAGGAAGTGGTCGAAGGGTTAGGGAAGGTCGTGGGGCGCGCCGCGAGTCGAGGCCCGGCCGGGCGCGCCGCGAGTCGAGGCCCGGCTGGGGCGCGCTCCCTTGTCAGCCCGGCTGGGGCGCGCCTCTTTCAGCGCCTGGCTGGAGGCGACCAGGGCGAGCCCCGTGAGTTTCAGCCCGGCTGGGGCGCGCCCCCTTCAGCGCTTGGCCGGAGGCGACCAGGGCGAGCCCCCTACACTTGACCGCCGATGTCAGGGCACTCGAAATGGAGCTCGATCAAACACAAGAAGGCCGTCGTCGACGCGCGCCGGGGCCAGCAGTTCACGAAACTGGCGCGCGCCATCTCCGTGGCCGCGCGCGAGGGCGGGGGAGACCCTGAGGCGAACTCCGCTCTGGCGCTGGCGATTCAGAAGGCCAGGGACGCTTCGATGCCCAAGGACAACATCGAGCGTGCGATCGGCAAGGGAACCGGCGAGAGCAGCGACGCCGACCAGATCCAGACCGTCATCTATGAGGGGTATGGGCCCGGCGGGGTGGCACTCCTGATCGAGGCGCTGACCGATAACCGCAACCGCACCGGCGCCGATATCCGCCATGCCTTCGCCAAGCAGGGCGGAAGCCTCGGCGAGCCTGGCTCGGTCGCCTACCTGTTCGACAAGCGCGGCGTGATCAGCGTCGACGCGGCGCGCTACGACGAGGATGATCTGATGTCCGCGATCGACGCGGGAGCCGAGGACATCGCCCGCGACGACGACGTGCTCGAGGTGGTTTGCGAGCCGTCCGACCTGCAGGCGGTGCGCGGTGCGCTGGAGCAGGCCGGCATCGAGATCGAGAGCGCGGATGTCGCGCAGCGGCCCCGCTCTCGTGTGCCCGTGGCCGAGGACGCCGCTCCTAGGCTGATGCGCCTCATCGACGCCCTCGAGGAGTCGGATGACGTGGCCGCGGTGCACGCCAACTTCGATATCGACGCGGGCGTTCTGGAGCGGATCGCCTCGTGACCCGCCGTCTTGGGGTAGCGCTCGCGAGCATCGCGCTCGTGGCGGGACTTGCCGCGTGCGGAAGCTCCGGCAGCGCTCATGGGATCGTGACGGCGCCCTCCGCGGGCCTGACCGCGCCTCCTCCTCCGCCGCCCGTGCCAGTCGCGCTGCGTACGAAGCCCACCGTCACGGTCCCCAAGGGTCCGCCGCCGAAGCATCTGGTGATCAAGGACCTGATCAAGGGCACCGGCCCCGTGGCGACGAAGACCTCCACCGTCACCGTCCAGTACGTGGGAGTGCTTTACAAGACCGGCAAGCAGTTCGACGCATCATGGAACGACGGTACGGGCCAACCGGTCCAGTTCCCGCTCGCAGGCGGCGTGATCAAGGGCTGGACCGAAGGAATCCCCGGCATGCGGGTGGGCGGACGGCGGGAGCTCATCATCCCGCCGAACCTGGCGTACGGCAGCAAGGGATCCGGGTCCAAGATCCCGCCTAACGCGACGCTCGTCTTCGTGATCGACCTGCACGCCGTTTCGTAGCTCTCGCTTCTTCCTCGCCGTTCGGCGACGCCTCGCGCGCACCGATGCGGCGCGCTCGGTAAAGCGGCACGCTCTCCGACAGCCCTTTCAGCCGGAAACGACCAGCCGAGGACCACGCGATCGCGTCTCCCGCCGCCGCGCGAACCTCCTCGGTGCAGAGCACGCTCCCGGGTCGCGCCGCGCCGGTGACCCTGCTCGCCAGGTTGACCGCCTGTCCGTACCAGTCGCCCGCTCGATTGAGCGCCGCACGCGATGCCCGCTCGCAGCGCGGGCAGGTCGGCCTCGCTCACAGCGTCGATGAGCTCGAGCGCCGCGTTCACCGTGGCGGGCGCATCGTCCGACACGTACATGGCCGCGTCACCGATCGTCTTCACGAGCCGTACCGTGGGCGAAGAGACCTCGGTGGCCAGCTCGCCCAGGCGGCGCGCGACCAGGCCGAGCTCCTCAGCCCCCACCTCGCCGCCCAGGCTGGTGAAGCCGACCAGGTCCGCGAAACAGACCACCGCCTCCTCGGCGGTGGCCAGCTTGCCCCGCTCGCGCTCTGCACGGCTGATGATCCCCCGGCGCGTGGCCTCGCGCACATGCCCCGCCAGCGCGGCGTCGAGCACCGGCGACATGAGCGGCAGCAGCTGCTTGGCCATGAGGGCGAAGCGCAGCGCGACGTCCCGCTCGCTGTCGCCCGGCTCCAGATAGGTGTCGACGAACACGCCGGTCACGGTGGACGAGAGACGCGAGGTCCCTTCGCCGAGGACGCGGGCAATCTCGAGCAGGGAGTCCTCGGAGATGCCGGCATCGAGGAACGCCCTGAGCGACTCGGCAGCGGCCACGTCCCCATCAGTAAACGCCTTCTCCTCGTCATTTTCGGGCTGGACGAACCCCAGGGCACGCCAGGCGTTTTGCAGCTGCTCAAGCGGCACTCCGGAGCGCTCGGAGACCTCCACGGTGGAGTAGCGCCCGCCCAGGGCCTGTTCGAGCGGAAGCAGCACGAGCCGATCCTCGTCCACGGCCCGCTTCAGCTCCTCGAGCGTGGCGCCACGCTCTAGCAGCCCGGAGAGCAGTTCCTCGCGCGCCTCACGCTCCCGACCCTCGAGGCCGTCGAGCAACCTCCGGGCCTCGAAGTCGACGTCGTCGCGTCCGGCGGCCATGTGCGGATCTTCCCCGATGCCGGGCGGGGAGGCGTCCGGGCGCGTGCGCAGAATGTCTCTCCAAGCGATGATCGTGTTGGGAATCGATCCTGGTACGGCCAGTACCGGTTATGCAGTTGTGCGCGCCAGCGGTGGCCGACTGGCCGCGGTCTCCCACGGCGTCATCCAGACTCGCTCCGGCACGCCGACCGAGCGCCGCCTGGCGCATATCCATGCCCGCGTGGGCGAGCTGCTCGATCTCCACCAACCCGACGCGCTGGCGATCGAGGAGCTCTACTTCGGGGTTAACGCGCGCACCGCGTTCGCTGTGGGCCAGGCCCGCGGCGCGGTGCTCCTGGCTGCGGGCGTGCGGGAGGTCCCGACGCGCTCCTACACGCCGCAACAGGTCAAGTCGGCGGTCTGTGGTCACGGCGGCGCCGGCAAGGAGCAGGTGGGGGAGATGGCCGCGCGGCTGCTGGCGCTGCCCGCTCCACCCGTGCCCGATCACGCCGCCGACGCCATGGCCGTCGCCATCTGCGAGCTCAACCGGGCGCCGCTTCAGCGGGCCCTGACGGTCGCGGGGGCGCGCGCATGATCGCGCTCATATCCGGCGCGGTCGCCGTGCGCCGCTCGGACCACGTGGTGATCGACTGCGGCGGTGTCGGATATCGCCTCGCGGTCTCGGCCCAGACGCTGCGCCAGGTGCCCGCGGTGGGCGGCAGGGCGACGCTCCACACCCACCTGGTGGTGCGCGACGACGCGCTCGCCCTCTACGGCTTCGCCACCGAGGAGGAGCGTGAGCTCTTCCTGATGCTGCTTGCGGTGCAGTCGGTGGGCCCGAAGGTTGCCCTGGCGGTGCTCTCCGGCGGTCCGCCGCGGGAGCTACTGGCGCTGCTCGCGGCGGGCGATACGGCGCGGCTACAGGCGGTTCCGGGGATCGGCAAGCGTACGGCGGAGAGGATTGTCGTCGAGTTGCGAGAGAAAGTCGGCGCCGCCGTGCCCGTAGGTCCGGTCGTCGCTGCGCTTCCCGACGATCCGCACGGGGTGGCGCGCGAGGGTCTGATCGGGCTCGGCTACAGCCCCAGCGAAGCCGACGAGCTGCTCGACGGCGTTGACGGCGAGCAGCCCGAGGAGCTGATCTCAGCCGCGCTGAGGATGGCCCGGCGATGACCACCGAGCCTCGTGTCCAGACGCCCGAGCTGCTCGGGGACGACGAGTTCGATCGCTCACTGCGCCCCCGCCGTTTGGTCGATTTTGTGGGTCAGCCCGCGATCAAGGAGCAGTTGGCGGTCGCCATTGAGGCCGCCAAGAGCCGGGACGAGGCTCTCGACCACGTGCTGCTGGCCGGCCCGCCGGGCCTCGGCAAGACCTCGCTCGCTCAGATCGTCGCCGCCGAGCTCGAGGTCCAGTTCGTGCAGACGGCCGGCCCGACGCTTGAGCGCAAGGCGGACATCGCTTCGTTCTTGACCGCGCTCGAGCGGCATGCGGTGTTTTTCGTCGACGAAATTCACCGCCTGCCTCGCGCTCTGGAGGAGACCTTCTACCCCGCGATGGAGGACGGCTGCCTGCCGATAACGGTCGGCCAGGGCGCGGGGGCGCGCGTGGTCACGCTGCCGCTGCCGCCGTTTACGCTCATCGGCGCCACCACCCGGACCGGCCTCGTCAACGCCCCCCTGCGCGATCGCTTCGGCATCCAACAGCGGCTCGAGCATTACTCGGTGGACGATCTCGCGCAGATCGTGCACCGCTCGGCACGGTTGCTGGGCGTGGAACTCGCCGCGGGCGGCGCGCACGCGATCGCGGCGCGCAGTCGCGGAACCCCCCGCGTCGCCAACCGCCTGCTCAAGCGCGCACGCGACTACGCGGAGGTGAGGGGCACGGGCGCGGTCTCGGAGCGAGCGGCGCTCGAGGCGCTGGCGCTGCTCGAGGTCGACGACGAGGGCCTCGATCGCCTCGACCGGGAGATTCTGCGCGCGATCTGCGAGAAGTTCTCGGGCGGCCCGGTTGGGCTCTCGACGCTCGCGGTCGCCGTGGGGGAGGAGCAGGACACGATCGAGGACGTCTACGAGCCTTATCTGCTGCAGCGCGGCCTGATCGAGCGCAAGCCGCGCGGCCGCACGGCCACCCGCCGCGCCTTCGCTCACCTGGGGCTGGAACCGCCCGGGCAGCCAGCGCTGCTCTAGCCGCGCGGACCGCCGTCGCGCGCCGCCTCGGCGCCGGCAAGACGCGCCTGCCTCGGAGCGCCAAGACGCCCCGGCCTTGGTGCGTCTGCAAAGCCCCGGCCCTGGTGCGTCTGCAAGCCCCGGCCTTGGTGCGTCTGCAAGCCCCGGCCCTGGTGCGTCTGCAAGCCCCGGCCCTGGTGCGTCTGCAAGCCCCGGCCTTGGTGCGTCTGCAAGCCCCGGCCTTGGTGCGTCTGCAAACGCCCCACCGGATTGTCGCTGGCCGGGGCGTGGGGCTTTTTGTTGACCTGGCGGGCCCCCGCGCCCCAGACCCGGCCGCGGAAGGGGTCTAGTGGGTTCTTTTGTTGGCCCCGGGAGCGGGCAAACGGTCGGCGCTCCCTGCGCGAGCGAGCCCGGGAAACCGCGGGCGCTCTGGCCCCGGCGAGCGGGCAAACAGTCGGCGCTCCCTGCGCGAGCGAGCCCGGGAAACCGCGGGCGCTCTGGCCCCGGCGAGCGGGCAAACGGTGCCAGCTATCCTCACCTGCGGTGTCCAAGGAGCACTATTTCATCTGCCCCAACTGCGGCCATCGCTCGATGGCGACGGACCGCACGACCGACTTCGGGCGCGAGGTCCGCGGCTGCGACAAGTGCGGATTCGCGTTCCTGTTCGAGCTGCTCGACGACTACTATCCGGCGCCCAACGCGGCCTTCTTCGCCTGCGACGCTGGCGGACGAATCGTCAACTGCGGCAAGGGATCGTTTGAGCTCACCGGGCTGAGGACCGAGCAGGCGATGGGACGGTCGGTGCATGAGGTCTTGGGGCTGCGCTTCGCCGACGGCACGGACCACGTGCAGACGGCGCTCGAGTGGGAGGTACGGGTGAAGAGCAAGCCCGTCGAAGTCAACGCTGGGCAGGACCTGGCGGCCGACGCCGTGGCGGATATCTTCCCGGCCTACGACGATGACGACGGTGGAGTCCTGCTGGTACTGACTCCCACCAACCACCACGCTGTCGGGTAGCTGGAAGCGCCCGCCCGCGAAGCCACTAGCATCCAGCGCAAGTCATGAGTGATCGCCGGCGCCACGGATTCATTCTGCTGCTCGTGGCCGGGCTGATCGCGGCCTCGGCCGTGGTCCTGACCCAGTTCAAGACCGTGCTCGGGCTCGACCTGAAGGGGGGCGTCGAGCTGGTCTACCGCGCGGAGGGCACCCAGCAGGCAGCGGTCAACCCGACCACGCTCAATCAGGCCGTCTCCATCATGGACGCCCGCGTCAACCAGCTCGGCGTGGCGGAGCCGGAGATCCAGACCTACGGCGGCAATCAGATCTCGGTCGCACTGCCAGACGTCACGGACACCGCCCGCGCGATTCAGGAGGTGGGCACGACCGCGCGGCTCGAGTTCTACGACTGGGAAGCGAGCGTTCTGCTGCCGAACGGCAAGACCGTCGCGAGCGTCCTGACAGGTCTACCGCCGGGCTTCCAGAAGAATCCCTCGCTGCTCACGCCCGATCAAAAACTTGCGGTCCAGATCAGCCAGGGCGGAGGCTCGTCCGGACAGGGAAGCATGTCGTTGTACGACGCCGTCAAGCTCGCCTCCAAGCAGCCGGCCCAGGTGAGCAACAACAATTCGCGCAAGGGCGCGCAGTACTACCTGTTCGGCAAGCCCGGCAGCGCGGCCTGTAGCGCCGCGGAACGCGGTCAGGGCATTGCTGCCGCGACCGTGCCCACCGGGTTTCACTGTCTGCTCAACGGCCCGGACACCTCGTCCAGCGACCTGGTTAACAACGTCCCGTACGGCATCTCCAAGGCGCAGGCCCAGTCCCAGGGCCAGGTCCTCGCGGTCCCCCAGGGCACGGCGGTTTTGCTGGCCACCCAGTCGAACTTCTCGCTGCGCTCCACCCCGATCTCGCAGCCCGCAGCACAGTTCTACGTGCTCAGGGACAACGTCGCGCTGTTCGGCAACGAAATCTCGAACCCGCAGCAGTCGACCGATACCGGCGGGCAGCCCGACGTTACCTTTGGCTTCAGCGGAAGCGGGCAGACAAAGTTCCAGCATGTGACCGCCACGATCGCGGCCAGGGGCAAGCAGATCAGCGGACTCGATACGCAGTCCCCCGTCTTCCAGCACTTCGCCGTCGCGCTCGGGGGCCTTGAGCCCTCGCTGGTGACCGTCCCCTACATCGACTTCAACCAGAACCCCCAGGGCATCATCGGCGGTGGCGGCGCCGACATCCAGGGCGGCTTCACCCAAAGCTCGGCGCAGTCCCTGGCCCAGGTCCTGCGCGTGGGCGCGCTGCCGATCAACCTGAAGCTGGTCTCCGAGCAACAGGTCTCGGCGACGCTCGGCAAGCAGGCCCTGCACCAGGGGCTGATCGCCGGCCTTGCGGGCCTGGCCGTGGTGATCGCCTTCCTGCTCGTCTACTACCGCGTGCTCGGCGTGATCGCGACCGCGGGCCTGTTCGTCTACGCGCTCTACTTCTACGCGCTGATCAAGCTGATCCCGGTCACGCTGACGCTGGCGGGCATCGCGGGCCTGATTCTCACGATCGGCGTAGCCGCCGACGCCAACATCGTGATCTTCGAACGCGTCAAGGAGGAGATCCGCGCCGGCCGCTCCATCCGGCAGGGGATCGTGACCGGCTATAAGAAGGGCCTCACGGCGATCATCGACGCGAACGTGGTCACGATCATGACCGCATTCATCCTCTTCGTGCTCGCCACCTCGGACGTCAAGGGGTTCGCGCTGACGCTTGGCATCGGCACGTTCGTTTCCCTGTTCACGGCCGTGATGGCGACCCAGGCGATTCTGATGACGATGGGTCGCTCGCGCGTGATCGCGAAACCATCCGCCCTGGGCGCGGGCAGACAGCGGTTCAAGTGGCGCTTCGACTTCATGGGGGCCTCGCGCTACTTCTTCACGATGTCGGGCGTGATCCTCCTGATCGGCGCCCTCGCCGTGGGCGGCAGGGGCCTAAACCTGGGCATCGACTTCACCTCGGGCACGAGGATCACGACGGGCCTTCAGCACCCCGCGACGGTGGCCCAGGTGCGCTCGGTCGTGACCGCGAACGGCGCCAGCAACCCCGAAATCCAGAGAGTCCAGGACAAGAAGCTGTACGGCCCTTATGCGTTCCAAATCTCGTTCAAGAAGACGGGCAATACCACCCCGATCAAGTCCGCCCTCCAAAGCAGGTATGGAATACGCACATTCGACTCCACCTCGATCGGTCCCACCTTCGGGAAAACGATCGCCAACGCCGCGATCATCGCGATCATCGCCTCGCTGCTGGTGATCTCGGTCTACGTTGCGCTGCGCTTCGAGTGGAAGTTCGCGGTGCCGGTGCTAATCGCGCTGGCGCACGATTTGCTGATCACGAGCGGGGTGTACGCGCTCACGGGGCGCCAGGTGAGCGTCGACACGGTCGCGGCGCTCTTAACGATCCTCGGCTATTCCATGTACGACACGATCATCGTCTTCGACCGGGTGCGGGAGAACATTCCGCGCATGCCGCGCGCGGCGTTCTCGCAGATCGTCAACCGCTCGATGTCCGAGGTGCTGACGCGTTCGCTGGCCACGACCTCGTGCACGCTGCTGCCCGTGATCGCGTTGCTGATCTTTGGCGGCGGCGGGACACTCGGCGACTTCGCCTTTGCGCTGCTGATCGGCATCGCCTCGGGCGCCTACTCCTCGATCTTCATCGCCTCCCCAGTCCTGACTCATTGGAAGGAGCGCGAGCCTGCGTACCGCGCGCGTCGTGAGCGCATCCTGGCCGAGTTCGGCCGCGTTCCTGCATACGCCGGGGCAGCCGCGGATGTCGAGCCCGAGCGCAAGCGGCCACGCCGCGCTGGGCGGCTCACCGCCCCCGAGCCGGAGACGGTTTCCGCGGCCGAGTTCGAGCAGATGAAGCGCGACCTGGAGGTCGAGGAGCCTGCGACCGGCCGCCACACCTCCACGCTGACCGCTCGGCTCGCGCACACCGAGCCCGAGGCGCCGGCGAAGGCGCGCCGGCGCACCCGGACCGATGGGGCGGATGGCACGGCGCGCAAGCCGAGGCGTGGCCGCGCCGATGGCGCAGCGGCCATAGACGCGCCGCGTCCGGCCGAGCCGAGGCCCGGGACCGCTCCGGAAGCTCCGCCCCCGGAGGCTGAACGCCCAGTCCCCGGAGCGAATACCGAGCCCGCGGAGGACACCGGACCGCCCGCTCCCGCGCCGGACATCGCCGAGAACGAGGGTGTCGCGCCCGCCCCCAAGCCTCGCGGGAAGCCGAGGGCGTCGTCTCGTTCGCGCGGGCGCCGCCATGGGAGGCGACGCTGATGGGGCTGCTCGCCTGGGTGATGATGGGCCTCGCGCTCTGGCACTTCACGATCTGGCTTCCCGACCGCTCCTGGGGCGGGATCGTGGGCGCGCTGCTAGGTGCGCTCGCAGGCGCGGCGGTGATCGGGCTGGCCATCCACGGCTTCACGATCCCCGGACGCCACGCAACCCACCTGACTACCGCGCTCGAGGGCATTCCCGGCGCTCTGATCGGTATGGCGCTCGTCTACCTGGAGGGCATCCGGAGACAGCGGATGCGCGCCCGCCCGGCCACCTAGATGGGCCCGCTCGACCTGCTCACCGCACCGCTACGTGCAGTTCTCGGTGCGACCGAGCACGCCGAGCGCGAAGTGATTCGCGAGTCGCCGCTTCACCAGACGCGCGAGCTCGAGCGAGAGCTAGATCACGCCGTCGCCTCGATCCACCGGGCGGCTGACTCGATGGAGCGTCATGTCGAAGTGCTGGACACGCTGGCGGCCGCGTTGCCGGCTCTGGCCGAATCGGTCAATGCGCTCGTGCATGAGCTGAATGGGCTGCTCACGGTACTGGCGCCGGTGGCGACCGCGGAGCGTGATGTGTCACGTCTCTCCCATCTCTTCGGTCGGCGCCACATGCCCGCGGAGGGCTCAATGCCTGAGGGCCCGTCAGGCGTCGACCCGCCATCCACCGGCCCCGCACGCTGAGCAACCGCACGCTGAGCGACCCACGGGCCCCGCACGCTGAGGCCCCGCACGCTGAGCGATCCCACGGGCCCCTGAACGCGCCGGGCACCTCTGGCCGCGGCCCAACTGCCAAAACATAGTCACGGCCTGTAAGGAAACGGCGACTTAGCGGCCCTGGCCCCGCGGATCCGTCGGGAGCGGTTCATACGCTGCCGGCATGAGCGAATCCGCGCTGCCAGCGATTCCCATGGGGCCCGTGACGAGTGCCGCGTCACCCCTGCGATTGCTCCCGGGCGGCGCCCCGCCCGCTCGGCTCTCGCGCCCCGTCCCCCGACTCGAACTCCGGCCCTACGACCTCGCCGCCGCCGAGCGGCTCGAGCGCGAGTTAGGCGTGAGCCGGGTGCTCGCCCAGATTCTCGTCAGGCGCGGATTTGCCGCTCCGGTAGAGGCGCGGGCGTTCCTGGAAGCCGCCGACCCGCACTATCCCGAGCGTTTCGGCGGGGTCGAGGAGGCGCTCGCCACCATCCGCAGGCAGCTCGCGGCCGGCGCGCGCATCACGGTCCATGGCGACTATGACGTCGACGGCGTCTGCGCTACGGCTCTGATGGTGCGGGCGCTGCGCTCGCTCGGCGCCGATGTGAGCTGGTTCTTGCCGAGCAGGGCCGACGATGGTTACGGGGTCTCGGTGCGCACTATCGAGGGGCTCGCCGCGCGGGGCACGAAGCTGCTCCTGACCGTCGACTGTGGCATCACCGCGGTCGAGGAAGCGCGCGCGGCTCGCGCGGCGGGGATCGAGGTGGTGGTCACCGACCACCATGCTGCCCGCGCCGACGAGCGGCTCCCGGAGTGCCCAATCGTCCATCCCGCGATCGGTGGCTATCCCAGCGAGCTGTGTGGGACCGCGGTCGCCTTCAAGCTCGCGCAGGCGCTCGAGGCCCCAACGGCCGATGAGGACTTGGAGCTCGTGGCGCTGGCGACCGTCGCTGACCTGATGCCCCTGCGAGGGGAGAACCGGGCTTTGGTGCGGAGGGGCCTGGTGGCCCTGGCCAATACCGCCAAGCCCGGGTTGCGCGCGCTGCTCGAGGTGTCCGGGACCGACCCGAGCTCGCTCGACGCGGGCGCCGTCGGATTCCGGCTGGCTCCCCGGCTGAACGCCGCCGGGCGGATCCGGCGGGCCGATGCGGCGCTCGAGTTGCTGCTCACCGAGGATCCGGCGCGCGCGGCCGCCGTCGCTGCCGAGCTCGACGGGCTCAACGCTGAGCGCCGCGCGATCGAGGAGCGCACCACTTGGGAGGCCGAGGCACAGCTCGGTGAGGCCGGCGAGCGCAGCGGATATGTGCTCTGGGGCGAGAGCTGGCACGCGGGCGTGATCGGCATCGTTGCCTCGAGGCTGGTGGAGCGCTATCACCGGCCGATGGTGCTCATCGCCCTCAATGGGGACCTGCTCGCGCAGGGCTCGGGCCGGAGCGTCCCTGGCTTCGACTTACTCGGCGCCCTGCACGCTGTCTCGGGGCACCTGCACCGTTACGGAGGCCATCGTGCGGCGGCAGGGCTGACCGTGGCGCGCAACCGCCTGCCCGAGCTGGCCGAAGCGTTCGACGCGCATGCGCGCGCGGTGCTCAGCGAGGAGCTGCTCAACCCGGTGCAGCGCGTCGATGCGGTCGTCTCCGCCGCGGATCTGGGGCTGGGGCTGGCGGAGGAGCTCGAACGACTCGCGCCATATGGCCTCGGCAATCCCCGGCCGTGCCTGCTGCTGCCCGGCGCCCGCTTCGAGGGCGCGCGCGCGATGGGGGAGGGGCGCCACGCGTCGTTTACCGCGGTCTCAGGCGGCGCGCGGGCCCGGGCGGTCTCGTTCGGCTGCGGGGGTCGCCTCCCCTGTCGGGAGGGGGAGGCTGTCGACGCAACCTTTGCGCTCGAGCGCAACGAGTGGCGCGGGCTGGTCGAGCCCCGCCTGGTCCTGCGCCACGCGCAGCCGTGCGCGCCGCGCCCAATCGAGGTGGTGGGCGAGCCAGTTCGCTACCTCGATGGAGTGCTGGCAGAGCTCGATGCCAACCTCAATGACCGCGAACCGGGAGCTCGAGCCGCGCGGACGGTGCTCGACCGACGTGGTCAGAGCCCATTGGTCCCCTTATGCGATGCGCTCTCGAGCGGCGAGCGCGTGCTGGCCGTGTGCGCAGACGTGCCCAGACGGCTGGGCGGGCTCGAGTCCCGCGCCGGGGGGTTCGCGCTGGTCTGCGCCAGCGCCCTCGACCGAGCCCCGGAGCCGGCGGCCGAATTCGCCCACGTGGTCGTTCTCGATCCGCCCACCTCGACCGCGGCGGCGGCGCGCCTCCAGACCGGCACGGGATATACCCATCTGGCGTGGGGCGAGGCTGAGCTACGCTTTACCTGGCAGATGCACGAGCTGGAGTACGGTCTGCGTGCTTCGCTCGTGGCCCTCTACCGGGAGATAAGAGCCGGGAGGAGGGTAGCCGGTGAGGAGCTCGAGCAGCTGCTCCGCGGCGAGGGCCGTCACGGCCGACCCGCACGTGTGGCGGGAAGGCTGGTCCGGGTGCTTGCGGAGCTCCAGCTTGTCAGCCTCGACCGGCTCGTGCCGGCCCTGACAGCGGTCAGCGAGACGCCCACAGCGTTGGAGCACTCGCCCGCCTACAGGGCATACCAGCAGCGATATGAGGACGGACGAAGATTTCTGAGCGGCGAAGATCTCCTACCAGGCGGGTGACGCGAGGCTCGCGAGGCCGGCCGGCGGATAGCGGTCAAGCTCCCCGAAGCTCGCGGGAGGCTGCTCCGGCCGACGGCGCTGAGGGGTCGGCGAGCGACCAGTCGGCCAACCGGCGCAAGCGCAGCGGCGCCGGAGTAACCCAGCCGAAGCGCGAGCCGGCTCGCGCGCAGGGGAAGGAGGGGTCGGGCAAGAACGGCTCGGTCAGCGTCCAGCCCCACATGCCCGTCGACCGGGTCAAAGCCGACGGCGGTCAGGCCGCGGTGGGCCGCGCTGAGCTGTCCGCGCCCCAGCGCCGGCTGCTCCAAGATCTGTTCGCGATCATCGAGGAGCACGCCGACCAGGGCGCGCTGGCGATCGACCGCCGGCGCGTCGAGGAGGCCTTCGTCTACGCCTGCGTTCACCACGCGGACCAGCGCCGCCGCTCGGGCGAAGACTTCATCGTGCACCCGGTCGGGGTGGCGAAGATCTGCGCCGGCATGCGGCTCGACACCGCCACGCTGTGCGCCGCTTTGCTGCATGACACGGTCGAGGACACCTCGGCCTCGCTCGACGACGTGCGCGAGGCCTTCGGCGACGAGGTTGCCGGTCTCGTAGACGGAGTGACCAAGCTCACCGGGCTGACCTTTCAGTCGCGAGACGAGGCCCAGGCCGAGAACTACCGCAAGATGATGGTCGCGATGGCCACGGACATCCGGGTCATCCTGATCAAGCTCGCCGATCGCCTGCACAACATGCGCACGATCGCCGCGCTCTCGAAGCAGAAGCAGATCGAGAAGGCGCGCGAGACGCTCGACATCTACGCGCCGATCGCCCACCGCCTCGGCATCCACGCGATCAAGTGGGAGCTGGAGGACCTCTCCTTCCAGACGCTTCACCCGCGCAAGTACGCCGAGATCAAGGAGCTCGTCGCCCAGCAGCGGGCGGAGCGCGAGCGCTACGTGGCCCAGGCCGGGGACTATCTGCACAAGGAGCTCGACGAGCTCGGCATTGACGCGGAGATCTCAGGGCGAGCCAAGCACTTCTACTCGATCTACTCGAAGATGACCAAGAAGGGGCGCGAGTTCAACGAGATCTACGACCTCACTGCCATGCGCGTGATCGTCGGATCGGTGAAGGACTGCTACGGGGCCGTGGGCGTCATTCACTCGCTGTGGAAGCCCCTGCCCGGGCGCTTCAAGGACTTCATCGCGATGCCCAAGTTCAACATGTACCAGTCGTTGCACACGACGGTGATCGGACCCGAGGGTCGCCCGCTCGAGATCCAGATCCGCACCCGCGCGATGCACGACCTGGCTGAATTCGGGGTCGCGGCCCACTGGCTGTACAAGGCCGATGGCGGCGCTACGGGGCGCGAGGCGGAGGAAAAGCTCAAGTGGCTGCGCTCGCTGCTCGACTGGCAGCAGGACCTGGCCGACCCGCGCGAGTTCATGGAGACCCTCAAGGTCGACTTGTTCGAGGACGAGGTCTTCGTCTTCACCCCCAAGGGCGAGGTCAAGTCGCTCGCCGCCGGCGCCACGCCGCTCGACTTCGCCTACGAGATCCACACCGACGTCGGGCACCGCTGCGTGGGCGCCAAGGCCAACGGCCGCATCGTGCCGCTGTCCTACCAGCTGCGCTCGGGCGACATCGTCGAGGTCCTGACCTCCAAGCGCGAGCGCGGCCCCTCCCGCGACTGGCTCGCGCTGGTGAGGACCACGCGTGCGCGCAACAAGATCAAGCAGTGGTTCAAGGCCGAGTCCCGCCGCGATTCAGAGCACACGGGGCGCGAGCTCCTGCAGGATCACCTCCGTAAGCAAGGCCTACCCGCGCAGAAGGTGGTGGGCTCGCCGCTGCTGGCGGACGTGATCCGGGAGATGGGGTTCCGCAAGGCCGACGACTTCTACATCGCCCTGGGCGGGGCCAAGATCTCGGCCAAGACCGTCGTCAACAAGCTGATGCAGCGGCTCAAGCAGGGCGAGGCCGCGGCCTCCGAGCCGACGGCCACCGACAACCTGCTCAAGACCCGGCGCCGCGGCCCGCAGAGGACAGGTTCCTCGCGCAGCTACGGGATCGCGGTCGAGGGCATCGACGAGGTCACCCTGCGCCTGGCGAAGTGCTGCCGGCCGGTCCCGGGCGACCCGATCGTGGGCTACATCTCACTCGGGCGCGGGATCACCATCCATCGAGACGACTGCCCCAACGTGGCGGTGCTGAAGAAGGATCCCGACCGTTTCACCGCGGTCTCGTGGGACGGTGACGCCGACACCTCCTTCCGGGTGGAGATCGAGGTCGACGGCTGGGACCGCCACCGTCTGCTCGAGGACATGTCACGGACCTTCGCCGAGGCGGGGATCAACATCATCGAAGCCCGCTGCATAGTCAGCCACCCGATGGTCAAAAACCGCTTCGTGGTGGAGGTGGGTGACACGCGTGCGCTCGACCATGCGATCAACCGCCTGCGCAACATCGACGCGGTCTTCGACGCCTACCGGGTCACGCCGCGAGCGGCCTGATCCCGGCCGCCGCCGGCGGCCCGGCCGCCGCACGCGGGCGCTTGCCGAAGCTGCCCGCCGCGCTCGGGCCCCGGCCGAGGCTGCCCGCCGCGCTCGGGCCCCGGCCGAGGCTGCCCGCCGCGCTCCGGCCCCGGCCGAGGCTGCCCGCCGCGCCCGGCCGGGGCGGTGGGACGGCCCAAAGTGCTCCCACGTGGCCTGATTGAGGGATCAGGGCGCGGGGACGCTGGCGGCGTGACCGTCACGATCTGCACGCGCGCCTCGGGGACCTTCGTGATCACGACCGCGCGGCCCGTGGGAAGCGACTTGATCACGTTGGGGTGAACGAGATAGCGCTCGACCTGACGGGCGGTGGAGCGGTCGCTGCGGCGCGCGCCCAGGAGCGGGTGGTGCTCGATCTGATGGGTCTCCTCCCACACGGTCTCGGTGCCGGCGAGATCGGCGATCAGCTCAGCGGAGCGGGGGACGTCCAGGCGGTGAGCGATCTTGACCGCGGTGTTGCCCAGGACCTGATCGAGCAGCCCCCGCGCAACGCGCTCGAAGTCGGTTGGCTCCTGAGATGCAACCGCGAAGCCGATACCCGACTCGCGGCAGCGCGCCTGCAGGTGGACGACCTGGTCGTCCTCGCTCGCGGAGAACTCATCGAGCGCAACCATTCCCGGGTGGCGAGCGGCTGGATCCGAGGTCCTCGTGCCGACGACCGTGATCAGGTCGCGCAGCACGAGCGCCTCGAGCTGGGCGGCGAGCTTGCCGTAGGAGCTCGCATTGAGGCTGAAGACCACAACCTGCTCGCCCCCGAGAGCGGCTCGCAGGTCCAGCGCGGGCCCCGGCTGAGTCGGCGGGCCCTGACCCCCAAAGACGAAGCCGCGGGCGCTCAGGTATGCGCCGGTTTGCGACTCGGTGACGATCGCCAGACGCGTGGCGAATCCCCTGATCCCGCTCAGCTGATCGGGCGTCAGCTGCTCGTCGAGGTACTGCTGCACCCGGTCGGCGAATTCGGGCGGGGTGTGGCGCAGAAAGCCCGCCAGCCGGGCCGGGTCCATCAGCTCAACCACCTCGGCGAGAGTCGCGGCGCGCTCCGGTGATGCCAGCTGGATCGCCTGGAGCACGTTCTGGAGATAGCGCTCGGCCGCTCGCTGGTAGTGGATCTCGCTGAAGCGCTCCATCGCGATCAGCTTGTCCTTGAGCTGGGTGGGGTTGCCATAGGCGAGCGGGTTCCAGGTGCTCGGGCCGTCGGGGGCCCAGAGGTAGAACGGTTTACCGGCCCGCTCGGCGGCACTGGCCAGCTGCGCGACGAAGGCCGGCGAGCCCTTCATGTCGATCGCGACCACGCCCCTGCCGCTGAGGATCTGATCCTCGAGGATTTTCAGCAGCGTGGTCGTCTTACCCGACCCGCTCGCGCCGAGGATCACGGTGTGCGCGTCGAGCTGGCGGTTGGTGAGCACGGCGGGCGCTCCCTCCTGATCAGTGCCGAGCACCGTCGCGACGTCGCCGTCCGTCGTCGTCGCGCGGGCGCGGCGACGACGGGCGCGAACGAATGGCGTGGCTAGGATCGCCCCCATTCCCGCGGCCGTGATGAGGATCGTGGCCCACAGCGGCGGCGAGCCGATCAGGACTGAGGCGAGTACAGCCAGCACCAAGAGCTGTTGCCAGACCGGCGTGCGAGCTCTCGTACCGGGGAGATTCATCGCGTCATTCCTCGCTCGGGGCGTCCGACGGGAGCGGCCCGCTCAGGGCGTCGGATGGGAGGCGCCCGCTCAGGGCGTCGGACGGGAGCGGCCCGCTCAGGGCGTCGGACGGGAGGCGCCCGCTCCGCGCCGCCGACCTCCGGTGCCTGGCCGGCGCCGAGCCGCGCCGGCTGGACGAGCACTCGGTCTTGGCAGCCGAAGCGGCGCGCGGCGTCCTGGATTTGCCGCGCGATGCGCTCGTCCCCCACCAGGTAGAGCACAGCGTCGATGCGCCGATCGGCCGCATACCCGCCGATGATGCGGTGTCGCCGGGCGCGGCCCTTGGAGCTCAGCTCGAGTTCGACGGCGATACGCCTGCCGCCGCGGTCGACCAGCAGCAGGTCGGGATAGTGCAGCCGGGCGCGGCCGCCCGCCTCCAGACCGGAGAGGCGTACGCCGAATGGTGGGTGCTCTCTGCGCCCGGTGACGCGCGCCGCGTGGTCCTCGCGGCCGTCGCGCGAGCGCATCCGCCGCTCCGAGACCACTTCGCTCAACGACCCGAACGCGCCGCGCTGGGCGGCCAGCCACAGCCACGCCACGCCGATGTCGTGCCGTGCCTCGAGATCTCGCTTGGGCGCGGGCAGATCGCTCCCGATCGCCGCGAGTCCCCGGCGCGCTATCCGGTATCGAGCCGGATAGCCCTGAAAAAGCGCGTCGCGATGCACGAGCGCCGCCCGCTCCAGTGCCCGCAGTCGCCGCGAGGCAGTGGCCGCCGATACGCCGAGCTGCGCCCGCACGTGATCGCCGAGCACGAGCCGGTGCTCGGCGATGAATTCGAGCAGCAGGCGGTCGCGATCGGTGATCGACCGGGCGCGGGCTGGCCCCCGCGCGCGGGGCGGGGCCGGTGCCGGGGAAGCCACACGGGTTTAGAGCGACCGGCGGAGGGCTTTTCGCCCCCCCGGTAAAGGGAAGCTCGCCCTCAGGTCAACGGGCCCTGCCGTCAGCTGACGACGGCGAGCGCGCGCGGACTGATCGCGAATGCGGCCTCCGCCGCCTCGCCGATGTAATCGCCGTCGACCTGCAGCGGCAGCAGCCGCTCGTCGCACGAGTGCACCTCGAGCTCCCGCACCGACGTGAACGGACGCACGCGCCGGTGCTCACCGAGCGGCGCGCGTTCCGAGAGCGCCCGCCACACGATCGTCGGCAGGTCGATCACGCCGGCCCCCTCGAGCACGATCCCACACAACTCGCCGCTGTCCAGCGTCGTGCCGGGCGCCATCCGCACGGGGCGGTCGCCGAAGTACGTGTAGGGGGAGCCATTTTGGACGATCGCGGTCACGCCCGCGACGTGCTCCGAGGCCACGTTTGCTTCCAGTCGCGGGGGGTGGAAGAGGTAGCGGCGGTTGAAGGTCTTGAGCGCCGTCCAGGTGTAAAACCACTCTCCCAGGCGGGCCTTCAGCCGCGGCTTGGCGTCCACGCGCTCGACCACGTGCGCGTCGAGCCCGACGCCGGCGGAGAAGGCGAAGTAGCGGTCGTTCAGCCGCCCGAGGTCGACCAGTCGCGGCTCGAAGGCGTCGGCCATCCGCAACAGATGCTCGGTCGCGTCGACCACGTCGGTGGGAATGCCGAGCATGCGGCAGTACACGTTCGCCCGGCCGCCGGGCAGGCAAGTCAGCGGCGTGCTGGTGCCGGCGAGGCCGTTGGCGGCCTCGTTGAGGGTGCCATCGCCGCCGAAGGCGACCACCACGTCATAGCCCTCGTTCGCCGCCTCGCGGCAGAGGACAGTCGCGTGGTCGCGCGCCTCGGTCTCGATCGCGGTCACCTCGTAGCTGCCGCGCAACGCGTACACCACGAGGTTCTTGAGCCGGTCGGAGACCGTGCTCGCGTAGGGGTTCACGATCACCAGCATGCGCCGGCGCGGAGCGGTGCTGCCCACGCCGAGCGCGGCCTCGAGGCGCTCGAGCGGGTCGGTCAGGGTGGCGGCCATGCCGCCCTCTGAACACCAGGGCCGAGCGGTCGTTACTGGGTATACTGGCCCTCACATAGCTGTACTGCATCCAGAGGGGTGGAGGGACATGGCCCAGCGAAGCCCCGGCAACCTCCCGACAGGGAACGGTGCCAATTCCATCAGGCTCCAACGACAAGCCTGGGAGATGTGGAAACGGCGGGTTCTCCAAGGCCTCCGACCACAGACCCCGGCGGAGGTTTTTTCATATGCCGCCAGAGTCACTTCGGTGCAAAGAATGTAAGACCCCCTACCCGCTCGAGGCCCAGTTCGTGTGCGAGCGGTGCTTCGGGCCGCTCGAGGTCGCCTATGCGCCCGGGCAGTTGGAGGCGCGCGAGCTGCGCCGCCGCATCGAGGGCGGCCCGCGCTCGCTGTGGCGCTACGCCGACTTCCTGCCCGTCGACGAGCTCCGGCGACCGGCGCTCGAGGCCGGCTTCACGCCGCTTCTGAGAGCAGGGAGGCTCGCGCAGGAGCTCGGGCTCGGGGAGGTGTGGATCAAGAACGACGCGGCCAACCCCACTCATTCCTTCAAGGATCGAGTCGTGTCGATCGCGCTCGCGCGCGCGCGCGAGCTGGGCTTCGAGACGCTGGCCTGCGCGTCGACCGGCAACCTGGCGAACGCCGTCGCCGCCCACGCCGCCGCGGCCGGGCTGGACGCCTACGTCTTCATTCCCGCCGACCTCGAGGAGCAGAAGGTACTCGCCACGGGGGTGTACGGGCCCCGAGTGCTCACGGTCGATGGCACCTACGACGACGTCAACCGGCTGTGCACCGAGCTCTCCAGCGAGCACGAATGGGCGTTCGTGAACATCAACATGCGTCCCTACTACGCCGAGGGCTCCAAGACGCTGGCCTTCGAGACCGCCGAGCAGCTCTCCTTCTCGCTGCCCGACCGGGTCGTGTGCCCGATCGCGTCCGGCTCGCTGTTCACGAAGCTGGCACGGGGATTTGAGGAATGGCTGGAGGTGGGTCTGCTCGAGGGGTCGCTGCCGGTCTTCTGCGGCGCCCAGGCCGAGGGCTGCTCGCCGGTCGCTACCGCCTTTGGCGAGGGCCGCGATTTCTGCCGCCCGGTGAGACCGGCGACGATCGCCAAGTCGCTCGCGATCGGCAACCCCGCCGACGGCCCCTACGCGCTTGACCTGGCTCGCCGCACCGGGGGGACGATCGAGTCGGTCTCGGACGAGGAGATCGTGGACGGGATCCGGCTGCTGGCCACCACAACCGGAATCTTCACCGAAACGGCCGGTGGGGTCACGATCGCGGTGCTGCGCAAGCTCGCCGAGCGCGGGGACATCGACCCCTCGGAGCGGATCGTGGCCTACATCACGGGCGAGGGCCTGAAGACGCTCGATTGCGTCCGCGGGACGCTCGATATCTCCCAGATCGAGCCGTCCGTCGAGTCGTTCGAGCGCACCGTAGGCGAGCCGGTCGTCGCGGCTTGATAAATACATTTCCTCGGATGCCAGCGGTCGTCAAGATCCCAACCCAGCTGCGGGCCGCCACCGGCGGCGAGGCGAGCGCCGTCGTCGAGGGCGCGACCGTCGGTGAGGTCCTCGACGCGCTTTATGCCCGCTACGGGGAGCTGCGCAGCCGGATCGCCGAGGACGGGGGCCTGCGCAGATTCGTCAACGTGTATGTCGGCGGCGAGGACATCCGCTTCCTCGATGGGCTCGAGACCGAGGTCTCCGACGGCGATGAGGTAACGATCCTGCCGGCGGTGGCGGGCGGGTAATGATGATGTTCGGCCCCGCGCATGCGCGGGGCCGCCGGCCGAGCATGCTCGGCCGGGCCAGGCGCACATGTGCGCCGGCTTTCGCGCCGGACCACATCGCCAACACGGTTGTTACAACGCCTGGAATCCCGCCAACCTGACCACGGGCGATACCGGGATTCGGCCGCTCCCAGGGTGCTACAGCGCGCGGTACATGACGTGCAGGCCCACGAAGCCATGCTGGGCGTGGCGGTATGCACCGGGCACGGTGCCGACGATCCGGAACCCGAGCGACTCCCACAGGTGTATGGCGGCGCGATTCGTCTCCACCACCGCGTTGAACTGCACGCCTCGGTACCCCTGCTCGCCGGCCCACTCGAGCATGTGGGCTCCGAGCATGCGGCCCACGCCCCGGCCCTGGGCGGCTGGGTCGACCATGAAGCTGGCGGTCGCGATGTGCGAGCCCCGCCCGGGGCGGTTCGGACCCATCAGGGCGGTGCCGACCAGCTGATCGTCGTCGATCGCGACCACCGTGCGGGCAGGGGGCCCGGGCATCCAGTACGCCCGGGCCTCCTCGGAGCTCAACTGCTCGGGGTAGGCATACGTCTGCCCCGCGGCGACGATCGTGATGAAGATCGGGTAGATCGCCGGCCAGTCGCGTTCGACAGCGTCGCGGATTCGCACGTCGACTCGGTGCGGGGCGTTCGTAATCAACACGAGCCGGCCGCCGCTCGCAAGCTCCGGGCTCAGGTGCCGGTGCTGATGGCTCCCACCGGGCAACTAACGCCGGTGCCGCCCAAACCGCAGTACCCAAGCGGGTTCTTGTGCAGGTACTGCTGGTGGTAATCCTCGGCGTAGTAGAAGGGCCCGGCCTGGTGGATCTCGGTCGTGATCTTGGGGTAGCCGGCGGCTAGGAGTCGCTCGGCATAGGCCGCGCGGGAGGCCTCGGCCTCGGTCCTCTGGGCGTCGGTGGTCCACTCGATCAGGGAGCGGTACTGGGTCCCCATGTCGTTGCCCTGTCGCATCCCCTGGCTGGGGTTGTGGTTCTCCCAGAAGAGCCGCAGGATCTCCCCGTAACTCGCGGCAGCAGGGTCGAAGACGACCAGCACGACCTCCGCATGGCCGGTACGTCCGCCGCACACCTCTTCGTAAGTGGGGTTGGGCGTAAATCCGCCGGCGTAGCCCACGGCCGTGGTGTAGACGCCGGGCGCCTGCCAGAACACGCGCTCGGCTCCCCAGAAGCAGCCCATGCCCACGACTGCGCGCTCGAGGCCCTGCGGGAACGGCGGCTTCAGCGGCGTCCCAAGCACCGCGTGGCGCTCGGGCGCGGGCATCTCCTGCTCCCGGCCGCGGAGGGCATGCTCCGGATCGACCATCGTCGTCTTGTGTCCGAGGCCGAAGATCATGGCTCAAGCTTAGAGAAGAAGGCTGGTTGAAAAACGGGACATATAGGCACGTTTTTCGACCAGGCTCATCGCCTGGCGGAGAAATCGCGCTCAGCCGCCGGGATATGACGGCGGGGGAGGGCCATCCGCGCGCACGCTCGCGATCTGCGCCAGCAGGGCCTGTGGGCTGGTTCCGCCGACCACGCGCAGGCGCGGAAGGCGGAAGCGATCCTCGTGCGGACTGGCCCACCCCGGGACCACGGTCTCCGAGCCCACGAACCCCGCGGCCTTGAGCGCGTTGACGACCGCCGCGTTGTAATGGCCGGAGGGATACGCGAACCAGTCGACGGGCACCTCGTAGCGGCGGCGCAGGATCTGTCTCGCGGTCTGCGTCTGGTAGCGAAGCGCGGTCGGGCCAAGCGTGATCAGGTCTGCGTGGCTGATCCCCTGGGTGTCGAGCTCCCAGCCGGCCCGGATCAGGTCACGTACCTGTGCTTCGCTGAGGCCGCCCTGCGATGGCGGCAGCCCCGTCAGCTGGATGTTCTCGACCCCGACCCACCTGAGTTTGCGCAGCACCGGCAGAGCGTTCGTGTATTGAGATACGTAGCCGTTGTCGAAGGTCAGCACGATCGGCTTGCCCGGTGGCAGGGGAACGCCCCGCGTCCAATAAGCTTCGAGCTGGTCCATCGTCACGGCGTGCCACCCGGCCGCCTTGAGCGCGCGCATCTGAGCCGCGAACAGGGACTTGGTCACATACAGGGCCGGATACGGCGCGCCCGCGATTGGAGGGTTGATCACGTGATACATCAGCACCGGCACGGTCGCCGTGCCCGGCTTGCCGGTGGCCGTTTTCGTCGTGGCGCTGTGCGCCGATTGCTGCGGGGCGCAGCCGTGGCGACAGGCGTGACGGGACCGGCCTCCGGTGTGGTTCGAGCTTCCGCCGCAGCCGACCAGCAGCATCACGACCAGCACGGGGGTGAGCGCGGCGCCAACGTACCTCCACACCGCGGTTCTCAACACCCTCACCAGCGTATACATTGCCGCGGCGGTGATCGACGGCGCGATCAAGCGAAAGGTGCGCTCCGCCCAGGTGGAGCTGGCGCTCGTCGAGGGCGGGGACAGCCGCCGACCGACAGTCGTGTTCATCCACGGCTACCCCGATACGAAGGAGCTGTGGAACGGGGTGATGGCGCAACTCGGGCCGCGCTACCACCTGGTCGCCTATGACGTCAGGGGCGCCGGCCACTCGAGCCGACCGCGCCGTACGTCCGCCTATGACCTTGGCCGGCTGGGCGATGATCTCGAGACGGTGATCGAGGCGGTCTCGCCGCGACGTCCGGTGCATCTGGTGGGTCACGATTGGGGCGCGATCCAGGGCTGGGAATTCGTCACGCTGGAGCGCTTCAAAGGGAGGGTCGCGTCACTGACGGCGGTCGCGTGTCCCTCACTCGACAAGGTCGCAGCCGGGGCCGGGGAGCTGCTCCGTCGTCCCACCCCGGAGCGCGTGGGCGGTCTGGCACGGCGTTTGCGGCGCTCGTGGTACATCGCGGCGCTGCTGACTCCGGGCGTGCCCACGCTGACCTGGCGCTGGTTGCTGCGCGAGGACCGCTGGATGTGGCTGCTGCGCCACTTCGAGCGGGCCGTGCCGGTGCCGGGGTATCCCGCGCGCACGCTGGCCGCCGACGGCAGGCACGGCGCCAAGCTCTATCGGCGAAACATCCCCCGCCGGCTGCTGCGGCCACGCGCCGACGCCGTGGCGCATACGCCGGTTCAGCTCGTGGTCCCCACGCGCGACCACTTCCTCTCCGTCGACTATTACGACGGAGCCGAGGCGATCGCGCCGGTGCTGCGCCGGCGGCTGATCGGCTCTACGCATTGGGTGCCGCTGACAGAGCCCGACCTGCTGGCTCGCTGGATCGGCGAGTTCGTCGATGAAGTGGAGACGGGCAGGCGACTGCGCTCGCGCGCGCCGTGGATACGAGGCGGTGGCCTCGAGCAGCTCGACGGGCGGCTGGCGCTCGTCAGCGGCGCCGCCAGCGGCATCGGCCGCGCTACCGCGGCCGCGCTTGCGGCCCACGGCGCTCGCGTGCTGCTGGTGGACCGCGACGAGGACGGGCTCGCGCGGGCAGGGGCCGAGATCGGCGCAGCCGGGACTTTCGTCTGCGACGTCAGCGACGAACGGGCGATGGAACGGCTTTCCGACCACCTGCTCGCGCGGTTCGGCGTGCCGGACGTGCTGGTCAATAACGCGGGCGTCGGCGCCGCGGGGCCGCTGCTCGAGACCTCCTCGCGCGAGTGGCGGCGGGTCCTCGGAGTCAACCTCATGGGGGTGGTGTACGGCTGCCGGCTGTTCGGCCAGCTGATGGTGGAGCGCGGAGAGGGCGGCCAGATCGTCAATCTGGCCTCGGCGGCGGCCTTTCAGCCCGCCAAGGATCTCCCGGCCTATGCCGCTTCGAAGGCCGCGGTGTTGATGCTGTCCGAGTGTCTGCGGGCCGAGTTGGCTTCCGCCGGGATCGGGGTAACGGCGGTGTGCCCGGGATTCGTGAACACCAACATCACCCGGGCGGCGCGCTATGCGGGACGCTCAGAGGTCGAGGAGCAGCGCCTGGCCGAGCGGATCACGCGGCTGTATGAACGCCGCAACTACAGCCCCGAGCGGGTCGCGGCCGAGATCCTGGAGGCGATCGGCGCCGACGCGCCGCTCGCCGTGGTCACCCCCGAGGCGCGCGTGATGCGCGCCCTGGGACGCTTCGCGCCGTCGCTGCGGCGTCGCCTCGCGATGCTCGACACGCTCCCGGCGTAGTCGAGCGGGCCGTTCGCGGCCGCTTCCCGACACGGGCTTTAAGAAACGTGAAGGACTCTGCGGCCGAGAGGCGAAACGCACCTCATGCTCTTCAAGCGCCATCCCAGGATCGAGCAACGATCCCCCAACCCGAGCAAGGGACAGGAACACCTTCGGCCGAGCTGGATCGCGATCTTGCGCTGGCTGCGGGAACACAAGGTCGAATACGTGCTGGTCGGGCCGGTCGCCGAGGCGGCACGTGGTGACACGGATGCGGACGGCCCGGTGAGAGTTGTGCCGGCGCCCTACCGCCGCAACCTCGAGCGGCTCGCCCAGGCGTTGAACGCCGAGCACGCACGGCTGCGCGTCGACGCCGGCGCGGTCAGCGGTGCCGATGCCTCGCCGCTCAAGCTGGATTACGAGAAGCTGGCCCAGGACACGCGCTGGACGGTGCGCTGCGGCGGCCACGACGTGGACATCGAGGGCGGGATCGGCGCCGGTGGCGGCATGCCCAGCTACCAGGAGCTGCTGTATGAGGCCGGTAAGTTCGAGCTCGAGCCCGACCTGAGCGTCGAAGTCGCTTCGTCCGAGCACATCGAGCACTTCGCGCATCTGCGCCGCACGGGCAGTCCGCCTGAGATTCGCATCATCCGCCAGCAGGCGGAGGAGAAGGCCGAGGAGCCTGAAGAAGCCCGCGCCGGGTCCGCGCGCCGCTGAGGCGCGGCCGCGGGCAGCTGAGGCGCGGCCACGCCGCGGCTGACGCGCGGCTCCGCGGCGGCCATCAGCGTCCGCCCGTGGGCGTTAGAATGGCGCCGTTCAAGGTCGGTGGTCAGGGAAGCCGGTGCAAGTCCGGCGTGGACCCGCCACTGTGATCGGGGACGCGAGCCGTAAACCGCCACTGGCCCGCAACGCGGGCTGGGAAGGCGCGGCACGTAGGCCCGTCAGCCAGGAGACCTCCCGCCGACTGTGATGCCGAGATTCCCTCGTGGAAAGGGGTGGGCACTCATGTTTCGTAGGTCGGTCATCTCTGCCGCAGTCGCAACGGTGGTGGGGGCACTCGCGCTCGGCGCTGGGTCGAGCGCGCTGGGGGCCCCGCCCGGGCCTACGGGGGCCCCAGCACCGTCCGGGCCCAAGATCACGGCCCGGATCGAGGGCGCCAAGCGCACGCTGCTCGACCGCACGACGATGCGCGCACCCGCTGGGGGGTGGATCACCAAGGACGGCGCGCCAAAGGGCAGATGCCCGGCCGACAGCGCCGTCGGTGCGTTGAACGTCGCAACGCACGGCGCGTGGAGCGGCAGCTGGTCCAACAAGTACGACGACTATCTGATCACGAAGATCCTCGGGGACACCGAGCGGGGCACGAAGGCGTACTGGGAGATCATCGTCAATAACGTGGCCGCGAGTACCGGCGCGTGCGCGATCAAGCTTCACCCCGGGGAGCGGCTGCTGTTCGCGGTGGTGCCGCTGAGCGGAACTGGCTACCCACTCGTGATCCGGGCCCCCAAGACCGTGGCTGTGGGCGCGCCGCTGAAGGTCCGCGTTACCTATGTCAACGGCAAGGGCGCGTCGGTGGCCCTTTCCGGCGCGACCGTGAGGACCGCACGCGGCCTCGGCGCGAAGACGAACGCCCAGGGCATTGTCACGCTACGGCCTAGGCATGCCGGCAAGATGATGCTGCGCGCCCGCAAACCTGGCTACGTGCGGGCGGCCGTCCGCACGGTGAGGGTCGCAAAGCCTGGGCCGGTCGCCGGGCGAGGCCATCTGGGTGGGATGCGCGCGGCCCGCGGCGCGGGCTCGCCGCTCAAGTACCTGCTCGGCGCGCAGAACCGCGACGGCGGCTTTGGCGAGGCTCGCGGTCAGTCCTCGAGCGAGCTGTACTCGGGCTGGGCCGCCCTGGCGCTGCTCGCCGACGGGCGCAACCCGGCCAGGGTCTCCCGCGGGGGCCGCAGCCTGCTCGCATACCTGAAGACGCACGTTGCCCACGATCCGGGTTCGCTCGAGCGCACGATTCTCGTCGCCGGCGCCGCCGGCGCAAAGGCGACCGACTTCGGCGGCCACGACCTGCTCGCCGCTCTGGAGCGCGACATCCGCCACAACGGCTCGGTCGCTCGACGCGTCGACACGACGACGTTCGCCGTGCTCGCGCTGCGCGCCGCCGGGGTCAACCCGCCAGCGCGAATGGTGCGCTGGCTGGCGCGCCAGCAGGACAAGGACGGAGGCTTCAGCTACGCGAAGGCGGGCGATCCGGCCGACATCGACGACACGGGAGCTGCGCTCGAGGCACTCGCGGGCACCGGCCAGCAGCGCGCCCGCGGGCGCGCGGTCGCGTTCATCCGCTCAGCCCAGAACCGGGACGGCGGCTTCCCGGCCGAGCGGGGCGGGAGCTCCAACGCCCAGTCGACGGCGTGGGCCGTGCAGGGGCTAATCGCCGCCGGCGTCAATCCCGCACACGTGCGTAGGCACGGCTCGCGGTCTCCGCTCGGCTACCTGAGGTCGCTGATCACCCGCAGCGGCGCGATCGACTATTCGCGGGGCGTCCTGCTGACGCCCGTATGGGTCACAGCCGAGGCCATCGTCGCGCTCGACCGCAAGGCGTTTCCGCTGCGCCCGCCCAAGAAGCAGTGATCTCAGCGGCGCGGTTTCGGGCCTTCGCGGTCGCGCGGCCGAGGCACCGCGTTACGAGACAGCGGCTGTTGCTCGCGTCCCTTTGCGTAGCGCTCTGGGGCTGGATGGTGCTCTTGACCGGCCCAGTCCGCGGGGCCCCGCTGTCGGAATGCACAACAAATCGAGGGGCAATCGTGGCGGTGGACTTTGCGCACTGGGGGGGGCCGATCGTGCGTGGCTGCGGAATCGGCCAACCGACCGGCTATGCGCTGTTGCATGCCGCCGGCTTCTTGACCGGCGGCGACGCACACGACGGCGCGGCGTTCATCTGCCGGATCGGTAACGGAGCGTTTCACGGCGGCACGCTGTACCCGACTCCGAGCGAAGAGCCTTGCACCGCGACTCCCTCCACATCCGCCTACTGGTCCTACTGGATCGCGCCCCCCGGCCAGAACAGGTGGATCTACAGCCCGGTGGGGCCCATGGGCGACGTGCCCAAGCCCGGCGAGGTGGAGCTCTACCTGTTCGGCTCCACCAACGTCGGCGGGACCCACGGCTCGGGCGTGCCGAAGTTTCCGCCCAATTCCCTGCGCCCGCGCGACGGGCACCCGCCCAGGCGCGCCACCCCGACGCCCGGCGCCCCGGCGCCCCGACACGCCAAACACGCGACGTCTGACCACGCTTCGCGGGCGAAGAGCGCACCCGCAACCACCGCTGCGCACCACAGGCAGGGCGGGAGCCGCCGGTCGCGGGGGAAAGCTCCAAAGCATCCGGGGGAACCCAAGACACGCCGCCAGACAGCGGTTGGCTCCGCGCCCGTGGTGGCCGCGCAGCCCGCTGATGCGCGCACCTCGCCCGGGTCTGTGGCCCCGCTTGTGGTCGGCTTGTGCCTGGCGCTGGCGTTGAGCGCAGGAGCGGTATGGGCAGTGCGGCGCCGGCGTCGCTACGAGTAGGCGCCGCCTGTGCGTAGCGCCACGGTGAGCGTTGACGGCCTTCGCTCGGGCATGAATGAAAGTCGCCGGATACCGCGTGCGCTTCATCCGGTGGCATGGTGGATCTGGGCGCTGGGTCTGGTGATCGCCGTCAACCGCACGACCAACCCGTTGCTGCTGTTGCTGACGCTGGCCGTGCTGGGGTTTGTGGTCGCCAATCGACGCACTGACGCGCCGTGGGCGCGGGCGTTCAAGTACTACCTGATGATGGCGGTGTTCATCATCGTCGTGCGGATCGTGTTCCAGTCCGTGTTCGCGCCGGGAAGCGAACCGGGCGGCCACGTCCTATTTCGCCTGCCTCACATCCGCACGCCGAAGTGGTACGCGGGGGTTCAGATCGGCGGGCCGGTGACGCTCGAGGGAACGCTGTCCGCCACTGTTGACGGCCTGCGGTTGGGCACGATGATCTGCTGCATCGGGGCCGCCAACGCGCTGGCCAATCCCAAGCGCGCGTTGCGGTTGCTGCCAGGGGCGTTGTACGAGTTGGGGATGGCGGTGGTCGTCTCGATCAGCCTGGCACCCCAGCTGATTGAAAGCGTTCAGCGGGTTGCGCGGGCACGGCGGCTGCGGGCGGGACGGCGTCGCGGCTGGCGGGCGTTGCGGAGCATCGCGATTCCAGTGCTGGCCGACGCGCTGGAGCGCTCGGTCCATTTGGCCGCGGCGATGGACTCGCGCGGCTACGGGCGCACCGGCCGCGCCACCCGCGCTACGCGGCGATTGACAGCAACCCTGATGCTGGCCGGCCTGATCGGGGTGTGCATCGGGTGCTACGGGCTGCTCGGCGGGAGCGGCCCCCGCCTGCTCGGCACCCCTGCCATCCTCGCGGGCGCCGTTCTGTGCTGCGCGGGCGTAGCGCTGGGTTCCCGCCGCGTCCGGCGCAGCCATTACCGGCCGGATCCGTGGCGCGCGCCGGAGTGGATCGTCGCCGGATGCGGGCTGATCACCGCCGCGATGTTGTATCTGAGCACCGGCTACAACGCGGCCGATCTCAACCCGAGTTTCTCGCCGCTGCGGTTTCCGCCGCTGCCGGTGCTGCCGGCGGTGGCGATCCTGATCGCCGCCGTGGCGGCGTTCGCGGCGCCCCCGCCACAACGTCGCGCATCCGGATCGAGGCCTGGAGCGCCCGAGACCACCGGGGGACGGATCGCGCGGCCGCAGGTGCCGGCATGATCGAGTTCGATCGCGTCACCGTCACCTACGATCGCGGCGAGCGACCTGTGTTGCGAGACGTCTCGCTACAGATCGCGGAGGGGGAGTTGTGCCTCGTGATCGGCCGGACCGGCGTCGGCAAATCGACGCTGCTGGGCGCGATCAACGGGCTGGTGCCGCATTTCACCGGCGGCACGCTCGCCGGCCGCGTGACGGTCGACGGTCGCGACACGGCGAGCCACCCGCCGCGCGAGCTGGCCGACGTCGTCGGGGTCGTGGGACAGGATCCTCTGGCCGGCTTCGTCACGGACACGGTGGAGGAGGAGCTCGCCTACGGAATGGAGCAGTTGGCGATTCCGCCCGAGGTGATGCGTAAGCGCGTCGAGGAGACGCTTGATCTGCTTGGCCTCGCGGAGCTGCGGCAGCGACCCCTGCATGAGATCTCAGGCGGTCAGCAGCAGCGCGTGGCAATCGGCGCGGTGCTGACGCCTCACCCTTCCGTACTGGTGCTCGACGAGCCAACCTCCGCGCTCGATCCGACCGCCGCCGAGGAGGTGCTTGCGGGCATCACCCGCCTGGTCCACGACCTGGGTCTGACCGTGGTGCTGGCCGAGCACAGACTCGAGCGCGTGGTGCAGTACGCCGACAAGGTGATTCACCTTTCAGGTGACGGGTCCGCCGCCGCCGGTCCGCCGGCAGAGACGCTGCGCCACGCGACGGTCGCGCCACCGGTGGTGGAGCTTGGCCGCTTGGCCCGCTGGCGGCCATTGCCACTGTCCGTCCGCGATGCGCGTCGTCAGGCGGGCCCCCTCCGGGCCCGCCTGCCGGTGGATCCGCCTGCGGGTCCGTCGGCCAGGGCCGCTCGGGACGAAGCGGCGCTTGAGGCCCGGCAACTCGTCGTCCGCTACGGCGACGTAGTGGCTGTGCGCGGGGTCGATCTCACCCTGCGAGCGGGCGAAATCACGGCCCTGATGGGCCGCAATGGGTCCGGTAAATCCTCACTGCTATGGGCGATCCAAGGTGCCGGCCGCCGCCAGGCTGGTGTCGTGGAGATCGCGGGTCGCGACCCGAAGCGGCTCTCGCCGGGCGAGGCGCGGGCCGTCATCGCCCTGGTGCCGCAGACACCGAGCGATCTGCTTTACCTGAACACGGTTGGCGCCGAGCTCGCGCAGGCGGACCGCGAATCCGCGGCCTCGAAATCGCTTCCCGCTCGAGAGCTGCTGGACCAGCTGGCGCCCAGGATCGGCGATGGCGAGCATCCGCGCGATCTCTCCGAGGGCCAGCGGCTCAGCCTTGTGCTGGCCATCCAGCTGCGCGCTGCCCCGGGCGTGGTGCTGCTGGACGAACCGACTCGGGGGCTTGATTACGGCGCCAAACGGCGGTTGGGCGCGATCGTCCGCCGGCTCGCGGCGGAGCGGCGGTCGGTCGTGATCGCCACCCACGATGTCGAGTTCGTCGCCGCCACATGCGACCGCGTGGTGGTGATGGGCGACGGCGAGGTGATCGCGGACGGCCCGACGCCGGAGATCGTTCTCGCCTCTCCGGCATTCGCGCCACAGGTGGCGAAGATCCTGGCGCCGCTGCGCTACCTGCGACCGGCGCAGGTGGCCGACGCGCTGAACTCTTCCGATGCCCTTCCCGAGATGGTGAGCTCGTGAGCGTCGTCACGGCCCGGCGACCCGCGCCACGCCGCCCGCCGCGCCGCGCCGCGATCCGCATGCGCTGGCGCTCGATCGTCGCCGCCGCGCTTGCGACCGTGATCGGGCTCGTCTGTTTCCTGTGGCCGTTTGTGCTTGCACCCGGGCACTTCGGCAGCACCTACATGCCGCCGCTCATGTTCGGCCTGCTGCTCGCCCTGGTGCTCGCGGTCGTATTCGCCGAGCTCGCCGACGGTGGCATCGATTCCAAGGCGATCGCGATGCTCGGCGTCCTGTCC
Source organism: uncultured Solirubrobacterales bacterium (assembly GCA_963823315.1). Lineage (GTDB taxonomy): Bacteria > Actinomycetota > Thermoleophilia > Solirubrobacterales > Solirubrobacteraceae > Palsa-465. Next base: position 243,141 of record CAWGLB010000002.1, on the reverse strand, counting down.
GCGATCAACGCCGGTCTGCGCCCGCTTGGCGCGGGGACCGCCGGGATCGAAACCGTGTTCTTCGTGCTCGTCTTCGCCGGCCGTGTGTTCGGCCCCGGCTTCGGGTTCGCGCTCGGCTCAAGCTCGCTGTTCGCATCCGCGATCATCACCGGCGGCGTCGGGCCATGGCTGCCCTACCAGATGTTCGGCTGCGCTTGGATCGGGTTGTTCGCCGGATTGTTGCCTCCATGCCGGGGCAAGCTCGAGATCGCGATGCTGGCCGCGTACGGCGTGCTGGCGAGCTACCTCTTCGGGTTCCTGCTGAACCTCCAGTTCTGGCCGTTCTCGGTCGATCCCGGCAGCTCGATCTCGTACCTCCCCGGCGCGTCCTTGACCGTGCAATTGCACCGCTACCTACTCTTCGACGCGACCACCTCGCTCGGTTGGGATACGGGCCGAGCGGTGACCGACCTGATCTGCATCGTGCTGCTCGGTCCCGGCGTGTTGGCGATCCTGCGCCGCGCCGCCCGACGGGCGAACTTCGCCGCCGCGCCCGCCTTTGAGCCGAGCCGCGCCCCCTAGCGGTAGCGGCCCCGGCGGAGTGAGTGGGCCTAGCGATAGCGCCCCGGCTGCCACAGCGGCTCCTCGCCCCGGTTGGCGCCGCGGCTGAGGATGAACAGGAGGTCCGAGAGACGGTTGAGGTAGCGCAGCACCTCGGGGTTGATCTCCTGGCCGCAGCCCACCGCGAGCCGCTCGGCCCGCCGGCAGACCGTCCTGCACACGTGCAACTGCGCCGCGGCGGGCGTCCCTCCGGGGAGCACGAACGACTTCAGCGGCGCGAGCGTCGCGTTGACCTCGTCGCAGCGCTGCTCAAGCCAGGCGACCTGATCCGGGATCACGCGCAGCCGTTCGCGCTCCGAAGTCGCCGAATGCAGCGGAACGGAGATGTCGGCGCCCACGTCGAAGAGATCGTTTTGGACCTGCTGCAGCCAGGCCGCATAGGCCTCGGGCAGATCATCGAGGGTCAGGGCCACGCCGATCTGCGCGCCCAGCTCGTCGACGGTGCCATAGGTCTCGATCCGAGGATCGGCCTTGGAGACCCGGCTCATGTCGCCCAGGTGCGTCTCCCCAGCGTCACCGAGCCGCGTGTAGATGCGGGTGAGGTTCACTGTCACGAGTGAAGCTTCAAGTCTACGGCGCCTCCCGAGTCCGGCCCGTCGCGGCCACGCTAGTCGCCGTGGCGGCGGCGCTGGTCGCTGGCTGCGGCCTGCAAGCGCCGGCGGGCGGCGGGGCGGTGAGCATCATCGTGACGCGGGACTTCGGGGCCCGGAGGCTCGGCTCGGCCACCGTGCCAAAGGTCCCGGGGGGAGCGACCGCGCTCGGCGTGCTCCGGCGGCGGTACACCGTGACGATGGGAGCGGGCAGCTCGGTCATGGCGATCAACGGCGTGCTCGTCGGGGCGGCCGGCGGGCGTTGGGCCCTCTACCTCAATGGCGTGGCGGTCGGGCCGCGCACGCACGTACACGCAGGAGACCGAATTTGGTGGGATCTCGAGCCTTCGCGCACCAGGCCCCGGGCCGTGGTGGGGTCCTTTCCCGAGCCCTTCACGCATGGCCTGGGCGGCAAGCGCTTTCCCGCCACGCTCGAGTGCGCCGGCGACGTGCAGGCGGCCTGCCGCCTGGTGATGGCGACACTGGGGCGCCACCACATAGCCGCCTCGAGCCAGCTGCTAGGCGCGGCCTCCGGCCAGGACTCGCTCACGATCGTGATCGCGACATGGCGTGACATCCGCCCGGAACTGGCCGCGACGGTGCTCGCCGGGGGGCCGGCCAGCAGCGGCGTCTTCGCGCGCTTCGTGGGCGGGCGTGCCGCGGCGCTCCAGCTGCTGGACGCCGCGGGCGCACCGGCGAGCACGATCAGCTCGAGTGCCGGCCTGATCGCAGCGCTCAGACAGCCCTCCGCGGAGCCGACTTGGCTGATATTGGGAACGGACGTAGCCGGCGTCAACGCCGCCGCGCGAGCGCTCAATCCCGGCGTCCTGCGCGACCACCTCGCGGTCGCGATCAGCGGGGCGCACGAGCTTCCGGTGCCGCGCTGAGACCTGTAGCCTCGGCGCGCTCATGCAGATTGGAGTTCCCAAGGAGACGGCCGAGCGCGAGCGACGCGTGGCATTTGTGCCCGAAAGTCTGGGCAGGCTGGCACACGGGCCGGGCGAAGACGGGGAGGAGGCAGTCGAGGTCGCCGTCCAGCGCGGCGCCGGCGACGGCGCCCTGATCCCGGATCAACTCTACGAGGAGGCGGACGCGCGGCTTGTCGACGACGCGGCCTCCGCCTTCGACTCCGACGTGGTGGTGAAGGTGGCCCCACCGAGCGCCGAGGAGGTCTCCCTGTTGCGCTCCGACTCGCTGCTGGTGAGCTTTCTGCAACCGCTCACCAACGCCGACGGCGTGCGTGCGCTGGCGCAGGCCGGCGTGACTGCGTTCGCGCTTGAGTCAATTCCACGTATCAGCCGGGCCCAGTCGATGGACGCGCTTTCCAGCCAGTCCAACGTCGCGGGCTACCGGGCAGCCCTGATCGGCGCCCAAGAGCTCGGCCGCTTCTACCCGATGCTGATGACCGCCGCGGGGACGATCCGACCCGCCACGGTGCTGGTCCTAGGGGCCGGCGTCGCCGGTCTACAGGCGATCGCCACCGCGCGCCGTCTGGGGGCGGTCGTCCAGGGATTCGATGTCCGCGCGGCGGTCAAGGAGCAGGTCGAGTCGCTTGGTGCCACGTTCCTTGAGTTCGATCTCGGGGGCGATCTGGAAGGGGCGGGCGGGTACGCGCGCGAGCTCACGCCCGAGCAGCAGGCCCGCCAGCAGGAGCTGATGGCCGAGGCGATCGGCCGGGTCGACGTGGTTATAACGACCGCGCTGGTGCCGGGACGGCGCGCGCCGATCCTGGTCACCGAACAGGCGGTGCGACTGATGAAGCCCGGGTCGGTGATCGTCGATCTCGCCGGCGAGGCCGGCGGCAACTGCGAGCTCTCCGAGCCCGGAGAGTCGGTGCTCCGCCACGGCGTCAAGGTCCTCGCGCCGCTCAATGTCCCCTCCACCATGGCCGAGCACGCTTCCCAGCTGTACGCGCGCAACATTCAGGCCCTGCTCGCGCTGATGATCGACAAGGGACGCCTCGAGCTCGACTTCGAGGACGAGATCATCGCCGGCGCATGCATCACCCGCGGCGGGGAGATCGTCAACGAGGCCGCGCGCGAGGCCGCCGGCTCCGGGAGTCGGGCGTGAGCATCGTCATCGAAATCGCGATCCTGGTCCTGGCCGCGTTCGTGGGCTTCGAGGTCATATCGAAGATCCCCAACACGCTGCACACGCCGCTGATGTCGGGCACCAACGCGATCCACGGGATCGTCCTGCTCGGCGCCCTACTGCTGATCGGAGCCGCCACGGGCGCCTTCGAGCAGTTCCTGCTGGTCGTGGCGATCATCTTCGGCACGGTCAACGTGATCGGCGGCTTCTTCGTAACCGACCGAATGCTCGGCATGTTCAAACGCAAGCCCGAGCCCGCCGTCGATGAGGAGCAATCCGCCGCGGAGGGCCAAGCGCCCAGCGAGGGGAAGGAAGCGCCCTGATCCTCTCGTTTGCCGCGGTCAGCCCGAACATCATCAACGGGCTGTACGTAATCGCCTTCGCGCTCTTCATCTATGGCCTGCACAACTTGACCGGGCCGCGCACGGCCGTGCGCGGCAACAAGATCGCGGCCGCGGGAATGGCGATCGCGTTCATCGCCACGCTCCTGCACGCGCACGTCTTCCACGGGTCGGATACGCCGTGGCTGATCGCGCTGGGCCTGGTGGTGGGCACCGCGATCGGGATTCCAGCGGCGCTGAAGGTCCGCATGACGGCGATGCCGCAGATGGTGGCGATGTTCAACGGGCTGGGCGGCGGGGCCGTCGCGCTGATCGCATGGGTCGAGTTTCGCCACCACTACGGCGGCGACTACGCGCTCAAGGCCGAGATCCCCTCGCTGCTCGCGGCGGTGATCGGCTCGATCTCGTTTTGGGGCTCGAACATCGCCTTCGCGAAGCTCCAGGAGATCCTGCCCGGACGGCCGCTGAAGCTACCTGGCCAGTCGGTGATCAATGGCGGCTTGCTGGCGGTTTGTCTGGCCACGGTGGTCGTGCTGGCCGCCGGAATGCACTCCGAGGCGCTGTTCATCCTCGGCATCCTGCTTGCCGCGGCCGTACTGGGGAACATGCTCGTGCTGCCGATCGGGGGTGCCGACATGCCGGTCGTGATCTCCCTGCTGAACGCGTTCACGGGCGTCTCGGCGGGCATCACGGGGATCGCGCTCAACAACACGGCGCTGATCGTGGCCGGCATGCTGGTGGGGGCGTCGGGCTCGATCCTCACCAACCTCATGGCGAAGGCCATGAATCGCTCGGTGCCGGCGATCATCGCCGGCGGCTTTGGCGGCGCGGTCGCCGCTCCAGCCGGGGGGGAGGAGACTGGGGGGACCGTCCGCTCGACCTCGGCCGAGGACGTCGCGATCCAGCTCTCCTACGCGCGGCAAGTGGTGATCGCTCCCGGCTACGGCATGGCCGTAGCCCAGGCCCAGCACGCCGTGCGCGAGCTCGAGCGAGCGCTCGAGGGCAAAGGCGTGACGGTCAAGTTCGCGATCCACCCGGTCGCTGGGCGAATGCCGGGTCACATGAACGTGCTGCTGGCGGAGGCGGACGTCCCCTACGACCTGCTCAGGGAGATGGACGAGATCAACCCCGAGTTCCCGCACACCGACGTCACGCTGGTGATCGGCGCCAATGACGTCACCAACCCGGCGGCCAAGAACGAGCCCGGCTCCCCGATCTACGGGATGCCAATCCTGGAGGTGGACAGGTCCGGTGCGGTCGTGGTGCTCAAGCGTTCGATGGCCTCGGGCTTCGCCGGCATCGACAATCCGCTCTTCTACGACGAGCGGACTTCACTGCTGTTCGGGGACGCCAAGCAGTCCGTGGGCGACATCACCGCCGAGGTGCAGGCGCTGTAGATAAAGTCGCGGCCTTCGGCGCCGCCAACGATCCAGGGAAAACCACATGGACCCCAACCGCCTGACCGCAATCCCGCTGTTCTCGGAGCTTTCGCCGGAGGAGGCCAGGCGGCTCGCCACCTTCGCGACCGAGACGAGTGCCGCCGAGGGGCAGATCCTGATGAAGCAGGGGGACTACTCGACCGACCTGATTGCGATCGAGGAGGGGTCAGCAGACGTGATCAAGGACGGTCAGAAGGTGGCCTCTCTGACCAGCGGAGACGTGATCGGAGAGATGGGCCTGATCGAGCGCGCGCCCCGCAACGCCGACGTGATCGCCACCGCCCCGATGCGCCTGCTGAAGCTCACGCACTGGGAGATCCGGCGCATGTCCGAAGACACGCTCGAGCGGATCCACCAGGTCATTCATGACCGCCGCCAACAGGGCGTGGCCGACCCGGCCCAGCACGGCTAGTCGAGCGCGATCAGCTGGAACTCGAGTCCTCGCGCATCGGCGAGGGCCATGCCCATGGTGTGGCGCGGGGCGCGCCGGCGCTGGGTGGGGCTGCCCGGATTGAAGATCTGGAAATCGTCCGGGGCCCGCTCGTGGAGCGGGATGTGCGAGTGGGCGAAGATCACAGCCTGGGCTCCGGGGAAGCGACGACGCAGGCGCTCCAGCCGGCCCGCGCGTGGGCCCGCATCGTGAATCACCGCCACGCGATGCCCGTCCAGCTCGAGCTCGAGCGCAGCCGGCAGCGTGGCCCGCACCGCCGCTTCGTCCACGTTCCCGTGCACCGCCATGGTCGCGCCGTGGCCGCGCAGCTCCTCCAGGAACTGGAGTGAGCTCAGATCGCCGGCGTGCACGATCAGATCCGCCGAGCGCAGCCGCTCGACGCACGACCGCGGCAGTGCCCGCGTCCCACGGGGCAGGTGGGTGTCGGCGATGACCGCAACGAGCACGAAGCGTGACGCTAGCGCCCCAGAGCGCCTGGATACCCTCGATTCCAGTGATATCGCGCGCCCAGGCACTTGATGCGCTGACGAAGGAGCGCTTCGACGTGGCGGTGATCGGCGGCGGGATCACCGGTGCCGGAGTGGCGCTCGACGCGGCCACCCGTGGCTACAGCGTGGCGCTGATCGAGAAGAATGACTACGCCTCGGGAACGAGCAGCCGCTCCTCGAAGCTCGTGCACGGCGGCCTGCGCTACCTGCGCACGTTCGACCTGGGGCTGGTGCGCGAGGCGTTGCTGGAGCGCCAGCTGATGGTGAAGCTCGCGCCTCACCTGGTATGGCCGATGCAGCTGGTCGTGCCGGCCTTCGACGGGGCGCGGCCAGACAGGCTGTTCGGCATCGGGCTGAACATGTATGACGTCATGGCCGCGCCGTCGCTGCGCGGCCGCCGCAGCGCGCGACGGGGCACCGCCGACGGCCAGGATGCCGAGACGGATTGGAGTCCGGCCCGCCACCGGCTGATCAGCGCGGACGAGGTGGTCGCGCTGCTGCCGGCACTGGCGCGCCGTGGGCCGAGCGGCGGCTACCTCTTCTACGACTGCCAGACCGACGATGTGCGGCTCGTGCTGACCGTGCTTGGCGAGGCCGAGCGCTTTGGCGCGATCTGCGCCAATCGCGTGGAGGCCACCGAGCTCACGCCCAGCGGGCTGCTGGCCACGGACGCCGAGACCGGCACAGAATTCGCCGTTCTGGCGGAAAACGTGATCAACGCGACCGGGGTTTGGGCGGATCGCATCAGGCCCGAGGAGCTTCATTCGGAGGCCGAGGTGCCGGTGATTCGCCCGAGCCGCGGGTCCCACATCACCGTCAGGACGCAGGATCTGCCACTGGTGGCCGGCGCCGTCGTGCCCGCCGCCGGAGGACGCTTCATCTTCGCGCTGCCGTGGCTGGGTCGCAGCCTGATCGGCACCACCGATAACGACTATGAGGGTGACATCGACCACGTCCGCCCGGCGAGCGCCGACGTGGAGTACCTGCTCGATGCCACCAACGCGTGCTTTGGCACAGCTCTCGCCCCCGAGGACGTGACCGGCGCATACGCCGGCGTGCGGCCCTTGATCTCCACCGGCGACAGCCGTAAGTCGGTCGACATCTCGCGCAAGGCCGAGCTGTATGAGACCTCCAGCGGGCTGATCACGATAACCGGCGGGAAGCTCACCACGTGGCGGCGGATGGCGAAGCTGGCCGTGGACCGGCTGGCGGAGCGGGATGGCCGGAACGCTCCCTGCAGGACGCATGAGATCCCGCTCGGGGAACCGGTCGACGCGGCCGCCCTGGCGCGCGTGGAAGGCGTCGAGGCGGCGGCCTACGAGCCGCTGGCGCACCGCTATGGGCACGCTGCCGCAGACGTGCTCGAGCTCGCCTCGAGCCGCAGCGAGCTTGCCCGGCCGATACTGCCCGGCTTTCCCGATCTGCTCGCCGAGGCGGCCTATAGCGTCCGGGCGGAGCAGGCGCTGACGCTCTCGGACATCCTGCTGCGGCGAACGCGGCTGGGGGTCCTGGCGGCGCGCGAGCTGTGCGCGATCGGTCACGAGGGACTCCTCAGGGTGGCCCGGGCAATGGGCGGGGAGCGCGGCTGGGACGAGCTCGAAGCTCGGCGGCAGGTCGACGAGTTCCGCGCCGAAACACGAGCGGAGGGGCTGATCGTCTCAGGCCGGAAGGCTCACGCGGGCTCCACTCCGGATAGCGGGCGGGGATCGGCGTGAGCGCGCCGGTGCGCCGTCTGCTGATGCTCGGGGAGACGCTCGAGCTCGGTTCTCGGCCGCTGCTGATGGGGGTCGTCAACGCGACCCCGGACTCGTTCTCGGACGGGGGGGAGGGCAAGTCTCCGGCCGACCTGCTGAAGCGGGCACGGGGCCTGCTCGCGGCGGGGGCGGACATCATCGACGTGGGGGGCGAGTCGGGCGTCACCAACCGGCCGCCGGTCGAGGCGCGCGAGGAGATCGCCCGCGTCGTGCCGGTGATCGAGCGCGTGGCAGGCGAGCTCGGCGCCCGTGTCTCGGTCGACACCTACAAGCCCGCGGTGGCGCGCGCCGCGATCGCCGCCGGCGCGGCGATCGTCAACGACGTGAGCGGTCTGCGCAACCCCGAGCTGGCCGACGTCTGCGCAGAGACGGGGGCCGCGCTGGTCCTCATGCATACGCGGGCGGCGCCAAAGCAGAAGCTGCTCGACTCGGCCCTGGACGAGTCGGTGGTCGCGGACGTCGAGCGCTTCTTGGGCCAGAGTGTTGAGGCGGCCTGCGAGCGCGGCATGGCCTTCGAGCAGCTGGTGCTCGATCCGGGCCCGGATTTCTCCAAGACCCCGGCGCAGACGGTCTCAGTGCTGAGGTCGCTGCCGCGACTGCACGAACTGGGCAGGCCGCTGCTGCTCGCCGTCTCGCGCAAGGACTTCGTCGGCGCGATCGTCTCGCGGCGGCCCCGTGAGCGGCTCGCGGGAACGCTGGCAGCGGTCGGCTTCGGCGTCAACGCAGGTGCCCACATCCTGCGCGTGCACGACGTGAGGGCGGTGAGCGACTTCCTCGCCGTGCGCGCCGCGCTTACCGGGGAGGCTCCGGTGGCCTCATCGCTGCGTCTCGCGAACGAGCTGCGCTGGCAACAGGGGTGAGCAGGCGCCCCGCCCGCCCGCCTGCCCTCAACCCCTCCTCGGTCGAGTTGCTGCTCTGGGACCCTCTCAGCCGAGCTTGTAGATCGGTGTGTTGCCCGGGATACGCTTAGCCCCGCACATGTGCGAGCCGGGAGCGCCGGGAAGCCCGAATCCGTCCGTGCGTTCGCTTGTCTTAGTGCAGAAGTTCCCTTGCTGGTCGTATGCGGCGTGGGTAATCACGAACTTCTTCACGAAGTTGACGATGGTCCCGTTCCCCTTGTGGGCGTGCTGCCGCAGGTTCCGCTGGCGCTTGAGCGTGCTCGGAGGCGTCTGGCTGCCGTGCCTGATCGCGTAGTAGGCGTACACCGGCTTGCCACTCTCCTGCTTGTAGACGCTCGCGGGATACAAGAGCTCGAACGTGACTTCCCACTTGTAGTGCCCCGGCGGGACCGTCTGGGTGCCACATCCGGGATGCGTGTACCCCCGGTGCGTGATCACGCAGCGCAGCAGCTTGAAGCCCTTGACCACGTAGACGGTCCTGATGCGGCTCTTGGCATGCGACCTCGGGGCGACGGCGCGGTACTGCGTAGCCAACGAGGGGCGGCGTTTGAACCTGTAGGTGCCGCCAGCACCTGTATGGGTCTTGGCGACGGTTTTGAAGCCCTGTTTGAACGGCCACACTCGCTGCTGGAGCTCGACTAGCGCTCCCTTCTTGCCGCTCGAGAGCGCGCCTGTCAGCTTGTCCGACCTGGTGTATTGGACGATCGTCCTGCCCGTGAGCGAGAGCGAAGCGTGCGACGCCGCCAGTGCCGCCCCGGCACCCGAGGCCGCCACCGCGGCCGTCAGGATGACCGTCGCGAACAGGGGGCTGCGTCGGCGAGTAGCCGCAGCCCCTACTTGTGAGACCCGGTTCATGTGACCCCCTCCTGCCCGTGGATGCCCCCTGCGAGGACCGAACATATAGGGGCGCTCATTAGGGATCCGTTAAGCAGTCAAAAGGGGGCGCGCCATCCGGCACGCTAGATTGACTGCCCCTCCGGGCCGCCAGCGGCCCGCGTTTGTCAGCGAAACCAAGGAGCGACCATGTCCGTGCTCGACCGCGAAGCCCTCGAGCAAAGCCCGCTCGCAGATCTCCATGCGATCGCCTCGGAGCTGTCGATTGACAGCTACCGGCGCTTGCGTCGCGAGCCCTTGATCGACGCCATCCTGGCGCGCCAGGAAGGCGCGGACGGGGCCGGCGGCGCAGATGGGGCAGGTGGCGGCGACGGGGCGGCAGCCGAGACGGCAGAAGCCCCGCCGCCGAGCAGGCCGCGCCGGCGGCGCGGGCGGTCGCGGGGCGCCTCCGCGGAAGCGGCGGAGACCCCAGCGCCCGCCCGCCCCGAAGCCGCCGAGAGCGCCGGGGGCGCGGAGCAGCCGGCCTCCGATAGGACCCGGTTCGAGGCGGCTGCCGCAAAATTCCCCGATTCTCCGTTGCGGCTCGGCGAGAACGATCCGGCTCTGGCCGCAATGGAGGCGCTTGCCCCGTTCGGATTGGGATCCCGGGTATCGATCGTGGGTCCCTCGCGTGCCGGTAAGACCGAGACGCTCCGCCGCATCGCGAGGGCGCTCAAGGAACGCGCGGACATCCGTGTGCTGCCGCTTTTGCTCGGAGTGCGTCCGGAGGAGATCGGGGAGTGGAGCGAGGCGTCCGTACCGTCCGCTCACGCGCTCTCGTTTGCGGCGCCCGCCTCCGCTCAAGATCGCGCGGTCTATGCGGTGATCGACGAGGTGCGGCCCCATGCGCTGCGCGGAGGGGACGCAGTGATCCTGCTCGACACGCTCGACGGCCTGCGCGAGCACGCCGCCCGCCGAGTGCTTGCGACCGCGCGCAACCTGGTCGAGGGCGGCTCGGTCACCGTGATCGCCACGGCGCCTGAGCCGTTCGGAGGGGAGACCACGGTGATTGCGCTGGATCCGCTGCCGGCGGCGGATGAGACCTTCCCCGCGCTCGATGCCGCCCTCAGCGGCACACTGCGCGCCGAGCTGCTCGTGGGCGAGGAGGGCGCGGCGGAGATCGCGCGCAGGCGAGTGCAGCGGCTCCGTGCCGCCGCGCGCTGAGGCCGCGCCCGGGGCCGGCGCAAGAGGTCAATACGCCGTGCAGCGCGAGCGGTGGCGGGGCTTTGCCTTGTACCGCGGCCGCTGACCCCGTCGCCACAGGATCCGGTCGATGTCAGCCGCCGCCGTGCCGTCGTCGCGCGCCTGCACGATCAGCTCGACGGCCTGCACGGCGCAGGCGCGGATCTCGACCTCCTCGGCCGAGCCGTGCTCGAGCAGCTCGCGCCGATCGATGCGCTCGCTCAGAGAGGACTCGAAGCGCAGCACCCCGTCCAACCGCAGCACATGGGGAACTAGGTTGTCGGCAAACATCGTCAGCCGGTGGAGATCGTAAAAGCGCGCGATGCCCGCCAACGCGAGGTCGGCCGTGAGGATCTGGGCCCGCTTCAGGAAGGGCACGCGGATGTCGGCGTACATCGAGGAGTCCCAGAAACAATCCCAGCCAGCGAGCGTTTCCACGAGCCTCGCCGCCGAGCCGTCGGCGGCGTCCGCGACGGCGGCGAAACGGCCATCGTGATCATGTGCTATGCGCTTGCCGAGATCGCGAAGCGAGCCCGCGAATAGCGCCATGAGCTCGTGGCCCGGGTCCTGGCCGAGCACTGCCGCGAGTTCGTCGGCGTCGATCGCGGCGAGGTGCTCCGAAGGCCACGGCCCCCGGGCGCGAAAGTGGTCCCGGACGGCCATAGCGATCGTGAAGTAACCCGAGCGCCCGGCGCGCTTGCGCAGCGTCGGGAACCATCCGGACCCGAAGTTGATCGCGTCGAGCGTCAGCCAGAAGGCGGCGAGGTCCTCACGCGAGCCCGCGACCAGGTGCCCCTCGAGGTCGGCGACATCCGGCGTGGACGCGATTGGCAGCGAAGCGGCGTAGTCGTCGATGAGCTCGTGGCAGACCGTCACGCGGCGCGCTCGTCTCGCCACCTCCGCGCACCCGGTCCGCAGCTCGCACAGCGGGTCTGCCATGCCTGGAGGATGTCGCTTTGACGACGCCCGCGCTCGCTACCGTTGAGCGCGTCGATGCCGCAGACGATGACGGACCTCGAGGCCCTGCTGGGCGGACTGAACGGTCCCCAGCGCGAGGCTGTCACCTTCGGCGAGGGTCCCCTCCTGATCCTGGCCGGCGCAGGGTCGGGCAAGACCCGCGTGCTCACGCATCGCATCGCCTATCTGCTCGCGACGGAGGCGGCGCGGGCGAGCGAGATCCTCGCGATCACGTTCACCAACAAGGCGGCGGGAGAGATGCGCGAGCGCGTCGAGCTGCTGGTCGGCGGCCGCGTTCGCACGATGTGGGTGATGACGTTTCACGCCGCGTGCGCGCGCATGCTGCGCGCGCACGCCGACCGGCTCGGATATACGCGTCGCTTCACGATCTACGATCAGGCCGATTCGCGGCGCCTCGTCAAGCGCTGCCTCGACGACCTCGGCATCGACCCCAAGCGCTTCACCCCCGCCGCAGTGCAGGCGCAAATTTCGGATGCCAAGAACAAGCTGATCGACGCTGACGGCTACGGCCAGATCGTGGGCTCATTTTTCGAGGGAACCGTGGCTGAGGTCTACCGTCGCTACGAACGCGAGCTGCATCGCATGAACGCGATGGACTTCGACGATCTGCTGTTCCGCGCCGTCGACGTTCTGACGATGTTCCAGGAGGTCCGCGATCGTTACACGGCCAGCTTTGGCCACGTCTTGGTCGACGAGTACCAAGACACCAACCACGCTCAATACCGCTGGCTGAAGCTGCTGACGTCCGAGCGGCGCAACGTGATGGTCGTCGGCGACGATGCCCAGTCGATCTACAGCTTCCGCGGGGCCGACATCCAGAACATCCTCACCTTCACCGACGACTATCCGGATGCGCACGTCGTCAAGCTCGAGCAGAACTACCGCTCAACGCAAACCATCCTCGATGCGGCGAACGCGGTCATCTCGCACAACCGCGCGCAGAAGCCCAAGCACCTATGGACGGAGCTCGGTAGCGGAGATCCGATCAAGGTGCGGGAGCTCGACGACGAACACGCCGAGGCGCGGTTCGTCGTGGGCGAGGTCGAGCGGCTCCTCGATGAGGGGACCTCGCCCTCGGAGGTGGCCGTCTTCTATCGCATGAACGCCCAGTCCCGGGTGCTCGAGGACACCTTGGTGCGCGAGGGGATCGCATACCAAGTCGTGGGCGGAACGAAGTTCTACGACCGGGCCGAGATCAAAGACGCGATCGCGTACCTGGTCTCCCTGGTCAACCCCCAGGACGCGGGCGCCTTCACGCGCATCGTCAACTCGCCGCGACGAGGAATTGGGAGCACCTCGGTGTCCCGGCTACTGGCATTCGCAAATACCACCGGCATGTCGATCTGGGAGGTCGCCGCGGCGCCTGAGCAGGTGCCGGATCTCGGGTCTGCGGCGATCAAGGCACTGCGGCGCTTCATGGACACGATGGCCGTTCTACGTGAGCGGGCCGAGTCGGGCTCCGAGCTGGCGCCGCTGGTTCAGGCCGTCCTGCGCGAGACGGGATATCTCGAGGCGCTCGAGGCGGAGCGCACGATCGAGGCCCAGGGGCGGATCGAGAACCTCGAGGAGCTTGAGAACGTGGCCGCGGAATTCGACGCTTCTCCCACCGCCCAGGAAGCAGGGGCGGGAAACGACGATGGGCAGAGCAGCCCTCTCGCCGTCTTCCTCCAGCAGATCCAGTTGCTCTCGGACGCCGATGAGCGTGCCGACGACAGTGGTTTGCTGACGCTCATGACGCTGCACAACGCCAAGGGCCTCGAATACCCGATCGTGTTCGTGATCGGATGCGAGGAGGGCGTCTTCCCGCACTCGCGCTCGCTCGAGGAGGGAAGCCTGGAGGAAGAGCGGCGGCTCTGCTACGTGGGGATCACCCGCGCTGAGCGTGACCTGTACATCACCTCGGCGCGCTCACGGGGTGTGTTCGGAACGCGCAGCTACGGCATTCGCAGCCGCTTCGTGTCCGAGATCCCCGTCGAGCTGACCGATCGCGAGGAGCTGCCTCCGCGCCCGCGCGCGATCTCGTGGTCGGGCGCGGCCAGGCGCGACGATTGGCGAGGCTCCAGGCGCGACGCTCCCGCCCCCGCTTACCGGCTCGGCGACGATGTCGTTCACCCGTCATTCGGCGACGGCGTGGTGACCGGAATCGAACCGGGTGGAATCGTCGTGATCCGCTTCGCCTCCGATCATTCGGAGCGGAAATTGCTGGCCGAGGTCGCACCCATCTCGAAGCGGTAGGCCTCCCCTGAATGGATCGCGGAAGCATCGAGCCCGGCGTCGGGCGGCCCTTGCGGTCATGGTGCTCCTCGCGGCCGCCCTCGGCGTGGCCATTGGCATCGTGACCAGCGGTTCCTCGGGCTCGACGCCGCCGCGAAAGCACCACGCGAGTGCCGCCCGGCCACGGACACCTCGGAAGACCGCAGCGGTGCCCGCGCGGAGCTCGAAGCGTTCTCGCTCAGACCTCCGTCGCCTGGTGGGCCAGCTGATCATCGGCCGCTACACCGGACCCACGCCAGACGCTTCGTTTTTGACGCGGGTGCGCGGGGGTGAGCTGGGAGGAGTGATCCTGTTCGCGGACAACACCGCCGCGGGGTTGGCCGCCACTCGGCGAGCGATCGCCCACCTGCAACGCGCAGCGCGCCAAGGCGGTAATCCCCCACTGCTCGTCATGGCCGACCAGGAAGGGGGAGAGGTCAACCGCGTCCCCGGCCCGCCCACGCTGGCGCCCGCCGAGATGGATTCGGCCGCCGTCGCCGAGCAGCAAGGGGCTGCGGCGGGCCGGCTGCTGCGTTCTGTGGGCATCAACGTGGATCTGGCGCCGGTGGCGGACGTCGAGCGAGCGCCCGGCTCTTTTCTGGGCACGCGATCCTTCGGCTCCGACCCGAATCTCGTCGCAGCCCGCGCCTGCGCCTTCGCCCGGGGTCTGGCCTCCGGGGGGGTCGCCTACACGCTCAAGCATTTCCCGGGATTGGGCCGCGCCACCGGCGACACGGACACAGAACGGGTGGTGATCGACGCGCCCGCGGCCGAGCTTCGCGACGACTATTCCGCCTACCGCAGCTGCGGCGCATCCCCGAACGCGCTGGTGATGGTTTCGAGTGCCATCTATCCGACGCTGTCTGGATCCACGCCCGCCGTCATGTCACCGGAGATCTACAACCGTGAGTTGCCCACCGCCCTCGGGCAAGCGGGCCATCTGACGATCAGCGACGCGCTCGACACGCCGGCATTCAGCGGCGAGCAGGCAGCAGCTCTACGCGCCATCAACGCCGGTCTCGACCTCGCGCTGTATGCGAATACCGAAGCAGAATCGATTTCCGGCTACACCGAGTTGCTGGCAGCCGCCCGCCGCGGCGCGATCCCCGCGAGTCGCCTGCGCTCCGCCGTCTACGCGGTGGATTCGCTCAAGCGCCGACTGCGATAGCCGACCTCATTCCTCTAGGGTCCCGCCTCGTGAGAGCCACCATCATCGACGGCCGGGCCGCCGCCGCCAGCGCTCGCGAGCAAGTCGCGCACGAGGTCGAGCAGCTCGTTTCAGAGACAGGCACACGCCCGGGCCTCGCCACGATCCTCGTGGGCGACGATCCCGCCTCCGAGATCTACGTGCGCAACAAGCGCCGGGTCTCCGAAGAGGTGGGGATCGCCGATCACCACCGCCAGCTGGCGGCGACCGTGGCGCAGTCGGAAGTGGCGGACGTGATCGACGAATGCAACCGCAACCCGGAGGTCAGCGGGATCCTGCTGCAGCTGCCGGTGCCCGCAGGGCTGGACGGCGGCGCACTGACGGCGCGGATCGCGCCCGAGAAGGATGTGGACGGCCTCACGCCACTCAGCGCAGGCAGGCTGCTCCAAAATCTTCCCGGGCTCAGGCCTTGCACCCCCACGGGAATCCTCGAGCTGCTCGACCGCCACGGCGTGGCCCTTGAAGGAACGGATGCCGTCGTCGTCGGTCGCTCCAACCTCGTGGGCCGCCCGGTCTCGATGATGCTCCAGCACCGCAATGCGACCGTGACCATGTGCCACTCGCGGACCAGGGACCTGGCCGCCCTCTGCGCGCGGGCGGAGATCCTGATCGCGGCCGTCGGAGTTCCCCGTCTGATCGACGCCGAGTACGTCAAGCCGGGGGCCACGGTGATCGACGTGGGCATCAACCGCACCGAGGACGGCCTGATCGGCGACGTCGACTTCGATTCCGCCGCCGAACGGGCGGCTCTGATCACCCCCGTTCCGGGCGGCGTCGGGCCCATGACTCCGGCGATGCTGCTGCGCAACACCGTACAGGCGGCGCGCATGCAAGCAGGGCTGGCTTAAGTGCTCGCCGCCGCAAATGCGCTCACATTCGAGCGTCCCCGTGGCGGCGACCACTAAGGTCCGCTCAATGGCCCGGACCTGGATCCTGACCGGCTCGCCCGAAAATTATGAGGCGACCAAGGAGCACGGGTTCACGGTCATCGGCCTCAAGGAGCGCAACCGCAACCGCGCGCTCGAGATCGAGCCCGGAGACAGGATCGTGCTCTACCTGACCCGTGTGATGGCGTTCGCCGCCGCGATTCGTGTCGAGGGCGATCTGCACGAGGATCGCGCCAAGCTCTGGCCCGGAAAGCCAGGGAAGGCGGATCCGTACCCATGGCGCTTCGAGACCTCGCCGGAGCTCGTGCTCGAGGAGCCTGATTGGGTCGGCGCCGCATCGCTCGTCGGCGAGCTCGAACACATCCGCAAGTGGCCGGCCGAGCACTGGCGGCTGGCGTTCCAGGGACAGATCCGGCCGGTGTCCGATCATGACGCGCGTACGCTGCTCGAGCGCATGCGGGCGAGCGCTCCGGTATGAGCCAGGGGCCAAGCCTGCCCGAGGCGCTCGGGCGCCTGCGCGCCGGCGAAGTGATCGCCGGGGCGGGTGGAGCGCTCCTGCTGGGCGCTCGCCGGAGCGGCCATCAGCCGGTGGTGGGAGCGCTGCTGAGAATCACCGGCGCGAGCGGCGTGGCCCTGACCTACTTTCAGGCAACCCGTCGCGCCCCCGCACTACCCGTCGCGCTCAGCGTGATCGTCACCGCATTGGGGGGCGCGAGCACGATTGCCGTGCTCGCGCGGAGCTCAGGCGCGCCCCTCGATGACCGGCAGCCCTCCCGCGTGCGTCTCGTGGGCGCCTTCGTGACCGCCGCCGGCGGCTATGCGTCGATGCGCCAGGAGAGCGGGACCGATCTCGCCGCGCTCGGCGAGCTCGAGACGGTCACGCTTTAGCCTCAGCAGCCGCGTGGCGCTGCGCGAACTCGCGCACCACATCCGCCACCAGCTGGGGATCATCCCAACTCGGCACGTGGCCGACGCCCTCCAGCACCCGGAACTCGACTCCGGGGATCTCGCTGCGGAAACGACCAGCGTGCCGCGCCATCGGCAGCATGCGGTCGTAGCGGGGCCAGGCGACGAGCGTCGGCGCGGCGACTTCGTCCAGGCCCTCGAGACGACCCCGGCCGGCCAGCAGCGCCTCCAGCACCCGGGGAAACACCGCGCACTCGAGCGCCGCGCGCATCATCTCGAGCGTGTCCACGGGCGGCACGAGCTCGCCGTGGTACATGACGTCATGCAAGGCGAGCCGTCGCAGCATGGGATGACGAACGACGGTCGGCACGATTGGCGCGAATCTCCGTGCGAGCCGCCGTTGGCGGGCGAACAGGCCGGCCAGGCGCCGGCCCTCGCCGTTGTCCCGACCCCAGCCGCCGCCGGGGGCCAGCGCAACCACACTGAGCGCGCGCCCGCGCTTGGCGAGCTCGAGCGCGAGCGTCCCACCGAGCGAATTCCCCACCAGATGGGCGCGGTCCACTTGCAGCTCGTCAAGCAGGCGCTCGGTCGAGTCGCCCGCGGCGGCGATCGTGTTCGCGCGCTGCTCGAACGGGGGCCCGCCGTAGTGACCCGCGAGCGTGGGCGCGACCACCTCGAAAAAGGGCACGAGATCCGCGAGCACGGGGCGCCACTGCCGCCAAGTGCTCATGAAGCCGTGCAGCAGGACGAGCGGTTCGCCGCGGCCCGCGCGGTACAGCGCGGGCGAGATCTCGGGTCCGTGGGCCACCTAGAATCGGCCGAGATGCTAGTGGCGCTCCCGTCAGAGCTCACCCACCAGGACCACCAGGACCACCAGGACAAAGGTGCACGGTCGTGGCGCTAGATCGTGACCAGGTTCTGCACGTCGCCCGCCTCGCGCGGCTCGAGCTGAGCGAGGAAGAGCTCGAGCGTATGGCCAGCGAGCTCTCGCGGGTGCTCGATCATGTCGAGAAGATCCGGGAACTCGACCTGGAGGGCGTCCCGCCGACCTCGCACGTCGTGGACGTGCCCGCGCCGCTGCGGGCCGACACGCCCGAGCCCTGCCTCCCGCGCCACGTTGTGCTCGCCAGCGCTCCCGAGCCTGTGCGCGGCCGCTTCGGCGTGCCCAGCCCCGGCGCGGCAGAATGAGCGACGCGATCGTCGAGCTCACGGCGGCCCAGGCGGCTGAGCGCGTTCGCACGGGGGAGCTCGACCCAGGGGAGCTGTTCGAGGCATACCGCGAGCGCGCCGCGGCCGAAGACCTCAACGCATTCACCTGGGTCGCCGACGCGCCCGGGGGCGAGCCCCCGTGCAAGGCGGCTCCCCTGGGCGGAGTCCCGGTGGCCGTCAAGGATCTCTTCTGCACCGAGGGCGCCCCCAGTCAGGCCGGGTCGCGCATCCTCGAGCATTACCGGCCCCCGTACACGGCCACGGTCGTGCAGCGCCTGCGCGACGCCGGGGCGCCGCTGCTTGGCAAGACCAACCAGGACGAGTTCGCGATGGGATCGTCCACCGAGAACTCGGCCTTTGGTCCCGCCCTCAATCCCTGGGATCGCGCACGCGTCCCCGGTGGTTCCTCGGGCGGGAGCGCAGCCGCCGTGGCGGCCGGACTCGCGCCCTGGGCGATCGGCACCGACACGGGCGGCTCGATTCGCCAGCCGGCCTCGCTGTGCGGGATCGTGGGGCTGAAGCCGACCTACGGGGCGTGCTCGCGCTACGGCATGATCGCCTTTGCCTCTTCGCTCGATCAGGCCGGCCCGCTGACCCGCGATGTGACGGACGCGGCGCTGCTGCTCGCGCACATGGTGGGAGTCGACCCGCGCGACTCGACCTCGGTCGCGCACCCGGAAGAGATCACACCACCGAGAAGCGAGGACCTCCGCGGGATCCGTCTGGGCGTCCCCGAGGAGCTGACCGGCTCCGACAGCGGCATGGAGCCGGGCGTACGCGAGCGCTTTGAGGAGGCGCTCACGCTGGCGCGGGAGCTTGGGGCGAGCATCGAGCCGTGTCGGCTTCCGCACGCGCCGCACGCGCTCTCCGCCTACTACGTGATCGCCCCGGCGGAGGCCTCCGCCAACCTGGCGCGCTTCGACGGGGTCCGCTATGGCCTGCGCGTAGACGGCGAGGCGAGCCTGCTCGAGATGTACACGCACACCCGAGCCGCCGGCTTCGGCCGCGAGGTAAAGCGGCGGATCATGCTCGGCACCTATGCGCTCTCGAGCGGCTATTACGAGGCCTACTACGGGGCCGCACAGAAGGTCAGGACGAAGATCGCCCAGGACTTTGAGGAGGTCTTCGCGCGCTTTGACTTTCTGATGACGCCGACCAGCCCGTGGACCGCGTTTGAGCTGGGAGCGAAGCTCGACGACCCGCTGCAGATGTACCTCAATGACTTCTGCACCGTGCCCATGTCACTTGCGGGCACGCCCGCGATCTCGATCCCGTGCGGCTTGAGCGAGGGCCTGCCGGTCGGCCTCCAGCTCGCGGGGCCGTCGTTCTCGGAGAACCGTCTGCTCGATGCCGCCTATGCCCTCGAGCGGGGGATCTGCTTCGACGGGAGCCAGGCGCTTGTCTAGCGAGCCAGGTCCGATGCCCGAGTACGAGGCGGTGATCGGCCTGGAGGTGCACGTGCAGCTCTCTACGCGAACGAAGATGTTCTGCGGCTGCGAGCTGTCCTTCGGAGAGGAACCGAACACCCGCACCTGCCCCGTGTGCCTGGCCCTGCCGGGGGCGCTGCCCGTGGTGAACGAACGCGCGGTCCGCTTTGGGGTGCTGATCGGCCTCGCCTTCGGCTCACATATAGCCCCGCGGTCCCTGTTTCACCGCAAGAACTACTTCTATCCGGACAGCCCGAAGGGCTACCAGATCTCCCAGTACGACGAGCCGCTGTGCGTCGGCGGCCATCTCGGCGAAGTGCGGATCGAACGCGCCCACCTCGAGGAGGACGCCGCCAAGCTCGAGCACCTCTCGCAGAGCGGCCGGATCCACGGCTCCGAGCGCTCCGTGGTCGACTTCAACCGCTGCGGCACGCCGCTTGTCGAGATCGTGACCAAGCCGGACCTCCGCTCGCCCGAGCAGGCGCGGGAATGGCTGACGCTGCTGCGGGCCACGCTCAGGACATTGGGCGTCTCCGATGTCGACATGTCCAAGGGATCGCTGCGCGTCGACGCCAATGTCTCGGTGCGGCCAGTGGGGTCGGACACGCTGGGCACCAAGACCGAGCTCAAGAACATGAACTCCTTCCGCTTTCTCGAGCGCGGCCTGCGCGCCGAGCTCAGCCGGCAGCTCGAGTTGATCCGCGCCGGCGGGGAGGTGGTCCAGGAGACGCTTCATTTCGATCCGGCCACCGACCGCCTCACCTCGCTGCGCTCGAAGGAGGAGGCTCACGACTACCGCTACTTTCCCGAGCCTGACCTGATGCCGATCGAGGTCTCCGCCGAGCTGCTCCAGATGGCTCATGCCGAGCTGCCCGAGCTCCCGGAAGGGCGCGCGCGGAGATTCGAGCGCGAGTTCGGGCTGAGCGAAGCCCGCGCCCAAGAGCTGGCCTTCCGTCGCGAGCTCGGCGACTATTTCGAGCGGGCGGTGTCGGCGGGGGAAACGGTATCTCCGCCCGAGCTCGCCAACTGGATCCCCCTGCTCCTCGAGCGCATCGACGACCCGGATCCCGCGGTGTCCTCGGTCGCTCCCGAGAGCCTGGCGGCGCTAGCGGGCATGGTCAGGGACAGGCGCATCAGCCGCGACGCCGCGCGCACGGTGCTTGCGCGCATGGTCGAGAGCGGCGAGCAGCCCGATACGATCGCGGAGCGCGAGGGCCTGCTTGCGCTGGCGGACGGAGACGGTCAGCTGGCGGCGCTCGTAGACCAGGCGATCGCCAGCGACCCGGCTTCGGCGGAGCAAGTGCGCGCCAACAACCTGAAGGCAATCGGCCCGCTGGTCGGGCACGTCATGCGCGAGACCAAGGGCCGCGCGGACGGCGGCGAGGTCCGGCGCATGATCCTCGAGCGCCTGGGCGGCAGCACGCCGCAGGCGTAGCATTCCCGGGGACCCACGTCCCAGGAGGTCTTGACCATGTCCCGCCTCATCCGGATGGACCAGACCGGGCACACCACCGTCGCCGAGTGGACGGCCCAAGATCCCGCGGCCGTCGAGGCGGCGGTAGCGGCCTTCAAGGCCGAGCTCGAGAATGGCTACTACGCGGTCGTCTCGCAGGAGGAAGGCGAGGCCGAGCACGTGCGCGAGCTGCCACTCGACGCGCCCCTGGTAATACTGCGACGGCCGATCGCGGGCGGTTAGCAGCGACCTTGCCGGGCGCCGTGTCAGCAGCCGCGCCGCACGCAGCGCAGGCGCGGGAGCTGCCGGAGCTGGCTGCCGTCTGGTGGCGGCCGCGGACGAGTCCGGCCTCGCTACGGCGCACCGAACGTCTGTGGCTGGCCACCACCGCCGCGCAGACGGCGCCGTTTTTGGCCATGACAATCCTGGTCGCCGCGCTCAAACCGTTGCTGGCGCCGATCGTGCTGCTGGCGATCGCGCAGGCCTGGATCATCCCCGAGCTGTATGCGGCCAAGGGCGCGGCGACGCTGAGGGGCCGCGACGAGCGAGCAATCCGGCAGGCAGGTGACCCCCGGGCCGAGGCCACAGCGCTGGGACTACTGGGTGATCTGCTCGACCACCGCGCCAGGGACCTGCTCGCGCGCACAGGGCTGGCGCTCGAGCCGGGCTGTTTGGGAGTCTGGCTGCTCGGCGATGCCGGCGCGGTGCTGGTCAGGCCGGGCGCTCGGCGGGTCCACTGCTACTGCGTCAAGCCGACGGGCGCGGCGCTGCCACGAGCGGACCGCATCGCGCATCTGCTGCTCGCGCTGAGAGCCGACGAGACCGGCTTCGCCACGCTCGCCAACGTGGCCTTCTGCGGCGCTCGCTGGCGGCTCCGGCGCCGCCTCGGCGAGCCCGCGCGCGTGGCCATGGAAGCCGCGGCGGGCCTGGCGCGCACGCGCTACGCTTGTTCACGTGCAAAGCACTGAGATCGAGCAGGCCCCCCACCATTCGCCGATCCTGCGCCGCGCGGCGTTGGGACTGGTGGCGATTGCGGTGGCGGCACTGGTCATCCACCTGGTCGTCGGGCTATTGATGACGATCTTCTGGGGTGCCGTGATCGCCGTCGTCGTGGTCGGAATTATCTGGGGACTAAAGACCATCCTCTGGTAGAGGGGCTTTAGATTCAAAGCCTCGGCTACGTCGGCATCGCCGTGCTGTTCGGGATCGCCGGAGGCCTGGTCGGCCGGAGCAAGGGCTCCTCGTTCTGGCTCTGGTTCCTGATCTCCGGCGCGGTGCCCGTGTTTGGCCTGCTGGCGGCCATCTTCTCCCGCTCCGAGGACCACGAGCTGCGCCGAGAGTGCCCCGCGTGCGGGCGCATCGTCAAGCTCCACGACGCGCTCTGCACCAGCTGTGGAACCGAGCTCGAGTTCCCCGACCGCGCGATCGCTCCCGCCGCCCAGATGCGGCGACGGGCTGCCTGACCTGAGCCGGGCGGCGTAGGCGCTCTCGCGCGACGGTTACACTCGAGCGCCCCATGCGTGCAGTCGACGCCCTCATGGAATGCCTCAAGGCGGAAGGTGTCGAGGTCGTCTTCGGACTCCCCGGCGGCGCCAACCTGCCCACTTACGATGCCTTCTTCGACGCCGGTATACGCCACATCCTGGTGCGACATGAGGCGGGCGGCGGCCACGCGGCCGAGGGCTATGCCAAGGCCACCGGCCGGGTCGGAGTGGCGCTCGCGACGAGCGGGCCGGGTGCCACCAACCTGATCACGCCGATCTGTGACGCGATGATGGACTCGGTCCCGGTGGTGTTCATCACCGGGCAGGTCCGAACCGAGCTGCTTGGCACCGACGGCTTCCAGGAGGCCGACACGATCGGGATCACGATGCCGATCGTCAAGCACAGCTTCCTGATCCAGCATCCGCTCGAGATTCCGCGCTCGCTCCACGAGGCGTTCCACATCGCTCGGACGGGCCGCCCGGGGCCAGTGGTAGTGGACATCCCCCAGGACCTGAGCCGAGCCGACATCAGCTACGAGCCGGTCAGCGACATCCGCCTGCCGGGCTATCAGCCCACGACCGAGGGCAACCAGAAGCAGATCCGCCTGGCCGCAAAGGCGCTGGCCAATGCGCGCCGGCCGGTGATCTACGCGGGCGGGGGCGTGATCAGCGCGGGCGCGGCTCAGGAGCTCTTGGAATTCGCCACCTCCGATCGCTTCCCCGTGACCTGCACGGTGATGGGGCTGGGCGGGTTCCCCGCGCCGCACGAGCAATGGCTCGGGATGCTCGGCATGCACGGCACGCGGGCCGCGAACTACGCGATCGACGAGGCCGATCTGATCTGCGCGATCGGGGCCCGCTTCGACGACCGGGTGACCGGCAAGCTCGATGAGTTTGCGCCGCACGCCAAATTCATCCATATCGACATCGATCCCGCCGAGATCTCGAAGAACGTGGCCGCCCACATTCCGATCGTGGGCGACGCGCACAACGTGCTCCCGCGCCTCACCGCGGCCTACCGGGCGCTGGGTGCGGAGCCGTCCCGGCTGGAGGAGTGGTGGTCGCGGATCCGGGGCTGGCAGCAGCGCCACCCGCTTCGCTATGAGGACACGTCTGACACCGAGATCAAGCCGCAGTACCTGATCGAAGCGCTGTACGAGGCGACCGGCGGCGACGCGATCGTCTCCAGCGACGTCGGCCAGCACCAGATGTGGACCGCGCAGTACTTCCACTTCGCGCGGCCGCGGCAGTGGATCAACTCGGGCGGTCTCGGCACGATGGGCTTCGGCCTGCCGGCCGCCATGGGCGCCAAGATCGGCTGCCCGGAGGAGTCCGTGATCTGCGTCGCCGGCGACGGCTCCGTGCAGATGAACGCCCAGGAGCTAGCGACCTGTGCGCAGGAGGGGATCGCGATCAAGGTGTTCGTCATGAACAACGGCTATCTGGGCATGGTGCGCCAGTGGCAGGAGCTGTTCTGGGACGGGCGCTACAGCCACGTGGAGATGGGCCCGTGGCCGGACTTCGTGAAGCTGGCCGAGGCCCACGGGGCCGCCGGCATGCGCATCTCCGACAAGCGCACGCTGGTCTCGGGAATCAAGGAGGCGCTGGCGATGGACGGCCCGGTGCTGGTCGACGTGCGCGTCACGCGCGAGGAGAACACCTTCCCGATGATTCCCGCGGGCAAGCCGGCGCGCGACATGGTGGGCTGATGGGCGAGCCCGCCACCAAGGAGCTTCTGTCGCTCGATCAGCTTGAGACCGCCGGTCAGCTGCGGACGGGGCGCAAGCACATCCTCTCGATCCTGGTCGAGAACAAGCCTGGCGTGCTGACCCGCATCACCGGGCTGTTCGCGCGCCGCGGCTTCAACATCGACACGCTCGCGGTCGGCCCCACGCACGACGAGCGGATCTCCCGCGTCACGCTGACGCTCGACGGCGCCAAGCACCCCATCGACCAGGTCACCAAGCAGCTGCACAAGCTCATCAACGTGATCAAGATCCGCGACCTCGAACCGGGGGAGACGCTGGCGCGCGAATTGGCCTTGTTCAAGGTCTCGGCGGACGGCGCCAACCGGGCCGAGGTGATGCAGCTGTGCGAGATCTTCCGGGCCAAGATCGTCGACGTCGGCAAGCGCACGGTAGTGGTGGAGGTCACCGGCGACTGCGACAAGGTGGACGCGTTCGAGCGCTTGGTGCGGCCCTTCGGCCTGGTGGAGATGGCCCGCACCGGCGAGATCGCGATCGCTCGGGGACGCGGCGAGACCTAGATCGGCGAACAATGGCGATCCGGCCTCAGGGGGTGGGGCGCAATCGCCATTGTTCCGGAGCTAACCTCGATCGAGGTGGCTGGCTCCAAGACCCTCACGCCCACCCCGCAATGGCTCGACGCCGCCGGCGAAGCGCGGCTCGAGCGTCGCGTGGCGGCGGCGCTGCGGCGGGCGCGCGTTGCCGGGGCGGGGGTGATCGCGAGCGTCACCGTCGAACCGTCGGCGGAAGTTGACCCGACCGCGGCGGTGAGCGCGTCCCGCCGCGAGCGCGAACCGTGGTTCTGCCTCGAGCAGCCCCAGCGAGACGGCCTGGCGCTGGCGGCGCTCGGGTCGGTGCGAACGCTCGAGGCGCGGGGCGAAAATCGCTTTGCGACGCTCGACCGCCGCTGGCGCGCGCTGGCCGGGGGAGTTCTGTGCGACGAGCTCGATGGGCCGCCGGGCTCGGGCGTCGTGGCGGTGGGGGGCTTCGCCTTCGCCCCCGACGGAGGGCGCTCGCCCGCCTGGTCGGGGTTTGCCCCGGCTTCGCTGGCGGTTCCGGAAATTTCGCTGTGCCGGCGGGGCCCGGAGGTGACCCTGACCGTCAACGTGCTCGTGCAGCCCGATGACACCGCGCCCGATGCCCTCAGGCGCGCGCAGCGCTCGCTCGAGCGGCTTGAGCCCGCGACCATGCCGCTGCTCGATCCCGAACCCACCGGCGCCTACCGGGTCCTCAGCTCGCTGCCGCCGAGCCATTATGAGCACGCGGTGGCGCGCGCGGTCGAGCGGATCCGGGGGAGCGCGCTGGAGAAGGTCGTGCTGGCGCGCGAGGTCGAGGTCCACGCGCCGGGCGACCACGACCCGGCCGCGATCCTCGGCGTGCTGCGGGAGGGCTTCGGCTCCTGCTACGTGTTCGCCGTCGGCCGTGGCGACGCCACGTTCTTGGCCGCGAGTCCGGAGCTGCTCGTGCGCCGCGAGGGGCAGCGCGCCAGCACGGTGGCATTGGCGGGGTCGATCCGGCGCAGCGCCGACCCGGCGGTCGACGATCACCTGGGCGAGCAGCTGCTGCACAGCGACAAGGACCGCGAGGAGAACGCGATCGTCGCGCGGCGCATCGCCCGCGCCTTGGCGCCGCGGGCGCTGTGGGTCACGGCGGCTCCGGAGCCGGCGCTGGTGCGCGTCGCGAACATCCAGCACCTGGCCCGTCCCATCCGCGCGCAGCTGGCGGAGCCGATCGGCGCGCTCGAGCTCGCTGGGCTGCTGCACCCGACGCCCGCCGTGGGGGGCGAGCCCGCCGCGGCGGCTCTCGAGCTGATCCCCGCGCTCGAGGGCCTCGACCGCGGCTGGTACGCGGGTGCGATCGGCTGGACGGACGTCACCGGGGACGGAGAGTTCTGCGTGGGCCTGCGCTGCGCTCTGTTGCGCGGCTCGGTCGCCCGCTGCTATGCGGGTGGCGGCATCGTGGCCGAATCCGATCCGACCAGCGAGCTTGCGGAGACCGAGGTAAAGCTCGAGGCGCTCCTGCCGGTATTGGCCGCGTAAGCGCTGGCCGCGCCGGGACTACAGCGCCGCCGCGACGGCCTCAGCCACACGCCGGTGTAGCGCGAGATTGCGCTCACGGTCGGTGCGGACCTCGATGATCGTGGTGGCCTCGGAGGTGAGCGAGCGCCCGAGCGCGGCGCGTAGCTCCGCGACCGACTCGGGGCGCTCGTAGCCGCACCCATAGAGCGTCGCGGCGCTCTCGAAATCGAGCCCGTGGGGCGTCGCCACATGCTCCTCGAACGGCTTGCCCTCGCCCGCCACCGGGAGGAAGTGGAAGATGCCGCCGCCGTCGTTGTTGAGCACCACGATTGTCAAGGAAAGCTCGAGCCGCCGGACCGCCAGCAGCCCGCCGAGGTCGTGAACGAGCGCCACGTCGCCCACCAGCAGCACCGTGGGGCCCGCGCTCGTCGCCGCGGCGCCGAACGCGGAGGAGACCGTGCCGTCGATGCCGTTGGCCCCTCGGTTGGAGAGCATGCGGGGAGCACCGGCACGCGCCTCCATGTACGACTCGGCGTCACGGATCGGCATCGAGGACGCCAGGTAGAGCGTCGCCTCCGCCGGCAGCGACCGCCCCAGCTCGCGCGCCACCAGCGGCTCGGAAAGTGCATCTTTCAGGGCGCCGGCGATCGCGCCGGCCGCCGCGGCGTCGGCTTCCCGCCAGGAGTCAAGCCAGCCTGGAGCCACCTGCAGTTGCTCGGGCTGGGGCAGCCGACTGCGCAGGCGCATGCCCACCACGGCGTCCGGGTCGTGCCAGCTGCCGTGGGGATCGAACGCGATCTGGGGGACCTCGCCCAGCGACGCCAGCCAGCCCCGCAGCGGCTTAGACGTCGGCAAATCGCCCAGGCGAAAGACGAAGTCCGGACGGTGCTCGTCCCCGAAGCCCGCCTTACGCAGCAGCAGGTCGTAGTGTGCGATGGCCCCCTCGCCGCGGCGCGCGCCCGACAGCGGATCGGCGAGCAGGGGGATCCCGTGCCGGGCCGCATACGCGGCCAGGCCGCCGGGGTCAGGTGCGCCTGCACCTGCGACCACGAGCATCCGTCCAGAGGGATGCGGACCGGGGCCCGGGGTCGCCCGCAACTCACCCGGAGGCTCGCGCACGACGTATGGGAGCTCATCCGCGCGGCCGGTGGAGTCATCGGGCAGCGGTTCGTCGAGCACCAGCGGCTCGCGCAGGGGGAAGTTCAGATGGACTGGCCCCGGCCGGCCCTCGAGCGCGGTCCAGTACGCGCGACAGGCCAGCGTGCGCATCCACCGCAGCCGCCCCGGCACGGCGTCGTGGACCCCGACCTCGAAGAACCACTTGACCGCGTCGCCGTAGAGCTTGACCTGATCGATCGTCTGCCCGGCGCCGACCTCGCGCAGCTCGGGGGGCCGGTCTGCGGTCAGCACCACCAGCGGAACGCCGGCCTGGCCGGCCTCGATCACGGCCGGCGCGAGGTTCGCGGCCGCCGTCCCCGAGGTGCAGGTCACGGCCACCGGCACGCCCGCGGCCTTGGCCGCGCCGAGCGCGAAGAACCCAGCGCAGCGCTCGTCGATGTGGGAGAAGCACTCGATCCGCGGCTCGCCCACCAGCGAGAGCACGATCGGCGTGCACCGCGAGCCCGGCGAGGTGCAGGCGCGACGCATCCCGCAGCGCGCGAGCTCGTCGCAGAATGCTCGCAGCAGCAGGTAGGTGTCGATGGCGGTCATGATCTGGCGATGGCGCGAGCACTCGTCCTGCTCCATGGCTTCACCCACACTGGACAGAGCTGGGAGCCGGTGATCCGCGCGCTGGGCGAACGCTACCGCCCGCTCGCGCCCGACCTTCGGGGCCACGGATCCAGAGGAGAGACGGCGCCGGTCTCGCTGGAGGCCGTCCTCTCCGATCTCGACGCGCTCTGCGCCAAGCCGGTCGCGCTCGTCGGCTACTCAATGGGCGGTCGCATCGCCCTGCACTACGCGCTCGCGCGCCCCGGGCGCGTGCAGCGGTTGATCCTGATCGGGGCGAGCCCGGGGCTTGCCGATGCGGCTGAGCGGGCGGCGCGCATGGAAGCCGACGAGCGTCTGGCCGAAGGGCTCGAGCGCTCGAGCATCGAGGAGTTCGCGGAGCGCTGGGCGCGCACGCCCGTGCTGGCGGACCAGCCCCAAGAGGTCAGAGCGCGTATCCACGCCGATCGCTTGCGAAACACGCCCGCGGGACTGGCCCGCGCTCTGCGGGGGCTCGGCACCGGAGCCCTGCCGCCGGTTTGGGACAGGCTCGGCGAGCTGGGGGCGCCGACGCTGGTCGCCGCCGGAGCCCGGGACGAGAAGTTCGCGGGCATCGCACGACAGATGTCGGCGGCGATTCGGCATGTGCGACTGGAGCTAATCGCCGACGCCGGCCACGCCGCGCACCTCGAGCGCCCGCAGGCGACAGCCGCGCTGATCGCCTCAGCCGTACCAGTCGAGTAGCCCGTCGCCCAGCCCAGGCCCCGGCGGTGGCCCCATCCGCCCGTCGCGCACGGCCAGCGTTCCGGGCTCGTTTGCAAAGAGGCCGAGCGTGGCCAGGCCACACGCAAGGTCGGGTCGCACGGCGGAGGCCGCGTGCAGCGCCGCGGCGATGCCCAGCGGCCCGTCGAGCGTAGAGGCGAGGTAAACCCGGTAGCCGACCGCACGCGCTTCGCGCGCGTGGGCGAGCAGCCGGGAGATTCCTCCGCAGCGGGCAAGCTTGAGGCATACGGCCGTGCACACTCGGCGCCGGAGCGCGCCCGGCGCGCTCGCCGTCTCGTCGAGCGCCACGGGCACCGGACTCGCCGCGGCGACACGGCCGATCGCATCGAGTCCGTGGACCGGCTCCTCGCACAGCTCGATCGCCAGCGGCGCGAGCGCGTGGAGCGCCGCGACCGCCTCCTCCTCCGACCAGGCGCCGTTGGCGTCGATCCGCAGCCGGACGCCGGGGCCGACCGCGGCCCGCACGGCCGACACGCGCTCGAGGTCGCCACCCACGCCGACCTTCACCTTCACACAGCCAAAGCCCGCATCCCGCGCGCGGCTAGCCTCGGCTGCCGCCGCAGCGGGCTCAGCGGCCACGACCGTCGCATTGACGGCCACGGCAGCCGTCGAGGTGAGCTTGGGAGATAACTCGGAATATTTCCGGGTTATGTCCCAAGGACCCTCCCTCGAGAGCAGCCGCCACACCGGCAGC
This sequence comes from uncultured Solirubrobacterales bacterium, assembly GCA_963823315.1. Taxonomy (GTDB): domain Bacteria; phylum Actinomycetota; class Thermoleophilia; order Solirubrobacterales; family Solirubrobacteraceae; genus Palsa-465. Next base: position 213,682 of record CAWGLB010000002.1, on the reverse strand, counting down.
CCGCACCGCCGTCCCTCGAGGTCCCACAGCGCCAGGTCGATCGCCACGAGCGCCTCCGGAAGCTCAGCCGCCGAAGCGCAGGCGGCCAGCAGCTCGGGGCGGCCGCAAGCGTCGCCGTCCCACAAGATGCCCCGGCAACGCTCGAGCGCCGCCACCACATCAACCACCGTCGCCTCCCGGTAGCCGGGCAACGGTGAGGCCTCGCCGATGCCCTCGCCGCCATGCGCATCCTGGATCCGCACCAGCACCAGCTCCCGCTCGGCGATCTCTCCCCACGCGGCCGTGAAGGGCGCTCTGAGCCGGACGCGAACGGGCTCGACCTCGAGCCTCACCGGCTGAGCAGGATGCCGGCCGCGAGCAGCATGCAGAAAGCAAGCTGCAATAGGCCGGTCTGGGCGAGCGCCTGGTTCAGGGAGGGACCGTCGGTGCGGTTTCGCACCTGGCGCACCAGTTCGGCGCCCACCGGCAGCGTCAGCCACGGCAGCAGCACCCAGGCTTTCAGCGGGCCAAAGACCCAGGTCACGAGCGCCAACAGGTAGGCGCCGTAGATCATCAGCGCGAACAGCGCACGCGTGCGGGCGCGGCCAAGCCGCACCGCGAGCGTGCGCTTGCCTGCGCGCCGATCGGTCTCGATGTCGCGGATGTTGTTGACCACCAGAATGCCCGCCGCGACCAACCCCACCGGCACTGCGAGCGCGAACGCCTCCCAGTCGAGGTGGCGCATCTGCACGAAAAAGGAGCCCGCGACAGCCACGATGCCGAAGAAGAGGAATACGAACACCTCGCCCAGCCCCTCGTAGCCGTAGGGCCGGGGGCCGCCGGTGTACAGCACGCCGGCGAGGATGGAGGCGGCTCCCACGAGCAGCAGCTGCCACCCGGCCACGGCGATCAGATACGCACCGGCCGCGAGCGCCACGCCGAAGGAGAGGTAGGTGGCGAGCAGCACCTGGCGGGGCGGGACCAGCCCCCCCGCAGTGATGCGCACGGGCCCGAGCCGATCCTCGGCATCGGCGCCGCGGCGCGCGTCCGAGTAGTCGTTCGAGAGGTTGGTCCCCACTTGGATGAAGATCGCGCCCACCAGCGCGGCGACGAAGCGCAGGGGGTGAAAGACGTGCATATAGCTCGCGAGCGCGGTCCCCACCAACACGGGCCCGACCGCCGCCGGCAGCGTCCGCACGCGGGCCGCCATCAGCCAGATGCGCACCGAGCTGGGACGCGCGCTCGGCAACGGGTCGCGTTTGCGGCGGGGAGGGGAGACGGTGCTCGACACGGGTCGCTCTAGGCCTTGCTCCCTGAGCCTCGGTTGCGGAAGCTCAGGGACGTCGCGGGAACCGCGAGAAGTCGGGCCTGCGCTTCTCGACGTAGGCGTCGCGACCTTCCTGAGCCTCCTCGGACATGTAGAAGAGCAGGTTGGCGTCGTGCGCCAGCTGCTGGATTCCGGACAAGCCGTCCTCGTCGGCGTTGAAGCTCGCCTTCAGGATTCGGAGCGCGAACGGTGACATCTGCAGCATCTCACGGCACCATTCGAGCGTCTCCCGCTCCAGCTCCTCCAGCGGCACGACCGCGTTTATGAGGCCCATCTCGAGCGCCTCCTGCGCGCTGTACTGGCGGCACAAAAACCAGATCTCCTTGGCCTTCTTGGGGCCCACCAGGCGGGAGAGCACGCTCGCTCCAAAACCTCCGTCGAAGGAGCCGACGCGGGGCCCGGCCTGGCCGAAGCGGGCGTTGTCGGCGGCGATCGTGAGGTCGCAGACGACGTGCAGCACGTGGCCGCCGCCGACCGCATAACCCGCGACCATCGCCACCACCGGCTTGGGCATGCGCCTGATCTGGATGTGCAGGTCGGTCACGTGAAAGCGACCCACGCCGGTTTGCCGCCCCGCCTCGCCCGGGTCGGCGCCGGTCACGTAGCCGCCGCCGGGGCCGCTGCGGACGCGCTGGTCGCCGCCCGAGCAGAAGGCCTTGGTGCCCTCGCCGGTGAGCACGATCACCCCGACCTCCTGGTCCTCTCGCGCTCGCTCGAACGCGTCGGAGAGCTCGATCACGGTCTCGGGCCTGAACGCGTTGTGGACTTCGGGCCGGTCGATCGTGATCTTCACGATGCCGGCATCCTCGCTCGTGCCCTTCTCGTAACGGATGTCGGTGTACTGCGCGGCTTTCTGCCAGGTGGGCGGCACCGGCGCAGACTACCGTTTCGGCTTATGGTCCCCTGGCTCCTACGAGCGGCGGCGATGCGGCCCGAGCAGACCGCGCTCGAAAGCGGCGCGGAGCGGGTGAGCTATGCCGAGCTCGAAGCCCATGCCCGCGCGAGCGCGGGCGCACTGGCGGCGCGGGGCGTGGCCGCCGGCGACCGCGTGGCGCTCATGCTCCCGCCCGGAATCGCGTTCTGCGCGGCCCTCCACGGCTGTGCGCTGCTGCGCGCGGTGGCGGTGCCGATCGACCTGCGCCTCGCGCGCGCCGAGCGTAAAGCGCGCATGGAGGGGGTGGAGGCGGTCGTCGAGGGTTCATTGGAGGGCGAGGCGTTCGAAGGCACGCCCGACCTGCACGCGGACGACGTCGCGACGCTGATGTACACCTCGGGCACCACCGCCGTCCCCAAGCCGGTGCCGCTCACCCATGGCAACTGGCTCGCGGCCGCGCTGGGCTCGGCCGTCGCCCTGGGGCTCGATCGCCGGGAGAGGTGGTTGTGCCCAATGCCCTTGGCGCACGTGGGGGGTCTGTCGATCGTCGTGCGCAGCGCCGTCTACGGGACCACAGCGGTGCTCGCCGAGGGCTTCGACGCCGCGGCCGTCGCCGCCAGGCTGAGCGATCCCGATGAGAAGATCACGCTCGTCTCCGTGGTGGCGACGATGCTCGAGCGCCTGCTCGACGCCGGCCTGCGCGAGCCGCCGGGCCTGCGCTGGGCGCTCCTGGGGGGCGGGCCGATCCCGAGCCGCCTGCTCGCGCGCGCCCGCCGGGCGGGAGTGCCGGTCGCCCCCACCTACGGCATGACCGAGGCCTGCTCGCAGATCGCGACCTTCGGCTGGCCGCTGCCCGGGACCGAGCTGCGGATCTCGGGCGGGGGGGAGGTGCTCGTGCGCGGCCCCACGGTCTCGTCCTCGGCGCTGTCAGACGACGGCTGGCTTCACAGCGGCGATCTGGGGGCGCTCGATGATCGCGGCAGGCTCTCGCTCAGCGGGCGGCGCTCGGAGCTGATCGTCTCCGGCGGTGAGAACGTGGGGCCACTGGAGGTGGAGGAGGCGCTTCGCTCGCATCCCGCGGTCGTGGATGCGGCCGTCTTTGGGCGGCCGGATCCCGAGTGGGGGGAGGCCGTGGTGGCTGCGATCGTGGTGCGGGACGGCCTGGCGCCGGACGAGCTCGATCTGCGGCGCCACTGCGCCGAGCGCCTGGCACGCTTCAAGGTGCCGAAGGCCTTCGAGGTCGTGGAGCGCCTGCCCCGCACCGCATCGGGGAAGCTGCTGCGACGCGAGCTGCCGGCCGCCAGCGAGACGTCACATCGGCTGACGTGACATCGAATGGCGATATGATCGCGGACATGACGATCAGCGAGGCCCCCGGACGGGATTCCGCCTCCCCGAATCAGCTCACGATCGAGCAGCTCGCGGCCGCCTCGGGGATGTCGGTGCGCAACATCCGCGCCCATCAGGCCCGGGGGCTGCTGGCGCCGCCCGCGGTGAGGCTGCGCGTCGGTTACTACGGCCCCGAGCACGTCGCCCAGCTGCGCCTGATCCGCGAGTTGCAGGCCGAGGGCTTCAATCTCGCGGGGATCAAGCGCCTGCTCGATGACGCCGGGGGCACCGCGCAACGGCTCGCCCACTTCCGCGAGGCGCTCACCGAGGCCCACCGTGAGCCGGCCGAGACCCTCACGCGCGCTGAGCTGGGGCGCCGCTTCGGGCTGGGCCGCGCGGAGGGAGCGAGCGTGCTCGCCCGCGCCGAGCGGCTGGGGCTGCTGCACGCGCTCGGCGGCGAGACCTACAAGGCGCCGAGTCCCTCGCTGCTCGGCGTCGCCGAGGAGGTGGTGGCGCACGGCGTCTCGCTGGAGGCCGCCCTGGGCGTGTTCGAGGAGATCGAGCAGGGCTGCGACGGGATCGCGCGCGCGTTCGTCAAGCTGTTCGTGGGAGAGGTGTGGGGGCCCTTCGAGCGCGCGGGCATGCCGGCGGACCGCTGGCCGGAGATCGAGCGGGCGATCGAACGGCTGCGGCCGCTCGCCTCCGATGCGCTGCTGGCGATCTTCGCGCGGCAGATGACCATGCAGATCGAGGCGGCGTTCGGGGACGCCGCCCAGCGCTCGGTCCCGGCGGCCACATGACCCCTGATCCACAGGACCTTCGCGCCGAGCAGTTCGATCGCTGGCAGCGAGCGGCCGCGGGGTGGGGGAAACGCGCCTCGCGCATGTTCGAGTTGACCGCGCCCGTCTCGCGCTGGATGGTCGAGCGGCTCGAGTTGCAGCCCGGTTTGCGCGTCCTGGAATTGGCCGCGGGCCCCGGCGATACGGGCTTTCTCGCGGCGCAGGCGATCGCGCCGGGCACGCTCGTCTCAAGCGATTTGAGCGAGGCGATGCTGGAGGTGGCGCGCGGGCGCGCCCGGGAGCGCGGGATCGACAACGTCGAGTTCTCCCGGCTCGAGCTCGAGTGGATCGATTTGCCGGCGGCGAGCGTCGACGCCGCCCTCTGCCGCTGGGGACTGATGCTGTGCGTCGACCCCGGCGCCGCGGCCGCCGAGATCCGCCGCGTGCTGAAGCCGGGAGGGCGTCTGGCGGTGGCGGTGTGGGATCTGGCCGAGCGCAATCCGTGGGCGACGCTGGACTGGCAGGCCCTGATCGAGCTCGGCTACCACTCGCCGCCCCCGCCGGGGGGTCCAGGGATGTTCGCGCTCGCGCCCGAGTCGCGCCTGCGAGAGCTCTTGCAGGGAGCGGGCTTCACGGCGGTCGCGATCGAGGGCATCGAGCTCGATCGCGCCTACGGGAACATCGATGACTACCTGGCCGAGAACCTCGACCTGTCCGCGATCTTCGCCGAGCTGTGGGAAGGCCTCGACGACCACCAGCACGCCAAGGCACGGGAGCGAATCGCGGAGCTGATAAAGCCGTACCGGACGCCCGACGGCCTTTGCCTGCCCGGCCGCACCCTGGTCGCGTCCGCCAGCGCATAGGGACCCCTGAAACGAAGTTTGCATTTTGGGACGCCGCTTGCACCTGTTCCACTCACGCCATCGGTGGGAAAAACTGCCCCGCCATGCGACTTCGATTTTTGCTCCCGTTGGCGGCCACAGCGATGCTGGCCGCCCCCGCGGCCGCCCATGCGGATGTCATGCATGTGGTGATGCCAGGCGAGACCCTGACCTCGATCGCCGCCACCGACGGGCTCACCGTCGGCCAGCTGGCGCAAGCGAACGGGATTTCGCCCTTCACGAAGTTGATCGCCGGTTCCACGCTCGCGATCCCCGCCCAGAGCGCCCCCGCTTCCTCGAGCTCCGCCGCGCCGAGTCACTCGGGCGCGGTCTGCGACGGCGACAACGACTCCGACGACGTCGGCTGCGCGAACAGCGCCGCCCCGTCGACCTCCTCGTCCGGAGGGTCCTACGTCGTCCGTCCCGGCGACACGCTGAGCGGCATCGCCGCGCGCGCCGGGACCACGGTCGGTGAGTTGGCGGCGCTGAACGGCCTCAAGGCGAGGAACTACCTGCTCTACGGGACGGTGCTCCGGCTTCCCGGCGGCTCCTCGAGTCCCGGCAGCTCGACCCCCTCGGGCTCGGTGGCGAGCTCGCAGCCGGTTGGCGCCGCTGCCGTGGGCGCGCGCGGGGGCCCGCCGTATCCGACGCCGCAACGCGTATCAGGGGCCCAGATCGCCTCGATCGCCCAGTCCGAGGGCGTTCCCCCGGCACTCGCGGAAGCGATCGGCTGGCAGGAGAGCGGCTTCAACAACAACGCGGTCTCCTCGGTCGGCGCCCGTGGGGTGATGCAGATCCTGCCCGGCACGTGGACCTGGATCGGCCAGCAGCTCGCCCCCGGCTTGCCGCTCTCGCCGAGCTCCGCGCTCGACAACGTGCGCGCCGGCGTGCTGATGCTGCACGCGCTGCTCAACGCGACTGGGGGCAACCAGGCCGAGGCTGCCGCCGGCTACTACCAGGGTCTCGGGTCGGTTCAGCAGCGGGGGATGTATGCATCGACGCGCCAGTACGTCAGGGATGTGATGGCGCTCGAGCGAGACTTCGGCGGCGGGTAATTGGTGTGTTTGGGGGCGCGCATGCGCGCCCCCAGTGAGCCGAGCATGCTCGGCTCACGGCCGCGGCACATGTGCCGCGGCCTTCAAATTGGCTAGCCTGCGGCGTCCATGATCTACGACGACGACGCGGATCTCGGGCTGCTAGAAGGCAAGACGGTGGCCATCATCGGCTACGGCTCTCAGGGGCACGCCCACGCGCTGAACCTCAAGGACTCGGGCGTGGAGGTGGTGATCGGCCTGCGCAGCGGCTCCGCCAGTGCGGAGAAGGCGCGTGAGCACGGCCTGGAGGTGCTCGACCCCGCCGAGGCGACGGAGCGCGCGAGCATCGTCATGATGCTCGTCCCGGACGAGCTGCACCGCCAGGTTTGGGAGTCGGGCGTGGGCGAGGGAATCGCGGCCGGGGACCTGCTGCTGTTCGCGCACGGCTTCTCGATCCACTATCGCGAGGTGGTCCCCCCGCCCGACGTGGACGTGGCGCTCGTGGCACCCAAGGGGCCGGGGCACCTCGTCCGCCGCCAGTTCCTCGAGGGCTCCGGCGTCCCCGGGCTCGCCGCCGTCCATCAGGACGCCACAGGCAGCGCGCGGCCGCTGACGCTCGCCTACGCCAAGGGCATCGGCTGTACCCGCGCGGGGGTGATCGAGACCTCCTTCAAGGATGAGACCGAGACCGACCTCTTCGGCGAGCAGGCCGTCCTCTGCGGGGGCGTGACCGAGCTGGTGCGCGCGGGCTACGAGACGCTGGTCGAGGCGGGTTACGACCCGCGCCTAGCCTACTTCGAGTGCCTGCATGAGCTGAAGCTGATCGTCGACTTGATGTACGAGAAGGGCATCGCGGGCATGCGTTATTCGATCTCGAACACCGCCGAGTACGGGGACCTGACGCGCGGCAAGCGTGTCATCTCCGACGAGTCGCGGGCCGCCATGAAGCAGCTGCTGGCGGACATCCAGTCGGGCGACTTCGCCCGCGAATGGATCGCGGAGAACCGAGCGGGCCGCGAGAACTTCGAGCGCATGCGCTCCGAGCAGGCCGGGCATCAGGTTGAGGTGATCGGCCGGGAGCTGCGCGAGAACATGGACTGGATCGACTCCCAGTTCCATGAGTAGCGCGCAAACCGCGCTGAAGATTCCCGAGGAGATCATGCCCGCCGACGGGCGCTTCGGCTCGGGCCCGTCTCGCGTCCCCCTGGAGCGCCTCATCCGACTCGCCGAGGAGGGCGGGGCGATGATCGGGACATCGCATCGCCAGCGGCCGGTGAGGCAGCTGGTGGCGGGCATCCGCTCGGGAATCAAGGAACTGTTCGACGTTCCCGACGACTTCGAGATCGTGCTGGGCAACGGCGGCACGACCGCCTTCTGGGATGCGGCGGCCTGCGGCCTCGTGCGCGAGCGAGCCCTGCATCTGAGCTTCGGCGAGTTCGGCGCCAAGTTCGCTGCCTGCACGGATGGCGCCCCCTTCCTCGCCGAGCCGATTGTGGTGGAGGCCAAGCCCGGCGATGCGCCCGATCCGGTCGCCCACCCCGCGGCGGACGTCCTCGCGTGGCCCCACAACGAGACCTCGACGGGGGTCATGCTGCCCGTGGTGCGCCCGGCGGGGACCGGCGCAGACCAGCTCGTGGTGATCGACGCCACCTCGGGGGCGGGGGGCCTGCCGGTCGAGATCCAGGCCGCCGACGCCTACTACTTCGCGCCGCAGAAGGGTCTTGCATCCGACGGCGGTCTGTGGCTGGCGATCCTCAGTCCCGCGGCGGTCGCGCGCATCGAGGAGATCGCCGCGAGCGACCGCTGGATCCCGGCCTTCCTGTCGCTCAAGATCGCGCTCCAGAACGCTCGCAGCGAGCAGACCTACAACACGCCGGCGATCGGCACGCTGCTGCTGCTCGCCTACCAGCTCGAGTGGATGCTCGCCGCCGGAGGCCTGGGTGCGATGGTCGCCCGCACGAGCGTCTCATCGGCGCACCTCTACAGCTGGGCGCAAACCCACAGCCTCGCCCATCCCTTCGTAAAGGATCCTGCCAAGCGCTCGCTCGTGGTAGGCACGATCGATTTCGACGATGCCGTCGACGCCGGCGGGCTGGCGAGCACGCTGCGGGCCAACGGGATCGTGGACGTGGAGCCCTACCGCAAGCTGGGGCGCAACCAGCTGCGGATCGCGATGTTTCCCGCCACCGATCCTGCCGACGTGGAGGCGCTCACGCGGTCCATCGACTGGGTGCTGGAGCGCCTGCAGTGACGTCGGCGGCGGCGCGCGAGCGCCCGCGCGTGCTCGTCGCCGAGAACATCGGGCGCACGGGCGTCGAGCTGCTGAAGCAGCATTTCGAGGTCGAGGAAGGCGCGGGCTGGAGCCGGGAGCAACTGGCCGACCGAATCGGTGAGTACGACGGCATCCTGATCCGCTCTGGCACGAAGCTCGACGAGCCGCTACTCGCGCGGGGTGAGCGGCTGAAGGCGGTCGGGCGCGCCGGCGTGGGCGTCGACAATGTCGACGTCGCGGCCGCGACCAAGCGGGGGATCGTGGTCGTGAACGCGCCGCAGTCGAACGTGATTACCGCCGCCGAGCACACCATGGCGCTGCTGCTGGCGCTCGCGCGCAACATCCCGCGCGCGCACGCCTCGCTGACGGGCGGAGCCTGGGAGCGCTCGAAGTTCTCGGGGGTGGAGCTGCACGGGAAGGTGCTCGGCATTTTGGGCTTCGGGCGAATCGGCCAGCTCGTGGCTCAGCGAGCCCGCGGATTCGGGATGCGCGTGGTCGCCTTTGACCCCTACGTCGCCGCCGAGCGCTATCGCGAGCTTGGGGTGGAGCCGGCTTCCTCGATCGACGACGTGTGCGCGGTGGCCGACTTCCTCACCGTGCATCTGCCGAAGACGCCGGAGACCGAGGGCTTCGTCGACGCCACGATGCTCGCCAAATGCCGCGACGGGGTGCGCGTGCTGAACGTCGCGCGGGGATCGCTGGTGGTGGAGGAGGACCTCAAGGCCGCGCTGGATTCAGGCAAGGTGGCGGGCGCGGCGCTCGACGTGTTCAGCTCCGAGCCCGTCACCGAGCATCCGCTGTTCGGCTATCAGAACGTGATCGTGACGCCGCATTTAGGCGCATCCACGGCCGAGGCGACTGACCGCGCGGGCTTCCAAGCGGCCGAGCAGGTGGTCGCCGCGCTCACGGGGGGCGTCGTCACGAGCGCCGTCAACCTGCCTCAGGTCGCCGCCGAGGATGCCGAGTTGCTGGGGCCGTTCGTGTCCCTATGCCACGCGCTCGGGCGGATCGCGGCGGCGCTCGCCGAGGGCTCGTCGATCGACCGGGTGGAGTCCGAGTTCCTGGGGCGGATCGCCGAGCGCGACACGCGACTGCTGGCGGTGCAGGTGCTGCTTGGCGTGCTCAGCGGGCATACGGAAGAGGAGGTGGGTGTGGTCAACGCGCCCGCGGTCGCCGAGGAGCGGGGGATCGAGCTGGCGGAGATCAAGCGCACGAGCGCGCGCGATTACACCGATCTGGTGCGGGTGGCGATCGCCTGCGGCGATGACCGCGTCCGCGTGGTGGGCACGCTGATCGGGCGCCGTAACCGCAGCCACCTGCTCGAGGCCTGGGGGCAGCGCTTCGATGTCCAGCTCGAGCAGCACGTCACGCTCCTCCGCTACCGCGATGTGCCGGGGATGATCGGCCGGGTCGGCACGATCTTCGGCCAGCACGGGATCAACATCGTCTCCGCAGCGGTCGGCCGCCAGCCCGAGGAGGACGCCGGGGGCGATGCCGATCGCGCCCTGGCCGCCATGGTGATCACCACCGATACGGAGGTCCCGCGGGGCGTGCTCGAGGAGATCACTTCCTCCGAGGGGTTCGTGGCGGGGCGGACCGTGAGCCTGTAGTACGCTCAGTTGCACATGTCGCTCAAGCTCGACTTGGTGGTTGCTCCGCGGGCCATCCTGGCCCGCGATTTGATGCGGAGGGGCGACTTCCAGTCGCCTCTGACCACTCGCGCTGCGCGCTCGCTTCTGCTCCTCCCCCCGCGGGGGGAATAGCACGCCGGCGGCCGGCCGCGGCCGCACACCAGCACGAGCAGAAGCCAAGTCGAGAGCCACAAGGAGAGACATGAGCCGTAGGCGAGACCCCAACCGAGTACTGATCTTCGATACCACCCTGCGCGACGGGGAGCAATCCCCCGGCATCTCGCTGGGCGCCCAGGAGAAGCTCGAGATTGCCCAGCAACTCGCGCGGCTCGGGGTGGACGTGATCGAGGCCGGCTTCCCGATCACGTCGCCCGGAGACTTCGAGGCGGTGCGGGAGATCGCGCGGGGCGTCGAGGGCCCCGTGATCTGCGCGCTGGCGCGCACGGCAGCCGGTGACGTCGACCGCGCCTGGGAGGCGGTCCGGGACGCGGAGCAGCCCCGCATCCACATCTTCATCGCGACCAGCGACATACACATCCGCCACAAGCTGAGGACAACGCGCGAGGATGTCCTCGGGCAGGCGCGGGCGGCGGTCGCGCATGCGCGCCAGTTCATCGACGACGTTGAGTTCTCGCCCGAGGACGGCTTCCGCTCGGATCGGGAGTTCCTGGCCGAGGTCGTCGCGGCGGCGATCGAGGAGGGGGCGACCACAATCAACGTGCCGGATACGGTCGGCTATGCGACCCCCGACGAGTACGGCGCGATGTTCACCGAGCTGTACGCGCTGGTGCCCGCGCTGCGTGAGGTGACCGTCTCCGTGCATTGCCACGATGACCTTGGGCTGGCGGTCGCCAATTCGCTCGCGGGTTTGCGAGTGGGCTGCCGGCAGGTCGAGGGCGCCATCAACGGCATCGGCGAGCGGGCCGGCAACGCCTCGCTCGAGGAGATCGTGATGCTGCTGCACACCCGGGCCCCGCATCTCGGCCTGACCACCGGCGTGGACACCACCGAGATCGCGCGCACGAGCCGCCTGGTGTCGCGTCTGACGGGCTACCCGGTGCAGCCCAACAAGGCGGTCGTGGGCCGCAACGCCTTCGCGCACGAGGCCGGCATCCACCAGGACGGCGTGCTCAAGGAGCGGGCCACATACGAGATCATGGATGCGACCACCGTCGGGCTCGAAGCGAATTCGATCGTGCTCGGCAAGCACTCGGGCCGGCATGCGCTCGCCCAGGCGCTCGCGGAGCTCGGCTTCGAGGTCGGTGGTGAGACCCTCAACGCGGCCTTCCGCCGCTTCAAGGAGATCGCGGACAAAAAACGTCATTTGACCGCGCTCGATCTCGAGGCGCTGATGACCGAGGAGCTGCGCGAAGTTGTGACGGGCTACCAGCTCGAGTGGTTTGAAGTCGAGGCGTCCTCGCGCCGCCCGCCGCACGCGACCGTGGGCGTGCGCACGCCCGAGGGCGAGCTGGTGCGGGGAGCATTCACCGGCGACGGGCCGGTGGATGCGATCTTCCGGGCCATCAACGCGGCCACGGGTCGGGACGCGCGGCTGCGGGAGTTCCGTGTGGACGCTGTCACAGGCGGCCAGGACGCGCTCGGCGAGACCTCCGTGGTGCTGGAGCTCGGGAGCGCCTCGGGCATTCCGGTCAGCGCCTCGGGCCAGGGCGTCTCGACCGACATCCTGGAGGCCGCCGGCCGCGCCTACCTGCGCGCGCTCTCGAACGCGCTCAGGCGGCGCGAGCTGCTGGCCCGAGTCCCCGAGGCGGATGCGGTCGCGGCATCCTGAAGGCGGCTACGCGGGCGTTCCCCGCCGCAGGGGGTCTGGGGCCTCCCTCAGCCCCTGCTCGTAGCCGGCCGCGAGCACCCTGGCGCGAGGCTCGGGGTCCATGAAGTCGCCGCTCATCGCGGCTGACGAGTCCGCGTCGGGCGCGATCGTGCGCGGCAGCGCCCCGCGCCGTCGCAGGGCCATAGCTTCAACGGACACCGCCGAGCGCGCCAGCCGCCGCCCGACCGCGACCAGCGTGTGCGAGTCGCCGAGGCCCGCGGTCGGATTCAGACACAGCACGCTGGTGCCGCGGCCCGCCGGCGCCGCGTCGAGGTTGGTGGCGCTCCACACGCCGCCGTCGACGTACTCGCGGTGCGCGATCGTGACGGGGGTGAACAGCCACGGCACGGCGCACGAGGCCGCCACCGCTTCGGGGACCGTGGCCCGCGGAGACGCGGGTGCGCCGAACATCACGCGCCGGCCGCTCGCGCGCTCCACGCAGGCCACGCGCAGGCGCCCGTCGAAGCGCGCGCCGTACTGCGCGACATCGGCTTTGAGACCGTCGAGCGTGCGCTCGGGCGCGCGAATGCGACTCAGCACCCCGGCTCGCAGCAAGGTGCCCGCGGGCCTCGTCAGCGCCAGGGCCGCCGGGGCGAGCGGTGAGCCCACGGCCAGGGACCATTCACCGGCGCGGCGTGCGGCCTCGAGCGCCGCTGCGCCCAGCCGCGCGCGCTGCTCCAGTTCCTCCTCGTCCTCGGGCGTCTCCGTTTCGCGCTCGGTGGCCGCGGGCGTCTCGTCGCCGGTGCGCGGTGGACGGCGGGGCCGCCTGCCGCCCACCAAGCGGGCGGCGGCGATCGCGCCGGCCGAGGTGCCAACGAAGTACTCGCAATCGCGCAAGTCGAAGCCGGTGGCATCCTCGATCCCGGCGAGCATGCCCATGATCCACTCGAGGCCGAGGATCCCCCCGCCGCCGAGCACGAGGACGTCAGGTCGTGAGCGCACGAATTGAGGCTAGCGACGGCGAGGTCATACGCTCGTACGTGATAACGTACGGTCGGTGGCGGAGGTACACAACGGCGCGCTGGGCCTCCGCACGCGAGCCCTGCGCGAGGGCATGGGCCTGTCGCTGCGGGATCTCGCGGAGCGCTCGGGCGTGAGCGCGCCGATGCTCTCCCAGGTGGAGCGCGGCGAGACCAGCCCCACCCTGCAGGTCGCGAGCCGGATCGCCGGCGGCCTCGAGCTGCGCCTGTCGCAGCTCCTGCGGCTCGACGAAGACGGCGCGGTGACGATCGTACGGCGCTCGGAGCGGCGCAAGGGGCCCGCGGCGGGCGCGGGCCACTCCTACGAGGTCCTCACGCCTCCGCTTCCGGGGCAGCGCGCGGAGCTCTCGCTGCATACGCTCGCCCCCGGAGTCAGCACCGGCGGCCGCGGGGACCCGCCCATGCACGAACCGGGCAGCCGTGAGATCGCGCTCGTGCAGGAGGGGACGGTGACCTTTCACTGCGACGGCCAGCGCCACGAGCTCGAGCGCGGAGACTGCGTGACCTTCGATGCCGACCTTCCCCACCGCTTCGAGAACCGCGGCGAGCGCCAAGCCGTGCTGCTGGCGGTGGTGAGCGCGGGCCTGCGCCGGAGCTGACAAGTGGCCAGGACTCTGCTCGACAAGATCTGGGAAGCGCACGAGGTCGCGACGGGTCTGCTGTACGTCGATCTCCATCTCGTGCACGAGGTCACGAGCCCCCAGGCCTTTGAGGGGCTGAGACTGGCGGGTCGCGGGGTGCGGCGCCCGGACCGCACGCTGGCCACGGCCGACCACAACGTTCCCACCGACGGCACGCACGCGGCAAAGCGGATCCGGGACGAGCTCTCCCGGACGCAGGTCGAGGTGCTGGAGCGCAACTGCCGCGAGTTCGGCGTCCCGCTCTACTCCATGGGCTCCGAGCATCAGGGAATCGTGCACGTGATCGGCCCCGAGCTCGGGGTCACGCAGCCCGGCATGACGATCGTATGCGGCGACTCCCACACGGCGACGCACGGGGCCTTCGGCGCGCTCGCCTTCGGCATCGGCACGACCGAGGTTGAGCACGTGCTCGCGACCCAGTGCCTCGTGCAGTCAAAGCCGCGTTCGATGCGCATCGAATATCGGGGGGCGCTCGGCTTCGGCGTCACCGCCAAGGACCTGATCCTCGCGACGATCGGCCAGATTGGGGTCGCCGGCGCCGCCGGGCACGTGGTGGAGTACACCGGTCCCGCGATCGAGAGCCTGTCGATGGAGGGGCGCATGACCGTGTGCAACATGACGATCGAAGGGGGTGGCCGGGCCGGCATGGTCGCGCCCGACGAGAGCACCTTCGCCTGGCTCCGGAGACGCCCGGGCGCGCCCGCCGCGACGCCCGATGAGTGGCGCACGCTGCGCACCGACCCCGGGGCAACCTTCGACTCGGAGCTGACTATCGACGCAGCGGCCGTGAGCCCGATGGTGACCTGGGGCACGACGCCCGGGATGGTCGTGCCGGTGACCGGCAGCGTCCCGGAACCCGCCAGCTCGCAGGAAGAGCGCGCGCTCCAGTACATGGACCTCACGCCCGGCACGCCCGTCCAGGAGATCGAGCTCGACCGCGTCTTCATCGGGTCGTGCACGAACTCGCGCATCGGCGATTTGCGCGCCGCCGCCGCGATGCTCGACGGCCACACGGTCAAGCGAGGCGTGTACGCGATGGTCGTGCCCGGCTCCCAGCAGGTCAAGGCGCAGGCCGAACGAGAAGGCCTCGACCACGTCTTCCGGCGCTCAGGCTTCGATTGGCGCGGCGCAGGATGCTCGATGTGTCTGGGCATGAACCCGGACGTCGCGGCTCCCGGTGAGCGCGTCGCCTCGACCTCCAACCGCAACTTCGAGGGCCGCCAAGGCCCGGGCGCGCGCTCGCACCTCGTCTCGCCGCAGATGGCCGCTGCGGCGGCGATCGCTGGGCGCTTCGTGGACATCCGGGAGTGGCAGACATGAAACCGATCGGCACGATCGCCGGTCCCGTCAGCGTGCTTGACCGCCACGACGTCGATACCGACCAGATCGTGCCCAAGCAGTTCCTCAAGCGCGTGGAACGGACCGGGTTCGGCCAGTTCTTGTTCCACCAGTGGGCGCAGGAGCCGGGCTGGGAGTTGCCGCAGAACCGCATCCTCGTCGCGGGGCGCAACTTCGGGCACGGCTCTAGCCGGGAGCATGCGGCCTGGGCGCTTCAGGACTATGGCTTCGAGGCGATCATCGCCCCCAGCTTCGCCGACATCTTCCGCGCCAACTGCACCAAGGTCGGGGTACTGCCCGTCACCCTGGAGGAGAGCGCTTGTCGGGCGCTGGCGCGGGCGGGAGAGGCGCAGATCGACCTCCGCCGACAGGAGGTGACCTGGCCCGGCGGCGCCGCCACCTTCGAGATCGACCCGGACACGAAGCACCGCCTGATTCACGGGCTCGACGAGATCTCCCTCACCCTGGAGAAGGAAGCTGCGATCGCGGCGTATGAGGGTGAGCGGGAGCGATCCGGGCCGGTGACCACGGCGCTGACGTGAGCGCCGCCGCTGCTCCGCGCGATTGGGACGCGGCCACCTACGACCGCGTCTCCGATGTTCAGTTCTCCTGGGCGCTCGAGCAGCTCGAACGGCTCTCGCTCAGCGGCGAGGAGGTGGTGCTCGATGCCGGCTGCGGGTCTGGGCGGGTGACGGCGGAGCTGCTCAGGCGCGTGCCACGCGGCCGGGTTTACGGGGTTGACGCCTCCGAGACGATGGTCGCCCACGCGCGCGAGGCGGTGGGCCACAGAGCGGTGATCTTGCAGCAGGATCTCGTCGCTCTGGAGCTTCCGGAACCGGTGGACGTGCTCTTCTCAAATGCGACCTTCCACTGGATCGAGGACCACGAGGCGCTGTTCGCAGCGCTGCATCGCGCGATGAGGCGCGGCGCGCGACTCGTCGCTCAGTGCGGAGGACAGGGGAACATCGAGTCCTTCCGGCTCGCGGCTTCCAAGGTCGCCGCCGAGGAGCCCTTCGCTGCGCACTTCGCCGGCTGGAGCGATCCGTGGATCTATCCGGCAGCGGAGGAGACGGCGAGGAGGCTGAGGGCGGCAGGCTTCGACGAGGTGCGGACCTGGCTCGAGCCCAAGCACGTGGAGCCGCCACGCTCGTTCATCGAGACCGTTTGCCTGCTGCCGCAGTTGAAGAAGCTGCCGGCGGAACTCGGTCCGCCGTTCGTTGACCGCGTGCTCGAGCGCGCCGGCGAGCCGCCGGTGCTCGATTATGTGCGGCTGAACATGGTGGCCCGCCGGGCATGAGCGCCAGCAAGATCGTGGTCCTGCCCGGCGATGGGATCGGGCCCGAGATCATGCGCTCGGCGCTCGAGGTGCTGGATGCAGTCCTCGGAGGAGAGCTCGAATACGAACAGCATGCTTTCGGCGGAGCCGCGATCGACGCCCACGGGACCGCCTTGACGGAGGAGACCCTGGCGGCGTGTCGCGACGCCGACGCGGTGCTGCTGGCGGCGGTCGGTGGACCGCAGTGGGATACCACGGATCCCTCCCGGCCCCGGCCCGAGCAGGGGCTGCTCGCGCTACGCCGGGAGCTGCGGTTGTTCGCGAACCTGCGGCCGGTCAGGCCCGTGCCGGCGCTCTACGACTCAAGTCCGCTCAGGCGGGAGGTCATCGAGCGCACCGACCTCGTGGTCGTGCGCGAGCTCACCGGCGGCATCTACTTCGGCGATAAGACGCGCTCCGCCGAGCGGGCGTCCGACGTCTGCGTCTACACCAGAGACGAGATCGAGAGGATCGCCCGGGTGGCATTCGAGTTGGCCCGCTCGCGCGTCAGCAGCGTGGACAAGGCCAACGTGCTCGAGACCTCGCGCCTCTGGCGAGAGGTCGTGCGGGAGCTGCACGCCCGTGAATACCCGCATGTCGAGCTGGAGCACGTGCTCGTCGACACCGCCGCGATGCGGCTGGTCGCGGCGCCGCGGCACTTCGAGGTGATCCTCACCGACAACATGTTCGGAGACATCCTCTCGGACGAGGCGGCCATGCTCAGCGGCTCGATCGGATTGCTGCCGAGCGCCTCGCTGGGGGAGGGTTCGCCCGGCCTGTTCGAGCCGGTGCATGGCTCCGCCCCCGACATCGCGGGCACGGGCACGGCCAATCCGCTCGCGATGTTCCTCTCCGCGGCGCTCATGCTGCAGCGCGGACTGGGGCTTGAGCAGGAGGCGCGGGCGATAGAATCGGCCGTCGACAAGGCGCTCGCGGAAGGGCTACGAACGCCCGACCTCGGAGGCGACGCCACCACCGCACAAGCCACCGGCGCCGTCCTCGCACACCTGTAAGGAGCCCTCGTGGAACAAGCGGACCTGATCTGGCACAACGGAGAGCTGGTGGCCTGGGAAGACGCGAAGGTTCACGTGCTCACCCACGGTCTGCACTACGGCACAGGGGTGTTCGAGGGGGAGCGGGCCTACGACACCGAGCGGGGTCCCGCGATCTTCCGGCACCATGACCATCTGGAGCGCCTGTTCAACTCGGCCGAGCTCTACTACATGCCGGTCCCCTATGAGCTCGAGCAGCTACGCGCTGCGACCCACGAGTTGATCGCCGCCAACTCCTTGCACGAGTGCTACATCCGCCCGATCATCTACCGGGGCTACGGCCAGATGGGGCTCTACCCCCTGGACGTGCCGGTGGACGTGACGATCGCCGCCTGGCCATGGGGGGCGTACCTCGGCGAGGCGGCGAAGCTGGAGGGGGTGCGGGCCAAGGTCTCGAGCTGGCGGCGGATCCCGCACGACTCCCTGATCCCCCACGCGAAGGCCTCGGGCCAGTACCTGAACAACGTGCTGGCCAAGATCGAGGCCTCCAAGGCCGGCTATCAGGAGGCCATTCTGCTCGACGCGCACGGGTTCGTCTCGGAGGGCAGCGGAGAGAACATCTACGCGATCCGCCACGGGCGCATCGTGACGCCGCCGCAGACGGCCGGGATCCTCGATGGCGTCACGCGCCGCTCGGTGATCCAGGTCGCCCGCGACCTCGGCCATGAGGTGATCGAGCGCGACCTGGCGCGCGCCGAGCTGTCCCTCGCCGACGAGGTATTCATGTCGGGGACCGCCGCGGAGCTCGTGCCGGTCCGAGAGATCGACGATCACCCGATCGGGGAGGGGCGGCCCGGTCCTGTCTTCCGTCAGATCCAGAACGTGTTCGACGATGTGCTGCACGGCCGCGACCCGCGCTACGCGGATTGGCTGGACATCGTCGAGATACCCTCGCACCAGACCGCCTGAGCCCGTTCCGCGATGACGGCGATCGAGCTCTACGACACGACGCTGCGCGACGGCATGCAGGGGGAGGGCATGTCGCTCTCAGCCGCGGAGAAGCTGCGCGTCGCCCACAGGCTCGACGAGCTCGGCATCGACTTGATCGAGGCGGGGTTCCCGGCCTCGAATCCGAAGGAGCTCGAGCTGTTCGAGCTGCTCGACGGAGAGCGTTTCGAGCACGCCCAGATCGCCGCCTTCGGCATGACGCGGCGCCGGGGCGTGGCCGCGGAGCGGGATGCCGCGCTGCGGCTGCTGGCCGAATGCTGCGCGCCGGTGTGCACGCTGGTCGGCAAGACCTCCGCCCTGCATCTGGAGAAGATCGTGCGCGTCGACCGCGACGAGAACCTGCGCATGATCGAGGACTCCGTCCAATTCCTGGCCCGCCAGGGCAAGCGCGTCGTCTACGACGCCGAGCACTTCTTCGACGGCTATGCCTCCGACCCCGCGTACGCACTACGGTGCCTGCAAGCGGCGGCGGAAGCCGGCGCGAGCGTCTTGGTGTGCTGCGACACCAACGGCGGCACGCTGCCGGACCGCGTGGCGGATGCGGTCGCAAACGTGACAGCCAAGCTCGGCTCCTCAGACGCCACCGTTGGCATCCACTGCCACGACGACGCGGGCTGTGCCGTGGCTAACTCGCTGGCCGCCGTGCGCCACGGCGCGAGGCACGTCCAAGGGACGATCAACGGCTACGGCGAGCGGTGCGGCAACGCCAACCTCGTCTCGATCATCCCCAACCTGGAGCTCAAGCTGGGGCTCGACTGCATCGGCGCCGAACAGCTGGGCGGCCTCACCGCGACCGCGCACTTCCTGGATGAACTGCTCAATTTCACGCCGGATCCCAATCAGCCTTACGTCGGACGGAACGCCTTCGCTCACAAGGGCGGCATGCATGTCGCCGGCGTCGCCGCGGATCCCGCCACCTTCGAGCACGTCGACCCGGCGCTGGTGGGCAACGATCGGGCGCTCCTGATCTCGGAGCTCGCGGGGCGCCGGACCGTCGGGGAGCGAGCCAAGGAAGCCGGCATCGAGCTCACCGAAGAGGCGGCGGGGCAGGTGGTCGAGCGCGTCAAGGCGCTCGAGCACCGCGGCTATCAATTCGAGGCTGCGGACGGATCTTTCGAGTTGCTGCTGCGCAAGCAGACCGGGAACTATGAGCCGCTCTTCCGGCTCGAGTCCTGGCGCACGATCGTGGAGATGCGGCCTGATGGGCGGGTCGAGACCGAGGCCACGATCAAGGTGTGGGTCCCCTCCGGTCCCGAGGGCGAACGCTACGTCCGCACGGCCGAGGGCAACGGTCCGGTGAACGCCCTCGACAAGGCTCTGCGCGCGGCTTTGGTCGAGATCCATCCCGAGTTGGCGGAGATCGACCTGGTCAACTTCAAAGTCAGGATTCTCGATGAGGCGAAGGGGACGGGGGCGGTCACCCGCGTGCTGCTCGACGCATCCGACGGGGAGGAGGTGTGGGGGTCGATTGGTGTCTCGGAGAACGTAGTCGAGGCGTCCTGGGAGGCACTGGTGGATTCGCTCGAGTACGGGATGCAGGCCCGCGTCCGTGAGCACGCCTGAGCGCTCATCGAACAGCGCGCCTGAGCCGCTTCCGCTGGCCAAGCCGGTGATCGGCGAGCAAGAGGAGCGACTTCTGCTGGAGACGCTTCGCTCCGGCAGGCTCTCGCTGGGGCCGCTGCTCGAGCGCTTCGAGCGTACGTTCGGCGCATACGTTGGAGCGCCGTTCGCGAGCGCGGTCTCGAGCGGCACCGCCGGGTTGCACCTCGCCCTGCGCGCGGTGGGCGTCCAAGAAGGCGATGAGGTCATCACGAGCCCGTTCTCGTTCGTGGCGAGCGCCAATGTCGCGGTATATGAGCGCGCGCGGCCGGTGTTCGCGGACATCGACCCGGTCACCCTGAACCTCGACCCGGCGAGGGCAGCCGCCGCCATGACCGAGCGCACCGCGGCGCTGCTGCCGGTCCACATCTTCGGTTATCCGGCCGACATTCCGGCGTTCGAGCGCTTCGGCCTGCCGATCGTGGAGGATGCGTGCGAGGCACTCGGCGCGCGCGACGCCGATGGCGCGCCGGTAGGCAGCCGCGGGCACCAGGCCGTGTTCGGCTTCTACCCCAACAAGCAGCTCACCACGGGCGAGGGCGGGATGGTCACCTGCGCGGAGCATGACTTCAAGGAGCGGATTGACTCGGAGCGAAACCAGGGCCGCGCCCCCGACATGGGCTGGCTGGATCATGATCGGCTCGGATTCAACTACCGCCTTTCAGAACTGGCGTGCGCGCTGGGGCTCGCGCAACTCGAGCACCTCGACGAGATGCTCGCGGACCGTGCTCGCGTCGCCGCCGTTTATCGGGAGGGCCTGGCAGGCGTCGAAGGGCTGGACCTCCCCTGCGAGGAGACCGGGGCCGTCCGCCGGGGATGGTTCGTGTTCGTGGTCCAGCTTCCGCGCCGTGCCGACAGGTCGGCACTGATCGAGGCCCTGCGCCGGCAGGGGGTGCCGAGCAAGCCCTACTTCCCGGCGGTCCACCTGATGAGCTTCTATCGCGAGCGCTTCGGCCATCGCGAGGGCGAGTTCCCGGTCTGCGAGGACGTCGCCGCGCGCTCGCTCGCGCTGCCTTTCTTTCCCCAGATGACACAGGGTCAGGTCGAGCTGGTCACGACCGCGCTGCAGCGAGTGCTGCGAGAGCCGGCCGGCCGGGCGGCCTAGGATCCGGCGGTCGATGCCGCGTTTCTCCGAACCCCAGCACGCAGTCTTCAGACGTCTCAACGACTCGCTCGCGTTCGACTGGCGGCTGGCGCTAGGAGACCTCGAGCTCTCCCGCGCGCACGTGGGCATGCTGGCGGAGGCGGACATCATCTCGACAGGCGATCGCGACGCTCTCCTGCGCGCGCTCGACGCCGTCGCGCGGGAGGTCGAAGAAGGCAGCTTCCCGTTCTCCGAGGGCGACGAGGACGTGCACATGGCGATCGAGCGCCGGGTGACGGAGCTGGCCGGCGCGGTGGGAGGGAAGCTCCACACGGCGCGGTCGCGCAATGACCAGGTGGCGACGGGCACTGCTCTGTACGTTCGCGCCCGCGCGCGCGAGGCGAGCGAGCGGGTGCGCGAGCTGGCAGCGACGCTGGTGCGCCGCGCGGAGGAGCACCTGGACTGGCCGATGCCCGGCTACACGCATCTCCAGCGCGCCCAGCCCGTGTATCTGAGCCATCACCTGCTCGCATATGTGTGGATGCTCGTGCGCGACCGCGGACGCTTCGAGCAGGTCGCCGGTGCCACAGCCGTGCTGCCGCTCGGCGCAGGGGCGCTCGCCGGGGTGAACTTCGACACCGACCGGAGCTCGCTGGCCCGCGAGCTCGGCTTCGAGCATGTCGCCCCCAACTCGATCGACGCCGTCTCCAACCGCGACTTCGTGCTCGACTACCTGGCGGCCGCCGCGACCTGCGCAACGCACCTCTCCCGTCTGGGCGCGGAGATCGTGATGTGGACAAGTCAGGAGTTCGGCTTCGCCGAGCTCGCCGACGCCTGGGCGTCGGGCTCGTCGATCATGCCCCAGAAGAAGAATCCGGACGCGGCTGAGCTGGTGCGGGCCAAGGCGCCGCGGATCGCCGGGCATCTGGTTGCGCTCCACGGGGTGCTGCACGGGCTCCCGCTCACATACAACAAGGATCTGCAAGAGGACAAGGAGCACCTCTTCGACGCCGCCGACACGCTCGAGTTGTGCCTCCGGGCGACGGTCGGCATGGTCGGCTCGCTGTCTTTCAACCGCGCCCGGCTCGAGCTCGCCGCCGCAGATGAGTTCCTCGCGGCGACGGACATCGCCGACTTGCTCGTGAAGCGCGGCGTTCCGTTCCGCGAGGCACACGGCATCGTTGGCTCGCTGGTGCGGAGCGCCCTCGAACAGGGCAAGCAGCTCTCGGAGATCGCGCCAGAAGAGCTGGCGCGCTCGGCGCCGCAACTCGGCGAGGAGTTCTACGCGCTGCTGAAGGAGCGCTCCTGGCTCGACTCGAAGCGCTCCGAGGGTGGGACCGGCCTTGGGCGCGTGCGCGAGCAGCTCGAGCAGGCGCGGGCCGAGCTCTCGCTGTGAGCAGGGCGGCACCAGGGCTGGCGGTTACCTTCTACGACCGCCCGGTGCTGGAGGTGGCGCGCGCGCTCGTGGGATGCGTGGTCTCGCACGATCAATGCGCCGGAGTGATCGTCGAGACCGAGGCATACCACGACTCCGAGCCCGCCTGCCACGCGTTCGTGGGCTTCACCCCGCGCACGAGCACGCTGTTCGGACCACCGGGACGGGCTTACGTCTACCGGAGCTACGGGATCCACGCGCTGCTGAACGCGGTCGCGGAGCGGGAGGGGATCGGCGCCGCCGTGCTGATACGCGCGCTCGAGCCGAGCCAAGGCATCGAGCAGATGCGCCTGCGGCGGGGCCTCGAGCGCCTCGAGCAGCTGTGCTCGGGCCCGGGCAAGCTGACGCAGGCGCTCGGCATCGCGCTGGCCGACAACGGCGCCGACCTGAGCCGCGGTCCGATCGTGATCTCGGCGCCGCCGCGCGCCCGTGGACCGGTCGAGGTTGCCGTCTCGAAGCGGATCGGGATCACCAGGGCGGCTGACCTGCCGTGGCGGTTCTGCGCCAGCGGAAGCCGGTATCTCTCCCGCCCGGTACCCCGGGCGGGAGGCGTCTGAGGGGCCGCCTCGCGCGGGGGCGCGCGGGCGGGCCGGGCGCGATTCGCTCTACTCGTTCGCGCCTTGGGTCGGCGGCTCGCTTGGCGGGCGCGATTCGCTCTACTCGTTCGCGCCTTGGGTCGGCGGCTCGCTTGGCGGGCGCGGCTCGCTCCCGGCGGGGGCCCTACCCCCCGCCGCCCTTACCCGGGGCACCGGTCCCGGGCGTGGTCCCCGTTGTCGGGGTGGTAGGCGTAGTGGGCGTCGTCGGCGTAGTGGGAGTGGCCGGCGTCGTCGGGGTGGTGGGCGTGGTGGGAGTTGTAGGCGTGGTGGGAGCCGCGGGCGCGACCGGAGTCGTCGGCGTGGGGGACACGGGGGTGACCGGTGGGGGCGTCGTAACCGGGGCCACCGGAGTGGTCGTGGGTGGCGGCAGGATATGGGCTCCGGGCTCCTCCTTAGCGAGGATCTGAAGCGCCTGGACCATGAAGCTGTGCCAGATGATGGCCGGGTAGGTGCCGCCCTCTACCGGTCCCCCGTTGTACTGGGTCTCCATCGGGATGAGCTTGTTGGGGAAGCCGACCCAGACGGCGGTGGTTATCTCGGGCGTCCAGCCGACGAACCAGGCGTCGGCGTAGTTCTGCGTCGTGCCGGTCTTCCCCGCGACCTCGATGCCGCTGATCGCAGCCGCCGTGCCGGTGCCGCTCGTGACCACGCCCGTCAGAAGCTGCTGGACGGTGCTCGCGATCGGCGCCGGGAGGATCCGCTTGTAGAAGGGGTGGTTGACGAGATGAGTGGGGATGCTCGTGTGTGCGCAGACGGGACACGTGATCGAATGGATGCCGATGGGCCCTTGGTCCGGTGAACCGAGGACCGGGTTGTAGACCTTTCTTCCGCCCGTCGCGAACGTCTCGTACGCGTGGGCCATGTCGACGGCCGACACGCCGGTGCTGAGGCCTCCGAGGATCATCGCCGGGTTCAGGGAGATCGGTGTGCGGATCCCCATGCGCCGCGCCATCCGCGCTATTCGCCTCGTGCCCACGCGCGTCCCGACCTGAGCAAAGACGGAGTTGTCTGACTGGGCCGTGGCCTGCGCGAGCGAGATCTTGCCCGCGTATGAGTTGCCGAAGTTGTGCACGATGAACTGCACCCTCTTCCCGCCCGGACCCGGCACGGAGAGATCCTGCGGAGCCGAGGTCCAGATCGAGTCGGGCGAGATGCCGTGCTCGAGCGCCACCGCCAGGGTGAAGGGCTTGAACGAAGAGCCCGGCTGGCGCAGTCCTTCCGTCGCGATGTTGAACGGGTAGCGCGCGTAATCCTCGTGGCCGTTGACGAGCGGCCCACCGACCATGGCCCGGACCTCACCCGTCTTGTTGTCGATCGCAACCAATGAGGCAGCCATCCCGTCGTGCGGAAGTGCCGAGGAGACAGCGCGGTCGGCGGCCTCCTGCATCTTCAGATCGAGGCTGGTACGAATCTTCAGCCCGCCGTAGTAGGCGCGGTATTCGGCCACGCTGGCTGGCACCCCACGCCCCAACCCCATCGCTTGCAGGATCTGTGGCCTGACCCAGCTCGTGAAGTACGGCGCTGCGGTGGGCTCCTGGGGCTGCTCCACGTCGTTGGCCGTCGGCAGCGGCTCGGCGATCCCACGCTCGTACTGCGCGCGCGAGATCGAGTGCTGCTGGCGCATCAACTGCAGCACCGTGTTCCGGCGCTCGCGGGCAAGGGACCGGTCCGCGACCGGATCGTATTGCGTGGGCGCGGCCACCATGCCGGCCAGCAGAGCGGCCTGGGAGGGGTCGAGTACCGAGGCGCATTCGGGCCGCTTGACCGATGGCGTCGAATCTCCGCATCCCTTCTTGGAGCCGTCGATCGCGGCACTGGGGTCGTAGCCGTGGATCTTGCCGAAATACACGCGCGCGGCGGACTCGATCCCGTAGGCGCCTTGCCCGAAGTAGACGGAGTTCAGATACTCGGTCAGGATCTTGCGCTTCGACCACCGCTGGGTCAGTTGAAACGCCAGCGCTGCCTCGCGCAGCTTCTCCAGGATCGTGCGGTTGTTCTGCTCGGCGAGGGCGTTCTTTACGAACTGTTCGGCGATCGTGGACGCGCCCTGTCGCGGCCCGCCCGTGAGGTCGTTCCAGGCGGCGCGCAGAATGCCGTGGATGTCGAATCCGGGATCGGTCCAGAAGCGGCGGTCCTCCGTCGCCACGATCGCTTTGCGCATCCACGGTGAGATCTGGTCGAAGGACACGACAACCGTGTGGTTCGGCGGGGCGAAGATTCCGATGGGCCGTCCATGGTCGTCGTACAGGTACGAATTGGCCTCGTGCTTGTACTGCTGACGGTTCTCCAGCTGGGGAAGGTCCGAGGCGACCGCCATCATCATTCCGAAGAACGCGGAGATCAGCGCGAGCACGGAGAAGCCCGCCAGGATCGCGGTAAGGCGCAGCCAGCGCAGCCGGCGCCACCACGAGCGGCCGCCACCGCCGCCTCGGCCTCCACCGGGCCGGCGAGGACCGCCTCGTCCGCGCCGCCGGCCGGGCGGCGCGAACGGCAGGGGGTCTTCAAGCGCGGGCGGCTCGTGCCCCTCGTCGACGTGTTGGGCCGCGACGCGATCCAGTGTCATTGCGGTTGACAGCGGCTCGTCACGGTGAGCGCTGGAGTTGTAGTCGTCATCGCTCCTCGGATGAGATCAATTGGTCACCGGCGCTATTTGCGCCAAGGTGTCCGGCTTCGCGGACCGCGCGAGCAGAGGGGCCGTGACGGCAGCGGCCCTCCGGGGTGCGGGGAGTCTAGCATTGGGCCGAATGGACCCTGGCGCGCGGATGGACTCCCCGAGCCGGCGCGCGGACGGCCCGAGCGCAGCCTCGCTCGCCGCCTGGCTGGGGCGCAACGCGGTCGATTCGCTGCCCGCCGGTGAGCTCGCGCGCAAGCTGTCTCTGGGGCGACCGCTGCGGGTCAAGCTCGGAATTGATCCCACCGCGCCCGACATCCATCTTGGCTTCACCGTGGTGCTCGGGAAGCTGCGCGAGTTCCAGGACCTCGGCCATCAAGTGGTGCTGATCATCGGCGATTACACGGCCCGTGTGGGCGACCCGAGCGGGCAGTCGAGCACGCGGCCCGTGCTCGATCCGGCGGAGATCGATGCCAACGCGCGCACATTCCAGGAGCAGGCGGCCACCGTATTGAGCGCCGATCGGCTTGAGGTCCGTTTCAACAGCGAGTGGCTCGACATGCCGGTGGCGGAGCTGTTCGCGCTGACGCGGCACGCCACCGTCGCCCAGCTGCTCGAGCGAGACGATTTCGCCAAGCGCTTCGCCGCGCGCAAGCCAATCTCGGTGCTCGAGCTGCTCTACCCGCTGCTTCAGGGCTATGACTCGGTCGCCGTGAGAGCCGACGTGGAGCTAGGAGGGGCCGACCAAAAGTTCAACCTCCTGCTGGGGCGGGACATCCAGCGCGCCTACGGGATCGCGGAGCAGGTGATCCTGACGATGCCCCTGCTGACCGGAACCGACGGCGTGCGCAAGATGTCGAAGTCGTATGGGAACTACATCGGCGTGACCGATCCGCCTGAGGAGATCTACGGCAAGACGATGAGCATCCCAGACACATCGCTGGAGCCCTGGTATGCGTTGCTGCGCGGCGCTGAGCCTCCGGCGGAGCTCGGTCCGCGGGACGCCAAGCGCGCGCTCGCGCGGGCATTGGCGGAGCGCTTTCACGGCCTGGAGGCGGCCGACGCGGCCGAGCGCACATTCGACCAGGTCCATGTTCGCCACGGCTTGCCCGAGCGGGAGACGCTCGCCACCGTGCGCTGGCCCGCGGAGCGCATGGTGCATCTGCCCGCCCTGCTGGCGCGGGCTTTCGGGATCACGACCTCGGAGGCCCGGCGAAGCCTCGGCCAGGGGGCCGTCCGCATCGAGGGCGAGCGGGTCGGTAATGGCACGCTCGACGTGCCGGCCGAGCAGGTGGCGGGCAGAGTGATCCAGCTCGGCAGGCGCCGCTTCGCGCGCGTGGAGATCGCGGAGCGGGCGGATGGTGGGGAGCCGGGGGCATGACGGTGCACGGTGGGCTTCTGCGCCTCGAGACCGAGGGCGGCGGTCAGATCATCGACCTGACCGACGGCGTCAGTCGCATCCTGGAGGACGCGCGGATGGAGCGCGGTGTGGTCGTCGTGTTCGCGGTCGGCTCCACCGTCGCTCTCACCACCATGGAGTACGAGCTGGGTGGGGTGCAGGACCTGACCGAGCTGCTCGCGCGGCTGATCCCGAGCGAGGCCGACTACGCGCACAATCGCCTGAACCACGACACCAATGCCCACGCTCACCTGCGCGCCGCGGTCATCGGTCCCTCCGAGTCGATCCCCTTCGTGGACGGTCGGCTCGCGCTGGGAACCTGGCAGCAGGTCGTCCTGATCGACTTCGACGACCGGCCGCGGCAGCGCTCGGTGGTGGTCCAGGTCGTCGGCTAGACGCGGGCTTGCTGCCCCGGCTCGGGGCCCGGGGAGGCGGCACGGGGCGGGCGATCTGTCGACCTTTGCGCCGGCGCTATACTCACCAGTCCGCTTCGAGATGCCCCGCATGGGGTGGCCGAAGACGCACAGCAGAGCGAGAGGAACCACCTCTCTGAAGAGGTGCGACGGTCTTTGAAAACTCAACAGCATGCGCACCATCTCGGCCACCCCGGCTGAGATTGTGTGTGTCCAGGTTCGACGCCGTCAGCAACCGCCATTTGGTGGGCGGCTGGCGGCGAAATGAGATTGACCCCGTCTTGCGCCGGAGGCGCGCTGTGTACGCCGCCTCCACCTTGGCGCAAGGGCCTGATCCGAGGGGACAGGCCCAGGGTTTGTCCGGTTGCCCTCGCGCTCAGCGCGAACCAAGGCGACGGGCATCTCCCTGACGACTCTTTGTGAAGCGGGCTCGCTCCAGCGGACCCGTAGCAGTTCTTCACGGAGAGTTTGATCCTGGCTCAGGACGAACGCTGGCGGCGTGCCTAATACATGCAAGTGGAGCGACGAACCAGGCTTCGGCCTGGGGCAAAGCCGCGAACGGGTGAGTAACACGTGGGTAACCTGCCCCGATGATTGGGACAACCCGAGGAAACTCGGGCTAATACCAAATGTGCCCTTCGGCCTTAAGGCCGTCTGGGAAAGGAAGCTTCGGCCTCCGCATCGGGATGGGCCCGCGGCCCATTAGCTTGTTGGTGTGGTAACGGCTCACCAAGGCAACGATGGGTAGCTGGTCTGAGAGGACGATCAGCCACACTGGGACTGAGACACGGCCCAGACTCCTACGGGAGGCAGCAGTAGGGAATCTTGCGCAATGCGCGGAAGCGTGACGCAGCAACGCCGCGTGGGGGAAGAAGGCCTTCGGGTTGTAAACCCCTTTCAGTTGGGACGAAGCTCCGTCGGTGAATAGCCGGCTGGAGTGACGGTACCTTCAGAAGAAGCCCCGGCTAACTACGTGCCAGCAGCCGCGGTAATACGTAGGGGGCTAGCGTTGTCCGGAATCATTGGGCGTAAAGAGCGTGTAGGCGGCTCGGTAAGTCCGCTCTGAAAGCCCGGGGCTCAACCCCGGGAGGCGGGCGGATACTGTCGAGCTAGAGTCCGGAAGAGGCGAGTGGAATTCCTGGTGTAGCGGTGAAATGCGCAGATATCAGGAGGAACACCAATAGCGAAGGCAGCTCGCTGGGACGGTACTGACGCTGAGACGCGAAAGCGTGGGGAGCAAACAGGATTAGATACCCTGGTAGTCCACGCTGTAAACGATGGGCACTAGGTGTGGGGGGTGTCGACTCCCTCCGTGCCGGCGCTAACGCATTAAGTGCCCCGCCTGGGGAGTACGGCCGCAAGGCTAAAACTCAAAGGAATTGACGGGGGCCCGCACAAGCAGCGGAGCATGTGGTTTAATTCGACGCAACGCGAAGAACCTTACCTGGGCTTGACATGTTCCTGACAGCCGTGGAAACACGGTCTCCCTTCGGGGCAGGATCACAGGTGGTGCATGGCTGTCGTCAGCTCGTGTCGTGAGATGTTGGGTTAAGTCCCGCAACGAGCGCAACCCCCGTCGCATGTTGCCAGCATTTAGTTGGGGACTCATGCGAGACTGCCGGTGACAAACCGGAGGAAGGTGGGGATGACGTCAAGTCATCATGCCCCTTATGTCCAGGGCTACACACGTGCTACATTGGCGCGTACAGAGGGTTGCGATACCGCGAGGTGGAGCGAATCCCTTAAAGCGCGTCTCGGTTCGGATTGCAGGCTGAAACTCGCCTGCATGAAGGCGGAGTTGCTAGTAATCGCGGATCAGCACTGCCGCGGTGAATACGTTCCCGGGCCTTGTACACACCGCCCGTCACACCATGGGAGTGAGCAACACCCGAAGCCGGTCGCCTAACCCTTTTGGGAGGGAGCCGTCGAAGGTGGGGCTCGCGACTGGGGTGAAGTCGTAACAAGGTAGCCGTAGCGGAAGCTGCGGCTGGATCACCTCCTTTCTAGGGAGCCCTCTTAGGGAGGGCACCGATCGTCGGCAGGATCGCCGCCCGAGCTCCTCGGAGCTCCGCGGCGCTCTCCTCGAGCGCGATCGGCCCCAGACACGTCGACCGACCCTGGCAGGCCACACGTGCCGCGGTTCTCCGTCCCCCGTGGACGGGGGCAGCGGTGCGAGGCGGCCCGCATGCTGTTGAGTTTTGAGAGACCGGCGTGCCGCCGGCGCCTAGCGTAGTAACCCGGGTGGCGGAGGCGCGGCACCTCTCCGCGGACCTTGAAAACTGCACAGTAGCCAATGACACGGGTATCACCGGGTGGGAGCCTTTAGGGCTCTCAACCGAGATCACCGTCAAGATAGTAAGGGCACATGGTGGATGCCTTGGCACCAAGAGTCGATGAAGGGCGTGAACGGCTGCGATAAGCCGCGGTGAGGCGCTGAATGGCCTTTGACCCGCGGATGCCCGAATGGGGAAACCCGGCGCCGGCAATGCGGCGTCATCCCGTGCCGAACACATAGGCATGGCGAAGGCAAGCGGGGGAAGTGAAACATCTCAGTACCCCGAGGAAAGGAAATCAACCGAGACTCCCTGAGTAGTGGCGAGCGAAAAGGGAACAGCCCAAACCCGTCGCGTGTAAGCGGTCACGCGTTGCGCGATGGGGGTTGTAGGACGTCTGGTCCGGGTCGTGGCCGACCTGGCAGAAGTGACAAAGCTGCGAGCTAGCTGAAGCACGTGGAACCGTGCGCCACAGAGGGCAATCGTCCCGTAGGCGAAAGCCCGCAGCCTTCTGCAGATGTTCCTGAGTAAGTCCGCTCCCGTGAAACGCGGACTGAAGCTGGGGGGACCACCCTCCAAGGCTAAGTACTCCTTGGTGACCGATAGCGGACTAGTACCGTGAGGGAAAGGTGAAAAGTACCCCGGAAGGGGAGTGAAATAGTACCTGAAACCACGTGCCTACAAGCAGTGGGAGCGGCCTCGTGCCGTGACCGCGTGCTTTTTGCATAACGAGCCGGCGAGTTACTCGTCTGCGGCAAGGTTAAGCGATGAGCGAAGCCGTAGCGAAAGCGAGTCCGAATAGGGCGACACAGTCGCGGGCGGTAGACCCGAAGCTGAGCGAGCTACCCATGGGCAGGTTGAAGCGAGGGTAAGACCTCGTGGAGGACCGAACCGACCTAGGTTGAAAACTGGGCGGATGACCTGTGGGTCGGAGTGAAAGGCTAATCAAGCTCAGTGATATCTGGTTCTCTCCGAAATATATTTAGGTATAGCCTCGGATCAATTCCGTGGCGGCCGTAGAGCACTGTTTGGACTAGGGGCCCTACCAGGTTACCAACTTCAGGCAAACTCCGAAGACCGTCACGGTTACTCCGGGAGTCAGTTGCTGGGGGATAAACTTCAGCGTCGAGAGGGGAACAGCCCAGACCGCCAGCTAAGGTCCCTAAGTGTTAGCTAAGTGGGAAACGATGTTCGATTGCCGAGACAACCAGGAGGTTGGCTTAGAGGCAGCCACCCTTGAAAGAGTGCGTAACAGCTCACTGGTCAAGTGGTCGAGCGCGGACAATGTAACGGGGCTTAAGCTATCCACCGAAGCTGCGGGTGCGTTGCGCTTTCGGGCGCGCGCGCGGTAGGAGAGCGTTCCCGGGCCCGCGAAGCGGCGGCGTAAGCCAGCCGTGGAGGCACGGGAAGTGAGAATGCCGGCATGAGTAACGAAAGAGGGGTGAGAATCCCCTCCACCGATTGCCCAAGGTTTCCTGAGTAAAGTTCGTCTGCTCAGGGTTAGTCGGGTCCTAAGGCGAGGCCGAAAGGCGTAGTCGATGGCCAACGGGTTGATATTCCCGTACCACGTCGCTTCCGTTTGACCGAAGGGGGGACGAGGAAGGCTATGGGAACCCAGGCGATGGTTGCCCTGGGGTAAGCATGTAGGGGTGGTCCTAGGAAAATCCGGGACCGCATAACCCGAGGTGCGATGCCAGCTGGCTGTAAGCCGGCGAGTCCCGGATGCCATGCCTCCAAGAAAAGCCTCTAGGGAGGAAGCGCGTGCCCGTACCAAAACCGACACAGGTGGGCAAGTGGAGAACACTAAGGTGATCGAGATAACCCTCGTTAAGGAACTCGGCAAAATCGCCCCGTAACTTCGGGAGAAGGGGCGCCCCGGTAGGGTGAAGCTCCTCGCGAGCGGAGCCCGAGGGGGCCGCAGTGAATTGGTTCAAGCGACTGTTTACCAAAAACACAGGTCTCTGCTAAGTCGTAAGACGACGTATAGGGGCTGACGCCTGCCCGGTGCCGGAAGGTTACGTGGAGGTGTTAGGGCTTCGGCCCGAAGCACCAAAGCTAAGCCCCGGTAAACGGCGGCCGTAACTATAACGGTCCTAAGGTAGCGAAATTCCTTGTCGGGTAAGTTCCGACCTGCACGAATGGCGTAACGACTTGAACGCTGTCTCAACGAGGGGCTCGGTGAAATTGCAATCTCGGTGAAGATGCCGAGTACCCGCGGCTAGACGGAAAGACCCCGTGAACCTTTACTACAACCTGGTATTGGGGTTCGATGCATTTCGCTCAGGATAGGTGGGAGGCTTGGAAGCGCCGGCTGCGGCTGGCGTGGAGCCAACCTTGAGATACCACCCTTGGTGTATTGGATCTCTAACGGTGCGCCGTGAATCCGGGCGCCAGACAGTGCCAGGCGGGTAGTTTGACTGGGGCGGTCGCCTCCCAAAATGTAACGGAGGCGCGCAAAGGTTCCCTCAGCACGGTCGGAAATCGTGCCGAGAGTGTAAAGGCAGTAAGGGAGCTTGACTGCGAGACCGACAGGTCGAGCAGGTGCGAAAGCAGGCCTTAGTGATCCGGCGGTAGCAAGTGGAAGCGCCGTCGCTCAACGGACAAAAGGTACTCCGGGGATAACAGGCTTATCGGGCCCAAGAGTCCACATCGACGGCCCGGTTTGGCACCTCGATGTCGGCTCGTCGCATCCTGGGGCTGAAGTAGGTCCCAAGGGTTGGGCTGTTCGCCCATTAAAGCGGTACGCGAGCTGGGTTCAGAACGTCGTGAGACAGTTCGGTCCCTATCTGCCGTGGGCGTTGGAGAGTTGAGAGGATTCGTCCCTAGTACGAGAGGACCGGGATGAACGCACCTCTGGTGTATCTGTTGTCCTGCCAAGGGCACTGCAGATTAGCTACGTGCGGATCGGATAACCGCTGAAAGCATCTAAGTGGGAAGCCGGCCTCGAGATGAGCTCTCCCATCCCCTTGAGGGAGTAAGACCCCTGGAAGATCACCAGGTTGATAGGCCGGATCTGGAAGGACGGCAACGTCTGTAGGAGACCGGTACTAATGGGTCGAGGGCTTGACGGATATTCGATATCCGTGCATTGGCGCTGTGTAGTTTTGAGGGTCCGCGGAGCGCGGTCTCCACCCGTTTCCGGTGGCTATGGCGAGGGGGAAACACCTCTTCCCATTCCGAACAGAGAAGTTAAGCCCCTCAGCGCCGATGGTACTTGGCCCGCAAGGGCCCGGGAGAGTAGGACGCCGCCGGTTTTTCTCTTCTTCCAGAGCGAGTAGCGCCCCGCGGGGCGCCGCTCCGCCCAGTGGTCGTTGCGGACGCAGGCAGCCGCGCGAACCGCGGTGGCCCGCCTAGCGACCCGCGGTGGCGCGCCTAGCGACCCGCGGCCAGCGATCCGCGGTGGCGCGCCTAGCGACCCGCGGCCAGCGACCCGCCGCCCGCTCAGCAGCGCGGAGAGACCGCGGGTCGCGCGGACGCGCTAACGGGACGCGGCCGCGCCGGAAGCCGGCATGTCGGCTGGGCACGCGGAGGTCGGCGAGATCGGCGAGATGCACACAGCAGGTGGCTGCGGAAGGGAACCGGGTCGACGCGGACGCGGCGCGGACGCAAGCGCGCGGCGGCGATGCGGATGCCGATGCTGCTCGACGCCCCGTGTCGGCCCCACAGGCCGCCCGACGCGATCGGCGACCGCCACGCCCGTCACGCGCGGCTGCTCGACCGACTCGGATGCGGCCCCCGAGCTCACCAGCATCTCCACGGCGTCGCCGGCCAGCAGCTCGTCGACGGCCTGGTCGAACGTGCGAAGCCAGGCGCGGAGGCGGGATGAAGATCTTAGGAACATATGTTCGAGAGAGTAGGCGGGGTGCCGGACGGAACGCTTGAGCGCTTGAGACCGGGAGATTCGCCTGAAAACTCGCTCCGACGCCGTCAAAGCATCACCCTGGCCGCAGGCGCCCCAGCACCGCATTCGTGAACTCGCTGGTGCCCGCGTGGCCGCCGAGGTCCGGAGTCTTGATCCCATCTCCGACGACCTCCAGCGCCGCCCGGTAGATGGCTGCAGAAGCTCTTGCCGCGGGCTCCCCGTGGCGCTCGGAGGCGTGGCGCATCACCGCACCGCAGGCGAGGATCATGGCCATCGGATTTGCCAGATCCTTGCCGAGCAGCGCCGGGGCGGTGCCGTGCGGGGCTTCGGCCATGGCAACGGTCACTCGGTACTCGTCGTCGAAGGCGAGCAGCACCGACTCGGCCCCGGCGATCGAGCCGAACATCGGCAGCACGAGGTCCGACAGGCAGTCCCCATCGCGGTTCAAGGCGGGGATCACCAGTGGCCCGTCGACCGCGCCCGACACCAGTCCCGCGTAGGTGGCGTCGATCAGGACCGGCTGGTAGGGCACCTCTGGCCAGCGCTCGGCGGCGGCATCGAGCTCCTCCTTGAGCATTCCCTCGTACACGGGCGACACCGTCCATTTGGGGCCCCCATACACGCGGGCGCCCATGTCGCGGGCGGTCCGAAAGGCATATTCCGCCACGGCGCTGCACGTGGACCGGGTGATGTGCTCCGTGCGGTAGGCGACCTCGCCCGTCGCCCCCCGGTCGCCCTCGCGCCGCTCAGCGGCCCCGTACGCGTCCTCGACCGCCATGCGAACGACCGCGATCGGCGCGTGCACGCCCCCGACCGGGGCGACGCCGGGCAGCCGGCGGCCAGTCCGCACGATCACCTTGCCGTCAACGCGCTCGCGCACGATGCGGTTGGGAGAACCGACATCGTCCTTGCCCTCCGGCGTGATCGTCGCGGCCTTCAGGCCCAGCCCCACGGCCCGCATCGCGTCGGCCGCCTCGAGCACGACCTGGTTCTGAGTCGACCGGCGATGCTCCAGCGAGAGGTCATAGCGTTGAAGCTCCAGATCGAGCCCCAGCACATCGGGATCCAGCACGCGCAGCGCCTGTTCCAGGAGCTCCTGGCCGGTCTCGTCCCCCTCCAGGACGACGATCCTGATCGGGCCCGGCTCGCCAGCGGCTCGCGGGAGGCCCACAGTAAACGGGTCAGGACGCCGCGCTGCGCGCTGGCATGAGCTCATCAGCCTGAGCGGCCAGCGCTTCGATCACCACCGTCAGGTGCTCATCGAAGTCGACGCCAAGCTCGGCGGCACCGGTCGTGAGGTCGTCGCGGTTGACGGCGGCGGCAAAAGAAGCTTGCTTCAGCTTCTTCTTGACCGACTTCGGCGTCATTCCCCGCAGCCCATCGGGTCGGACATAGGCGCAAGCCAGCACGAAGCCAGAAAGCTCGTCGACCGCGTACAGGGTCCGCTCCATCGGCGTCTCTCTGGGCACGTCCAGGTAGTCCGCGTGGGAGGCCACCGCTCGAACCAGCTCGGGCGGATAGCCATGCTCTTCGAGCTCCCTCATGGCGAACCGCGGGTGGCCGTCGCGGGCGCTCGGATAGCGCTCGTAGTCGAGGTCATGCACGAGCCCGGTGAGGCCCCACAGCTCCCCGTCCGCATCGAAGCGCGGCGCGTAGGCGCGCATGGCGGCCTCGACCGCGAGCGCGTGCCGGCGCAGTGAATCGGAAGCCGTCCATTCACAAAGAAGGGCCCAGGCTTCGTCGCGCGAAATCTTTGCCGACATGGTTGTTACCCTAGCTGAGCGCAGGGGCCGTTCCGGCGGTCCGCACGAACGCCCGCCGGACGCGCGGCGGGGCGACTTCGGTAAGCCCATGGAGAAATTTGTAATCGAAGGCGGCGTCCCGCTCTCGGGCACGATCGTTCCAGCAGGCAACAAAAACGGCGCCCTGCCGATCCTCGCGGCCTGCCTGCTCACCGAGGACGAGATGGTGCTGCGCAACGTGCCTCGCATCAACGACGTCGAGGCGATGCTGATGCTCCTGGAGACGCTCGGCGCGAGCGTCGAATGGCTCAGCGCCAGCGTCGTCTCGATCCAGGCCGGGGCCGTCGACCGCTTCGAGGTGGATCGGGACCTCGCGGAGCGCATCAGGGCCTCCTTCCTGCTCGCGGGTCCGCTGCTGGCCCGCTTTGGCCACGCGGTCATGCCTCCCCCCGGCGGAGACGTGATCGGCCGCCGCCGGCTCGATCCCCACCTCGACGCCTTCCGCGCCCTCGGGGCCACGGTCGAACATGGCGAGAACATCAAGGTGGCCGCGCCGATCGGGCTCAGCCCCTGCGATTTCCTCATGGACGAGCCATCGGTGATGGCGACCGAGAACGCGCTCATGGCCGCGGCCCTCACCCGTGGGCCCACGGTGATCCGCAACGCTGCCTCGGAGCCCCATGTCCAGGATCTGGCTCGCATGCTCGTGGCCATGGGGGCGGCGATCGACGGCATCGGTTCGAACGTCATGACCGTGCACGGCGTCGAGCGGCTGCGCGGCTGCACGCACACGATCGCCCCCGATCACGTCGAGATCGCCTCGTTCATGGCGCTCGCGGGCGTAACCGGCGGGGAGTTGGTAGTAAAGGAAACCGTTCCCGGGGACCTGCGCATGATCCGCCTGGTATTCGAGCGCCTGGGTCTCCACTCGGAGCTCCGGGGCGCGGACGTAATCGTCCCGGGCGGGCAGAAACTGGTGATCCACAACGACATCGGCGACTACATGCCTAAGGTCGAAAGCGGGCCCTGGCCGTCGTTCCCCGCCGACCTCACGAGCATTGCGCTGGCGCTTGCGACCCAGTCGGAGGGGTCGGTGATCATCCACGAGAAGATGTTCGAGAACCGGCTGCTGTTCACCGACAAGCTGCAGACCATGGGCGCGGCGATCACGATCTGTGACCCCCACCGGGCGATCGTCATTGGCCCTCGCCGCCTGCGGGGCCAGCGCCTGGACTCGCCCGACATCCGCGCGGGGATGGCGATGGTGATCGCGGCCCTGTGCGCCGAGGGACTGACCGAGATCGGCAACGTCCGTCACATCGATCGCGGCTACGAGCGCATCGACGAGCGGTTGCGCGCGCTGGGCGCGCGCATCCAGCGCCTGGACGACGTGCCCGTGGCTGTGTGAGCAGCGGCGAGGCTTCCGGCAGCTCTATCAGCCCGAGCGGTCCGTGAGCAGCGATCGCACGCTGAGCGACCTGATCCCCAGCGGGACCCGCGATGTGCTCCCGGACGAGATGCGCGAGCTGCGGGCGCTGCAGGAGCGGCTTCGCGAGGTATTCGAGCGGGCGGGCTACGGGGAGGTGTACACCCCGGCGCTCGAGTACGAAGGGGCGCTCGAGTACGAGGGGCCGCTGGCCGAGCGAGGGGCCGCCGCGCACCCCGAGTGGAGGGGGCCGCGGCCCGCCTACCGGGTCTTCGATGAGCACGGGAACGTGCTCGCGCTGCGCTCCGACATGACCGTGCCCATCGCCCGCCTGGTGGCGACGCGATACGCGCAGGCTGATCCGCCCCTGCGCTTCTGCTATTTCGCGCACGCCTACCGCGGCGTGCGGCCGCAGCGGGGACAGTCGCGCGAGTTGCTGCAGGCGGGGATCGAGCTGGTCGGCTCGGGCGCGCCCGGGGGCACCGCCGAGGTGCTCACGGTCCTCTGCAACGCGCTCGACGCCGCCGGGCTGCGCACCTACCGGGTCGGACTGGGCGACGCCTCGCTCTACCCGAGGCTGCTCGAGACC
This sequence comes from uncultured Solirubrobacterales bacterium, assembly GCA_963823315.1. GTDB lineage: Bacteria > Actinomycetota > Thermoleophilia > Solirubrobacterales > Solirubrobacteraceae > Palsa-465. Next base: position 176,445 of record CAWGLB010000002.1, on the reverse strand, counting down.
GCCGGCGTCGCGGGGGCTCCCCGGGAGCGGATCCTCGCCGATCTCGTGCAGGGAGACTTCGTCGGCATGCGGCACCGGCTGCACGCGCTGGAGCTGCGCGACGAGCAGCGCGAGCTGCTGCTGCGGGTAGCGCGTACCCGCGGCGGGCCCGAGGTCCTCGAGAGCCATTCGGGGGCCTTGGAGGAGGCGATCTCGGGCCTGCGCGCCCTGTACGCGCAGCTGCCCGCGCAGGTCGCCCGGCGAATCATGTTCGACCTCGGCCTGGTGCGGAACCTCGGCTACTACACGGGCGCTGTGTTTCAGGTCTACGACCCGGCCCACGGCGTGCCGATCGGTCAGGGGGGACGCTATGACGAGCTGCTTGAGCGCTTCGGCCGGCCGCTGCCGGCGGTGGGCTTCGCGCTCGGTATGGAGCGCGTCCACATCGCGCTGGCAGGCGAAGAGCGTGGCCTCGGAACCTGGTCGCCGGCATGAGTCCCGCCCCTCCGGCGCTCGTCAGCGACTTGCTGATCGCCGTCCCGCGCGGCGCGCTGTTCGAGGAGACGCTCGCCTTGCTCGACCGCCTCGGGCTCGATACGCGTGAGGTGCGTGCCAACGAGCGCAAGCTGCTGTTCCCCGAGCCTGGGATCGTGACCATGCGGCCATCCGACGTGCCCACGTACGTCGAGGCGGGCGCCGCGGATATCGGCATCACCGGCAAAGACGTGCTGATGGAGCAGTCCGAGCGCGAGGTGTACGAGCTCGCCGATCTCGGTTTCGGACGCTGTCGCATGGTCTTCGCGAGCGCCGCGGGCGAGGACCGCGCCGCCGCGGCGATGCGCCGCCTGGGGGTGGTCCGGGTGGCGACCAAGTATCCGCGCGTGGCCGCCGCTCACTTCCGGCGCACCGGCCGTCAGGCGGAGATCGTCGAGGTCGGCGGCTCGGTGGAGCTCGCGCCGTTGACGGGCCTCGTGGAGGGGATCGTCGACCTCACCGCGACGGGCACTACGTTGCGAGAGAACGGACTCCAGGTGCGCGAGGAGATCGCGGTTTGCACGGCGCGTCTGATCGCCAACCCGGTGGCCCACCGGCTGAAGGCGCAAGCCATCGACGCCGTGCTGGAGCGCGTCGATGCGCTGTGAGCTGATCGCCCTGGAGCAGGGCGACCCGCGCCGGCTGGCGGAGGAGCTGCGGGCGCTCGTGGCCCCCGCGCCGGAGGTCGCCCTAGCCGTGGCCGAGATCATCGCGGAGGTGCGAAGTCGCGGCGATGACGCCGTTTATGCCTACACCCGCAAGTTCGATACCGCCGGAGGGGCGCCGCCGGCTCTGCGCGCCTCGGGCGCCGAGATCAGCACCGCGCTCGAGGCCCTCGACGACGACTTGCGCTCGGGGCTCGAGCTCATGATCGCCAATGTCGGCCGGGTCGCCCAGGCGCAGGCGCAGTGCGCGCCGCCGCCGCCCGTGGACTTCGGTGGGCACGTCGTCGGCATTCGTGAGACCGCGCTCGCCAGCGCGGCGATATATGCGCCGGGCGGCAGGGCGCCGTACCCGAGCACCGTGGTGATGGGCGTCGTCACCGCCCGGGCAGCCGGGGTGACAGATGTCTCGGTGTGCTGTCCGCCGGCACGGAACGGAGACGTGCATCCAACGGTGCTCTCAGCGGCGGAGCTGGCCGGCGCCTCCGCCGTCTACCGCATGGGCGGAGCACAAGCGATCGCCGCGCTCGCCCACGGGACCGAATCGGTTCGGGCCGTCGATGTGATCGTCGGGCCCGGCAACGCTTACGTTCAGGAGGCCAAGCGGCAGGTGCTCGGACAGGTGGCGATCGAGGGCTACGCGGGCCCGAGCGACCTCGTGGTGCTCGCGGGCGCAGACGCCGACCCGGAGCTGGTCGCGCTCGATCTCCTGGCCCAAGCCGAGCACGGCGCCGGCACCCTCGTCGCGGCGATCTCGCCTGAGCTTCAGCTGCTGCGGCAGATCATGAGCCGCCTGGCGGAAGCGCCGGAGACGGGGACGATAGCCAGGGTCATCGCGGCGCCACACGCGGAGGCTGGCCTGGCCCTGGCTCAAGCGCTCGCACCCGAGCACCTGGAGCTGATCGGGCGCGAGGTCGAGCCGCTCGCCGATCGAGTCACTCGCGCCGGGTGCGTGTTCGTGGGGACGGCCGCCGGGACCGCGTTCGGCGACTACGTGGCCGGCTCAAACCACATTCTGCCTACAGGAGGCTCGGCGCGATTCGCCTCGGCGCTCAACCCCGCGCACTTCAGGAGGCGCTTTTACGAGGTCACGGTCAGCGCGCCTGAGCCGCTCGCTCGGGCGGCGGCTCCTGTGGCCCGGGCCGAAGGATTCGAGCTGCACGCCGAGTCGATGGAGGCGCGGAGCGGCCGAGCGCGCCAAGCCCATTGGAGCGGGCATCCGTGACAATGGCCCGATGACCCGCACGGCCGCGATCGAGCGCACCACGGAGGAGACCCGCGTGCGCGTCGAGCTCGCGCTCGGTGGCGGTGGCGGTGGCGAGCGCGTGACCGGCGTCGGCTTCCTCGATCACATGCTCGACCTGCTCGCCCACCACGCTCACCTCGACCTGACGGTCCAGGCCACGGGCGACCTGGAGACCGGGGCCCACCACACGGTCGAGGACGTGGGGATCTGCATCGGGCGGGCGCTCGACGAAGCGCTCTCGGGCCGCGACGGCATCGCCCGTTACGGCCAGGCGACGGTGCCGATGGACGAGGCGCGCGCGACGTGCGCGCTCGACATATCGGGTCGCGGCCTGTGCGTGTTCGAGGCGAGGCTTCCGCCCGGGGCGATCGGGAACTTCGAGCACGAGCTGGCGGAAGAGTTCTTCCGCGCCCTCGCCGCCAACGCGAAGCTGACCATGCATTTGACGATCGAGCGCGGGAGCAATGCCCATCACATGATCGAGGCGGCCTTCAAGGCGGCCGCCCGGGCGCTGCGCGCTGCGGCCGCCCTCGATTCCCGGCAGGCGGGGATTCCCAGCACCAAAGGCACCCTGGGATGAGCGCGCTGCGCTCCGCTGATGCGGGCGGAGCTTCAGCTGGGCGGCCCCCCGTGGCGATCGTCGATTACGGCATGGGCAATCGCCGCTCGGTGCTGAAGGCGCTCGAGCATGTCGGCGCAGAGCCTGCGCTGACGAGCACAGCCGAGGAGCTAGCCGCGGCCCGTGCACTTGTGATTCCCGGCGTGGGGGCCTTTCCCGAGGCGATGCGCAGGCTGCGCGAGCTCGCTCTCGTCGACGTGATCCGCGAGCGCGCGAGCGTCGGTACCCCGATCCTTGGCATCTGCCTCGGCATGCAGCTGCTGTTCGAGCGCTCAGACGAGCTGGGGCCGACCGACGGATTGGGGCTGTTGTCGGGTGAGGTGACCGTGCTCGAGCCTGGCGCGCTGCCCGTACCGCACGTCGGCTGGAACGAGGTCGAGCTGGTGGCGGACTCGCCGCTCACCGATCGCATCACCGGACGGGCCTTCTACCACGTGCACTCGCTCGCCGCCCGGCCCACCGCACGGCAGGACGTGATCGGTACGAGCGAGTACGGCGAGGTGTTCGCGACGATCGTGGGGCGTGGCCGCATCTTCGGCGTCCAGTTCCATCCCGAGAAGTCGTCCGCCGCCGGACTCGCGCTACTCGAGCGCTTCGTCGAGCTGTGCGGCAATGGGGCATGATCCTCTGGCCCGCCATCGACATCCTGGGCGGCAAAGCGGTGCGCCTGCTGAGGGGGGAGTTTGGGACCGAGACCGCCTACGACGACGATCCTCTCGACGCCGCGAGTAGGTGGGTCGAGGCCGGCGCCAGGGCGTTACACGTGGTGGACCTCGACGGCGCCCGCGATGGCGAGCCCGTGAACCTCGAGCAATTGCGCCGGATCGCCGACACGGTGGGGGTTCCAATCCAGTTCGGCGGCGGACTGCGCTCAGCGAGCGCCATTCGGGAGGCTCTCGCCGCGGGCGCGAGCCGGGTGCTGCTCGGCACCATCGCCTACCGCGACCCAGGGCTGCTCGAGCTCGCGCTGGCTGAGCACGGGGAGCGCGTGGTGGTCTCCCTCGACGCTCGCGAGGGCGTCCTGGCAGGCGCCGGCTGGCGGGAGGAGACCGGCATCCCCGCGGAGGCCGCTGCGGAGCGGCTGTCCGCCCAGGGCGTGCGCCAACTCGTGTACTCCTCGATCGAGCGGGACGGCATGCTCGCGGGGCCCGACCTGGACGGCGCGCGGCGCGTCGCCGCGCGCATTGAGGGATCGCTGCTCTATTCGGGGGGCACCGCGACGCTCGCGGACCTTGAGCGCCTGGCCTCGCTCGGCGAGGCCAGGCTCGCGGGGGTGATCGTGGGCAAGGCCCTTTACGAGGGGCGCTTCACCGTGTCCGAGGCCCAGGCGGTGCTCGACGGCGCCGCGCACGGACGGTGCACTACAAGCGCGTAATTCCCTGCCTCGACGTGGACCGCGGCCGCGTCGTCAAGGGGGTCGGGTTCGTGGATCTGCGCGACGCGGGCGACCCGGTCGAGCTGGCGCGGCGCTATGACGCCGCCGGCGCCGACGAGCTCGTGTTCCTCGACATCACCGCCACGTCAGAGGAGCGCGACACCGTGGTCGACCTCGCGCGCCTCACCGCCGATCAGGTCTTCATCCCCTTCACGATTGGGGGTGGGGTGCGGTCCGTGGCCGACGCGCAAGCAGTCCTCGACGCCGGCGCCGACAAGATCTCGGTCAACTCCGCCGCGCTCGAGCGCCCCGAGCTGCTGAACGAGCTGGCGCGCACCTTCGGCACCCAATGCGTGGTGCTGGCGATCGACGCCAAGCGGGCGGGCGATCGCTGGGAGGCGTATGCCGCCGGGGGACGAGAGCCCACGGGCAGGGACGCGGTCCTCTGGGCGGCTGAGGGGGCGGCGCGGGGTGCGGGCGAGATCCTGCTCACGAGCATGGACCGCGACGGCACCACGGCCGGCTACGAGCTCGAGCTCACGGCTGCGGTCGCCTCAGCCCTCCCGATCCCCGTGATCGCCTCCGGCGGAGCGGGCAGCCCCGAGCATCTCGTCGCCGCGCTCCGTAGCGGCGCGGACGCGGTCCTGTGCGCGTCCATCTTCCACTACGGCCGCCACACGGTGACCGAGGTCAAGCAACGTCTGGCCCGGGCCGGGATACCGGTCCGGCTATGAGCTGATCTGTCTAGGCCGCCTCTTCGACGTACCCGGCGGCCGCGCACTGATCGCAATACGCGGCGGGGGGCACGCGGGGCTCATAACAGCCCGGGCGACAGCAGGTCGAGGACCGCTTGGGACGGCCCCGTCCGATGCGCGCAGCCGCGGCATCCTTGAGCTCCTCGCGCATGCGATCGAGCTCGGCGGCGTGCTCCGCGCAAAACCGACGGCCGGGGGCGGCCGTCTTCTGACAGTGACTTCCACTACGACAACGCATACATAAATAAGGATACCAGGCTCAGCGAACGCACGTTCCTGTGAAGCCCACAAAGGTCTTCGATAGCAGCGCGTTTTCGCCTTCCTGTGCAACCGCCCACGTCCACGTCGAACGGCCGCGGCCGGACAGTCTAGCGAGTGGACTTCGGCAGCAGCTCGTATAGCTTCGAGACACCCGCCAGGTAGATCGCATGGCCGTCGGTGATGGCCGGATTGAAGGCGCCGTCGTGGAAAAAGAAAACCTGCCTGCCGGTACGGGTGTTCAGGCCGATGGTCTTCTTCGAGCCGAGGTCGTCGAAATACACCACGGAGCCGATGATCTGGGGCGAGCCGGAGATCTTGCCGCCGGCGTCGTGCGACCAGCGAATCTGACCCGACCGCGCGTTGAAGGCATACAGATGGCCGTCGTAGGAGCCGACGTAGACCGTGGGGCCCAATCCGGCGACGTTGGCGACCGCCGCCGAGGAGTAGACGTAAGCGCCCGTGGAGGTTGCCCAGGCGAGCTGGCCCGTGCGCGCCGAGAACGAGTAGACCCGTCCGTCGGTGTTGCCCATGTAAACGCGGCCGAAAGCGACCGCGGGCGTGGAGTAGAAGTTGCCCGAGCCCAAACCGAACTCGGTGCCGTTGGTGTTGGCCGTCCAGATCGAGTGGCCGTTGCGGGCATTGAGGGCGTAGGCGCGACCCGCGTAGTCGCCGAAGTAGAGCGTTCCGCTGGAGATCGACGGACCGCCCTTGACCGCGCCCGAGGCGTGGTAGAGCCAGCGCAGCTTCCCGGCCTCCGTGCCGAGCGCGTACACGTTGCCGGCCTGATCGCCGAAGTACACCTTGTTCTGCCACACGATCGGCGAGGACTCGGTGCCGGCGCTCACGCGCCGGGACCAGCGCACGCGGCCGGTCTTCATCGAGAGCGCGATCAGCCGTCCATTGCCCGGATGGCTGCCGTTGACGGACAGCACCGGCACGAACATCAGACCCTGGGCCACATCGAGCGCGGGCGAGGCGGCGGCGAGCGTGCCCACCTTGCGCTGCCAGAGCACATGGCCGGTGGAGGCGTCCATCGCCTTCGCGGAGCCGTCGTCGTCAAGCAGATACAACCGCGACTGGTACAGCACGGGCGGGAACTCGAGCAGCGCGTAGTCCTCGAAGCTCCAGCCGACGCGAAACGGGGGAGCGAGCTTGGAAGTGGGGAAGTAGCGCGTGCGGGTCGCGCTCAGCCCGTACCACGGCCACTGGAAGTTGGACGGCCTGGGGCGCGGCGGCCGCGCCGTCGTGGTCGTGAAATCGACGTTCGGATGGGAGACGTTGCCGGGCGCGTTCAGCAGCACGTACGCCACCACGGCCCCGGCCGCGACCACCAGAACCGCACCAGCGACGAGCCCGCGCCGCAGCCAACGCCGCGAAGGACTCGGCATTGGCCGCATGGTAATGGGCCGCCGGGCACGCGAAGATCCCCCCATGGACATCCCCGCTCCCTCGCAGCTGCTTGACCGGGTACGGGCCCTGCCGGCGGGGCGGGCGCTGCTCGAGCGCATCGGCGGTCGGGAGCCCGTGTTTCTCGTGGGCGGGGCCGTCAGGGACCTGGTCCTCGGACGCGAGCCGCCCGAGCTTGATCTCCTCGTGGAGGGCGATGCGGGGGAGCTGGCGCGCGTGCTCGGCGGAACGGTCGTCGCCCACGACCGCTTCGGGACCTGCAAGGTGCGCTTCGACGGCCACAGCTACGACATCGCCACCGCGCGCACCGAAATGTATCCTGCCGCGGGCGCGCTTCCCACCGTCGAGCCCGCCACCCTCCGGGAGGACCTCAGCCGCCGGGACTTCACGGTCAACGCGATCGCAATGCCCCTCGGGGGAGCACGCGCCGGCACGCTGGAAGCCCTGCCGGGCGCGCTCGAGGACCTAGCGGCGCGCACCCTGCGCGTGCTGCACGATCAAAGCTTCGTCGATGACCCCACGCGGCTGCTGCGTCTCTGTCGCTACGCCGGCCGCCTGCGCTTCTCGATCGAGCCCCACACTCGCGAGCTGGCGCTCGCCGCGGTGCGCTCGGACGCGCTCGACACGGTCAGCGGGGCGCGCTCCGGCGCTGAGCTACGGCTGCTCGCCGCCGAGCCCGATCCGCTCGCGAGCTTCTCCGTCGCCCGCGAGCTTGGGCTTGACCGCGCCCTCCATCCCCGCTTTGGCCTGGGCGACCCGGCTCTCATGCGCGCTGCCCTCGAGCTGCTGCCGGCCGACGGCCGCCAGGACCTGCTGGTGCTCGCCGCGGCCTCTGAGCAGGTGCCGCAGGCGGAGCTTCGGCGGCTGCTCGACCGTCTGGCGTTCAGAGCCGCCCACAGGGAGCGGATCGTGGCGGCGGCGGCCGGCGCCAGGCCTCTGTCGCAGGCGCTCCAAGAGGCGCGCACACCGGCGGAGATCGCGGCGGCTGCGACCGACGCATCCCCCGAGCTGGTCGCGCTCGCGGGCGCTCATGGGGGGGCGGATCGAGCTGCCGCCTGGCTCGAGCGGCTGCGCCACGTGCGGCTGGAGATCGACGGAGGGGACCTGATCGCAGCGGGCGTCCCCGAAGGGCCTCTGATCGGGCGCGCCCTGCGGGCGGCGCTCGAGGCGAAGCTCGACGGCCGCGCCGCCGGTCGCGAGGACGAGCTCTCCGAGGGGCTCAGGGCCGTTAGCCTCAGCTAGATGCTCGTGCCCCCGGAGCCCTTCTTCCTGCGCGGAGACCATCTCGCGATCGATTTCCCGGGCGCAGGCGCCCTCTTCACCACCCGGCGCGGAGGCCACTCGCGGGGCCCGTACGCGAGCCTCAACCTGGGGCGCAAGACCGATGACCAGCCCGAGGCGGTGGTTGCGAACCGGCGGGCGCTGGAGGACGCATTGGGCCTCGAGCTGGCATTTGTGCACCAGGTCCATGGCAATCACGTGGTCGCGGTGGACGGGCCGAGCGCGCAGCCGCCCGAGGCCGACGGCCAGGTGACCGAGACCCCCGGGCTCGGCATCGTCGCGCTGGCCGCCGACTGTCTGCCGATCGCCCTGGCGGCCGACGGCGCGGTGGCGGTCGTCCACGCGGGCTGGCGCGGGCTGGCGGGCGGCGCGATCGCGGCGGGCGTGCGCGAACTCAGAAGTCGGAGCCCCCGCGCGCCGCTCCGCGCGGCCATCGGCCCTGGGGCCGGCCCCTGCTGCTACGAGGTCGGCCAAGAGGTGCACGAACACTTCGGGACGAGCGGACGCACTCTCGACCTGAAGGCGATCGCCCGCGCCCAACTCGAGCAGGCGGGTGCGCAGGCGGTCCACGACGTGGGCCTTTGCACCATGTGCGAGCGCGAGCTGTTCTTCTCCCACCGCCGCGATCAAGGGGTCACGGGACGGCAGGCGGGGATCGCTTGGTTGAGCTGATCCAGGGGCTCGACCCCGAAGTGATCCGCTCGAATCTCGAGCGCGTGCGCGCGGAGATCCGCGCCGCCGGCCGTACGTCCGAGGAGGTCGAGGTGCTGGCCGCGGTCAAGTATGTGCCGGACGATGAGCTCGCGGCGCTCAAGGAGGCAGGTCTAGAGCTCCTGGGCGAGAACCGTGCGCAGGAGCTGAAGCGCAAGGCTGAGGCCCATCCGGGGGACTTCACCTGGGACTTCATCGGCGCGCTTCAGAGCCGCAAGGTGCGCGCGCTGCTCCCGTACGTCCGCTACATCCACTCGGTGGCGAGCGATTCCGCGCTCGAGCAGCTCGGCCGTCATGGCACCAGCACGACCGAGGTGCTCGTCGAGGTCAACGTCTCCGGCGAGCAGGGGAAGAGCGGCGTGGCCGTCGAGGAGCTCCCGGCGTTCCTGGGGCGATGTCCCGTGCGGGTAGTCGGCCTGATGACGATGCCGCCGCTCGCTCCCGAGCCCGAGCAGAGCCGTCCCTATTTCGCCGCCCTGCGCGAGCTGGCCGAGCGCCACGGCCTGCCTCAGCTCTCCATGGGAACGAGCCAGGACTACGTCGTGGCCGTGGAAGAGGGCGCGACGATTGTGCGCTTAGGCACGACCTTGTACCGCGAACCTACGCCGCGCGCGTCATAATCCCGGCAGGGAAATCGGTCCGGGCCCCGAACCCACACGCTGATGGCATTCCGCGACACCTGGCATCGCACACTCGTCTACTTCGGCCTCGCGGACGACGAGGAATACGAAGAGGAGGAGTACGAGCCGTCGTACCCCGAACCGGAGGCCGAGCTCGAGTCGAGCTATCGCGAGCGCCAGGGCGTCCGGCGCCTGAGCGCGCGCCGGCGGCGCGACGAAATCGACGACATCTTCGCCGACGATCCGGTATCCGAGCGACGCACCACCTCGCTGCGGCCGGTGGGCGGCCGCGGTAACGGCGTGCGACGCGATGTGCGCGTGCACTTCGTCGCGCCCAAGAACTTCAACGATGTTCAGGATGTGGCGGACAAGTTCAAGGACTCGATCCCCGTCATCCTCAACCTTCAAGGGACCGACACCGACCTCTCGAAGCGCCTGATCGATTTCTCCAGTGGGCTGACATACGCGCTCGACGGCGGCATGCAGCGGATCGCCGACAAGGTGTTCCTGCTCACGCCGCGCAACGTCGAGGTCTCCGCCGAGGAGCGCGCGCGTCTGATCGAGAAGGAGTTCTTCAACCAGAGTTGAGTATTGGGCCGGGCCGCATGCGGCCCGGCCCCGGTGCCGCACATGTGCGGACCGGCGGGCGCGCGCATGCGCGCGCCCGTGCCCACAGTAGATTTCTTCAAATGCAAGTCGGCCTGATCGGCGCCGGGAACATGGCGCGTGCGCTCGCGCGAGGATGGGGCGAGCCCGTGCTCGTCTCGGACTCGGGCTCGGGCCGCGCGGGGGCGATCGTGGCCGAGCTGGGGGGCGAGGCGCTCTCGAACGCGGAGGTGGCCGAGCGCGCGGACGTCACCGTGCTGTGCCACAAGCCCTACCAGCTGAACCAGGTCGCCGCCGAGGTCTCGGGAAAGGCCAAGTGTGTGGTTTCGGTGCTCGGCGGCATCGCCGTGTCGAGTCTGCGGGGGAGCTACCCCGACACGCCGGTGTTTCGCTTTGAGCCCAACACCCCGGTCGAGGTGCGCCGCGGCGTGATCTGTTACGCCACGCCAGACGATCCTCCCGAGGGAGAAGCCGAGCTGCTGGCGTTGTTCGGCCGTCTTGGCACCGTGGTCAAGCTGCCTGAGCGACTGATGGACGCGGCCGGCGCCGTGACGGGCGTCGGCCCCGCCTACCAGGCGCTGCTCGTCGAGGCGCAGGTTGACGCCGCCGTGCGGTATGGCCTCGACGCGCGAATAGCGGCCGAGCTCGTGGTTGAGACCATGCTGGGAAGCGCCGAGCTGATCCGCAAGCGCGACGGCGACACGCTCGCGGTGAGGCGCGAGGTGACATCGCCCGCCGGCACCACCGCGCGGGGACTGGCAGCCCTTGAGCGCCACGGCGTGCGTACCGCCTTTCAGGCGGCATTCGACGCCGTGCGGTGCGGCTCGTGATCGCGCTCGCGAGCGTGCGCGGCGACATCGCCAACTACGTGAGCGCCGTTTTCTACGTCTACATCATCCTGATCTTCATCTACGTGCTCTTGAACATGCTCTTCTCGACCGGAGTCCGCCCCCCGTACGCGCGCTGGGCCGATTCCGTCCTGCGCTTCCTGCGCGATGTCTCGGAGCCCTACCTGCGCATCTTCAGGCGCTTCATCCCCACGGTGGGGATGTTCGACTTCAGCCCGATGCTCGGAATCATCGTGCTGTGGCTGCTGCGCACTGTGATCGTCAGCTTGATTTCGGGGTGATGAGCACCGTGGCCGACAGCAGCTCGGCACCAACCCGGGCCTGGCGCTCGGTCGTGTTCGCGCGTGCCGCCGCCCTGGGGGCCGCGGTCGTGGGGCTCGATCAGCTCACGAAGGACACCGTGGCCGCCGGCATCGCCCCCGGACAGGAGCGCTCGCTGATCCCCGGCGTGCACCTCGTGCATGTCCACAACACCGGCGTGGCGTTTGGCGTGCTCTCGGGCGGAGGGGCGATCGTGCTCGTCTGCACGCTGCTCGCGCTGGCCGCGCTCACGGCTTACTTCGTCCTGCACCCGGCGCGCCGCGGCCTGTGGGTGCCGACCGGCCTGCTCCTGGGGGGCGCGATCGGCAACCTGATCGACCGGCTCGTGCACGGCTCGGTCACGGACTGGATCAAGCTGCCGCACTGGCCCGCCTTCAATGTCGCCGATATGGCCATCACCTTCGGCGTGATCGCGCTGCTGTTCGTGCTCGAGCGGGGAGCCGGCAAATCGAGCTGAAGGAGACCCTGACGGTCCCGGAGCACGCGGCCGGGGAGCGCCTCGACCGCTTTCTAACCGGACCGCTCGGCTCGCGCTCGCAGGCTCAGGCCGTCATCGACGCCGGTCGGGTCACGATCAACGGGCGCGTCCAGCCCAAGCGCCACCTCGTCAGGGAGGGCGAGGTGATCGAGATCGAGCCACGCGAGCCGGCAGGGGCGCTCGACGGGGCGCCGGCGCCGTTCGTCATCGCCTACGAAGACGAGCACCTGATGGTCGTGGACAAACCGGCCGGCGTGGTGGTGCACCCCGCGCGCGGCAACCGGTCGGGGACGCTCGCGCAGGCGCTCGCCGGCGTCGCGGCCGGGGGAGAGGACGGATGGCGCGCGGGCATCGTCCACCGGCTCGACCGCGATACCTCGGGGCTGCTCGTGGTGGCCAAGTCAGACGCGGTCCACCGCGGGCTCAAAGCGCTGCTGGCCGAGCGGCGCCTGCGGCGCGAGTATCTGACGCTGGTCGAGGGCCACCTCGACGCCCGCGCAGGCACGATCGATGCCCCCATCGGCCGCAGCCGCCGCGACCGCGTGCTGATGTCGATCGACTCCGACTCGACCCGTGAGGCACGCACGCACTTCACCGTCGAGCGCCTGCTCCCGACCGCCACGCTCACGCGAGTGGTGCTCGAGACCGGGCGCACCCATCAGATCAGGGTGCACATGCAGGCCATCGGCCATCCGGTGTGCGGCGATAGATCCTATGGCGGCCACCGCCGCTACGGCCTCGAGCGCCAATTCCTACACGCCGCGCGGCTGCGCTTTCCCCACCCCCTCGGCGGGGCGATTGTCGATGTCACCTCCGAGCTGCCAGCCGACCTCGCGGCGGCGCTTCGCCTGGCCGCCCGCGCCGGTTGATGGGCAACCATTTTCCCGCATACCAACGGGGCGGCCCGTCCACAGCCGCCCCGTTGGCCCTACTTTGCGAGCCGAGCCACCGGAGGTAGGGGAAGGGAGGTTCGGCCCGCTGCGCGAGCCGCCGCCCGAAGGTAGGGAAGGCGACGGTCCGCTTCTAAGAAACGTACCGCATTCTCCCCTAGACTGGCGGTGAAACTTCGACCCCATCGCTTGGGGTAGCGCCCTGCCTCAAAGGCGTTTGTAGCTCGATTACGTCTCCCGAGGTCCGCTACCGCCGGCCGTTGGGCTGCCAGTCCAAAAGACACCTCAAAGGGATAGAGAACATGGCTGAACTCGGCATCAAGGAGCTGCTGGAGGCCGGAGTGCACTTCGGTCACCAGACGCGCCGCTGGAACCCGAAGATGCGCCGCTTCATCTTCGGAGAGCGTGACGGCATCTACATCATCGACCTGCTGCAGACGCAGGACCTGCTCGAGCAGGCGCGCGCCTTTGCGGCCGAACTCGCTGCCCGAGGCGGCACGCTCTTGTTCGTCGGCACCAAGAAGCAGGCCCGGGACGCGATTCGCGATGTCGCGCAGGCCGCCGAGATGCCGTACGTGAACCATCGCTGGCTCGGTGGGCTGCTCACCAACTGGGGCACGATCTCGCAGCGCATCCGGCGACTGCACGACCTCGAGCGCTACGAATCCGAGGGCCAGTTGCAGCTGCTGCCCACGCGCGAGCGCATGGCCATGCAGGCCGACCTCGAGAAGCTGCGCGCGAACCTCGGCGGCGTCAAGGCGATGCAGCGCGTCCCCGACGCCGTCTTCGTGATCGACCTCAAGACCGAGGCGATCGCGGTGCGCGAAGCGCAGCGGTTGCGCCTGCCGATCATCGGCCTCGTCGACACCAACTGCGACCCGGACGGCATCGACTATGTGATCCCCGGGAACGACGACGCGATCCGCTCGTGCGCGGCCGTGACCAAGGCCATCGGCGACGTCGTCGCGCAGGGCCACTTCCGCTTCCGCGCCGAGGAGGAACGGGCCCGGCGCGAGGCCGAGGAGCAGGAGCGCAGGGAGGCCGAGGAACGTGCCCGGCGCGAGGCCGAGGAGCAGGCCCGGCGTGAGGCCGAGGAGCAGGCCCGGCGCGAGGCCGAGGAGCGGGCCGCGGCTGAGGCGGCCGCGGAGCCGGCTGAGCCCCCGTCGCCTCCGGAACCGGCTGTAGCCCCGCCCCCGCCGGAACGGGCTGTAGCCCCGCCCCCGGCGGAACCGGCGGAACCACCGTCCACGCCGGGACCAGCGCCTTCCGAGCGCGAAGGGGAGGCCGCGGCCGCGGGGACGCGATCGGTCCCGGACGGGGGGGAGGCCCCACCTGCAGCGGAGCAGCCGCCGGTGCCGCCCGCCTCCGCGCCGCAACCGCCGCCCGAGCCACAGACGACCGAGGCGTCCGAATGAGCGAGATCAGCGCCCGAGACGTCAAGGCCTTGCGCGACCGCACCGGGGCGGGGGTGCTCGCCTGCCGAGAGGCGCTGGCCGAATCGGAGGGCGACCTCGAACAGGCGGTCGAGATCCTGCGCACCCGGGGCCAGGCGCAGGCGGCCCGCAGGGCGGGCGAAGAGGCGCGCGAAGGCGTGGTTCAGAGCTACATCCACCACGGCAACCGGATCGGCGCCATGGTCGAGGTCAATTGCCAGACCGACTTCGTCGCGCGCAACGAGAAGTTCGTCGACTTCGCTCGCGACGTCGCCCTGCACATCGCCGCCCGCGGGCCCCTGTCGGTCTCCGACGAGGAGATTCCCGCGGAGGATCGCGAGCGGGAGGTCCGGATCGCCACCGAGCAGGCCTCCGAGCGGCCCGAGAACGTTCGCCAGCGGATCGTCGCCGGCAAGCTCGACAAGTGGCTCGACGACGTGGTCCTGCTTCGGCAGCCACACGTGAACGAGGACAAGTACGGCGGCAAGACGATCGAGGAACTGCGTGCCGAGCTGGCCGCCGAGACGCGCGAGAACATCGTCGTGCGGCGGTTCTCGCGCTTCGCGATCGGCGGCTAGGCAGCACCTCGCGTGGCGCAGACGGTCACAGAGCCCGCCTCGGAGCGCAAGCCCGTTTACCGGCGCGTGCTGCTGAAGCTGTCCGGCGAGGCGCTGATGGGCGACAGGGAGTACGGCACCGACCCTGAGCGCGTGCACGAGATCGCCGCCGAGGTGGCGGCGGTCCACCAAGGCGGGGTCGAGGTCGCGATCGTGGTCGGAGGCGGCAACATCTACCGCGGGCTAGCGGCCGCCGCCAAGGGCATGGACCGCGCGACCGGCGACTACATGGGCATGCTGGCGACCGTGCTGAACGCCCTGGCGCTGCAGGACGCGCTGGAGAAGCTCGAGGTTGCAACGCGGGTGCAGTCGGCGATCACGATCTCCGAGGTCGCGGAGCCCTACATTCGCCGCCGGGCGATTCGCCATCTGGAGAAAGGCAGGGTCGTGATCTTCGCCGCCGGCACCGGCAATCCGTTCTTCACCACCGATACGGCTGCGGCTCTGCGCGCGGCGGAGCTCCACGCGGAGGTGGTGCTGATGGCCAAGAATGGCGTCGAGGGCGTGTACAGCGCCGATCCCGCCCTCGACCGGCAGGCCAAGTTCATCCCCGAGATCACGCACCGCGAAGCCCTGACCCGCGGGCTCGAGGTGATGGACGCGACCGCGTTCGCCCTGTGCATGGAGAACAAGCTGCCGATCGTGGTCTTCAACATGACCGGCGGGCGCAACATCGGCCAGATAGTGTCGGGTGAACGCGTAGGCACGCTGGTACGGACCTGATGGTGTCCGATGAGTGAGATGACCAACGAGTTCCTGGCCGACGGCCGCGAACGCATGGGAAAGTCCGTCGAGGCTGTACGGCACGAGTTCAGCTCGGTGCGCACAGGCCGCGCCAGCCCGGCGCTGCTCGACCGCATCCTGGTCGACTACTACGGCACGCAGACGCCGCTCAAGCAACTCGCCACGATCAACGCTCCCGAGGCGCGCCTGCTCACGATTCAGCCCTATGACAAGAGCTCGATCAAGGCGATCGAGCGGGCGATCATCCAGTCGGATGTCGGCCTCACTCCCTCCAACGACGGCAACCTGATTCGCCTCGGGGTGCCCGAGCTCACCGAGGAGCGGCGCCGGGCGCTCGTCCGCGTGGTGCGTCACATCGCCGAGGAGGGGCGAGTCGCGATCCGCAACATCCGTCGCGACGTGATGCACGACCTGCGCGAGCTCAAGGAGGCCGGAGAGACGGGCTCCGACGACGAGCACCGCGCCGAGCTCGAGCTGCAGAAGGTCACGGACGCGCGCATTGCGGAGCTCGACGAGCTGCTCGCGCACAAGGAAGCAGAGATCCTGGAGGTCTGATGGGCTCGGGCGCGCAGGGGTCGCGGGAGGGGTCGCGGCTCGCCCCGGTCCGAGCGGACGGCGAGGCGGCCGAGCGGCGGCCGCGCTATGTGGCGATCATCACCGACGGCAACGGCCGCTGGGCGAAGCGCCGAGGGCTGCCCGTGCTGGACGGCCACGAGGCCGGGGCGGACACGGTCAAGGCCCGCCTGCGTGACGCGGTCGACCTCGGGATCCGGGAGCTCACCGTGTACTCGTTCTCGACCGAGAACTGGTCGCGGCCGGCCGCGGAAGTCTCCGGTTTGATGGCGATGATGCGGCGGCGGATCGAACTCGAGACACCGGAGCTGCACGACGAGGGGGTGCGGATGCGGTTTGTCGGCAGGCGCACCGACCCGGTCCCCCCGGAGCTGGTTGAGCGCATGGAATGGGCCGAGGCTCTGACCGGCGAGAACACCCGCATCACCCTGTTCGTCGCCTTCAACTACGGCGGCCGCGCGGAGATCATGGACGCCGCGCGTTCGTTTCAGGGAGGGACGGAGGAGCAATTTCGCGCGCATCTGTACGCCCCCGAGATGCACGATCCCGATCTGATCATCCGCACCAGCGGCGAGCACCGCTCCTCGAACTTCCTGCTGTGGCAGGGCCACTATTCCGAGCTCGTGTTCCGCGACGAGCTGTGGCCCGACTTCTCGCGCGCGGCGTTCGAGCAGAGCCTGGATGAGTTCGCGGCGCGCGGGCGGCGGTTCGGGGGCCGGTAGTGGAGGGCCACTGATGCCGCCGCCCCGGCGAGGGTCGCGGACGCCTTCCGCGCCCGCCAGCGAGCGCCGCCGCCCCGGCGAGGGTCGCGCGCGCGAGCGGCCGCCGCGCCAATCCCGGCAGCGCACGGAGCGGCGGCGCGAGGGGCGCCGTAGCTCCGATCTGCTGGCGCGGGTCCTGGTCGCGATCCCCGCCGCCGTCGTGGTGGTCGCGCTGATCGACGTCGGTCGCCTTGCCTGGGCCATCTTCCTGATCGTGATCGGGGCAGTCTGCATGTACGAGCTCTACCGCATGCTCGATCAGTGGCGCCCGGTGCCGCTGGTCGGCTTCGCCGCACTGGTGGGCGTGGTGCTCGCGGCACGCTACGGCAGCGAGCGTCAGGTGTTGGAGGTCGCTGTCGCGGTGCTCCCCGTGCTCTTCTGCGTGCTCCTCCTGCGGGGCCAGCGCGACCGGGTCACGCTGAGTGTCGCGAGCACGCTGCTGGGGGTGTGGTGGATCGCCTTCGCACTCGCGCACGCGGAGCTGTTGCGCCGGCTGCCCCACGGCAACGCGATCCTGATCGATGTGCTCGCGGGCACGTTTCTCGCCGACACTGCCGCGTATCTGGGCGGCCGTCTCTTCGGGCGCCGCCGGCTGGCGCCCGCGATCTCTCCGGGCAAGACCGTGGAGGGACTTTTCTGTGGCGCGATCGTGGCCATCCTGACGTTGGTGTGTGCGGGTCTTTTGCAGAACACGTGGATGACTCAGGGCCACGCGCTCGTGCTCGGGATCGCGGTCGCCGTGCTCGGTCCGCTGGGGGACCTGTTCGAGTCCGCGATCAAGCGTGACATGCAGACCAAAGACACCGGAGGACTCTTCGGCGCCCATGGCGGCGCGCTCGACCGCGCCGATGCCGCCCTGTTCACGATCCTGGGTGGCTACTACATCTGGTTTGCCATAGTCCACTGATGCCGCGACGGCTGCTGATTCTCGGCTGCACGGGCTCGATCGGCGTGCAGGCGCTCGACGTGCTCGCGCGCGCCGATCCCGAGCGCTTCGAGCTCGCCGGGCTGGCCGCCGAGCGCTCCTGGGAAGGCGTGATCGCGCAGGCCGGCGAGCACGGAGTCAGGCGAATCGCTCTGACCGATCCCGTCGCGGCCGCCCGGGCAAGCGAAGCGTGGACCGACGGCGAGGTGCTCGCGGGGCCCGATGGCCTGTTCACGCTCATTACCGAATCTGAATGTGACCTCGTGTTGAACGGGATCGTCGGCTCGGCCGGCTTGGTGCCGTCGGTGGCTGCGCTCGGGGAAGGCATCGACCTGGCGCTCGCCAACAAGGAGTCATTGGTGGTGGGGGGTGAGCTCGTGATGCAGCTTGCCGAGGCGACCGGGGCCCAGGTGATCCCGGTCGACTCCGAGCACTCGGCCCTGCACCAGCTGCTGAGCGGCGAGCAGCCCGGGGTCGTCGACCGCCTGATCCTGACGGCGTCCGGCGGCCCGTTCCGCGGCGCGAGCGCGGCCGAGCTCGAGGGGGTGACCGTCGAGCAGGCACTCGCTCACCCCACCTGGGAGATGGGGGGCAAGATCACGATCGATTCGGCCACGCTGATGAACAAGGGCCTCGAGCTGATCGAGGCCCACCACCTGTTCGGCATGCCGTACGAGCGCATCGAGGTTGTCGTCCACCCGCAGTCGATCATCCACAGCCTGATCCAGCTCTGCGACGGCGCCACGCTGGCGCACCTCGGCTACCCGGACATGCGCGTGCCGATCTCCTACGCGTTGAATTACCCCGAGCGCGTGGACGTGCCCGTGCGTCCGCTGGACCTGGTCGAGCTCGGCGCGCTGACCTTCGAGCAGGTGGACCTCGAGACTTTCGCCTGCCTGCGCCTCGCACGCGACGCCGCCCGCGAGGCCGGCACCGCGCCGTGCACGCTCAATGCCGCCAACGAGGTTGCGGTCCACGCCTTCCTCGGGGGGCGCCTCGGCTTTCCCGGCATCCCCGCAGTGATCGAGGAGACGCTCACTCGCCTGCCCGCGGGCCCGGTGCACTCCTTCGACGCGCTGGCCGAAGCCGACGCCCGCGCGCGGGCGGTGGCGGGCGAACTGGTGGAGGCCCGGGCGGTCGCCTGATGTCCTACCTGCTGGCGTTTCTCGGCTTCGTCGCGCTGATCGTGCTGCACGAGGCGGGCCACTTCGCCGCGGCCAAGGCGGTCGGTATGAGGGTGGAGCGCTTCTCGCTCTTCTTCGGGCCGCTGCTGGTGAAGGTCAGGCGCGGCGAGACCGAGTACGGCATCGCGCCGATCCCCCTGGGCGGCTACGTGAAGATCACCGGCATGAACCCACACGAGGACATCCCGCCTGAGGTACGACCGCGCGCCTACTACAACCAGCCGGTCTGGAAGCGGATCGTGGTGATCCTGGCGGGACCGGCGATGAACCTGCTGATCGCGTTCCTCATCTTTTTCGGCGTGTACTGGTCCCAGGGGATCCTGACCTCGACCGACCAGGTCGCTCACGCGTCGCTCGAGCCGCCCGCCTCCCACTACCTGAAACCTGGTGACCGGATCGTGGCCGTCGACGGTCGGCACGGGCTCTCAGCCGCGCAGATCAGGACGGAGATCGACAAGCACCGCTGCGCCGGGCGCCAGACCGACGGTTGCCGGTCGGCCACGCCGGTGATGATGGTCGTGCGGCGCGATGGCAGGCTGGTGCGGTTCTCGCTGTACCCGCGCTACCACGCCAGCTACGGGCGGATGCTCGTCGGATTCGAGTTCAAGGCCAAGGCCCAGCCGGTGGGCGGCCTCACCGCTGCCCGCATGAGCGGCCACGAAATGTGGTACGTGACCACGGCGACCGTCACGAGGGTGGCTCTGCTGTTCGAACCCAAGGACCGGCGCCAGCTTCACGGCGCGGTCGGCGCATTCAAGGAGACCCAGCAGGCGTTCGCCTTCGGGACCACCGAAGCGCTGCTGGTGCTCGCGCTGATCTCGCTGTCGCTGGCGGTCGTGAACCTGTTCCCGTTCCTGCCCCTGGACGGCGGGCATGTGTTCTGGGCGCTGGCGGAGAAGGTCCGCCGCCGGCGCATCCCCTTCTCGGTCATGGAGCGCGCCGGCGTGGTCGGCTTCGTGCTGATCATGCTGGTGTTCGTGATCGGCCTCTCAAACGACATCTCGACCCTCTCAGGGCCGGGATTCCCGCACTAGGGCGGCCACGTCCGCATGACCACGACGACGACGCCATCCGGGGCACGGGCGGTCGATGCGCCGACGATCACCGAGGCGCTGCGGCGCACCGCCGCGAGCCAGGCGACTGGCCACCCGGCGGGGAGGAGCTGACGCCGGCGATGAAGCTCACGCGAGCCCCGATCGCCGCCAAGTACGAGGCCGAGATCGAGGCGATGTACGCCTGAGCGACTGCCACAGGAGCTCCACCGGGTGCTGGATCGCAAGCGGGTGCTCGAGCGCGCGCAGGTGGAAGTCGAGCTGGGCGGTGCAGCCGGGATTCGCGGCCACCACCACGTCCGCTCCGGTGGCGAGCAGGTTTCGCGCCTTGCGCTCGCCAAGCTCGGCGGCGGCCTCCGGCTGCAACAGGTTGTAGATGCCGGCCGAGCCACAGCAGATCGACGCCTCCGCGCCCACCTCGAGCAGCTCGAGGCCGGGAATGCCGCGCAAGAGCTCGCGGGGCTGTGCTCTTACGCCCTGGGCGTGAGCGAGATGGCAGGCATCGTGGTACACGGCGCGCACGTGCAGCGGATGTCGCTGGGCCTGCGGCGCGGCGTCCGCGAGCAGCTCGGTCACATCCTTGACGCGCGCTGAGAAGGCGCGCGCCTTGGCCGTCCCGAGCAGGTCGCCGTATTCCTTGATCGCCGAACCACAGCCCGCGGCGTTCACGACCACGTGGTCGAGCGGTGGCAGTTGCTCGAAGGCCGCGATCGTAGCCTCGGCGCGAGCGACCGCGGCGCGCTCCTCGCCACTGTGGAACTCAAGCGCTCCGCAACACTCGGGTTCCGCCGGCGTGTAGACCTCGAACCCCTCCGCCGCCAGCACCCCGATCGTGGCGGCGTGCACCTGCGGATAGAACACGCGCTGGACGCAGCCGCGCAGCAACCCGACACGGCCCCGCTGCCGGCCGCGAGCGGACTTGTGGGCGGGGATCCTGGTCAGCAAGGAGCGCCCTAGCCGGGCTCGCGGTGCGAGCCTGAGCATGTTCCCGAGTCGGCTCGGAAGCCCATCCAGAGGCATGTGCCGGGAGGCCGCGAGCGCCGGTGCAAGCGCCCGCATGCGCCGCGGATGCGGAAGCGTGGCGAAAATCAGCCGCTTGAGCGCGCGCTCCTGAGGCGTCCGCGCGAAGTTGCGCTCGACCTGGGGGCGCACTCGCTCGATCAGCCGGTCGTAGCGGACTCCCGAGGGGCACGCGGTCACGCACGCCATGCAGCCGAGGCAAGAGTCGAAATGGCTCACGGTCTCCGGCGAGAGCGGCTCCTCCGAGTGGAGCTGCTCGTCGATCAGCACGATCCGGCCGCGGGGCGAGTCGGCTTCTTGGGCCCAGAGAACGTAGGTCGGACAACTCTCGAGGCAAAAGCCGCAGTGGACGCAGTCCTCGACGAGCTCCTGCTGGGGCGGGCGGTGGGAATCGAACATCAGCGCTCGCTGCCGGGGGCGGTCCGCCGGAGGGAGGCCATCAGATGCCGCCCACGAATGTCCCGGGGCTTAAAGCGCCCGCGGGGTCGAAGGCCCCCTTCAGGCGGCGCATCAGCTCGAGCGCCCGGCTCTCGCCCCCGCCCCATGGATCCTGCGCGCGCCGCAGCTCCTCCGGGCCGTCGAGCACGACGACGGCGCGCGCGCTTGGGAGCCGCTCTCGCAACGGGGGGATTGCAAACGGGTGAAGCTCCAAATAGCTCGTTCCCAGGGCCGCGCGGCCGACCAGCGTCGCTTCACAGGAGCGCGCGGCGTCGAGCACCTCTTGCAGCGCGCTCGGCCGCGCCGTCACGCGCACCAGCGCCCCCTCGCGCGCGCGCTGGCCGACGCGTTGGCGCGCCCACAGCTCTCCATCATCGGCGATCACATCGACGCCCTCGAGGCCTTCTTCGCGCAGCAGACGGGCCAGGCGCTGCGCGCGCGGTGAAGGCTCCGCTCCGCTCACGCGCGCCAGCAGGCCGCCGCGCCCGCCTCGCCACGCGACGTCCAACGAGTCGAGCTCGAGCGGCGCCGCCGCCAGCGCGCGGGCGCAAGCTCCGAGCTGCGCGGGATCGGCGGAGGAGCCGACGGCCGTCGCAAACGCGGGCGGGCGGGGATGCAGGCGCACATTGACGCTGATGATCGCCCCCAGAGTGCCGAACGAGCCCGTGAACAGCTTGGCCAGGTCGTAGCCGGCGACGTTCTTGATCACGTTGCCGCCGGCGCGCGCGACGGTCCCGTCGGAGAGCGCCACAGTGATGCCGATGATCAGGTCGCGCGGGCCGCCATAACGGTGGCGCAAGGGACCGGAATCCGCGCTCGCGAAGACCCCGCCGATGGTCGCGGCCCGGTCGCGCCCGAGGGGCGGATCCAGCGCCAGCATCTGCCCGGCGGCGGCGAACTTGGCCTGGGCGCGCGCCAGCGGAACCCCCGCTTCGAGGACCGCGGTCAAATCGCCCACATTGTGCTCCGCGATGCTGCTCAAGGAGGCGGTGCTGAGTTCCACGTCGGGCACCTGCCCGGGTCGACCCCAGCCGAGCTTCGTCCCGCCACCGCGGATGCGAACGGTGCGGCCCTCGGCCGCCGCGGCCGCGAGCGCCGCCGCGGTCGCTTCGCCATTCTGCGGTTGAACCGGCTCGCTCATCCAGGCCGCTACATCCTCGACGCCACGCCCGCGCGCTCCAGCGGGTGCTCGCGATAGGGGCCGGGGACCTCGCCGCATAGTCGCGGCGTGGGCATGACCTTGCCCGGGTTGGCCAGTCCATGGGGGTCGAACGCGCAGCGCAGCCGGTGAAAGCTCTCGAGGTCTCGCTCCGAGAACATCGCCGGCATGTGCCCCTTCTTGTCGACGCCGACCCCGTGCTCGCCGGTGATCGAGCCGCCGAGGTCGAGGCATGCCTTGAGGATCAGGTTTGCCAATTGCTCGGCGCGCTCCGGCTCGCCCGACCGAGCGGCGTCGTAACAGATCAGGGGGTGGAGGTTGCCATCGCCCGCGTGAAAGACGTTGGCGACCTGGAGGCGATATTCGGCGGCGAGCTCGTCGATGCGCCGCAGCGCCTCGGGCAACCGCGTACGGGGGATCACGCCGTCCTGGACGAAGTAGGCGGGCGCCACGCGCCCCATGGCGGCGAAGGCCGCCTTGCGCGCCTTCCAGATCAGGTCGCGCTCCCCCGCGTCGGCGGCTACCTTGATATCCCGCCCGCCGTTCTGCGCGCACAACTCGCGCACCTGCTCGAAGCGGATCGCGCACTCCTCCTCGGAGCCGTCAAGCTCGACGATCAGCGCCGCTCCCGCGTCCAGGCGGTAACCGGCGCCGGTGGCCTCCTCGGCGGCGCGGATCGAGAGTCGATCCATCATCTCGATCGCCGCCGGCACGATCCCCGCCGAGACGATCGTGGTGACGGCCTCGCCGGCCGCTTCCGAGTCCTCGAAGAATGCCAGCAACGTGCGTACCGTCTCCGGCGCCGGCACAACCCGCAACTCGATCTTGGTGGCGACGCCGAGGGTCCCCTCAGAGCCCACGAATGCGCCCAGCAGGTCGTATCCGGGAGCGTCCCGGTGCAGTTCGGCCACGGTGCCGTCGCTGAGCACGACCTCGAGGCTGGTCACGTAGTTGGTGGTGAAGCCGTACTTGAAGCAGTGAGCGCCGCCGGAGTTCTCCGCGATGTTGCCGCCGATCGAGCACACGATCTGGCTGGATGGGTCGGGCGGGTAGAAATGAGTGGGCGCGACGGCGCGCGAGACCGCGATGTTGGTGACCCCGGGCTCGACCACGACGGAGGCGTCCTCGAGGCTGACGGCAAGGATCCGCCGCAGCCGCGCGAGCACGATCAGCACGCCTTCGGCCACCGGCAGCGCGCCGCCCGAGAGCCCCGTGCCCGAGCCGCGGGCGACCCAGGGGACGCCCGCCTCGAAGCAGCTGGCCACCACCTCGCGGACCTGATCGCCGGTGGCCGGCAGCACCGCCGCCAGCGGCGTCTCGCGGTAGTGGGCCAGGCCGTCGGAGCGGTAGGTCGCCAGGGCGTCGGGATGGGTGAGCACGTGCTCAGCGCCGCAGATCGTCTCGAGCCTTGCGATCAGCGCCCTCCCGTTGTCCATTGTGTGAATTTAGCGACCGGGGAGGTACGGCTCTACACTGAAATTCATGGCCTCAGCGCACCAGATCAAGGTCGGCGGCGTCCCCATCGGGGGCGGAGCGCCAGTCGTGGTGCAGACCATGACCAAGACCGAGACCGCCGACCTCAGCGCGACCATGGACCAGATCCGGCGCGTCGCCGATGCGGGCGCGGACCTGGTGCGGGTCGCCGTCCCGCGTGAGAAGGACGTCGACGCCCTGGCGCAGATCGTCAAGGAGGCGCCGATCCCGGTGATCGCGGACATCCACTTCAACTACACGCTGGCGCTGAAGGCGCTCGACGCCGGGGCGCACTGCGTGCGGATCAATCCCGGGAACATCGGTGGCCACGACAAGGTCGCGCAGGTCGTCGAGCGCGCCCGCGCCGTGGGCACGCCGTTGCGGATCGGGGTGAACTCGGGCTCGCTGCCCAAGCACCTCCACGCGCTCGAGCGCGAGAACCCGGTCGACGCGCTGGTGGGCGCCGCGGTCGAGTTCGTCGAGTTGATGGAGCGCCTCGACTTTCAGGATTTCAAGGTCTCGATCAAATCGACCAACGTGCCCAACACGATCGCCTCCAACCGGATGCTGTCGGAGCGCATCCCGTACCCCCTGCACCTGGGCATAACCGAGGCGGGGACGAAGTGGTCGGGGTCGCTGAAGTCGGCAGTCGGGCTGGGAACGCTGCTGGCGGACGGCATCGGCGACACGATCCGCATCTCGCTATCGACCTTCCACGCCGAGGAGGAGGTGAAGGTCGCCTGGGAGATCCTCAAGGCGCTGCAGCTGCGCGAGCGGGGCCCGGTGCTGATCGCTTGCCCGACCTGCGGTCGCCTGCAGTTCGACATGGACACGGTTGTGGCCGAAATCGAGCGACGGCTCGAGCGCTATGAGGACCCGATCGAGGTCGCGGTACTAGGTTGTCCTGTCAACGGCATCGGCGAGGCCTCGCACGCCGACTTCGGCATCACTGGCGCTAAGAACATGGGGCTGGTGTTCAGCCACGGCAAGTCGCTGCGCAAGGTCCCCCAAGAAGAGCTCGTCGACGCGCTGTTCGCCGAGATCGACAAGTACGTGGCGACGAAGCGAGTCGATATCGACGCAGGCGAGGCGGCGGCGGGCGCTCAGTGGCTCGAGCGGATCGAGTCGGAGAACGCCGGTGAGCTGACGCCGGAGCGTCTCGCGGCGATGGAGGCCCAGGCGGCTGCCGAGGAGGAGGGCAACGGCCGCGGCGAGGCGGACCGCGATCGCCTTCGCCTCGACGAGGAGCGCTCGCCCACCGCCGGCCGGCGCTTCACCCGGGCTTAGCGGTCGGCGATCGGCCGGGGAGGCCTCCGCCGCGGAGGCTGGCCGAAAAAGCGACGGTACATGGCGTTAATTCGGCCAGCCTCGGGGAGAGGCGGCTACGAAACCCGCGAGAAGCCCTCGGCGACCTTGTCCCAGTTGACCGTGTTCCACCACGCGTCGATGTAGTCGGGGCGGCGGTTCTGGTACTTGAGGTAGTAGGAGTGCTCCCACACGTCCACGCCCAGCAGCGGCGTCTGGCCGTCGGAGACGGGGCTGTCCTGGTTGGCGGTCGAGACCACCTTGAGCCCCGATGAGTCGTGCACGAGCCACGCCCAGCCAGAGCCGAAGCGCTTGACGCCGGCATCCTTCAACTGCGCCTGAAAGTCGGAAAATGAGCCGAAGGCCGAGTCGATGGCCTGTCGCAGCGCGCCGTCGGGCTCGCCGCCGCCGCCGGGGCCCATCCAGACCCAGAACAGCGAGTGGTTGTAGTGGCCGCCGGCGTTGTTGCGCACGGCGGTGCGCTTGTCCTCAGGCACCGAGCTCAGGCTCTGGAGCACCTCTTCCACCGGCCGGTCGGCCCACTCCGTGCCCTCCAGCGCGTTGTTGGCCTGGGTCACGTAGGCCTGGTGGTGCTTGTCGTGGTGCAGGTGCATCGTCTCTTCGTCGATGTGCGGCTCAAGTGCGTTGTAGTCGTACGGCAGGGGCGGGACTTCGTAGGCCATGCTGCTCCTTCCGGTCTTTTTCTGAGCTTTGTGTCTTCTATATCAGACGCGCGCAGGCGGGCAGAGAGGGGTTCGGTGGACCAGCGCGACGCCGGGCGGCCGGTAAGGTGGCGGCCG
The DNA here is from genome assembly GCA_963823315.1 of uncultured Solirubrobacterales bacterium. Lineage (GTDB taxonomy): Bacteria > Actinomycetota > Thermoleophilia > Solirubrobacterales > Solirubrobacteraceae > Palsa-465. Next base: position 150,368 of record CAWGLB010000002.1, on the reverse strand, counting down.
ATGACCCGGCTCTCCAGCTACTTCCTACCCACTGAGCGCGAGGCGCCCAGCGACGCCGAGGCCCCCAGCCACATCCTGATGGTGCGTGCCGGCCTGATTCGGCAGGTGGGGGCGGGGCTGTGGTCGTGGCTCCCCGCCGGTTGGCGCGTCCACCAGCGGGTCGTGCAGATCGTGCGCGAGGAGATGGACGCGATCGGTGGCCAGGAGATGCTGATGCCGGTGCTGCATCCGGCGGAGCCCTGGCGACGCAGCGGCCGCTACGCGATCCAGGAGCTGTTCAAGCTGAAGGACCGCCGCGGCGCCGACATGGTCCTCGCGATGACCCACGAGGAGATCGTCACCCAGCACGTCGCCGCCGCCGTGCGCTCCTATCGCGACCTGCCCTTGATCCTCTACCACTTTCAGGTCAAGGAGCGCGACGAGCCCCGCCCCCGTGCGGGCGTGCTGCGGACGCGCGAGTTCATCATGAAGGACTCCTACAGCTTCGACCGCGACGCCGAGGGCCTGGACGAGGCGTACGTCAAGCACATCGGCGCCTACGACCGCATGATGGACCGCTGCGGCCTCGAGTGGTATCGGGTGGAGGCTGACGTGGGCATGATGGGCGGGCTCGGCGCCCACGAGTACATGGCCCCGTGTGCGGCCGGCGAGAACGAGGTGGCGCTTGCGGCTAACTACGCCGCCAACCTCGAGGTGGCGAGCGCCGAGCCGCAGCCAGTCGAGCTGCCGGAGGCGCTGCCCGAGCCCGAGTCCGTCCCGACGCCGGGGCTGACGACGGTCGAGGCGGTCGCGGGCGCGCTCGGCATCGAGTCCGGCGCGCTGCTGAAGGCCTATCCGGTGGTCACGGACGGCGACGGGTTGCGCATGGTGATGGTGCGCGGGGATCACCGTGTGAACGAGTTCAAGCTGGCCTCCGCCCTCAAAGCTCCGTTTCGCCCGGCGAGCAGGGAGGAGGTCGAGGAGCGCCTCGGTCCGGCGGGCTTCATCGGCCCGGTGGGGATCGACGTTCCGATCCTGCTCGATCAGGGGGTGGCCCCCGGCTCGTACGTGACGGGTGCCAACGAGGCCGACGCGCACCTGCGCGGCGTGGAGCCGGGGCGCGATTTTCACTTCGAGCCCGTCGACGTGCGCACGGTGGTCGAGGGGGACACCGTCAACGGCTCGCGCATCCGGATCGAGCCCGCGATCGAGGTCGGCAACATCTTCAAGCTCGGCAAGCGCTACACCGAGCCGTTCGGTGGTGGCTACCTCGACCAGTCCGGGCGCGAGCAGCTGATCTGGATGGGCTGCTACGGCTTCGGCCCGGCGCGGGCGGCGGCGGCGGCGGTGGAGCAGTTCGCCGACGAGCGCGGGATCTCGTGGCCACGGGCGATCGCGCCCTTCGATCTCGAGATCGTCACGCTCGGCGCCCCCGGCAGCGAGGAGCGCCAATTCTCCGATGGTCTCTACGCCCAGCTCCAGGAGCTTGGCTTGAGCGTGCTCTACGACGACCGCGCGGCCAATCCCGGAGAGAAGTTCGCCGACGCCGAGCTGCTCGGCTGTCCGGTGCGCGTCACCGTCGGCCGGCGGACACTCGCCTCGGGAGAGCTCGAGGTGATGAGGAGACGAGGGCTGGAACAGCGCGGGGTGCCGCTCGACGGGGCCGCCGAGGCTGTGGCCGAGGCGTGGCGGGGAGCCCCCTGACCACGTCCGGCCGCTCGGAACAAAGCATGCCCGGGCGCTCCAAGCGGCGGCTGTTCGGCCTCGATCGCTCGGGACCGCCACCGGCGCAGACGCTGGGTGGGGCGCCACTGCACGTGTGGACGATCCCGAACGCGATCGGCTTTGTCCGCCTCGCCGGGATCCCCGTCTTCCTGGTGCTGGCGCTTTCGAGTCCCGACGGCCACAGCACGGCGGCCGTGGTGCTGTTTGCGGCCATCGGCTGGGGCGACTACCTGGACGGTTTCGCGGCCAGGCTGACCGGCCAGTACAGCCGCTTCGGGGCACTGCTCGACCCCGCCATCGATCGCCTGCTGGTGATCTCCGGGATGGCGGTCGCGTGGCGCTTCGCGCTACTGCCGCGATGGGCGCTGGTCGTGGTGATCGCGCGCGAGGCGGGCATGCTGGTGCTCAGCCGCCTCGCCCTCAAACGCGGCCTCGAGTTGAAGATCAACTGGCCCGGGCGGTTGGCCGTGGCCCCGATCCTGGGGGCGCCATTTTTCGCCATGATCCCCCTGCACACGGTGGCGCTGGTGATGCTGTACACGGGCATGGCGCTCTCCCTGCTGGCCAGCGCACTGTACGTGCGCAGCGGCCTGGCCGAGGCGCGCGCGGGCCGCTCCGATTCGCCGGGACGGGGGGGCGGCTCGCCGCATCCGGATCAAGTCTCAAGCTGAGCTTGACCCTGTGGCCTGCGGAGGTATACTCGCTCCTGCCGCGAGCTTGGTTGGCAACGCGGCGAATCCTAATGGACACCTTTCCGGATCTCGGCTCGCTCAGCGATCAGGAGCTCAAGGACCTGATCAAAGAACTCACCGCCGAGGAGATGGAGATCTCCTACCGGCGGCGGATCCTGCACGGCAAGATCGACATTCTGCGCGCCGAGCTGGTCAACCGCCTGCGCAAGAAACACGAGGGCGGCGAGATCATCTCGGGAGCGGATGTCGAGCAGCTGACCGAGATCCTCGCTGGACGTGTTCCCGCGCCTGGGGCGGAGTAGGGGCCGCGGCGCGTGGCACTTCACTGTCCCGAGTGCGGCTTTGCCAACGCGGAGGGGGCCAATTACTGCCAGCGATGCGGGGCTTTCCTCGCCGAGGCCGAGGCGTCCTCGGACCCGAGCACGGCCAGCTATAAGGTGGGGGAGACCGACGAGGTCGAGGCGGTGGAGCTGGGCGACCTGCGCACGCGCGGGCCGGCGCTCGTGATCCGCTCGGGCGGCGGGCGCGCGGGCGAGGCCTTTCCGCTGCACACGGACAGGCTCACCGTGGGGCGCAACCCCGACTCGGACATCTTCCTCGACGACGTCACGGTCTCGCGCGATCACGCGATCATCGTGCGGCGCGGCGGGGACTACCACCTGGATGACTGCGGCTCGCTCAACGGCACGTATGTCAACCGCCAGCGGGTCGAATCGCAGCTTCTGCGCCATGGCGACGAGCTTCAGATCGGCAAGTACAAGCTCGCGTTCCTGAACAGCTGATGACCGTGACAGACGAACCGACCGCCGACATCGAGCTGCCGCCGCCGCAGACCGAGAGCACCAGACCGCGTCAGACGGCGGTCACGATCGGCGCCGTGTGCAAGGCATTGCGCCAGGAGTTCCCCGACATCTCGATCTCGAAGATCCGCTACCTGGAGGATCAGAAGCTGCTCTCGCCGCGGCGTACCCAGGGGGGCTATCGCCTCTATACGCCCGGCGACGTCCAGCGCCTGCGCACGATCCTGCGCCTCCAGCGGGACGAGTTCCTGCCCCTGCGCGTGATCAGACAAGAGCTGGCGGGCGGCCGCACGGAGCCCGAGGTGAGTTCCCGCAGCGACGGCCGTTCGCTCCGGCGCGCGAGCGTCACTGTCCGCGACGCCGGCGCCCTGTACTCGCTCGACGACGTGGTCGAGGAGACCGGCGCGGACCCCAGGCTCGTCCGCGAACTGGTCGAGTTCGGCGTCATCAAGGGCGAGGTGCGCGCGGGCAGCAGGTACTTCGACGAGACCGAGCGGGAGATAATCCGCGCGGTCTCCGAGCTCGCGCGCTACGGCGTCGGCGGCCGCAACCTGCGCGTCTTTCGCACCTCCGCGGACCGCGAGGCGCAGCTCCTGCAGAGCATCCTCGCGCCTGCCCTGCGCTCGCGCAACCCCGACCGGCGCAAGGAGGCGGTCGAGGCGCTGGAGAACCTCGCCTCGGTCACCACCCACCTCAAGCATCTGCTGCTGATCCGCGACCTGCGCCGGATCGCGACCTGACGAGGCGCCCGTGCCGGCCGCGCTCGACCTGCGCGCGTACGTGCGCAACATCCCGGATTTCCCGAGCCCGGGGATCCAGTTCAAGGACATAACGCCGCTGCTGCTCGATCCCCGGGCGCTGAAGGCCGCGGTGGCGGAGCTGGTCGCGATCGCGCGCCCGCTGGAGCCCGACCTCGTGATCTCCGCCGAGGCCCGCGGCTTCGTGCTCGGCGCGGCCATGGCGATTGAGCTCGGCGCCGGCTTCGTGCCCGCGCGCAAACCCGGCAAGCTGCCCCACGACGTGGTCAGCGCGGAGTACGAGCTCGAGTACGGCGTCAACACGCTCGAGGTCCACGCCGACGCCTTTGCCGGAGGCTCGCGCGTGTTGCTGCACGACGATCTGCTGGCCACCGGCGGCACGGCACGCGCGGTCTGCGAGCTCGTGGACAGGCTCGGCGCGGAGGTGGTGGGATGCGCGTTCCTGGTGGAGCTGCGCTTCCTCAATGGCAGGGAGCGGCTCTCTCCCTACGGGGTGCGCTCGGTGCTCGAGTACTGAGGGCCTCGTGCTCGCGCGGCGGACCCGCCTGATCAACGCGCCTCCCGATCGCATCTGGGCAGTGGTTGCCGATCCCCACCACTTTCCCCGCTGGTGGCCCGGCGTGGTGCGCGTCGAGGGAGCGCACCACGATCGCTTCACCCAGGTCTACACGAGCAAGCGGGGCCGCGCGGTGCGCATGGACTTCCGCCTGCTGCGCTCAGAGCCGCCCGCGGCAGGCCACGAAGCGCTGCTGGCCTTCACCCAGGAGATCGAGGGCACTCCCTTCGAGCGGGTCCTGCGCGAGGCGGTGACCGAGGTCGCGCTCCAGCCCGGCGAGAGCGGCACGCTCGTCACGGTCGAGCAGCGGCAGAAGCTGAAGGGCTATTCCCGCACCGGCGGGCTGCTGCTGCGCCGCGCCACGGGCAAACGGCTGCACGAGGCACTCGAGGCCCTCGAGCGCGTCTGCGGGGGCTAGAGCTCGGGTCCGGCTAGACGCCCGAAAGCGGCCCCTGGAGCACGATCTTCCCGGGCTTGGACGAGGGACCGTCCTGGAGCGTCACGACCAGCTGCTTATAGCCGCCGGCGCCCTTCGGCAGTCCCCCGGCGGTCTCGAGCACTCCGTTTGAGCCCACGCCGGGTTTGACGTAGCCGAGCCTGAACGCGCTCTTGGCCGAGTTGTAGAGCCAGACGGCGTAGGCATTGTGGCGCGTGTTCGGCTGAAGCCCCGAGGCCCTTATCACCACCGCCTTGGTGCTGCCCGCCTGGATCACCTGGGCGATGCCGACCGCCTTGGCGTGGGTGGGGGAGGCGAGGTTGATCTGCGCGAGGGGCTTGGCGCCGCTGCTCTTTGCGGCGGCCGTGCTCGTCACCTTCGCCGGGGCAGGATGTCCCCCGCCCGATCCTCGCACGCCGATCACCACGAAGATCACGATCGCCGCGATCGCGGCCGCGGCCACCGCGGCGAGCAGAATCGCCCCACCGAGCCGGGAGACGCGGCGGGGCGGCTCGAGGAGACCGCCATCCTCTCCGGCGGGGCGCGGCGCCGGCGCTTCCGGCGCCGGCTCCGGCGGTGCCCCGTCGCTCACGGGCGCCTGCGCGAGCGCCGCAGCCGGGATCTCCGGCAGGGGCGCGTCGGACAGCGACGAGAGCTCGGAGGCGACGACCCGCGCCCAGGCGCGCTCGCCGGCGGACCGCGCCAGGCGGGCTCGCACCTCTTCGCTCACCCGCTCGGGCAGTTGCCCGAGCAGATAGTCCGTGACGAGCGCGCGGCGCTCGGGGGAGACTCGCGTGGCAGGGCCGAGCGCGTCGAGCGCCGCCAGCGCGCGCTGCCGGACCGCCGCGCGGTCGATCGAGAGCATGCTCGCGATCTCGTCGTAGCTGTGGCCGCGGACGAGCACCATCTGTAAGACGGCACGCTGGTCCGCGGGCAGCCGATCGATGCTCGATGCAGATTCGTGCAGCGAGGTCATGGGTGGCCCAAGCGTAGACAAGCGACCTGCGGGACGCGCCAAGTATGGTGCAGCGGCAAAGTTGGACGAAATGCCCCACACCGCGACGGAGGGTTTCGACGGGCTCCTGGGCCTGAAACTGACCGAGCTCGACGACGGTCTCGCGCGAGGCGAGCTCGCCGTGCGCGACGAGCTGAAGCAGCCCTACGGACTGGTCCACGGCGGGGTGTTCGCGACGATCGCCGAGAGCCTCGCGTCGCTGGCCACGGCGCTGGCAGTCGCGCGCGACGGCCGACAGGCGATGGGTCAGTCCAACCAGACCAGCTTTCTGCGACCGATCACCGCGGGGACGATCCACGGCGTCGCCAGGGCCAGGCATCGCGGGCGCAGCTCGTGGGTGTGGGACGTGGAGATCACCGACGACGCCGGGCGGCTGTGCGCGCTCACCCGCATGACGGTCGCGGTGCGCGAGCGCTGAGCCCCCGCCGCTCCGGGGCCACGCGATCTAGACTGTGCGGTCGTCATAAACCGCACAAGCTTCCCGAAACCGAGGGGGTTCCCGGCCATGCGGAAACACAGGATCACGACCATCGCTGGTGCCGCTGTCATCCTTGCAACGGCGGGCGTGACCGTCGCCAGTTCGGCGACGCAGGCCGCGCCGCGAGCCCGCGCCCGCCCGGCCGCGGTGGCGTCCCGGACGGCCAGGCCGGCCGACCTGCCTTCGACCGGCATGCCCAGAGTTCGGGGGGAGGCAGGAAGCTCCAATGCGTGCGGCTTCGCCCACGCCGTGCCGATGGACCGCTACCGCGGCCTGCCCAATTACACGCCCGCGAAGGCGGCGCAGCCCTACTCCGCCACGCTATATACGACGCAGGGCACTATCACCTTCCGCGCGCTGACGTCAGCCGCGCCATGCACGACGTATTCGTTCAGGTTCCTCGCCACCCGGGGTTACTTCAACGGGACGCACTGTCATCGGCTCACGGTCCGGCAGATCTTCGTTCTGCAGTGCGGCGACCCGACCGGAACGGGGTCCGGCGGCCCCGGCTATGTGTTCAAGGATGAGAACCTGGCCGGCGCCAAGTACCCGGCAGGTACCGTGGCGATGGCCAACGCGGGACCCGACACCAACGGCAGCCAGTTCTTCTTCTGCTGGAAAGCATCGCCGCGGATCCCGCCGGACTACACGCCTTTTGGCGTGGTGATGAGCGGGATGAAGGTCCTGCGCACGATCGCTTCGGCGGGCGACGACAGCCAGAACGGCCCGGGCGACGGCTACCCGCACCTGTTCGTAAGGTTCCTCAAGGTGCGGATCGTGCTGGGCAAGTAGTAGGTATTCGCGCCGCGCGGGCGCCTCAATCGGTCTCCACGACCCGCAGGCGCCCGGCGCGCGGATTCCGCTCAGCGCGCTTGACCCGCGTGCGACCCCGGCGTGTTCGCCGCGCGGCCGCGAGCAACGCATCGATCGCCTGGCCCAGGTGGCCGGCCAGCGACTCCGCCTCTGCGAGGGCGTCGTAGTCGCAGTTCAGTCCAAAGCCCATGCGGCCGTCGTAGCTCATGACGGCCACCCCGATCGCCGTGTTCTCCGCGAGTGGAACGACCGGGTAGATGTGCTCGAGCTCGCGCCCCAGCAGGTACAGCGGCTGCTGGGGTCCCGGAACGTTTGTCACCACCAGGTTCAGGAACCGCTGCCGCGCCTGCAAGCGCGCTGCTTGAGCGAGGAGCGTGGGTGGAGCGAACGCGGCCAGCTCGGTCAGCGCCTGGGCGCCGAGTGCCTGCCCCGATTCCTTGACGGCGGCCATCGCCAGCCGAATCTGCTCGAGCTGCGCGACCGGGTCGGCGATGCCGACCGGGAGTGGCGCCCACATCGCCGCGACCTTGTTGCCAAGCTCGCCGTGCTCGAAGGCGGCACGCACCGAAACCGGCACCATTGCCTTCAGCACGAGGCCCTCCGGATCGCAATCCTGGGCGCGCAGATAGCGGCCCAGGGCGCCCGCGACCGCGGCCAGCACGACGTCGTTGACAGTCCCTCCGAGCGCGCTCTTGACGGCCTTGAAGTCGCGTAGCTCGCGCTCCACCCAGGTGAAGCGACGGTGCGGCCCGATGCGCACGTTGAACGGGCTCGGCGGCGCCGGCTCCAACCCGACCGATGCCAGCGCTCCGAGGGCGGCGGCCGCGTCGAGCGCTCGCCTGGCGAGGCGGCGTGGGCCGCGGAGAGCAGCCCGAACCCCACGCACGAGCTCGCCGGGGACCGTGGCGCGCTCGAGCAGGGCATCCGCCAGCAGTTGTGCGCCCGAGGGCAGCGGCCGCGGGATCCACTCCCGTCCCGGTGGCGCCACCGGGGCCGGGGCGGACGAGGAGTCAAATAGGACGCTCGCGATGTCGACGCCAGAAATCCCGTCGACCAGCGCGTGGTGGGTCTTCGAGATGACGGCGAAACGCCCCCCGGCGACCCCTTCCACCAGCCACAGCTCCCACAACGGCCGTCCGCGATCGAGCGATTGCGAGAGGACCCGCCCCGCGAGACGCCTCAGCTCCGGCTCTCCACCGGGGCGCGGAAGACCCGAATGGCGGATATGGAAGCCGGGATTGAAATGGGGATCGTCGACCCATACGGGTCGTCCTTGGCCATACGGGACGAACGCCAGGCGCTGTCGGTAGCGCGGCACGAGGTGGAGCCGGGAGACGACCGCGTCGAGAAGCCGGTCGTACTCGGGCGGCGGGCCTTTGAAGATCGCGCAGGCGGCCACATGCATGTGGGCCACGTCGCTCTCCAGATGGAGGAACGACGCGTCGAGGCCGCTCAGCCGGTCCGGATTGGACACCGGGCAATTCTATGCCGGCGCACATGTGCGCCGGCCCCGGCGGCGCATGCGCCGCCGGCGGGCGCGCGCATGCGCGCGCCCGACCTACTTATGAGCCCAGCACGCGAACGTCTCGCGCCCGTTGAGCGCGTTGGATTCGTATTTGCGCAGCGCGGAAAATCCGAAGCCGCGTGCCGGCAGCCGGTAAACCGAGCGGCAGAAGGTGGCGTACGGGACCTCCACGTAGTTGCCGTGGCGCTTGCGCAGCGTGCAGCGCTGAGACGGGTTGCAGACCACGCCGTCCTCACCGCGCACGCCCCACTTGTACTCGACCTCTCCCACCCATTTGCCCGCTGCGGCAAATTGGGCCACCCCGCACTTGAACGAGGTTCTGTTGCACCTCATGCCTGGGGAGAAGCGGATGCCGGCGTTCTGGGCAGCGGTGCACTCGCGGTAGGAAAAGCACTGCTCGGAGAGCGCGCCGTCGAAATAGCGCAGCCCGAATGAGGCCAGGTAGGGGTCGTTCTTCCACAGGATGAACAAGCCGAGCGCGTGCGCCTGGCCCGCGATCTGCGCCAGCCAGGCCTCGGCGTCCTGGGGAGTGAGAGGGAAGCCCGAGTGGTTGTCCCAGCCATCAATGTTGTCCACCTCGACGCCGTTGAACCCCTTGCGGGCGCACATCCGAAGCCGCGCTTCGATCAGGGGCGTGAGCGCCCGCAGCTGACGCACGTCGACCCAATGCTCGTCCGGGTACCCGCCCAGCGTGAGGCCCAGGGCCGCTTTAGGCCAGCTCGCCTCGTCCGGGCGGTAGCGCTCCCAGGACCCCAGCGAGAGGTAGCAGACGGCCAGCTCGTGCGCGCGCGTCCTGCCGGCCCGGGCATGGATCGCGGAGACCACGGTCGCGGGGGTCTCGAAGCCGTCGACATCGAACATGTCGACCCGCCGGAACACCAGTCGGCCCTGTAGCTGCCAGTCCCAGCTCATGGGGTGTCCGGTCGCGTCGAGATGGTGCGGCAGCGAGCAGCCCGAACAGGGGCGGGGGGCGGGCAGCGGCACGACTTTCCACGAGTACGACGTCGTACGTGCCCCGGACCGGTCGGTTCCGCGCACGCGAATCGTGTGGCGACCGGGGCGCAGGAAGGGCGTCAGAAAGGAGCGGGAGCGTCCGCAAGCGGGCGAGTAGCGCTGGCCGTCGAGCGAGCACTCGAGCGTCACCTTCCCGTCCGCGGCGTTGGCGTGGGCGACGAAATCGAAGCGCTCACGCGTGGAAGCGGTAGCGGCCTCGGGCAGGCCGTAGATGAAGTCCACGCGCGGGGGCTCGCCCCGTGGCCACGGGCGGACCCGCCGAGCGGAGCGGTAAGCGACCGAGGCGCTTCGCTCGGCGCCGTCGCGGAGCACGTCCACGGCCTTGACCACGACGCGGATGTGCCTGCCGACGTCGCCGGGACCGAGCAGTGCGCTCGGTAGGTATGGCTGGTGCGGAGGGATCGAGAGCGCCCTGCACTTGCTCCGGGTGCAGGCCGACCACGCGTACGACACGCTCTGGAGCGAGCCGGGAGAAGGGGTGAAGTGGACGCCGGCGGCGCGCAGATCGGAACCGTCCCTGAGCGCTCCCCGCAGCGTGAGGTGGCCGTGTGGCCGCGGCCGCTGGGCGCTCGACGAGGCGGACGTTGAATGAGCGCCGCCAAAGCCCAGAGCGGCAATGACGAGTGCCAGACTTCCTTGCTCTTTGGTAAGGTGCACGCGGATCCGGAGCCAGGATCATGAATGATTGGGGGGCACGCTGCCAGAGATAACGCCGCGGGAGCGGGACGTACTCGTGACGCTCTGCCGGCCCGCGGCCAGCTCGGAGCTGTTCGTCGAGCCGGCGTCCGTGCGTGAGATCGCCGCTCGCCTGGCTGTGACCGAGGCCGCCGTCAAGCAGCACCTGCTGAACCTCTACGGGAAGTTCGGCATCGTCGACGGCGGGGAGCGTCGCCGCGTGGCGCTCGCGCGCGAAGCAATTCGGCGCGGCGTCGTGGAATTGCGGGACCTTGACGGCGTGGACTATCGCGCCGGCGTGGCGGGGGGCGCGCGATCGTGAGCAACCCCATCTGTTCGGCCTGCGGTACCGAGAACCGGCCCGGACGGCGCTTCTGCGCGCAGTGCGGAGCGGCGCTCGAACTTCGCTGCGCCAGATGCGGCGCGAGCAACGAGCCCGGCGATCGCTTCTGCGGCGAGTGCGGCGCGCCGCTGGAGGCCGACGCGGCGGCGGGGCAGACCCAGGCGCACGCCGCCGGGCCGGTCCAAGCGCTCTCACAGCGCCGCCTCGTGTCCGTCCTGTTTGCGGACCTCGTGGGTTTCACCGCACTGTCCGAGCATCGCGATCCTGAGGAGGTCCGAGATCTCCTCAGTCGCTATTTCGATCGCTGCCGCACCCTGATCGAGCGCTATGGCGGCACGATCGAGAAGTTCATCGGCGACGCCGTGATGGCCGTGTGGGGAACTCCCGTGGCGCGCGAGGATGACGCCGAGCGAGCCGTGCGCGCCGCCCTCGGGCTCACACAGGCGGTGACGCTGCTGGGAGAGGAGGTGAGGATGCCCCAGCTGCGCGTGCGCGCGGGCGTGCTCACCGGCAACGCCGCGGTCGAGGTCGGCGCCGAGGCCGAAGGCATGGTGCTGGGCGACACGGTCAATACGGCCTCCCGACTGCAGTCGCTGGCCGCGCCGGGAACCGTCTTGGTCGACGACGTCACTCGGCGGGCCACGGAGGCGGCGATCGCATACGAGGACGCGGGCACTCATGAGGTCAAGGGCCGTGAGCAGCCGGTCCACACCTGGATCGCCTTACGTGTGGTCGCGGGCGTGGGAGGAGCGCTGCGCAGCACCGGGCTGGAGGCGCCGCTGGTGGGCCGCGATCGCGAGCTGCAGACCATCATCGAGGCCTCCGAGGAGAGCGCCGCCACGGCGTCTGCTCGGCACGTGATCGTGACCGGCGAAGCGGGCTCGGGCAAGACTCGGCTGCTGTGGGAGTTCTTCAAGTACCTGGACGGGATCACCGACTTTCGCTATTGGCATCAGGGGCGCTGTCTCTCCTACGGGGAGGGGGTGGCCTACTGGGCGCTGGCCGAGATGGTCCGGGCGCGGGCCGGAATCGTCGAAGAGGAAAACGCGGACACGGCCCGCGCGAAGCTAAGCGCCACCGTCGAGCAGTTCGTGCCCGATGTGCGGGAGCGCCGGCTGGTGGAGCCACGCTTGGCGCACCTGCTCGGCCTCGAGCAGCGCACCGCCTCCGACCGCGCCGATCTGTTCTCGGGCTGGCGGCTGTTCTTCGAACGGCTCTCCGAGCAGGGCCCGGTGATCCTCGCCTTCGAAGACCTGCAGTGGGCCGACAGCGGTCTGCTCGACTTCATCGACTACCTGCTGGAGTGGTCGGCCGAGCGCCCGCTGCTGGTGCTGTCGCTGGGGCGCCCCGAGATGCTGGAGGCACGGCCAGCCTGGCGAGACGGCGCGATCGTGCTTGGCCCGCTGCCGGACGAGGCCATGCGCGAGGCGCTGGAAGGATTGGTGCCGGGGCTGCCCGGCGAGCTGCTCGCCCGCATCGTCAGCCGTGCCGAGGGCGTGCCGCTGTATGCCGTCGAGACCGTGCGCATGCTGCTGGACCGGGGCCTGCTGGGGCAGGAGGGATCGCGCTACGTGCTCACCGGCGACGTGGGGGAGCTGGACGTTCCGGAGACCCTGCACGCCCTGGCGGCCGCGCGCCTGGATGGCCTCGACGCGGTCCAGCGAGCTGTGCTCCAGGATGCCTCGGTCTATGGCCAGTCGTTCACTCCCGCCGGGGTGGCGGCGCTCTCGAACCGCTCCAGCGAGGAGGTCGAGCGCAGCTTCGACGCGCTGGTCGCCAAGCAGGTTCTCGCCTTCGACGACAACCCCCGTTCGGCCGAGCGCGGGCAGTTCCACTTCCTCCAGGGATTGCTGCGGACCACCGCCTACGGAACGCTGTCGCGCCGCGATCGCAAGGGCCGCCACCTGGCCGCCGCCCGGCACCTCCAGGAGGCCTGGGGAGACGCCGCGCCGGAGATGGCCGAGGTGCTGGCCAGCCACTTCCTGGCGGCGGCCGACGCCGAGCCCGACGCGGCCGACGCACCCAGGATCCGCGCCTCGGCTTGTGAGACGCTCGAGCACGCAGGCCAGCGCGCGCTTTCGCTGGCGCTCGCGCCCGAGGCCCGGCGGGCGTTCGATCGCGCCGCCGAGCTTGCTCAAGATGAGCTGCAACGGGGGGCGCTACTGGACCAGGCGGGCCGCGCCGCGCTTGCCAACCTCGAGCTCGACGCCAGCATCGGGCGGCTAGAGCAAGCCGTGGCGATCTTCGAGGAGCGGGACGAGCCGGCGCGGGCAGCCCAGTCGCTGGCGGCGATCGCCGAGGCGCTGTTCCGCCAGGACCGATTGGAGGAGGCGATCGAACTCACCCGCCGCGCCCTGGCCGGGCTGCCCGCAGGCGGACCGGACCGGGCTGCCGCGCAGTCCGCGCTCGCCAACCTGCTGGTCTTCGTGGGCAATCGCGAGGAGGCGCTCGAGGCGGCCGACGCGGCCCTGAGCATCGGCGAGCCGCTGCAGCAGTGGCCCACGGTCGTGGCGGCGTTCCAGACCGTGGCGATGATCCGCGGCAAGAGCGGCCGTGGCGAGGAAGCACACGCGCTGCGGGAGCGGGCGCTCGCGCTGGCGCTCGAACACGATCTCAGCTTCGACGCGATGCGCGCGTACAACAACCTCGCTGACTCCTGGCTTCAACACGACCGCTTCGCCGAGTCGCTGGCGGTCGCCGAGCGGGGCTTGGAGCTGGCCAAGTCGAGGGGAGATCGCCTGTGGGAGCCGATCTTGGCGCTGATGATCACCACTGCCCGTGTGGGAATGGGGCAGTGGGACGCGGTGCCGAAACTCGCGCCGGATGGCTTCCCGATCGAGCTCGCCGGCGACGAGCTCGTGCGCATGGGGTATATGTACGTGCTGGCGCGGGTGCAGGCCGGCAGGGGAGAGACGGAGGCCGTTGAGCGAACGCTCGCGCTGGCCGAGTCGCTCACCGGAACCCAAAACGTCGAGTGGGCGGCTACGCCGCTCGTCGCCAAGGCGATCGCCCTGCGCTACCTGGGGCGGCTCGAGGAGGCGCTTGAGGCCGCATTGCCGGTCGCGACCGGTCCCGGCGAGATTGCCAACGAGGACCGTCGCGAGGCCTATCTCGAGGCTGGCCTGGCCGCACTTGAGCTCGACGATAATGCAGCCGTCAAGGAGCTGATCAGGTTCGTGGCCGAACTGCCTCCCGCTCTGCGTACCCCACTTTTGCGCTCCGCCTCCGCCCGCTTCGAAGGTCTGCTGGCAGCCCGTAGGGGTGAGGCGAATTCGGGAGACGAGCGCCTGGCCACCGCGGCCCGCGAGCTGCAGGAGGTAGTGGCTCCGTTCAACCTGGCCCAGATCCTGCTTGATCACGCCGAGCTTCTGATGCAGCTCCGGCCGCGAGGAGGAGGCGGCTTCGATGCTGAGCGAGGCTCGCGTGACCTTCGAGCGCCTCGGCGCCATGCCGTGGCTCGAGCGCGCGGACGCGCTCGCCCCCGCGGTGGCCGCGTGAGCGCAAGCGTCTGCTCCGCCTGCGGCGCGGAGGCGTCCTTCTCGGATCGCTTCTGCGCCCAGTGCGGGGCGGCGCAGATGAGAAGCTGCCCTAGCTGCGGGGCCGAGATCCCGCCCCTGGGAACCGCTTCTGCGTCCACTGCGCCGCCCCGCTCCAGACCTGCCCCACTCCCCCGCGTGCGGGACTGCTTCGCTCGCAGCGCGGCCCGCGCGGCCACCGAGCCGGCCGCATCGGGCCAGCCGGTGTCCGAACGCCGCCTCGTGTCGGTGCTGTTCGCGGATCTCGTGGGTTTCACGATGTTGAGCGAGCATCGCGATCCCGAGGAGATCCGGGAACTGCTGTCCCACTACTTTGACCGTTGTCGGACGCTGATCGGCCGCTACGGCGGTACGGTGGAGAAGTTCATCGGTGACGCGGTGATGGCAGTCTGGGGGACGCCTGTGGCGCGCGAGGACGACGCCGAGCGAGCCGTCAGGGCCGCGCTCGCACTGACACAGATGGTGGGGTCGCTGGGCGGCGAAGTCGGCATGCCCGAGCTGCGGCTGCGGGTTGGCGTGTTGACCGGCAACGCGGCGGTCGACGTCGGGGCGGAGGGCGAGGGCATGGTGCTCGGCGACACCGTCAACACCGCCAGCCGGCTGCAGTCGATCGCGGAACCGGGGACGGTGTTGGTCGATGAGACGACACGGCGCGCGTCGGAGGCGGCGATCGCCTATGAGGATGCGGGCAGCCACGAGGTCAAGGGCCGCGAGCAGCCCGTGCGCGCGTGGACCGCGCTGCGGGTCGTGGCGGGCGCGGGTGGCGCTCGGCGCAGCGCCGGCCTCGAGGCCCCCTTCGTGGGGCGCGATCACGAGCTCCGAGCGATCATCGAGGCCGGAGAGCAAAGCGCCCGCGAAGGCCGTGCTCGCCGAGTCGCGATCGTGGGCGAGGCGGGATCCGGCAAGTCTCGGCTCCTATGGGAGTTCTTCAAGTACTTGGACGGGATTCAGGAGCTCCGGCTGTGGCATCAGGGTCGCTGCCTCTCCTACGGCGAGGGAGTCGCGTACTGGGCCCTGGCCGAGATGGTCCGCTTCAGGGCACGAATCCAGGAGGAGGAGAGCCCGGGAGTTGCGCGAGAGAAGCTACGGGCGATTGTCGAGGAGTACGTGCCCGAAGAGCGCGAGCGACGGCTGGTCGAGCCGCGCCTGGCCCATCTGCTGCGCCTCGAAGAGCGCCCCGACGCGGACAGAGCCGACCTGTTCTCCGGATGGCGGCTGTTCTTCGAGCGAATTTCGCAGGAGGGCCCCGTGATTCTCGCCTTCGAAGACCTGCAATGGGCCGACAGCGGCCTGCTCGACTTCATCGACTACATGCTCGAGTGGTCCGCGGACTATCCGATTTTCGTGCTCGCACTGGGCCGCTTGGAGCTCCGCGAGCGCCGGCCCGGCTGGGAGCCGCTGACGCTCTCGCCGCTCGCGCCGCAGGAGATCGCAGCCCTGCTGGATGGTCTGGCCCCCGGCCTCCCGGACGAAGTGGTCGCCCGCATCTCGGAGCGCTCAGAGGGGATCCCGCTGTATGCGGTAGAGACGATCCGCATGCTCCAGGACCGCGGCGTACTGGTGCAGGAGGGCGCTCGCTATCACGTCGCCGGCGACCTCTCAGACCTGGAGGTGCCGGAGACCCTTCATGCGCTCGTCGCGTCGCGCCTGGACGGGCTGTCGGCCCTCGAGCGCTCGCTGCTGCAGGACGCCTCGGTGTTGGGCCATTCGTTCTCCACTACGTCGGTGGCGGCGGTTGGAGGTCTCCCCGAGTCACAGGTGGAGCAACTGCTCGACGCCCTGGTGCGCAAGCAGATCGTGGCCCGGGACGATGATCCCCGCTCGCCAGAGCGGGGACAGTATGTCTTCATCCAGGCGCTGCTGCGCACGGTCGCGTATGGAACGCTCGCGCGCCAGGCGCGCAAGGCCAAGCACCTTGCCGCCGCGCGCTACCTGGAGCAGACCTGGCCCGGCGAGTCGAGGGACATCGCGGAGGTGCTGGCCTCGCATTATCTGGAGGCGATTCGGGCCGATCCGGAAGCCCAGGACGTCGGTGAGCTCCGCGCCTCGGCCCGGGAGCGGCTCACGTCAGCCGGCCAGGCCGCCGCTTCGCTCGCTCTGGGACCCGAGGCGGAGCGGTATTTCGAGCAGGCTGCCGAGCTCGCCGACGAAGACCTGGAACGGGCCACGTTGTTCGAGCAGGCCGGCCGCGCGTTGCGGCAGAGCGGCGACCCAGCCGGCGCTGAGCGGCGTCTACGCCGCGCGATCGAGCTCTATCAGGCAAGCGGCGTGCGGACCGGAGGGCGCGCGGCGGTGGCGCTTGCCACGCACCTGCGCCATCTCGGGCGTCTGGAGGAAGCCGAGGCTGTCCTCGACCCCTTCCGCAACGCGAAGGACGACGGTAATCAGCTCTTGCACGCCGAGGCACTCGCGGAGCTTGGCGCGATTGCGGTCTTCGGGGGCGAGCTGGACGAGGCGGGGCCGCTGCTCGAAGACGCGCTCAGCGTCCTCGAGCAGGAGCAGTCGTGGTCGGCGCTCACGGACGCTTTGATCACGCGCGCCGTGTATCTCATCTACCGCCACCGCCACGAGGAGGGGATCGGCGTCCTGCGCCAGGCGCTGATGCTCGCGCAGCAGCACGACATAACCGCCAATGCGCTGCGCGCGAAGGTGAACCTCGCCCAGGTCTCGATCGAACGCGATCAGTTCGCGGAGGCTCACGATGAGGTGGCCGAAGCAATCGTGATCGCACGGGAGCGGGGGGACAGGCAGTGGGAGCTGCGCCTGATCGGGCAGCAGATCTGGTCGCAGGCGGTCCTCGGTCGTTGGGACCAGGCGTCGGCTGACGCCGCCATGCTGATAGCCGGCTCGCCGTATGTGGACGCGGTCTTCGCCGCCGCCTCGATCATCTCGATCGCGGCCGCCCGTGGCGACGAGGCGGCATTGGAAAGGTGCCATGAGCTGGCGCTCGAGGCGCGCGAGTCGGCATATGTCGATCAACGGGTGTGCGCGGGGCTTATTTTCGCTCGCGAAGCCATCGAGCGGGGTGCCGCGGGCGAGGCCCTGGAATTCGCGCGCCAGGCCTTCGCCGGCGAAGCGATCAGCGGCGACGCGACCAAGGACGGTTATGAGCTGGGCGTCGAGGCGGCAATCGCGCTCGGGGACGAGGCGGCTCTCTCGGAGCTCGTGGGCCTTGTCGACGCGCTGCCGCCTGCCCGGGCCTGGCCTTTGCTGCGCGCGGGGCGGGCGCGCCTGCTCGCTGAGCTCGCGCATCGGCGCGCCGACCACGACGCGGCGCGGCGCTTCGAGGACGAGGCGATCGGGCTGCTGCGATCACTGGGGCCCCGCCCCCTGCTCGCTCAGGCGCTGCGCGAACGCGCCCGCCGCCGCGACGATCGCGAGGCGCTGGCCGAGGCTCGGGCCATCTACGAAGAACTGGGCGCGGTGCGCTGGCTTGAACGGCTCGAGTCCCAGGTCGAAGTGACCGCATGACTCAGGGCCGGCGCTGCTTCAGTCTGAAGCGACCGTGACGGTCTCCCTGCAAGCCAGCGACAGCGACGTACCTCACAGAAGAGGAGCTCGCCGGGCTGATCGCGATCGTCCCACCCGTCCCGACGGCGTGGGAGCAGGCGCCATATCAATGAGCAACTCAGTCCTGACCTCCACCCTCGCGTCTTCAAGGTCCTGAGGCGAGTTGACGCGGTCGCGGTATGCGCAGCCCTGGCGCGCTGACGTAGGCTCCCTGCAGGTTCGCGCCGTGGGCCGCTCTACCCTCGGCTTATGCCGCGCCGCGACGATTGGCCCCGCTGTATCGCGCACCTCGACATGGATGCCTTCTACGTGTCGGTCGAGCTGCGCCGGGCGCCCGCGCTGCGGGGGCGGCCGGTTGTGGTCGCCGGCAGCGGCCCGCGGGCGGTGGTCACGACCGCCTCGTACGAGGCGCGGCGCTTCGGCGTGGGCTCGGCGATGCCCGCCGCGCGGGCACGGCGATTGTGCCCAAACGCCGTGTTCGTAGCCCCCGACTTCGCCCACTACCGCGAGGTGTCGAGCCGCGTGATGGCGATCCTCCGCCGCCACGTGGAGAGGGTCGAGGTGGTCGGCTTCGACGAGGCCTACCTCGATCTCAGCGGCCTGCCGGCACCGCACGCGACGATGCGCATAGTGCGCGCGGAGATCGAACGCACCGAGGGCCTCGGCTGCTCGATCGGGATCGGGCCCTCGAAGCTGGTCGCGAAGGTGGCCTCCGACGCCGAGAAGCCGCGCGGCTTCGTCGTGCTCACGCGCGAAGGAGCCTGCGAGCGGTTTGCAGCCGCGCCCCCGGGATTGGTGCCTGGGATCGGACCGAAGACGGCGGCCCGCCTCGCTGGACTCGGGATCAAGACCCTCGGCGAGCTCGCGGTGGTCCCCGAACGCGAGCTCACGGCCCATTTTGGCCCCCGCCTCGGTGCCGAGCTCTCGCGTCGCGCTCGCTTCGAGGACACCTCTTCGCTGTGCGAGCGACGCAAGCTGATCTCCGAGTCGCGCGAGACGACCTTCGATGCCGACATCGCCGACCAGCGCGAGCTCGAGCACATCCTTGCCGGGCTGGTGGAGCGCCTGTGCGGCGCGCTCCAGAAGAGCGGCCGCGCGGGCCGCACGGTCGGCATCAAGGTGCGACTCGACGACTTCTCCACGCACACCCGCGCGCGCACGCTCGCCGCCCCCGTCGCCGCCGCGAACAAAGTCGGTCCGGTCGCGCTAGAGCTGCTGCGGCGCTTTGCCGCGCCGCGGCCGGTGCGCTTGCTCGGGGTCAGGGTCGCGGGGCTCGAGCACCTACCCGCGGAAGGGGAGGGGCAGCTGACGCTGCTGGCCTCAGAGCGAATTCAATAGAGCGCGGAGGCGAGCCGCCGGCGCGCATCGCGCGCGAGTGGACTCTCCACCCCGAGCTCGTCGAGCACGCCCACGATCACCCGCCGCAGGTCGTCCCGCGCGCCGTCTGCCGATGGCAGCGCGGCCAGCAGCAGGTCGAGCGCGCGGCGCTCGTCACCCGCGTCCAGGGCGGCGAAGGCATCAGTCAGATCCGGGAAATCATCCCCGGCGGGGTTGCGCTCCAGCGCGATTCGCGCGGCGAGTCCATCGGCGGCGAAGCTGCCGGGCACGCGGGCGACGATGCTCAGCGCCTGCTCGGATTCTCCCCGGGCATGGAGGATGCGCGCCAGCGGGATCGCCGCGTCGGCGCGGCTTGGCTCGAGCTCCACCGCGCGACGCAGCGACTGCTCGTCGCCTTGCTCCACCAGTGCGTCAGCTTCCGACGGGGCAAGGCCGTCCAGGAAGCGCTCGACGATCAGAGGGGGCTTTGCCCCGGTGAACTCGTCCACGATCTCCCCGTCGCGGAAGGCCTTGACCGCCGGGATGCCCTGCACTTGATAGGCAGCCGCGAGGCGCGGGTTGGCGTCGACGTCGACCTTGGCCAGCTCAAGCTTGCCCGCGCGCGCGGTGACCGCGCGCTCGAGCACCGGTCCGAGCTGCCGGCACGGGCCGCACCACGAGGCCCAGAAGTCGACCACCACTCCCACCCGGTGGGAGCGTTCGATTACGGCGGTCTGGAAATCGCGCTCGGAGACGTCCACGTCCCCGATGGTAGCTACAGCCTCTTGCGCTCGAACACCGACGCGATCTCCGCGTAGCCCTGGGCATTGGCGTGGATATTGGGACCCCGCGGCGCGGGGGCGCACATCCATGTCAGCTTGCAGATCTCGGCCACCGCGACCGGCACCTTCTGGCTCTTGTAGGTGGTGGTGTCGGTGAACGGCTTATAGGTGTGGAAGGCCGCCGCGACATACGCGACCTCGACTTCCTTCGACTTGTACGCCTTCGTGATGTCGCCGTTGACGGTCTTGGCGAGCCCCTGGGAAGCGGCGGCCTCCTCCTTGCCCTTGGTCCCGCTGAACCATTCGGCCAGGAACGGGTCGTAGTAGGTCATGCCCACGATCGGGACCTTCTTGCCCGCCGCCTTGCGCAGCGCCTCGGCGATCTTGGGCACGTTCTTCTGAATCGAGGCCTCGCCCTTGGCGATGCACTTGAAGTTGAAGCCGGAGCTAGTCACGCAGTTGTCCACGTCGTTGGCGCCGATGTCGATCGTCACGAACGCGGTGCTCCCCTTGTGGGCGCGCAAGAACTTGACCGCTTGCCCCAGCTGGCTGCCCGCCGCGTACTTGCAGATGCCGCCCTTCATCATCGTGGTGGTGGTCTCACCGAGGCAGCCGATGTCCTTCAACGTGAGGCCGCTGATCTTGGAGCGCTCGTGGGCGTAGGTGTCGTTGGCATAGCCCTGGTTGGTGGGGACCGTCGTGCCCTTCGCGTTCGGCTGGGCGCCCCGGGCGAGTGAGTCGCCGAGCGCGAGGTAGTACTCGTGATGGGCGCCGGCGGGCTTTGCCGCCGCCGCGCTCGCCGGCATTAGGCACCCGGCCGCGACTACAGCCGCGGCGATCAGCTTGCTGCGCATGAACGTCCTCCTTGTTGGTCTCCAGCCCGTCAGCCGCTGCCGGCCGCCGCTAGCTTACCTCGCGTGAGCGAGCAAACCCTCCAGCACGACGACGTCTCGCTCGCCCTGGAGCGGGCCGGGGAGGGTCCGCCGGTGGTTCTCCTGCACGGACTGACCGCCACGCGCCGCTACGTGGTGATGGGGTCGCGGGCGCTCGAGCGCTCGGGGCACGTGGTGATCGCCTACGACGCCCGCGGCCACGGTCGCTCCGCTCCGGCCCCCGACCCGGGGGCCTACACCTACGAGGACCTGGGCGCCGATCTGCTCGCCGTGCTCGATGATCAGGGCGTGGAGCGCGCGGTGCTGGCGGGCGCGTCGATGGGCGCGCACACCGCGCTGTGGCTGGCGCGCGAGCAGCCGCAGAGGGTGGCTGGCCTGGTTGTCATAACGCCCGGGTACGACCCGGACACGGTCGATGACGCCGAGCGGCTTCAGCGCTGGGACGCGCTCTCAGCGGGATTGCGCAGCGGCGGCGTGGATGGCTTCCTCGAGGCATATGGCGAGCCGCGCGTGCCCGAGGCATGGCGCGAGACGGTCATAAAGGTGATCAGGCAGCGGCTCGCCTTACACGAGCACCCGGAAGCGGTCGCAGACGCGCTGAGCGCGGTGCCGCGCGCGAGGCCGTTTGGGGAGCTCGGCGAGCTCGAGGAGATCTCCGTGCCCACAATCGTCGTCGCGAGCGCGGACGAGCCGGACCCGGGACACCCACAGGCGCTGGCCGAGCGCTATGCGCGCGCGATCCGAAAGGCGCGCCTGGTCACCGACGAGCCCGGACGCTCGCCGATCGCGTGGCAGGGAAGCCAGCTCTCCAAGCTGATCGGCGCGCTGGCGGACGAGGTGCGGGCGTAAGGGGGTTCTCGGACCCCTTTCAATGCCCGATAAGCGGGCTTATGTCTACTAGATAGAGCGAAACGGGCCGTGTGGCGTCCGTCACACAGCGAGATCGCGCCGGCGGCCATCATCAGGAGCTGGAAGTACGATCGAAGGGCGGGGACGTTGACAATGGCCGTGAAGCCGCGCTCATCGATGCTTGACCAGCTCGCCGGCGACGAGCCGCGCGGCGACCGCGCGGACGCTGATCGGGTCGGCGGCAATCAGCTGGTGCGCGCGGTGAGACGACAGATACGCGTGGTGCTGCCGCTGATCAACCTGGTCGAGGCCGGGCTGACGTACGCCTTCATCGTCTACGTGGTGCCGCTCCCCGGCCATGTCCCGGCGCACGAGCACCGCGTGACGCTGATCGCCATGGCCGCCACCTTCGCCGTCGCCTGGGTGACGTGCGCGGCCTGGTTTGAGCGCTCATTCGCGCCGGTCAGACGCTGGCTGCTGCGCGGCGACGAGCCCGATGACGCCGACCGCGTCCGCGTCTTGCGCGTGCCGCTCGCTCAAGCCGGCCAAACGCTGGTCGTGTGGTCGCTGGTGGCAGCCGGGTTTGGGGCCTTCGCTGCCGTCGAGGAGACCTCGGCGGGCGGCGGCGCGCTGGTGGCGGTGATGGTCGTGCTCGGAGGCCTGGTGGCCTCGGCGCTCGCGTATCTGACGGTCGAGCGCATCATGCGCCCGGTCACCGCGCTCGCACTCGAGCACGGCGCCCCCGAGTGCCGGCTGGCGCCCGGGATCACGGCGCGGATCTACCTGGCCTGGGAGTTCGGCACCGCGGTCGCCGTAGGCGGCGCCGCGGTGGCAGCGATCGCGTATCTGGCCGGCGCGCACATCTCGGCGGATCGCATGGCGATCACCGTGATCTTCCTCAGCGGGATCGCCTTGAGCGTCGGGCTCGTGACGATGCTGGTGGCGATCCGCTCGGTCGCCGACCCGGTGCGCGCGGTCAGACGCGCGATGAGAAACGTCGAGGAGGGCGACACCGATGTGACCGTGCCCGTCGACGACGGCGGCGAGGTGGGCCTGCTCCAGGCGGGCTTCAACCGCATGGTGAGCGGACTGCGCGAGCGCGACATCGTCGAGGACCTGTTCGGCCGGCACGTGGGCGAAGAGGTCGCGCGCTCGGCGCTCGCCCGGGGCGTGGAGCTCGGTGGCGAGCTGCGGGAGGCCGCGGTGCTGTTCGTCGACGTGATCGGCTCGACGCCGTTCGCGGTGTCGCACCGCCCCCGCGAGGTCGTGCAGACGCTCAACCGCTTCTTCGGGCTGGTCGACGAAGTCGTTACGCTGCACGGCGGCTGGGTCAACAAGTTCGAGGGCGACGCGGCCCTGTGCGTGTTTGGCTGCCCCACCGATCACCCGGATGCAGCGGGCGCGGCGCTGGCGGCGTCCCGCGAGCTCCGGCGGCGCCTGGCACGGGAGCTAGACGGCCTGGAGGCCGCGATCGGCCTCTCCGCGGGAAAGGTGCTGGCCGGCAACCTCGGGGCGGCCCGGCGGTTCGAGTACACGGTCATCGGCGATCCGGTCAACGAGGCAGCGCGCCTCACGGAGCTCGCGAAGACGACGCCCGGGCGTCTGCTGGCCTCCGAGGCGATCATGCGGCGTGCCCGGCCCACCGAGACCGCGCGCTGGCGGCTCGGGGAGCGCCTGACGCTGCGGGGCCGCGACGCCCCCACGCGCGTCGCCACCCCGGCTTAGACGCGCAGGAGCGGACGACCCCGGCGCCGCTGGCGTGCTCGACCCATGGCTACACTCATCCCGTGCCCAAGCAGCAGCGCGTGATCCGGACCGAGCAGCGTGGCTCGCTGCAGGCAATCCAGCAGCTCGAGGGCCGCTCCGACGAGGAGCTCGAGACCGAGACGCGCTACAAGGCCGCGGCACAGGCAATTTTGGGCGCGCGCGCGGCCGAGCGTTATGACTCCAAGGCGGCGCGGGCCCACTTCCAGCGCGCGCTGGCCGCCGCACGGCCCCAGGAGCGCCTCCAGCTGCGACGGATGGCCGACGCGTCCTTGGCGCTGGCCGAGCGGCGCGCCGACGACCTCAAGCGCGCCACCGAGCGTCTGGGCGTGGAGGCGCCGACCACGCGCCAGCTGCGGGGTCTCAGATTGGTCGGGCTGCTGCTGCCGCCCGCGAGCGCCGGCCTGATCCCCCGGGTGCGCGGGATCCTGCTGCTGTGCCTGCTGATCGTGGCCGTCTTCGGGATCTCGTTCGGAATCGTCACGGGAATCGCGACGGCCGCCGGCGGACTCGCGCTCGACCCGCGCATCTTCTACTCGATCATCCTTGTGCTGGTCGCACTGGGCGTGCTGATCTACCTGGGAAGGCGCCGGCAGCGACGCATGCGCCAGCAGCGGTCGGACCAGCTCGCCGCGCGCTCGTCCTGAGGGTCGAGTCCAGCTAGGCCTGCACGTGTGCGGTCGCTACACGCTCCAGACGCCTGATCCGGCCGCGATCCGGGCACGGTTCCCGGTCGGCGAGTCGGTCGAGATCGTGCCGCGCTACAACGTCGCTCCGGGCGACCGGGTCCTGGCGGTGACGACGGACCGCCACGGCGCGCCCCGGGGCGAATTGCTCAGGTGGGGACTCGTCCCCTCGTGGGCGAAGAGTCCGCGCACGGGGCTGAAAATGATCAACGCGCGGGCGGAGACCGCCGCCCGCCGCCCCGCCTACCGCCGTGCGCTCGAGCGCTACCGCTGCCTGATCATCGCCGATGGCTTTTACGAGTGGGCCGCTCAGCCCGACGGCCGCAAGGCGCCTCACCACATCACGCGCACCGACGAGCAGCCCTTCGCCTTCGCCGGGCTGTGGTCGATCTGGCGCGACGACGGCGACGCGGCGCTGCGGAGCTGCACGATCCTCACCACCGCTGCCAACGGCACGGTGGCGCCGCTTCACGACCGGATGCCGGTGATGCTCTCGCCCGATCAGGAAGATCCCTGGCTGGACTGGGCGACACCACCGAGCGCCCTGCCGGGCCTCCTGCTGGGACTGCCGGCGAGCGAGATGCGGGTCCGGCCCGTGGGCATGGCCGTCAACGACGCTCGCTACGACGGTCCCGACTGCCTGGCTCCCCCTCTGGAAGGGCCCCAGGCGGCGCTTTTCTGATCCCGTGGCCGGCTCCCCTCTGCTCGACCGCTACCAGCACGTGCTGCTCGACCTGGACGGCTGCGTGTGGGTGGGCGAGCGTCCGACCCAGGGCGCCGCGGAGGCAATCGAAGAGCTGCGCAGGACCGGCAAGTCGGTGGCGTTCTTGACCAATGACCCGCGCTGCTCGCCGGAGGAATATGTGCGCAAGCTGTGGGCGGTCGGGATCAAGGCCTCGCTTGAGGAGGTGGTGACGGTCGGCGCCGCGATCCAGCACCTGCTTGCGCAGCGCCCGCCCCGCACCGAGGCCTTCGTGATCGGCGCGCCCGCGATCTTCCGCCACGTCGCGGAGGCGGGCATGCGGGTGGTCAACGGCACCCCGCGGGCGAGGCAAGCCCAGCTGGTGGTGGTGGCCGGCCACGATGAGCTGCACTTCAACGAGCTGCGCGTGGCCACCCAGGCGGTTCTTGAGGGCGCGGAGTTGATCGGCGCCGGCCGCGACCCGACCTTTCCCCGCGAGGACGGTCTTTGGCCGGGCACGGGTGCGATCGTGGCCGCGCTCGAATACGCCACCGGCCGCGAGGCGCGCATCATCGGCAAGCCGCAACCGCAGATGTTCCGCGCCGCGCTTGACCGGCTGGGGCCGGGGAACGCTCTGATGGTCGGGGATCGTCTCGATTCTGATCTCGCGGGAGCCGCGGCGGTGGGCCTCGACGGCGCGATCGTGCTGAGCGGCGTGACTACCAGGGCGCAGGCCGAGGCAGCCCGCGACCCCGAGCCAGTCGCGATCGTGGATACCCTGCATGAGCTGGTGTGCGCTGGATGACAATGCGCGATCCCGCCACCCCGACCAGGGAGCCATCCCCCGTGGCACCCGACGTGGACGCGATCTGGCACGACCTCGAATGCGGCTCCTATGCCGCCGACCTCCCGCTCTGGGAGGCGCTCGCGCACAGGTGCGGCTCACCCGTGCTGGAGCTTGGGGCTGGGACTGGGAGAGTCGCGCTGCACCTCGCCCGGCGGGGTCATCGCGTGACCGCGCTCGAGCGCGACGCTCGCCTCGTGCGCGAACTGCGCCGGCGCAGCGAGGGTCTGCCGATCGCGGTCGTCCAGGCCGACGCGCGGGAGTTTCAGCTCGATGACGACTTCGCGCTGTGCCTGGCGCCGATGCAGCTCGTGCAGCTGCTCGGCGGCGCGAGCGGGCGGGCGCGGATGCTCGCCGCCGTGGCCCGCCATCTGCGGCCGGGGGGGCGGGTGGCGATCGCGCTTACCGGCGATCTGGTGCCCTTCGAGGTGGCGGATGGCGCCCCCTCCCCCCTGCCCGATGCCGCCGAGCACGACGGCACGCTCTACTTCAGCCAGCCGACCGCGGTCTACGCCGAGCCCCGCGGCCACACGCTCGAGCGGCGCCGCCAGGTCGTCTCGTCCCTGGGGGCGCGCACCGAGATTCTCGACCGCGTGTTGCTCGATCGGCTCGATGCCCGCCAGCTCGAGCGCGAGGGCTGCCTTTGCGGGCTCGAGCCGGCCGGTCGCATGGTGGTGGCGGACACGCCCGAGCACGCCGGCAGCGAGGTGGTGACGTTCCGTGCGTGACCCCGAGCGGCGGCTCAGGGTGCTCGCCGGGCCGGCGTTGATCGCCCTGGCGCTGGTGGCCGCCGCGTGTGGCTCAACCCCCGCGCATTCGGCAGGCTCGACGAAGACCGCCTCGAGCCAGACACGCAGTACGAACACCGCCTCGCCGCCCGGGAAGGGCCACCCGGCGGTGGTCATCGGTGACAAGAACACGCCCGAGCAGTTCGTGCTCGGAGAGCTGTATGAGCAGGCGCTTGCGGGCCAGGGATTCTCGGTCTCGCTGAACCGCAACATCGGCCCCACCGGCGTTGCCATCCGTGCTCTGCATCAAGGCTCGCTGGGGATGTACCCCGAGTACATAGACGTCTGGAACAAGCAGGTCGCGGGCGATTCCCGCGTCTTCAAGAGCAGCCACGCCGCCTATGCGGCGGGGCAGGAATTCGCCATGCGCCACGGCCTCGAGCTGCTCGATTCAACCCCGTTTGGCGACACCGAGGCGCTCGCCGTGACCGACATCTACGCCTCGCAGCACGACCTGCACACGGTCCCGGACCTGCGGGGAGTCGGGCCCCCGCTGACCGTCGGCGGCCCGCCCCAGTTTCGCGTCTCCGGCCTTGCCAAGCTACAGCGCGCCTATCACTTCAGCCCCACCGGCTTCAAGATCCTCCCGGTCGGCGACCAGTATTCGGCACTGGCGCAGAACTCGATCCAGACGGCCGCCGTCAACACCACCGATGGGGACCTCGCCACCGGCAACTTCCGCGTGCTCCAGGACCCTCACCACGTGCTCGGCTGGGGCAACGTGGTGCCGGTGGTCACACAACAAGTGGTGACCAAGGAAGGACCGACCTTCGTGGCGACGGTCAATGCGGTCAGCGCGTTGCTGACGGTGCCGGTCATGCGGGCGCTGAACGAGCAGGTGGAGCAGAACATCGACCCGGCGACCGTGGCGACGGAGTTCTTGGAGACGCACGGGCTGCTGCCGCCAGCGGGACCTTAGAAGAAGGAGGGCCGCCGCACATATGCGCCAGCCCCGGCGGCGCATGCGCTGCCGGCGGGCGCGCTCCAGCGCGGCCCACTCGGCATCCGGGCTCGCCTGATCGGGTTGCGCTGGAGTCGTCCGGCTGCGCGCGCCCGGACAATATTTATCCGCTCGAGCCGAAACCGGCAGTACCCCGCGCGGACGCCGCCAGCTCCGAGACCTCGGTGATCGCGGCCTGCGCGAGCGCGACGAGCACCAGTTGCGCGATCCTGTCCCCGGCCGAGACGCCGTAGGCCGCATCGCGGTCGGTATTCAGCAGCAGCACCCGCAGCTCGCCGCGGTAGCCGGAGTCGATCAAGCCGGGCGCATTTACTAGCGCGATGCCGTGCCGCGCGGCGAGCCCCGAGCGCGGTAGCACGAGGCCGGCGTGCCCCTCGGGTATCTCGAGGGCGATCCCCGTTCGGATCTCGGCGCGAGCGCCGGGCGCGAGCGTCGCCGAATCGAGCGCATAGAGGTCCAGGCCCGCGTCACCGGGGTGAGCACGCGTGGGCAGGCGCGCGCGCTCGTCTACGCGTTTGACCGCCAGGCGCACGCGGCTAGGCGCGCACGCCGTTGAGTGCGAAGCGGGAGAAGCGAGCGGCTGCCTGAGCCGGGAGCCGCGCAGTCACGCGCACGCCCTCGGGGGTGTCCGTGCGATCAAGCTCGCCCGCGAGCTCGTGCAACTCCGCCAGGCGGCCGCCTTCGTGGTAGGGCACCAACAGCTCGACCGGCTCGAGCGTGCGCGCGAACTCGCCGGCGAGCCGCGCCTCGAGCTCCGCGAATCCCTCGCCCGTGTGGGCCGAGACCAGCACGCCGTCGGAGTGGCGCACGGCGAGCTCGGCCCGCCGGTCAGGGTCGACCTGGTCGGCCTTGGCCAGCACGAGCACGCGCGGCTGATCGGCACCGAGCTCGTCGAGGACCTCGTCGACCGCCTTGATCATCGCCGCCAGCTCCTCCTCGGCTGCCGACCCGTCGACCACGTGCAGAATCAGGTTCGCTCGCTTGGTCTCCTCGAGCGTGGCGCCGAAGGCATCGACCAGCTGGTGGGGCAGCTTGCGGATGAAGCCAACGGTGTCGGTCACGAGATACTCGCGACCGCCGGCGCGCAGCACGCGCGTGGTCGGGTCGAGCGTGTGGAAGAGGCGGTCGCCCACCCCCACGGCCGCACCGGTGAGCGCGTTCAGCAGCGTGGACTTGCCGGCGTTCGTGTAGCCGGCCAGGGCGATCGTGGGAAGCGCTGAGCGCTCGCGCTCGGAGCGCATCACCGCGCGGCTCGAACGGACCCGCGCGAGGCGGCGTTTGAGCGCTGCGATGCGGTCACGCGCCAGCCGGCGGTCGGTCTCGATTTGGGTCTCCCCCGGTCCCCGCGTGCCGATCCCGCCGCCGAGCCGCTCCAGGTGCGACCACAGTCCCCGCATGCGTGCGAGGTTGTATTCGAGCTGGGCGAGCTCCACCTGCAGCTTGCCCTCGGCGCTGTGGGCATGCGCTGCGAAGATGTCGAGGATGATCGCGGTGCGGTCGATCACGGGCATGCCGAGGGCTGTCTCGAGCGTGCGCTCCTGACGCGGCGAGAGCTCGTCGTCGGCGGCGACCAGGTTTGCGTCGGACTGCCTCACCTGCTCGCGCAGCTCCTTGACCTTGCCGGAGCCCAGGTAGCTGTCGGGGTGTGGGTGATCGCGGTGCTGCACGACCTCCCCCACCGCCGCCACTCCGGCCGTGCGAAGCAGCTCGCGGAGCTCCGATAGCTCGCCGTCCGCCTCGCTCGCGGGCGCGGCGATCAGGAAAGCGCGTTGGCGGGCGCGGCCCGTCGGCCGCCCGTCACGGGTGGCGGCTGATTGGCGCATCTGTCCCTGAGCCGAGCGCTGGACTTGCGGGAGATACCACTGGCGCTGAGGATAGTGCCCGCTAGAGGCGGCGGAGCCTCGCCACGGCCTCGCGCAGCCGATCCTCGGGCGTCGTCAGTGAGATGCGGAAGAAGCCCTCGCCGCTGGGTCCGTAGGCGGCCCCGGGCGAGATCACCACCCCCGCCTGCTCGAGCACGTGCTCGCAGTAGGCCGCCGAGGAGGAGAAGGCGTCGGGCACGGGCGCCCAGATGTAGATCGTGCCCTTGGGGGGCGTGACCCGGACGCCCGCCTCGGCCAGCGCTTCGCAGACCAGGTCGCGGCGCTGCTCGTAGACCGCGTTCATCGCCCGCACATGCTCATCGAGCTCCGGTCGCAGCGCGGCCGCGCCGGCGAGCTGGACGGCTTCGAAGAGGCCGGAGTCGATGTTCGACTTGAGTCGCCAATATTGCTCGATCGCCTGGGCGTTGCCGACGATCGCCGCGCACCTCCAGCCGGTCATGTTGTAGCCCTTGGAGAGCGAGAACACCTCCACGCCGACCTCCTTGGCTCCGGGGGTAGCCAGGAACGAGGGCGCCACGTAGCCGTCGTAGGTCGTCTCGCTGTAGGCGTTGTCGTGGACCACCAGGAATTCGTGCTCGCGGGCGGTTGCGATGGCACGCTCGAACAACCCCGCGGGCAGCACGGCGCCGGTCGGGTTGTTGGGGTAGTTGATGAACATCAGTCGCGCCCTCGCCAGCGTGTCGGCGTCGAGCGCGTCGAGGTCGGGCGCGAATCCGCGTTCCGGGAGCAGCGGCATCAGCTCGGCCTGTGCTCCGGCCAGCAGCGGGCCGCCGGTGTACACGGGGTAGCCGGGGTCGGCCGCGAGCGCGACGTCATCGGGGTCGAGGAAGGCCAGGTTCAGGTTGAAGATGCACTCCTTGGCGCCGATCGCCGGCATGACTTCGCTCTCGGGGTCGAGCTCCACCCCGAACCGCCGCGCGTAGAAGGCCGCGACCGCTTCACGAAATTCGCCGCGACCGCGATTCGTTGGATACTGGTGAGTGCTCGGATCCCCCACAGCCCGTTGCGCCGTCTCCACGATCGGCGCGTAGGTGGGCGTGTCGGGGTCACCGATGCCCAGGCTGATCACGTCCACGCCGGCGGCGCGCTTCGCGCGGATCTTGCGTTCGAGCTCGGCGAACAGGTAGGGCGGAATCCGCTCAAGCCGCCTGGCCGGCCGCATCTGGCGCGTGCCCTGAGCCTCAGTCGAGTGCATGTAGCTCCTTTATGAAGTCGTCCGCGAGCTCGCCACGGAAGACCGGCACGGCCCACCCCGTCAGCGCGATCCGCAGATCCTCTGTAACTGTGACGACGAGCTCGCCGCCGTCGAGCACGACGGTTACCGGCGAGCTGCCGCCGTCGAGCACGAAGGCGACCGCGGCGCCCGTGGCGCCGGTGCCGCTCGCGGCGGTCTCCCCCACTCCCCGCTCGAAGATCCGCGCACGGATGCGGTCATCACCGAGGGACGCATAGAAAGAGACGTTCGTGCGGTTGGGGAAAAGCCCGTGGCGCTCGATCTGAGGACCCAGGGCGCTGAGGTCGAGAGCCCTCAGCGCCCGCACGTCAGCGAGCGAGATCGCGCATTGCGGGTTTCCCACCTGGACGTGTCTGAAGCCGAGCGTCTCGCCGCCCAGCTCGAGCGCTCCCCGGCCGTCGTCCGCGCCCGAGGGGAAGTCATCGCTGCGCACGCGCGCCCGCCCCATCTCGACCGTGCAGGTCGTGGGCGACGTGATCGTCGGTCGCAATTCGCCCGCGGCCGTCTCCACGGTGAACGTGTCCGCGCTGGCCCAGCCGCTGCGGCGCAGGTACAGGACCGCCTCGCGGGCGCCGTTGCCGGAGACTTCGGCCTCGGAGCCGTCGGGGTTGAAGATACGCAGGCGCGCCACCGAGTCGGGACTGGCCGGCGCCTCGATCACCACGATTCCGTCGGCGGCGACGCCCGTATGGGCGGCGCACAGGGCGCGCACGCGTGCCGGCGTGAGCGCGAACGGCAGCCGGTCCTGCTCGAGCAGCATGTAGTCATTGCCGAGCGCCTGCCATTTATCGAATCTCACCGCGCCGCGGACCTCATCGTCGCGAGAGTCTAGGCACCGGGCCTGTCCGTGCCCTCGCCGGCGACCCAGAGCTCGGCGATCCGCTCGGCCACGAGAGGCGGCGCGAGGCCAGTCGTGTCGATCACATTCACCCCGGCCAGCTTGCGCATCCATGTCAGCTGTCGCCGCGCGTAGTTGCGGGTTCGCCGCTTCATTGCATCCACGTCGCCGACGAGCAGCTCCTCGTAACCGAGCGCCTTGCGTGCGGTGGAGGAGGCACCGGCCAGATGCGCTCGCCGGACCTCGTCGCGCGCGCCGGCGGCGACCATCTCCTCGACGCGTGCGTCGATCCGGGCGTAGAGCTGCTCGCGCTCGAGCGTGAGACCGGCGAGCAGCGTGGGCACGCGCACGGTCGCGCTCCACAGCTCGGACTCGCCTTCGGGCGGTTCGAGCTCACCGGCATCGAGCAGCTCTAGCGCCCGCACGACCCGCTGACGGTCGCTCGGCGCGATCTCCGCCGCCGCCCAGGGCGCGCGCCGCTCCAGCACCGCGTAGAGCGCCGCCGGACCTAGCCGGGCGAGCTCCGCCAGCCAACGCTCCCTGATCCCCTCGGGGGGCGGCGGTCTCAGGCCGAGCTCGGTGAGGGCGGCGCGCAGGTAGAGGCCGGTCCCACCGACCACGATCGGCCGCATCCCCGCGCCCAGCAGCTGATCGATCTCGGCGTGAGCCAGCTCCGCGTATTGCCCGGCGCTGAAGGTCTGCTGGACGGGCAGAAATGCGATCAGCCGATGCTCGAGTGCTGAGCGCTCCGCCACGCTCGCCGCGCCGGTCAACGTTTCCAGGCCCTGGTAGACCTGGAGCGCGTCGGCCGAGACCGCGACCGGCGCCTCACCCAGCGAGCGCAGCCTCGCGGCGAGCGCGATTGCGACCTGGGTCTTGCCGATGCCGGTTGGGCCGAACAGCGCGATCACCTGCGCGCGAAGCGGGCGCTCGAGGGCTCCCTCAAGGCGGTGCGCTTGCGCAGATGAGGGACCCATCTGGCGCAGTATCGTGAAGTGATGGCCGTCAGGATCGCGACCGCGCTGTCCGCGCTCTCCGATCCCGCGGTGGCTGCGCACGAGGTAGCCGAGAAAGCCGCTGGCGGTCTCGCCGACCGGTCGATCGATTTGGCGTGCGTGTTCGCTTGCGGCTCGCACCTGGCTGCGCCCGAGGCAATCGTCGAGGTGATCGACGAGCAACTCGCACCTGAGGTGCTGATCGGCTGCGGGGCGGGCGGCGTGCTTGGAGCGGGGCGCGAGCTGGAGGAGGGTCCCGGCGTAGCTTTGTGGGCCGCCTCGTTCGGAGGCGCCGGCGCCGTCGCTCCCTTCCACGCCTACGTGGAGAGCGACGGCGATGAGTCGCGTGTGGCCGGCCTTCCCGGGATCGAGGGTGCGCGCGCCGCCATCCTCGTGGCCGATCCCTACACGTTTCCCACCGACGCGGTGCTCGCGGCGCTCGCGACGGAGGCGCCCGGCATGCCCATCCTCGGAGGCCTGGCGAGCGGCCGGGGCATCGGAGGCTCCGCTGCGCTCATTTCCGGCCAGCAGGTTGTCGACGAGGGCGCGGTCGGCGTCCTCTTTCGCGAGCTCGAGCTGATCCCTTGCGTCTCGCAGGGAGCGGCGCCGGTGGGGCCCGAGGTGACAATCACCGCCGCCGAGGGCAACGTGATCCACGAGCTCGCCGGACGGCCCGCTCTGGAGATGGTCGAACGGCTCATCGGCCAGCTCGGACCGCGTGAGCGGACGCTGGTGGCCGGTGGGCTCTTGATCGGGATCGTGGTCGAGCCCGGCAAGCCCGAGTACGAGCAGGGAGACTTCCTCGTCAGGGGCGTGATCGGCGCTGATCCCGAGTCAGGAGACGTGCAGGTGGGCGCCGTGGTCCGCCCCGGGCAGGTCATCCGTCTGCACGCCCGCGACGCTCGCTCCGCGGACGATGACCTCCAGTCCGCGCTGCGCCTGCGCAAGGATGCCCTCGCTCACGACGGTGCCGCCGGAGCCCTGGTGTTCTCCTGCAACGGCAGGGGCAGGGCCATGTTCGGGCCCTGCAACCACGACGCTCTGGCGGTGGAGCGCGAGCTCGACGGGGCGCCGACAGCGGGCTTCTTCGCCGCCGGCGAGATCGGACCGGTCGGAGGCCGCACTTTCCTGCATGCTTTCACCGCCACGGTCGCCGTCTTCCCACGCTAGACGAAAAACAGGCGGTAGGTGGGTAGCACCGGCTCATGCGGGGGCCCCGATGAGCGAGACCGCCGAGCGCGGCAGCGATCGCGAGCTGCGGCCCGAGGGCGAGAGCGATCGAGAGCTAGGGCCCGAGGACGAAAGCGTTCGAGAGCTGCGGCCTTCCCGGCCCTGAGGCGGGCGACTCGGAAAGCGGGGTAGACTGCCCGCGCGTGGCGCTGGTCGCGGGGAACGTACTCATCACCGGCGCCACGGGAGGACTCGGCCAGGCGATTGCACGCGCCTTCGCGGCCCGCGGCGCTCATTTGTTTCTCTCGGGCCGCAAGACCGAGGTTCTCGACGCTCTTGCGGCCGAGCTCGGCGGCCGGCCATTCAGCTGCGATCTGGCGCACCGCGAGGAGGTCGAGCGGCTGATCCAGGCCGCGCAGGAGTTCGTTCCCGACGTGCTGGTGGCAAACGCCGGCGTGCCCGCGCGCGGACGCCTGACCTCGCTCGCCCAGGAGAACATCGACCGCATGATCGAGGTCAACCTACGGGCGCCGATCGCGCTCGCCAGGGCGCTTGCGCCCGGCATGATCGAGCGCCGACGTGGCCACATGGTCTTCATCGCCTCCCTGTCGGGTAAGGCCGCAAGCCCCTCCTCGTCGCTCTACGCTGCGACCAAGTTCGGGCTCCGCGGCTTCGCTCATGGGATTCGCCAAGATCTGTGGCCGCACGGAGTTGGCGTGTCGGTGGTGCTGCCGGGCTTCATCAGCGGCGCTGGCATGTTCGCCGACGCGGGCGTGAAGCTGCCGCTGGGCATCGGCACGCGCTCGCCTGAGCAGGTGGCAGCCGCCGTGCTCTCAGCGATCGAGCGAAACCGCGCCGAGGTCGACGTGGCACCCCCGGCCCTGCGCCTCGGCGCCGCTGTCGGTGGCGCGGCGCCGGGCCTCGCCGGCGCCGCCCAGCGGCTGCTCGGCGGTGAGAAGATCGCCTCCGACCTCGCGGCCGGCGAACCCAAGCCGCGCTGAGAGCTTCCTGAGCATCCCGTGCGGTGCTTGTACGCGGCGCGCGCAGGCCTATAGGATCGCGTGAGTGCTGATCACGACGGGTAATGACCTGCCGGGCTACAACGTTACGGAGGTTCTGGGCGAGGTCTTCGGTCTGACGGTGCGCTCGCGCAACATCGGCTCGCAACTCGGCGCCTCCTTCAAGTCGCTCGTCGGCGGCGAGCTCAGAGGGATGACCAAGATGCTCGCCGACGGGCGCAACCACGCCACGGAGCGGCTGATCGAGGAAGCCGAGTCCAAGGGCGCCGACGCCGTCATCGCGTTCCGTTTCGACACCTCCGAGCTCGGCAGTACCTGGACCGAGATCTGCGCCTACGGGACCGCGGTCCGCGCACGCAAACAGTAGGCGCGCCGCTCCTCCGACCTCGCGCGCGCGCCGCTCCTCCGACCTCGCACGCGCCGCTCAGTCGCGCGCGAGGGCGTGCTCGCCCGTCACCGACGCCAGCGCAGCGATGATCTCATCGGCGAGCCGGGCTCCGTCGGACGCCTTCTCGGGGGTCGCCTGAACCCGCACCACCAAGTGGTCGCCGTCGATCTCCTCGAGCAGCACGCGCGCGGGGCTGCGGGTGCGCGTCGTGATGGCCTGCTCCAGGATCGCCTGCACGCGACTCGGCCTGATCCCCGAACTGAGCGTCACCTGCACGTCGACCGCGTCCGGCTCGACGAGCGGCACCACCGCGGCCGCGAGCACGACGTTGTTGGGGATCATGATTCGGTCCTCGCCACGAACCAGCGTGGTGTAGAGCAGCCCGAGCGATGACACGACACCCTCGGTCACCCCGCCGACCGCCCCTGCCTGCAGCCTAATTCGCTCCCCGACCCGGAACGGGCGCGCACTCAGCAGCACCATCCCTGCGATCACGTTGCCCAATGTCTGCTGAGCGGCGAGACCGAACACGATCGCGGTGAAGGCGCCGCCGGCGGCGATCGTGCCGGGATTCAGGCCGACGATATGCAGCGCCAGCGCGAGCGTGATCGCGATCGTCGCCAGGCGGATGAGGAACCCCACCGTCCCCGCCGTAGCGGGATCCATGCGCTTGAAGAACGTCGGCGCCGCGGCCCGTCCCAAGTCGCGCGAGAACCCCCAGCCAAGGATTACCAGCGCCATCACGATGCCCGCCTGAAAGGCCGTGCTCGAGGCCGTCTTCTGCCCGAACAGGTTCCGGCCGTCAAACCAGAGGAAGAGCACGCCTATCAGGAGCGGGAGCACCGCCAGCGCCTGACGCTGCGCGCGGCGGATGGTCCGCCGGTCGGACTCGAGGCGCAATCCTGCCTCCTCCCAGCGATAGCTGCGAGTCTCGAACATGCGGTCGAGCCGCAGGTTGCGGTCGAACCTGACGTCGCTCTGGTCGTTGTCCTGTCGGAGCGGGTTCTTCATGTACTTATTTCTACGCAGGAGCGCGCTCTCGGTTCCACCTCCCCCGACTCAGAATAATGATTGCTGAGGCACCGCACGCGGTGGCTCGCGCCGCGCTGGTGGCGGTCTCAGGCGGCCGCGCGCGGGCCGATCCGTAGGTTCGCTCGGTCCCCGAACCAGCGCGGCAACGCGGTCTCGCTCCGCTGGGCGCATGTACGCCCCCCGCGCGTAGAGTCCCTCATAGCGCGGGATCAGATCGGGGCGCTGCTCGCGCAGCCAGGCGAAGAAAAGCCCGCGCACCTCACCGCGCAGGTGGAGCGCGATGCCGCTCACGTAGGCTGCGCCGGCCTCGGCGGCGAGCTCCAGGATCGGCTCGACCTGTGCAGGGGCATCGTTGATGCCGGGCATGAGCGGCGCCACCAGCACTCCCGTGCGGATGCCGTTGCGGGTCAGCTCTTTCACGGCCTCCAGGCGGGCTCGTGGATTTGGAGTGTGGGGTTCGGTCGCGCGCCAAGCCTTCTCGTCCAGCGTTGGGACCGAGAGCGCGGCGCTGAACTCGGTGCGGTCATTGATCTGACGCATCAGATCGAGGTCGCGCAGCAGCAACGGCGACTTGGTCAAAACCGAGCACGGGTTGGCGGCATCGCGCATCGCCTCCCAGATCCCGGGCATCAGCTTGTAGCGCGCCTCGACCCACTGATACGGATCAGTGTTGGTGCCAAGCGCGATGTGCTCACCTGACCACGAGGGCCGCGCCAGCTCGGCGCGCAGCCGCTCGGGCGCATTGACCTTGACCACGATCTCGCGCTCGAAGTCCCGCCCCGCGTCGAAGTCGAGGTAGCGATGCGTGGGGCGAGCAAAGCAGAAAACGCATGCGTGGCTGCAGCCGCGAAATGGATTGATCGTCCATCTGAACGGCATCCGCGAGGCCGCTGGTACCCGGTTCAGGATCGACTTGGCTCGGACCTCGTAAAACCTGGTGGGCACTGAGTCGGGCGCATCGAAATGGCGGACCACCGCCTCGTCCGAGTACCCGGGAAGGCGCGCCCGCTCCTCGTCTTCAGCGCTTAGGTTGCTCCACCGCATAGAACGTATGTTCGCATCTCTCCCGGCGGAACGCCCCAGCGTCCTGTTTACGCGGCTACGCGGCGGAACTCAGGATCGACTGAAGACCTGTAAGCGTCTGGCTACTGGACGCGGTGATCTCGACTTCAACGAGCTCGCCCGGTTCCGCCAAGCCCTCGAAGTTCACGACCTTGTTGTGGGTGGTGCGGCCGCGCAGGCGGCAAGGATCGGTGCGCGAGGGACCCTCGACGAGCACTTCGAGCTTCCGGCCCACAAATCGCTGCGCCCGCCGGTGAGCATGTCGCTGGATGACCTCCACCAAGCGCCCCAGGCGCTCGACCCTCACCTCGTGCGGCACGTGGTCGGGCAGCGCGGCGGCCTCGGTCCCGCGCCGCGGCGAGAAGGCGAACGTGAACGCCCCGTCATAGCCGACCGACTCGGCCACCTCGAGCGTCCGTTTGAAGTCATCCTCGCTCTCCCCTGGGAAGCCGACGATGATGTCGGTGGTCAGGGCGCAGTCCGGAACGTACTCGCGGATCAGCGCCACGCGGTCGAGATAGCGCTCCCGCGTATAGGTTCGCCTCATCCGCTTGAGTACCGCGCTCGAGCCCGACTGCAAAGGCAGGTGGATGTGCTCGCACAGCGCGGGCAGCTCGGCGTGGGCGCGGATCACGTCCTCGCGCATGTCCTTGGGATGCGGACTCGTATAGCGGATCCGCTCGATCCCGTCGACCGCGTCGATCTGGCCGAGCAGCTCGGCGAAGCTGAGACGCTGCCCGCGGGAGAGATCGCGGCCGTAGGAGTTGACGTTCTGACCGAGGAGCGTGACTTCGCGCACGCCGTCGGCGGCGAGACTGCCAATCTCTTCAAGCAGCTCGTCGGGCGGTCTCGAGACCTCGCGGCCGCGCGTGGATGGGACTATGCAGTAGCTGCAGACCGAGTTGCAGCCCACGCTGATCTGCACCCAGGCCTGAAACTCGCGAGCCCGCTTGGCCGGCAGGCGCCCCGTGAAGCCCTCGAACTCGAAGAACCCCTGGGCGCTGAGGGAGTCGCTGGTGAGGAATTCAGCCAGCTTGTGCACTTGCCCGGGACCGAATGCGACATCGACGAACGGGAAGCGGGCGAAGATTTCCTCCTTGACCGACTGGGCCCAGCAGCCGCCGATGCCCACGATCCGCTCGGGCCGCTCTTGCTTCAGCCGCTTGGCCTCGCCGAGGTGGGCGAGGAAGCGGCTATCGGCGCGCTCTCGGATCGAGCAGGTGTTGAACAGCAACAGGTCCGCGCCATCACGGCTCTGGGCCTCCGCGTAGCCGAGCGACTCGAGCATGCCCTTCATGCGCTCGGAGTCGTGCTCGTTCATCTGACAGCCGAAGGTGGTCAGGTGGTAGAGCTTCACTCGGCACCAGGGTAGCTGTAGGTCGGCCCCCGCTCAGCGGGCGTATTCGACCGCACGTGACTCGCGGATCACCGTGACCTTGATCTGGCCGGGGTACTCGAGCTCCTTCTCTATCTCCCGCGCGATTTCGTGTGAGAGCAGCGTCGCCGCGTCGTCATCGACCGCTCCCGGGGTCACCATGACCCGGATCTCTCGCCCCGCCTGCATCGCGTAGACCTTGTCCACGCCGTCGTGGCGGGCGGCGATCTGCTCCAGGTCGCGCAGTCGCTTGACGTACTGCTCGAGCGATTCCCCGCGTGCGCCTGGCCGGGCGCCCGAGAGCGCATCGGCCGCCTGCACGATGACCGCCTCAACGGTCTGGGGCTCGACCTCGTTGTGGTGGGCCTCCATGGCGTGGGCGACCGCCTCCGGCTCCCCGTGCTTGCGAGCGAGCTCTCCGCCGACGAGCGCGTGCGGTCCTTCGATCTCGTGCGTGACGGACTTGCCGATGTCGTGCAGCAGCGCGGCCCTGCGGGCGGTCTTGGCGCTGGCGCCGAGCTCCTCGGCCATCATCGCGGCGAGGCGCGCCACCTCGATCGAGTGCGCGAGCACGTTCTGGCCATAGCTGGTCCGGAACTTGAGGCGGCCGAGCAGCTTGATCAGCTCGGGCGAGACGCCCTGCACCCCGGATTCGAGCACGGCGGTCTCGCCGAGCTCGGCGATGTGGCCCTCGAGCTCCGACTTCGTCTGGTAGTAGGTCTCCTCGATGCGCGCGGGATGGATGCGACCGTCCTGAAGCAGGCGCTCGAGCGTCAGCTTGGCGATTTCTCGCCGCACCCCGTCGAACCCCGAGAGCACCACGGCGCCGGGTGTGTCATCGATGATGAAGTCGACGCCCGTCAGGTTCTCGAGCGCGCGGATGTTGCGTCCCTCCCGACCGATGATCCGTCCCTTCATCTCGTCAGCGGTGAGGTGCACCACGGAGACCGTGTTCTCGGTCGCGTGGCCGGCCGCCAGCCGCTGCATGCAAACCGAGAGGATGTTGCGCACGCGCCTCTCGGCATCGCGCTTGGTCTCCTGCTCGATACTGCGGATGCGCCGGGCGGCCTCGTGGCGGGCCCTGTCTTCTATCTCCTTGAGCAGCAGCTCCTTGGCTCGGGCCGCAGGCAGCCCGGCAGCACGTTCCAGGGCTCGCTCGAGTTCGTGCGTACGTTGCGTGAGCGCCTCCCGTGCGAGCTTGAGCTCGGTCTCTCGCTCCGCGACCGCGTGTTCGCGGTCGAACAGGGACGCCTCGCGGCGAGCGAGTGCGGCGGCGCGTTCAGAGATCTCCGCCTCGCCTTGCCCCCCGGCGGGCAAGGCGCGACCATCTCCGTTGCGTCGCAGCCAGCCGAAGATGTCCATGGTCGTTTCCTCTCCGCGACGACCCTCATAGGGTCGTCACCTGAATTTTCA
The DNA here is from genome assembly GCA_963823315.1 of uncultured Solirubrobacterales bacterium. Lineage (GTDB taxonomy): Bacteria > Actinomycetota > Thermoleophilia > Solirubrobacterales > Solirubrobacteraceae > Palsa-465. The sequence goes on along the minus strand of CAWGLB010000002.1, from coordinate 110,538 downwards.
GTTATGGAAGCGACCGAATGACCCGTTCAAACACTACGGATGCCGGCCAGCCGGACTCTGCCCAGCACAGACGGCCGAGGGCTAGGTGGCGCTCTTCAGTTCTTCAGTTTCTCCATTAACCGGGCAATCCGGTTGAGGTTTGTGGTTTTGCGCCCGTTCCGGGATCCGAATAATCACGCTATTTGCTGGTTCTTTATGGCCCGACGGGCCAGTTCGTTCGCACCCTTGATCGTAGTACCGCGGGGGTCGTGGCGCAATCGCTGTGAGGTGCTGTGCAACTCGCCTGATCCACGGCGATCGTCGCACCAGTGCTATCCGCGCGAATAGGCGGCGAGCGCATCGAGCGCGAGCTCGCTCTCGTACCCCCTGCGCAGCAGGACACCAAGCGCGCGGTCGCGATCGCGGCGGGTCCTCGGTGGCTCGGGGAAGCGGCGGCGCAGGAGAACGAGTGCGCGCTCTCGCTCTCCCGCAAGCGTTGCGGCAGCCTCCTCGCCGGCGCCATCCACGACGGCGGCCGCCAACTCTGGATCGATGCCCCGTCCCACCAGGGCACGTCGAATGCGGTCGCTTCCCCATTGCTCGAGTTCTCGCTTGTCCTCGGTAAAGATGCGTGCGAAGCGGACGTCATCCACGCTGCCTGCCTCGACGAGAGTCGCAATCGTCCGTGAGATCACCTCGGGAGCGACACCATCGCGCTGCAGGCGGCGAGCGACCTCGTCTGTGGTGCGCTCGCGACGGCTGAGATAGCGATGCGCGATCTCCAGCGCATGATCAGCCGCCGCCGCAGGGTTCTCCACGGCTGCGGCTGCTCGCGTCACGGCCGACTCGAGGGACCCTGTCCTATGCCGCCCGCTGACCCGCGCCGCGGGCAGCGGCCACCTCACGCAGGTCGCCACGCGAGCCGTTGTCCGGCGCAACCGGGCGCGATCCGCGGCCCGCGTCGGCGGTTTGAGAGGCAGGCTGGCCGCCAGTCTGGGGGACGGGCTGGCCGGCGGATCGATGGTCGCCATTGCCCGGGGCCTGCTGCGCCTCGCCGGCCTGCTCGATCGGTTTGACCAGATCCCGGGAGAGCCCGAGGGCCGCAAAGATCTTTATCTCGATCTCCCTCGCCGTCTCAGGATGCTCATCAAGGAACGCCTTGGCATTGCTGCGCCCTTGTCCGAGCCGCTCCTCGCCGTAGGAGAAGAAGGCTCCCGACTTGGCGATGACGTTCTGCTCGACGGCGTAGTCGATCAGGCAGCCCGCGGTTGATATGCCCTTGCCGAACTCGATGTCGAACTCCGCTTGCTTGAAGGGCGCCGCGACCTTGTTCTTGACCACCTTCACCCTGACGCGGTTGCCGACGGCCTCGGCGCCGTCTTTGAGCGTCTCGATGCGGCGGATGTCCAGGCGCTGCGAGGAGTAGAACTTGAGCGCCCGCCCGCCAGGCTGGGTCTCGGGCGAACCAAACATGACCCCCACCTTCTCCCGGATCTGGTTGGTGAACAGGCACAGGGTCTGCGTGCGGTTGAGCGTGCCGGTCAGCTTGCGCATCGCCTGAGACATCATGCGCGCCTGCTGACCGACGGTCTGGTCCCCCATCTGGCCCTCGAGCTCGGTGCGCGGAGTCAATGCAGCCACCGAGTCAACCGCGACCACGTCGACTGCACCCGAGCGGATCAAGGTGTCGACAATCTCGAGTGCCTGCTCGCCGTAGTCGGGCTGGGAGACGAGCAGCTCATCGATGTCCACCCCGATCTGGCGAGCGTAGATGGGGTCCATCGCATGCTCGGCGTCAATGAACGCGCACACACCGCCGAGCTTCTGTGCCTCGGCGAGGATGTGGTAGACGAGCGTCGTCTTGCCCGAGGACTCGGGACCGAAGATCTCCACGATTCGCCCGCGGGGGACACCGCCGATCCCGAGCGCGATGTCGAGTGACAGCGCCCCGGTGGGGATGGCGTCCACGGCCACCCGCGCGCCGGGATCGCCCATGCGCATCACCGCGCCCTTGCCGAACTGCTTCTCGATCTGGGTGAGAGCGCCCTTGAGCGCGGCCTGGCGCTTGGCGTCGGACTTGGCGTCGGACGTCAAACCAGCCTGCTGATGCTCGCTCATCGCTTTCTGGCTCCTTGTCTCATGCTGTGAACGCCTCAAGGTAGGGCGGGCGGCGGACGGAACCGCCCTGTCCGGGGGGCTGGACTGGGCAGAGCCGCCGCCGCCACGACCTCCATCACGCTAAATCCAGGCGCTGTAACGAAGCAAGACGCAGTCGTGACCGAAGCGCAACAACCTGGTGGCGGGACTGTAAAAGCGGGGTTGGAGGGGGTTTGGGCGGGGGCTGGGGGCGGGTGCGGACGCGCGGACGTCCACGGGAGCGTGGGCACTGGGAGGCGAGATCGGGGGCCGGGCGGCCGCGTGGAAGGCGGGGAGGTGGGATCGGGGGCCGGGCGGCCGCGTGGAAGGCGGGATTGGCTGGCGCGGGGGCCGCGTCGAACGCGGGATCGGGGGCTGGGCGGCCGCGGCGGACACGGGATCGGCTGGCGCGCGGCCGCGAACGCGCGATCGGGCCGGGCGGCCGCAAACGCGGAAGCAGTCCGGCCCGGTGGGGCGCTCGGCTGCTGAGAGTGTCCAAAAATCCCTTCGCCACCTGATTTTGCGCGGGACCTGGGGAATAGGCGCCGCCAGCGGCGCAAAAGTCCCGAGAGCTGTCGGGAGGCCGGGATGGGTTGGGAACAGTGGCCGCAGTGGCCGCGTCGAGGGAACGCCAGCGTGCGAGCGTGCGAGCGTGCGAGCGGCGCCACGCGCGGAGAGCGTCGGGCTGAGCGCCCACGGGGGTCAATCAGCGCGGCCGCGTCCGCCGGTAGCCGGGGACAAGCCCGGCCCGACCCCATCCGCAAGGGGTCTACGCAGGCGGCCTCGGGGTCGGCAGACGGCGGCGCTCGCTAACGTATTTGCAGGCGGGTCGCGGGCCGGATTGGGCTGCTCCCGCGTTCGTCGCTGTGACCGGGCGGCGAGTTATGGTCAACCGCGTGGAGCGCTCATAGGGATGGACATCACTTTCTTGGGCCAAGCGGGCCTATTCGTCAGGACGAGAGCCGGGAGCATCCTCTGTGACCCGTGGTTCAACCCGGCGTATTTCGCCTCCTGGTTTCCCTTCCCCGCCAACTACCACATCGATCCGGCCACGATCGGAAGCCCGGACTACCTGTACGTCTCCCACCTCCATCATGACCACTTCGATCCCGAGTTCCTACGGAAGCAGGTGTCCAAGGAGGCGCAGGTCCTGCTGCCGGACTATCCCGTCAACGACCTCGAACGGGAACTGCGCGACCTTGGGTTCCACCGCTTCATCAAGACGCGCGATCTGGAGCCCGTCGAGGTCGACGGCCTGCTGTTCACGATCATCTCGCTCACCTCCCCCACGGACGGTCCGATCGGTGATTCGGCGCTAGTCGTGGACGATGGCCAGATGCGGATCTTCAACCAGAACGACGCCCACCCGCTCGAGGCCGACGTGCTGCGCGCGCTCGGCCCCTTCGACGCCCACTTCCTCCAGTTCTCTGGCGCGATCTGGTTCCCGATGGTGTACCGCTTCCGCCCGCAGGCCATGGAGGCCCTGATCCGGCGCAAGCGCGACCAGCAGAGCCGTCGGGCGCTGCGCTACGCCGTCCAGGTGGACGCCACGCATGTCTTCCCGACGGCGGGGCCGCCGTGTTTCCTCGACGACGACCTGTTCTACCTCAACGACCTCCCGGACGACGAAAAGCCGACGATCTTCCTGGATCAGTCCGTCTTCTTGGAGTACATGCGCGAGCAGGACGACGACCGGGGGCATCTGGTGATCCCCGGCAGCGTCGTGTCGCTGGACGGCTCAACTTGCGCGGTCTCGCACCCATTCGGAGACGACGAGGTGCGCGGGATCTTTGAGGACAAGGAGGCTTACCTACGGGGCTATCAGGCCCACATGCGCCCGGTGATCGAGGCTGAGCGGGCACGCTGGCCCCGCGGGCAGGTGGACATCTTGAGCTCGATGCAGCGCTTGCTCGAGCCCCTGCTGGAGAAGGCCGATCACGCTTGCGCCGGGGTCAACGCCCGGGTCTTGTTCTCGTTCGGCGAGGAAGAGGTGGTGGTCGATTTCCTCGAGCGCCGGGTCTACCGATGGGATGGTCAAAAGTGCCGCTTCCGGTTCTTCGTGGCGCCCGAGCTGGTGGAGTCGTTGCTGGAGAGCGGCGAGGAGGACTGGGTCAACTCCCTGTTTCTCTCGTGTCGCTTCCAGGCGGAGCGCGACGGGAAGTACAACGAATACGTCTATAGCTTCTTCAAGTGCCTCTCGCGCGAGCGCCTGCAGTATCTAGAGGGCTACTACGCCGAGAACACGGGAACGGACGAGATGTGGGAGTGCGCGGGATACAGGGTGCAACGTCGCTGCCCGCACATGAAGGCCGACCTGACCGAGTTCGGCCAGTACGCGGACGGCGTGCTCACCTGCATGATGCACGGCCATCAGTTCGAGCTAGCCACGGGCCGGTGCCTGACTTCGGACGACCTGCGGCTGCGCACCGAGCCGATCGGGGATGGCGCCCCCGCGCAAGCAGCCACGGATGACGCCCACGGCCTACCAGCCGGGGATGGCGCCCCCGCGCAGGCCGCTACGGATGACGCCCACGGCCTACCAGCCGGGGATGGCGCCCCCGCGCAGGCCGCTACGGATGACGCCCACGCCCCACCAGCCGAGGATGGCGCCCCCGCGCATGCAGCCGAGGTCGCCCGCTCATCCGGCGGGCACTAGCGAGAAGCGGCTCAGAGGCTCGTAGCGCGCCCCGCTGCGCTCGAGGCGGGAGCGGTAGAGCGTGATCGCGGGGGCTGTGAAGCTGAGCGCTGGCAGCGGCGGCAACTCCGGCGGCTCCAAGCGCGCTCGCGCAGCTACCCGCGCCACCGTCACATGCGGCAGAAAGGGGCGCTTCTCGGGCGTGTACCAGCCGCCTGCAGACAGGGCTTCGGAGATGGCGGACTGTGCGCCGGCCAGGCACCCGGATGGGTCAGTGAGCCGGATCGCGAGCACCCGGGGGCGGCGGGGAGGCAGCCACACCCCGTCCTTGACCGAGAGTGACCCAAAGGATGAGGACGAGAGCGCGGCCTTGCACGCGGAGGCGATCGCCGCGATCTCACCGGCCGGCGTCCCACCGAGGAAGCACAACGTGACGTGTAACCCCTGCGGCGCCACCGCGCGCAGAGCGCCGCTCTGCCGCACGACGAATGTCCGCCAGCGGGCTAAGGAGTCGCGCACATCCTCGGGTAAATCGAGTGCGACGAACAGGCGGACGCGCTCGCCACCGGCGCCGCTCACAGCCGCCCCGCGGCCTCCGATGGGGAGCTGAGAGGCTCTGTCTCGCCAAGCAGCAGCCTCCGCAGGAGGTGCATCGCCACGGTCGTGGCGCGCTCGCGGATGTCGGCTCGCCCGCCCGGCAGGCGCCCCGAGCGCGTGATCTGAGCGCCGGTACGGTCCGCGACCGTGAACCACACCAGTCCCACGGGCTTCTCCTCGCTGCCGCCATCGGGGCCCGCGATCCCGGTCAGTCCGATGCCTATGTCCGAGCCGAAGCGCTCCAACGCGCCGGCGGCGAGGGCGCGGGCAACCTCCTCCGAGACGGCGCCGAACCGTTCGATCAGCGTGGGGTCGACTCCCACCAGTGCGCTTTTGGCCTCGTTCGAGTAGGCCACGATGCCGCCCAGGAACGAGCTCGAGGAGCCGGCGCGATCGGTGAAACGGCCGGACAGGAGCCCGCCCGTGCACGATTCTGCGACCGCAATTGTGCGGCCGGCGAGCAGCGAGGCGACCTGTTCATCGACCGTCGAGCCGTCCTCGGAGAAGAGGCGCTCCCCATGGCGCTCGCGCATGAAGTCGATGAGCGCCTCGTAGGCGGGCTGCGCGGACGGCTCGTAGCGGGTCGAGACCTCGATCTCTCCGCGGCGCAGGCAGGTGGTGATCTCGAGCGGCTCGAGCTCCAGGCCTTGGTCTTCGGCGGCGCGCAGGGTATGGGCGATCTCGGACTCCGGTAGCCCGAAGAGGCGCACGATTGCCCGGCGGTAGGTCGGCAGGTCCGCCAAAGCGTCCTGCAGCGCGGGGGTCTGGAGAGCCATCTCCCACATCGGCTGAAGCTCCCGCGGCGGCCCAGGGAGCACCACCACGGTGGGCCCCTCTCCACCCCGTGGAGGAACGACCAATCCGGGCGCGGTACCTACCGGATCGAGCACGGTCGCGCCCTCCGGGATCAGAGCCTGCTTGCGGTTCGAGATCCGGACCGCCTCCCGATCGACGTCGGGCCAGCGGGCGGTGATGGACTCGATGACGTGCGCTATGCGCTGTTCCAGCTGGGGATCGAAGACCATCTCGCGACCGGCGAAGCGCCCCACGATCTCCGTCGTGAGATCGTCGGCCGTGGGACCCAGGCCCCCGCTGGTGACGATCACCGAGAACCGCTGGGCGGCCATGAATCGCAGCGCCTCGAGCAGGTCGTCGGGACGGTCTCCGACGACCTGGATCACGGCGGGATCGAGCCCGATCCCGCGCAGGCGCTCCGACAGCCAGGGGCCATTGCGGTCGGCGATGATCCCGGTGAGCACCTCGGTGCCGGTGATCAGGATGCCCGCGCGGGGGTTCACGAGACCGGGATGCCCGCTCGGATCATCAGAACGCGGGGATTCACGGACACGATGGCTGAGTCCCGGTCGGCACCGTTGACGTTCCTCGCGCGCGGATGCGATAGGCGAGCGGGGCGGCAGACGGGGCGATCGTGATCGGCTTGCCGTTGACCTTCATCTGCACGTCGGCGTTGCCGAGCGTCAGGAACAGCTCACGCGCGGTCTCCGTGGGGATGATTTGTCCCGGGCTGTAGGTGATGCCGGGGATCAGGTGCTTGCCCGAGCCGTTTATGAGGCACACGTACACGGCCGCGGTCGGCGTCAATTTGACGGTCACGGTCTTGGGCTTGGCGGGCTTGTGGGTGGCGCGCCGGTGGTGGGCGGGATGGTGTCGGCCCTTATGCACACTGGCATGGGTCCCCGCCGAGTTTCCGGACGGATGGTTCTTGTTGAAATTGCCGATCAGGTAGAGCACCACCCCAACCCCGACGAGGACGACCAGGATCGCCAACCAGGGCGGAGCGTGCAGGCCCCGACGCGGGCCACGGCCCTCCTGGCGATCGCGTCGCGTGGGCCCAATCGGGCGCAGTTCGTGCTCGGGCGGCGGCTCGTAGCGGCGCTTGAACTCCTCGACCAGCATCCTCGAGTCGATTCCCAGGTAGTCCCCGTAGGTGCGCAGGAAACTCCTGGTGTAAACGGGTCCCGGGAGCACGTCCCATTCCTCGTTCTCCATCGCGCGCAGATATCTGGCGCGGATCTTGGTCTCGCGCTCGACCTCGGCCATGTCGATGCGAGCCCTGATGCGGGCGTCTCTGAGCGTCTCGCCGATGCTTGGCATCGGATGCAAGATTAGTTGTCGTCAGGGCCGGCGCGGGTCGCGAGAAGCGGGCTACTCCTCGGGCACCCGCACGCGCTCCGCCGAGCCGTCGCCCTCATGCAGCGCCGCCAGGATGCGGGGCACGTCAGCCTCGCTGATCAGGACCTGACGGGGCTTCGAGCCCTCGTAGCCGGAGATGACGCCGCGCCGCTCGAGCATGTCGATCAGCCTCCCGGCGCGCGTATAGCCGAGCCTCAGCCGGCGCTGCAGCATCGAGGTCGAGGCCGTGCCCATCTGCGCCACGAGCGCGATCGCGTCGTCGAGCAGCGGATCCTCGTCTGGGTGCAATGCGTCCTCCTCCCCTCCCTCGCCCTCGGCCGGCTCGACCTCCTCCAACAACTGCTCCTCGAACTGCGGCTCGCCCTGCCGGCGCCAAGCGGCGGTCAGCTCGGCGATCTGCTCCTCGTCGACGAAGGCGCCCTGGATCCGCTGGAGCTTGGACGAGCCCAGCGGCGAGAACAGCATGTCGCCCTGCCCCAGCAGCGACTCGGCCCCGTTGTGGTCGAGGATCACGCGCGAGTCGGTCTGGCTCGAGACCGCGAAGGCGATGCGCGAGGGGACGTTCGCCTTGATCATGCCGGTGATCACGTCCACGCGCGGCGACTGGGTTGCGAGCACGAGGTGGATGCCCACTGCCCTGGCTTTCTGCGCCAAGCGGATCACGGAGTCTTCGACGTCGGCGGGCGCGACCATCATCAGATCGGCCAGCTCGTCGATCACGCAGAGGACGTACGGGAGCGCCGGCTCGCCGCGCTGGGCGCGCACGCGGTTGAGCTCGGGCAAGGCGCGGGTGCGCGCCAGCGACATCATGCCGTAGCGCTGGTCCATCTCCTTGACCAGGTTCTGGAGCGCGTTGGCCGCCATCCGCGGACTGGTGATCACGGGCGTGAGCAGATGCGGCACCGACTCGTAGTGGTTGAGCTCGACCTGCTTGGGATCCACGAGCACGAAGCGGACTTCATGCGGGGTGGCGCGCAGCAGGATGCTCGTGAGCATTGCGTTGACGCACGCGGACTTGCCCGATCCCGTGGTGCCGGCGACGAGCAGATGCGGCATCTTGGCGAGGTCGGCGCCAATCGCCCGCCCCGATACGTCCTTCCCGAGCCACACCGTCAGCGGGGACCATTCCTCCGGCGGCTCTTGGAATACGTCGCCGAGGTGAACGATGCGGCGAAGCGCGTTGGGAACCTCCACGCCGACCGCCTGCTTGCCCGGGATCGGCGCCAGGATGCGGATCTCGGTCGCGGCCAGCGAGTAGGCGAGGTCGTCCTTGAGCTGCGCCACCTTCGACACCTTGGTGCCCGGCGCCAGGCGGAGCTCGTAGCGGGTTATGTGCGGACCTGTCACGCGGCCCACGACCGCGGCCTGGATGCCGAAGTGGCCGAGCGTCTCGATCAGCGTGCGCTCGACCTTGTCCTGCCCCTGCGTGTCCGGCCGGAGCGCGTCTGCCCCCGAGCGGGTGAGGAAACGGGAGCTCGGGACGCGCCACTGGAACGACGGGTCGTCCGTGATCGACGCCCGGAAGCGGCCCTGGGGAGTGAGGTCCGCGGCGCCGACGGTTTCATTGTGCGCCTCTGAGAGAGGCTGCTCGGCAAGGTCTGGGGCGCCAGGCTCGCCCGCCGCTGACAGACGAGGCTCGCCAGCCGATGGCTGCTCGTCGTCCTCCTCGAGCATGCGCGCCGGTGGCGCCTCGACGTGGGTCGCGCGCACGATCAGCTCGTCTGTATCGAGGTCTGGTGGGGCGACATCGTGACCCAGCTCGTTCGGGCGCACGGGCAGCGGGCCCGCGGGCGGGCCGTCCTCGACGCGCCCGTCGGCGCCGTCATGGGGGTCGCCGAGACGACCGAGCCGCGTCAGCGCCGTCGCGCGCTGGAGCGGTTGCGCAGCCGTGAGCTGCTCGCCCGAGCGGGCCAGCGCCTGGGTCGTCAACCGTGCGCCGGTGCCCGTTGCGCGCAGCACCCCCGCGACGGTCGCGCCGGTGCAGAGCATGACGCCGGCGATCAGCAGAAACACGGCGACGATCTGGGCGCCGAGCGTCGAGACCAGGTGTCCCGCGACCCACAGCTCCGCCTGGCCCACGACCCCGCCGCGAGCCTCGAATGCGTGCGGCCGCCAGAAGGCATGCGCGGCGGTCGCGCCCGGGCCCACGCCCAGCGTGCCGGCCGCCAGCGCCAAGGTCAGCCCCGCCAGTAGACACAAGGCGCCGGCGCGCAGAGGCCGGCCCGGCACCCGCAGCTCGCGTACGAGCACGAGGGCGGCGACCACGATGAGCGCCGCGGGAATCGCGTAGCCGACGACGCCGAAGACGAAGCGCAGCGCCAGCACGAGCGATGAGCCCAGCGCGCCGCCGTTCAAGCCGGCGTAAGCGACGCAGATCAGGAAGATCCCGACCGCTAGCAGGGCCAGCGCCAGGATGTCGATGTGGTAGGGGGCGAGCTCGAGCCGCGGCGCGGCCGTCCTGGTCCGAGCCAGGAGCGAACGCCGGGCCCGCTTGCGTGGCGGCTTTTTTGCAGACCGGGTGGCCATCTACCGTCAGGCTTGCTTCGACGCCGGCAGCTTTGCTCCTCCCTTAAGGAGAGCCCTAACCTTTGCGGCGCGATGTCCGATTACGAGAGACCACCGAGGGTGCTGGTCGTGGAGGACGATGACGCGATCGCGCACGTCCTGCAGCGCTCGCTGCGGCTAGAGGGCTACGAGGTGAAGATCGCGGGAGACGGCATCAGCGCCCTGGACGTGGCGCAGGTGTTTCTGCCGGACCTCGTGATCCTCGATCTGGGGCTCCCGCGGCTGGACGGGATCGAGGTGGCCAAGTCGCTGCGGCGCGCCGACGACGTTCCAATTCTGGTGCTGACGGCGCGTGATGCGGTCGAGGCGCGTGTCGAGGGTCTCGACTCAGGCGCCGACGACTACCTGGTCAAGCCGTTTGAGCGCCAGGAGTTGCTGGCGCGCCTGCGTGCGCTCCTGCGGCGCCGCCCCCCGAGGGGGCAGGAGACGCTGACGGTGGGCGACCTGAAGCTGAACCCCGACACACACGAGGTGGCGCGCGCCGATCGCGAGATCGATCTGACCCAGCGCGAGTTCGAGCTGCTCGAGTACCTGATGCGCAACGAGCGCATCGTGATCTCGCGCCAGCGGCTGCTCGACGAAGTCTGGGGATATGACCCGTTTTCCATGACCAACACGATCGAGGTGTTCGTCTCGAACCTTCGGAGGAAGCTTGAAGCCGGTGGAGAGCCTCGGCTCCTACATACGATCCGCGGCGCGGGCTACGTACTACGCGTATAGGTCGATCCCGGTGCGCTGGCGGCTCGCCGGCGGCTCCGCGGTCCTGACCTTCGTGATCCTGGCCGCATTCGCGACGGTCGTGGGCCTGCTCACGGAGGGTCAGGTCAGGCGCCAGTTCGACGAACAGGTGGGCTCCGCGGCCAGCCGGCTCGCGGCGCAGATCAGGCCCGTCTACAACGGCGGCCAGCTCGACTGCGGGCAGCACGTCGACATGGCCACGTTCGCCGGTCCCGACGATGCCCAGGTGCGGGTCTTCAACGACTACGGCGACGTGGCGTGCTCCCAGCTTGAGTCGAGCAGCGGCCGACCGATCAACCGCCCCGCGTTTGTGCTTCCCACGCGACCCGGAACCTACGATCAGGACGGCTACCGCGTCGAGGTGAGCGAGATCGGTTTCCACCCCGCGGGCGAGGGCTGGCTGCTCTACGCGCGCCCTCTGTCGCAACTCGACCATACGCTCGCGCGCGTGCGCCTCTTCCTGGGGCTGGGCGTGCTCGGCGGGGCGGTGCTCGCGCTGCTGGCGGGACTGTTCGTGGCGCGCCGCGCGATGCGTCCGATCGCCGAGCTGACGGAGGCGGCCAGGGAGATCGAACGGACCCGCGACCCCAGCCTCAAGCTGCCCTACCCCGAGGCCGACGATGAGGTCGCCGAGCTCGCCCGCACGCTCGACGGCATGCTGCGAGCGCTCGACGCCTCCCGAGGCGAGACCCAGGCGCTGCTCGAGCGCCAGCGCGAGTTCATCGCCGACGCCTCGCACGAGTTGCGCACCCCCCTAACCAGCGTGCTCGCCAACCTCGAGCTGCTCTCGGAAGAGCTCCAGGGCGAGCAGGCGGAAACGGCCCAGGCGGCGCTGCGCTCGACGCGGCGAATGCGTCGGCTGGTGGGCGACCTCCTGCTGCTGGCGCGGGCGGACGCTCAGCGCGTGGCACCGAGCAGGCCCACCGATCTCGGCGAGGTGCTGATCGACGCGGCCTCCGAGCTCGAGCCGGTGGCCGACGGGCACGAGCTGTTCATCGAGCCGAGCGCGGCCGTGATCGACGGCGTCAGCGACGATCTGCACCGGCTGGTGCTCAACCTGCTGGAGAACGCGGTGCGCCACACCCCACCGGGAACGCATGTGCACGCCTCCACGGCGCTCGACGAGGGTCAAGCCGTGCTGCTGGTGGCCGACGACGGGCCCGGGATCGCGCCCGAGCTCAGCCGGCGGGTCTTCGAGCGCTTTGTCCGCGGCGGTGGCGACGGCGGCCGCGGCTCCGGATTGGGGTTGGCGATCGTGCGGGCGGTGGTCGAGTCGCACAGCGGGACGGTGACGCTGGGGTCGGCCAAGACCGATGGCAGCGGCACCCGCTTCGAGATCCGCATCCCCGCGACCAGCCGCGAACGCACCTCGCTCACCACTCAAAAACGCTCTTAAGGACGCGCTGGGTGCTCGGCGGGTGTCACTCGGGCGAAGCCCAGGTGAGCCCCGGCGAGCAACAGCGCGGGCTCATACCTCCACCACCACGGGCAGCACCATCGGCCTGCGCCGCAGGCGCTCATACACGAAAGCGCCGAGGTCCTCGTGGAGCTCCTGCTGCAGCACGTCGATCTCACGCACGCCAGCTTGCGCCGCGTCCTGCAGCGAGCGCTCCACCTCCGCCCGGATCTCCTCTACGAGGCCGTCGGCCTGCTCGGCGAAGGGCACGCCCCGGAAGATCACCTCGGGCGGGGCGACCGACTCGCCCGTCTGCTCGGACACGGTCGCGACCACGATGAAGATGCCGTCGGCCGAGAGCATCCGCCGGTCCCGCAAGGCCACGTCCGCGGGGTCGCCGATGTCGATCCCGTCGACGAAGATCATCCCGGAGCGCTCGGGCTCCCCGAGCCGTGCCCCGTGGGCATCGAGCTCGAGCGGGAGGCCGTTTTGGCCGCGGAAGACTCGCTCCCGCGGGATGCCCACCGAACTCGCGAGCTCCGAATGCAGATGAAGGCGCTTGTGGTCGCCGTGGACCGGCATCACGTACCGGGGCCGGATCAGGTTGAGCATCAGCTTGAGCTCCTCCTGAAACCCGTGTCCCGAGGCATGGATCGTCGCCTCGGCCGTGGTGACCACATGGCACCCGAGCTGGTACAGGCGGTCGACGGTCTCCCCCACCGCGCGCTCGTTTCCGGGAATCGGCGTTGCGGAGAACACGACCGTGTCGCCGGCGCGGAGCTTCACCTGCGGGTGATCGTTGTAGGCCATCCGCCGAAGCGCCGACAGAGGCTCGCCCTGGGAGCCGGTCGAGACCACGACGACCCGCTCATCGGGCCAGTCCTCGACCTCGTGCGCGCCGATCATGATTCCCTCGGGAAGCTCGATGTGGCCGAGGGAGCGGCCGATACCGACGTTCTTGCGCATGGAGCGGCCCACCAGCGCCACCTTGCGGTCGAGCTCGGCCGCGGCGTCGACCACCTGCTGCACGCGATGAACGTTCGAGGCGAAGCTCGTGACGATGATCCGTCCCTGCGCGCGCGCGAACACCTCCTGGAGCTGCGGGCCCACGATCCGCTCCGAGGGCGAGAAGCCGGGCCGGTTGGCATTGGTGGAATCACCGAGGAGCAGCAACACGCCCTCGCGGCCCAGCTCGGCCAGGCGGGAGACGTCGGCGGGCGGGCCGTCGACGGGAGTCTGATCGAACTTGTAGTCGCCGGTCACGAGCACGTCTCCGAGCTCGGTGGAGAGCACCACCGCGCACGAGTCGGGGATCGAATGGGTCATGTGCACGAGCTCGAGGCCGAATGGACCGAGCGTCACGCGCTCGGAGGGCTCCAGGTTGAGCAGCGCAACGTCGCGCAGCCGGTGCTCGTCGAGCTTCGAGCGAGCCATCGCGGTCGTGAGGCGACGGGCGTAGACCGGCGGTAAGCGCATCGGAGCGAGCTCACGCAGGATCCACGGCAGCGCGCCGAGATGGTCCTCGTGGCCGTGGGTGATCACGATCGCCTCGATGTCCTCGGCCCGGTCGCGCAAATAGCTGAAATCCGGCAGCACGAGATCGATGCCCAGCATCTCCGCCGTCGGAAAGCGCAGGCCGGTGTCGACGACAACGATGCGCTCGCCGTACTCGAGCACCGTCATGTTCTTGCCAATCTCGCCCAGCCCACCGAGCGGCAGGACGCGCAGCGCGCTCACGCGGCCGCGGCGAGCAGCCCGTGGCGCTCGAGCAACTGTCTGAGCAACTGGCGTTCGGTCTCGTCGGGCTCGACGTAGGGCAGCCGCGGCGCTCCCGCCGAGATACCCATCAGCGACAGCGCCGCCTTCACCGAGCAGGCGAGCGGAGCGACCGCGAGGTCTCGATAGACGTCCTGGAGCGAGCCGTCTATCTCCCTCCGGGAGTCCGGATCGTCGACCATCCGCCGCATCTCCTCGCCCACCAGGTGAGACGCGACGAGGATCCCTCCGGCCTCTCCCAGGTCGAGCACGTCGGCCAGCAGGTCGTCGTTGCCAGCGTAGATCTCGAGGCCCTCGATGCGGGCGAGATTGGCGGCATTGGCCTGCTTGACGGCGCCGATGTTGTCGATCTGGGCCAGCTCGGCCAGCAGGTCGTTAGGCATGTCCTGGGCGGTGCGCTGGGGGATGTTGTAGAGCACGATCGGCAGCTCGGTGGCGCGCGCTACCTCTTCAAAGTGGCGGATGATCCCGCGCCGCGAGGGCTTGTTGTAGTACGGGTTGACGACCAGGAGCGCGTCAGGCCGCAGCTCGCTGATGCGCTCGGCCAGCTCGACGGCGTGGCGGGTGTCGTTCGACCCCACGCCCGCGACGATCGTGCTCCCGGCGTGCGAGGACCGCACCTCCTCAACCCCGAGGCGGATCAGCCGGACCTTCTCCTCGTCCGACAGCGTCGAACCTTCGCCGGTGGTCCCGCACAGGACCAACCCGTCGGAGCCGTGCTCGAGCAGGTACTGCATGAGACGCACCGCGGCCTCCTCGTCCAATTCCCCGCGAGAGTCGAACGGCGTCACCATCGCCGTGAGGATTGCTCCCAGACCGAGCCCCATGGGGCGGCATTATCGCAGGGCTCGTGCGCGATCCGCGGCCGAAGCAGACCTCAGCCGAGCAGATGCTCAAGGCCGACCAGGGGCGAGTCGGGCAGCGCACCAACACGCCTGATGGCGAGCAGCACGCCGGGCATGAAGGACTCGCGCGCTAGCGAATCGTGGCGAATCGTGAGCGTCTGGCCGACGTCGCCCAGGATCACCTCCTGGTGTGCCACAAGGCCCGGCAGCCGCACCGAGTGGATCGGGACCTCCTCGAGGCGGCCAGCCGCGGCGCTCATCAGCTGGGCGGTGCGAGCCGCTGTGCCGCTGGGTCGGTCGAGCTTGCCGTCGTGGTGAAGCTCGATGATCTCGGCCGCCGCGAAATGACGGGCCGCTTGCGCCGCGAAGCGCATCATCAGCACCGCCCCGATCGCGAAGTTGGGCGCCGCGAACACGTTTGCTCCGGCGTCTTGAAACTCGTTCAGCGCATCCGCGGGGAAGCCGGTGGTCCCGATCACCGCGTGCACCCCCGCGGCGACCGCCTCGCGGGCGTTTTGAAGCGCGCTGTCGGGCACCGTGAAGTCGACCAGGACGCTGGGTTGACTTTCAAGCGCATCGGCGACCGTGCAGCCGAGCAGCGGGTCAGCGCGAGCGATGAGCTCCATGTCGGGCGCTCGCTGCACCGCGTGGCACACGGTCTGGCCCATCCGCCCCGCGGCGCCCGCGACCGCGACCTTGATCACGCGGCTGCCTTGGTGACCGGGCCGTCCACCGGCGCCGCCGCGGGGGCCACGCTCGCCATCGCCTCGGCGAAACGTGTCGCGTCGGGACCGATGGCGGCCACCGAGCGGCGCTCGGGCGCCCACAGCTCGGCGGTCAGCTGAGCGAGGTCGTCAAGGGTGACGGCGTCGATGCGCTCGATCACCTCATCCAGCGATTCGAGCGGGGCGCCCGCGAGCACTTCCGAGCCAAGCCGGTTCATGCGGGCGCCGGTGGACTCGAGCGCCAGCACGACGCGACCCTTCAGGTTCTCCTTGGCGCGCGTGAGCTCCTCGTCGGTAGCGGGCTCCTGCGCCAAACGCTCGAGCTCGTGCTCAATCACGCCCATCGCGTCGGCGAGGTTGTCCGCGCGCGTGCCGACGTAGAGCCCGATCTGACCGGAGTCCTGGTAGCCGCTGGCGAAGGAATAGACCGCATAGGCGAGGCCGCGCCGCTCACGAATCTCCTGGAAGAGCCGCGACGAGCTCGTCCCGCCGAACACGTTGTCGAGCACTCGCAGGGCGTAGCGACGGTCGTCGTAGCGGGAGATGCCAGGCCCTCCCAGGCAGACATGAAACTGCTCGGTCTCCTTGCTCTCGAAGCGCCGTCCCGGGGGCGAGGGCTTGGGCGCCGAGCCGGGACTCGGCGCCGCGCGCCGCCGCCCGGCGGGCACCCGCTCTTCCGCCAGTTTCACGAGCGCCTCGTGATCGATCGCGCCCGCGGCCGCGAGCACGATGTTCGCGGGCACGTAGCGCTGGCGGTGAAAGCGCGCGATCTCCTGCACGGGAGTGTCGGCGATCACCTCGGCGCGTCCGATGATCGCCCGTCCGAGCGGGTGCGTGCCGAAGATCGCCTCGCCGAGCAGGTCGAACACCTTCTCCTGGGGATCGTCTTCGTACATGGCGATCTCCTCGAGGATCACCGCGCGCTCCGAGTCGACGTCGGCGAAAGCCGGTCGAAAGACCATGTCGGCCATCACGTCGAAGGCTTCGGGGAGGTGTGAGTCGATCACGCGCGCGTACACGGAGGTCGTCTCCTTGCCCGTCCCGGCGTTGAGCTCCGCGCCCATGGCGTCGAAGATCTGGTCGATCTCGAGCGAGCTGTACTTGGATGAACCCTTGAACAGCAGGTGCTCGAGCAGGTGTGAGAGCCCCGCGTGGGGCTCATCCTCCGTCCGAGAGCCGGAGCCGATCCAGACCCCGAGCGCGACCGAGCGGACCGCGGCCATCTCCTCGGTCACTATGCGGACGCCCGACTCGAGCGTCGTCAGGCGGTGCTCGTCCGCCACGGTCGCGCTAGGCGCCGCTCTGAGCCGTGGTGGCCGGCGTCAAGTCAGGACGCCGGCCGCTCGGGGTCGCGATCACCGACGCGCTCGGGGTCGCGATCACGCACCCGGCCGCGGTCGCCGCGTCCGCGCGGGCCGCGCCCGTCACGAGGCCGCTCCCGTGGGCCGCGGCGCGAGTTGCCGCTGTCCCCCGTGCCCGCCGCCTGCAATTCGGCCACCGACTTGCCGGCCACATCGGGATCGGAGGCGAGCCGCAGTCCGATGCGGCCACGCTCGCGGTCGACCTCGACCACGCGCACCTCGAGTTCATCGCCCTTGTTGAGGACCTCCTCGACGCTGGCGATGCGCTCTCCCGGCGCGATGTTGGAGATGTGAAGCAACCCATCGGTCCCCTTGGAGAGCTCGACGAAGGCGCCGAAGGCGGTCGTCTTGACGACCTTGCCGGTGAACTCGTCGCCGACCTCGACCTCCTTGGTCATCGCGCGAATGCGGTCGATCAGAGCGTCGCCACGCTCTCCGTCGGAGGCGTAGACGAGCACCTGTCCCTCGTCGGAGACATCGATTTGAGACTCGAACTCCTCCTGCAGAGAGCGGATCGTCTCGCCGCCCTTGCCGATCAGCAAGCCGATCTTCTCGGGGTCGATCTGAATCGTCGAGATCCGCGGGGCGTAACGCGACAGCTCGCCGCGTGGCCCGGTGATCACCTTGGCCATCTCCTCGAGGATGAACTGGCGCGCGACGCGCGCCTGCGCCAGCGCGTCGCGCATGATCTCGAAGGTGACGCCGGTGATCTTGATGTCCATCTGCAGGGCCGTGATGCCCCGCTCGGTGCCGGCCACCTTGAAATCCATGTCGCCCAGGTGGTCCTCCACGCCGGCGATGTCGGTCAGGATGATGATGTCATCGCCCTCCTTAATCAGCCCCATGGCGATGCCCGCCACGGGCCGCTTGATCGGCACGCCGGCGTCCATCAGCGACAGCGAGGAGCCGCACACGCTCGCCATCGAGCTCGAGCCGTTGGACTCGAGGATGTCGGAGACCACGCGAATCGTGTAGGGGAACTCCTCCTGGCTAGGCACCATCGGCACGAGCGCCCGCTCCGCGAGCGCACCATGGCCGATGTCGCGACGTTTGGGGCCGCGCATGAAGCCCGCTTCGCCGACCGAGAACGGCGGGAAGTTGTAATGGTGGAAGTAGCGCTTGGCGGTCTCCAGCCCCAGCGTGTCGAGACGCATCTCCTCGCGCGTCGTGCCGAGGGCGACCACGCTCAGGGCCTGGGTCTGGCCGCGGGTGAAGAGCGCCGACCCATGCGTACGCGGCGCCACATCGACCTCGATCGAGATCGGCCTGATCTCCTCCGCGCCGCGGCCGTCCGGGCGCTTCTTGTGCACGGCGATGCGCTCACGGACGAGCGTCTGCTCGAGCTTGTCGAAGCCGCGCTGCACCGCCGCGCGGCGCTCCGCATACTCGGCGGCCGCGGTCGCCTCCGCGGCGCCGCTCGGCACGGGCGCATAGTGCTCGAGCACCTGCTCCTCGACCGCCTTCGAAGCCGCCTGCCGCTCGAGCTTGTCGACCACCTGGGTGGCGGCGTCGAGAGCCTCGCCGTGCGAGGCCTTGATCTGCTCGTACAGCTCCGGGTCGACCTGGGGCACTTGCACACGAAGCTTCTCCTTGCCGGCCTGCTCGGCCAGCTCGCGCTGGAGCGCGCACAGCTTCTTGATCTCCCCGTGGGCGATGTCGAGCGCGTCGAGGATCTCGGCCTCGGGGATCTCATTGGCCCCGGCCTCGACCATCAGGATCGCTTCCTCCGTGCCGGCCACGATCAGATCGAGGTCCGTGGACTCGAGCAGGTCGTCCTCGCTCGGGTTGACGACGAAGTTGCCCTCGACCTTGCCGATGCGCACCGCGCCGACAGGGGTGGGCAGCGGGATGGTCGAGATCATCAGCGCCGCGGAGCAGCCGTTCATCGCGAGCACGTCGTACGGATGCACGTGGTCGACGGAGATCGGGATCGCCACGAGCTGGGTCTCGTACCGCCACCCCTTGGGAAACAGCGGGCGGATCGGGCGGTCAATCAGGCGCGCGGCCAGCGTGGCCTTCTCGCCCGCGCGGCCTTCGCGCTTGAAGAAAGAGCCGGGGATCTTCCCGGCCGCGTACATGCGCTCCTCGACGTCCACGGTCAGTGGCAGGAAGTCCACCTCCCGCAGATTGCCGGCGGTGGCGGTGCACAGAACCATGGTGTCGCCCGAGCGGACGAGCACAGCGCCGGAGGCCTGCTTGGCCAATTTGCCGGTCTCGAACGAGATCTCCTTGCCCTCGATCTCGACGGACACGCGCGTAACGGCGTCAGACATATATTCAGTTCCCTTCTTACCCCCGCCCTTCGGTCGACGAGGGACAAACTTGCTTTCTCTTTATTCCGAACTAGGGGCGATGGTAGCGGCCGAGCGGCGATTCGCCCTGAGCGGCGCCGCAAATTGCGCCCGCTCACAGCGAGTGGAGCAGCTCCAAGGCAAGGCGGCCGGCGTGCATCTGTCCGTCCACGAAGACCGTGGGCGTGGTTATGACCCCCGCCCGCACGCCGCCGCGGAAGTCCTCGCGGACGCGGCGCGCGACGGCCTCGCTGCGCCGGTCTGAGTCGAACCTGTGCACGTCCAGGCCCAACTGCGAAGCCCGCCGCCATAGATGCGGATCCTCCAGCCGGCCTTGGTCGGCGAACAGCGAATCGTGCATCTCCCAGAAGCGTCCCTGGAGCGCGGCCGCTTCAGCCGCGCAGGCCGCCGCCCATGCGCGGGGGTGGCTCGAGCGCACAGGGAAGTGGCGAAAGACATGGCGCAGGCGCTCGTGGGCGCCCAGCTCGAGGGCCAGCACGGCGCAAAACGGGCACTCGAAGTCGCCGTACTCGATGATCGCGGCCGCGCCGGCCGGCCCGTGCGCGTGATCGCGCTCCGTAACGGCCGGCACCGGCGCGGAGCTCAGGTCGGTCAACCTCGCTCTCCCCCGCGACGGTGAGGACCGTCCTCAGACGGTGGCCAGCCCGTCGAAGATCAGGTTCGCGCCGGGCAGCTCGGCGGGCGAAGCCGCCTCATAGCTCCAGCGCACCACCGCGTCCGGCCCGACCACCACCAGCGCCCGCTGGGGAAAGCCGTCCGGGTGATAGACGCCGAACGCTCTGCACGCCTCGCCCTTGGGCTCGAAGTCCGACAGCTGGTCGATCGTGACGCCGAGCTGCTCGCGGAAGGCGCGCTGCGAGTAGGTCGCGTCGCAAGACACGCCGTAGATCGTGGCGCCACGCCCCTCGATCTCGCCGAGGACCTCCTGGTAGACGCTGAGCTGGTCGCTGCACACGGGGCTGAAGGCGAACGGGTAGAAAACCAGCACGGTCGTCGCACCCTCCAGGTCCGAGCGCGTGAAAGCGCTCCCGTCCTCGCGCCGCAACACGAAATCGGGCGCGGGCGTTCCGCTCGCGATGACCGAGCTCACCGACGCAGGCCGAGCTCGCGGATCAGCGAGCGATAGCGCTCGATGTCCGAGCGCTGAAGGTACGACAGCAGCCGCCGGCGGTGCCCGACGAGCATCAGCAAGCCGCGGCGCGAATGGTGGTCCTTGCGGTTCGCGCGCAGGTGCTCCGTGAGCGCGGCGATGCGCTCGGTGAGCAGGGCTACCTGGACCTCGGTCCGGCCCGTGTCGTTAGGCCCCGAGCCAAACCGCTCGACGAGCTCGCGCTTGCGCTCCTGCGTGATCGTCATACGCGCGGCCTCGGCGCGACGTTCCGGCTGATCGTGGTCATGCGGGATCCGAGGCTAGCAAGGCGCGCGTCCGCTCCACGTCCTCGCGCATCTGCTCGATCAGCGCATCGGCCGAGTCGAAGCGGCGCTCGCCGCGCAGGCGGCGGACGAATTCGACCCGCAGCTGCCGTCCGTACAGGTCGGCATCGTGGTCGATCAGGTAAGCCTCGACCAATACGCCCCGCCCGGTCCCGAAGGTGGGCCGCACGCCCACGCTGACGGCGGCCGGATGGCCGTCGGCATAGGCGGCGTAGACGCCGTGGCCCGGATACACGAGCGCTTCGTCGGGGACGACATTGGCGGTGGGGAAGCCGAGCTCGCGGCCACGGCGATCGCCCGCCACGACCTCGCCCTGGATACGGAAGGGCGCCCCCAGGAAGCGCGCCGCGAGCTCCACCTCGCCGGCCAGGACCAGGCCGCGGATGTGGCTCGAGGAGACCACCTCGCCCTCCACCTCCACGAGCGGCACGACGCGGGTCTCGAAGCGGGTTTCGCCGGCCAGCAGGGCCGCGTCGCCCGCGGCCCGGTGACCGAAGCGGAAGTTCTCGCCCACCGAGACGAGCTCCGCTCCAAGCCCTGCAAGCAGAACCTGGTCGATGAACTCCCGCGGGCTCTGACCCGCGAAGCGCTCGTCGAAGGGAATCACCACGAGCTCGGCGACGCCGAGCCCCGCGATCAGCTCGGCCTTGACGGACAGGTTCGTGAGCAGCTTGGGCGCGGCCTCGGGACGCACCACCTGCAGCGGATGCGGATCAAACGTGAGCACCGTGTCCGAGCCCGAGATCACCTTGCGGTGGCCGAGGTGCACGCCGTCGAATTCCCCCACGGCCAGCCGCCGCGGGCGCGGCTCCGCGTCCTTGAGCATCGTGATCTGCATCCGGCGGCGAAGCCTAAGTGGTCAGCCGCTGCGCAGCACGACCAGCGGCCGCAGCGTGCCCGGGCTCACGGCGGGCGCGGCGATGGAGATCAGCCCGGCGTCGTCCTCGAGCCGCACGGGCCCTGAGGCCTCGGCGGCAATGGGGGCGCCATGCGCCGCCCGCCGCGCCGACTCGCCGCCGACGCGGACGCACGGCAGGAACGAGAGCGCCTCGGACAGGCCGAGCGTTTGCTCGGGGTCGGCCTGCTCGACATCGAAGGGCCCGATGCGGGTGCGGCGCAGCGATTCGCAGTACGCGTCGCCCAGGTCCGCGATCAGGCTGCGGACGTATGTGCCCGACGAGCACTCGATCTCGAACTCGCGGCGCTCCTCCCGCCGCCAGCGCTCCTCGAAGCGATGCACGTGCACCTCGCGCTCGGGCAATTCCACCGGGGTCCCGCGTCGGGCCAGGCGATAGGCCCGCTCGCCCCCAACCTTCACCGCTGAGAAGGCGGGCGGACGCTGGCGCACCACCCCGGTGGGGAGTGGCAATGCGCCCGCCGGCACCACGCCCGTGGCGCGGATCTCGCCCTCGGGATCGCCCGTGCTCGAGACCGCACCGAAGCGCGCGCGCACCAAGTAGGTCTTGGGAAGCGCGAGCAGGAAGCGCTGGATGCGCGTGGCGCGGCCGACCAGGATCAGCAACAGGCCGGTGGCGAATGGGTCAAGCGTGCCGCCGTGCCCCACCTTGGTGCCACGCGGCAGGCCGCGCCGGACGCCGGCGACGGCGGCTGCCGACGAGCAACCGGCCGGCTTGTCGAGGAGGATGACGCCGTCCGGGGTCAGGTGAATCCCAGGCCGGCGATGGGCTAGAGCTGCGCCGCGAGCTGATCGCGCAGGAAGCGGACGAGCTCTTCGTGAGGCATGGCCGTGTTGAAGCCCGCGGCCTGGCGGTGCCCACCGCCTCCTTGGGCGCGGGCGATGCGCGAGACGTCCACGCTGTCGTCGCTCGAGCGCAGCGAGACCTTGCGCTGGGGCCTGCCGTCGCCGTCGGCGCTGCGCTCGCGCACGAGCGCGGCCACCAGCGTGCCGCGCACCGCACGGAGGTGGTCGACGAGGCCCTCGGCATAGCTCGCCTCGGCGCCGGCGGCGGTGAAATCCTCGGCTTCGAGTGCGCTCACGGTCAGCCTGCCGTTGTCGTAGCGCTCGATCTTCTCCAGTCCGCGGGCCAGCAGCGCCAGCCTGCCGTAAGGCAGATCCTCGTACACGCGGCGGTAGATCTCGTGAACCTCGACGCCGGCCTCGATCAGCTCGGCCGCCATCAGGTGGGCCCGGGGGCCCGTGTTCTCATACATGAAGCGCCCTGTGTCGGTTATCAGGCCCACGTACAGCGCCTCAGCGATCGTCGTGTCCGGCTCGACGCCGAGCTCGTGCATCAGCTCCCAGACGATCTCGGCGGTGCACGAGGTGTCCGGCCGGACATAGTTGATCGTGCCGAAGCGCGTGTTGTCGTGGTGGTGGTCGATGTTGACGATCTGCGCCCCGGCCCGCTTGAAGATGCGCGCGGGCGTCCGCTCGATGTTCCCGCAGTCGAGAAACAGGACCACGCGCTCCTCCGCGTCCTTAGGCGGCGTGTCGATCAGCCGCGGCAGCGGCAGGAAGTCGTACTCCTCGGGCAGCGGAAAATCGCTCGGGTCGATGAACATGACGCAGTCCGCACCGCGTCCCTGGAGGATCTGCTGCATCGCCACGAGCGAGCCGAGCGCGTCGCCGTCAGGGTGCTCGTGGGTCACGACGACGAAGCGCTCAGCGCTGCGCAGCTCGGCCACGACCTGTTGGCGATCCGAAAGCGCGCTCTCGACGCTCATGGTTCCTGCTCGTCGAGCATCTGGGTGATGCGCATGCCGCGGTCAACGGAATCGTCGTAGAAGAACTCGAGCGTCGGCGTGTGCTTGAGCTTGAGCTCGGTCGCGATCAAGCCCTGGAGGAAGCCGTGGCCCGAGCGCAGACCTTCGAGCGAAGCCTCCCGGACGGACTCGTCGCCCAGCACGCTCACGTATACGCGCGCGTGGCGCAGATCGGAAGAGGTTCTGACGTCGGTCACGGTCACGAAGCCCACCCGCGGGTCGCGAAGTTGCGTGGCGATGCCGTCGCTGAGGACCTCTCGCACCGCCTCGTCTACTCGTCGCATGCGAGCGGAGCGCATCCTACCCCCGCAACTCCTCGATCGAGGCAAGGATTCTCTCGACCCGGACCCCGTCGGGAACGCGCGTCTCGACGAAGCGCTCGACGCGATCGGCCGCGTGCTCGACCACGGACGGCGTGGCCCCGGTGAGCGCCGCGGTCAGCGTGGCGCGCTGCCACAGATCCTGGTGCTCGATCTCCGCCACGGCGGCGCCCAGGCGCCGATTCAAAATCGTCTTGATCGACGAGAGCTCCTTGCGCTTTGCTTTCAGCGAGCCTGAGTCGGCGAAGTGGAGGTCGATCACCAGCACGGCGACAAAGCCGCCATCGACAGACATCCGCCCGTCACTACCTAAGCGAGCTCGCGCTCGCGCAAACGCGTCGCGTACGGCTCGAGCACGTCGCCTTCCTTGATGTCGGCGAAGTCCCTCAGCACGATGCCGCAGTCATACCCGGCCGCGACTTCGCGAACGTCGTCGTTGAACCGCCTCAGCGAAGCCACCTCGCCGTCGTAGACGACCCTGCCGTCGCGCACCAGCCGCACCTTGGCGCCGCGCGTGACCCGGCCCTCGAGCACGTGCGATCCCGCGATCGCGCCCACGCGGGAGGCCCGGAAGACCTGCCGCACCTCGACCGTGCCCAGCGTCTCCTCGACCTCCTCGGGGGCGAGCATGCCCTCCATCGCCGAACGGAGCTCGTCGATCGCGCGATAGATCACCGAGTAGTGGCGAATTTCGATGCCCTCGCGCTCGGCGGTCGCCCGGGCCTCGCCGACCGGCCGCACGTTGAAGGCGAGGATGACGGCGTCGGAGGCGGCCGCGAGCATCACGTCGGACTCGGTGACGCCGCCCACGGCAGCGCGGATCACGTTGACCGACACCTCTTCCTGAGGCAGCTTCGCGATCTCGTCCTGAAGTGCCTCGAGCGAGCCGGCCACGTCCGCCTTGAGCACCAGGTTCAGCTCCTGGAGCCCTTCCTTGAAGATGTCCTCGAGCGAGATGCGCTTGCCCGCCCGGCGCGCCAGCGACTCCGTCTTCAGGCGCGTCGCGCGCTCGGTCGCCAGCTGCCGCGCACGGCGCTCGTTCTCGACCGCGCGCACGCGCTCGCCCGCCTCGGGCACACCGTCGAAGCCGAGCACCTCTACCGGCTCGCCCGGACCGGCCCCGCGCACGCGGTTGCCGAGGAAGTCGTTCATGGCCCGCACCCGGCCCCAGTGGGCGCCGGCCACGAGCGAGTCCGAGACCTCGAGCGCGCCCCGGCTGATCAAGATCGTCACCACCGGGCCGCGTCCCGGGTCGAGCTTGGACTCGATCACGGTCCCCGACGCGGGCGCGTCGGGATTGGCGCGCAACTCCTCGAGCTCGGCCATCAGGATGATCGTCTCGAGCAGGTCGTCGAGGCCCTGCCTGGTCTTGGCCGAGACCTCGACGAACTCGGTGTCACCGCCCCAGGCGACCGGCTGCAAGCCGACACCCGCCATCTGCGAGCGCACGCGGTCGGGCTGGGCGCCCTCCTTGTCGACCTTGTTGATCGCCACGATCATCGGCACGTCAGCCTCGCGGGCGTGATCGATCGCCTCCTGGGTCTGGGGCTTCACGCCGTCATCCGCCGCCACCACGATCACCGCGATGTCGGTCACCTTGGCTCCCCGCGCGCGCATGGCCGTGAACGCCTCGTGGCCCGGGGTGTCGAGGAAGGTGACCGTCTTGCCGGAGTGGTGGACCTGATACGCGCCGATGTGCTGCGTGATACCGCCGGCCTCCCCGGCGGCCACCTCCGTCTCGCGGATTGCGTCGAGCAGCGAGGTCTTGCCGTGGTCTACGTGGCCCATGATCGTGACCACGGGAGAGCGCTCTACGAGCTGGTCCTCGGCGTCCTCGAAGACAGGTTCGGTCACGCTCTCGTCCTCGGAATGCACGAGCTCGACCTCGCGCCCGAACTCCGAGGCGAGCAGCAGCACCGCCTCGTCGGTGAGGGTCTGCGTGAGCGTCTTCAGCTCCCCCAGTGCCATCAGCTTCTTCATCACCTCGGGCACGGGCACGTCCAGATACTCGGCCACGTCCTTGACGGTGGAGCCGGAGTTGACGCGGATCGCGGCGGGCTTGACCGGCTCGGCCGGGGTCGACGGCTGGGCCGCGGCCTCCTCGTCGTAGACGCCGCGGCGCCTGCGACCGCGCCGCTGGCGGCGCGGCGGCTGGACCGTCGGGCCCGCGCCTCCCGGCGTCCTGCGTGAAGCCTGGGAGTCGATCACCACCCGCCTGCGTGCGGGGGCGTTGCCGGGCGCCCGCTCGCCCTGGAGCGAGTCGCGCGTGGGCCGGCGGGCGGCGGCACTGCTCGCCTGGCGCGTGGCGCCCGCATTCGCCGCGGGCGTCTCCTGGAGGCGCCGGGGTGAAGCAGCGTTCTGCGCGGACGGGGACTCGGATTGCCGTGCGGGCGGGGCCGCGTCGGCTGCGGCCTTGTTGCCGGCACCATCGTCGAGCACGCGCAGGGCGAGCGCCTCATCGACCGAGGAGGAGGCAGCCTTCACCTCGATGCCGGCCTCCCGCAGTCGCTCGAGCACGGCCTTCGAGGGGATCCCTCTTTGCTTGGCGATCTCGTGTACGCGCTTGTTCATCCGCGGCCCATCTTAGAAGTGGCTGAGTGGCTCTCGGCGGTCACTATGGGGCCGCGCCCTCCGCCGGCGCTGGGTCTGCGGACGTCGCACCGTCGCCGCTCGATCCTCCGTCCGCGGCCGCGACGCTGTCAGTGTCCTGATGCGCGAGCGCCTGGTGGGCCTCGATGCCGCAATACCGCGATCCCGGCAAGGACGCATTCGGACAGCGGCGACCGTTGGACAGGATCGCGGCGCAGCGGCCCTGGAGGTCGTCCTGCTCATAGCCCCGCTCGGCTTCCTCGGCGGCGAACTCGGTCTCGGAGCGGATGTCGATCCGCCAGCCGGTCAGCCGCGCCGCCAGACGGGCATTCTGGCCCTCGCGGCCGATCGCCAGCGAGAGCTGGTCATCCGGCACGATCACGGTGGCCTGCTTGCCGGCGTCGTCGACCAGCACCTCGCGCACGCGTGCGGGCGAGAGCGCCTTGGCCACGAACCGGGCGGGCTCGTCGTTGTAAGGGATGATGTCGATCTTCTCGCCTCGCAGCTCGGAGACCACCATGCGCACGCGCGAGCCGCGCGGGCCCACGCAGGCGCCCACGGGATCGACGCCGTCGACGTGCGAGATGACCGCGATCTTCGAGCGGTAGCCCGGCTCCCGGGCCACGCCGGTGATCTCCACGAGACCGTCGGCGATCTCGGGCACCTCGAGCTCGAAGAGCTGCTTGATCAGCTCAGGGTCCCGGCGCGAGACGATGATGCTCGGGCCCTTGGTCGAGTTGGAGACGTCCTTGATCACCGCCTTGATCCGTTGGGAGTGGTCGTAGCGCTCCCCGTCGACCTGCTCTGACTTCGGCAACAACGCCTCCACGCGCTCGCGCAGCTGCACGAGCGTGTAGCGCGAGTCGGACTGCTGCACGATGCCGGTGATCAACTCGCCCACGCGGTCGCGGTACTCCTCGAACATCATGTCCCGCTCGGCCTCCCTGATCCGCTGCAGGATCACCTGCTTGGCGGTCTGGGCGGCGATGCGGCCGAAATCGTCCGGGGTCACGTCCTCGATGTCGATCTGATCCTCGTACTCCTTGAGCTTCTCGAAGTCGAGCTCGGGCTCGGGCGGCTCGCGCATCTCCCCCGTCTCGGGATCGACCGTGGGCTCGTCCTCGGGGGTCGCGTCGACCAGCACCTTGTCCTCGAGCTCGGGGGGGATCTTGAGTTCGTAGACGATGAAGTCGCCGCTCGCGCGGTCGATCTCCACGCGCGCGTAGCGCGCCGCGCCGGGCGTCTTCTTGTAAGCCGACAAAAGCGCGTCCTCCAGCGCCTCCATCAGCTTCTCGGCGGAAATGTTCTTTTCGGCGGCGAGGCCTCGTACGGCTTCGACGATCTCCTTGGACATGTAGGTCAGTCTCCCGGGACGAGGTTGCAGCGAAGGATGTGTTCGTAGGGGAGCGTTAGGACGCCGTCAGGGGCGGCGATCGTGATTTCGGATTCCGAGACCCCCAGCAGCTCGCCGGTGACGCCCCGCTGCCCGGAGTGCTCGGCGGGACGGAGCCGCGCGCGGACCTTGCGGCCCACGAAACGCTCGAAGTGAGCGGGCTTGGTCAGCGGCCGCTCGGCGCCGGGCGAGGAGACCTCGAGCGCGTAGCGGTCGCGATACTCGCCCAACCGTCGGGACACGCGCTCGCACAGGCCGAGCGTGACGCCGTCGGGGTGGTCGATGAAGAGACGCAGCTTGGCGCCGGAGACGACCTCGGCGAGCAGCACCTCCACGTCGGGTTCGACATCGGCCAGCCGGGTCTCGATGTCGGTCTGCAATGCGCTCACGATCTCCTCCATAAAAAAAGCGGGCTTGCGCCCACTTCCGGTACTTCACCGGGCAGCCCCGGCGCGAAAGTTCAAGGGCTTCAGGGTAGCACCGGGTCGGCGCTCCTGTCATTGGTAGGAGGCAGGCCGGCGCACATGTGCGCCGGCCCCGGCCGAGCATGCTCGGCCGGGGGGTCGGCACATGTGCCGACCCCAAAAGAAGTTAGGAGCCCGCTTGTGCCGCCCGCGCCCGGGCGCGGTCGCGGTAGATGCGGTAGTCGTGGCGGCCGGGCTGCATGCACGCCGCCAGCGCCAGCGGCCTGCGCGCCTCCGCGTGGCGGCCGAGCAACTGCAGCGAGCGGCCCAGGCAGAAGAGCGCGAAGTCGTTCGTCGGCGCGCGATCCACCACCGCCTGAAACTCGGTGGCCGCCTGTTCGTAGCGCTGGGCGCGGAACAGCGCGCGTCCGAGCGCCTCGCGGATCGAGGTCTTGTCGGGGGCGAGGTCCCGGGCGCGCGAGAGAGGCACGGTCGCCTGGTGGTTGTGACCGGCCTCGAGCAGCTCGGTGCCGCGCTGAAACAGCTCGTACACGTCGTCGCCGTTCATCGGTCTGAAGTTTAGGTGGCGCGGCGGCCTAGGCGCCTCGGCGGCAGCGCCCACCAAGCCCTGATCCAGCCCCCAAATCCCAGGCCCGCGGCCAGCTGGGCGCGCAGAGCGCGTCGCTCCGGCCCGGTCGGGGGGCCGTCGCGCTGGCCGTAGCGGGCCAGCCGCAACCGGCGCACGTAGCGGGCGGCCGTCGGCGACGAGTGAAAGCGGCGCTCAAGCGCGTGCAGCGTCAAGCCGCCCGCCGCCGGTCGTCCCGAGCGAGCGAGCGCGCGCTCGAGCTCCGCGACCAGGTCCTCGGCGGCCGGGCTCGCGCCCCGCAGCCACACCGCGGCCAGCCCACCGAGCGCCAGCAGCGCCAGCGCGGGCAGCACGATCGCCACCACCGGCGGCGAGCTGGAGCTCCGCGAGGGGCTATGCCCCGAGGTCCCCGCCGCGGCGGAGGCGTTGCGCCGCGCGGTCACGTGGCGGCGCCGCAGCGTTTGGTCCTGGTTCGGGGAGCTCGTCAGGCCGCTGTTGTCGCTCGCGATCGCCGGTGCGGTCGGCGGCGTGGGATCGAAGCGCACCCATCCGTAGCGGGGGAACCACACCTCCACCCACGCATGCGCGTCGCGGTCGGAGACCAGATACTCGTGCGCCGTCGAGTCGAAGATGCCGCTGGTGAAACCGGTCGATACCCGCGCCGGCAGACCTCCCATGCGCAGCAGCAGCGCCATCGCCCCGGCGAACTGCTGACAGTAGCCGCGGTGGGTCGCGAACAGGAACGCCTCGAGGGGATACTTTTGGCTCGCGACGTGCTCGTCATAGACGAAGCCGTCGGCGGGCGAGAAATACTGCAGCACTTCCTTCACAAACTGGTAGGGCGTTGCAGAGTGGGCCGCCAAAGAGCCTGCGAGCGCGTACGCCCGCGCATACGGGGAGTGCTGTATCAGACGCCCACCAATCGCGCCGAAGGGCGAGGTCATGTTGAGCAGCGGCCCGGAGGCATGGAAGGGCGGGAACTCGACCTGGGGTGCCGGATAAGCGGGGCCCTGCGAGGGGAGGCCCACCACGCGATAGCTGGCAAGCTCCTCATCGGGATACGCCGAGGCCGGAATCGCGCCGAGCTGCGTCGGTGAGGGACGAGGAGAGTAGGTGGAGACGGAATACGTCGACCCGGGTGCGAGCGCGGTGCCGGTGACCCACGTGCCGGCGCTCACGCCCGAGCGCAGCGGCGCGTCGACGTGTGTCGGCTGCTGCGCGGCCCCCGCGGCGATCACCTGGGTCGTGCGCATCGCCTCGATCGTCACCGTGATCGTCTGGGTCCAGCGCCGCAGCGCGCTCGGCGACGGGGCCGGCACGGCAGTGCTGCCCTCGCCCTCGCCCTGAGCCCAGTCGACCCCGTTGAAGATGTCCAGGTTCTCGGCCTTCCAGTAATCGGCTCGGCGTGCCTTGACGGTCATCACCGTGCGTCCGTCGCGGGGCCAGTTGTAGGGCCCGTAGCTCTGCCTCCAGTCGAACGTATCGACGTGGCCGGGCGAGAGCGAAGCCGTCAGCGACCTGTAATTGAGCCAGGGATGGTGGCGGGAGAGCGCGGGCGCGATCAGCAGGCTCCCCAGCGCCGCGACGCCGACGACCGCGAGCCCCGCTCCCGACCGTCCCGAGACCACCCGCTCGCCCCAGATGAACGCCGCCACCAGCAGGAACAAGAGCAGGCCTTGAACGTAGGGAAGCGCTGGATGCATGACGGTCGCGGGGATCACCGCGAGCGCTGCCAGCTGTAGCGCGGCCGCAATGCGCCGGACCTCGGACGGCGAGGGGGTGCAAATCGTGAGGGCGGCGCCGAGAAGCAAGAGGCCCGCTCCGCAATTCATCACGATGCGGATCCAGGGGTTGATGCCGAGGTACGGCAGGAGGACCCCGGGCAGCGACGAGAGCCCCTGCCCCACCCCGTTGGCGATCGTCGCCACGCGCACGTGAATGAGCCAGGAGACGGGGATCCCGGCCAGTGCCAGCACCACGCACACTGAGAGCAGCGTCAACAGCAGGGCAATCGCCCGCCGCCCCCAGCCCCGGAACATCCACGCGACACGGTGCCAGCCGCCATACCAGGCCCGCTCCGCGATCGCGGATGCTCCCGCGCCCACGCCCGCGACAGCCACCGCCAGGAGCACCATCGCGGTCAGCCGCAGGCCCGGGGAGGGGTTGGTCAGGGTGCCCCAGCGCAGCGCGCCGTAGATACCGAGCGCCGCGAATGTCATTACGCGCACTCCGGGCCGCTCATGCGCGCCGGCGGCCGGACCCAGCCGGGGACGAGCGGGGAGCGCGCGCTGCATCGGGTGCACGGGCGCGCGGTCGAGCGTGCTCATGGCTGCCCCCCGCTCGAGGCCCACGTCCGCGCGAGGGCGGGGCCCTCGGCCTGTGAGGCCGAAGCTGCGGCTTGGCGAGTGCGGGCGCCCGCGGGGCGGCCCAGCAACATCCCGGCGCACCCGCTGACGGTGAAGGCGAGCGTGCCGCGGGCAGACGACGCCAGCTCGTGCGGGAGCACCACCACCATGGCCCGTGCGCGATCCATGCGCAGGCCGCTCGGCGGTCGCTCAATCGGCGCCGCCACCACATAGAACAGCGGTCCGAGCGCGCTCTGGATCGCACCGGGCGAAGGGGCTCTCGAGGCGGGGCCACCCTCGATCATCGCCAACCGGGCGTGCGCTCCGGGCCATCCCGCCAGATCCGGCGAGATCTCGAGCGCGCGCCGCTCTCCGGGGAGCAGCAAGCGGCACCCGCCCGCGCGCGCGAGCTCGAGCACGAGCGACGCCGCGGCTCGCACCGCGGCGTCCACACGCGCCAAGTCCTCGCCGGCCTGGTTCGGAGCGCGGACGTCCAGCACGACCAGCGGCACGGTGTCCCCCGCGACCCTCAGCTTGCGCTCGAGCAGCCCGGCGCCGCGCGCGAGTGCGGGCCAGTGGATGCGAGAGGCGGGGGTGCCCGGCCGGTACGCGCGCAGACCATCCACTTCGATCGCGGCCACCACGTCGCTCGAGCGGCCGTTCAGCCCCAGGTTGCGGGCCCCTCCCCCGCCCGCCGTGCGCACGGCCTCGGTCCGCGGCAGCACCAGGACCTCGTCAGCGGACTGGGGGCTCGCGCATAGTGTGCGCGTGAGCTCGAGCGGGTCGTGGACCGCCAGCTCCACCGGGAACAGCGTCCTCAAGCCGCGGCGATCGAAGCGCGCGAGGACCCGAATGCGGGCGCGTCGACCTCGCGGGACAGGCAGCTCCTCGCGCGCCAGCGGATCGCGGATCTCCCCCACCGGCAGCCCCAGCCAGCCTCCGCTGAGCACCAGCGTCGCCTCGAGCGGCTCCCCCTCCTCCACGCGCGAGGTGGCCAGTTCACGGTGCACGCGCACCCCCCGGGCGGTGAGCAGGGTCCAGGCGGGCGCCCCCATGCCCACGATCAGCAGCCCCACCCCGAGCACGAACAGCGGCGCCGGCCCCAGCGCCAGGCCGACGATCAGCGCGATCAGGCCCGCTGCCGCGGTCAGCGCGGCGCGGCCGGCCGTGAACGTCCTCCCGACCATGGGGGCAGAACCACCGACGCGATCCATCACAGTGCTCTGGTGGACATGATCGCGTCTGCGACCACGTCGCGCGCCATGCTCCGCGGGAACTCTGGCGCGAGCACGAGGCGATGAGCCAGCACGGTCTCAGCGAGCGCCTGCACGTCGTCGGGCAGTGCGTGATCGCGGCCCTCGATCATGGCCCTCGCCTTCGCCGCGCGGAGCAGCATCAGCCCCGCACGCGGGCTTGCTCCCAGGTCCACCCGGGGGTCCTCGCGGGTCCGCCACAGCAGTCGCACGACGTAATCGCGCAGCGCCGCCGAGGCGCGAATGCGCCCCGCGGCCTCCTGGGCCTTGAGCACGTCGGCCGCGTCCACCACCGGCTCGAGCATCGCCACCTGGTCGCCGCCCTCGTGCTGGTGCAGCATCGAAGCCTCCTCGGCGGGATTCGGGTAGCCGAGCGAGATCCGCACCATGAAACGGTCGACCTGGGCCTCCGGCAGCGGATAGGTCCCCTCGTACTCGATCGGATTCTGGGTCGCCAGCACCACAAATGGACGAGCCAGCTCGTGGGTGTAGACGTCGACCGTGACCGAGCGCTCCTGCATGCACTCCAACAACCCGGACTGGGTCTTGGGGGATGCCCGATTGATCTCGTCGACGAGCACCACATTGGCGAACACCGGTCCGGGGCGGAACTCGAAGCGGTGCTCGCGCTGGTCATAGACGTTCGAGCCGACCACGTCGGCCGGCAAGAGGTCGGGCGTGCACTGGATGCGCGCGAACTGGCAGTCGATCGAGCGCGCCAGCGCCCGCGCCAACGCCGTCTTGCCGACCCCCGGATAGTCCTCGACCAGGACGTGCCCCTCCGCCAGCAGCGCAACGAGCACATGCCCGAGCGTCTCTGCGCGGACCTGAACGGCCTGGGAGATGTTTCGCTGAAGCCTCCGCGTCAGCGCGCTGGAGGCCTCAAGCTCTTGCTCCGGCGCCGGAGCGGGCTCTGCCGGCTCCAACCTCCACACCCCCTAGCTCGAGTTTGCGCAGCCGCTCGACCTCATCGAGCACCGCCGCTGCCACCTTCTCCTTGCTCGCTCTGGCGACCGTCTGCGTGGCGCCGTCGCGGGCCAGGACCACGACCTCGTTGTCCGCCGCGTCGAAGCCGATGCCGGGCATCGAGACGTCGTTGACCACCACCGCATCGACGCCCTTGCGAGCGAGCTTCCTGCGTCCCTCCGCGAGCGCCTCTGCACCATGCTCGGCGGCAAACGCGACCAGCACCTGATTGGCGGTGCGCTGCGCGGCCAGCCCCGCGATCACGTCCTCGGTCAGATCCAGCTCGATCGGCGCCGGCGGCGCGGGCACCTCACCCTTCTTGAGCTTTCCGGGCCGCGGTTGCGAGGGACGAAAATCGGCCACGGCGGCCGCCATCAGCACCACGTCGGTCTCGGCGAACGCGCGCTTGCAGGCTCGCGCCATGTCTGCGGCCGTCTCCACCTGGACGACGTTCAGGCCGGCGGGGGGCTTCTCCGTCACCGCCGCCGAGACGAGCGTCACCTGCGCGCCGCGGGCGGTGGCCTCTCTAGCCAGCGCGAAACCCATGCGCCCCGAGGAGCGGTTGCCGATGTAGCGCACCGCGTCGATCGGCTCACGGGTGCCCCCCGCGCTCACCAGCACGCGCACGCCCGCGAGTCCCCCACGCCGCAACACCGACTCGCACGTGGCCACCAGCTGCTCTGGCTCGGCCAGGCGGCCGCGGCCCCACTCGCCGTGGGAGGCGAGCTCGCCCGTCCCGGGCGGGACCACGGTCACGCCGCGGCTTGAGAGCAGTTCGAGGTTGGCTTGGGTGGCGGGATGGGCGTACATGCGGCCGTTCATCGCGGGCGCGATCACGAGCGGGCATGTGGCGGCCAGCGCCGCCGCGCTCAGCAGGTTGTCCGCGTGGCCGTGGGCCAGCTTGGCGATGGTGTTGGCGCTGGCCGGCGCGATCAGCATCACCTCGGCGCGCTCCGCCAGCGCCAGGTGGCTGATCGGGGTGCGCTCGGCCGCCGCCTCGCCCGGGTAGCGGCCGCGGTCCGGATCGGGCTCGAACTCATCCATCAGCACGGGCGCGCCCGTGAGCGCCGCGAACGTCGCCGAACCCACGAACTGGGCGCTGGCCGGCGTCTGGAGCACGCGTACCGCATGCCCGCGCTTGACCGCCAGCCGCGCTGTCAGCACTGCCTTGTAGGCCGCGACCCCGCCGCTTACGCCGAGGAGTAACCGGGCCACTGTCTCGCTGCTTCCCGGCCGGTTGCTAAGACCTTACCGGTAGTGGTACTTCAACTTGCCCTGGGCGACCTCCTCCAGGGCGATCGTCAGGTAGTTCTTGGAGTGCGTCTCCACCATCGGCGGTGGGAACTCGTCAAACGTTCCCTCGCCCAGGTTGTGGTAGTACGAGTTGATCTGCCGCGCGCGTTTGGCGGCGACGATCACGCTCGCATAATCGGAGTCGACATGCTCCAGCAGCTTGTCGATGCGCGGAGAGATCAAGGGTGCTCACATTCCTCGTTGATGGTTGGGGACAGCTTAGCGTCCGTCTGCGGGCCGAAGCTTCGCGTGCCCACCGCCCAGGGCCGCGTCGACGATCTCCACGAGCCGATCGATCGCGTCCTCGAGCCTGTCGTTGATCACGACGTGCTCGAACTCGGCACGAGCTGACAGCTCGCGCGCCGCCACGCGCATGCGCTCCTGCACCGCGCCCGGGGCGTCGGTTCCGCGCCCGATCAGACGCGCGCGCAGCGCCTCCTCGGAGGGCGGTGCGATGAATACCGTGACCGCCTCGGGCATGCGCTCGCGCACCTGGCGGGCCCCCTGCACCTCGATCTCGAGCACCACCGGCACGCCTCGCTCGAGCCGCCGCTCGAGTTCCGCGCGTAGCGTTCCGTAGCGGTTGCCCGAGTAGGAGGCGTGCTCGACGAACGCGTCCTCCGAGAGCAGCCGGTCAAAGGCCGCGTCGGAGAGGAAGTGGTAGTCGACGCCGTCGCGCTCGCCCGCCCGCGGGGCGCGGGTGGTGGCCGAGACGGACAGCTCGAGCGTCGGAACGCGCGCCCGCAGGCCGCGGATGAGGGTGCCTTTGCCGACCCCGGAAGGCCCGGTAATCACGACGACAACTGCCACGGGCCCGCCTTTCTCCGAGCGCCAGCCCGCGGCCTTCTAGCGCCGGCGCATGAACTCCACGAGCTCGGTGCGTTGGCGCTCCGAGAGGCCGCCGATCGTCTTGCTCGGCGAGATCCGGCATTGGGCCAGAATCTTGTTGACCTTCACGCGGCCGTACTTGGGGACCGCGAGCAGCAGGTCGAAGACCTTGGCGGTCTCCAGATATTCGGGCGGCGCCAGCAGCAGTTCGTGGATCGGTTGGCGGCCCGCCTTCAGATCGCGCTTCAGCTGGGCGCGCCTGGTACGAATGTCGTTGGCCCGCTGGAGCGCCTCCATGCGCTGCATCAGCGAGCGCTCGGGCGCGAGCACGGCTTTAGGGAGGGATTCACTAACCGGCGGCACGGCGGCGACTATACATCTTGCCGCGGGACGATCAACCCTAAAAATGGCAATTTTGCTCGACCTCAAGTTGAGGTTAAGCATTGTCGAGCCAGGTTGCGGGAATGGCCTGGCTTTGCAGGGGTTTTTCCCGGGTTTGTAGATACGTCCCGCACTTCAGCGCCAAAAACGGCCTCTTTGCGGGGATGACGTCTCCGCGCGCCGCCAAACGCCGCGATCGCGGCGATCAGACCGTCGGAAGCGCTGCGGCCCGACTGGAGGATCGGCCCGCAACGGGCTCCTCTGGCGCCGGCCGGGCCGTGGCGGGCCGCTGACCGTGGATCTCCTGGAGCGAGCGCACGGGAGGCGCTTCCCGGCGAGCGGCCGCGATCGCCCGCGCCGCGGCCATGCCGCCGGCCATCGTGGTTATGCAGGGGATGCGGCGTGCCACCGCGGCGGTGCGGATCTCGTAGCCCTCGGCGCGGGCGCCGGTGCCCACCGGCGTGTTGATCACCAGGTCCACGTCGCCGCGCTGGATCCAATCGACGACATGCGGAGAGCCCTCGCCGAGCTTGTTGATGGTCTGCACCGGAATCCCCATCTTGCGGATCGCCTGCGCGGTGCCGCGCGTGGCGACGATCCTGAAAGAGAGGTCGTGAAGCATGCTCGCGATCCCGGTCGCCGCCGGCTTGTCGCCGTCTGTGACCGTGATGAAGGCCGTGCCCGTCTGTGGCAGGTTCGAGCCCGCCGCCGCCTGCGCCTTGGCGAAGGCGGTGGGGAAGTCGGCTGCGATCCCCATCACCTCGCCCGTCGAGCGCATCTCGGGGCCGAGCAGCGCGTCGGCGCCGGCGAAGCGGTCGAACGGCAGCACGACCTCCTTGACGCATACATGGCCGTTGTTGGTGCTCAGCGGCAAGTCCAGGTCGGAGATCCGCTCCCCCAGCATCAGACGACAGGCGAGCTTGGCGATCGGCACCCCGATCGCCTTGGAGACGAACGGGACGGTGCGCGAGGCGCGGGGATTGGCCTCGAGTACGTACAGCGTCTCGCCGTGGATCGCGAACTGGACGTTGAGCAGGCCGATGACGCCGAGCTCGAGCGCGATCGCCGCCGTCTGCGCGCGAATCTGGTCGAGCATCTCCTCCCCGAGCGCGTGCGGCGGCAGCACGCACGCGGAGTCGCCCGAATGGATGCCCGCCTCCTCTACGTGCTGCATGATCCCCGCGATCCAGACCTCTCCCCCATCCGCGGCGCTGCCGTCGCAGAGCGCGTCGACGTCAATCTCAATGGAGTCCTCGAGGAAGCGGTCGAGGTAGATCACGCGCCCCGGCTCGAGCTCGGCGCGCTCGAGGTAGTCGCGCAGGCCGGCGGGGGTGTAGACAATCTCCATCGCGCGGCCCCCGAGCACGTAGCTCGGTCGCACCAGCAGCGGGTAGCCGACCGCCTCCGCCTCGGTGAGCGCCTCATCGACCGAGCGCGCGGTCGCGTATGGCGGTGCGTTGATCTTCAGCCGGTCGAGCAGGGGTCCGAACCGGGAGCGGTCCTCGGCCAGATCTATGGCCTCGACGCTCGTGCCCAGGATGGGAATGCCGGCATCGGCCAGCCCGGCCGCCAGCTTGAGCGGTGTCTGTCCCCCGAACTGGACCACGATCCCCTCGAGCCCGCCCTGGGCGCGCCGCTCCAATTCGCACACCGCGAGCACGTCCGCCAGCGTCAGGGGCTCGAAGTACAGGCGATCGGAGACGTCGTAGTCGGTCGAGACCGTCTCGGGGTTGCAGTTGATCATGACGGCGTCGCGGCCCCTCTCGCGCACGGTCTGGGCAGCGTGGACGCAGCAGTAGTCGAACTCGATCCCTTGTCCGATGCGATTGGGTCCCGAGCCGAGGATGACCACGGGGGCACGGTCAGCGGCGATGGGCGCGCCTCCCTGCCCGTTCGTGGGGCCGGTCGCTGTAGGGATCCGCGGCGGCCTCTCCCAGCTCGAGTAGAAGTACGGCGTGTGCGCCTCGAACTCGGCCGCGCAGGTGTCGACGGCCTTGAAGGTGAGCTCGCCCGGCGGCTCATCCGAGCCCCTCACGAGCTCGGCGAACTCGTTCAGGAACCAGAGGTGGATGTTCGTGCGCGCGTGCAGCTCCTCCACGTCGGCACCCCGTCTGAGCGCCTCGAGCAGGCGGTCGAAGCGCTCCGCGCCGGGCTCGTCGACCGTCCCGAGCAGCTCGTCGAGGCCCCCGGGGAAGCGCGGCTGCGAGTCGAGCTCGCGCGAGCGCAGCGCCTTGGCGAAAGCCTGCTTGAAGGTACGGCCGATGGCCATCGCCTCGCCCACCGACTTCATATGGGTGGTCAGCCCCGGCTCCGCCCCGGGGAACTTCTCGAACGCGAACCGCGGCCACTTGACCACGCAGTAGTCGAGCGCGGGCTCGAAGCTCGCGGGGGTGGCCTGCGTGATGTCGTTGGGGATCTCTTGCAGCGCGTAGCCGATCGCGAGCCGCGCGGCGATCTTGGCGATCGGGAAACCAGTGGCCTTGCTGGCCAGCGCGCTCGAGCGGGAAACGCGCGGGTTCATCTCGATCACGACCACCTCGTCGGTGTGGGGGTTGACGGCGAACTGGACGTTAGAGCCGCCCGTCTGGACCCCCACCGCGCGGATCACCGCGATCGCCTGGTCGCGCAAGGTCTGGTACATGCGATCCGAGAGCGTCTGCTGGGGCGCCACACACACGCTGTCGCCTGTGTGCACGCCCATCGGGTCGATGTTCTCGATCGAGCACACGATCACCACGTTGTCCGCGCCGTCGCGCATCACCTCGAGCTCGAACTCGCTCCATCCGAGCACGGACTCCTCGAGCAGCACCTGGCTGATCGGGGAGGCCGCCAAACCGCGCCCCACCACCCGCTCGAGCTCGTTCGCGTCGCGGACGATGCCGCCCCCGGTGCCGCCCAGGGTGAAGGCCGGTCGCACGATCAAGGGCAGCCCCACGTAGTCGACCGCGGCGTGCGCCTCTCCGAGCGAGTGCGCGATCGTCGAACGCGGTACGCGCAGACCGGCCGCGGTCATCGTCTCCCGGAAGAGCTGGCGGTCCTCCGCGCGCGCGATCGCCTCGTAGTCGGCCCCGATCAGCTCGATCCCGTAGCGCTCGAGCACGCCCAGCTCGTGCAGCTCCTTGGACAAGTTCAACGCGGTCTGCCCACCGAGCGTGGGCAGCAAGGCGTCGGGCCGCTCGCGCTCGATCACCTGCGTCAGGGCCTGCGGCTGCAGCGGCTCGATGTAGGTGGCGGAGGCCAGCTCGGGGTCGGTCATGATCGTGGCCGGATTGGAGTTGACGAGCACCACCTCGTAGCCCTCTTCCATCAGCACGCGACAGGCCTGGGTGCCCGAGTAATCGAACTCGGCCGCCTGCCCGATCACGATCGGCCCCGACCCGATCAGGAGGATCTTGCGCAAGTCGTCCCTACGCGGCACGCGCGTGCTCCAGGAAGCGATCGAAGAGGTGCAGCGCGTCATGCGGTCCCGGGCCCGCCTCCGGGTGGTACTGGACCGTGGCGGCGGCGACCTCGCGCAGGCTGAGGCCCTCCACCGTGCGGTCGTACAGGTTCACGTGGGACAGCTCCGCCGTGCCGAACTCGGTCTCCCAGCACACGGCCTCGTCGGCCTCGACGGTGCGCGAGCCGTCCGGCCCGAGCACGGCGAAGCCGTGATTCTGGGAGGTGATCTCGATCGCGCCCGTGCGCAGATCCTTGACCGGATGGTTGGCCCCGTGGTGGCCGAAGGGGAGCTTGTAGGTCTCGAGGCCGACGGCCCGGCACAGCAGCTGGTGCCCCAGGCAGATTCCGTATGTGGGCACGCGGCCGATCAGTTCGCGCACGGT
Organism: uncultured Solirubrobacterales bacterium; assembly: GCA_963823315.1. Lineage (GTDB taxonomy): Bacteria > Actinomycetota > Thermoleophilia > Solirubrobacterales > Solirubrobacteraceae > Palsa-465. The sequence goes on along the minus strand of CAWGLB010000002.1, from coordinate 70,979 downwards.
CTGCACGATCTGGCCGAGCGCGCCCGGATCGCCGGGGCCGTTGGCGAGCAGGACGGCGTCGGGGGCGTTCTCGAGCAGCTCAGCGGGGGTAGCCGTGCTGGGATAAAGCTCGACCGTCGCGCCGCGGGCGCGGAGCTCGGAGACGATCGAGCGCTTCACGCCGGTGTCGAGGATTGCGACGCGGGCACCGCCGCCCTCGAGGACCGTGCGCTCGCTGGCGCTCACTTCCGGGACCAGGTCCCTGCCGGCCATCGGCGGCTCCGATTCGATCATCGCGCGTGCCTCGCGTTCGCTCACGCGGCCGGGAAACAGGCCGCCCCGCATCGCGCCCTGGCTGCGGATGTGCCGCACCAACGCGCGGGTGTCCACGTCGGTGATGCCCGCCACGCCACCCTGCTCGAGCCATGTCAACCAGCCCTGCTCGGCGCCGGGCGCGTCCCGGCGGTCCACCGCCGCGCGCATGATCGCGGCCCGGGCATGGACGCGGTCGGATTCCATGGCGTCGGCTCGAGCGCCGTAGTTGCCGACCTGCGGGTAGGTGAAGATGAGCAGCTGACCGGCGTAGCTGGGGTCGGTCATCGCTTCCTGATAGCCGGACATCGAGGTGGTGAAGACGATCTCCCCTACCGCAGGCCCTTCTGCGGCGCAGGCGTCGCCGTCGAAGCGCGCTCCGTCCTCGAGCAGCACGTAGGCCGGGACGCTCAAGAGGCCAACCCCGCCGCGCTCATCTGACGGCCTGCAGCACCGTCGTCTCGGCTGCGCTGACGGCACGGAAGGCCACGACCCCGGAGGCGACGGTCAAGAGCACGCGGCCTTTGAATGTCTGGCCGTCGAAGCAGCAGTTCTCAGAGCGGCTGATATAGCCGCGCGCGCCGACCTGGAAGCTCGCCTCGAGATCGAGCAGGCAAACGCTGGCCGGCTGCCCCGGGGAGATCGTCGGCGTCGGCAACTCGAACAACTCGGCGCCGGCGGTCATGCGCTCCACGAGCGTTCCCAGTTCGAGCTCGCCGGTACGCACCAGGCGCGTATAGAGCGCCGCAAACGCGGTCTCGAGGCCGGTCGTTCCCATCGGCGCCTGCTCGAAGGGCACCTCCTTCTCGTGCTTGGCGTGCGGGGCGTGGTCGGTGGCGACGCAGTCGATCACGCCGCTGGCGAGCGCCCCCACGAGCGCCTTGCGGTCGGCCTCGCTGCGCAGCGGGGGATTCATCTTGAAGCGACTGTCGAGCGTTCGCACCGCCTCGTCGGTCAGCACCAGGTGGTGGGGGCTGGCCTCGCCCGAGATCCGTACCCCCTCTTGCTTGGCCCGTTCGAGCGCGCCCACGGATTCCACGCTCGAGAGGTGCTGCAAGTGGACGCGGGCGTCCTCGTAGCGTGCGATCGCCGCATCCCGAGCGACCATCGTCGACTCGGAGATCGAGGGAATCCCAGCCAGTCCGAGCTGCGCCGAGACCGCGCCTTCGTGCATTACCCCGCGGGCGGAGAGGGCAGGATCCTCCTCGTGCAGGACCACCGCTCCGCCGCACAGCCGCTGGTACTGGAGCGCTTTGCGGAGCATGCCCCCCGAGACGACCGGAAGACCGTCGTCGGTGAAGCCGATCGCGCCGGCGTCACGAAGCTCCGCCATCTCCGTGAGCTCGGCGCCCTGCTGTCCGCGGGTGATCGCCGCGAGAAAGCCAACCGGGACGCGCGCGTCCTTGAGCGCGCTCTGCACCAGCGCCCGCAGGATCGAGGCGTCGTCGAGGACGGGGGCGGTGTTCGGCATCGCGACCACCAGGCCGAAGCCGCCCGCCGCCGCGGCCGCGGTCCCGGTCGCGATCGTCTCCTTGTATTCCTGCCCGGGGGTGCGGAAATGGACGTGGGGGTCCACGAAGGCGGGGAACAGATGCTTGTCGCTCGCCTCCACCACGTCGATGGCGTCCGCGGGGACGAGCGAGCCGGGCGCGGCCAACTCGGCGATCTGACCGTTGCGGATGAGGACGTCCTGGGGCTGGTCGAGCCCGGCGCGGGGATCGAGCACGTGCGGGCCGCGGATCAGCAGCTCGGCTGGATCCGCCGGGCGCTGGAAGAGCCGCGGCGCCATCAGGCCACCGCCTCGAGCGCCGGCGAGGGCATCACGCCACCGCCTCGAGCGCCGGCGAGGGCACGAGCAGCTCGTACAGGACGGCCATGCGCACCGCCACCCCGGCCTTGACCTGATCCGAGATCAGGGCCCTCGGCGAGTCGATGGCGTCGGCCGACAGCTCGACCCCGCGGTTGACCGGGCCCGGGTGCATCAGCAATTGACGGCCGTGGAGGTGCGTGTCGCTGATCTGGTAGCGCTGGGCGTACTCGCGCAGCGACGGCACGTAGGCCTCCTGCATGCGCTCCTGCTGCATCCTCAGGACGTAGACGACGTCCGCCTCGCTCAGACGCTCGAGCGACGGGGTGGCTTCGCACCCCAGCGCCTCGATCTGGCGAGGAAGCAGCGTGGGAGGGCCGCACACCGTCACGCGCGCACCCATGCGCTTGAGCGCGAGGATGTTGGAGCGGGCCACGCGCGAGTGCAGAACGTCACCCACGATCCAGATGTTCGCTCCGTCGAGCGCCCCCAGCCTGCGCCGCAAGGTGAAGACGTCGAGCAGCGCTTGCGTGGGGTGCTCGTGCTTGCCGTCGCCGGCGTTCACCACCGACGCGGTCGTCCACCTCGCCACCAGATTCGCCGCGCCGACGTGCGGGGAGCGGATCACGATCGCCGCAGGGTCATACGCCGAGAGCGTCTGGACCGTGTCCTTGAGTGATTCGCCCTTCTCCACGCTCGAGCCGGCGGAGCGCACGCTGACGACGTCCGCCGAGAGCCGTTTCGCCGCCAGCTCGAAGGAGGAGCTCGTGCGGGTGCTGGCCTCGTAGAAGAGATTGACGACCGTCCGTCCGCGCAGCGCGGGGACCTTCTTGATCGCGCGGCCGGAGACCTCGGCGAACGATTCGGCGCGGTCGAGGATGCGCTCGATTCCGGCGCGGTCGAGGTCCTCGATCGAGAGCAGGTGCTTCATCGGTGCTCGCCCCCCGCCGTCAGCTCGAGCGGCTCGAGCGCAGCTCCCAAGCTGACCTCGTCCACCCCGTCGAGCTCGCGCACGCGCACGTTGACCCGTTGGCGGCGCGAGGTCGGCAGGTTCTTGCCCACATAGTCGGGGCGGATCGGGAGCTCACGGTGCCCGCGGTCGACCATCACCGCGAGCTGTATGCGGGCGGGGCGACCGTAGTCGAAGATCGCGTCGATGGCCGCTCTGACCGTGCGTCCCGTGTAGAGGACGTCGTCGACGATCACGACCGTGCGGCCGTCGAGCGGAAAGTCGAGCTGGGTCGAGTGGACCACGGGCGCGCTCGGGCGGATGCCCAGATCGTCGCGGTAGAAGGCGATGTCCAGCTCGCCGAGGGGCACGTCGGCGTCGAGCAGCTCACTGACCAGCGCATGCAGACGGCGGGCGAGGATCGCGCCCCGGCGGTGGATGCCGACGAGCGCGAGATCGTCGGCGGCCGTGGTCGCCTCGGGGCTCGCACCGGCGCTCTCGGCTCCCGTCGTGGCCCCATCCGCCGGATTTCTCTCCACGATCTCGTGAGCGATCCGCACCAGCGTGCGGCGCATAGCCTCGCCATCGAGGACAACCGTGGGGTTGGCGGTCATGCTCCTTCCTGGCCTCACCGGACCGGGTTAAAGGGGCCAAACTGCTCCGCAGCCTAGCAGTGGCCGCGGCGGCATTAGTGTCGCAGTTCGCCCCGCTCACCGGGGGCGTCGTGGGATGTTGTTCTCGATCTAGGGGACTCGGATCCCACGGTGGGCTAGCGGTGGCGGCGGTAGAGCACGAACGGTTTCCCTTGAACCGTGATGTCGCGCTCGTAAGCGAAGCCGGTCTTCTCCATCACCCGGCGGGAAGCCAGGTTGTCGACTTGCGTGTAGGCGATCACCTCCTCGAGCGCCAGCGGGCCGAACACGACCTCCAACGAGGCCCACGCGAGCTCGGTTGCGAGGCCCTCGCCCCACCGCTCGGGCACGATCGCCCAGCCGATTTCGACTTCATCACGACCTGAGACCGGGGTGTGTTGCGGCCCGCCGCGACCGATCGTCGTCCCGCTCGCGCGGTCCCGGAAGAGCCACTGACCGAAGCCGTAGCGTTGCCAGTGGCGCAGCTTGCGCTCGAAGGCCGCCCGGGCGACCTCCCGTGTGCGAGGCTCCTGAGGGGACATCATCGTGCGCGCCACCCGCGGGTTGAGCTGTAGCTCGATGAATTCATCTTCGTGCGCGGGCGTGAAGCGCTCGCCGACGATGCGCGCGGTCTCCAGGTGCAGGGGCGCCACGGGCGGAACCTCGCCGCCGCTCCCGCCTGGTGTCAGCTGTTCACGCTTCTCCATCGCTCACTCCCGCCGGCTCGGTCTCGCGCTGCTCCGAAAAACGCACCAGCTCGGGTCCACCCCGCTCCGGAAAGGGAATCTCGATCCCGTCGAAATCCCGGGGCAGCACGGTGTTCGGAAACACCGTCCGGGCCTCCTCGCGAAGCTGGCCGGCCGGATAGCGGGTGGAGAAGTGGACGAGCGCCAGCATCACGACCTCCGCGGCGCGGGCCGCCTCGGCCGCCTGTGCCGCCGTCGAGTGGCTCGTCTCAGCGGCGCGCTCGCGCTCGTCCTCGGCGAAAGTGGCTTCGTGGATCAGGAGGTCTGCCCGATATGCGGCCACCCGCAGGCTTTCACTGGGCATGGTGTCCCCTGAGATCGCGACCTTGCGTCCCGGTCGCGGGGGTCCCATCACCTCCTCGGGTGAGACGCCACGCACAGTCTCGCCGCGCTGGACGCGCCCGAATTCGGGCCCGGAAACCAGTCCGAGGCGCGCGGCAGCCTGCGGATCGAAGGCGCCGGGACGCTCATCTTCGAAGACCACGTAGCCGAACGAGGCGCCACGATGCGCCACCGCGAAGGGGGCGATGCGATAGCCGTCGCGGATGACCTCCGCGCCCGGCCCAAGCTCACAGAGCTCCAGCTCGTAGCGGACCCGTCCCACCGCGCGCGTAACGCCGGCCATCAGTTCGTGCAGGCCGCGCGGGCCGTGGATGCGCAGCGGCTTCTCTCGCGCGCGCAGATCGAACGTCTTCAGCAGCCCCGGCAGGCCCAACCAGTGGTCGGCGTGGTAGTGCGTGAAGAAGATGTCCGACAGGTCGGCGAGACCGATCGAGGCGACGAGCTGGCGCTGCGTCCCCTCGCCGCAATCGAAGAGGATTCTGTCGGCACCGCGCCTGAGAAGCAGCGCCGGCATCCCCCGTCGCGCCGTCGGGACCGACCCGGCTGTGCCCGCGAAAAAGACGGAAAAATCCATGGCCGGGAGTCTGCCAGTGCCATGCTCTCCGGATGCGTCAGCCCACGGGGCGCTAACCTTGCCCTCGCCCAGCGCCCGTAGCTCAGGGGATAGAGCGCGCGCCTCCGGAGCGCGAGGCCGCAGGTTCGAATCCTGCCGGGCGCGCTATGAGGCCGCGGCCGGTTCGAGCCGCGGGTCACGGGGCGGGTCGGACCAGCCGACGAGCCGTGCGCCGAACTCTCCGGGAACGTCCGTCGGATGGTGCTGGAGCACCTCAAACGCCAGCGCGATCGTGCTCGAGCTCTTCACCGTGGTCCACTCCCGTGGCGCGATCGAGACCTGCGGGCTAGCCGCGCTGGGGACCGGGATATCGAGCTCGAGGGCGTAATCGACCGTCATCGAGACGTCCAGCAGTGAGCTGCCTGTCGCGCTTACCCAGGCCTCGTCGATGACGAGGCTCCGGGCATCGGTGAAGGACAAGAACCGCGGAGCAGGCGCCCCCCCTCCCGGCAGATCGCCCCCAAGCACAGCTCCCGCCTCGGCGTGCGCGACCTCCAGCAGCTTGGCCATCAGAGCCTCCCTGAACGCCGGGTTTGCGGCGATCGAGTGGCGCCATCCGCTCGCGAGCTCTCGCACCCGAGGGATCTGGGCGATGAGATCGCGGAGCTCGAAGTGGAGAGTGAGGCGCCCCGCGTACCCGCGGTCGGTGAGCTCGGCAGCCAGTTCGGGCGCCAGTGCCGCGGCATAGCTCGTCTCAGAGTAAGCGGCGTGGTCGGCACTCACAAGCAGCAGCGGGCCCGAGACCCGCGAGAGCAGCGCCAGCACGGTTTCCCAGACCAGCGCAGGGCGGTAGCCGTGGCCATCGCCATGAAATGGCCGGCGGCGGTCGGCGGCCCGCTCCAGCAGCCGCGCGTGAGGCGTGTCGGGGACCGGCAGGATCTCGCCGCCCGTGCCGCGCAGGACCCGCTCGAGATCCTCGCGATAGGGAAGTCGCCAGGGTCGCAGATCACCCCCACGAGTGCTCGGCACGCGCCTGAGCGCCTCATGAGCGGCGACCAACCGCTCTCGAGCCGCCTGTACGGCACGACGATGGTTGGCCTCGGCCTCGATCACGACCGCCTCGGGCACCGCGATGCGCAGGCGCCCGGCGGCCGCCTCGTCTCGGAGCAGCCGTCCGGCGGCGCTCTCGAGATAGCGGTCGCGGCCGCCGATCACCGTGGCATCGAGCACGACCCATGGCACGATGTCGCTGGCTTGCGAGATCGATCTAAGGTAGCTGCGCGCGGCTGCGGCTGGCGGGGTGCTCGCGTGGCCCGTGGCCGTCCGCGGGCTGGCAGGAGTAGCGGCGCGACCGGATGCGCCCACGCCAAGCCCGACCAGCCCAGCGCCGATCGGCACTAGTCCTCGTCGTATGCGCGCTCGTTCCCTACCTGGCGGCGGCGGCCGGGTAGCTGTCGGCGAGGGGGCCACGGAAGCGCATCCCCCGGGGCGCTACCCAGGCAGTCGAGCGACTATCTTCAAGCCGTGCGCGAGGCGGCTTCGGGGGAGGTAAGTAGCGAAGGAGCCGAGGCCTTCGTCAAAGAGGCTTATCGGTGGCGCTCGGAGGCCAGCGAGGACGCCGTGCGCCACCCGCTGGCGGTGGCCGAGTTGCTGCGCGAGGATGGACAGCCGCCCATGCTCGTGCTCGCCGGGCTGCTGCACGACTTGCTTGAGGACACGGACGTCACGCGTGAGGAGTTGCGGCAGCGCTTCGGGTCAGAGGCCGGCAGGCTGGTGGAGGCACTCACCCAGGATCCATCGATCGAGGACTACCACGAGCGCAAGGCCGCGCTGCGCCGGCAGATCCTCGAAGCCGGTCCCGAGGTGGCGACCGTCGCGCTGGCGGACAAGACCGCCAAGCTGTCTGCGGAGAACGCTAAGCCCAAGCAGAGGCGGCTCGAGCACTATCGGGCGACGCTCGAGGGGATTGAGGAGCGCTATGGCGGCAGCCGGCTGAGCGCCCGCCTACGAGGCGAGCTCGAGCGCTTTCAGGCGAGCTGAGCGCCGCCGCCAGCTAGGACGAGCTAGAGACCAGCTTGGCGAGCGCGCGCGCGTTGGCGGGGGCGAACGCGCGCCAGTCGTTGTTGAAGTAGGCGTAGAGCTCGCGCCGACGCCGCCAGCGGCGGAGCTGCTCGCCCCACTGCTCGAGCTCGGTGGCGGAATAGTTGCCGCCACGCCCGCGTGAGCCGTAGTGGAAGCGCAGGAACATCCAGGCGGTAGTGGCTGTGCGCGGCTGGAACTGCCGCTTGGGATGATCGCCGATCACGAGCGCGACGCCGTGCTCGCGCAAAGCTGCGATCACCGGTGCGACGAACCAGCTGGGATGGCGGAACTCGATCGCATGGAGGCTTTCTCGCAGGGCGGCAGGCCGGTGGAGGGCCAGCGCGTCGAGCCATGCGGACAGCTTCCCGTCGTCGCGGTGGAAGTTTTCGGGGAGCTGCCACAGCAGGGGGCCGAGCCGGCCCGCGTCGACGAGCGGCTCGATCCGCTCGGAGAACAGTTCCAGGCCCTCCCGCGTCCCCGACAGCCGCTTGATGTGCGTCAGATAGCGGCTCACCTTGACCGTGAACACGAACGACGACGGCGTCTGCTCGACCCATCGAGCCACCGCCTCTCGGCGGGGAAGCCGATAAAAGGTGGAGTTGACCTCAACCGTTCCAAAACGCTCGGCATATAGCTCCAGCCAGCGCCGCTGCGGCTCCCGCTCAGGGTAGAAGCGACCGCGCCAGTCGGCGTAGTTCCACCCTGAGCAGCCGATGTGGACGGGCCTGGTCGTAGTTGCCTCACTCGTGTCGTGGCGCCGCTCGGCGGGGACTACCTCGCCGATCAGCACGGTGCTGAGTGCTTACCGCGGCGGGGCGCAGGTGCCGAAGGCGCGCCCGCGTGGTCTCGTGCTACTGAGAGCGACCGCGCGGGGGCGCCTTTCGACACCGCAATAGCCTCACGAAGGCATCAGCGCTTCCGCGGCGACACCTAGCTGAGGTGGTTCGCCTTCAGGAACGAGGCGGCCACGGCGGCAGGTGACTGCTGGTCCAGCGCTACAGCCGCGTTCATCTTGCGGATCGCGTTGAGCGTCAGCAGCGAGCTCACCTCGTTGATCGTCTGTCCGAACACCGATCCCTCTGCCTTCAGCGTGCTCTGCTTGACGATCGGCGCGACGTTCTGGAAGCCGAACACATTCTTCGGGTCCGAGAGGATCGTGTACTTGCCGGTGGTCAGCTGCGGGTCGGTGGTGAAGACATCGGCCACCTGCACCTGATTTGAATCGAGCGCCTTATACGTCAGACCGATCGCGAGGGGCTTGAAGGTGGGATTGACGCCGTAGACCTTCTTCAGGCCGATCAAGCCCTCGTAGCGCGTTGCGAACTCCGGCGCGCCACCGAGCTTCACGGAATGACCGAGCTTCTTGAGGTCGGAGATCGTCGTCAGATGGTGCTTGGTCGCGTACGTCTTCAGCGTGCCCATCGCATCGGTGTCGTAGAAGGGCGTGGGGCTGAGCAGCGTGAAGCCGTGCTTCTGCACGTACGCCTTCGCCTCGCTGTAGGTCTGCGACGCGCTGTGCGGCGGCCTGGTGTTGCCCGCCAACACCGAGACGATCACGCCGGTGTACTCAGGGTACATCTGGATCTGGTTCGACTGAAGCGCCTTGTAGGTGATCTCCGACGAGCCGATGTTGCCCTTGAGCGTCACGTGATAGCCCTTGGCCCGGAGGGCCTGCGCGTAGAGCTCGCCGAGGATGAATTCCTCGGTGAAGTTCTTATCGCCGATCGTGACCGCGGGCTTGCCCACTCCCGCGCTGCGCTCCGAGCGCTCGTGCTTGGCCGTGACGACGTGTGTACTTGTCTTGTTCGACGACCCGCAAGCCGCGAAGGCCAACCCCGCGAGCAGCGCGAGCGCGCCTAAAAGCAGTTTGGACTTCATGCTTCCTCCTCCTGCCTGTGTCGTGTGTCTTTGAGTTTTCATACGGTCTCCGCGAGCGGTGGCCCGACCGCCTCCTGACGGGCAGCTTGGCTCGAGAGGCTAACCCCGCGCGGTGTCAGTACGCGCTGGATCAGCGCCAGCAGCAAATCGGTGGCCAGCGCGAGCGCCGCGATTACGATCGCCGCTCCCAGCACGCCGGAGAGGTGATAGCTCGCCTCGTTGTTGATGATGTCGCCGAGGCTGCCGCTGTAGCCGGTGAGCGCCGCGATCGTTGTCGTGGAAACCACGAACAGCGCCCCGGTGCGGATCCCCGCGAAGATCAGCGGCACCCCGAGCGGCACTTCGACCTTGCGCAGGATCTCCCAGCCGCTCATGCCCATCCCCCGGGCGGCGTCGACTACGTCCTGCTCGACGCCGTCGATGGCCACGTAGGCGTTGGTGATGACCGGCGGGACTGCCAGCACCACCAGCGCCAGCTCGACGTTGCGTAGCCCGAGACCGAGGAACGCGACGCCGATCGCGAGCACCGCCAGGCTCGGCAGCGCGCGCCAGATGTTGCCGAGGTTGATCGCGGCGAACGAGCCGCGATGGATGTGGCCGAGCCACAGCCCGACCGGCAGCGCGATCACCAGCGCGATTGCGATGCCGATCCAGGCGATCTTGACCGTGCCCAGCGTAAGGTGCACGAGCGACGGCAGCTGCGGCTCGCCTGGGACCTGGCCGTTGCGGCCGATGAAATCGAGCGCCTGCGAGAAGCTGTTCATACCGCCCTCCGCGTCCAGGGCGTGAGTGTGCGCTGCAGGAGCACCAGAAGCCCGTCCGCGATAAGCGCCAGCGCGATCGCCATCCCTCCGGCGACAATCAGCTCAGTCTTGAATACCTCGTTCGAGATCGCCTGAAGGATCGGGGCACCCAGCCCCTCGTCGTCGATAAGTGCCGCCACGGTGGCCAGCGAGATCACGGTGACGGTCGCGATGCGCACGCCGGCGATGATCGCGGGCAGGGCCAGCGGCATCTCGACGCGCAGCAGCGTGCGCATCGGCCCCATGCCCATGCCGGCGGCGGCGTCGCGTACCTCTGCAGGGACCTCGCGCAGTCCGGTGAGCGTGTTGCGGAACATGATCAGGAGCGTGTAGGAGACGAGTGCGACCTCGGCGGTGGTGCGGCTCAGCCCGAGCCCGGGAACTCCCACCAGCAGCTCGAACAGCGCGAGCGACGGGATCGTGTACAGAATCGACGTCACGATCACCACGGGCCGCTCGACCCAACCGCGGCGGTAGGCCAGCAACGCGAGCGAGGTCGAGATCACGAAGCCGATCGCCACCGCGATCGCCGTCAGCACGATGTGTTGGCGGAGCGCCGGCCACAGCACCGAACTCCAGTTATGCGAGACCCAGTCCGGGCAGAAGAGCCGGTTTGCCCGCTCGCACGCGAAAGCCGAGGCGCCGCCCCCGAAGTTGGGAATAACCGGGCCTGAGGCGAAGGCGATCACCGCGGCGAGCCCTCGGCGCTGGGCGCCTCAAGAAGGGCTCCGTCGCGCAGGAGGCCGCCAAGCAGCTCAAGCGTCACCGCACCGACCGTCTCCTGTCCGTCAAGGACCGCGATGGGCGCGCCGCCTGCCGCCACGACCTCGGAGAGCGCGTCCCGCAGGCTCGTCTTAACCGACACGCGACGGTTGCCCACGTCGAGCCCGTCAAGGTCCAGCAACTCGACATTCGCCAGCGTGTCGAGCCCCAGACGCTTCAGCGCCCGATCGGCGCCCACGAACTGGGCCACGAACTCATCGGCCGGATGGGTGAGGATCGCCGCCGGGGTGTCGTATTGCGCCAGCGCGCCGCCCTCGCGCAAGATCGCGATGCGGTCGCCGAGCTTGATGCCCTCATCGATGTCGTGAGTGACAAATACGACCGTCTTGCGCAATTGCTCCTGCAGACGCGTGAACTCATCCTGGAGCCGGGCGCGGTTGATCGGATCGATCGCACCGAACGGCTCGTCCATCAGCAGCAACGGTGGGTCGCCCGCCAACGCTCGTGCCACGCCCACGCGCTGGCGCTGACCGCCCGAGAGCTGGGCCGGGTAGCGCTTGCCGATCTCCGGTTCGAGCCCCACCATCTCGAGCAGCTCGCCCACTCGCGCGGAGATCCGGGCGCGGTCCCAATGCAGCAGCCTGGGAACCGTGGCGATGTTTTCGTTGATGCTCAGGTGCGGGAAGAGCCCGATCTGCTGGATCACATAGCCGATCTCCCGACGCAGCGCGACCGGATCGCGCTTGAGCACGCTCTCGCCGCCGATCAGAATGTCGCCGCCCGAAAGCGGAATCATGCGGTTGATCAGCCGCATGGCCGTGGTCTTGCCCGACCCGGATGGCCCCACGAGGATGCATACCTCGCCCGCCGCAACCTCGAGGTTCAGACTGGAAAGCGCTGGACGAGGTTGATCCGGGTAGACCTTCGTCACATCGCGAAGCTCGAGCGTCGCTGCCTGGCGCCCCGTGCCCGGCGGCGCCTGTGGGTAGCCCGACGGCCCCTCTGGTTGGGCCAAGTTGTCGTTTGCCAAGAGAAAGAACCGCCCGCTAGGGGTCTGCTCAGGCTACCGCGTCCAGCGGAGGGGCATGGGAGCCGACTCTAGGATCGCATGATGACCGCAGAAGCCCACGAGCACGCTAGCCGCTCACGACGGCGGCTGATCCTCGCGATCTGCTGCATGAGCCTGCTGATCGTCGGGTTGGACGCCACGATCGTGAACGTCGCGCTGCCATCGATCCGCAGGGAGCTCGGTGCCTCGGTGTCAGGGCTGCAGTGGACCGTCGATGCCTACACGCTGGTGCTCGCGACCCTGCTCATGGTCTCCGGGTCCATGGCCGATCGCATCGGCCGCCGGCGGGTGTTTCAGATCGGGTTGGTCATCTTCTCCTTGGGATCGCTGCTCTGTGGCCTCGCGTCGAACCTGCCCATGCTGATCGGCTTCCGCGTGCTCCAGGCGATCGGGGGTTCGATGCTCAACCCGGTGGCGATGTCGATCATCCGCAATGTCTTCGAGGATCCGCGGGAGCGGGCCCAGGCGATCGGCATGTGGGGAGCGGTCATGGGCTTGAGCATGGCGCTCGGACCCGTCCTCGGAGGCGCCCTGGTGGACGGCGTGAGCTGGCGGGCTGTGTTTTTCGTCAACGTGCCGATCGGTGCGGCGGCGATCATCCTGACCGCCCTGTTCGTGCCCGAATCGCGCGCCTCGAGGAGCCGCCGTCTCGATCCCGTGGGACAGCTCCTGGTAATCGCCGCCTTGGGCCTGCTCACATACGCGATCATCGAGGGCCCGCGGACTGGTTGGGGCTCCCCCGAGATCCTCGCTCTGTTCGCCGGCGCGCTCGCGGCGTTCACCACCTTGATCGGCTACGAATTGCGTCGCCGCGAACCGCTGATCGAGCTGCGCTTCTTCCGCAGTGCGCCCTTCTCGGGTGCTAGCGCGATCGCCGTGCTCGCGTTCGCCGCCCAGGGTGGCTTCCTGTTCCTGAACACGCTCTACCTCCAGGAGGTCCGGCATCTATCGCCGTTCGACGCCGGGCTCTACATGCTGCCGATGGCGGGCATGCAGCTGCTGTTCGCGCCGCTCTCGGGCAAGCTGGTCAGCCGCGTCGGAGGTCGACCATCGCTGCTGGCCGCGGCGACCGCGATCACGGGGGCGGCAGTCATGCTCACGGCGCTGAGCCCGACCACGCCGCTCGGCTACCTGATCGCTTCGTACTTCCTCTTCGGGCTGGGCTCGGGGCTCGTGAACCCGCCCATCACCGACACCGCCGTCTCGGGTATGCCCTCCTCGCAGGCGGGCGTCGCCGCCGCGGTCGCCTCGACCAGCCGACAGGTGGGCCTGACGCTCGGCGTGGCGGTGCTCGGCGCGATCGCCGGGGGAACCCTGTCCGGCTCCCTCGGGGCTGGGTTCACCAGCGCGACTCACGCGGCGTGGCTGGTTGTGGCGGCTCTGGGCGTGGCCATGTTCGCGATCGGCGCTCTCACCACCTCGCGCTGGGCGCGTGCGACGGCCGCCCGCACCGCCGGCGCCCTGGGCGATCACCGGCCCGGGCTGCTCACCCCTCAAACGGCGGATCGCGGAGGTTCGCGTTGATCCGCTCAGACAGCGCCTGCGACTCTGCGCGGCTGGCGTCCTTGGCGCTCTGCTCCTGCTCGCGCCGCAGATGCTCGGTCTGGCGCTCTGAGATCACTTCCTCGTAGCGCCGGCGCTCGCGGTCCGTGTCTAGCGCCGCCTGTTGGCGCAGGGCTTCTGCGCGTTCGGCGACGGCCGCGCCGGGCTCATCCGCGGAATGCGTCTCCGCATGCTCGATCTCGGTCGCGAATGTGAACCTGCCCTCGCCGCTTGGCATCGGCGCATGACGCCTGCGCACGATCGTGATCACGCCGGACTCGCCGACATCGGTCGAGACCTCGTAGCGGGTGTAGGGCTCGATCGCTTCGAGCCAGCGCTGGCGATCCACGAGCGCGTCCCGCTCGCGGTGCCCCTCGAGCGCCGTGGCGGTGGCCTCGGCCACGTGCACCCAGCCCCAGTGCGTGGCGATGAGAACGATGCCGACGATCGCCGCGGCGAGCCCCAAGCCGCCGAAGCCGTTCGAGATCATCTCCACGATTCCGGCTACCACCAGAGCCAGCCCACCGATGAGCGTCACGCCGGTGAGCGTCGCGCCTGTGCCCACGATCCAGCGCCGCTGCGAGCTCGCGATCGGCGCAGACGGGCGAACGATCTCCGCCGGCAGCGATGCCGCCTCGGAGAGCAGGCGCTCGTCCGCGATCCGGTTTGCCAGCTCCAGCGGATCGCCGCCGGGGGCGCCCGCGTCGGCGGGCGGGAGATTGCGCTCGGAATGCTGCGCCACGTGCCTGAAGGTACTAACGTTTAGGGTCATGCCGCTCTTCTTCTTTACCGTGCAGCAGCAGGAGCGCGCGATCGTCGAGCGATTCGGGAAGTTTGTGCGCGTTGGCGGCCCGGGCCTACAGACCAAGACGCCGTTCGTGGAGCGCGTGGCGGGACGGATGAGTCTGCAAGTCGAGCAGCTCAACTCCGACATCGAGACCAAGACCAAGGACAACGTCTTCGTGCACGTGAACCTGGCCGTCCAGTACAAGGTGGGCGCCGACGCCCAGCAGGTCCAGGACGCCTTCTACAAGCTCGAGGATCCCGAGGTGCAGATGAAGTCCTACGCCTTCGACGTGGTGCGCTCGCACATCCCGAGCATGAACCTCGACGAGGCCTACGCCGACGCGGACACGATCGCCATGCACATCCAGGACACGCTGCACCGGCAGATGGCCGAGTACGGCTACGAGGTGGTCAAGGCGCTGATCACAAACATCGAGCCCGACCAGCGGGTCAAGGACGCGATGAACAACATCAACGCCGCCCAGCGCAACCAGGTCGCCGCCGGGGCGCAAGGAGATGCTCAGAAGACCCTCGCCGTCAAGAAGGCCGAGGGCGAGAAGGAAACCATGCGCCTCCAGGGTGAGGGGGTCGCCGCGGAGCGGCAGGCGATCGCCGAAGGACTCAGAGAGTCGCTCGAGATCATCGCCCAGCAGGGCCTTGACCCGCGGGAGGCGATGGCCCTGGTCGCTCTGACCCAGTACACCGACATGATCAGGGCGTTGGGCGAAGGGTCCAAGACCAACACCATCCTGCTCCCGCACTCGCCCAGCGGCGTGGGCGATCTGATGTCGCAGATCCGGGACGGGTTCCTGACCGCCGACCTCGCAGGCGAGGCGGCCACGCAGAGTTCGCCCCGGGCCCTGCGGCCGGCCCCGGAAGATACCCGCGGCGGCAACTGAGGGAGGGCGTCATGCTGGCGCGCGGCGGGCCCGACGCTGGGGTAGGCCCGTGCGCCTACGCCAAATTCTCCTGCTCTCCAAGCGTTTCCCCCGCTGAAGCGGGCGTCATAATGCGAGCCGTGGGCCATTCGTTTGTTGTATCCCTCTCGCAGGAGGTGGGGCCACGAGCATCAGGCCACGGAGCGGTGGAGCGGGTGCCTCGCCCGAAAAGGGGCCCTTGGCGCGCGACGAGCAGCAAGCACAGCTGCTGAACATCCTGCGCCGCCGCCGCGGGCAGCCGGTGGCTTACGGCGAGCTTCAGGCGGCCGGGATCGAGTTTCCGGCGGGTGTCGTCGCGGAGCTCGAGCTTGCGGGCGTGGAGATCGAACGCTGCCAGACAGCGGGCCCCGGGGAGCGCCCGGTGAAGGCCGTGCGGCTGCGTCCGCCCGGTGGGGGACCAGCCGAGGAGCCGCCCGCGCGGGCTCCCGCGCCGAGCGTGCCCGCCGGTCCCGCCGCCGGGTGGAGTGAAGTTCGTCTCTATCGCGCGTCCGGGCAAAGCGGGCGCCAGGATCAAGAGCTGGGGAGCCCTGAGAGCGACCCGATGGCAGCGCTGTCGCCGGCGATCGTGGCGCCGGTGGTCGTGAGGCGCCGTCCTCGGCACCGGCTGCGCGCCCGGGTCCTGGTGCTGCTCGCACTGCTGCTGGCCGTGGCGGCCATCGTCTTCGTGGTCTTGAGCGGTACCGCTGGCGGGCATCACAACCCCCCTCGCTCGGCTCCTCACCATCGTCACGTTCGCAGGCACGCTCGTGGGAGCGGTGGAAACGGCGTAAGTGCACGGTCAAGCACCTCATCGACTCGCACGCCCGGCGCGCATGGGCATGGCGCCGTGTCCGCGCAGCTACAGAGCGCGCGCCAAGGTTCAGCCGGTTCGCTCAGCTCTTAGGAGCCTGGCGGCGCTCCACGATCGGCCGCTCACCCTTTCCGCGCAGCAGAGGCCCCGCGTAGGCGCCCGGCTTGGATCGCGGCTTGCCTCCCGGCAGGGCGAGGCGCAGGATCGTCCGCTGCACCATTCCGAACTGCGTGTGCAACGGGCCCGAGTTGTACGGCAGGCCATAGCGCATGCAGATCTCACGCACCTTGGGCGCGATCTCGCCGTAGCGGGTGCTCGGCATGTCGGGATAGAGGTGATGCTCCACCTGATAGCCGAGGTTCCCGCTTATCACGTGGAACAGCGGCCCTCCGTCAATGTTCGCGGCACCGCTCAACTGGCGCACGTACCAGCCGCCGTGCGTCTCGTCCGCGACCTCCTCCTGGGTGAACGTGTACGTCTGGTCCGGGAAGTGGCCGCAGAAGATGATCCCGTAGGACCACACGTTGCGAATGACGTTGGCGAGCACATTCGCGGTCAGCGTGCGGCGGAATGGCTCGCGAAAGGCGCGCCGCTGGGCGAGCTGCGCCACCAACTGCTTGTGGGAGCGGGAGCGCTTGCGCTGGAGGCTGCGCGAAGCGCGCTTCAGCTGGTTGGCGCCACGCGTGCGTCGGTCCTCGGAGCGCGACTTCAGGGCGAGCACCGCCGCATCCACACCGAGCATCACCAGGCCGCTGATCAGCGGCCAAGCAATGTAGTCCTTCTGAATCTGCGTGCGCGCCTTGCCGGCGATCCCCTCTAGCTCTTGGCGCAGCTGCTTGATGTCCTTCTCGCCGGCGCGGATGGCGGTGAAGTCGAGGTCGTGCAAGGCGACGCCCCACTCGAACAGCATCATCAGCAGCACGTTGTAGACCGGCTGCAGCAGGAAGACCGGGTTCCACTTCTGGTGGGGGTCGATCCGCATGATCTCGTAGCCGAGGTCGCGATCCTTGCCGAGGATGTTGGTGAACGTGTGATGGACATAGTTGTGCGAGTGGCGCCACGCCTGCGCGGTCGAGGCCGTGTCCCAGTCCCACGCGCGCGAGTTGATCACGGGGTCGTTCATCCAGTCCCACTGCCCGTGTAGGACGTTGTGCCCGATCTCCATGTTCTCGAGGATCTTCGCCAGCCCCAGGGTGGCCGCCCCGAGCAGCCATGGAAACCGCCACCTGGAGGCGATCAGCTCGAGCCGGCCCAACAGCGCGAGGCGGCGCTGCATGGCGATGACCGAGCGGATGTAGCGCGCGTCACGATCGCCTAGGTCCGCCTTCACCTCCTCGTGCAGCTGCTCGAACTCGCGACCGATCTGCTCGATCTGTTCCGGGGTGAGACGGTGCAGCGGATTTTCCGGCGCCTCAATCGCAACATGGCCATCGCTCAGCTGGCCGTTTCCCGTCACGGTGTCCATTGGTTTCTCCTAAATCGCTCGTAGCTACAACTCGATTTCAATGGGGCCCTCCGGGGCGCTGATGCAGGTGCGGATCATCTCCCCCGGCTGTCCATAAACCTTGCCGTTGCGCAGGTCTCGGACTCGACCTGAGCGCAGCTCGCCCACACAGGTGTGGCAGATGCCCTCTCGGCAGCCGTACGGAAGCTCCAAACCTGCATCCTCGCCCGCGACCAGAATCGGCACATGGCCGTCCGATTCGGCCTCGCGCTCCGATGCGAGGAAACCGATGCTGCCCCCTTCGCCCTCGCCCGCCTCTCCCAGCCCAAGCTTTGGCTGGAAGCGCTCCATGTGAAGCTGCTCGAGGTCGCCCTCGCGCTCAAAATGCTCGGAGAAGGCGTCGAGCATGTCGTTGGGTCCGGAGATATATGTCTCCCGTCGTCGCCAGTCGGGGCACAGCTGATCAAGGTCGGTGGGACCCATCCGGCCCTGCTCGCGGGTCAGCTGTTCATGCATCGTGAAACCGGTCCTGCGTCGCGCGAGCGCCCGCAGCTCGGGTCCAAAGATCACATCGTCGGCGTGGCGCGCGGAGTGCAGAAGAACCGCATCGCGAAGCTCGTCGTAGCGGTCGAGGTGGCGGAGCATGCTCATGATCGGCGTCACGCCGCTACCGGCGCTGATGAAGAGCAGCCGCTCGGGCGCGGGATCGCCCAGCACGAAGTCGCCCTCGATATCGCTCAGCGAGACGATCGTGCCCGGCCTCGCTGCCGTGACCAAGTAGGGCGAAACCTTGCCCTCGTCGACCTTCTTCGGGGTGATGCTGATCAACCCGTCCTCGCGATACGGGTCCGAGGTGAGCGAATATGCGCGCCAGTGACGCACACCGTCGATGTCGATCCCGATGCGCACGTACTGGCCCGGGCTATGGCCTGGCCAGCGGTACCCAGGTTTGATCAGGATCGTCGCCGCGGATGCCGTCTCGCGCTCGACCCCGGCAATGCGGCCCCGCAGCTCGCGCGTCGACCACAGGGGATTGATCAGCTCCAGGTAGTCGTCCGGCAACAGCGGTGAGCTGAGAGCGCTGAGCGCCCTCAGCACGCGCTCCTGGAGCGGATGGACATTGGGGCGTGCACCCTTCTCGGGCATGCCTAGGAGATCCTCTTGCGGTTGGGAGGAACGAACAACAGTCCTACACCTGCGTCAGTCTAAAGCTACAGGACTGTCAATTTAGAGCGTGACGCCGAACTGCGCCTTCAGTCCAGCCCGCCCGGCATCGGCGACGATTACCGCGCGCGAGCGGGGCGCTCGGTCCAGCCACCCGCGCTCGAGCAACGTGTGCGCGAGCGCTGCACCCAGGCTGCCGGCCAGGTGATGACGCTGCTCACTCCAGTCGAGGCAGTAACGGATCAACGGCCGCCGACGTTCGCGGAGCGCCACGATGTCGACTCCGAAATCCTGCAGCCACCGCGCGCCGTCATCGCTCAGCCGATAGTCGACGTCGCCTCCCGGCGCGGACAGCCGGTCAGCCTGGGCTTGCTCCTGTCGGAAGTCTCCGTCCCCTCCGACGATTACTTCGCGCTCGATCATCGAGTCCATCAAGGCGACCGCGAGACGGCCCCCGAGATGGTCGTAGCAAAAGCGCGCCTGGCGCACGGCGTGGGCACGGGTGCCCTCGCGCAGCGAGCGGATCGGGGCCGGTGGCGCGTATTGAGCGAGCGTCTCCAGCAACCGGGCGACACGCGGACCTGGCAGGCGGTAGTAGCGGTGGCGACCGTGGGCTTCGACCGCCAACAGCCGCGCGTCGACCAGCTTGCGCAGGTGTTCACTGGCCGTGGAGGCGGCCACTCCGGCTTCGTACGCCAGCACGCTCGCGGGCAGCGCTCGCCCGTCGCCAAGCGCAAGCAGAACCCGGCAGCGCCCGGGGTCGCTGAGCAGCGCGCCGAGTGCGGCGATGTTGGCGTCGCCGTCCATGGAGACGGATCGTAAAGCAGCCTTATTTCGGCCGAGGCCGAAATAAGGCGCTGCCAATACTGCGTCCGTGAGCTCTCGCGAGACCAGCCGCGGAACCACCGCCGACAGGGCAAAGCCGAGCACCCGCGCTGCGTCATCGGCGCTGCGTTCATCCTGTGTGAGCGCAGGCGCGCGGACGCGATGCTGCCGTTGAGCTTGTTTCGACGGGCGCGGTTCGGCGTGGCAAACGGGGTCGCGGGCGTCATGAATCTCGCCACCCTGGGGCTGCTGTTCGTCGTCACTCTGTATCTCCAAGACGTGCGCCACCGATCGCCCCTGGCGGCAGGACTCGAGCTGTTGCCCTTATTCGTGCCGCTGAGCGTGATCGCGCCCGCCGGCGGCCGCCTCACCGCCCGGATCGGCCCCCGCATCACGATGGGAATCGGCCTTGTGCTCTCGGCCTGCGGGGCCGCGCTGCTCGCGCGGCTGACGGTTGCCTCCGATTACGCGGAGCTGTTGCCGGCACTCCTGGCATGGGGCATCGGGCTCGCGCTCCTCACCCCGGCGGTGGTGGCTGCGGCGGTCGGCGCTCTACCGGATAACCGGGCCGGGCTAGCCTCGGCCGTGAACAACACGGCACGCCAGGCCGGGGGCGCGGTGGGAATCGCAGCCTTCGGTGCGCTCGCAGGATCCCCGCGCAGCGAGAGCTTCCTCGGCGGTTTCCACCTGGCCGCGGCAATCGCCGCCGGACTGTTCGCCCTTGGTGCGCTTCTCACGGCACGGTTCATCCCCACGTCCCTTTGAGCGCGGCTTTGCCAGGCCGATTGCTCCGTCCGGGGCCGGGTCCTGAAAGGCATCGCGCGGCGATGGCACGAAGCGCGCCGAGCGCGGATAATCCGGCTGCCATGCCGTCCGGCATCACGGAGCTGATCCTCGATCGCGCCCCCAATGCCGTGATCTCGATGGATGCGGATGGGTTGGCGACTTACTGGAATCCCAGCGCCGAGTCGACCTTCGGCATTCCGTCCGGCGAAGCCGTCGGCCGGCCGGTCGCCGAGCTGATCATTCCTGCTCGCTTCCGCGACGCCCACACCGCCGGGCTTCGTCGCTTCTTTGCGGATGGCACCGGGCCGCTGCTCGATCGTCGCGTCGAGCTGTCGGCGTGCAGGGGCGATGGGAGCGAGTTTCCGGCTGAGATGACGATTTCAGCGTGGCGCGACCGGGGCCACTGGACATTTACGGCGTTCATTCAGGACATATCCGAGCGTCGCGACGCCGAACGCGAGCGTGAGCGCTTGGTGGAGGATCTGCGTCGGGCGCTGACGGGCAGCGAGCGACGCTTCGAGGCGATCGTTGGCTCGCTGGAGGATCCCGTCACCATTCGGGACCGCAACGACCGGATCGTGTACGCGAACCGCGCCGCGCTCGCGCACCTTGGCTTCGACTCGCTGGACGAGCTCGCGCGCACGCCGCCCGACTCGATCATGGCTGACTATGTGGTGCTTGCGGAGGACGGGCGGGAGATCGCGATGGGACAGATTCCGTCGGTCAGGCTGCTGCGAGGCGAGACGCCCAAGCCGCTGCTGATCCGAACGATCCATCGTCAAAGCGGAATCGAGCGCTGGCAATTGCTCAAGGCCGCCCCCCTGCTCGATGAGGACGGCGGGTTCGAGGCGACCATCATGGTGATCGAGGACGTCACGACCCAGCGGCGCGAGCAGCAACGGGCGGCGGTCCTCTCCCAGGCAAGCGCGGTGCTGGCCTCATCACTGGACTATGAGCAAACGCTGCGCAACGTGGCTCAGCTTGCGGTGCCCGAGATCTCGGATTGGTGCGCGGTTGACCTGATCGACGCGGACGGCGACCGGGTCCCGGTCGCGGTAGCTCACGTCGATCCCGCTCGACTCAGGTTGGCCGACCAGCTGCGTCGGTATCCCGTCGGCCAGATCGACGCGGAGCAGGGTCTCGGCCGAGTTCTTCGCACGGGTGAGTCTCTGCTGTATCCGGAGATACCGGAGGAAATGCTCGTGCGGGCGGCCGTCGATGAGCGCCACCTAGCGCTTCTGCGAGCAGTTGGAATGCGCTCCGCCGCAGTCGTCGCCATTCGGCTCGGAAGGCGGATTCTGGGGGGTATGACTCTGGTCGGGGCAGAGTCAGGCCGCGCGCTCGACCACGCCGATCTAGCGCTCGCTGAGGAGATCGCCGCTCGCGCCGCGGTCGCGATCGAGAACGCGCGGCTTTACAGCGAGCGATCGACGATTGCTCGCACACTCCAGCAGAGCTTGCTGCCTGAGCGACTGCCGGAGATCCCGGGCTTCGTGCTTTCCGGGACCTACAGCCCCGCGCTGGAGGGTACCGACGTGGGCGGCGATTTCTACGATGCTTGGAAAAGCGGGGATGGCTGGATGATCACTATCGGTGATGTGACTGGCAAGGGTTTGGAAGCAGCCGCACTCACCTCCCTGGTTCGCCACACCCTGCGAGCCATGTCCGAGTTCGTGGCGAGTCCGGCTCAGCTGCTCGAACGACTCGATGCGGTGCTGAAAAGGGAAGGAACCCGTTCTATATGCACCGCGATCCTGTTGCGTCTCGACCGAAATGGTGTGACCATGGGAGTAGGAGGCCACCCCCTGCCGATTCGAATCACCTCAGCCGGCGCCGCGCCGGTCGGCAACTTTGGTCCCATGCTGGGAGCCTTCGACGGAGTCCGGTGGAGTGACATCGCGCTCGACCTCAGCCCAGGGAGCACGCTGGTCATGTACACGGATGGTGTAACTGATGCCCTCGGCCGGGACGGTGAACGCTACGGGCAAGGACGACTGCGCGACATGCTGGAAGGGTGCCGCCAACTCTCAGCGCATGGTGTGATAGATCGCCTGAATGCCGCACTCGCGGATTTTCAAGTCGGCGAGCATGCCGACGATATGGCCGCGCTCGCGCTCAGTCGCTTGTGGGAACCGGGTCCGCAGACGGTGAGTGAAGAGACGTCTGACCCCCATCCGATCGACGCCTTCGCTGCCCCCCGCTAACGCGAGCTCCGAAGCGACACAAATGATCAAACCCGCGAATTTTGAAATCAAGCGGAGCGGCGACGGGGCAGCCCCCAAATTGGAGGTGCTCGGCGAGCTTGACATGCGCACCGCCGACCAGTTGACGGCAAGCTTGGATGAACTGCTCGCGGACGGCGCGACAGAGGTCACCGTCGACCTCTCCCAGCTCTCTTTCATGGACTCCTCAGGCTTGCGGCTGCTGATCGAGGTGAATAGACGCTCGCAGGAAGAGACCTGGCATTTGCGGTTGATCGCCCCCGAACGGGAGGCAGCGGCTCTCGTTCTTCAAGTTACGGGAGCCGACAAGGCGCTGCCATTCACGGAGGCAGCAGGGCCCTGATGCCGCCGCCGACGAAGGCGACACGGGGGAACGATCGTCGGTGCGTCGAGCTTGAGCTTGAGAGAAACGGGACCGCCCCGCTGCTAGCGCGAGCGGCAGTCGCCGGTCTGTGCCGCGATGCTGGCGCGTCTTCCAGCACGATCGCAAAGATCACGCTGCTGGTTTCCGAGGTCGTGACCAACGCGGTGATTCATCCCGAGCTCAATCCGCCCGGCAAGATCAGCCTCTGCGCTCGGCTTGAGAAGGAAGCGATTCGCGTGGAGGTGGTCGACGGAGGCAGCGGCTTCACGCCTCCGCCGCGTGGCCCGCAGGCGCCCGGAGGCGGCTACGGTCTGGCCATTCTCGCCCAGGGGTCCAAGCGATGGGGAGTCGAAGGCGGGTCCAAGACGACCGTCTGGTTCGAGGTGGAGAACACGCCGGCTTAGGACTGCTTGCCGCGCCGTCGTGACCGAGGCGCAGGCTCCGAAGAGGGTGCAGACGAACGGCCCCGCTCTCTAAGCACTGGGCCTAGGAGCGAGGCCGTACCCGTCTCTAGTGAGGCTCTATGAGTGGTGTACCTCGAGCGCCATCCAGGTCTTTTGGCCGACGATCCCGTCTTGCGCCAGCTTGTACTTCTTTTGGAAGCTCTTGACGGCGGTTTGAGTGGCCGCTCCGAACTTCCCGTCAACGGCCAGCTTGCTGAAGCCGTACTCATTGCGCAGCTGCCACTGAACTGCTGATACGGCATTGCCGGAGCTGCCCTTCTTGACCGTGATGATCAGCTTCGGCCACGTCTGCGGGCCGACCTTGCCATCAGCCGTCACCTTCACCTTCTTCTGGAACGCCTTGACCGCGTTCTCGGTAGCCGTGCCGAAGACGCCATCGACCTTGAGCTTGGCGCCATGTGCGTCGAGCAGGTACTGAATCGCGCGCACGCGTCCACCTTTGGCACCTTTCGAAACGACCGGCCAGTTCGCGGCCTTCGCCGCCTTCGCCGCAGGTGCGGCCGTCGCCTGGGCCGTTGTCAACACCGCCGGGACGGCCGACATCCCAAGAGTCGCCGCGGCAATCATTGCCGCGCGCCGAACGCTATGCATAACTCCCTCCTTGTAGAGCGCGGCCGATGACCGCGTAGTACGAAATTGTCGGGGGGCCCCTCCCCCCGACCTGGACGGCGCCGGGATTCTCTAACCGAAATATAAATCCGCGCTTAGCTTAGAAACGTCGCTCCGGTCGGGATGTTCTGCAATCACTTCGGATCGGCGGCGCGGCGACGGTTGTAGAGGCGCACGGCCCAGAGGTAACTGACGATCGCGATGCCTACGCTCCAGGCGATGGCAGCGAGCGCGTGACTGCCCGTGGGGGTGCCGGTGAGCAGTCCGCGCACGGTCTGGGTCACGGGCGTGTAGGGCTGGTATTCGGCGAACTGGCGTAGGCCGCCAGGCATCGTGGCGGTCGGGACGAAGCCGCTGCTCAACAGCGGCAGCAGCGCGAGGAACATCGGAGTGTTGCTGGCAGTCTCGACACTTTTCGCGGCGAGACCGAGGGCGGCGGATAGTGACACGAGCGCGAGCGCGAACAGAAGCAACACCCCAAGGGCGGCCAGCCAGGCAAGCGGGCCGCCTGTGGGGCGATATCCGATGGCCAAAGCAACGCCGAGCACGATCGCCACGCCGATGATCGTCTGGATGACGCTGCCGAGGACGTGACCGGTAAGCACGGCGCCGCGGGCGATCGCCATCGTGCGAAAGCGGTCGATGAGGCCTTCCGTCATGTCCATCGCGACCGAGAGCGCGGTGCCCAGCGCCGCTGCCGCCACGGTCATGATCAGGATGCCCGGTACCACGTAAGTGAGGTAGGTGCTCCGGTTGGAGTGGCCCCCATGGTGGGCACCCAGGCCGGCGCCAAGCTGGCCGCCGAAGACGTAGACGAACAGCAGTAGGAATACGATCGGCATGCCGACGAGCTGTAGCGTCACAGACGGGTAGCGAAGCTGGTGCTTGAGGTTGCGGCGCAGCATCGTCGCCGAGTCCGTGACGGTTAGGGCGAGAGCGTTCATCGTTGCAGTGCCTCCGCCGCCGTTGGCTGGGTGGTCGAGTGCCCAGTGACCGCGAAGAACACGTCATCGAGGTCTGGGGTATGGATCGACAGGTTTTCCACCTCCAGCTGCGCACTATCCAGCTGCGCGAGCAGGCCGCGCAGCGAGTCGAGGGTGCCGTCGCCCGGAACCTGCAAGGCGAGCTTGTCGTCGGCGGGCGGAGCCGCGTCGAGCAGTGCCGCGGCTCGGCGCAGCGCATTCGGGTCAGCGAACTGCAGCGTGACGTGCCCGCCGGGGGTGCGACGCTTGAGCTCGGCTGGGGTGCCCTCGGCGACGATGCGGCCGTGGTCGAGCACCGCGATCCGGTCGGCAAGCCGGTCGGCTTCGTCGAGGTACTGGGTGGTGAGGAAGATCGTGACGCCTTCGGCGACGAGCTCGCCGATGATCTGCCACATGGTGCGGCGGCTGCGCGGATCCAGTCCCGTGGTCGGCTCGTCCAAGAAGATCAGCCGGGGAGCGCCGACGAGCGTCATCGCCAAATCCAGACGGCGGCGCATGCCCCCCGAGTAGGTCGACAGCCGCTTCTCAGCGGCATCGGTGAGCTCGAACCGCTCAAGCAGTGCTTGCACCCGCCGGCGTCCTTTGTCACCGCCGAGGTGGCGCAGGTCGGCCATCAGGCGCAAGTTCTCGGCCCCGGTCAGCAGGTTGTCCACCGCGGAGAACTGCCCGGTGACCCCGATCGCCGCGCGCACCCCCGCGGCGTCTGTTCGCAGATCATGTCCAGCGACCTGGACATCGCCGGCGTCCGCGGGGATGAGAGTCGAGAGGATCCGCACCACGGTGGTTTTGCCCGCGCCGTTGGGGCCAAGAAGCGAGAAGATCGTGCCTTCCGCGACGGTCAAGTCCACCTGGTCGAGCACCCTGTGCTCGCCAAAGGATTTCCCGATGCCGCGAGCGCATATCGCGGCATCGGCCCGATCACCGATCATGCCTCGTCGTCCTCTGGGCCTGAGCGAAATGAATCGGCCGGGAGCCGGCCTGCGGCGCGAAGCGCCCGCCGGTGCTCGTACCACTCTTGCTCGATCAGGGGCAGCCGCTCGACGAGAAAATCGGCAAAGGCAGCAAACTCGAGCAGCACAGCTCGCCGTTCCTCAGGGGCGTCGGCAAGCACTTCCAGACCCTCGCGGGCGAGTTCGCCCTGCTCGCGGTATTCAGAGACATCGAACCCCCAAGCCCTTCGCGAGGTTCGATCGATGCTGACCCGGTCCATGCGCTCGCCGGCGGCGCGCGACCGACGAACCAGTCCGAGGTTCTCCAGCGAGCTGACCGCGCCGGCGATCGCGCTGCGGCTGGCCAAAAGCGCCTCGGCCAGCTCGCCGATGCTCTGTTCCCGGGGCCAGCACACCATCAGGTAGCCGAGGAGCCGGCCCACCATCGGCGCCATCCCATAGCGCCGCGAATAGAGCCGGCCAGCGTGATCGGCGAACGTGATCTCGGCATCGGATGGCATCGTTCGACGAAAATATCAGAGATTACGGAGATAACACAAATTTGTGTTATCTAGGCCCGAGACCATGAAGTGGGCACGGACCAGCTCTTGGTCGAGCTTGCTCATGCTGACCTCCGTGATTGGAATGGTTGATCGTCAGGCCGTCAACCTCGCGTCGCAGGTCGACTGAGACGCGCCATCCGAGCCCTGATGATGCCCTCCGAGCCCAGCCGGAGGGGGCCGAAAACTGGTCCCGTGGTATACCCGCGTGGCGTATATTTGCGGCTCTGCAAGCGTAAAGGGGGCGACGTTGGTGCAGCGAATCCTGGTCGCCACGGACCGATCCGACACGGCGACCAGGGCGGTCGAATGGGCAGCCGAGATGGCCGGCAGGTACTCGGCCGAGTTGCTCGTCGTACGCGTGGTCCCGCCCGAGCAAATGGTTGACGGCGAGGCGAGCGCCGTCAGCGCGGCCGAAGAGTTGACCGCACTGGCCGGTCGGCTCGCGGGAGTCCGCGGCAGAGCGAAGCTCAAGTTCGATTCACAGCCCGCTGAAGCGATCGTCGAGATAGCGAAGGAGGAGCACGCCGACATCGTCGTGGTCGGGAACGTGACCATGGGCGGGAGGACGAAATTCCTGCTCGGGAGCGTCCCCAACCGCGTGTCCCACACGGCTCCCTGCACGGTGGTGATCGTGAATACTCGCGGGACCGACGCTCGGCCGGCTTCGCCCCGCCGTGAGGAACAGTCGCCCCGAGACGCCGCAAGCGCGGGCGAGCTGCTGGGACGGACTGCTCGCATCGCCGCGGTCGCGGCCAAATACCAGCTTCGGAGCGTGCTGGAACGCAAAGATGAACACTCCGAGGATGCGCGCGCTCAACGTCTGCGCAGCGCGCTGGAAGATCTTGGGCCGACCTTCGCGAAGCTGGGTCAGATTCTCTCCACCCAGCCCGACCTCCTTCCGCCTGCGTTCATCCGGGAGCTCTCGGCGCTACAGGACGACGTCACACCTCTCGACGAGCCAGACGTGGTGGCCGCAATGGAGCGTGAGCTCGGCGTCCCCTGGGAGGACGTGTTCGAGAGCCTCGAGCCTCAGCCGATGGCGGCGGGAACAATTGCTCAGGTGCACCGAGCGATTCTGTTCGGCGGCGAGCGAGTCGTTGTGAAGGTGCAGCGTCCTGGCGCGGAGCGGGAAATCCTCCAGGACCTAGGCCTACTCGAGGAGTTCGCGCGCAAAGCAACGGGTCGGCCTGCTTTCACTGAGGTGATCGACGTGCCGGCCATCGTCGCGCACCTCTCGTCGTCGCTCCGGCGAGAGCTTGACTTTCGCCACGAGCGGGACAACCTCGCACGCATGCAGTCGCTACTCGAGGCGTTCGAACATGTCGACGTGCCGCGCGTCTACAGCGAGCTGTCCACCGCGCGCCTGCTCGTGATGGAGGAGATTCAGGGCGTCCCGGTCCAGCTGGCGCCGGAAGGCCAGGCGCGCCGAGCGGCAGCGCGTCAGCTTATAGAGGCCTACTACGAGCAAGTGTTGAGCGAGGGGTTTTTCCACGCCGACCCGCATCCCGGCAACATGATGTGGTGCAACGACAAGCTTTACTTGCTTGACCTGGGAATGGTGGGGGAAGTCGACGGCGACTTGCGGCGCGCACTTCTGCTGCTGCTCCTGGCGTTCTCGCAAGAGGACACCGAGTTCGTCGCGGATCTCATGGTGTCGCTATCGATGGAGCCGACGGCTTCCGGCCTGGACGAGCTGGCGTTCCGCTCCGAGCTCGCGGATCTCGTCGGCCATTATCGCCATCTCCCGCTCAACGAGCTCCGTCTCGGACCGCTGCTCCAACAGCTCGCCGAGATCTCGGTGCGCCATGGCGTCCGTTTGCCAGCTGCCCTGGCGGTAATCGGCAAGGCCTTTGGTCAAATGCAGGTGGCGGCGGCGCAACTCGACCCGTCCCTTGATCCGTTTTCGGTCGCCGGCGCCTTCTATGTTCGTCAGCTTGGCAGCCGGCTGCGAGGCTCAGCGAACCCCCGCCAGCTGTTCTACGAGGGCCAGAAACTCATGGCGCGCGTAGACCGGCTGTTCGAGAGCCTTGAGCGCGTCGTGGGCGCTCGACCCGGCCCGGGGTTGAGCGTTGAGGTTCCGGACAGCGAAGAGCTCACCAGTGCCATCGGCACGGCCGGAAAGCGGGTTGCGCTTGGCCTCACCGCTGCCACCGCAATGGTGAGCACAGCGATCACCGCGACCGCACCGCGTGCTGCGAAGTGGACGACGCCCGCGTTTGGAGCCGCCGCTGCGGTCCTCACCGGAGCGCTGCTCTCCGGCCTCCCAAGACGGTGAGTCGGACGGTCGCTCAAGAGCCGGCGCGATCGCAGCGAGCTCGGCCGGCGTCCCTGTCGGCACGGTGTCAGAGGGGCACACTCAGCGCCTTCATGACCCTCGTGGTTGTGCTGCTCGAGCGGCGCATGCGCAAAGCGCTTGAACGCCGACGTGGGATCTGACACCCATCGCCGTAAGGAGTCCAAAGGTCTCTTGCGCGAGCGGCGAGTGTGAACCACTGCCGACGACCCGTTTCCCTGACCAACTCAGCCTGACTGTGGGCAAGACTCGGCTCGAGCTGGTCCACACGAACATGCACAGGACGACGCAACGGTGATCTGGCTGCCAGTCAGCGCTTACTTTCAGGCTTACTAAGCAGTGCACCGCTGCAACGTCGAGACCGTGATGCGCTCGCTCACCCCCACCTGGCGGACGTGCGCAGACACGATGATGCCGCCCGCCACGTCGTACGTGCCGTAGTAGTCGAACACGGCGCCGCTGTCCTGGGTCGCGCTGATGTCACACCACACGCGGTTAGCGTCCCACGCGCCCGAACTCACTCGTGATGTCGATGTTCGCGGTCGTGCCGTACCCTGCCACCCACGAACCGTAGGTCTGGCCGTTCAGAGCAGCGATGTTCTTACCGCCCAGCGCCCACGCCGCAGCATACTTGCCGTCTGTGATGTCCTGGTAGTACTGAGTTACGACGGAGACAGCGTTGGTCATCGCGGGCGTGGCGGTCTGCGCCGGAGTCGATGGGGCTGGGGTCTTGACCGTCTTAGCGACAGTCGTCGGACGCATGGGCCGTGCCGGCGCGCGCTTGACGACCGTTCGCGTGACCGTTCGCGTGGGCGCGGCGGATTGGATGACCGTCTTGGTCGTGCCCCCGCAACCTCCTACGGCCACGGCCACGACGGCGGCCATGCTGGCGCCGCTGATGCGCATTCGCGTCATGTCTGAACCCCCTTACTGCCCATGAAACCCTACCCACTAGCCCCTGTGGGTACGACCACTATTTCATTGCCCCGGATTCAAGTCAATGACGAGAGCTCGGTCCGTCGTAAATCGGACGTTCGCTGAACAGACTGGAGCGCCCGGCCATCACGAGTAGATCCCCATGAGCCCACTCGGCTGGCTAGCGGGCGCCTGCGCGTGACGTGGAGGTCTGAGCTTTCTCGACCACGCAATGCCGAAGCGATATTGCGACCACGCCACGCTGTGTTAGCCAGCGAAGCGTGACCTCGCCACGCTCTTTCGTGATGCTCCTCGACCCGCACCAAGATCGGGTTGATGAAGAAGCCGTTCTGGCCTTCGGAGAAGGGGCCCCATGCTTCGATCTGCACCTCGTGCTCGGTCGCTAGCTTCTGATCGGCGACGCGCTGGTTGAACACGTGGGTCTCGATCTGGTTGACGGCGGGCGTGATCTCGTTATTGAGGATTAGGTCGACGAGCCGGTCGGAGTAGAAGTTGCTGACGCCAATAGCTCGGACGAGGCCCTCGCGGTACAGCTCCTCCATCGCCCGCCAGGCGCCGTAGTAGTCGCCGAAGGGCTGGTGGATCAGATAGAGGTCGAGGTACTCGAGGCCGAGTTTGTCGAGCGACCTTAGCGCGACGGGCCGAACGTGCCGGAATGGGTCGCTGGGCGTAGTAGAGGTAGGACAATGTTTGCGGTCAGAGCGCATGGATTGGTCATCATCGTTTGATAGCGGCAGAGCCGTTTCGCTGATTGCGGTTTTTGCCGCGGCGGCGCTCGCGGCCGGCTGCGGGTCGCTGGCGATCGCGAGTCAGCGCGTCCGCAGCCATAGCGCCAATGCAGCGTCGTGTCGTGCTGCTGCGGATGCCGGCACCGACTCTCGTCGTCTTGCTCCCGCTCCTGGGCTTTTCGCGGCCGCGGAGGCGAGCCGCGGCGTGCGGTGGGATCTCAGACTTCGATCAGCTGTGAGCGGACGCATCGTGAGCAGCGCTGCGCGATTGGGGAGTGACTTCACCAACAATGGCCTGGCGCTATCCCCCAACGCTAGCGAGGTGTACTTCACGCTGATTCCAGCGGGACGCTGGGCGAACCTGCTGATCGAGCGGGTTGTGAGCTCGACTCACAGACGAAAGCTAATAGCCCGTGGTTGGGAGCCGTCTTTGAGCCCGAATGGCCGGCTGCTCGCCTATCTCAGCGACCGCGGGAGGTCGGAGAGCGTTGCAGTGTTGGATCTGGCGAGCGGTCGCGTGCGCTCGGTCAACGTCGATGCGGCGGTCGGCCACGGCCACGTGCTGGCGGAGATACAGCCAGGCTGGACCCGCGACAGCTCAACGGTCGTGCTCGCGACCGGATTACCCATCAGGCCGGTCTCCGGATCAGCACATGCGCCCGCGGACGGGTTTCATCCCGGCACCATCCCGGCGGCTCGCCTGGTTGTCGTGAGCGTGACCCCAAAGCGGCCGCTAAGGGCTCGCCGGATCCTCGTCGGCGGCTTGCGCACGACTCCCGATCTGCTGGCCTCGGACGCGATCACCCGGAACTCAGTGATAGCGGCCTCGCTCGGTCCCAGAGGAAGCGCCCTGATCGATGAAATTCACCTGACACCAACCCGAGCCGCCGCCTGCCGAATTCTGAGCATTCCGGACGCACACGTACTCGCATTCGACCCGACCGGCCAGCGGCTGATCTATATCGCCGGTCACAGCCCGCCGGTGCTTCGGAGGGCCACGATCAAACACGGTCGGCTCACCGACCGCCAGCGACTGCTCCAAGACCGCTCTCTCGGAGCGATCGCGTGGTAGCCAAAACCAGGCCCCTTTCAGTGGGTGAGTTTGGGTTGTTGTCAGCGGGTACGCTTGGGCGGCGCGTTTTGATGCTGGCGGCGGTGGCGCTGGTGTGTGGGGCGGGTGGCGCGGCGGCGCGGCAGGGGCCGTCTAGGGCCGCCAGTGCACACCTGTACTGGACGAACAACGCCGCCGGCACGATCGTCGAGGCCAGCCTGAACGGTCAGGGCGCCAAGATCATCGCCACAGGCCAGAAGTCCAAGCCGGGATAAGGTCAGCGGTACCCACCTCTACTGGCCAGCTACCGGGCCCGCACGATCATCGAGGCCAACCTGACGCCACCGACGCCAAGGCCTTCGCCATGGGCCAGGGCGGCCCGAACGGTGTGGCGGTCGGCGGCGGCCACCTCTACTGGGCGAACACGAACGCTGGCACGATCGTCCAGGCCAACCTCAACGGCACCGACGTCAAGACGATCGCCAAGGGCCAGAGCTTCCCAGGCGCGGTCGCGGTTGGGTGCGGACATCTGTACTGGTCGAGCGAGGAGCGCGGCACGATCGTCGAGGCCAACCTGGATGGCAATCGCGCCAAGACCATCGTGAGGCGCCAGCTCTTGCCATTCTGGGTGGCGGTCGACAGCAGCCACCTCTACTGGGACAACTCCGTCGCCGCTGGCACGATCGTCGAGGCCAACCTGAACGGCACCGGTGCAAGACCATCGCCACGGGCCGAACATCCGTACGGATGGCGGTCGACAACAGCCACCTCTACTGGCCAACTCCCAGTCCGGCACGATCGTCGAGGCCAAGCTCAACGGCAGGGACGCCAAGGCCATCGCCAAAGACCAGAAGCACGCGTGGGGGATAGCGGCCGGACCCTAGCCGGGGCTATCGACCTGGGTCGTCTAACCGCACCAGCACCTCCCACCATCGAGCCATAAACCAGCGAAGCTGACGCCCGACTTGCGACGGTTGCACGCGCCCGGCAGCCTGGCCGCCTGCGCCTCCTTTGCCACCGAGCGCTCGTACCGGTCCAGGCCGCGATGGGTCAATCATTGCTGTCGAGTTCGTCCAGACGGCGGGCGAGATGGAGGTGGCGGGATTCAGGATTAACCAGCCTGCCGGAGCACCGAGCCCTTATGCCGTCCATCGGTCCGTCGGTGGGCCGGATTAGAGACGTGGAGTTACGGCAGCGCTGCAAATCTGGCCACCGATTGGCCACCGTCGTAGCTAGGATCTGCCACAACTGACGGGATCTTCGCAGTACCGCTACCGGGATTCGAACCCGGGTTTCCGCCGTGAGAGGGCGGCGTCCTAGTCCCCTAGACGATAGCGGCGGGGTTGTTGCGGACAGCGCCTGGGAGCCCGGCCCGAGTCGGCGGGCGGTCGGGCATCTCGCTGCCGAAGGCAAGCTTAGCGGCGGCTGACCGGTCGGCTCTAACGCGCTCCGGCGAGACGCCGGTGGCTGGTGTCGGCCAGCGGAGCCCGGGACAGGTATCCGCCTAGAGATGCGACCGATGATTGCTAACTTGTCCTCGTTCCAGCGGCTGTGGTGGAACGGTAGACACGCGGTCCTCAGGCGGCCGTGTCCGAAAGGACGTGGAGGTTCGAATCCTCTCAGCCGCATGCGCGAAGGCGAGAGCCTCCTCTACCCCGCCTCCCCCTGGGGCCGGCGCAGGAAGCGGACCATCAGGAAGATGCCGATCGCCGTCCAGATGGCCAGAGCCTCGACGTCTGAACCCTTGATCCCGACGCCCGTCGTGTGGGGGTTGAAGGCGTACTGAAGCCCGTCCGCCAGCGGCCGGATCGGGAACACCTTGGCGATGCTGTTGAGCCAGTGCGGAAGGGTGTCGGTGGGGAACCACACATCCGAGATGAATGTCAGCGGCAGCACGGTGAGGTTGACGATTACCGGAGCGGCTTCGGCGTTCTTGATGAAGCGGGTGATGCCGATCCCGAGCGTGGTGAAGGCGGCCGTCCCGAGCACCAGCATCAGCACCATCCCCGGCAGCGTCGAGGCACGGATGTGAACCCCGTACGCGGCTACGCCCAGCCCCAGCGTGAGGATGGTGATCCCCGCCACGATGATCAGCGTCGAGCCGATCCGCGCGGCGACATAGGCCCAGCGCGGAAGCGGAGTTCCCTGCATGCGCTTGAGCACGCCCTCGTCACGCAGCACCGCGGTGGAGATCGCCAAATTGACGTAGGTGGTGGTGATCACCCCGTAGGCGAGGATGCCCGGCACGAAGAACTGATCGAACGAGATCCCGCCCCGGGAGTGGATGTGCGCGCCGTTGTCGAGCGAGCCGAAAATAACCAGGAACATGATCGGGAACAGGAACGTGAAGATGCCGCGCACACGGTTGCGCCAGTAGGCCCGCTGCTCGTAACGAACCTGCCACAGCACCAGGCCGAGATCGCGCTGCAGCGATGAGGAAGGGGATGCGCCTGCGCGTGCAGGCGAACGGAGCGAGCTCACGCTGGCGCCCCGCCCATGTCGGAAATCGGGCCCGCTGAGCTCACGCCGGCGCCCCGCCCACGTCGGAAACCGGGCGCGCTGAGCTCACGCCGGCGCCTGCTCGGCGTCGGGCGCTTGGGCCGCGCTGCCGGTCAGCTCTAGATAGATGTCCTCGAGCGTCGGTTGGGTGACGGAGAAGTGCTCGAGCTCGAGCCCCCGGTCGAGCGCCCAGGTCGTGACTCGCTGGGCGGCGAGCACCGGATCCTTGGTCTGGATCACCACGCGAGCGTCGTCCAGCGAGACGTCGAGCGCCGGCACCTGGGGCAGGTCGCCCACGGAGGTCCCCGGCGGCAGGCCGAAGCGGATCTCCGCCGGACGCAGGTCCCGGCCGCCGAGCTCGTCGGGCCGGCCGATGGCCACCAGCGTGCCCTCCCGCATAACGGCCACGCGGTTGGCGAGGAACTGCGCCTCGTCCATGTAGTGCGTCGTGAGAAAGACAGTCTTGCCCAGGTCGCACAACGAGCGGATGGTCGACCACGCCTGACGCCGCGCGGCGGGATCGAAACCGGTCGTCGGCTCGTCCAGGAAGATCAGGTCCGGCTCGCCTACCAGCGCCAGCGCAAGGTCCAGGCGGCGGCGCTGACCGCCGCTCAGGTCGTTCGCGCGCGTGTCGCGCTTCTCCTGAAGCTCCACCAGCTCGATCACCTCGTCGACCGGGCGCCGCCGGGAGTAGTAGCGGCCGTACATCTCGACCAGCTCGTACACCGTGAGATAGCTCTGGACGCCGCACTGCTGCAGGACGATGCCGACTCGCTCGTGCAACTCGCGCGGCGCGTGGGCGGGATCCATGCCGAGCACGCGCACCTCTCCCCCGCTCCGGGTCCGGTAGCCCTCCAGGATCTCGACCGTGGTCGTCTTGCCGGCGCCGTTGGGGCCGAGCAGACAGAAGACCTCGCCGTGGGAGACCGTGAAATCGACTCCGCGCACGGCCTCGACGTCGCCGTAGGACTTGTGCAGCTGTGCGACCTCGATCGCGGGGTCCTCGGGCCGCAGCGCCTGGCGCTCCATACGCGCAGAGGGTAAGGCGTGGGGAGTGCTCACGCCGCCAGGAAGGCCCGCAGCTGTTCCTTGCCATCGTCGAGCACCGGGAGCCCATGCGCCAGCAGCAGATGCCGGAAATCAAGCTTCAGCAGGCGCTGGTAGGACCGGCGCAAGGCGTCCCTCACGCTCTCCGGATCATCGCCCAGCAACGCGTCGGGTACGAACGTCAGCGGACCGTCGAGCGCGTCGAAGCGCGTGACCCCGTCGGCGACCGCGAGCGCGCGCACGCGAGGGATCTCGAACGCCGTCTCATCCGGGCAGATGGCGCCCACTTCGTGTGCAACCACCCCGCCAGGCAGCTGATCGCCGAAGCGGAAGGGCGTGACCCTCTGATCGGCCGAGAACTCGTGCATGCCCGGCTCGCTCGCGTATACGGGCACGGAGAACAGCTCGACCAGCTGGCCGCTCGAGCGGTAGTGGTGGCGGTTGGACAGCAGGATCGCGGAGGGAGGTCCGTTCCGGCGCAACCACTCGAGCGGCTCGCGATCGTCGTCGAACCCATCGCGCGGGAGCAGGGGGTCGAACAGGACGCCGCCCTCGGCGAGGAAATACGAGCTGACCTGCTTGTGGATGCCCTCGTGAAAGGTCGTCCAGTAGAAGAGGCCGGGGGCGATCTCGCGCACGGGGGAAAGTTATCGCTACGCGGATCGCGAGCGTCCTAAAGCTCAAATTAGCTTGCCTGGAACCTCGTTCCAGCGCCTGACCACGCGTAGCTCGCGCTCGTGGCCGAGCACCGAGACGGCGCCGGCGCTGAGCGCGAGCCGTGCCCCAGCAGAGACGGGCATCTCGATCCAGCGCGCCGCCAGCACGCGGAGGATGTGGCCATGCGCGAACACGATCACCTCGCCGTC
Source organism: uncultured Solirubrobacterales bacterium (assembly GCA_963823315.1). Taxonomy (GTDB): domain Bacteria; phylum Actinomycetota; class Thermoleophilia; order Solirubrobacterales; family Solirubrobacteraceae; genus Palsa-465. Next base: position 35,275 of record CAWGLB010000002.1, on the reverse strand, counting down.
GGTGTCGTTGAGCGACTCGAGCAGCTGGTCGGCCCGCGCCGCGACCTGCTGTGGTGTCTCGCCGCCCGGACAGCCGTCTTGCCACAGGTTCCAGTCGGGTCGCCGCTCGCGGATCTGCGGAGTCGTCGACCCCTCGTACTCGCCGTAGTCCCATTCATGCAGCTCGCCACGGATCTCGACGCGGTCGCCGAAGCCCGTCAACTGGCACGTCTCAAGCGCACGGCGCAGCGGGCTGCTCAGCACCCGCGACACGCTCCTTTCGTGCAGCGCACCGGCAAGCGCTTGCGCCTGCTTGCGTCCGGCCTGCACCAGCGGCAGATCGGTGCGGCTGGTGTGCTGCCCGCTGGCGCTCCATTCGGTCTCGCCGTGGCGCACCGCCACGATCCGCTCAGGCCTCCTCACGAACACGACCCCCAGAAGATCAGCTGTCGCTGGCGTCGTAGGCTTCGCGCGCGATCAGCTCGCGCGTGCGGGCCTCGTCATAGGTAGCGGTCGGATGCTCGGCCTCGCTGTGGCTGCGGAGCCGGCGCTCAAGCTCCTCGTCGGTGGCGGCGGACAGCGTCTCGCCGCAGACGTTGCATTCCATCACTCGCACGAATTCCTCCCCCAGGCCGACCTCTCACATCGTCTTATCGCGAACACGGCCCCGCTCATTCCAGCCCTCCTGTGCGCTCGATCTCATCCACCTTGGCGCGCCGGCGCACGTGTCGCTCCGCATTCGATACGACCGCTCCGAGGAAGGCGGTCACGATCTCCTCCGCGAGCGCAGAGCCGACCACCCGCCCCCCCATGCACAGCACATTCACCCCGTCGTGCTCGACGGACTGATGGGCCGTGTAGGTGTCATGCACTGTGGCGGCGCGGATACCGGGGATCTTGCACGCGGCGACGGAAACGCCCGCACCCGAGCCGCACACGAGGATTCCCCGCTGCGCCTGGCCCGAGAGCACCGCTCGCCCCACTTCCAGCGCCTTGTCGGGATAGTCGAGCGGCTCGGGTCTGTCAGTCCCGAGGTCGAGCACCTGGTGGCCCGATCTCTCGACCAGGCTGAGCACACAGTCGCGCAGCGGCACCCCGGCGTGATCAAAGCCGCAGGCGATGATCATGAGCCTGCCTCGGTTGGGAGGGCGCTGCCATCCCCGGCCGTCGGGCGGCCGTAGGCGGGCTGTTCGAGCTCGTGCAGAGCCAGCAGCGCGGCTCCCAGTACTCCCGCCTGCACGCCGTGGCGAGCCAGGCGGATCGTGGTGCGCTTGCCGAGGCCCGGGACGACGTAGCCGGCGGCCACGCGCCTTGCCGGGTCGAGCAGCAGCTCGCCCGCCCTGGCAGCGCCGCCGCCGATCACGACTTCCTCGGGGTCGAAAGTGTTGATCGCATTGGCGATCCCGATCCCCAGGCGCCCGCCCCAGATCTCCACCAGGCGGCGGGCAGAGGGATCGCCCTCGTGCGCGGCTTCGACCGCGTCCGCGCCGAGCACGGGCTTGCCCTCCGCGAGCAGGCGACCTAGCGCCGACTCCGGGTGCAGCTCCGCTCCCTCCTTGGCCAGACGATCGAGCGCATGGCCGGAGCTCACAAACTCGAGCGAGCCCGGCTGTGGGAATCCCTCCGGCACCGGCACCGAGCCCGTCAGGTCCAGGCCCACGAGGTTGTGACCGAGCTCGCCGGCGCCTCCCGTCGCGCCTCGATAGATCCGCCCGCCGATGATGATGCCGCCGCCCACGCCCGTTCCGACGGTGATCATTACAACATCGCGGACCACGAGGTTGAGATCTTCGTCGTGCGCCTCGGCGAGCGCCGCCACGCTGGCGTCGTTGTCCACAAACACCGGCAGCTGGACACGTTCCTCCATGACGCTTCGCAGCTCCACGTCGCGCAGCGGGATGTTGACCGAGGACACCACGCGTCCGCTCTCGAACTCGACCACCGACGGGACCCCGATCCCTACGCCGTTGAGGCTCTCAGACCCGTGGCGCTCCACCGTCGCACAGAGCTGGTCCACAACCGCGTCCGAGCTCGAGAGCTCGGTGGGCTCAAGCTCGGAGGATGTGAGCTCTCGCCCCTCAAGCGTCGCCGCCGCGACCTTGGTGCCGCCGAGATCGATGCCTAACACCTTCATGGGCTCGGTACGCCAGTAGCCGCCGCCGGATCGAGCAGCACGATCACCTCGCCGACGAACGGCGCGAGCATCGAGGCGGGGACCCGCGGGTCGGGCTTGGCATCCGGACCGAAGGCCGCGGCAACCGCGCCCGCCTTGGCCTGCCCGGAGACCAGAACGACGATGCGCCGCCCCAGGCCGAGCCCGGTGAACGTCAGCGTGACGCGAGGCACGAAGGGCTCGTGTCCGGCCTCCGGGACGCCGACCACGAGCCGCTCACGGACCGACAGGGTCCGCTGCTGCGGGAAGAGCGAAGCGGTATGCCCATCTGGCCCGAGACCCAAGAGCACCAGGTCGAACTCGGGTCGCCCCGCGTCCTCGAGCTCCTGCTCGTAGGAGGACGCGGCCTCGTCGGGCCCGAGCTCTCCGCGCATCCGGTGCACGGTCGGACCGGGCCCCGTGAGGCGGTCGAGCAACGAGGCCTTGACCATCCCGAAGTTGGAGCGCTCGTCGTCAGCGGGAACGCAGCGCTCGTCTCCGAACCAGATCGTGGCCCCGCTCCAGTCGCCGCCGCGCGCCGCCGCCGCCTCGTAGGCCGCCCGCGGCGTGCCGCCGCCCGCGAGCACGAGGTGCTCGCCGGCGCCGACGCTGGTGCAGATGAGCTCGGCGCAGGCACCGGCGGGATCGTCGCTCACCTGAAGCTCGACCGCCACCTCAGCGCGCCTCCGCGACCTCGACATCCGCCACCGCTGGCGCCATCCTGGCCGCCGCCGCCAGCGCGGGCCGGTACGTGGGATCGCGCAACAGCGCCTGGCGTACGCCCTCGCCGAGGATGCCCGCCTCGCCTCGCGACGCGCCGAGCACGCGCCATTCCCGCTCGGCTCCGCTGACGAGGTGGCCTCGCGCATGCAGGCCGCCGGGCCCTCGGTCGAGCGACAGCGAGAAGTCATCCGCGCACGTGATCGTCACGCCCGCGAGCCCCGGCGATTCCTGCTCGACCGGCCCGATGCGAACCTCGATCTCACCGTCCCGGCGCGCGGTCGCAGTGCCCTCGTAAGTGTCGCCATCGGATGTCTCGAGCTCCGCCACCTTCCAACCGAGCCGCGAGCCGAGCCACCCGACCAGCAGCAGCGCGCTTGCCGCCGCGCCGGCACGGTGCCGGACGGCGACGCCCTTGATCCCTCGGAGCGCAACGCGGCGGCGCGGAGGGTCGAAGCTCGACGCCAGGCGCTCCCGCCATGGAGTCGTTCTGAGCCACGCCAGGTCCACGAGATACGCCTTGCGCAGCAGCCGCTGGGCCCGGGCGAACGCCGCGCCGGCCGATGGACTGTCGTCCGAATCGAGCAGCAGCACATCGGTCAGGTCCGCGAGCTCGCGCACCGCCTCCTCGTGACCGTCCGGCGACCAGACCATGGTTGGCAGCTCGGAGGAGATCACCGGATCCACGATCGTCTCCAGGCGCGTCAGGTGCTCCGGGCCGATGTCGATCTCCACTTCCTCGCGAATCAGTGCGGGGCCGCCGGGGTCCGCCCCTTCCTCGAAGCTCATTGCCACGCGCGCATCGAGCCACTCGCGCCCCTCCTCCACGGCACACAGGATCGTGCGGGAGGCGTGGTAGCGCCCGACCCGCTCGAGTCGCTGCGAGACCTGGTCCTTGGAGTCGGCGTCGGCGATCACCACGAGGTTGAGCACGCGCGCGGGCGCGAGCGCCTGATTGGCCGCGTGGCGTTCACGCAGCAAATCCCGTAGCGCCTCCTCGATCGCATCGGGGGTGGTGTCCGCCTCGGTCCAGACGTCCTCGGCGTCGCTCATTACAGCCGTCGCCACCTGTGTCCCGGCAGCAGCACGGAGCCGGCCGCGCTCGGGCCGGGGGTCCCCGCCGCATACTGGCGCAGCGGGGATTTGACGTCCCGCTCCCACGCGCTCAGCACGGGATCGATGATGCCCCAGAGGGCCTCGATCTCGTCGTTGCGGGTAAACAGGGTGGCATCGCCACGCATCGCGTCAAGGATCAGGCGCTCGTAGGCCTCGGGGGACTGGGACATGAACGCGGTCCCGTAGCGGAACTCCATGTACACCGGCCGAATGCGCATCTGCGGGCCCGGGATCTTGGCGCCGAGCGAGACCGAGACGCCCTCGTCGGGCTGGACGGTGAGGATCACCTGGTTGGGCAGCACGCCCACGGAGCCCTCGCTGCGCAGCGCCTGATGCGGCACCGGCTTGAGCGTCACCGCGATCTCGGTCACCTTGCGGGACAGGCGTTTGCCGGTGCGCAGGTAGAACGGTACGCCGGCCCAGCGCCAGTTGGAGATCTGGAGCCGCAGCGCGGCATAGGTCTCGGTGCGCGAATGGGGATCCACGCCCTCCTCCTCCCGGTAGCCCGGGACCTGCTTCCCGCCCGAGACGCCGGCGGCGTATTGAGCCCGCACGGCGAGGGCTTTGATCTCGCGGCGGTCGATCGGCACGATCGACTCGAGCAGCTTGACCTTCTCGTCGCGCAGTCGCTTGGCCTCGAATGAGGTGGGCGGCTCGATCGTCAGCAGCGCCAGCAGCTGCAGCATGTGATTCTGCACCAGATCGCGCAGGGCGCCGGCGTTCTCGTAGTAGTCGGAGCGCCCCTCGATGCCGATGTCCTCGGCCGCGGTTATCTGCACGTGCTCGATGTAGTTGCGGTTCCAGACCGGCTCGAACAGCGCGTTCGCGAACCTGAACGCGAGCAGGTTCTGGACGGTCTCCTTGCCGAGGTAGTGATCGATGCGGTAGATCTGGGATTCATAGAAGACGTCGAGCAGGATGGCGTTGAGCTCGCGCGCCGAAGCGAGGTCGTAGCCGAAAGGCTTCTCGATCACGATGCGGGTCTCGGCGTCCTCCGTCTCGGCCAGCCCTCCCTCCCCCAGCGCGCGTGCGATGGCGGGGAAGAAGCGCGGCGCGGTTGAGAGGTAAAAGACGCGGTTGAGCGGCTGGCCGGCCCGGTCCTCGGCCTCCCCCAAGACCCGCGTGAGCTCGGCGTATACGGCGGGGTCGTCGAAGGAGCCCGACAGGTAGCGGATGTCGCTCAGCAGCCCATCGAGCACGTCGGGGTTGGGCCGCGTGCGCGAGAAGCGCGCGATTGAGTCGCGCGCCTCCTCTCTGAACGCGTCGTCCGAGTACTCGGAGCGGGCGATCCCGAGCAGCTCGAAGCGCTCGGGCAGCGCCCCTTCGTGCGCGAGGTTGTAGAACGCGGGCAGCAGCTTGCGATGGGCGAGGTCACCGGTCGCTCCGAAGATCACCACCGCGGTGGGGTGCACCGGCAGCCGCTCGAGTCCCGCGACGAGCGGATTGACTTCGGTCGCCTCGGTCTCGACGCTGGTCGCGGCCATGCCTCTAGCTTCCCGCTAGCAGCGCAGAAATGCGCTCGGTGAGGGCGCGCACCGCAGCCGCTGGGTCGCCCTCCAGCTTCACCCGCTCGGCGGGCAGCCCATGCGAGCGCAGCGTCTCGATCTCGCCCGCCGCTTGCGCGGCGATCAGGGTTCCGAACGAATACCCGGCATCGGGAATCTCGGCGTCGCGCTCGAAGCCTGAAACCAGCTGCAAGAAGCGCCCGACGGGCGGACCGCCCTTGTGCAGCTGACCGGTCGAGTGCTGGAAGCGCGGCCCGTAGCCGAACGTGACCGCCGCGCGGGTGGCCTCGCGAATCGCCGTGCGCAGCTCCGAGACGGCCGCCTCGAGTTCACTCGAGTACGGCACGTATCCCAGGATCGCCACGTAGTGGGGCGGCCGCGCGTCCGCCAGGAGCGAGCGCAGGGCCTCATCGGACGCCTCCGCGACCTCTGGAATCGAACCCGAATCGAGCACCCGCGCGGTGTTGTCCTTGGCTTCCTGCACGTTGGGTTGATCGAAGGGATTGATCTCGATCGCCCACCCCGCGACCGCCACCGCGAACTCGGCCAGGAAGAAGATGCGTCCGAGATCCGGGGCGCCGTGGCTGGACAGGGTGAAGGTCGGGTGGCCCGCGTCGGCGAGCTTGCCCAACGCCTGGTCGAGCTTCTCGTCCACGCGCTCGGCGTTGCGCAGGTGGATGAAAACGCGGTCCTCGCCGTAGACATCGGGCGGCCCCAGCGGCTCGTCGGCCACGGGAAGCATGCCGCGCCCGTGCTTGCCCGTCGATTCGGCGATCAGCTGCTCGACCCACAGGCCGAAGCTCTCGATCGGCTCGGAGACGAAGAAGGTCAGCTTGTCGCGCCCCCGCCGCGCCAGCTCTCCCAGCGCCGCTCCCAGCCACAGGCCCGAGTTCGACTCGGAGGAGTCGTAGTGGGCGCAGTTCTGCTCGGCCACCTGGCAGCGGTGCAAAAGCGCCTCGATGCTCACGCCCATGAGGACGGCCGGCACCAGTCCGAACAGCGACAGCACCGAGTAGCGACCGCCGATGTCCGGGGGGTTCAGGAAGCAGTGGCGTAGCCCGTCGTCGCGCGCGATCCGCTCGAGCGGGCTGCCCGGGTCGGTCACCACCACGAACTGCTCCGGGCGGCACAGTGAGGAGAAGTAGCGATAGTGCGAAATCGTCTCCACGGTCCCTCCGGACTTCGAGGAGACGATGAACAGCGTGCGCTCGAGGTCGACCGCGCGCTCCACGCCCAGCACGACGTCGGGGTGAGTCGAATCCAGCACCGTCAGCTTGAGGGCATCGTCACGGTCGCCGAACGAGCGCCGGATGACCTCCGGCCCGAGCGACGAGCCGCCCATTCCCAGGAGCACCGCGTCGGTGAAGCCGTCCTCGCGCGCCTTTGCGGCGAACTGGTGAAGCGCCGGCGCCGACTCCAGCATCGGTTCTGAAACCGTCAGCCAGCCGAGCCGGTCGGTGATCTCGGGCACGCCCGGCCCTCCCCACAACGAGGGGTCGCGCCTCCATAGGCGCTGGGCGACGCTCTCCTCCATCGCTCGCTTGACGCGCTCGCCCACGGGGCCCTGAAGCTCCGAGGGGAGCGTCGCCTGGATCGTCGGCGGGCGGCCGGTGACCACGGCCGCAGAGCGTTCCTCGATCCCTGCGAGCAGGCGGCTCATGGCGTTGTTGAACTGCTTCACCCCGTCCACCAGCAGCTCGTCCGTCACCTCGTGCAGGTCGATCCCCGCCTCGGCGAGCGCTTCCAGCGCGGGACCGGGATCCAGCTCGGCGGTGCCGGGCGTCACGGTGCCGTGCTCGGCAGCCGCCAAGAGCGTCTGCAGCGGCATCGTGTTGACCGTGTGCGGTGCGATCAACTCATCCACGTACTTGGTGTCGGGATAGGCGGGATTCTTTGTCCCGGTCGACGCCCACAGGGGCCGCTGCACCGTCGCCCCGGCTTCCTCGAGCGCCCGCCACCGCTCGCCGGCGAAGATCTCCCTGAAGCGCGCATACGCCGCGCGCGCGTTTGCGACCGCCGCCGTGCCGGCGAGATCGCCCCGCCCGAGCGCCTCCAGCCGGCGGTCCACGTTGGTGTCCACGCGCGAGACGAAGAAGCTCGCCACCGAGCGCACATCGACCGACTTGCCTTCGGACAGCCGACGCTTCAGCCCGCGGATATACGCCGCCGCCACCCGCTCGTAGGCCTCGACCGCGAACAGCAGCGTGACGTTCACGTTGAGGCCCTCGTAGATCGCCTGCTCGATCGCGGGAGCTCCCTCGGGCGTCCCCGGGATCTTGATCATCACGTTGGGGCGGTCGAGCTGCTGCCAGTAGGAGCGCGCCTGCTCGAGCGTGCCCTCGGCGTCGTGGGCCAGCTCGGGCGCGACCTCGAGCGAGACGAATCCGTCCCGTCCGCCCGACTCCCGGTGGATCCTCGCGAGCACGTCGGCGGCCTCGCGCACGTCCCGGATCGCCAGCCGCTCGTAGATGTCCTGAGGCTCGAGCCCCTCGCGCGCGAAGCGCTCGAGCTCCTCGTCGTAGTCCTGTGAGCCGAGGATCGCCTTCTCAAAGATCGACGGGTTCGCGGTCACACCGCGCAGCGATTCCTCCGCGACCATGCGCTGGAGCTCACCGCCCTCCACGAGTGTGCGCCGGATCTGGTCGAGCCACACGCTCACCCCGGCTTCGGTCAACGCCTTCAGCCGGGGATTGACCGCGGTCTCGGTGCTCATGAGGCCTCCTTCACCCGTTGGGCCACGTCCCGCGCGGTCATCGCGACCTGCTCGGGCGTGAAGCCGAACTCCTTGTAGAGCGCGCCGGCGGGCGCCGAGGCTCCGAACGACTCCATCCCCACCACCGCGCCGTGGTCCCCCACCCAGCGGTGCCAGCCGAACGTGCCGGCGGCCTCGACGGATACTCGTGCCCGCACGGCCGACGGCAGCACCGTCTCCCGGTAGGCCCAGTCCTGGTCGGCGAAATTCTCCATGCAGGGCATGCTCACCACGCGCGTGGCGAGGCCGTCCGCCTCCAGCAGATCTGCCGCGCGCGCGCAGATCTGGACCTCGGTGCCGGTGGAGATGAAGATCACATCCGGCGGCTCCGGCTCGCGGAAGGAGTCGCGCAGCACGTACGCGCCGCGCTCGATCGCGTCGTCGGGCACGGCGGCCGGGTTCCAGGTCGGCACCCCCTGGCGGGAGAGCGCGAGCGCCGACGGGTGGTCGCTCGAGGCGACCGCGTAACGCCATGCGAGCGCGGTCTCATTCGCGCCCGCGGGGCGGATCACCCGCAGCCCAGGCATCGCCCGCAGGCCGGCGAGCTGCTCGATCGGCTGGTGCGTGGGCCCGTCCTCGCCGAGCCCGATCGAGTCGTGCGTGTAGGCGAAGATGGACGGCACGCCCATCAGCGCGGCGAGACGGATCGAACCGCGCATGTAGTCGCTGAAGATCAAAAACGTGGAGCCGAAGCCACGCAGGTAGTGGAGCGTGAGCCCGTTGACGATCGCGCCCATGGCGTGCTCGCGGACGCCGAAATGGATGTTCCGTCCCGCATACTCCCCCCGCTCGACATCGCCGCCGCCGTCCACCACGGTCAGGGTCGAGGTCGCGAGGTCAGCAGCGCCGCCGACTAGCTCGGGCACGCGCGCGGCCACCCATTGCAGCGCCGCGTGCGAGGACTTCCTGGTCGCGGTCATGGTGCCGGAGGCGTGGAAGCGGGGCCGGTCCTCGTCCCAGGAAGGCGGGAGCTCACGCCGGATCAGCCGGCGCAGCTCGGAGGCGAGCTCGGGGTGGGCTTCGGCGTACTCGTCAAACCTGTGCTGCCACTCCGACTGAAGCTCCGCGCCGCGCTCGACGCACCCGCGGAAGTGCTTGAGGGCCTCCTCGGGCACGTAGAACTGCTTGTCCGGGTCCCAGCCGTAGGACTCCTTGGCCAGTCGCACCTCCTCCTCCCCCAGCGGCGAGCCGTGCGCGCTGGAGGTGTCCTGCTTGTGCGGGGCTCCGTAGCCGATGTGCGAGCGCACAAGGATCAGCGAGGGGCGCTCGGGCTCCGCGATCGCGGCGCTCGTCGCCTCCTCCAGGCGCTCGAGCGAGAGGTCCTCGCCCACGTTCTGCACGTGCCAGCCATAGGCTTCGTAGCGCTTTCCGACGTCTTCGGAGAACGCCTCCGAGGTCGGCCCCGTCAGCTGAATCCGGTTGTCGTCGTAGTAGGTGATCAGGCGGCCCAGCCCGAGATGGCCCGCGAGCGAGGACGCCTCCGCGGAGATCCCCTCCTGGAGGTCGCCATCGGAGACGATCACGAAGGTGCGGTGGTCGATCACCTCGTGGCCCTCGCGGTTGTACCTGGCGGCGAGCATCCGCTCGGCCAGCGCCATCCCCACCGCGTGCCCGATGCCCTGCCCCAGCGGTCCGGTGGTGGCCTCGACGCCGGGCACCTCCCCGTACTCAGGATGTCCCGGCGTCCTCGAGTGCAGCTGGCGAAAGTGCTTGATGTCCTCTAGGTCGATGTCGTAGCCGCTGAGGTACAGCGTCGAGTAGAGCAGCATCGACGCGTGGCCTGCGGAGAGCACGAAGCGGTCGCGATCTGGCCATTCGGGATCCCGCGGGCTGTGGCGCATGATGCGCGTGTAAAGGACGTAGGCGAGCGGCGCTAGCCCCATCGGCGCTCCGGGGTGCCCGGAGTTGGCTTTCTGCACGGCGTCCATCGAGAGCGTGCGGATCGTGTCGACGCACAGCTCGTCGACCGAGCTGACGGTGCCCGTGGCCGTCACGCGCCGTGAATCTGGATCGGCGGCTCCACCAGGCGCAGCATAGCCTCAACCAAACAGCACGCCGAAGCGTTCGTACTCCGCCACGGGGACGCTGCGAATGTCGTTGACCGCGTCCGCCAGCGGCACCGAGACGATCTCCGCGCCGCGCAGCGCGACCATCGTGCCCCAGCGCTGCTCGTGCACGGCGCCAACGGCAGCGAGTCCCAGGCGCGTGGCGAGCACGCGGTCAAAGGCGGTCGGGGTTCCCCCGCGCTGAATGTGCCCGAGCACGGTCGCCCGCGTCTCGAAACCTGTCCGGCGCTCGATCTCCTGCTCCAGCGCGTGCCCGATGCCCCCCAGCCGCTGATGTCCGAACTCGTCGAGTTGACCGCCGTGGACCGGCACCGCCCCCTCCTTCGGGACCGCCCCTTCGGCCACCACGACGATCGAGAAGTAGCGTCCGCGCGCGTGCCGGCGGCGGAGCAGTTGGCACGCCTCCTCGATGTCGAAAGGCCGCTCGGGGATCAGGATCACGTCGGCCCCGCCCGCGATTCCGGAGTGCAGCGCGATCCAGCCCGCGGTCCGTCCCATCACCTCGACCACCAGCACGCGGTGATGGCTCTCAGCGGTCGTGTGCAGGCGATCGATCGCCTCGGTGGCGATCTGGAGCGCGGTGTCGAAGCCGAAGGTGACGTCCGTGCCGCCGAGGTCGTTGTCGATCGTCTTCGGCACCCCCACGACCCTCACGCCGTCGGCGTGCAGGCGATTCGCGACCCCGAGCGTGTCCTCGCCGCCGATCGCGATCAGCCCGTCAACGGCGTGGTTGGCGAGCGTCGCCCGTACCTGCCCCAACCCATCCTCGCGGCGAAACGGGTTCGTGCGCGAGCTTCCCAGGATCGTGCCGCCGCGGGGAAGGATGCCGCGCGTCGACTCGATCGTGAGCTCCTCGGTGGCGTCCTCGAGCACGCCCCGCCACCCATCGCGGAAGCCGATGACCTCGTCCCCGTGCTCGTCGACGGCCTTGCGCACCACGGCCCGGATCACGGCGTTGAGTCCCGGGCAATCACCTCCGCCTGTGAGCACGCCGATCCGCACGAAGCAGATCCTACGTAGCCTGTGCCCGTGCCTGCGCGCCGGCAGAGGGAGGCCTTGAGCAGCCTCCGACCCGCGGCGCGCTGGTCGTCCGCGAGCTCGCCGAGGAGTTCCGCATCGTCGCCTACGACCTGCGCGGCCACGGTCGCAGTGCGACTGCGGCCCGCGACGACTATTCGCTCCGGCGCTTTGGCGAGGACCTCGCCGACCCGCCGCCTGGCAGGCCCATAGATATTTTCATTAGACTCCAGAGGGCTTTTCTATGGATCCTCTGCTGATTCTTGGCGCAGCGGTGGTAGGGCTGCTGGTGGGGATGACCGGCGCGGGCGGCGGCGCGCTGATGACGCCGATGCTGATCGTCCTGTTCGGCATCAAGCCAATCGCGGCGATCTCCTCCGACCTGGTCGCCTCCGTCGTGATGCGCCCCATCGGCGCCGCCGTGCACATGCGGGCACGCACGGTCAACTTCGGCCTGGTCAAGTGGATGGCACTCGGATCGGTGCCGGCGGCCTTCGCCGGCACCTACCTGCTCCACCTCCTTGGCCATCACTCCGCCAAGGGAGTGAAGCTGGCCCTGGGCGCGGCGCTGCTCCTGGGCGCCTTCGCCATGGCGCTGCGCTTCCTGCTCGACCGCCGCAGCGGCGGACAGCGCGCGGCACGCCTGCACGAGCTGGCCGTGAAACCAGGGGTGACGGTGGCGATCGGCATCGTCGGCGGCCTGATCGTGGGGCTCACCTCGGTCGGCTCCGGTTCGCTCATGATCGTGCTGCTGCTGTTCGCCTATCCCACGATCGCCGCCAAGCAGCTGGTGGGCACCGACCTCACCCAGGCCGTGCCGCTGACGCTCGCGGCCGCGGCCGGCGCCCTGCTGTTCGGCCACGTGGAGTTCGCGGTGACCGGGTCGCTCATCATCGGCAGCGTGCCCGGCGTCCTGGTCGGCTCGCTGCTCTCGAGCACGATCCCTGACCGCTACATCCGTCCCGTGATCGGGCTCGTGATCTTCGCCTCGGGGCTCAAGTACGTGGGCGTGGCGAACGTGCTCCTGCTGGAGATCGTGGGCGGGGTCGCCTTCCTGCTCCTGTGCGCATGGGCCGGGCACACTTTGCGGAGCAGGCAGGCGAGCGCTCGCGTCGCGGCCACCGAGCGAGAACCGGCTCAGCGCCCGGTTCAAATCCAACGCTCGGTGTGAGGTAGGTCACACTCAGCGTTACCGCGTACCGGTTCGGGGTTACTTGCCGGAACGCAAATCCGCCGACTCCCCCGCCTGACGGTTCCACTGCGGCGGGGCTTCGGGTGATCGTCGCGCCGTGAGGGCGCGACGATCGTGCGCGCAACTGAGATGAGTCCCTCGGGACTCGTCTGGCGCGCGCCCGCTGCGTCGGCCCGACACGAAGGAGGGCTTACAGATGCCCAAGTTCGATCAAGAGGACAAAGACATTGGCTCTCTTACCGCGCGCGTCCCCGCGCGCGCGTTTCTGAGTGCAGGAGCATCGATTGCCGCGGGGGCGGCGCTGATCGCAACCTCCGCCAGTGCAGCGACGGCCAGCGACGCGGTCCACGCGCTCGGCGTCGCCGCGCACAAGGTCCGCCCCACGGCCGCCGTGCCGTCGCCCGAATTCTTGAGCGAGGGCGCGGCCGGCCCGGCGGTGAAGCAACTCCAGCGGGCGGTTCACCGCTACGCGACCGGCTATTTCGGGACGGGCACGAAGGACGCCGTGACCTCGTTCCAGCGCCGCCACCACATCAGCGCCGACGGCGTGGTCGGCCCGCGCACCCGGAGTGCGCTGCATCTGCGCGTACGCATCGTCCCGAGCGCCCGCACGACGGCTGCCGGCCCCGCGAGCACGAGCAGTGCCGGCGGCTACGCAATCCCAGGCTCCATCGTCCAGTGTGAGAGCGGCGGCAACTGGCACGCGGTCAACCCCTCGAGCGGGGCGGGCGGCGCCTACCAGATCATGCCCTCCACCTGGCAGGCCTACGGCGGCAGCGGTCTGCCCCAAAACGCCTCGCCGGCGGAGCAGAGCGCGATCGCCGCAAAGATCTGGGCGTCGAGCGGGCCAGGAGCTTGGTCCTGCGGCTGACGATCTGAACTTGTTCGGCCCGACACCGGCGCCGAACCGGGCCGTCGCCCATGCGCGGCGGCATGGCTGAGCGCACCCGCGCGAAGCCGGATCCATCCAACCAACCACCTCAGAGAGGAGGCATCCACCCGACAGCCGCCAACCCGCGTGCAACTCGCGGGCGTCGAACCAGCATGGCGGCTGGAGGAGGGAAAACCATGATGTTCAAACGCACTATCCTCGCGGCCACCGCCGTAGCAGCGCTCGGGCTGCCAGCCGAAGCAACGGCAGCGCTGCCGAGCAGCACCGCGCAGCACTACCAGGCGGCTTACCAGGCGGTTGCCCACAGGTTCGGGACACGAGCTCCGGGCCGCAACATCGTCAGGTGGGGCCTCGCGGGCGGAAAGCCGGCGAGCAGCTCTGACGTTCTCCGCAGCACAGGTCTGCTGGAGCGCATGTTGCATCCCGCGCCGATCGTCCAGGCGGCGCCCACGGCGGCCACGCCATCCGCGGCGGCCGCTCCGGCGCATCCGGCGGCCTCGAGCAGCGCCAGCTACGGCGGCGGCTACTCGATCCCGGGCTACATCGTCCAGTGTGAGAGCGGCGGCAACTGGCACGCGGTCAACCCCTCGAGCGGGGCGGGCGGCGCCTACCAGATCATGCCCTCCACCTGGCAGGCCTACGGCGGCAGCGGTCTGCCGCAGAACGCCTCGCCGGCGGAGCAGAGCGCGATCGCCGCAAAGATCTGGGCGTCGAGCGGGCCGGGAGCTTGGTCCTGTAGCTGACGATCACCATGTTCCGCCCGGCACATGTGCCGGGCGGGCGGCCGGAACATGTTCCGGCCGGGGGCGGGGCGCATGCGCCCCGCCCTTCTTTTCAAGCGGGTTGGATGCCCCAGCTGCCGCTGAAGGCCTCGCCCGGTTCGAGCGTGATCAGCCCCTCGCCCGTCTGGAAGGCGTTGGGCGCGCAGGTCATCGGCTCGACGCCGAGGCCCCTGCGGCGGCGGCGCTCGTCCGGCAGCGCGTCGCCCGTGAACAGCATCACGTAGGGGTAGCTCGAGTCCATCCATAGACTCGCTGCGCGCCCCGTGCCGGAGTCCTCCAGCCTCACCAGGGCGAGTCCGTCGCCACCGCGTGAGAGCTCGCCATAGCCCGTGTCGAGCTCGGTCGCGCCGAGCTCGCGCGGCGCCCGAAAGTCGTACTCGGTGCCGTCCACGGGACGGGAGGCCGTGGGGATCATGCGCTCGTCGGTCTCCATCCAGGTGTTGCCCGGCGCGGACAGCCTGCAGCTATCGATCATCTCGGAGCCGACGGTCAGATACGGGTGCGCGCCGGCCCCGAACGGGCACGGCTCACGGCCGATGTTGAGCGCCTCGGTGTGCACGGCAAGCCCATTGTCGCCGAGCTCGTAGTGGATCCGCAGCGAGAGCGCAAACGGGTAGCCCTCCGACGGGTGCAGGGTGAGCGACATCACGACGCCGTCCGCTCCCCGCTGCTCCGCGGTCCAGTTCGACCAGCGGACCAGCCCGTGGATCGCGTTGCCCCGCGGCGGCTCGGTGAGCGCCACTTGAAGCTCCTCCCCCCGCCACTCGTACTTGCCGTCGCGCAGCCTGTTTGGCCACGGGATCAACAGCTGACCGCGGCCGACGGTGCAGATCTCCTCAGCTCCGTAACCGTCGAGCACGTCGGCGCCATCGACGGTGTAGGCGCGCAGGCCGCCCCCCACCTCCACCACGACCACGCGCTGGTCGCCGTGGGTGAGCTCGAGCTGGGCGCCCGAGGGCGTCTCACTCCGCATCGCGCTCGGGCGGTCCGAACGTCGATCCTGACAGTCGCCGAGCGTGGCCTTCCTGGACGGCCTCGCGCAGCGCGCCTCGGAAGCGCCCCGGCCCCCAGTAGCGGGCGCCGACCAGGCGCGCGAGCTCGCGTCGCTCCGTGGGACCGTGCTCTTCCAGCGCCCGCGAGATCGCGGCGATCTCGCGGTCCAGATCCTCTGCATCGTCGAGCGTCGAGGAGGCCATCCACGCCGGCACTGCCCGAGTGGGTGGACCCGGCCGAAAGCGTCGCAGCCCCTGCCGCTCGCGGGCCTGCCGGCGCGCGACCCTGGTACGGATGCGCTCCTCGAACTCGCGCTGGCGGCGCTCGCGTTCGGCGGCATCCTCGCGGCTACGCTGGATGTCCTCTACCACCTCACGGGCGCCCTCGGTCTCGCCGGCCGCCTCGCGGTGCTCGGCCGCTCGAACCAGCTCCTCGGCGGCGAGGGCCAGCTCCTCGTGCCGTGCGCTGTCCCGCATGTGCGCCTCGACCCCGGCGGAATCCCCCTGCGCGCGGCACTCGTGCGCCCGGCCACGAGCCTCGTGCATCGCCGCCCAGCTTTCGTGCATCCTCACTCGAGCGCGCGCCACCTCGGTTGCGCCAGCGCCGGCTTCTTCGGCCTCCACCGTGGCTCGGGCCTCCTCCGCGGCAGCGCGCTGCTCGCGCGCCCGCGCCCGCTCGCCGGCCGCTTGGGCCAGCTCCTGATGGCGCTTGGCCTCCTCATCGTCGGCCGCGCCGAGCGCTTGGGCGCGCTCTTCGTAGCCTGCCGCGCGCTGCTCGGCCGCCCGCGCACGCTCTCGAGCGGCATCGTCACCTGCGTCGATCTCGGGACGCTCATCGTGGGCGGCGGCGCGCTCGTCGAGCGCATGCGCGCGCAGCTCGGCGATCTCTGCCAGCCGCTCCTCCACCTCCGCCCGGTTCATCGCTTCATCGCCATCCTCTGCTGCCCGAGCGCGCAACTCGTGGATCGCCGCGCGGTGCTCGGCCGCGCGCGCCCGCGTCTCTTCGGCGTCCAGGCGCGCGGCCAGCGCCTCGCGGCGGCCGGGCGCAGCATCCTCGGCTCCTTCCGGCTGGTCGCCGGTGACCGGTCCGCCGCCCTCGGCCTCCTCGGCCGTGATTGGCTTTGCGATGTCCTCCAGCTGGGCCTGCTCCGCGCGCACCCCTAGAAAGATCTCGGCAATCCCGCCGACCGCCATCACTCCCGCCCCGATGAAGAACGCGATCTCGACCTGGCTACGCACGCCGCTGCCGATCAGATTGGCGAATAGCAACGGTCCGCTGATCCCGCCGACCGCCGTTCCGATTGCATAAAAGAATGCGATCGCGAGCGCCCGAGTCTCCATCGGAAAGATTTCCGACACCGTCAGATACGCCGCGCTCGCGCCCGCCGACGCCAGGAAGAACACCACGAACACAAAGGCCATGAACGGCCATTTTCCGATCGAGCCGTTGACGAACAGAATTGCCATGGGCACGGTCACCAGCGCAGAGCCGAGATAGGTGCCCGCGATCATCGGTATGCGCCCTACCGTGTCGAACAGCCGACCGAGCGTAAGGGGCCCGAGGAAGTTGCCGACGCCGTAGATGATGATGAACAGCGGGACGGTTGCCGACGCCACCCCGAAGAAGGTCGTGAACAGAGTCCCCAGGTTGAACGTGATGCCGTTGTAGATGAAGGCCTGCCCCACGAATAGGCATAAGCCGAGCACGGCCCGCTTCGGATAAGCCGTGAAGGCGACCTTCGCGATCTCACGGAACGAAATCGCCTCGCGTTGGCGCACCGCAATCGTCCTGTCCGGCATCTCGAGCTGATGGCCGATCTCATGCTCGACGCTGCGCTCGATGCCGTCGACGATTTCTTCCGCCTCCTCGTCTCGGCCGTGAATGAACAGCCAGCGCGGGCTCTCGGGGACGTGGCGGCGCACGAGCAGGATGCCGAAGGCGAGGATCACGCCGACGCCGAACTCGAGGCGCCACCCGAGGTTCAGCGCGAAGATCGCCGTGTTGAGGAAGAGGATCGACACGGCCGAGGCGACGATCGAGCCGACCCAGAACGACCCGTTGATCGCCAGGTCCACGCGCCCCCGCATTCGCGCCGGAATCAGCTCGTCGATCGCCGAGTTGATCGCCGCGTACTCACCGCCGATGCCCGCCCCGGTGAAGAACCGGCACAGGAAGAAGAACCACGGGGCGAACGAGAATGCGGTCGCCGCCGTCGCCACGATGTAGACGGCCAAGGTGATCATGAAGAGCTTCTTGCGCCCGAAGCGGTCGGTCAGCTGACCGAAGAACAGCGCCCCCAGGCAGGCACCGATGACGTACACGGCACCGGCGGTGCCGATTTGGCTGGTCGAGATCGAGATGCCGCTGCCCTTCTGGGTCAGCTGCGACGCGATAGAACCGACGATCGTCACCTCGAGGCCGTCGAGGATCCACACGGTGCCCAGGCCAGCGACTACGAGCCAGTGGAAGCGCGACCACGGCAGCCGATCCAGCCGAGCCGGGATCGCGGTCCTGATCGTGCGCCTCTCGACGGTAGTGGTACTCACCGCGACAGCCTGCTACCCCTTAAGCGCCGATAATTATCAAGCGGCTGCGAATGACGCTACGTGCCGCGAAACGGGTACATGACAAGCATGGTCGCCTGTCGCGTATTTGGCCACCGCTACCGCTTCGAGGCACATGGGCGCACCATGCGTTGGACCTGCGCGCGTGGCTGCGGGGCTGGTGGCGAGAAGGTATACGCGAGTGCTGCGGACGCCCGCCGCTACGCGAGTGCCTTTGACCGAGAGGATCGCGCTGACCTCGGTCGGCGCGCACCGCTGATCGGACTGCTGCCGCTGCGCATCTGGCGGGCTCTGCGGCGCTGACCCCCGCGAGCGGCGCGCTCAGCACGGCCGCTGCGCCGCCGCCACAGCCGCCTGACCGTACGAGATCGCCCCATCGTTGGGCGGCAGGCGCTCCGGCACCAGCACGCGCAGCCCGGCGTGCTCGAGGGTGGCGGCGACGGCCTCGAGCAGCGCGCGGTTCTGGAAGGAGCCGCCCGCGAGCACCACCATGCCGATGTCTCGCTCTTCGGCGATCGCCATGCACGCGTTCGAAGTCGCGGTCGCGACGGCGTTGTGGAAGCGGCTGGCGACGCGGCCGGGCGGGACGCCGCGGTCCACGTCGCGGGTCGCCTCGTCGACCGTCGGCCGCGCATCGAGCACCAAGCCGCCCTGCCCTTCCCGCGCCAGCGGCAGCGCGTAGGCGCCGCGCTCGCTCGCATCGCGCATGGCTTCGAGCTCGACCGCCGCCTGACCCTCGTAGTTGACGCGCAGTCGCACCCCACACACGGCCGCGATCGCGTCGAAGAGCCGCCCCATGCTGGTGGTCACCGGCGAGGCCACGCCGCCTCGCGCCAGCTCGCGCACCGCCCTCCAGGGCGCCGGCGCGATCTCTCGTGCCAGCGCGTCAGGCGCCAGCGCATCCCCGCCGCGGGCCGCGAGCAGCCAGGCGCAGGCCATGCGCCACGGCTCGCGGACCGCCCGCTCCCCTCCCGGGAGTCGCACCGGATACAGATGGCCGGCGCGTTCGAAGGACTCAAGCCCTCCCACCAGCAGCTCGCCGCCCCAGATTGAGCCGTCGGTCCCGAAGCCGGTGCCGTCGTAGATCGCGCCGATTGCCGGCCCGCGCTCGCCGTGCTCGGCGAGGCAGGCGGCGAGGTGGGCGTGGTGGTGCTGCACGCCGACGGGCTCGAGCTCTGCGCGCTCGAGCGCATACTTGGTGGAGAGATACTCGGGATGGAGATCGTGAGCCACGATCTCGGGCCGCACGCCGAACAGGTTCGAGAAGTGCTCGATGCCGTCGGCGAAGCTCTCAAGCGTCTCGTAGTTCTCGAGGTCGCCGATGTGATGCGAGACCCACGCCCGCCCACCCCTGACCAAGCAGAAGGTGTTCTTGAGCTCGGCGCCGCAGGCGAGCAGGTCTCGCGCCGGCTCGAGCGGCAGAGGCAAGCCCGCCGGCACGTAGCCGCGGGAGCGCCGGATGAGGAGCGGCGCGCGCCGCCCGGTAGCCCGCACGACCGAATCGTCAGTGCGGGTCGCGATCGGCCGGTTGTGGACGAGGAACAGGTCCGCGATCCCTCGCAGGCGCTCGAGCGCGTCCTCGTCGCGGTAGGCGATCGGCTCGTCGGAGACGTTGGCGCTCGTCATCACCAGCGTCTCGCCGGCGTCTCTCAAGAGCAGATGGTGGAGCGGCGAGTACGGGAGCATGACCCCGAGGTCGCTCGAGCGAGGGGCGACCGCGCCGGCCACGCGCGCGTCCGCGCGGCGCCGGGCGAGAACGATCGGGCGCTCTCGTCCCGCCAGGATCTCCCGCTCGCCAGGGCTCAGCTCCACCAGCGCCCGCGCTCCCTCGAGATCCGGCGCCATCAGCGCGAACGGTTTGTCCTCGCGGTGCTTGCGGCCCCTGAGGGCACTGACCGAGAGCTCGTCCGCCGCTCGGCAGGCGAGGTGATATCCGCCGAGCCCTTTGATCGCGAGGATCGCCCCCGCCCGCAGCGCGGCGATCGCATCGCGGAGCACGTCCTCGGCGCTCGCCAGAAGTGACCCGGCGCAATCCAGCAGCGAGACCTGCGGCCCGCAGACCGGACACGCGTTTGGCTGCGCGTGGAAACGCCTGTCGCCGGGATCCTCGTATTCGCGCCGGCACGCGGGGCACATCTCGAAGCCGGACATGGTCGTGAGCGGCCGGTCATAGGGAACGCCGCACACGATCGTGAAGCGCGGCCCACAGTTGGTGCAGTTGATGAACGGGTAGCGATAGCGCCTGTCGGCGGGGTCAAACAGCTCCCGCAGGCAGTCCTCGCAGGTGGCCGAGTCAGCGGTGACCGGCGCATCGGGCCCGCTCCCGGGGGCGCTCTCCAGGATCAGGAACTCCGAGGCGCCCTCGGGCTTCACCCATTCGGTCTGGACGCGCTCCAGCACCGCCAGCGGCGGCGCCTCCAGCTCGAGCCGGGTCAGGAATGAGCGGATCGACGCATCGGCGCCCTCGAGCTCGAGTGCGACCCCACGCGAGTCGTTGCGCACGAAGCCCCCAAGACCCAGCTCGCGCGCGAGCCGGTAGGCGAAGGGGCGAAAGCCCACGCCCTGGACGGTGCCCTCGATGCGCACGCGCGCACGTGCCCGCTGCTCGCGCGCCGTCAGGGCCACTAAGCCTCGACTAGCTCGCGTAAGACGTGGTAAGCGCTCGCCTGGGCCTCCTGGATGCGGGGGATGTGCTGCGAGCGGGTGACGACCACGTGGTCGGCGAGCCGCTCCGAGCTCACCTGACCGCCGTCATAGCCGACCATCGCGACCGTGGTGATCTCCCGCTTGCGCGCCTCCGCCAGCGCCGCGATCACGTTGTCCGAGTTGCCGCTGGTTGATAGCGCCAGCAGGACATCGCCGGGCTGACCGTAGGCGATCACCTGGCGCTGAAAGATCTCCTCGGTGCCGATGTCGTTGGCGATCGCCGTGAGGATCGCGGGGTCCTCGGTCAGGTCGATCGCGGGGCGCGGGCGCAGGACATGGCCGCCTCCGGTCGGCGGCGCCCGGAAGTCTGCGACCGCGTCCATAGCGTCGGTGGCCGAGCCGCCGTTGCCGAGCGCGAGCAGCTTCCCTCCTGCCTCGAAGCGCTCGCGCAGCGCACGCGCGGCACGCTCGAGCACCTCGTGGTTGTCACGAAGAGTCTGCTCGCGCAGCGCGCCCACTTCCTGGGCCTTCATCTCGATCGAGCGTCGCACGTCCGCGACAACCGCCTCGAGGTCGTGCTCGCGCTCGGCTAGGAAGGGATAGAGGAAGCTTGAAGCGCCCGTATCGTGGACCGCTCGCGCCTCGCGGCCCTGGAGCAGGCCTCGATGCTCGAAGAACACATGAACGAGCTCCCACAGGACGTGGTAGTGGGTTTCGGCCAGCTCCTGACGAACGAAGGGATCCTCGCTGGGCGGCGGGAACTCCCACTCAGCGCCAGTTCTCTGCGCGTATGCGAGGGTCAGCGCACCCTGGTTTTGCGCCCAGGCGAGCGCGCGCGACAGCGCCGGGTCTCGTTCGTCGGCGCCGTAGGCGATCACGATGTCATCGGCGGCCACCAGCAGCTGCGTTTGCAGCTCCAGCTCCTCGCTGTGCGCCGCGAGGCCGATCGCGGGCAGCGCGCGCTTGCCCACGATCACCGGGTGCACGAACTCGACGGCAACGTGACGGACGTCCGAGCGGGCCGCCGGCGAGCTTCCGAGGGCCACAAGCCGTCCCCCGCGCGCAAACCGCTCCGCCATCCCATGACAGAGACGGGCGGTGCGCTCCGCTTCAGACTCGAAGAAGCGCCGATTGGCCAGTGTCCGCCACTCGAGTGCTCGCTCCACCAACCCGGCGCGCGAGGCGGCGACTGTGCTCGATCCGTTCACGCCGACGCTCCTCGCGCTCAGGCCGATGCCTGGAGCGCCGCGCCGCGATCGGTGCGCGCGGGGAGCTCGAGCATCCACCGGCGCAGCTCCTCCACGTTCTCGCCCGTGCGCGCGCTCACCAGCATGCGCGGCACGCCGGGATTGACCGCGTCGAGGTTGTAGAGGAAGCGGTCGAGTTCGAAGTCGAGATGCTCGAGGAGATCGATCTTGTTCACCACGACCAGCTCGCACGTGCGAAACATCAGCGGGTACTTGAGCGGCTTGTCCTCGCCTTCGGTCACCGAGCACACCATCGCGCGCGCGTCCTCGCCGACCCTGAACTCGGCGGGGCATACGAGGTTGCCCACGTTCTCGATCACCAGCAAATCCAGTTCCGCCAGCGGGACCTCGGGGAGGGCCGAGCGGACCATGTTGGCGTCGAGGTGGCACTCCCCCCCAAAGCCGGGGTCGGTGTTCAGTTGCGTTACCGGAATATGCATCCCAGCGAGGCGGTCAGCGTCGTAGGAGCCCTGGACGTCGCCCTCGAGCACGCCCACGCGAACGCCGGCCGTAGGTGCGGCCAGCACGCGCTCGAGCAGCGAAGTCTTGCCGGCGCCGGGCGCGCTCATCAGGTTGATCACCGCCACCTCGTGCCGGTCGAAGTCGGCGCGATTGGCGCTTGCGATCGTGTTGTTGGCGTCGAGTGCGTCTTCGACGACTCTCACCTTTGTGCGATGCACTGGACCTCCTTTCGTTGCGTAGCTGTCAGTGGAACGGGTAGCTGCCATGCATGAGCGAAGATCAAGGATCCCTCTCCCACGAGCGGTCCGAGGATGAGGTCACCGAAGGTGAGCACCTCGAGTCGCCCGAGCCGGGTTATCCCGCCGGGGAGACCCAGCCCCAGGAAGGCGTCCCCGAGGGTGCGCACGAGCACCCTGAGGACATCGACGACACCACCCCAGACAAGCAGAGCAGCCCGTAAGAAGGTCTACATCGCCTCGATCTTGAGGTAGCGCCGCAGCTCCGGCAGCTGGGCGGCGACGGCCGCTCCGGCTGCGCCGAGCACGCCGAGAATCAGCACCGGCAGCGGAATATGGATCGTCATTGGTGTGGGACCTCCATCTCGTCGTTGTCTGAAGTGAGATCGGTAAGCAGGGACTCCACGAGCCCTACTGCCTGACCGAGGGCGGCGCGGACCGGCTCGGAGAGCTCGGCCACGATCTCCTCATCCTCGGCACTCATCCGCGTACGCGGCTCGCAGCCGACCACAAACGTTCGCGGCGCCCTGCCGCCGAGCGCTCGTACCAGCCCCAACACTTTGGCCGGGTCCATCCCGTGCGTGTCGAGCGTCGCCTCCGTGTGTTCGTCGGCGTCGACCTCGATCACGTACAACGTGCCTGGTCTCTCCCCGCGTGGCGTTGCGTCGAGCAGCACCACCGCGTCGTAGCCGTCCTGCATCGCGAATGCAAGATCCATGCCGCGGATGCCGAAGTCAATCACGTGCACTCCCGCCGGCAGCTCTCGGCGCGAGAGGCGGTCGGCGAGCGCCACGCCGAAGCCGTCGTCGCCGAGAAACACATTTCCGATCCCCGCGATGAGGATCCGAGGCGCCTGTTCGGAGCGAGCGGCCTGCTCGGCGGCCAGCGGCTCCACCTCCTCGGGCGAGAAGAAGAACCTGTGGCCGGGCTGGCGGGCGAAGCCCAGGTCCCGGCCGGGATCGTCATCGACCACCACCGCCAGCGTCGTTCTGCCCTCCATGTCCTGGTCGATTCCCTCGATCACCGCGGTGCGGCCCGCCAGCACGCTGTCGAAGACGTCGCCTCCCTGGCGCGGTGCGAGCCGCACCCGGCTGCCCGCGCGAAGCTCGCGTCCCGCAACCGTGACCGATTCCGGGCCGGGCCGTTCGAGTTCCTCCCAGTAGCTCACGGTCGCGCCATCCTCATCGCACCATCCCGAACTCGCGGATCGCACCGTGGAGCGCCATCAGCTGCTCGGGCGTGAGCGCCTCGGTGCGTTCGAGGATCTCCCTGGCGCGGGGGTCGGAGGCTGCCATCTCGGCCTTCTCCTCGTCGGTGAGCGCGAGGATGTTGAGGATCAGCAACTGGTCGATCTCGCCCCCGTCGAAGAGGTCGCCCGGGCTCTCCGGCGCGACGCGGGGATAGTCCTCCAGGATGATGGGCGAGGAGAGCACGGTGCTGCGGTCTCCGGGCGCTCCCACCAGCACCGGCCAGGTCCCGGCGTTGCGGCATGCTGCCGCGGCGCTGCTGAGCTCTTCGGGCGGGTCCGTGAGCGAGACAAACACGCCCTCGGGAGCATGCAGCATGGTGTGAGTCGAGCAGAAGGTCTGGGCGAGGGCCTCCTCGCGCGAGCCGCCGACAAATGGAGTGGCGTTTTCGATTCGGACCGAAACACGCCAGACACCCTCGTCCTCGGTGCGCATGGCTTCGATGTCGATCGCGCCAGCGAGCGCGCGCCAGCTGCGTACCAGCGCGGCCTCACCGCCAGGCAGCTCCTCCACCTCCCGACCGGCGTCGATCGCGATCCGGGTCCTGCGGGCGCTCGTGGCGAGCTCGCTCAGGAGAGCCGTGGGCACCGCGATCTCTCGCTCCACGGCCTCCTCCCATGTGGTGTAGCGCTCGCCGCCGGCAGTCAGCTGATCCACCTCCTGGAGGCCTTCGCCGTGGCGCCGGGCCGCCGCGCGCCGCACGACCTGGAGGAAGCGTACGGTCGGGGTGACGCGCGCCTGATCGCCCGCCTGCAACAGCACCTCTGTATTCATGACCGAGGGGTCATCAGGATGCTCGCGGCTGTGAGCAGGGGGATACACGCCACCGAAGTTGAAGCGGCGCTGGTTCTTGAGCGCCGAGCGGCGGTAGGGCCAGAGGATGTAGCCCTCGTACAGGACCGCGTCGGCGATCGGACGGACGGGATCGCGGCTCATTCGCCGGCCCCCTCGAGCAGCGCCTCGACAGCCGCGTCCCAACTGAGGAGCGTATGCCGAGATCTGTACTCCCACAGTGCCTCGAACTGGCGGCGGCTCAGGCGCAGCCACGCGCTTTCGGGGAAGTGGCGCTCCATCGTCTCTCGCCATACCGCCACGGGCATGCGGTAGTCCAGTTCGTGGTCCAAGGCGATGCGCGTGGCTTGAAGTGCTCCACCCGGCCCGGCGAAGAAGAGCGTGCCGCTCAGCAGCAACTCGAGCGGCACCTCTCCCCCGTCCTCGAGCGCCGCCAGATAGCGCGCTGCCGTCACCTCCAGGTCATAGGTGCACGGCACGGGCACCTCCACCGTGGTCGCACCGGTGAACGGAGGCACCACGACCGTCGCCCGCGTCCAGGGCAGCGTGCGCAGCGTCGTCTGCCACCGCTCCGGTGCCCCGAACAGCTCGAGCAGCCGTGGCTGGGACTCCGCCGTATAGCCGCGCTGGCGCGCGGCGATCTGGATCTGCACGTCCAGCAGCACCGAGCGGATCTGTTGGCCGCCTGGCGCGTGTACTGCCAGCGCAAACGAGATCGTGGGTACAGCGGCGTAGTCGACGCTCGAGGCGCCCTCGATCTCGAAACGCAGCTGCGGGATCGCGCTGGATGCGGGGGCGGTGGCGTTGGCGGCGTTAGGCACTGCTCCTCCCGCGCGCGGCCTAAGCGGGAGACAGGTTGGGCATGCTGGGATCGATCGGGCCTTGCATTTTGGGGTTGATCCCCGTGGAGCGCTCGGCCGTCGAGGTCCCATCGGGGTTGTGGCCGGCCATCTTCTCGTAGCTGCCCTTGGCATTTCCCTGTTGAACCCCAGGCGTGTGCGCGGGCATGTCCGCGGTCACTTCCTGGGGCCCCAGCTTGATGTTGGGCATCTCAGCTCCTTTCCGCTGTCTAGTTCGTGTGGTGGTATGGGCGGGCGCGCCCGTCCAGATCGTTGAAGAAGTGCTCGATCTCCTGCCAGACCTCCTTGCCGCCGCTGAAGCCGCGCCAGCGCGTGCGGATCACGGCGACCAGGCGATAGCAGTCATCGACCGGCACGATCCAATGGCCGCGTACGCCGCGGGCGCGGTTCACGAGCAGCGCCTCGACGTCCTGGTCCATCGTCGCTAGCACGGGGTTGGCGCCCTCGAGCTGCTCCCACGCGGTGAGCTCGAGCCGTGACTCGGTCGCGCCCATGGGGCTCGGATAGAAGGCAACCACCCTCTCGGCCGCCGAGCTATAGAAGAAGAAGGCCATCTCCACTGGAATCCGCAGCTGCTCCCAGGCCGTCTCGTCCAGCTCGAAATCATCGAGGCGCAGCCGGCGATCCGGCAGCAGTCGATAGTGCTCGCCTCCCGCCGCACGCCGGTCGAACAGCAGCGAGCAGGGGCGACAGGCGCACAGGAGCTGGCGCGAGCGGAGATCGAGCAGGTGACGGTGCTCTACGGGCAGCGGTGCGCTGCACAGCTCGCAGCGCTCCTCCTGCTCGGCGGAAGTGGAGGTTGCGAGTTGCGCTCGTCGCTGGTGGGCCACGCGCCGCAGCCGCGGCGACGCGAGGCCCTGCGAGCGCTGGGCCGGGCCCTGTCCGTTTCTATGTGGCGACCGGGAGGGCAACTTTCACCAGCCCGTCTGCGCCCGTCAGAAGCGGCACCGGCTCGAGGTGGAGCTGGGGCGCGTCCAGACAACGACCCGCCCGAAGGGCGTCGTAGCGGTTGCCGCAGCGCGAGCAGGAGATCTCCCCACCGTGAAGCCCGGGATCATCAAGCGCCTGGTCGCACGCGGGACAGAAGGGCCTGTAGCTGTATAGATTCCCGGCCGCTCGCAGGAAGAGGATCTGCTGGCCGCTGACGGGCTTCATGACAAGGCCGCCGTGGGCGAGCTCGGGAAGGCCCCCGGCCATCACCCACTCGCCGTCGAGCTCGGGGGCGCCTTTCCCGGACCCGGCCGGCCCCTCGGCCATGGCGGGTGAGAGCTCGATCTGCAGCAGGCCGGGCTCGGGGGCCGCTCCCTCCTCCTCGGCCATG
The DNA here is from genome assembly GCA_963823315.1 of uncultured Solirubrobacterales bacterium. GTDB lineage: Bacteria > Actinomycetota > Thermoleophilia > Solirubrobacterales > Solirubrobacteraceae > Palsa-465. Next base: position 8,734 of record CAWGLB010000002.1, on the reverse strand, counting down.
ACCTCCGCGATCTCCGGGGCGGACTTATGGATCGCGTTCTCGATCGCCAGCTTGAGCGTCATCGACGAGGACGGGCATCCGCTGCAGCTGCCCTTCAGTAGCAGCCGGACGGTGTCCTCCTCGATGCCCAAAAGCTCCACGTTGCCGCCATGGGACTCGAGATAGGGCCGCACCTCCTCGAGCGCCGAGACCACCCGCTGCTCAAGCGGCGTGGGATGCAGCCCGTGCAACAGCAGGAGGTGTGAGATCAGCTCGTCGCGCGCGAACGTCTCCGCGAGCTCGCCATCGTCACGCGCGGCCACCTCGTCGACGATCCGCTCCAGCGCGGTGCCGTAGAGGTCGAACAGCGCCTGCACGACCTCCATGGCCATCTCCCGTCCGGCACGATCCGGGAGCCGCTCGATCCCGTCGAGCAGGCGCTCGACCCGCTCCACCAGGGCCTGCGGCTCCCGCACCTCCGTTGTCAGCGTCCCGTGCTCCATGCGGGCTAGCTAACTGTGCTCTCCGAACATCGGCTGGTGGACCTGGCGCACCGTCTTGCCCTTGCCCAGGTACATGTGCACGCCGCATGGCAGGCACGGGTCAAACGACCTCACCGCCCGCATGATGTCGATCCCGCGGAAGTGGTCCTGGTCGTTCTCCTCGAAGATCGGCTGACCCATGACCGCGTCCTCGTAAGGACCGGGGGTGCCGTAGGAGTCAGTCGGGCTGCCGTTCCACGGTGTCGGTGGGTAGGGGTGATAGTTGGCGATCTTGCCGTCGCGGATCACCAGGTGGTGCGAGAGCACGCCGCGGACGGCCTCATGGAAGCCGCAGCCGATGGCCTCGTCGGGGACGTCGAAGTCCTCGAACACCTTGGTCCGTCCGGCCCTCACCTCGTTGAGCGCCTGGTCGACGAAATGCAGCGCCATACCCGCCGCATACGCCACGAAGTAGATCCGGGCGCGGTCGCGCTCGATCGCGTTGGACCACTGCGGCACCTTCCACTCGAGATTCCACTCCGGGGTGTTGGGGGTCTGGGGCAGATTGATCTGCACGCTCTGCCCCGTCGCCTTGACGAACGGGGTGTTGACCTTGCCGGCGAGCGCGGTCACCCACAGCCGCGCCAGGGCGCCGCCGCCGGTGTCCAGCGCGAGGTTCTCCCCGGTGCGCTGGTCGTACCAGCGCGGACTCATCACCCAGGAGTAGTTGCCGCCCTCCAGGTCGCGTTTTTGGGGCTTGGGGATCGTGGTCTGGTTCCAGGGATGGCGCCTGTCCACCGGGTTACCCAGCGGGTCATGCGAGACGAAGGTCTCCTCGTTGACCCAGTCCTCGTAGTAGGAGGAGCCGAGCATGATTCGGATGCCCAGGTTGATGTCCACCAAATTGGTGGTCACGAGCTCGCCATCGACCACCACGCCCGGGGTGACGAACATCTCGTTGCCCCAGTGATCCATGTTCTTGTAGTCGTAGTCGACGTGCTCGGGATTGTTGAAAGCGCCCCAGCAGCCGAGCAGGATCCGCCGCCGTCCGACCTCCTCGTATCCGGGAAGTGCCTCATAGAAGAAGTCGAACACGTCGTCGTTCATCGCAACTGCCTTCTTGATGAAGTCCAGGCAGCGGAGGAGCCGGCTGAGGTAGTCGGTGAACAGGGTCGGCGTGGCGACGGTCCCGACACCGCCCGGATACACCGTCGACGGGTGCACGTGGCGGCCCTCCATCAGGCAGATCATCTCGCGCCCGATGCGGCTCATCAGCAGCGCTTCCTTATACGTCTCGCCCGTGAAGGGGTTGTACGAGCGCATGATGTCGGCGATCGTGCGGTGGCCGTGCAGGTTGGAGTGAGGAGCGTCCGTCTTCTCGGCTTTCGCGAGCACGCTCGGGTTCGTCTCCCTGACCATCTGCTCGCAGAAGTCCACGAACACCAGGTTGTCCTGGAAGATGATGTGGTCGAAGATGTACTCGGCCGCCTCGCCGAGATTGACGATCCATTCGCCCAGCGGCGGCGGCTTCACTCCGTACGCCATCTGCTGCGCGTAGCACGAGCAGACGGCGTGGTTATCGCCGCAGATGCCACAGATACGGCTGGTGATGAAGTGTGCGTCCCGGGGGTCCTTGCCCTTCATGAACACGCTGTAGCCCCGGAAGAGCGAGGACGTGCTCTTGCACGAGACGACCTCGCGGTTGTCGAAGTCGATCTTGGTGTAGATGCCGAGATTTCCGACGATCCTGGTGATCGGATCCCAGGCCATGTCGACGAGCTTGCCCGCCTCCGGCTTGACTCTCTCCCTTACGGCCATATCCGTCTCCTCTCGCTGCTCGAAGTCATTCCCCGATGATCAGGCTCAGTTCCCCCACCGGGGCTTGTAGCCGGTGGTCAGCTCGGCGCGGTTGTGGCGCCACTTCGTCTCTTTATTCATGGTCTTGTTGGTGATCCCGCGCAGCTTGCGGATGAATGGTCCGTAAACGCCGGTGATCGCGGTTGAGACGCCGCCGCCTGGCGGAGCGTCCATGAACGGCATGAACTTGTCGGGGAAGCCGGGCATCGTGCAGCCGATGCAGATGCCGCCGACATTGGGGCAGCCGCCGATTCCGGCCATCCAACCGCGCTTGGGCACGTTGCAGTTGACCACCGGACCCCAGCAGCCCACCTTCACCAGGCACTTGGGCGAGTTGTAGTCCTTGGCGAAGTCGCCCTGCTCGTAGTAACCGGCCCTGTCGCAGCCCTCGTGCACCGTCTTGCCGAAAATCCATTGCGGCCTGAGCGCTTCGTCGAGGGGGATCGTCGGCGCCAGCCCGGCCGCCTGGTACAGCAGCCAGGTAAGGGTCTCCATGAAGTTCTCCGGTTGCACCGGGCAGCCGGGGATGTTGACGATCGGCAGGCCGCCGGCCGAGCGGAAGTCCCAGCCCAGGTAGTCGGCGAGCCCCATGCATCCTGTGGGATTGCCCGCCATCGCGTGGATCCCGCCGTAGGTGGCGCAGGTCCCCACGGCCACCACTCCCCAGGCCTTGGGGGCGAGCTGGTCAAGCCACCAGTTGAGCGTGAGCGGCTCGCCGGTTGCCTCGTCATTGCCAAATGACGTCCAATAGCCCTCGCCGTTGATCTTCTCGTTGGGGATGGAGCCCTCGATCACCAGCACGAAGGGCTTGTCGAGCTCGCCACGGGCGGCGGCCCGGAACGGTGCCAGGAATTCCTCGCCGCCGAGTGTCGGCGAAAGCACCTTGTTATGGAGATTCACCTTGGGCAGGCCCGGTATGGCCCCCAGCACCACGTCTTCGATGCCGGGCTGTCCGGCTGCCGTCACCGACACCGAGTCCCCGTCGCAGCTCATCCCCTCCGAGATCCACAGGATGTGGACCTCGTCCACGCCAGATGCCTTCTCCTCAACGGCCATGCCTCATCCTCCAGTCGTAGTCGCCTGACCCGCGAGCTCGAGCGGCTCTGTCTCCAATTCGAGCGCGTCGACGAGCAGCTCCTCGCCGGCCTCTAGCTCCAAATCCATCCCGCCGCAGCTAGAACACTGCAGGGGGAATGCCCGCATCACCGTCTCGGAGCCGCAGCCCTGACAGCGACCGCGTGCGGGAACGTCCTCAATCACCAGCTCCGCCCCCTCGAGCTCAGTACCTTCGGTGACCAGCGTGAAGGCGAATTCCAGCGCGGAGGGGACCACCTGCCGCAGGTGTCCGATTTTTACCTCGACCTTGCTGACCCGTCGGCCCGCTGCATGTCGCGAGGCGACCTCGAGAACCGCTTGAGCGATCGACAGCTCGTGCATCAGCAGATCCTCGGCAGTGGATCGCCGACCAGCTCATCCATCACCCGCCGTCCTCCGAACGCCGTCTCCACAAGCACCATGCCCGGGGGCTCCGCGCGCACCTCACCGATCGCCGCCGCCTCTTCGCAGCCGGGCACTTCTCGTAGGGCAGTCAGCGCTCGGTCGGTCGCCTCGGGCGCGACGCAGGCGATCAGCTTGCCCTCGTTAGCCATGTACATCGGGTCGATCCCGAGCAGCTCGGCCGCGGCGTGGACCAGGGACGAGACTGGGACCTCCGCCTCGCGCACCGTGATCGAGACGCGCGAGGCGCGGGCCAGCTCGTTGAGCACGGACGCGGCACCGCCGCGGGTGGCGTCTCTGATGCAGTGCACGTCCCCGCCGCCAGCGTCGAGGAGCGCGTCGACGGCGGGCCACAGCGGGCGAGTATCTGATTCGACCTCCGCGTCCAGGTCGAAGTCGTTGCGCGCCAGCATGATCGCGGTGCCGTGCTCACCGACGCGTCCAGAGACGAGGATCTGGTCCCCCGGCCGCAGGTGGGCCGGCGCGAGGTCGGCTCTCTGGTCGGTCAGTCCCGTGCCCGTGGTGCAGATGTACATGCCATCGGCCGCGCCCCGTTCGACCACCTTCGTGTCGCCGGCAACAATCTCCACGTCCGCGGCCTGCGCCGCCTGGGCGATCGCCTCGACCTCCGCCCTGAGCGTTGCCGCAGTCAGCCCCTCCTCCAGGATCAACGAGACCGTCAGCGCGAGCGGCCGGGCCCCCGCCACAGCCAGATCGTTGACCGTGCCGTTCACAGCCAGCTCGCCAATCGACCCCCCGGGAAACCGCAGCGGCTTGACGACGAAGCTGTCCGTGGTCATGGCCAGCTTGGTGCCGTCCACCGCGATCGAGCCCGCGTCCCCGAGGGCGACCAGCGAGCCGCCCTCCTCCGGCGCGAAGGCCGGCACAAACAGGCCCTCGATCAGGGTCCGCGTGGCCTTCCCCCCTGCCCCGTGAGCGAGCGTGATCTGCTCGTCCTTGAACTTGGGCCGCTTGGCGCGCGCGGTCTCGATGATCTGCAGGATGCGCTCCTCACGGCCTACGGCGCTCACACGGGCCCCTTCCGCCACCTCATGCTCACACCGCCTCCTTCTCGCGCGCGTAGCGCCCGTAGTTGTAGTACGCCGCACACGCACCCTCTGGCGAGACCATGCAGGTTCCGATCGCATGCTCGGGCGTGCAGGCGGTGCCGAAGACCTTGCACTCCCACGGCTTGATCACGCCCTTCAACACCTCTCCGCACTGGCAGGCCTTGGGATCCGCGACGCGCACCCCGGGGACTTCGAATCGCAGCTCGGCGTCGAACTCGCGATAAGCGTCCGTCAGCTTGAGCGCGCTCTGGGAGATGAACCCAAGCCCGCGCCACTCGAAGTGCGGTCGCAGCTCGAAGACCTCGGCCATCACCTCGAGCGCTCGCAGATTGCCCTCACGCGGCACGACCCGCGTGTATTGGTTCTCCACCTGGCAGCGCCCCTGCCGGAGCTGGCGCAGGATCATAAGGACTGATTGGAGGAGGTCGAGCGGCTCAAAGCCGGAGATCACCACCGGGCGCTCGTAGTCCGCCGGGATGAACTCGAAGGGGCGCGCGCCGACCACGGTGCAGACATGGCCTGGACCGATAAAGCCATCCAGCCGCAGGTCGGGAGACTCAAGCAGCGCACGCAGAGGAGGCACGATCGTCACGTGGTTGCAGACGCAGGAGAAGTTCCTGATCCCCTCCGCCTTCGCGCGCTTGAGCGTGAGTGCGGTCGAGGGTGCGGTGGTCTCGAACCCGATCGCGAAGAAGACCACCTCCCGATCCGGATTGGCGCGAGCCAACCGCAGCGCGTCGAGGGGTGAATACACCATTCGCACATCGGCCCCCTGCGCCTTTGCATCGAGCAGCGTGTACTCGGAACCGGGGACGCGCAGCATGTCTCCGAAGCAGGTGAAGATCACTCCTTCCTGGCGCGCCACTGCGATGCCGTCGTCTACGCGACCCATGGGGATCACGCAGACAGGACACCCCGGCCCGTGGACCAGCTCGACGGCGTCCGGAAGGAGGCCGTCGATGCCGTACTTGTAGATGGAGTGGGTGTGGCCACCGCAGACCTCCATCACCTTGTAATGGCGGCCCGGTTCGAGGGCGGCCAGGATCTCGCCGGCCACCACGCGGCCCAGCTGCGCGTTGCGGAACTCGTCGACGAATTTCATGCTCATCCGAGTTCTCCGATCGCCACGCCCGCGTGCACGAGGATGCGGGCGCCGGGCCCCGCGCTCTCGATCAGGTCGAGTGCGACCTCATGACGTCTCCCCTCCGCGTCGATGCACAGGGCGAGCCCATCCTGCTGCTCGACGACCTCCATGGGGATTCCCTCATCTCCGCAGGTGATGCAGCCAGGCTGTCCATCGCAGGCGGAACCGGTCACTCGATCACGCTCGCCCGTAGTTCCTCCAGCTCCTGCTCGTACTCCGCGCCCATCTGCTCAAGCAAGGCCAAGGTCGCTTGTGCCTCCTCCTCGTCGACTTTGGAAAGCGCAAAGCCGACATGGATAAGCACCCAGTCTCCGGGGCCCACGCCGCCCCCATTTCCGTCGCTGAGCAGCCCCACGTTGATGTTGCGGCGCACGCCCACAACATCCACCTTGGCAATCTGGTTGACAGGGTCTAGGACCTCCAGCACCTGCCCAGGAATTGCCAAGCACATACCGCTCTCCAATCCTCGCGGCCACGGCGCCGACGCGGACGACGCCACACGCGACCGAAGAGGTCTACCACTGGAGCTCCCTTGCACCTAATTACGGGTAATGGGGATTACCCTCGGCCGCAAAATGCGGATTGTCTTGGCGCCCCGCCCTGCTTAGACTCGTCTGAGAGCCAGTTTTGATCGCGCATACCCGTTCACGCGACTCCCGCTTTCTCCTCGACCTGGACCCTGACCTGGCGGAGGGCATGGACCCGCGCATGAGGTTCGTCGCGCGGCGAACGGCGACCGTGGTGACCTTCACGGCGGGCCCCGGGGAGCTAGCGCTGAGCAGCTGGCTGGCGACCACCGCAGGCGGACCCGGCCTCCTGGTGCTGGCCGGCGCCCTCGTCTCATACACCCATGTGCTCGACCGCGTGGTGGCGGAGCTCGTGGGCCGGGGCGATCTGCTCCAGCGGACCGGGAGCAGAAGCGATGACGAGTTCCTGGAGTGCGACCTCAGCTGGTCCGCTCTGCAACCGACGAGATTCGCAATTCTGGACACCCGATTTGCCGACAAGATACGCAGGTGGCCGGATCTGACCCATGCTCTGCTCCGCCGCGCGGAGCGGCGTGCCACCAATTTGGCCGTCCAGCGTGCGATCGCAGCCCAGCCACGTCTCGAGGTCCGGTTGCTGCTTCTGTTGTGGCACCTGGCCGCTCGCTGGGGAAAGGTGGAACCCGGCGGAATCCGTCTCCCGCTACCCCTCACCCACCTGTTGCTCGGTCGCCTGGTGGGCGCCGAGCGGCCCTCGGTGACGCACGCGCTCAAGCGACTGGTGGTAGCGGGCGCCATCTGCGGCGGCGAGGACGGATGGCACCTGCGCGACACGCTTGAGAAGCACCTCTGCCTGCTCGATGCCGGCCAGCCAGTGCACCGGCTTATGCCGGGTGCGTTCGCTCAAGTCGCGCGCTGAGATCGAGGCCCGCCTCGCCCACGGTGGGAATTCTGACCACCCCTGTTTTATCTGCCTTCGGCGGGCTAGCGAAAAAGCGCAGGCAACGCAGAGGAGGGCCGATGAGCGATGAGCTGAAAGGTATCGCTGCGGCTGGAGGCATACGGCGAGAGCCCGTCCAAAACGAAGGACGTCGCAATGCAGGCAAGCGCGCTCGGTATCGGTGTGAGCGCGATGGTCATGCCCGATACCACCTTGCGCCTCGCTGTGGTGGCGTTCGCCTTCGAGAACCTGGAGGTCGCGCTGTACTCGGTCGTTCGCCGACTCGCGGAACACGCGGGCGATGGCGACACCGCAGCCATGGCCGAGCGCATCCTTGAGGAGGAAGAGGGCGGCGGAGCCTCAGGACTACAAGGACAAACCGGCAGACGCCTCGCTGGCCCAGCCGCATCACGTCGAAGGTCCCGTCAAGGGGAGCAGCTGGCGTCTCCGGAGCCGGGGTATCCAGCTGAAACAACGAGGCCCTACGGCGAGGAGATCCCGGATCCAGAGCACCCCGAGCGCATCGGCAGCACTGTCGCTGGAAAAGACTCCGCTTTCTTAGCAGCCCGGTAGTCTGCGGCCGCGATGCCGGAGCGCTTAGATCTCGGACCATGCACGGCGATCCGCCACGAGGGGGATCCCGCTCGCTGCGCTGTCGTCCTGCCGGGCATGGTCTATCCGACGCGCGCCCCCGTGCTCTGGTTCGCACGCGAGGCGGCCCTCGCCCAGGGCTGGAGCGCGCTCGAGGTGCTCGGCGAGCCCGGCGAGCATCCCGAGCCCGTCGGCTGGCAGCGCGCCGCCGCAGAGGCGGCCTTTGACGCGGCCGGCTCAGTCCGCGTGCTGGTGATCGGCAAATCGCTCGCGACCCTGCTGGCGGGGCCGGTGGCGGACCGCGAGATCCCCGCCGTGTGGCTCACGCCGGCGCTGACCGAGGCTGCCGTCGGCGAGGGCCTAGCCCGCGTTCGCAGGCCCACGGTGGTCATGGGCGGGACCGCGGATGACTTCTGGCGCCGAGAGGCGATTCCCGACAACCCTGCGCTCGAGGTGATCGAGCTGCCCGGACTCGATCACTCGCTCCAAGTCCCCGGCGACCCGGAGGCGTCGGTCGAGCCCTTGCGCGCAGTCGTCCGAGCGGTGGCCCGCATCGCGGGCAACTGAAGCGCGGATCCCCGGGGGCCGGAGCGCTCCACGCCGGAGACGTCTAGCAGGCCACATCACACCTGCCCACAGACTCTTCACAAGATAACCCTGCGAGGCTTTTCTTCGAGTCGGGGAGACAG
>CAWGLB010000001.1:0-281990 GCA_963823315.1 uncultured Solirubrobacterales bacterium | reverse complement strand
GGTGACGTTGGCGGGATGCCCGCTGGCGTCGCAGAGGAGAAGCGGGCTCAGGCGAAGCGCGCTGGGTGAAAGTAGGTGTCGGGTGAAGGATCTGGCGATCGGGTTTCTGCGGGCTGCGGCGTCCGCGGCGCGCTGTTGGCGAGTGCACCTTATGGTTGCTGGCGTCTGTGATAGACGATGAGCTTGCTTTCGCCTTCGCGCTTGCTGACTTGGCCGCTTCGATCTCTGTGCCGGCGTTCCGTGATCGGCGCTTCTGGATCCAGAGCAAGGCAGATGGCTCGCCTGTCACGGACGCCGATGTTGCGGTCGAGGACGCACTCAGGGCCCGGATCGCCAAGCAGCGACCTGATCACATGATTGTGGGCGAGGAGGCGGGCGAGTCAGGACGCTCGGCGTGGTGCTGGTATTTAGACCCGATCGATGGCACAACGCGTTATGTCAGCGGAGATCCGAAGTGGATGACCTTGATTGCCTTGGCCCGGCAGGATGAAGTCGTGATCGGGATCGTTGACCGGCCCGCGCTGAAGCAACGGTGGTGGGCTAGCAGAGGAGGTGGCGCATTCCGCGACGGGCAGCCAATTGCCGTCTCGGACACGACTCAGCTTGCCTCGGCGGTCGTCTGCGACGACTGGCGCCAGCACATCGCACGGGGAGACCACAACCATCCGTTGGCGACCATCTCCGCCCACTGTGCTCGCGTTCGTCCCCATCAAGGTCACAGCGCCCTCGCGGTCGCGTGCGGACAAGCAGACGTCGCGATCGCGACCGGCAGCTATCCCTGGGACTACGCTCCTTTGAAGATCATCGTCGAAGAAGCGGGCGGCACCCACACGGATTTTCACGGCGAGCGACGCATCGACACGGGGCAAATCGTCGCCACCAACGGTCGTCTTCACGCACAGGTCCTGGCTCTCCTGGCACCCCATCGACGCTGATCGCTCCCACGCTGCGAAACGGACACCTCGTGGAGGCGGCGCCTCCCGCAATACGCTGATCGAGCACTGGAACGGCCGGGCTTGGAAGCAGGTAGCCAGCCCCAGCCCCGGCGGCTCTGTCGGCACCTCCGGCGATCAGAGCCTCCTCGAGGCAATCTCTGCCGCCTCGTCATCCAGCGCGTGGGCCGCGGGCCACGACAGCACCGGCAACCCCCTCGACAGCACACTGCTCGAACACTGGACCGGCCGGGAATGGAAAGCAGTGCCCGATAACTGACGCTTCCGATCGGATCGATCGCCAAGAACCACTCTCGCGCCGCCGGCCCAAGAGCGCTGGGTTCGTCGCAAAGCGGGCGTCGGCGCGGACCGGTTTTAGCGACCTCGGGGGGGCAAAAGCAGAAGTGCGGCGCGAGCCAACTGGTCACCCACGTGCCGGCGGATCCACGAAGCAGCGCTGAGGCAGCCAGCATTTCCACGTACTTGCTGAGCACCCCTCGGGGGTCGCGCGGAGCGATTGGTGAAACGGCCGGTAACGCGCGATGATGGGGAAGCATGGAAGGCAGTAACGACGAGCGCGAGCATTACCGAGAGATCGTCCGCCGCGCCAAAAGGGTTCGTGAGCGGGCTGCGGAATCGCTAAAACGGTCCCGCGCGTCGCGCAAAAAGCCAGGAGACGCTGGGACGCAAGCTGACGCCCCTCGAAGGCAGCGAAGGTTTCGGCGACGGGCTTGACTACGCAGTCCGAGCAGCCGGCGATCGCGCGCGTCGCCAAGCGAGCTAATCGCTCTGTCTGCGCGCTAGCGAAAAGCGAGCGTCCTGCTTCCCGCGCGCAAAGCAGGTGCACACCGGCTTGTATCTCGATGCGCGCCGGCGCTCGGAAGCAGGCCGCCCGTTAGCCGATCGGCCCAGGCTCTTGACCTGACTTCATACTCGCCTCATGGCGCCCTCGACGTTCACCGGTATGCAGCCCAGTCGTCCGGCCGCGATTGCGGCTGCATACGCTGCCGCGGCGGTTGGTGTGGTCTATGCGGGGGTGAGCGCATACTGGGCTGCGGGCGGTACCGCGCTGCTGGATACGGTCGGCGGGACGCTCGAGCACCAAGCTCGAGCTGGCGCCGCGGGGTTGCTGGCCATCGGGTGGTTGACGGTGGCGCTGAAGCTGGCGGCCAGCGCGATTGGCATTCTGGCGGCCACGCCGTCGCGCTGGTCGGGCACCCGGCAGAGTCTCGCGCGCCGCATGGCGTGGGTGGCCGCGACGCTTCTGGTGCTCTACGGCGGCATCTTGACCATCGTCGGCCAGCTCGTCGAAGCTGACATCATCCACCGCTCCGCCGCCGCGAACGCCAAGGCGCTGTGCTGGCACGCGTTCCTCTGGGACCCCTGGTTTCTGCTGTGGGGCATCCTCCTGGCGGCGGCGCTTCTGCTCTCGCGCTCCCAGACCGAGAAGCGCTCGGACAGGGCCGCTGGTGCGTAAGCGGCTCGCCGGGAAGCAAGCGGCTCTCGCCGAGGATCGAGCGCCTTCCCGGTCCTCGTCACAAGCGCAACTGTCGGCACCGAGCGGCCGACCGAGCAGGCGACCGCGCTGCTCGCCGCGCTTATCAGGGCGCTGGTCGGCTACGGGAGGATGCTTGTCGTAGCGGCGAAGCAGGTACGCCATAGGCGGCGCGCGGACCGCGCCGCGTAGGTCTCCTGCCCGCCTGCGAAGATCGGCGCGTGCGTGAGGATTACCGATTGGTCGCTGGAGCGCCGACCGTAAACGACTACATCCGGCTCCGGCGCGAGACGGGCCTCAGCCCGAAGTCCGAGGCGCAAGCAGCCGCGGCAGTGAACGGGGCCTGGTACGCCGTCCACATCGTGAGCCAGAAGACCGGCGAGGTGGTCGGGATGGGTCGCGTCATTGGCGACGGGGGCTGGTACTTCCACATCATCGACATGGCTGTCCTCCCCGGGCACCAAAGGCGAGGGATCGGTGACTGGATCCTGGCGAATCTCGTGCGGCATATCCGCGAGGATGCGCCGCCAGGCGCGTTCGTAAGCCTGTTTGCCGACCCTCCCGGACGTCGGCTCTATGAACGTCATGGCTTTGTGGAGACCGCGCCTGGATCGATCGGGATGCGCCTGGAGGAGTAAACGAGGTCCCGATAGCTGCCCGGCTGAGGAGTTGCCGCCGCTGACGCCGGCACGCCGTGACTCTCGACGCGTCGGAGTCGCAGCCGCCGATTGGTCGTCCGCTGTTGTCCCCCGGAAGAACCCACACGAGTGGACGGGCCAGGTATCGCGATCGGAGCGATGCAGATGTTCCACGGACGCCTGCTTGCGCTCTCCCATTCGCCAGGAGCGAGGACGCATCCTCGCGTCGCAAAGCAGCCGTCCGCTCGACCGCCTCTCGAGAGTCAAAGCGAGCGTCGGCGAGACTGCGTCGAGGGGACGGGGGCGCGCCGCTGGGTGTTACTTCTTGGTGCCGAACATTCCGCCACGCTTCTCGGGGATCGCGAAGCCTGGCGGGGCTGTCGCCGGCAGCTGGGCCGGGGGGTTCGGAGTGGGTGGCTTTGGAGCGGTGGCGGGCATCGACTAGAGGTTAGCTTGCCAGGCTGATTGTCCAGAGGATGACCTCAGCGGCGAGCAGCCCGCAGCCGGCCGTGAACCACCCGGATAGCCCGGCGATCTTCGCCGCGTTCGCATCCAGGTGGCGGCTCGACCCAGATGCCGGCGGCGCGGTATGCCTCGGTTCCGTCGTGTACGTCCTGATGGTCGCTCTCAGCGAGAAGCGCGTCTCCGCGAAACGCGAATACGAGTTCGTGCGGCAGGAGCACCCAAATCGAAGTCGCTAGGCAAAGGACGAAGGCAATCATCGCGAGCACCGCCCACACGTCGAGCGACGCGTGGGTCACCTTGGCGCCCAGGAAAGATCCCGAGATGGACGCGGCCGCGATGACCGTGCCGGCGCGCGTCCTGGGCGCGTTCAGCGCGCGCTCCTGCTCCGCGAGCGCCTCGGCTGTGAGCCGGTAGCTGAACTCCTCGATCGATGCGGCCACGACCGTGGTTGTAGCGCCAGCCGATGACGGCAGAGCAATCGCGCAAGCCCCACGCTGGGCGCATCCCAGAGACGATGGGCATCGCACCAACCGTCCCAAGGAGGACACCATGCAATTCGCGTTGTTGGACTGTGCCGGCCGACCCCGATCACCGGCGACCTTGCCCGGATACCACCGAGGCCGTCCACCGCGCAACAAGGGTTTGCGCTACCCGCCGGACCCGCCGTCGGTCGAGGAGATCGTCGCTGTCATGCGCGCCGCCGGGGAGGGCATCGACGGTGTGAGGCTGCGGGGACTGATCGTCGTGCTTTGGAGAGCTGGGCTTCGGATCAGCGAAGCGCTCGCGCTGGCCGAGAGCGACCTTGACCGCGAGCGCGGCGCGATCCTCGTTCGCTGCGGGAAGGGCGGCAAGCGTCGCGAGGTGGGCATGGACCGCTGGGCCTGGCAGCAACTGGATCCGTGGCTGGCGGTCAGAGCGACCATGCCCGTAGGTGCGTTGTTCTGCATCCTGCGCGGCCCGACCCGCGGCCGGCGATGTCAGGCAGCCACCATTCGCGTGCAGCTGCGCGACGCCGCCGCACGGGCTGGCGTCAGGCGGCGGTTCGCCCCGCACCAGCTCCGCCACGCTCACGCGGTCGAGATGTCACGCGAAGGCGTCCCGCTCCTGGTCATCCAACGCCAGCTCGGGCACGCCAACCTCTCGATCACCTCCGTTTACCTCCGGGGGATCGACAACACAGAAATCATCCATACCGTCCACCAGCGCCCGGCGCCAGTGATCCCCGCCAGCAACGCACTGCGGGTCCCCGTCTGAGCAAGCAGCTCAACGAACCCATGAGACGACCGCGCGAACCACCAGACGCGCTCGCGCCACAATCTGGCGAGCGCCCAAGAGCACTCGGTCGTGGCCGTGGAACCATTTGTCGTGCGATGGATCGAGCTGAGCTGGAGTCCTTGCGTCGTGCGCCGTTCGCGCTATACGGCTTGGACAACAGCTGGTCCGGCCCGCGCAGCATCGCGTCGTACAGCTTTGGCGACGATGGCGCCCCGTCGCTGGTCGGGCTCAGTCACGGGATCCGCGACCAGCCGCCCCGTCCATGGGTCGAGGTCACCGTCCTCGGTCCGTGCGACCTCGCGCGGCACGTAGCCGTGGTCGAGCGCGAGAGTCAAACTAGGAGCGCCTGTCCTCAGCGTGTGATAACGAGATGACCGCCGAGAATGGGAGCCGACTCAGGCGATACCAGGCGCCAGTCCGACTGAAAGACGACCCGGCCGGGAGATGTAGCGAGAACGCGCAGGTATGCGCTGCGATTGGGACCTGCCCCAAAGCCCGCTTGGCACACGAACCGCCGTCCTTTAGTTACCCACGGAACCGCGTACAGGCGTCGGTCATTAGCGGCAACGACGCGTACCCGCGCGCCCGCGCGCACGTGCAACGTGGAAAACGGCAGCGTGCCTCCGAGACGGAAAGTTCGATCTGACGAAGCAGTGGCGTGCCATCCAGCGCACGCGCGTGGCTGACGAGGCAGCCTTCCCCCTCCAGGGCCGGTTGCGCTGTGAAGAGGGGCGAGTGTGCCATTGCTGACGCCGCAACCCGCCACTAGCAGCGCCACTGCGACTAATGCAGCCCTCTTCCTCATCATTCCCGCAACGATTCTGTCGCCGCTTTCATGTGCTTACAACGGGGATTGCGTTACGCGGCCGTCGAGCTCCGACGGACGCCATGGCGCCGAGCACGCCACGTCGCCGTGCGGCGGCGGGCCGAGCAGTACCGCCGTCGTCAATGCGCCCTCGCGCGGGTGAGTGGTCGGCCGCAATGCGCGCGGTGGTCAGGTATCCGCGGCAGGTCCGGCGGCGGTCACTACAAGCTCGTCTAGCGGGCTCTCGGTGCGGTCAGGGAGCGCCGTGGAGGTCATGATCGCGTGGCGCACCACCGCCAAATTTCTCTTGCCCTGTGACGGGGACAACCTGGAGCTCACCACCATCATTGAGCGACTCGGCGGCGAGCTCGGGGATGTGCGAGTCGAGCCGGGCGGACAACTCAAGCGTCCATACTGGATCCGCTGAAACGGATAGTGCGGTAGCCAACACCGTCTCCGCAACGCGGGTCACGGACAGCGCGTGCGTCACACGTTTGGTCGCTCGCGGCATTCTGGGGTGTGATGGACGCCAGCGATGAGTTTGCGTCTATGTATGCGCGGGAGGGAGAGGCCGTGTTGGTCTTCCTTGCGCGTCGCACGCTGGATGCTGCGATCGCGGCGGATTTGACGGCGGAGACGTTTGCGCTGGCGTTCTGTTCGTGGTCTCGGTTGCGAGATCGGTCAGAGGGGGAGGTGCGGGCGTGGCTGTTTACGGTCGCGCGCCGGCAGGTGTCGCGGTATCTGCGCCGCGCGCGGGTGGAGCGTCGCGCGGTGCAGCGGCTCGGGATCCGCGTCCCCGATCTGCAGCAGGATGAGATCGCGGCGATCGAGGAGCGAGCTGGGCTGGCGGAGCTGCGCGCGGCTTTGGGGGTTGAGCTTGCGCGGTTGAGCGCCGAGCAGCGCGAGGCGCTTCGGTTGCGGGTTGTCGAGGATCGCTCGTATGAGGAGGTGGCTCGGGTGCTGGGCGTTTCGGAGCAGGCGGCGAGAGCGCGAGTGTCGCGCGGTTTACGAGCGCTGGCGGGGGCGCTTGAGCCCTACCGTGCCCGAGGAGAGGTCTCGCCATGAGCGAGCTGCGTTTTCTCGAGGAGCTTGGCGCGGAGTTCAGGCGCATCGACATCCAGGACTCGAGCAGAAGAGCCGGCCGCCGGGGCGGGCGGTGGGAGCGCGGCCGGCGGGGCGCGCGTGAGGCCGTTGTTCTCGGTCTTGCGGTCCTGTTGACTGGGGGCGTGGCCGCGGCGGTGCTCAGCGCCCACGGCCGACAGACGGCCGGTTCGGCGTCCCACGGCCGCGGTGTCAGGGTCGTATTCGCCGTCGAAGACCAACGCTTCGGCTGGCAACGCTCGATCGGCACGCTGCGCCTACGGCTCGACAGTGCGCTTCACGGCGTAAAGGTCGAGCGTGTGGGAGGCACGGTCGTCGTGATAGCGCGGGGCGCGTCAAGCGCTACTCGCGCGCGGATCGTTGCGCTTGCCACCCCAGGCGATTTGGCGTTCTACGACTGGGAGCAGAACGTGCTTTTGGGCGATGGTCGGACCGTCGCGTCGGTGCTCAAAACGCTTCCGCGCGGCTACTCACGGAACCCTTCGCTGCTGACACCCAGCCAACGCGATGCGATCGCGGTTAGCCAGGGGTCGGGGTTTCCGGGTAAGGGCTCGCTCTCGCTCTATGACGCCGTGAAGCTGGCCTCCAAGCAGCCCGTTCAGGTGAGCACGGACCCCGCGCGCCCGGCGCCACAGCATTACCTGTTTGGTGCGCCTGGAAGCGCCGCCTGCAAGATCGCCGCCAAGCACTACGGCTACACCCTGCGGCCAGACCAGCACTGCCTGCTCTCCGGCCCCGATACGAGCGTCCTAGCCCTCGACGACGGCCTGCCGAGGGGTATCGGCCCGTCGCAGGCCGAGCGATTGACGGTCCCGCCGGGGACCGTCTTGCTGCAGGCAGCCAGCTCCCACTTCTCGCTCCCAACGAGCTCCCAGCCTTCGCTCATAAGGAAGGAATCGGATCCCTCCGCGCGGTTCTACGTACTCAAGGACGACGTCGCGCTCTCCGCCAGCGACATCATCAACCCGCAACAGTCGACAGACGCCACCGGCGCCCCGGACGTCACTTTCGGGTTCACCTCCACGGGAGCGGCGGGGTTTCACCGCCTGACGCGCCAGGTCGCAAATCGCGCCCGGCAAATCAGCGAGAAGGGCTCGCCGTTCTTTCAGCATTTCGCGGTCGCGATCGACGGGCAGCTGATCACCGTGCCCTATATCAACTTCGAGCAGTACCCGAACGGCCTTCTCGGCCGCCACGGCGCCGACATCCTGGGCGGGTTCACAATCCGATCCGCCCGAACGCTCGCCACGCTGCTCCGCTTCGGCCCATTGGGCGTGAACTTCTATCTGGTGAAAGCGAGCCCCTGACCCGGCGGGCCGCCAGCTCTGCCGGGCTCGACAGTGGCACGGGGGACACCGCGCCGGGGGCACATCACCTCGCCGTGCGATCACACCCGCATGGATCGACCATCCTTCGATCCCACTTCCCCAGGCGCACGGCTACTCCTCGACACGGCGCGACACATGCTCGACTGGCAGCGGACTGTCCCAGTCAGCGCCCACGCCCCCATCACAGGGCATTTCGAGCCTGACGAAGCACTCTCGCTCAAACCAGGCGAGCGCGCGGAGGTCCCAATCGCCTGGGCACGGAGCCTTGTCGCGCACGGTATCGCCTCTTACGAGCGCGACCCCGACGCTCAATAGGAAGGACAAAGGCGGAGGTCAGGTGGCCGCCACTGAGGCGCGCAAAAGCCGTTCCGACTCAGGCGGCCAAGAGGCCCCTCGATGATCGACCAGAACCACGGGCAGGTCACGGGTCATCGGCGGGGCACCGCCCTGACAACCACCAGAGAGCAGTTACACCAGCACTGGGCAACCATCCGAGCGAGCCGCAGCTGCTGGTGCCCGGAGCCGGTTTCATGCCAGAGTCGTCGCGAGCTGGTCGTGCGTGAGTGTCCGAGAGGTGAGGATACGAAGTGCTCCTGCCCGAGCTGGCGCGACTAGTTGCCGGATCGTGTCGAGCTACTTGACGCGAACCGAGTTGATCATCCACGCAAGGGCTGCGAGGTCCGCGCGGCTCGCTTTTGCACCCACCTTGGCATCCGCAATGAAGAGTCGTCCATTCGCACGGAACCACTGGATCTCGATGTACGGCTCGCCCCTCAGCGAACTCCCGTGCAGCCATTTCGCCGGCGATGGCAAAGGTGGCACCCCAACCGTGTAGTGAGAGAGCCGGCGGTCAGTGTCCGCCGCAACGATGAGTCCGACGCCGCGCGCAGGAAGCACACGGTCCTTGACCTGGATCGGGTACCCCAGCATGAGCCTGGGTGGCGGCAGCCGAAGGTTCGAGATCTGAACTCCAGTTGTGGCGACACCCCTCCTCGACTCACTAAACCGGACCATATGCCACCGGTGTGGCGCCGCGATGCTCCACCCCGCAGGATCCCGGTATACGCGCGATGTGTAGTCGACGACGTGCCCGATACCGCCACTGGCGCACGCCGAGATCATGATCACGGAGGGCAAACACATCAGCCATGCGAGCACCCGCGGCATACCTTCGCCTCAGAAAGAGGCTAGAACGGGCCTCCCGCAGGCGGGCCGCCTCTAGTTAACGGCCCGGCTTTCTTGCACTGTCCGAGCCGCTGACTTGCATGGTTGCGATGGAGGATGCGCGGAAACAGCCTGCCCGGGTGCTTCTCCGAGCTGTCCCATAGGTGAGAGCGGTTGCGCTGGCAGTTGATGCCGCCGACGAAGTTGCCCAGTACCTCGATCGCATTCAGGTCCCCAATCCTGTTCTGCCTGAGGTCGATGTTGAAGGCGTAGTTCCGGGCGATTCCCAACCAGCAGGAGTGGACGTTCCAGACGTTCATCCCGGCGGTGATCGTGCTGTCTTCGAAGGCGGAGTAGACCGGTGAGCTCCAGTCGGCGAACAGCCCCGTTTTTGGCACGGTGCAGCTGGTTCCGCCACCCCCGCCCATATCGATCACCGCTCCGCGGATCGCGCTCGAGTGGACGATCACAGCCAGCGCGGATTTGCCGACGACGCTCTCGCCCACCCACCCGTGGCTGCTGACGGTCGGCCTTAGATCATGGTCACGGAATGCCGGGTCATCCAGGCACGTGAACGACCTGGGGCTACAGCCGAGCACGAACGTCGCCCCGCGGTCGAGGTCGACCTCACTGCTGATGGTCAGCCTCGAGCGGTGCCTGCCGAACGCCGCGACCAGCACCGACCCCTTCTCCACCGTCACCTTCCCCCGCACGCGCGCGGGCCCCGCGTTCACAAAGCAGGTCCCAATCACCACCACCCCTGACGAGAACGTTCCAGCCAGCACCCCCGGCCTTTTCGCGCTTCCGTGGCACACATGAGGCGCGTGATGGGCCGTGCGCCACGCCCTAGGCCCTAGGGCGACGAAATGTCGAGGAGACTGGCCCGCACCGAGAGCTAAGCCCGCGAACGCGGCACCGACGGCCGCAGCCGCGAGCGCGACTCCGAACAGCAATCTGCGCACTATGCGGCACATCGATCAGCCACACTACGCCCGATCGCCCGATCCGTCACGCTTGCTCGCCGAACGTTCCCCGCAACGCATTGTTGGAGGCGTCCGACTGCGCCTGGCGTACCGGGGGCCCGCAGCCGTGCGTTTCGCGGTGATGCCAACGTCGCAAAGCGGGCGTGCGCGATGGGGCGCCGTGCGAGCGGGAATGGAAGCGTCCGGCAATTGGGCGCGTGGCCTGGCTCGAACAGACCGCCGGCTCGCCTAGGCTTAGGTGATGGCGGGTTCAGGAGATCCGCACCGCACGCGGCGTTGGCTTCCGGATGCGCCTTTGAGTAGGGTCGCCGCAGTCTCAGTAGATCAGGCGTCTGCGTTTGGAATCCTGCGCCGCCCCCTGGTGGAAAGCGACCGGATACCCGAGGAGCGCTGGGGAGCGTACGCGCAGGGGATGAGGGGCCGGCTCGGACTCAACCCGGCGCTGGCGCGCAGGGCTAATAGCGACGTGGGCGATGTCTGTGTGATCCCCGGTAACGGCTTCATCTGTCTCGACGTTGGCGGCATGTGTTGTAACACGATCGAGAACGCAATGGCCCAGGGAATCGTGACCTGGACCTCGACCCAATCAGGTGACCAGAACATCATTCATGGCCTCGTCCCCGACGGTGTCGAGGAAGTGAGGCTCGTAGCGAGCGACGGCATCACGAAGATCGTGTCTGTGTGCGACAACGTCTACGGCGCGCTGCTGGCAGGGTTTACATCCGTTCGCTTCACCGGTCCGGCCGGACCAGTCGTCGTAGGTCCCTTCGGAGCGTGATCTCTTCGGCGGTGCGGCCGGGCTCATCCACTCGTCGCAAAGCGCAAGTCCGTGATGTGGATCAGCGGTTGACGAAAGGGAGCGTCCCGGTTTCCACGCTTGGTAGGCCCCCGGGCCGGGGGCGGAGACCAGGCGCAAGGCCCGGACGGAGCAGCACATGGTCCCGCTTTCGTTCACTTTCACTGTGATATGGGCGGGGGTGCGAACGTCCCGCGCGGCGGTCTTCCTTGCGAGCTGGCTAACGGATGCCTCTGAGGGTCCCGGATCATGTCCACGCTTGTAGCGCTGGTTCCAGGTCACCCCATTGCCGCCCCTTCAGCCGGCTCGGCTCACTGTCGACTATCGCGAACGAGGCGCACGCGGGTGACCGTGCCGCGGATGTAGTCGGCAAGCCACAAGTTCCGCCCGCTGGCGGCGAGCGCGATCGGCTCGACCGCGTTAGGGTGGAGCGGCGTTCCAACGATCCGATCGCTTTTGGGGTCAACCTCCCACAGCGCGGCCGTGCCTTTGATCGGGTAGTAGCGCGTTGACGAGCTTGAGCGGGGGTCGGCGAACACCCAGACGACGCCGTCAGCGAACGCGATTAGATCGGCGCGCGGTATGGCCACCGTGGCGATGACTCGGAATGTGCGCGGATCAATGCGGGTGAGCGAGTCATTTGATGCAACCCACAGCGAGCCGAAGCTGAGCCCGATCGAACCGATTCCGAAATCACCCGCCGGCCCGGGGCTGGCGCCGACGGCGGTGGTGACCCGGCCGGTGGAAGGCTCGACGCGTAGCACCGAGAACGGCGAGGTGTCGGCGACCCAGAGCGCGCCGTCGGTATAGACCACTTGTCCTGGCCCGGGACCGACCTTGACCGGCGCGCCGACCACCTTGTCGGTTCGCGGATTGATCTGGACCAGGTCTCCTGGCCCTGAGCGCGGGATGACCGTGACCCATACCGCGCCGGCGCCCACCGCTATCCCCGACGGTAGTCCGGGGACATGCATTCGCGCAGTGACGCGATCGGTCGCGGGGTCGATCCGGTATACGAGCGGCCGTCGAATGCCTGCTGTGACCCAGACGCTTCCATCGCCGAGCGCGATCTGGCTGTCCTGCCCCGTACCAGGCGTGCTGATCCTGGCCACGAGGCGGCCGCTCGCGGGATCGAGCCGGCTGACATCGCCGAAGTCGACCACCCACAGCGCCCGATCGCCAGGGGCAAGGTCGACCGCATCGGAGCGGACGGAGATCGTGCGGTCAAACACGGCGCGGACGCTCGAGTGCGTGGGGGGCGCCGCCGATGGCCTCGAGCGGTTGTGGCCCAGGAGCAGGACGAAGACCACGAAGACCGTCATTCCCGCCGCGAAGATCGCCAGCACCGTCGCGGCGCGAAGGGCGGCGGTCAGATTCCCGCGCGCCGGCAGCCGACGCCGACCTACGGCCGAGCGCCGTTGGCCACGCGCGCGCTCCTTGCGCAGCGATCCCAGCAAGTCAGCTGGGGGGTCGATGTCTTCGACCGCGGCCCTCAGCGAGCCCTGAAGTTTTTCAATCAGCACCTCATCGTTTGTCATTGGAGACCTCCGGCGCCCGGTTTGGGCTCGAGAAGGAGTCGTCAAGCAGGTCACGCATGCGCGCGAGTGCTCTTGCCGAATAGGACTTCACGGTGCCCTCCGAGGCGGCCATCGCCGCCGCCGCTTCGCTCACCGACAAATCCAGGTAGAAGCGCAGCACGATCACCTCTCGCTGGCGCGCCGGCAGCATCCACAGCGCGCCGATGACCGCATCGCGGAGGGCAACGTCATCGGCGTGATCTCGAGCGCCCGAGCACTGGCGGTCCGCATCGGTGAGTGGGCGCTCGGTGATTCGCCGGCGGGCCCGGCGTGCGTGATCGCGAGAGAGGTTTACGAGCACCCGCCGGGCATAGGCCTCCGGGGCCACGCGCGCCGAGTGCCATCTTCCCGCGGTACGCAGCAGCGTCATCTGAAGCAGGTCCTCGGCCTGGTCGCGATCACCACACAGCAGAAACGCGCTGCGGAGGATCGTTCGCGAATAGGCCAACACGAACCGCTCGAAGGCCGGATCAACGATGGGGTCGTCGCCCGGAGAACGCCTCATGACCGCTTAAACGCCGAAATCTGCACTACGGTTGCCAACCGTCGCATATCCCAACCTGGGACCGCCCTGTAGATGCGCTAGCGCTAGCCGGTCTCGCTTGCCACCAATTGCGGTTCGTCGCAGAGCGCTCGTCAGCCTGCCGACGTCGCCGTAGGGGAAGCGAGCGTCTCGCTCTCCGCGGCGGCTGTCGCGTAGAAGGAAGGGCCCGTCCCGGCGGGCCGGTGGGATTGAGAGGGGTCGGGTAGACGCAGAGCTCGACGACCCGCCTGTGGCAGCCTCGACGGTCGCGGCTTGCCCATCGCCTCGTGTGGGGCGTTCATCGTTGCGGGGCATGACGAACCACCGTGTTTCTGGGTCCCAGCCCCCTCGGCGGAGAGCGTCGGTCAGTCCTCGGAAGTAGCTCGCTTGCGCGAAGCGAACCACTCCTCTTGCTCGGTCTAGCAACGACCCGCACCGTCGTGTTTGGCACGCCTCCGTGAGCGCCACAGAGCTTCCCGAGACGGTGCTGCCGCAAGACTTCTCTATTTATGGGATGGGCGGCGGCTCACGGAGAGTGTTGCGGCTGGTGTGAACGCCAGCCTGTCCAGGGTTAACGCCTAGTGCCTTCGCTAGTAGACCCCGAGCCTGGTAGGTCTTGCCGGTTCCGGGGAGTGGCAGCACATAGAACCCGTGCCCGAAGCTGGCGACATAGAGCTTCCGGGCTTGAGCCTGATAGACCAGGTCCATAATCGGGGAATCGGGCAATCCCGACCCAGCCTGGATCCATTGCCTGTTCCTAGTAGGTGCCTTGAGCTCCGCCACGGTTCCGTCATTCAGCGTGGCGAAAAGTCGTTGGGCGTGTGAGCTGGACACGAGAGTCAGGCTCGTCACCGTCGACGAGGTTGTCCCGGCTCTCGTAGAACTTTGAGGTGACGGCGGTCCCTCCAAGCCGTCCGCTCCTGGTGGGAGCGTGATCGGCGATCACGTCAAGATCGAAGGAGGAACCGCCGTGAAGGAGACCGTACCGGTCGCGCAGGCGACCAACGACGAGGCCGTGCTCCCTGAGCGCGTGCAGGAGGCATTGGGGCAGCTGGTGGGAGCTGCGAAGGAGGGGCTGCTCGCGCTCAGCGTGGGCGTGGGGCTCGGTGTGCTCACCGAGATGCTGGAGGAGGAGGTCGACGAGGTCGTCGGCCCGAAGTGCAAGCACAACCCGGAGCGGACCGCGGTGCGTCATGGCCACGAGGACGGGGAGGTGACGCTCGGCGGCCGTCGGGTCGAGATCACCCGGCCGCGCGTCAGGACCGCGGACGGCTCGGCCGAGGTGCCGCTTGCGACCTACGAGCACTTCGCCGACCGTGACCCGCTCAGAAGGGTCGTGCTCGAGCGGATGCTCGCCGGCGTCTCGACCCGCCGCTATCGGCGCACCCAGGAGCCAGTCGGCGAGGAGGTCGAAGTCAAAGGTCGCTCGACGTCGAAATCGGCGGTGTCGCGCACGTTCATCGAGCGGACCCGCCAGGCGCTGGTCGAGCTGATGTCCCGCCAGCTCGCCGATCTGCGCCTGGCGGTGATGATGATCGACGGGATCGAGCTCAAGGAGCGGATGATGATCGTCGCCTTGGGGATCACCACCGAGGGCGTCAAGATCCCGCTCGGGCTATGGGAAGGCTCGACCGAGAACGCGACCGTCGCCACCGCGCTGTTGTCGAACCTCGTGGAACGTGGGCTCGATCCCGAGCAGGGGATGCTGTTCGTGATCGACGGCTCGAAGGCGCTGCGCAAAGCCGTGCGCACCGTGTTCGGTGACGTCCCGGTCCAGAGGTGTGTCCGTCACAAAGAGAGAAACGTGATGCGACACCTGCCCGAGCGCGACCGGCCGCCGATCGTTCACCGCATGCGTCGCGCCTGGGCCGACACTGATCCCGACCGGGCGCTCGAGCAGCTCCAGCGGCTCGCCGACGAGCTCGAGCGCACCCACCCCGGCGCCGCCGCCTCGCTCCGCGAGGGTATGGAGGAGACGCTGACCGTCACCCGGCTGCGAATCAAGGGTCGGCTCAAGCGCACGCTGGAGAGCACGAACCCATGCGAATCGATGATCGACTGCGTGCGCACCACCCAGCGCAACGTCAAGCGCTGGAGCTCCGGCGAGATGGCAATGCGCTGGACCGCCGCCGGGATGCTCGAAGCCGAGAAGCAGTTCCGCAAAGTCATCGGCTACCTCCAACTCCCGCAGCTCGCGATCGCGATCGAACGCCGACTCCACCTCCAGACAACCCCAACCCAGGAGGCGCCTATCGCGGTCACTATGTAACGATCACACCCGGACCGCCGTCACCAAGTTCCACGGCGAACGGGGCAACCCCCCGTCGACTGGGGTAGGTTGGCCGTGATGCTGCTCCAGCTCGCCCCGCCGTTGCGGCTGACCAGCACGTGGGGAGAATCGAAGCCACTGCGGAACGTCGATAGGCTCACGTAGACGACATTGGCGTTACTGGGATCAACGGCGATGGACTGAACCCACGGTTGGTTGCCAAGCAGGAGCCGCCAGTGGCCGCCGTCGTTTCGGGTCACCCAAAGGTGGCCGTCATCGGTCCCGGCATAAATCACGTTCGGGTTGCTCTTGCTCACAGCCAACGAAGTAACGGTTCCCCCGATCAGGCCGAGCAGATTGCTCGGCCCTGGGCCACCGGTAAGATCAGGGCTGATCGGAGACCAGGTCGCGCCGCCGTTGGTCGACTTGTTCACTTGGTCGCCGGCCCAATACATCACCTTGGGGTTGTCTGGATCGAAGACCAAGGGCGTAGTCCATCCCCACCTCTTCGACGTGGCTTTCATAGCGGTGAACTTGTTCCCTCCATCGGTGGAGCGACCACACGCTTCCTGCTCGGCGCAGGCGTAGACGATCTGCTGGTTGCGCGGGTTGATCAAATTGACCTGGCCGTCACCGCCGAAGTAGGCGTTGTAGGGGGTTCCGCCCCAGGATCGGATCGATCCGTTGTCCTGAGAACCTCCGGCTACCCGTTGGGGATTTTGAGCGCTTACGGCCACGGTGTAGAGCTGGGTCCAGGGCTCGTAGACTCCCTTTGTGAACGTCCCGACGGTGGCGTTCTTCTCGGATGTGTAGAAGCCACCGTCGTTGCCGCCATAGACGCGACCCGGAGCCAGGGGATCCCAGGCCAGAGCGTGCCAGTCGACGTGGGGGCCATAGTCGGCGACCCACGTTTTGCCCGCATCCTTCGACTGGTAGAGCCCCAGCCCCCCGTAGAAGACATGGAGAGCATTCGTGGGATCAACCGACACGTTTCCGTAATACCAACCGTAAGTTGCATCGGACTGGGTGAGGGTCTTATTCGGAGGAAGCTTGGTCCAAGTGGCGCCACCGTCGGTCGAGGTGTAGAAACCCTCGAAGGGCCCGCGCGTGCGCGCGATCTCAGCGTAGGCGCGGGTCGGGTCGCTCGGCGCGAAGGCGACCCCAATCCTGCCGATATGACTGCTGGCAGGTGGGAGGCCCTGGGGCCGGCCCAGTCTGGTCCAACTCGTCCCGCCGTTGGTGGATCGGTAGATACCGCTACCGCGCCCACCGTAGTTACCGCAGTTCAGTTGGGTCTCCCGCCGCTGGAACATGGACGCCAGAACGATTTTGGGGTTGTGTGCGTCCATGCTGACGTCTATGGCCCCAGTGGTGGGCGTCGTGCCCCTGAGCACCCGCTGCCAGGTCGCACCGTCGTTTGTCGATCGGTACAGGCCACGCTCCCCGCCGGAACCGGTGATCGACCCCGCCGCCGCCACGTACACGGTGTTTGGGTTGGTCGGATCAATGGCAATTCTCCCGATCTCGCCCGACCCCGACAGGCCGACGTGTTGCCAGGTGCGCCCACCGTCGGTAGAGCGATAGACCCCGTTGCCGTCATAGGTCAGATCGCCGCAGCCAGGATTGGCCTCACCCGTCCCGACGAAGATCGTATCGTTGCTGCTTACCGCAATAGCCCCGATCGACTGAGGGAACCGCGACGGCCAGGCGGGCGAGAAGGTGCGGCCTGCGTTGGTGGTCTTCCATACCCCGCTGGTCGCCGTCGCCACGTAGGCCGTGTTTGCCGCCACCCGGTCAGGCGCGATCCCGGTCACGCGACCGCCGATATTGGTCGGCCCAATTGAACTCCAGGTGCCGCCCACTGTTGTCGTCTTTCTTGCCGGCGAAGCGGAGACCGCAGTCGGCGCGGCCGCTGCGACGGTCCCGGAACATCCGATCGCTGCTATCACAGCACACGCAGCTCCAAAGTGATAGCGACAACGAGTCATTACTCCTCCAGTGCGTCTCGGATGCCGACGGTGCCAGTCGTTCCCGATCACCCAGGGAGCTCACACAAAGCGTGTAGCCACCTACCTTGGGCCGCATGCTACCAAGTGCTTTGCAGAGCCGACTCACAAAGGGCTCAAGGACCCCACCACCATGGCGGCATTGGCTGTCGCGGGATCCGACCGGCTACCCGCCGACCCCCCGGGTCGCGCCGATCCGGTACCAGAACGGATCGCACGCGCATGGCCGCGGCACACTCGTCATCCGCGCCGACTCACGCTCGCTTTGACCGGAGGGACGCTCGCTCTCAATCGCAGCCGGACGACCCCTACCAACGGAAAGCATCTGCCAGCGGCCGGGGGGGAGCAGGGCTTGCTCGCACCCAAAGTCGGCGGCCCCGTTCCACTGATGGCGCGGTTCGGCGGGACGATCGCATATCAAAGAGCGATCGTCCGCACGGACCCAAAGAGGACGAGCCCATTGGCGACGAAGGAGGGGCGCGAACTCCGCGACGGACTTTGGGTGAGATCAGGCGGCCGGGACGTCAACGGGATGGTCGGTGTCGTTCCGATGCTCAGCGGCCAATAGCAGACGTCGATCCGGCAAGGTCCGTCGTCGAGCAGCTGCACGAGCAACTAGCAAGCTCTTCTTCCGATTTTGCCCAGTCGGCGTTGAGGGCGCTACCGGTCGGAGACCACACCACCTTCGTGTTGCATGCGTCGATCGCGCTTGAGCACGCCATGAAAGCGTTGCTCGCACGCCGCCATCCAGCGCTCATGGCAGCTGCTGACTTCGATTCCCTCCTTCATGCGTGCGGCGATGGCGCGGATGCGCGTGTGCCACGTCACAGGATGCGCACCATCACGGGTCGCGAGAGCCTCAACCGAGTCGGTCAGCTACTGCCATCAGTCCACCTTCTCTCGCCGCAGCTCGCTCCTCTATTTGAGGCCCGGAACGCAGTCGCCCATCTTGGCGAGCCAGCGCTGAGCGACGAGCTCAGGGTTCCGTTCCTGAAATGCGCGGACCACGCGTCCACCTTACGAAGTACATGAACCGCCCTCCGCAACAGCGGGGGCGGTTCTTTTGTGGGGGCGATGCGTCCGGAGTTGTGAAGGCGCGCGCACCTGCGAGTAGGGCGAGAGCCGTAGCTTCAGAGACGGGATAATCTGCTCAGATGCGGTCTTGGCGGGCAACCTCCTCGGCGTAACGGACCGCGAGAAACTGCAGCAGCGCGTGTGCAAGTTCATCGGTTCGGCCTGGTGGTGCCCGGAATGGATTTCCGCGCTGCGGAGCTCTCCGGCCACCCAGGGTCGCCAGATTCCCTCGGGGTCGCCGTGGATGTCGATGTCGTCCTCCGTCCAGGCCAGCACCAGCATCGGGCAAGTTATGCGGCGACCGGCGGCGCGGTCGGCTTCCTCGTGCGCCCTGGCACAGTCGACTGTCCGTAGCCCCGTAGATCAGGACAACTACGAAGAACGAGCCAAAACGACAAGTCCGGTGAGCACCGGGCCGCTTGGCAAAAGAACGCGTCCGCGCGACTCAGCCTTCCCGGTGGTGGCTAACGCTGTGCCGGCCGGACGGGGCTTGCGGGAATCCGAAGCCAGGACGGGGCACCGCGGCGTCAACCGGCCGTCGGTGTGGCCTGACCGATGATTTTTCCGCGCCGTGCTGGTCTGTACGCCGAAAACCGACTCGGGAGGCTGACGCCGTGCGGAAACTGACGTTTGGCATGAATCTGAGCCTGGACGGCTACATCGCCGCGCCCGGCGACGACCTCGGCTGGAGCGTGCCGAGCGACGAGCTGTTCCAGTGGTGGTCCGACCGGGTGGCCGCGACTGGCCTGGCGCTGTACGGGCGCAAACTGTGGGAGACGATGAGCTCCCACTGGCCGACCGCTGGCGAGCAGCCTGGCGTCACGCCGGCGGAGATCGAGTTCGCCCGCCGCTGGCGGGACATGCCGAAGGTGGTCTTCTCCTCGACGACCAACACGGTGGACTGGAACACCCGCCTGGTCACCGGCGACGCGGTCACCGAGATCGCCCGGCTTAAGGCCGAGGACGGCGGTCCCATGGACATCGGCGGCGCGACGCTCGCCGCAGCGGCCATGCGGGCCGGGCTGATCGACGAGTACGTGCTGGCCACCGCACCGGTCTTGGTCGGCGGCGGCACACCGTTCTTTACGAACCTGGACAACTGGGTGAACCTGAACCTGGTGGAGACCCGCACGTTTCCCGACGGCGTGCTCCTGACCAGGTACGAGACCAAGCGCTGAGTGCCAGACGTCGGATCCGCGCGGACCTGCTCCTGGGCGGAGGAACGACTACTGGCTGGCCACGCTGAAGCCGTCGGGCGCCCCGCACCTAATGCCGGTGTGGGGGGTCTGGCACGAGAGCCGCCTCTGGTCCAGCAGCTCCAAGGGGTCGCGCAGGACGCGCAATCTCGCCGGGGCGCCGCGCTGCTCGATATCGACCGACGATCCGCTCAAGCCTGTCGTGGTGGAGGGCGCAGTGGAGCTGATCACCGACGCCGTGCAGCTAGAGCGAATGCTGTCACCGTTCACGACAACATCGCCGCCGCGACCCTGCCCGACCGCGGCGCCGCCCAGACAATCACCTGGTACGACGCGAGCAGACGCATCATCGCAACCGGCCACTAGCACAAGCGCGCTGCCACGCACGCAACCCGGCCAATCTCGGCACGAGCACTTATGACCGGGAGTCGATTGACAGAACTTGGC
Source organism: uncultured Solirubrobacterales bacterium (assembly GCA_963823315.1). Taxonomy (GTDB): domain Bacteria; phylum Actinomycetota; class Thermoleophilia; order Solirubrobacterales; family Solirubrobacteraceae; genus Palsa-465. Next base: position 261,916 of record CAWGLB010000001.1, on the reverse strand, counting down.
TAAGCCCAGAGAATGGCGACGCGCTGACGGGCAGCGGGGCTGGCTGATGCTCACGAACCAATGGAGGAAGACGACGTGATCACGAGGCTGCGGAAGGTGCGATTCTCAGTGAGGCGGGTCTTTCTCTGCGGCGGGGGTCTGGCATTGGTGCTGGCTGTGGCGACAGCCACGGCGGCCGCTGGAGCCGCTCACCGGACTTCCAAATCGCCCGGCCTGGTGACGATCACCCGCGACCGGGCTGGCATCCCGCACATCGTGGCGCGCAACTTCACCTCGTTGGGATACGGCGAGGCGTACGCGTTCGCCGAGGACAACCTGTGCACGCTGGCTAATGACATGGTGACCGTCGAGGGCCAGCGCTCCAAGTACTTCGGTCCCAAAGCCTTGGCAATCAACTACTCGGCAGGCACCTACACCACCAATCTGCAGTCAGACCTCTATTGGCGCTATATCAGGCGCAGTGGCCTGGTCCAGCGGGAGCTCAAGGCCTCACCCCCCAACGGCCTTCTCCCGCAAGTCCGCCAGGTATATACCGGCTTCGTGCAGGGCTACAACCACTACCTGCGTTCGGGCAAGCTGAACGATCCCACCTGCAAGGGCAAGCCCTGGGTGAAGCCGATCTCGCTCACGGACATGATCCTGCGCGGCCAGCAGGTCGTCACCGAGGGCTCAGCGCAGCAGTTCATTTCCGGAATCGTCCAGGCCGCTCCGCCGACCGCGGGGACGAAAGCTCCTCGCGCGCAGCGGGCGCCGCGAGGCTTCACCGCGTTGCGTCGGCAGTTCAATTCGGCGGCTCAGCCCGCAGGATCCAACGGAATTGGTCTGGGCAATAAGGACACTCGCTCCGGACACGGCATGGTGCTGGCCAATCCGCACTTTCCCTGGCGCGGGACCGAGCGTTTCTGGATGGCGCAATTGGAAGTCCCTGGCAGCTACGACGTAGAGGGCGGGACGCTGATGGGCTTCCCGCTGATCGGGATCGGGTTCAACCGCCACATCGCCTGGACCCACACCGTCTCTACCTCGCGGCGCTTCGTGCTCTACCAGCTCAAGCTCGTTCCCGGCCATCCCACCAGCTACTACCTGGATGGCAAGCCGGTGCACATGGGGCACCTCACGATCACCCTCCACTCCCGGGGGAAGACGGTCCACCACACCTTCTACACCACCCACTGGGGGGTGGTCCTCGACGTTCCCAGCGTTCCCGACAAGCTCTACACCTGGGGCAAAAAGAAGGCCTATGCGCTGTACGACAGTGTCGCCGGAGTAGGGCCACGAGCGGCCAACCAGTACTTCGAGATGGGCCGGGCCACTTCGGTCAAGAACCTCTACGACGTGGAGGCCAAGTGGCTGGCGATCCCGACGTTCAACACGATTGCCGCCGACGACCAGGGCAATGCCTACTACGGCGATGTCGGCGCCACTCCGGCCGTCACGAAGGGCAAGCTAAAGGCATGCCTGCCCCCCGGTATTCCCACGCTCATCTTTGACGAGGCCCGCGTGGTCACGCTTGACGGCTCGCATAGCTCATGCGCGCCGGTCAACTTCCCCGGTACGCCGCAAAAGGGCATCTTTGCGGCCTCGCATCTGCCGCACCTCTTCCGTCGCGACTACGTGGAGAACTCCAACGACTCCTACTGGCTCGCCAATCCCTCGCACCCGCTGACCGGCTTCTCCCCGATCATCGGGCTCACGGGGACCGAGCAAGACCTGCGGACGAGGCTCGGCAACCACATGATCGCCGCTCGCGTGGCGGGAACCGATGGGCTGGGGCCGCCCAAGTTCACCATCCCAACGTTGCAGCGGATGTGGGAGGGCGATCGCTCGGAGCTCGCCTCGCTTGTTCTTCGACGCCTGGTGGCTGACTGCCGCGCGCATCCTGAGCAGACCGCCTCCAATGGAAAAGCGGTCAATCTCCGCTCAGCTTGTCGGGCGCTGGCGCATTACAACGGAACCGGCCTGCTGGACGCCAAGGGCGGCTGGCTGTTCGAGGTCTGGGCGGACCTCGATGGCAGCACCCACTTCTACGCGACGCCGTTCAATGCCGCTCATCCCCTGACCACTCCTGCAGGGCTCAACACCTCGCGGAGCGCCGCCCCCCTGAAGTGGCTGGCCGACGCCGTGCTGAGCCTGCGAGAGCACCATGTCCCCCTGGACGCGAGCTTCGGCCAGGTGCAGCACGCACCTCAGTCCAAAACCCTTTTCGTTCCCGGGTGCGAGGGTGACTCCTCCAACGCGAACGAGGGAGATGGGTGCTTCAACGCCATCTACGCGAACGATGGAACGCCCGTGTCCAGCGGTCCGCTCGTGGGGGTTCCCTATGGGACCGTCTACGACGGCTCCTCGCTGGTCATGACCACACAGCTGAATCCCAGCGGCCCGGTGTCCGAGGGGATCCTGACCTACTCGCAGGCCACGAACCCAAAGTCCCCTTGGTACTCGAACATGACCAAGCTCTACTCAGAGCGGCGGTGGGTAAAGCTGGCCTACACCGCACGCGCACTGGCCAACGAGCATCCGGAAACGTCACTGACGCTGCAGGTGCCCTGACCGGAGCAATCCCGCTCAGCCGGCACAGCGCGTACTGGAACTCGTCGTCGTGTCCCAAGAGGGCCTCGCGAGCCGTTCCTTCGGCGCAGATACTGTTCGAGTGAGATGAGTGCGACGTTGCAGCGTCACGAGTTGGGAGTCACGTGGATTGAGCAGAGCGGCATGTCGCGCAGCGCGCACGCGCTACTTGACGACGGGCGGGTGTGGCTTATCGACCCGTTCGAGGATGACGTGGCCTTGCAGACGGCGTCATCTTTAGGCCCGCCGGTGGGTGTCTTGCAGCTGCTTGATCGCCACAACCGGGACTGTCAAGCGATCGCCACTCGCTTGGAGGTTCCGCTGCTGCGCGTGCCGCAGCGGCTACCCGACGCTCCGTTCGAGGTCGTGCCGGTCCTATCCCGCGGGCGGTGGAGGGAGGTTGCGCTGTGGTGGCCGCAGACGGGCGCGTTGATCATCCCCGAGGCGATCGGCACGGCGCCGGTATTCGCGCTCGGCGGGCGAGCGGGCGTGCACCCGCTGTTGCGCTTGATGCCGCCGCGCGCACAGCTCTCCGGTTATGAGCCGTCAATGCTGCTCGTCGGCCACGGAAGAGCTATCGAGTCAGAAGCCGCCGCGGCCCTCGGCGACGCCCTCGATCGCTCACGCTCCGATATACCCCGGTTGCTAGTCGCGCTCCCCGGGCTGATACGCGGTTGAGGCTTCGCTTTACCAGCTACCGTATTGGTAAAGCGATGAGCAAAATTTCGAGCAAGCGTCAGGTGACGATTCCGGTTCGGATTCTGCACGAAGCAGGTCTGGATGCCGGCGACGAAGTCGTGATCCGAGCCGTTGCTCCCGGCCGGATCGAGCTTGAGCGCGCGGACGATCTGATCGAGCGCTACGCGGGTTCACTGCCGGCCGGCACTTACCCGCCTGGATATCTTGAGCGGCTCCGCGGAGAGTGGCGCCAGTAGCCCTCGACGCCGACGTGCTGATCGCGTTCCTTGACCCTGGGGACGCCCAGCACGAGCGGGCGGTGGAAGAGATTCGCGCCAACATGGCCGCCGGTGAGCGGCTGCTCGTGGGTGCGAGTGTCTACGCCGAGGTCATGGTTCGCCCGCTCGAGCACGGCAGTGGCGAGCAGGTCGATGAGTTTCTCGCCGCTGCCAATGTCACCGTGGTCGACCTCGACCGAGCGCTGGCGCGGGGCGCAGCGCAGCTGCGGGCCCGGCACCGCGCGCTGCGCCTCGGCGACGCGCTGTCCCTCGCCACCGCGCTCTCCTCAGGCGCGGAGCTCCTCAGCTTCGACCAGCGGCTGCGTCGCATCGCCGAGCGCGAACGACGTCACGAATAACGACGTCACGAGATGCCCGTCTCACCTGGAGAACATCCAGCCCTGAGAGGCGTTTCCCGCTCCGGCTCTCTGATCCCTAGCGCGAGGGATGCACTACTAGCGCGCTTCCGCCACCCAGGCGGACGGGCTCCGCGATCGCTTCTGCGCGTCCGTGGCTGAGGATCTGGAGGGCGGTTGCGTCGCCAGGGTAATGGTCCAGCGGCAGGATCGGGCCGGTGGCCTCGGTGAACTGCTCGCCGAACTGTCTCCGCAGCTGCTGGGCAAGGGAGCTGTTGTAGAAGGCGGGCTCAGCGAGCGAGGTTGTCGAGTTCGTCTGGCTGACACGCGGGGCAGCCAGCGCGGCGGGGAGCGACATGCCGAAGTCCACATGGTTGATGAGGGTCTGAACGACGGTGGTGATGATCGTCGAGCCGCCGGCGGCCCCGATTGCGAACACCGGCTTACCGTGCCGGAACGCGATGACGGGACCCATGCTCGAGCGTGGGATCTTCCCGCCCGCGGGAAGGTTGGGGTCACGCGCGCCCGCCGTCGGGGGAGCGAAATCGAAGTCGGTCATCTCGTCGTTCAGCAGAAAGCCGTATCCCGGGACCGTCTCGCCGCTGCCGCCGAAGAAGTTGATCGTGTTTGTGTAAACGACGACGTCTCCCCACTTGTCTGTCGCCACGATGTTGTTGGTGTGCGTTGGTTCGGGCGCGGCCGATGACGGTGAAGGGGCCGGAGCGGAGCTGCTGCATTTCTTGTATGGCGGGTACGGGTGGCCCGGTGGCTGGGGTGAGGGCAGCGCCGTGTTATGGATCAAGCAGCGACGGGTCGCAGCGAACGCCGGGCTCAGAAGGCCGCTCAGCGGGACGTGCACGTAACGCGGATCGCCGACGTAGGCGTCGCGGTCGGCATATGCAAGCCGTGACGCCTCCAGGTATTCGAACAGTGCCCTCGCTCTTTGCTGTTGGCTCAGGTTCCAGCCGCTGAGGATGTTCAGGATTTCGCCCTCGGTTGAGCCTCCGCTCGACGGAGGAGCCATCCCGTAGATGTTGAGCCCGCGGTAGCGAACCTGGGTTGGTTGCTGAATCCGCACGCCGTAGGAGCGCAGGTCCCTCTCCCTCATGATTCCGGGCCTTGTGATTAGCGTGGTGCCCGGGTAGAGCACAGGGTGGTCGTCGGCCTTGACGATCGCACGGCCGATGGGGCCGTCGTACAGATACGACGGGCCATGGCTGGCGAGCAGCTGATATGTCTTGGCCAGCTGGGGATTGCGTAGCAGCGTTCCGACTGGCAACGGGTTCCCCGCCTTGGTCAAGAACAGCGCGCGGCTGGCCGTGTATGCGCGCAACACGGCAAGCCCGGACTCCTCTAGCTGCTTGAAGTCGAAGTTGGTCCTGAAGCCATGCTTCGCGACCGCGATGGCCGGTTGCAGATCAGCGGCGAAGCTACGGCGACCGTATAGGCGAATCGCCTTCGCCCAGGTCGCGACCATTCCGGGCACGCCGGTGGACAGAGGTTGCTCCGAGGCATAGTCATAGTTCATCGGCCGTCCGGTCTTCGGATTGATAAACAGCCGCGACGTGCACGCGGAGGGGCACGTCTCTCGACCGTCGATCGTCACGACTCGATGGCTGCGGGCAAGATAGATGACCATGAAACCGCCGCCGCCGGGCCCTGCCACGAACGGGATCGTGTCGCCCATCGTGCTCGCGGTCGCGACCGCGGCGTCGATCGCGTTGCCTCCCCGCTTCAACACCTCGATGCCGGCCTTGCTGGCATCGAGATCCATCGAGGCAACCGCACCACCGGTACCGACCGCGACCGCCTGCTTCCGCGCCGCACCAGAAACGGCGCCCGCGTGACCGTGTCGAGCGGCGGCTGCGCTCTCGTTTGGCGGCGACACCACCAGCAATGCGACCACTGCTGCAGTCGTGAGCCCCAAGCCGACTCGACGCATGAGTTTCGGTTACCCGGAGCGCCCGCTGCCAAACGCCAACTCAGGACCGTGATCCACCTCCCCTTGACGAGCATGGCGGCGCACGCATCGCGCTGCACACGTTTTCGATGCGGTCCCCGCATATAGTGTGCCCGTGCGGTGCTCGTCGCGATTAGTGATCTAGGCGCCGAAAAGGAACTGTCTGGACCTCCCTTGACGTCGCGTGCGAGCACAGTGAGTCGCTATCTGGTTGCCGGAGTGTGGCCGGTGGCACAAGCTGGAGTGGCTGCGGCGACGCTCGTCGCCGCGCGCCGGGCATCGGGCCGCAAGGCCCCTCGCGCCCTCTCCCCTCGCCGGGGCAGGGGCCGGTCTGCCGACCCGGTCGGGCCGGTGCAAGGCACAGCGGAACTGGCGAGTTTCAGTGCCATCGCCGGACTGATGCCCTACGGGGTGATGACACTGATCGGTAGGACCGTCGTCCGCCACGGATCGGACCTTGACGAGCCCCTGCTGCGCTGGCTCGAGGAACACCAGGTCGGGTGGTGGGCCGCGATCATGACGCGGCTCGGGAAGGTCGGAGACACTTGGACCACGTGGGGGGCGGCAGGCACCGCCGGCGTCTGCCTCGCGGTGACCTACCCGCGACAGAAATGGCTGCCGCCCTCGATTCTGGCAGCTGCACTGCTCGTCGATCACTACACGACGATTGCCCTGCGTCGCCGGTTCGGTCGTCTTGGACCGCCGAGCAGCCCACTCGGCACCTACCCGTCCGGGGGATGCGACCGCGTCGTTTTGTTCTACGGCCTCATCGGCTACCTGCTGTGGCGTGAGTTCAGCGGCAGCGGTCCGGCGAAGGCGTGGACGGTCGGCACGGTTGCCGCCCTATCGGTCAACGAGGTTTACAGTCGCACGTACCTCGGCAAGCACTGGTTCACCGACAGCGTGACCGGCGTTCTTTACGGCGGGTTGCTGCTGGCGCCGTTCATCGTGGCCGTCCGCCGGATCGCGGGCCCCCCGATCGCTCCCTGAGCTAGCGGGGCTGGGGTCACATTGATGACCCTCACTGAAGTAGAAACGCCACCTCGTCGGTGTCTCCTTGATGGGTAAAGTCGCCACTTCGGAAGGCTAAGTGGGGGTGTAGACCGTGACGTTTGCTGACGTCGACGTGGCCCGATTGCTGGTCGCGCTGGCGGTTCTCTTGATTGCCGCCCATGGCATGGGCGGCCTGTTCGCCCGATTTGGGCAGCCGCGCGCGATCGGGGAGATCGTGGGGGGCATCCTGCTCGGTCCGACGGCGCTGGCCGCGGTATCGCCGAGCGTCCAGCATTGGATCTTCCCTTCCGCGGGCATGTCGGCCGCCGCGCTGGGCGCGATCTATCAGCTCGGCCTTCTGTTCTTGATGTTCGCGGCCGGTGCTGAGATGCGGAAGCTGCTGCAACGTAACGCGATGCGCACGGTGGGGCTGATCGCGGGATTCGGCATGGTTCTGCCGTTCGCGGCGGGGCTGGGGTTGGTTGCGGTGCTGGGTACCAAGCAGTTCCTCGGTTCGGCCGGAAACCATGCCGCGCTGACCTTGGTGTTCGGCTTGGCGATCGCGGTCACCAGCATCCCGGTCATCTCCCGGATCATGTACGACCTCAAGCTGCTCTCGACGCGGTTCGCACGCATCGTGCTGTCGGTTGCGGTCGCCGAGGACATCGTGCTGTATGTGGTCTTGGCCGTCGCGGTTGGCTTGGTGCAGACCTCCGGCGGCTCGGCGTTTGGTGTGCCTACCGCCTTGCACATTCACACGCTCGCGCAGAGTGGCGTTTACCACACGCTCGTGGCCCTGATCTTCCTGGCGGTAGCTCTTGCTTTCGGCGGCCGGGCTTACAAGGTGCTGGCCGGGATGCGCGTCAACGTGCTGGCTCGACGCAGCCCAATCGCCTTTCAGCTGCTATGGATGCTTGCGCTGTCGGCTGCCGCGCTGTCGTTGGGGCTGGTCCCGCTGTACGGTGCGTTCACCGCTGGGCTCGCGGTCGCGGTCGCCGACGACAGCCTCGCTGGACAGGCTGACCGCAGCGCCCTGACCGGCATCTCGTTCGGGTTCTTCATCCCGGTCTACTTTGCCCTCATCGGCATACAGCTGGACCTGCTGCACCACTTCAATGTGCTGTTCTTCCTCGGGTTCCTTGCCTTCGGCTGCGCCGCCAAGGCTGCCAGCGTGTACCTGGGAGCGCGGCTGTCACGCGAGAACAGATTCATGTCCTGGAGCCTGGCGGTCGCCCTGAACGCACGGGGTGGACCGGGGATTGTGCTCGCCGCAACCGCGTACGCCGCGGGCATCATCAACCAATCGTTCTTCGTCAGCCTGGTCATGCTGGCCGTCGTGACCTCATTGCTGGCCGGATCCTGGCTGGAGCGCGTTGCCGCCAAACTCGGCGCCCCGACGCGCCAGCACGGGGAAGCCAGCGACGAGATTCCCGTTCAGGTCGACCCCACCTGACGCCCAGACGTGGGCGTTACAGCCCACGCGCCCTGCATTCGCCGCCGTGCGACGATGAGCGACATCAGAGCTTCCATGTCGAGTATGCGGATGCCGCCCATCGGGCGACGAGCGTCGCCGAGCGCGACCACCTCGTCAGACAGGCCGCTCGCACACGGGCCACCGAACTTTAGGGGGGACGCTCGTCATTCGAGCGGCTCAGTCGTCAAAATCGAGCTCATCGCGAACCGCGCGACATCGCTGATGACCCGAGCTTGACCACGAGCTACGCGCGCGTGTCGAGAGAATCGCGTGTGCTCACCTTGCGCCTTGCCCTGCGCGCGATTCGGTGGCGGGCGACCGCGTCAGCCACGGTGTTCGTGGTCGCGGTCGTCGCGATCCTCGCCGCGACGGTGGGGCCGATCTACCTACATGCGGTCGATGAGACCGTGCTCGCACGGCATCTCAACGACGCGAGCCTGTTCCAGCGCGACGTCCTCATCTCGCGCAATACCGAGCCCGGCTTTCGGGGCGTCGACTGGGATGGGCAGGTGCGGCGTCTTGCCGGAGAGGTGGAGCGCGATCGCCAGTTCGCGCCCCCGGTGTCGGAGGAGGAGGTCGATGTCACCTACGGCGGCGCGCAGCCGTTCACGAGCGAGATTGCGTCGATCGACCGTTTGTGCGCCCACCTGCGCATCCTCCGTGGGCACTGTCTCTCGGGCAACTCCACGGGCGACACTTTGATCAGCACCAACACCGCCAGGGCTGAACACCTGACCGTCGGGGGCACGCTCGCGGCCACAACGAACAACGGGATTGCGATCCGGCTGCGCGTGATCGGGGTGTATCGCCCGGTCGCGCCCGGGGGGCCGTTCTGGGAGCGGTGGTACGTGTTCCGGTTTGGCCAGCCCGGGCCGGAAAACCTGCCGCCGCCCGGTGACGCGTCGTTCGTGACGCCGGCCGCGCTCTCGTCTCGGCTGCAGCAAGTACCGCAGACACTGTCGGCAAATGTGGCGCTCCGGCTCAGGAACGTGAGCTACGACGACATCGGCGCGCTGCGCAGGACGCTCGCGCACGTGAACGCCACCATCGCGCACCTCTCCTACGAGTCGGGGACGAGCGGCGCATCCGACGCCACCCTGACAACCAGCCTGCCGACCATTCTCGACGCGACGGACAAAGAGACGGCGCTCGCCGGCACGCTGGTGACCGTCGCGACGGCTCAGCTCGCGCTGCTCGCGATGCTCCTGCTTTACGCGGTGGTCGCAAACACGACGAGGGCCCAAGGGCCCGAGGTGGCCCTGGCGAAGCTGCGTGGACGCCGTGCCGGCAGCATCGTGCTGCAGAGCGTCGCCCAGCCGGTGGCGCTGGTGCTGATCGCCGCGCCGGTGGCGGCCGTGCTCGCCTGGGTCGCCGTGCGGCTGCTCGCTGCACGCCTGCTCGGGCATCCGGTGGACGTGGCGTTCCCGCCGGCGGCGTACGGCATCGCGGCGCTCGGCGTCGTGGGGGGTGTCCTCGCTGCGGTCGTGGCCGCCCGCCGGATCGTGGTGACACCGGTCGGGGCGCTGATGCGTCTCGGCGCTGCCACGCCCGGTTCACCAGTCGGGCTGCTGGTCGCCGACGCCGCGGCGGTGACGATCGCGGTGGCCGGGCTGATCGAGCTCGAGGCCGGCGGGGTCCTGAGCGCCGGAGAGCCGAACCCCCTATCGGTGTTGGCCCCCACGCTGCTAGCCGTCGCGGCCGCTGTCGTGGCGCTGCGGTTGCTGCCGCTCGTCGCCAGGCGACTCGCGCGCTGGACGCGCGACTCGCAGCGGCTCGCGGTGTTCCTCGCCGTCCGTCAACTGCTGCGCCGCCCGGCCGAAGCCCGCGCGGTACTGCTCGTCGCGGTGGCCGTGGCCATCGGCGCGTTCGCGGTCAGCGCCTGGGCTGACGCGCGCCACAACCGGTCGCTGCGCGCTCTGAACTCAGCCGGTGCCCATACCGTGCTTTTCGTGCGGCCGGGCGCCGGCGTCAACGATCTGCGGGCTGCCGTCGATCGGGCCGACCCGGGTGGGCACTCGATGGCGGTGGCGTACACGAACGTCGACCAGGTGCCGCCGCTGATCGCCGTGGACACTGCGCGCTTCGCGTCGGTCGCGGCGTGGGTGCCGGGGAATTCGTCGGCCCCGCTGTCATCGGTGCTGCACCGTCTCGTCGTGCGCGCTGCGCCGGTCACGGCGACCGGGACGCGCCTGCGGCTGCGCGTCGACCTGATCCGGCATCCCAGGGAGGCCGTGCAGCTGGCGGTGAATTTCAGTGAGCCGAATCACTCTCAGGCGGTGCGCAGCGTCACGCCGGTCGTGCCCGGCACCAGGTCGTATGACATCTCTCTGCCCTCCGCATGCGTGAAGGGCTGCCGCATCGCTGCGCTGCACCTGACGGCTAACACGCCGAGCGTCCCGTTTGGCACCCAGGCGGGCGATATCCACGCGATCATTGGCGCGTCGGTCCGTTCGCACGGTGAATGGAGACCGGTCATGTCGTTCGGAGAGGCGACCCGGTGGCGCGGGGACGGTAAGGGACCGGCGTCGATCGGCACCGCCGGCGCATCGCTGTCCCTCGACGTCCGCCAGTTTTCGAGCTCGGCGACTTGGCCCTCAGTCCTCTCAGTGGGGATCCCGAGCGCCCTCCCGGCCGTTGTCGCATCGGCGACAGCGGCGCAGTATCAGGGCAATCAGATCCATAGCGTCGTCGCCGTTGGGCTGGACGGCCAGACGGTATCCGCCGACGGCGTGATCCGATCGGTCGCGCTACCCCAGGTCGACCGCAACGGGATCATGGTCGACTTCGGGAGCGCCCTGGCGGCGATGAGCAACTCGGCCGCGCCCACGACGCACTACCAGGTGTGGCTGTCGTCGGCCGCGCCCTCGGACATGGCCGCACGGCTCGCGCGCCAGCACGTGTACGTGGAGCGGACGATCCACTCGTCCACCTACCTTCCAGCCTTGGACAACAGCGGACCGGCGTTCGCCGACTCGCTGTTTCTCGTCTCCGCGCTCGCCGCGACCATTCTCGCCATCGCCGCGACGGCTGTCGGGCGCGTGGTGTCCGTGCGCCGTCGGGGCTACGAGATGGCCGCGCTCGGGGCGGTCGGGGTCTCGCCCCGGACGCTGCGCAGGGCGATGGCGGTAGAGCAGGGCAGCATCTTCGGGATCGGGCTCATCGTCGGCCTGGCTGCGGGGCTGGTCGGTTCACTGCTAGCGCTGCCCAGCACGCCGGTCTTCGTCGACACCGCGACCGGACCACCGCTGGTGCTCGGGCTGCCGTGGGGCCTGCTGGCCCTGCTCGCCCTCGGGCTGGTGCTCGTCTTCGTCGCCGTCAGCGTCGCCATCGCGAGGCTGGTCGAGCGGGCCGCCACGCCGAGCCAGCTGAGAGGGGCGCAACAGTGAGCGAGCCCGGGGGCGTGCGCGTGCGCTGCGAAGGGGTTGTGCACATCTACCCTGCGTCGGGCGAGGGCCTCGACGATGTCGTCGCCTTGCGCGGCATCGATCTGGACGTGGATCCGGGCGAGTTCGTGTCGTTGCTCGGCCCGTCCGGGTCGGGGAAGTCGACGGTGCTCGGGCTGCTGGCAGGGGTGCTGCGCCCGTCGGCCGGACGGGTGCTGATCGGCCCCCACGACGTCGGCCGGATGGCGCCGCGCGCGCTCGCCCGGCTGCGAGGGTCGCTCGTCGCGCTCGTCCTGCAGAACCCGTCGCGCAACCTTCTGGCCTACGCGACCGTCCGGCAGAACGTGGCCTTCGCGGCCGGGCCCTCCGGCGAGCCGCCGGATCCGCTGCTCGAGAGGCTCGGGCTGGCCGCCCTCGCCGACCGTGTAACCGGGCGGCTGTCGGATGGTGAGCAGCAGTGCGTCGCGATCGCGGCGGCGCTGTCTTCGGGTGCGCAGTTGGTGCTCGCCGACGAGCCGACCAGCCAGCTTGACGCCGTGGGTCGCGAGCACGTCTTGGAACTTCTTGCGCAGGTACATGCCCGGTTCGGCCGCACGCTCGTGCTGGTCACGCACGACCCGTCGGTGGCCGCACGCTCGGCGCGGACGGTCACGATCCGCGATGGACGCGTCGGGAGTGAGGGCGTGCACGGGCGCGAGTACGCCGTCGTGGGGCGGGACGGGTCGCTGCAGCTGCCGCCGGACCTGCTCGAGGAGTTTCCGCCGGGCACATTGCTGGACGTCCGGCGTGACGGACGTGAGATCACGCTCGTACCGCGGTCCGAGGAGTCGTCCTGACCGTCGCTCTCACTGGTAGTGATCTCCGCTACGCCGTCGGCGAGCGGACAATTTTCGAGGGCATCTCCCTGCAGGCGTCATCCGGTCAGGTGCTCGCGGTGCGCGGCCCATCCGGGTCAGGGAAGTCGTCTCTGCTGGCGGTGCTCGGTGGGCTACTCGCGCCGTCCGGCGGCACGGTCACCCTCGGCGACGCGGGCGTGACTCCAGGCAGCGACATTTTTCTGCGCCGCAGGTTCGCCTTCGTCTTGCAGGCCTACGGCTTGGTGGCCGCGCTCACGGCGCGCGAGAACGTAGCGGTCGTGTTGCAGGCAGCCGGGGTTCCGCGTGCGGAGGTGCGCTCGCGGGTCCAGGCCGTGCTCGAGCGCGTGGGGTTGAGCCCCGTCGCCGACCACCTCGTCGAGGATCTCTCGGGCGGGCAGCAGCAGCGGGTGGCCGTGGCTCGGGCCCTCGTCACGTCCGCCGATGTCGTCCTCGCCGACGAGCCGACCGCGGAGCTCGACGCGGATAACCGCGGGCTGATCATCTCGCTGCTGATCGAGCGCGCTCGCAGGGGGGCCGTCATGGTGATCGCCTCGCACGATCCGGATGTCGTCGAGGCCTGCGACGACGTGCTGGATTTGTAACTTCGCTCCCGCGCGACGGGATCGCCAGGGCCCGCGCGGGAGAATCCGAGTGTGCGGTCTCCGCAAACGCTGAGCGAAGCTGACCGGCGGGTCGTCGCGGTGTGGGCGGCGGACTGTGCCGAGCGCGCGCTGGGATTGTTCGAGGCGGAAGCGCCGCGGGATAGCCGCCCCCGCGATGCGATCGCTCGCACCCGCGCCTTTGCCCGTGGCGAGCTTGGCATCGCGCAGGAGATTCGCCGCCGTTTTGCCGGCGGTGCCGCGGCTCATGAGGTGAGCGGCCCCGCAGCGGTGGCCGCAGCTCGGGCGGCAGGGCAGGCCGCGAGCATCCCTCATATGGGCGCGCACGCGCTCGGTGCCGCCGCGTATGCCGCCAAGGCGGCTGCGCTGGCGGCCGCGGACCGGCCGGAGGCTGTGAGCGACGAGATCTGCTGGCAGCTCGACCATCTATCCGCGCCGGCCAGGGCCGCGCTGCGAAAGCTGCCTGCAGTCGGTGAGGATCCGTCGGGCCCCCTCGGGCCGGGGCTTCTCGCCTCGGGAATGCTCGGCTCGATCATTCGCGATATTCAAGCCGGTCTGTGAACGCGCCCCGCAAAGGCCGGCTGACGGCGGAGTAAGCGCCCGGCGAGCTGCGCGGCCGCGTGGGAGGATGACCAACGATGGCGCCGCTCCCCGACCCCCGTCCCCACGTCGATGCCGAGACCATGGCGGAGATGCAACGGGTTGCGGACGCGCGCAGTCACGCTGAGGGACGCGCCGAGCTGGGCGCCGTGTACGTGGGGATGTTCAACAACCCCGGCGTCGCCCGGGCGATCGGCACGCTCGGCGAGCGCCTGCGCTTCGAGGGGACGCTCCCCGACGCGCTGCGCGAGATGGCGGTCTTGCGCTACGCGGCGCGCGCCGGCCTTGAGTATGTGTGGGCCCATCACGTGCGCCCGGCGAAGCTCGCCGGGCTGAGCGAGGGTCTGATCGCGAGGCTGGCGGCGCCCGCGGTGCCGACGGGGCTCGACCCCACAGACCGTGCCGTCGTCGAGGCGGTCGATCACGTGGTCGAGAACCACGAGATCCCCGACTCCGTGCAACGCGTCCTCATCGAGGCGATCGGAGTTGCCGGCGTCGTCGAGCTGGTGGCAGTGTGCGGACTCTATGCGCTCATGGGCCACATGACCACCGCGTTCGCGATCCAGCCCGAGGCCGGGTTCCCGGCCCTGCCCGTCTAAACCCGAGAGGCACGTGGGCGCGCGCGGCGTGGCGCCGGCTCAGGCGCGCGGCGGTGTCTGGAGGCGGCAGAAGCACGAGGAGGTGATCTCCACGTCCGCCCCCGCCAACGCCCGGTCTAGCTGCGGCCTGATTCGTCTGGCTTCGTGAGCGCGCCCGAGCCGCGTGAGGCATTCGTGATAGCCGTGCAGGCTCCACACGTTGCCCGGATGCTGACACGCGCGCGCGAGGGTCGCATCGACGCCGAGATCTGCGGCGTACACGGCCCGCGCCGCCTCGACTTCGCCCTGCTCGAGTAACAGTGCGCCATAGGCGTGGCGGGTCGGTTGCATCCATCCCCACGGCTCGTCGTAGGGGAGCGTGTCGTCGAGTTCGATGGCTCGGCGCAATTGCTCGAACGCCTCTCCGAAGTCCGAGGCCCGGTACGCGATCTCGCCGTCGAGCATCGCGCCCGCGATCGCCAGGATGTCAAGGGCCTGGTTGTTGAACAGGTAGCGCGTCGGCGGAACGCGCTCGCCCGCGGCGGCGAAACGGTCGCGTTCGCGCCTCGCCTCGGAGACCCGTCCGGTGGCCGCGAGCGCGACGCCTTTGGCGTAGTGGGTGAGCGCGGTCGTCACGGCGTAGAGATCGCGGTCGCCGGGCAGTGGCTCGCCGAGGATTGCATCCCACATTCCGAAGCGCACCAGTACATGCAGGCGCATGGGCACAAAGCTCTCCAGCCAGTCGGCCATCGGCGGGGTCTCGACGCGGAGCAGGTCCTCGGGGATCGACGCGGCGAGCGCATCAGCCGCCGCCAGCGCGCTCGCCCGCCGGCCGGCAAACATCGCGCCGTATACGCGGAAATGATGGTTGTGGGCGCGGTACAGCGCATAGAAGTCGAGCCGTCCCGCCTCCTCGACATAGAGCTCATCGGCGCTGATCGCCAGCTCGTTTTGGGTGATCACGCGTTCGTAGTCCCCGACCAGCACATCGATGTGTGTGGGCATGTGCACGAGGTGGCCTGCATCGGGAGCCAGCTCGCGAAGCGCGTTGCTCGCGGGTACCGCGGTCTCCGGCTCGGGCGACATCTCGAGCAGATGGATGTAGAAGTGGAGCAGCCCCGGGTGCTCCATGCCGCCGGGGCGCCCCAAAGCGCCTTCGAGCACGCTTCGGGCCTCGGCGGTGTGTGCTCCCGCAGCAGGCTCGCCGGTCTCCAGGTCCCATAGCTGCCAGGCCGTGACGTTCATCAGCGCGTCCGCGTACAGCGCGGCGACGTCGAGGTCCTCCGAATGAGCGGCATACACCTCTGCCATGGCGCGGGCATAGGCGGCCGTCCATTCCGTGAGGTCATCGGCGGGCTCCGCCGAGGGATAGCGATGGGCCAGCGCGGTGATGAGCGCCTTTTCGACTACCGAGGCGTTCTCGGCGCAAGCTCTCGCCTGCGCCGTCGTGGTGTGAGCTCGGGCGAGCGCGGCTCGCAGCTCGTCCGCTTCAAACGCATCCCACTGCTTGTTGTAGTTCGGCCCCGCCGCATAAGCGACGCCCCAGTAGGCCAGCGCGAAGCCCTCGTCGGCGGCGATCGCGCGCTCGAAGCACCTGATCGCCTCACCGTGGTTGAAGCCGTAGCTCCAGACCAGCCCCCGATCGAACCACTGCTGGGCCTTAACGGACGCCGTTGTCGTGGCGCGGCTGTAGCGGCCTAGATCGAAGCGATACGGAGCCACCATGGGATCGATTCTATGGTGCGAGATTCCAACTAAACCAATTGAGTTAGCTAGGATGCGCCGTCATGTTTGAGCCACATACGAGCGCCTGCCCTCAAGGTGGAACGGCAAGTCTTCCCCGGTCGGAGAGAGGTGGGGCCGACATGACCGCGGTAACGGAGAGAGGTGGGGCGATATGACCGCGGTGACGCAGGGAGGGGGCACATGACCGCGGAGTCGGAGAGAGGTGGGGCCACATGACCGCACATCCGCGTCTTCCCGTTGAGCAACTGGACCGAGCTCGACGTCTGGCGCTACATCGAGACCACGGTGGCAGTCGCGGTCTCGGCGATGACGGTGTCCGCCGCCTCTGCGCATCGAGCTCGCGGCCGCGCAGGACGGACAGCCGCTGCTAGCGGAGCGCATCGCCACGATCCAGGGGCTGCCGCTCAACTTCCTCGAGAACATCCTCTCCGAGCTGTGCACCGCCGGAGTCGTGCGCACGGTGGCCGATGTCGCGCGCAGCAGCCTGCCGGATTCGATCAGACAGCTAGCCGGCGATCCGGAAGCCTGGGTCACGCGGTAGCGCGATGCGCGTGCGGGAGCCTTGGCGCCCCGCTCACGCCCGGGCCGCGGGAACGAGCCGCAGGTGGGCGGGCAGCAGCGGAACCACGGCCCGCTTCAAGTACTCGGCGCCCAGCGCGACCAGCGCCGAGCGCACCGGGACCGGCGGCAGCGGGGAGAACCCGTACTGCGAGCGGACGCGGTCGGGAAGCAGCGCGATCGTGATGAAGTTGACCGTCTCGAGCACGGGCCGCGCGGGGGCCGGAACCGGCGGCTCGAGCACGATCTGGCGGGCCCGGCGCCGCGCCCAGTCGTTCACGTGCAGCTGATCGCCGTTCAACATTCGCTCGCGGTAGGCGTCTAGGTCCGCGACCGTCTCGGGCATCTGCTCGTTTCTCAGCCCAAACAGGCGACCCACCGTTTTGTACTCCTGCCAGTAGCGCTCCTCCTCGATGCGGGACAGTGATCGCACATAGCGGCGGTAGAAGAGCAGCGACGAGTCGACCAACGCGAATAACACCCACATGAGTAGCTGCGGGTCGTCCGCCCGGTACGGCGTGCCGGCGGGGTAAGGGCCCACCGCCGCGGTCAAACGGCCGCTGACGCGGCGGTGCATGCTGCGCACGGCCGCCGTCAAGCGGTCGGCCTCGGCGCGACTGCCGAACACGATCGCGTTCATCACCCTGGCGGTACGAGCAAGCCGCTCGTAGGGCTCGTCCAAGGAACCGGAGTGGGCGAGCAGCCCGGAGACGGCCAGCGGATGAGCGGCTTGCATGAGCAACGCGCGCGGGCCGCCGAGCCCGACGATGCGCTCACCGTGGATGCGACGGACAAGCGAATCCGCCTGGAAGTAGCCGTCGGGCCTCGGGGTCACCTCGCTGATTGTCTACCCGTAAGCATGTACAGAAAAACCTAGACAGATAATTCAAGTTTGACCAAGGAGAACCGGCCTTAGCCGGCGTTGAGCCGCCGGCGAGCTCATGTAGCATTTCTGACTCCAGGAGCAAGGACACATGGGGACCCGACACCCGCGGGCCTCGTCCACGACATCCCATGGAACCCACCGAGACGGCAACCGACCAGCCGCGGCGCATGGCGCGCCAGCTGAGCGTCTGGGAGGCGATCGCGGTATCGCTGGCGCTGATGGCACCTTCCATGGCTGCCAACATCAATCCGCAGGCCTCGGCCACCACGGTCGGCCGAGCGGTTCCGCTCGCCTTCGCGCTCGCCGCGGTCGGAGTGCTGCTCGTGTCCTACACGTTCGTGCGTCTCTGTCAGCGGTTCAACCACTCCGGGTCGGTATACGGCTTCGTCGGCGCGACGCTTGGCTCCCGGGCCGGCGTGGTGTCGGGTTGGGCGCTGGCGGGCACCTACACCTTCTTCGGGGTTGTCACCGCGATGGCCGGCGGGCGCTTCCTGGCGGCGCTGCTCAACACGCTCGGGGTCTGGAGCAACCCGCCGACGTGGGCCGGCTTCCTGCTCGGCTCCGCCGGCCTGTTGGTGGTCTGGTGGCTCGCCGCCACGCCCGTTCGCGCGGGAACGCGGGTGGTGTTGTTCGTGGAGGCGATCACCGTGCTGCTGATCCTCGCGGTCACCGCCACGATCGTCTACAAGCTCGCTACCCACACCGCCCCCGGCGGACGGCGCCTCGACTGGTCGGTGTTCAGCATCCCCCACGGCATTGGCACCTCCACGATCTTCCTCGGCGTCGTCTTCGGGTTTCTCTCCTTCGCCGGCTTCGAGGCAGCGTCGACGTTGGGCGAGGAGGCGCGCGAGCCGCGACGGGACATCCCGCGCGCGATCCTCGGCGTGGCGATCTTCGGCGGCTGCTTCTTCGTGATCGTCACGGCGGTCGAGGTGATGGGATTCGGCACCAGCGCCAAGGGGGTGCAGGCCTTCATCAGCTCCGGCTCGCTGCTGGGGACCCTGGGGAAGAGCTACCTCGCGAGTTGGGTCGGAACCCTGATCACGGTAGGCGCGATGATCAGCGCCTTCAGCTGCGCGCTGGCGAGCGCGATCGGCGCCTCCCGACTCACGTATGCGCTGGGTCGAGACAGGGTGATCTTCCCCTGGCTCGACCATATCTCCCCCTCGCGCCGCACCCCAACCCACGCCGCCGCAGCGGTCCTGCTGGCGATGTACTTCATCATCGCGCTCACCTGGTTCGTGCTCGGCGGCACCCCCTTTGAGCTGTTCACCGAGTCGGGCACGATCGGCACGCTCATCCTCTTGGTCGTCTACATCCTCGCGGGGATCGGCATGATGCGGCTCGTGTTCTTCTCCGGCGATCGGAGCGTCGCGCGCTGGCAGATCGTGATACCGCTCGCGGGGCTCGTGGTTCTCGGCTACACGATCTACCGCAACATCTATCCGCTGCCGACGGGCATCGCTTGGTGGGGACCCTCGGTGGCGGCGGCGTGGCTCTTGTTTGGCCTCGTCGGGATCCTCTCGCGGCCCGCGATCGCCGCTCGCGCCGGGCGCCGGCTAGCGGCGTCCGAGGGTCTGCTCGGCCCGCGCGAGGAGCCGGCGCCGGCTCCCGCCGAGGCGCAGCCCGCGGGCGTGTAGCGACCCCGCTCAGGCGCGCAGGGCTTGAGCGGAAACGGCGCCACTCAGCCGCAGGCATGGGGGCCAGAGAGGCGTCGAGCGGCGCTTGCCGTCACCTTTGACAACCTCGGCGAGGCGTCCGATTTGGAGCGCGGACGCCGGCGAGAGGACGAGCCGCTCGGTCACCATCCTTCGGTGACGCGCGCCCTGCCGCGGGTGCTCGCGCTCTTGGCCGAGGTCCGACTATGCGCCACCTTCTTCGTCGAGGGGTTGAACGCGCAGCTCTATCCCGAGGCGCTCAGGACAATCGGTGCGGCGGGCCACGAGGTCGCATACCACGGCTGGCGCCACGAAGACTGGGCGAATCTGAGCCCGGCGCGAGAACGCGAGCTGCTCGAGCGGGGAGTTGACGCGCTCGGGCAACTCGGCCTGCGACCGGTCGGCTTCCGACCCCCGGGAGGAGTGCTCACGTCCACGACCTGGCGCGCGCTCGCCGAGGCCAGCTTCACCTACTGCTCACCGGCGGGAGACGGTGTGGCTTACCGCCACGGGCTGGCCGTGCTGCCGTTCCGCTGGACGCTGATCGATGCCTTCCACTACCTGTCGCATTTCGCACCGCGACGGCGCGCGGCCCTGGGCGACGCCGAAGTCCTCACCCCCGCCACCCTGCAGGCGACCCTGTCTGAGGCGTTGCGGGACGCGGTCGATCGGGGCGCGTTCCTCGCATTGCTCTTCCATCCGTTCCTCGCCGACACCGGCGAGCGACTCGAGGCGATACGCACTGTGCTCGGCGAGGTGCGGGCGCTCGTAGATCAGGGGGTGCTGTGGTGCGCGTCGATGCGCGAGATCGCCGCCTGGGTGCGCGAGCAGCGCGCGGCCGGCTCCTAGCCGGTTCACGGTCGCGCCCGCGCGGTCGTTTCTTCGTACTGGTCGTGGCGGCGCCACCAGTCGCCGGGCACCTGCTCGTTGCGGCCGCGCGGCGCCAGCTCCAGATAGGCATAGGTCCCCACCAGCTCCTCCAACCCGCGGGCGTAAGTGGAGTAGGTGTGGTATACGGTCCCGTCCTCGAGCGCGAACGCGCTCAGCCCCGGGGCCTGCTCTCCCGGATCATCGGTATGCCGGAAGTTGTACTCGGTGCCGTTTCGCTGCTGCTCCTCGGTGAAAGCAGCGCCGAAGTCGTACCTGAAGTCGCTGCCGAGCGACGAGACCCAGGGGAAGCGCCAACCCATCCGCTGCTTATACGGACGCAGCTCCTCGAGCGGGGCGATCGACTCGACCACGAGCGTCACGTCATGGCCGTTGAGGTGGGGGAGAGTGGCGTCGAAGTGATCCGCTACGAGCGAACATCCTCTGCAGCCGGGGTTCTGCTCGTCGACATCGTCCCCGTAGCCGAACATGAAGTGGTAGACGAGCAGCTGTGAGCGGCCGTCGAAGAGCTCGGCCAGCGTCTGCTTCCCGTCGTCGGTCCCGAAGACGTAGTTCTTCTCGACCGGGACCCAGGGGAGCTCCCGGCGCCGGCCGGCGAGCGCGTCGCCGGCCCGCATGTGTTCCTTCTCGGCGACGAGCAGCTCGCGGCGGGCTGAGAGCCACTCGTCTCGCGTTCCGATCTTATGGTTGGTCATAGCGACCCATGGTGTCGAAGGCGGCGAGCTCGCGTCATGACCGCAGGTTGTGCCTGGCGGTTTGTCGCCGCGTCCGGCAGACTGACGACTGATCCGATGGTGGCTCGAAGGTCTCGACATTTGACGCGCCTCTGCGTGCTGGCGCTCGCGGGCCTCACGCTGGTGCTCGCCGGCTGCGGGACGAGCGGCGCTCGCGACAGCGCCCACCGCGGGAGCGGCCGCAGCACCACCCAGAGCAGTGCGCTGGCCAGCGCAACCGTGCGCATCCACCCGCACGCGGTCGAGCCAACGACGGGGGCTCCCCAGTCGCAGGCCACCAGCAGCACCTCCGTGGTCTCGGCGGGCGCCCCCGCGGGCAGCGACCCCACCGCGCACGCGCCTCCGCTCGCTTCCGTGAGGCGGGAGCTGCACCTGGAGTACGTCGCCGCGCACGCGACGAGCGCGACCTACATCAATCCGCTGCACTACGTGACCTGCTGTGGAGTGTGGGAGCGCACCGACCAGGGCGTCGACGCGACGATGCCTGTCGGAGCGCCGATCCTGGCCCCCTCGAGAGTCAAGATCCTCGGCATCGAGCCTGGCTGGTACGCGGGGCAGCCGCTGATCTACTTCGAGCTTCTGGGAGGACCCCAGGCCGGCAAGATCCAGTACGTCGCCGAAGAGATCACCGCCCTCGCGCGCCCGGGAAGCATCCTCCAGCAGGGGCAGCCGATCGCGCGCTTCGCCGCCTCAGGGACCGGCATCGAGTACGGCTGGTCCACTCCCAGCGGGATCACACTCGCGGTCGCGACCACCGGTTACGAGGAGGGCCAGATCACCCCGGCGGGCAGGTGGATGCGCGCCTGGCTAAACGCCCTCGGCGCGAACGCCGGCCCCAACACCTGATCGCCGCAGCGCGGCGCCCTCCTTGAACGCAAGCCCGTCCGCGCGCCGGGCGGTCAGCCAGTATGCACGGCGATGAACGCGCAGACCATCATCGCCCTCTGCCTGGCCGCGACCTCGACCACCCTCACCAACCTTGCGTACCTGCGCGAGCACGACGCCGCTGCGTCGCTGCCGGTGCTGTCCATGCGCCGGCCCCTGCATTCGCTGCACCTGCTGCTCACGAGCCGCGGGTGGCTTTTGGGCTTTGCCATGGAGACCAGTGGGTTCCTGCTCTACGCCGCGGCCCTCGCGCTGGCGTCGCTGGCGCTCGTGCAGAGCATCGCCGCGGGGGGCATCGGGGTGCTCGCCTACATCGGTGTCCGCATGAGCGGACGCCGGCTGGACGCGCGCCACCGCCTCGGCGTCGGGCTCTCCGTGGTCGGCCTGGCGGCGCTCGGCGTGTCCCTCGCCAAGAGCAGCGGCGCCGGTGGACGCGGATCGGTGCCGGGGATCCTCGTCTGGATCGGCGCCACCGCGGCGCTGGCAGCGGTGCTGCTGGCGGTCGGCCGGCGCGGGCGCTCGATCGCGGTCGCAGAGGGCGTGGCAGGGGGCCTGTTCTTCTCGATCGGGGACTTCTCGACCAAGGTCGCGACTCAAGGCGGGGCGCGCGCCGCCTTCGTGGTCACGCTGGTGCTCGGCTACACGCTGGGCACCTCGCTGCTGCAGATGGGATATCAGCGCGGTGGAGCGCTCACGGTCGCCGGCCTCGCCACGCTGATCACGAACGCGCTTCCGATCCTCGCCGGGTCGATCGTCCTGCACGAGCCCGTTCCGCCTGGCGCCTGGGGAGCGCTGCGCATCCTCGCCTTCGTCGCGGTCACCGCGGGGGCCATCCTGCTGGCCTCGACCACCCAGCAGCGCGACGGCGGCTCGAGCAATCCCGGGGAGACTCGTCCGGCGAGGGGTAGCACCTAGCGACGGGTCGAGGGCGAGGGAGCGCCTACGATATAGTTGACGGGTCAACTTCAGACTAATGCGAAGGGAGAAGCGATGAAGCTCGGAAGACTGCTGTTGCGCGGAGCGGTGGGAGGTTTCTTCGTCGGGCACGGGACCCAGAAGTTGTACGGCTGGTTCGGGGGTCACGGCTTGGATGCAACCGCTCAGATGTTCGAGAGCCTCGGCGCCAGGCCGGGGCGGGTGAACGCGCTCGCGGCCGGCGCAGCCGAGGCCGGCGGGGGCGCCCTGATGGTGCTCGGCTTTGCAACTCCGCTGGCCGCCTCCGCGATCACGTCGGTGATGCTGACCGCGATCAAGCGCGTGCATTTGAAGAACGGCCCCTGGGCGACCAACGGCGGCTACGAGTACAACGCGGTGCTGATCGCCGCCGCGCTGGCGCTGGCCGAGGTCGGCCCGGGCAGCCCCTCGCTCGACTCGGCGCTGGGCATGGACATGTACGGCCCGGGGTGGGCGTTCGCGGCGCTCGCGGGCGGTGCTGCGGGTGCAGTGGGCGCCCACCTCTACGCGGAGAACCAGCCGCAGGTCGCAGCGGCGTCGCAGACCTCTCCGGCCGAGGCCGAGCAGGAGGTAAGTGAGCAGCCGCCGGCGACGGCCGCAACCGAGGCGAGCGCCTAATCCATAGCAGTTGGCCGGGGCACATGTGCCCCGGCCCCGGCGGCGCATGCGCCGCCGGTGGGGACGCGCATGCGCGTCCCCATACATCTCTAAGAAGCGGGCATCACCGGGCTCTCGATTCCCACCGCCATGTCCCGTGCGGCGGCGAGCTGCTCGAGCATCAGCGCGGTGTCGGCGATCGCCACCCCGGTGAGGTGGCCCTGGCGCTGCTCGAAATCGCGCACGATCGCCTCGAGTGAGTCCGTGTAGGTCCGCTCGTCGCGCGTCGCCAGCGCCGCGATCGCCTGCGCCGTCCTCGCAAAGGAATCGCCGCCCGCGGCCATCGTCTCGCTGAAGCGGCGGGCGTCGGCATCGTCGCCTTCGATCAGCGCCGCAAGCGCCCGGGCGTAAGACGCGGTCGGCGAGCCGACGACTTGCTGCTCGTCAACCAGCGCCGCGCGCGTGTACTCGGCGGCCGCGACCGCATCGCCCGCGAGCAGCGCCGACTTGAGCAATCCCACCAGCCGCCCGTAGCTCGTCGGCGAGGCCTCTTCCCAAGAGCGGCGGTATAGCTCGGCGGCGGCGGCGAAGGCGACTTGGGCGCCGGCGGGATCGCCCGCGAGCAGGGCTCGCTGGCCCTCGGAATCGTGCTCGATCGCGGCGGTCATGAGCTCCTTGTGCGGGGGCTGCGGCACCGCTGTCAGACTACGCTCGCGGCGCTTGAGCGCGCAAGGCGGGTGGGATACGGTGATAGGAGCTGCCCCCAACTTCAGGAGGAGAGGATGAGCGCAAGCGTTCCCGTGCGTCTCAAGGTCAACGGCGAAGAGCACGAGCTTGCACTCGAGCCGCGCGTGCTGCTGGTGCACGCCCTGCGCGACCACCTTGGCCTGACCGGGACCCACGTCGGCTGCGACACCTCCAACTGCGGTGCCTGCACGGTCCACCTCGACGGACGCGCCGTGAAGTCGTGCACGGTGCTCGCGGTCCAGGCGGACGGCGCCGAGGTGACGACGATCGAGGGTCTCGCCCCGGAGGGTCAGCTGCATCCCCTGCAAGAGGCCTTCTGGAATGACCACGGACTCCAATGCGGCTACTGCACCCCGGGCATGATCATGGCGGCCGCGGCGCTCCTGTCGGAGAACCCCAATCCCTCCGAGGAGGAGGTCCGCCACACGCTTGAGGGCAACCTGTGCCGCTGCACCGGCTACCACAACATCGTCCGGGCGGTGCTCGATGCGGCCCGCGCCAAGGGTCCCGCGATCGCGACCGGCGAGGAGGTGCGCGCATGAGCACGCAAGGTGGAAACGGCCGTCACGTTGGGCGGCCCATGCGGCGCAAGGAGGACCCGCGCATGATCACGGGCACCGCGCGCTACGTCGACGACATCTCGCGGCCGGGGGAGCTGTATGCGGCCCTGGTGCGCTCGCCCGAAGCCCACGCCACGATCACTGGGATTGACAGCGCTTCTGCAGCCGCGCACCCCGACGTGGTCGCGGTATTCACGGGCGAAGATCTGGCGGGCGACTTCGCGACCCCGATGGCGATGGCATGGAGTCCGCCGGGGGTCGAGATCAACACGCCCGAGATGTGGCCACTCAGCCGAGGCGAGGTCAAGCACGTCGGCGAGCCCGTCGCGGTGGTCGTGGGCCGGGACCGCTATTCGGTCATCGACGCTGCCGAGCAGGTGATCGTCGAGTACGAGCCGAAGCCGGTCGTGACCGACCCCGAGCGCGCGCTCGAAGACTCATCGACCCTGGTGTGGGAGCAGTTCGGCACCAACCGCACGCACGAGTGGAAGGTCTCCGGCGGGGATATCGACGCCGCGCTCGCCGAAGCGGACGTGGTCGTCGAGCAGCGGGTGGTCAACCACCGCACGGCCGGAGCTGCGATCGAGCCGCGGGGCGTGCTGGCGGATCCCCAGGGTGACGGCGTCACGCTGTACTCCGCCACCCAGGTTCCGCACATCCTGCGCTTCGTGCTCGCGGGCATCCTCGGAATGCCGGAGGACAAGCTGCGCGTGGTCGCTCCCGACGTCGGCGGCGGCTTCGGCTCGAAGCTCCAGATCTACCCCGAGGAAGCGCTCATGGTCGCGCTCGCCAGGCGGCTGAAGCGCCCGGTCAAGTGGATCGAGACGCGCTCCGAGAACATGGCCACCACCCACCACGGCCGCGACCAGATCGCGTACGTGACGCTGGGCGCCAAGCGCGACGGGACGCTGACGGCATGCCGCGCGCGCATCCTCGCCGATCTCGGCGCCTATCAGCTGCTGCTGACCCCTTTCATCCCCGAGCTGGGATTCCCGGTGATGGGCGGCTGCTACAAGATCCCCGCGATCGATCTCACCTTCGAGGGCGTCTTCACCAACAAGTTCTGCACCGACGCGATCCGCGGTGCGGGCAGGCCCGAGGCCACCTACTGGATCGAGCTCGTGATGGACAGGCTCGCCGCCGAGCTCGGGATGGACCGGCTCGAGCTGCGGCGCAAGAACTTCATCGGCGCTGACGAGTTCCCCTACACCACCCCGCTGGGCATCGTGTATGACTCGGGCAACTACCACTTGACGCTCGAGCGTCTGCTCGAGCGCTTCGACCTCGATGCCTTCAGGCGTGAGCAGGCCGAGTTGCGCGAGCGCGGTGTCTATCGGGGCGTCGGCTTCTCTACGTACGTCGAGGTGTGCGGGCTGGCGCCCTCGCGCGCGGTGGGGCCCCAGGGCGTCGGCCTGCAGGCGGCCTTCTGGGAGTCCGCGATGGTGCGCGTGCACCCCTCCGGGTCCGCGACCGTGTTCACCGGCACCTCGCCCCACGGCCAGGGCCACGACACCGGCTTCGCCCAGATCGCAGCCGACCGCCTCGGCATCGACCCTGAACGCGTCGAGGTGATCCACGGCGACACCAACGAGGGGCCATGGGGCTGGGGCACGTACGGATCGCGCTCGCTCGCGGTCGGCGGGGAGGCAGTCGCGCGAGCGGCTGAGAAGGTGCAGGACAAGGCGCGGCAGATCTGCGCGGCGCTGCTGGAAGCCGATCCCGAGGACATCGAGCTGGCCGATGGCAAATACCGGGTCCGCGGGTCGCCGGACAAGTTCAAGACGCTCGCCGAGATCTCGGGCGCGGCGCACATCCCGCCGCAGGAGCTCCCGACCGACATCGAGCCCGGGCTCGAGGCGACCACCATGTACGACCCCGAGAACTTCGTCTTCCCGTTCGGGGCGCATGCGTGCGTGGTGGACGTCGATGCGGAGACGGGCAAGGTCAAGGTGGTCCGCTACATCGCGGTCGACGATTGCGGCCCGGCGATCAACCCGATGCTGATCGAGGGCCAGGTCCACGGCGGTGTGGCGCACGCGATCGGGCAGGCCCTGTACGAGCAGGTCCACTACGACGAATCCGGTCAACTCGTGACCGGCACGTTCGTGGATTACGCCCTGCCCACGGCGGCCGAGTTGCCCAGCTTCGAGACCGACCGCACCGAGACCCCGTCGCCGGTGAACTCCCTCGGGGTCAAGGGCGTCGGCGAGGCGGGGACGATTGCCGCCACGCCCGCCGTCACGGCCGCAGTGCTCGACGCGCTCGAGCCCTTAGGGGTCAAGTGGCTCGACATGCCGCTCACCCCGATCCGCGTGTGGCAGGCGATCGAGGAGGCGCGAGGAGGTGTGCCCGCATGATCCCGTCTGAGTTCGACTACCTGGCACCCGAGACGCTCGAGGAGGCGATCGGCGCGCTGTCGGAGCGGGGCGATGACGCCAAGGTCCTGGCCGGAGGTCATTCGCTGCTCCCGTTGATGAAGCTGCGACTCGCGGCGCCCTCGCTGCTCGTCGATCTGCGCCGGGTGCCCGGGATGCAGGGCATCGGGCGCGAGAACGGCAACTGGCGGATCGGCGCGATGACCACGCACCGCGAGCTCGAGCACAGCCCGGAGCTGGGCATCGTGGCGCGCGCCGCCGGCACGATTGCCGATCCGCAGGTCCGCAATCGCGGCACGATCGGGGGGTCGCTGGCGCACGGCGATCCGGCCTCCGACCTGCCGGCGATCCTGCTAGCGGCCGAGGGGTCGGTCACGCTCCAGGGTGCCTCCGGACAACGCGCCGTCCAGGCGACCGACCTCTTCAGCGGCTATCTGGAGACGGCGATTGAGCCTGGGGAGGTGCTCACCGAGGTGCGGCTGCCCGCGCTCGAGGGCTATGGCTTCGGCTACGAGAAGTTCAACCGGCGCAGCGAAGACTGGGCCATGGTCGCGGTCTCGGCGCTTATCAGCCGTACGGGCGAGGGCTGCGAGGACGTGCGGGTCGGTCTCACCCACATGGGCGTGGTGCCGTTGCGCGCGACTGCCGTCGAGGAGGCGCTGCGCGGCCAGGCTCTCTCCCGCGAGTCGATCGCGCGGGCCGCCGAGCAGGCGGCGGAGGGGACGGATCCGCCCGCGGATCTGAACGCGAGCGCCGACTACAAGCGTCATCTCGCCCGGGTGCTCTGCCGACGGGCGCTCGAGCAGGCGGCCGGCCTCGCGTGAGCCTTGAACCGATCGGATCGGCCGAGCAGGCGCAGGCCGCGCTCGCGTCGCAGGGCTACTTGGCGGACCGGCCGTTGTCGCTGGCGGTCTACCTGGCGATAGCTCTCGGGCAGCCGTTGCTGCTGGAGGGCGAGGCGGGCGTGGGCAAGACCGAGGTGGCGCGCGCCTTCGCCCAGGCGAGCGGCGCAAGGTTGATCCGTCTGCAGTGCCACGAGGGCATCGACGTCCACCATGCCCTCTACGACTGGGACTACTCGCGGCAGCTGCTGGCGCTGCGCGCGGCCGAAGAGGGGCTGGACGAGGGCGAGCTGTTCTCGCGCCGCTTTCTCTTGCGCCGGCCGCTGCTCGAGGCGCTCGAGGCGGGGGCGGACGAGCCCGTGGTGGTCCTGATCGACGAGATCGATCGCGCCGACGACGAGTTCGAGGCCTTCCTGCTGGAGCTGTTGTCCGATTTCCAGGTCACGATCCCGGAGCTCGGCACGATCGCCGCGGTGCGCCCGCCGCTCGTGTTCTTGACCTCGAACCGCACGCGAGAGCTCCACGACGCCCTGAAGCGGCGCTGTCTCTACCACTGGATCGAGTACCCCACGCCGGAACGCGAGCGCGAGATCGTGCATGTGCGCGTGCCCGCAGTCCCGGAGGCGATCGCCTCGCGCGTGGTCGCCGGTGTGGCCCGGCTGCGCGAGCAAGAGGATCTGTACAAGCTGCCGGGCGTGGGGGAGACGATCGTCTGGGCGCGGGCGCTGCTGGCGCTTGATTCGGTCCCGCAACTCGAGGACACGCTCGGCGCCGTGCTCAAGGTCCACGAGGACCTCGTCCGCGTCCGTGAGCGGAAAGTGCTCGAGGGTGTCTGAGGCAGTCGTCGGCCCACTGGGGTCGCTGCTCGCCGCGTTCCGCGGTCAGGGGGGGCGAGCAGGGGTCGGGGAGCTGCTGGCGTCCGTGCGAGCGCTCGAGGCGGTCGACTGCTCATCGCGGGAGGATGCGCGGCTCGCCCTGCGGGCGGTGCTGTGCTCCACCCGGGCCGACCTTGAGCGCTTCGAGCTGGCGTTCGAGCAGACTTTTGGTCCGGTCCTACTCGAGGCCGAGCGCCCCAACCCGCTCAGCGAGCTGGGCGAAATCGAGCGCTCCGCGCTCCCGCACGCGGCCGTTCCGGGCGCGCCGCTGCGGGCGCCGGCGGGCGACTCGGCCGACGCCGTCCCCGCCGCCTGGAGCGAGGTCGAGCTGCTTCGCCACAAGGACTTCGCGCACTACGATGAGCGCGAGTTTGCGCTCGCGCGGGAGCTGATCGCGCGCCTGGCTCGACGGGGGCCGATGCGGCTGTCCCGCCGCACGCGCGCGACGCGGCGGCGCAGCCACGCTCCCGACCTGAGGCGGATCGTGCGCGCGTCGCTGCACACCGGCGGTGAGCCACTGCGGCGCGCCTGGCGGGCGCCCTCGCTGCGCGCGCGCCAGCTCGTACTGGTATGCGACGTATCCGGCTCGATGGCGCCCTACGCCCGCATGCTGCTGCAGTACCTGCACGCCTGCGTGGCCGCGCGCCGGCGGGTCGAGGCGTTCGTCTTCGGGACGCGGCTCACGCGCATAACGCAGGAGCTGGGCGGTCGCGACCCGGACCTGGCCCTGGCGCGCGCGAGCGCCGCCGTGCTCGACATCGCGGGCGGCACTCGGATCGGCGCCGCGCTGGCGGAGCTCAACCGCGCCCACGGCCGGCGGCTGGGGCGCGGGTCACTGGTGGTCGTGCTCTCAGACGGCTGGGACCGTGGCGACCCCGAGCTGCTGTCGGCGGAGATGGCGCGGCTGCGGCGCACCGCGCATCGCCTGGTATGGCTGAATCCGCTCGCCGCCCATCCCACCTACGAGCCGCTCACGCGGGGGATGCAGGCGGCGATTCCGCACACCGACCGGCTCTTGCCCGGCAACTCTCTAGCCTCTCTGGAGCAGCTCGCTGCGATGCTTGAAGGAATGTGATCGGGAGGAAGCATGAGAGAGGTCTTGGACGAGCTTTCTGAGTGGACGGCGCATGGCGAGCAGATCGCGCTGGCGACGGTCGTGGCGGCGCGGCGGTCGGCGCCGCGGCCGCCGGGGGCGAAGCTGGCGGTGAGCGAGCGCGGTGAGATCGCGGGGGGAGTTTCCGGCGGTTGCGTCGAGGGGGCGGTCGTCGAGATCGCGCACAGGGTGCTGGAGGGCGCGCCGCCCCAGCTCGAGAGCTTCGGCATCGCCGACGCGGACGCGTGGGAGGTGGGCCTTCCGTGCGGTGGCGAGATCGACATTTGGATCGAGCGCTATGAGCCTGGCCGCTTTGAGCAGATTGCGCGCGCGGGGGGCCGGGCGACGGAAGTGACGATGCTTGAGGGCTCGCGTCCGGGCGCGAAGCTGTTGGTGGAGGCGGATGGTGCGCGTTCTGGTTCGCTCGGTTCGCCCGAGCTCGATGACGAGGCGGCGTCTACGGCGGCGGAGTTGCTCTGGACCGAGCGCTCGGAGCGCCGCGGAGCCTTGTTCTTCGATGTCAGCGCTCCCGCCCCGCGGCTGATCGTGTTCGGGGCAGTGGACATCGCGCGGCCGCTGTGCACGCTCTCACGCACGGCGGGCTTGCGTCCGTATGTGGTGGATCCGCGGGCCCGTTTCGCCCGGCCTGAGCGGTTTCCCGACGCGGAGCAGGTGATCGCGGCGTGGCCCGATGAGGCGTTTGCTGCGCTTGGGGGCATCGATCCAGCCACGTCGATCGTGGTCTTGACGCATGACCCCAAGCTCGACGACGCGGCGCTTGAGATCGCGTTGCGCTCGACGGCCCGGTTTGTCGGCGCGATGGGATCTCGCCGAGCTCAGGAGCGCCGCCGCGAGCGCCTTTTGTCCGCGGGTCTCGGGGAGGAGGAGCTGGGGCGTTTGGCGGCGCCGCTGGGACTCGATCTCGGGGGCGTGACGCCGGGGGAGACGGCGTTGTCGGTGCTCGCGGAGGTGATCGCCTCGAGCCACGGGCATGAGGGCGGTCGGCTCGCGCATGCTCGCGGCCGGATTCACGAGGTGGCCGCGTGAAGTTCGAGAACAGTTTTGTGGTCGAGGCCGCGCCGGCGAGCGTGTGGCAGACGATGATGGACTTTGAACGGGTCGCGCCGTGCATGCCTGGGGCCGAGGTCACCGAGAAGACATCGGATGAGGCGTTCAAGGTGCAGATCCGGGTGAAGGTCGGGCCGATGTCGATGACCTATCGCGGCCACGCCGAGATCACCGACCGCGACGACACGGCGATGACGGCGGCGATGCGTGTGCAGGCGCGCGAGAGCCGCGGTCAGGGCAGCGCGAACGCCACCGTTCAGATCAAGCTCGGCGAGGAGAATGGCGGTACGCGCGCGAGCATGGATACCGACCTGAAGTTGAGCGGTCGCGCCGCGTCGATGGGCAGAGGGGTGATCGCGGACGTGTCGCAGGCGCTCGTGTCCGAGTTCGCCGAGAATCTCGCGCGCATGCTGTCCTCGGAGGACGGGCCCGGCGAGGGCGGTCCGGCGCCAGCGGCGTCGCCCGGGCCCGCGCCACCGTCGCCGGCTCCTGAGCCGCCCGAGCCCGAGCCGTCCGCGTCCGGACCGCCGCCGTCCTCTGGGCCGCCGCCGTCCGCATCCGGGCCGCCGCCACCTCCCCCTGAGCCGCCGCCCCCACCACCTCCCGGGCCGCCGCCCCCACCGTCCGCGGCCGCCCTGGACGCGGGTCAGCTCGCCAAGAGCGTGCTCGCGAGTCGCCTCGCGGAGCCGCGCGCGCAGCTCGCGGCGGGCGGCGTGCTGGCGCTCGCCGGCGTGTTCGTCGGCTACCGACTGGGCCGCCGCTCTCGGTCTTGGTGAAGACCGGTGGGCTGATCCTGGCCGCCGGTGCCGGCAGCCGCTACGGCAGCTCGCCCAAGCTCCTCGCCCAACTCGACGGCCGTCCGCTGCTCGAGCATGCGATCGCGGCGCAGTGCGCCGTGCCCGCGCTCGAGCGGGTGGTTGTGGTGCTGGGTGCCCACGCCCAGCCGATCCTCGACGCTGTCGACTTGATGCGTGCGGAGCCGGTCGTCTGCCCCGACTGGCGGGAGGGACTGTCCGCCTCGCTGCGTTGCGGAGCCGGCGCACTGGCGGATGCGGAGCGGGTGATCGTCACGCTCGGTGACGAGCCGCTGATCACACCGCGGCTGATCGCGAGGTTCCTGGACGCCCCCTCGGGCGCGCGCGCGACGTACGACGGCCGGCCGGGGCATCCCGTCGTGCTCGGTCCCGAACAGCTGCGGGCGCTCGGCGGCCTGCGCGGCGATCGAGGCGGCCAGGAGCTGCTGCAGGGGGCGATGACGATCGAGTGCGGTCGCCTGGACGTGGGGGCCGATGTCGACACGCCGGACGACCTCGAGGCGATACGCCGGCGGCCGCGCGGCTCCCGCGCCCGGCGTTGACGCTGACTCAGGCCACCGCGCGTGCTCTGGCGAGCGGCGGCCGCTCGATCACGGGGACCGCGACCGAATCGAGCCTTCCCGCTCGCGGCAACAGCAGATCCGATGGCAGCGGCCCCTGCAGGCGGCCCTCGCGTTCCAGCCGCGAGGCCACCGCCCGCAGTACCGCTGATGACATCGCGGTGAGCTCACGCAGCGGCTGGTGGGCGTTCTGCCGCAGATCGAGATTCACCTGAGCGAGGGAGTCGAGGCCGGCCGCCGCATGGGCATCGATCAGCAGTGCGATCTCGACGCCGTATCCCGTCACGAAGGGAAGCTGCTCGAGCAGCGAGCGGCGAGCCGCGACCTCCCCTGCGAGCGGCTGCTCGAAACCCGCGAGCTCGGGATAGAAAAGGTTCAGGAGAGGCCGTGCGGTCAGTTCCGTGACGCGCCCACCCTCGTCTGGAATCGTGAGCTCGCCGAGGCGAAACGGGCGTCGGTAGAAGGCCTTGACGAAGGAGAGCTGCTGGTCGCGGAGCAGCGGCCCGACGAGCCCGGTCACAAAATGCGGGCCGAAGCCGTCGGAGTCGGCGTCGAGGAAGCATACGATCTCCCCGCGCAACACCGACAGCGCGCGCCATAGGGCGTCGCCCTTGCCCAGGACCGGCCCGAGCTCCGGCGCCAGTTCCTCCTGGGGATACACCTCCGCGCCCTGTTCGCGCGCGATCGCGGCGGTGCGGTCGCTCGAGCCGTCGATCACCGCGACCTGATCGACGAGCCCGGCTTCGCGTAGCTCGGCCAGGCACGCGAGGATGTCGCCGATGGTGCGCTCCTCATTGCGGGCGGGCACGCACGCCGAGATCGAGCCTGTCTTCCCGCCTCGCTCGGCCAAGGCGCGGGCGCTCGAAAACTGGCGGTGGTCGAACGTGTGACTGCGGTACCAGGCGCTAGCCGGGGACGTCATGCCCACAGCATGACGAAGCGCCGCTGTCCCGGTCGCCGCTAGGCGGCGCGCACCTGCTCGGTGGCGGCGGGGCCGGTCGCGGCGGGGGGCGCGACCGACTCGGGTGCGACCGACTCTGACGAGTGGACGTACTTCTTACCGCGCAGCCAGGAGGCGATGGCGGCCACGACGCAGCAGCCGGCGGCGAAGTAGAAGGCCTCGTGGATCCCTGACGCGAACGGGTGCGCCACCAGCGACGGGAAGAAGCTGTGGCCCGTGAGGAAGGTGGCCTTGGCGTGCGACATGTGCCCGAGCACGGGATGCAGCATCGTGCCGATCGGGTTGTAGCCGAGGAACGCCGCGAACAGACTGCCGACCGGCGGTAGATGGGACACCTTGCCGGCATAGGCGGACGGCACCCCATGCGCGGACAGCCCGTGGTAAAGCGCACCCGGCAGCGAGGAGGCCAGGCCGATGATGATCAGGGTGAAGAAGATGCCGATCGATAGCACCATCGCCGAGTTCATGAAGGTGGCGGCCATGCCGGCTCCGGCGCCGCGCTGATCGGGCGGGAGGCTGTTCATGATGCCGGTCTGGTTTGGCGCCGCGAACAGTCCCATGGCGAAGCCATTGAGGAAGATCACCAGTGCGAAGGCCCAGTACGGGAAGGTCACGGGCAGCGAGATCAAGAGCAGGAACGAGGCGGCAGCGATGATCATGCCCCCGGTCGTGAACGGCCGCGCGCCGAAGTGGTCCGCGAGCCGTCCGGCGAAGGGTCCGGCGATCAAGAAGCCGACCGACAAGGGCAGCATGTAGATACCTGCCCAGAGGGGGGTCGTCGAATAGCTGTAACCGTGCTCCGGCAGCCAGATCCCCTGGAGCCAGATGATCAGCATGAACATCAGACCGCCGCGCGCGAGCGCGGAGAGCAGCGTGGCGAAGACGCCCATGCTGAAGGCGCGGATCCGGAACAGCGGCAGCTTGAACATGGGCGCGGCCACGCGCCGCTCGATGATCACGAACAGCCCTAGGACCAGCAGCCCGCCCCCCAGCTCGGCGATGACCTTGGGATTGGTCCAGCCCATGGTGTGCCCGCCGTAGGGAAGGATGCCGTAGGTGATGCCCACCAGGACGGCGATCAGACCGATGGCGAAGGTCAGGTTGCCCCACCAGTCGATCTTCGACGGCGACTTGATTCCACGCTCCTCGAGCATGAGGTAGGCCCACACCGTGCCGAAGATGCCGATCGGGACCGACACCAGGAACACCAGCCGCCAGGCCACCGGGGCGAGCACCCCGCCGAGCACGAGGCCGATGAAGGAGCCTGCGATCGCGGCGACCATATTGATGCCAAGCGCCAGCCCTCGCTCGTTGGTGGGAAACGCGTCGGTCAGGATCGCCGAGGAGTTGGCGAACAGGAACGCGGCGCCGATGCCCTGGACGATTCGCATCACGATCATCCACATCGCGCCGGCCGAGCCTTGCAGCCACGTCACCGACAGGAGCACGCACCCAACGGTAAAAACGGCGAAGCCCAGGTTGTACATGCGCACGCGACCGAACATGTCGCCCACGCGCCCCAGGCTCACCACCAGCACCGCGCCAACGACCAGGAAACCGAGCAGCATCCACAGCAGATAGCTGGTGTTGGAGGAGACCAGGGGATTGAGGTGGATGCCGCGGAAGATGGCGGGCAACGCGATGATCACGATCGAGGAGTTGATCGTGGCCATCAGGATCCCGAGGGTCGTATTCGACAGTGCCACCCACTTGTAGTGGTCGGGGTTGGCGTGGAGGTGAAGGCGCAGGCGCGCCGCCGGGCTCTGCCGTGTCGCGGTCACGCGCCCAGCCTAGCAAACTTACGTTTACGTAAAAAGCTTAGGTTGGGGGAGTGGGGGTCGGCGGGGCTTCAAGGCGCTCGACTGGGCCGGGCGGCGACGGAGCTCTACACCGCCGCGGCGACGAGCACCGAACCCACGTCATCGAGCTCGGCGGGTGGTCCGCCGGCCAGCAACCACGCGTCTCCCGTCCACAGCACCGATCCGCGCGCGGCCAGCTCACTCAGCGCCTTGCTGACCGTCTGTCGTTGCGCGGCGACCAGGTCGGCGAGCACTGAATGCGTGAGGCGCAGGGGCACGCGCACGCCTTCGGGACGGACGGTGCCCCAGCGATCGGCGAGCTCCCACAAGAGCATGTGCAGGCGGACGTCCACCCGCGGGTGGTGGACGATTGCGATGTTGACCGCGAGCATGCGCGAGCGGCGCAGGACGCGCGCAAACAACGCCGAGATCACCTCTGGATAGCGGCCGGCGCGGACCGCGAACTGGGCATCGAGGAGCGCGAGGCGGCAGGGCGCGAGCGCGCGCCAGCCGCCGCTGCGCGGCAACGTGGTGGCCACATCCTCGCGCTGCCAGGGGCGCAGGACATCACCTTCGCCCAGCAACTCGGCACCGAACCGCGCCGCCACGCCAACGCGACGCACCAGCAGGCCGTTGAGCACCAGCAGGCCGATTCCCGCGTGGAACCCATCCAGGTTGTCACTCGGCGACCAGGAGCCGCGGGACACCCTTATCGTCTCCGCCACGCAGTCGCGCGTCGCGGCTTCGAGCCTATGGCCCCTCAGCGCCTCGGCGAGTCCGGGATCCTCCTCCAGGATGGGGGTCCGCCCTTTCACGTGAGCCCCCTGCTCGGCAATGCGCGTCGAAGGCTGCGACGGGAGTCGTGAGGACTCGACCGCCGCGCCGGGCGGCCCGATCTGCCGCTACTGTCGGACGTGACGCACGCGCTCGGGGGTGACCACGAACTTGATCCGCTGCTCGCCCGGTTGCCGGTAGGGGTATTCGTCCTGGCCGATGTACTTCTTGGCGAGGCGATCGATGTGCGCGTCGGCGTCCTCGGTCGTCCCCTGGGCCTGGCCGCGGATCTCGACGAAGTTGTAGGGGTTGTTCGCCTCATACACGATCAGGGTCACGTGAGGGTTTCGCTCAAGGTTGGTGGGCCACCGACGGCCGAGCGAGCTGTTGATCGCGACCGTGCTGTCGTCTTCCTGCGAGATCCAGATGATCGTCGAGTGAATAGAGCCCGCGGTGTCCTGCGTCGAGACGACGGCGTAATTGGGCTGCTCGAGCAGCTCGCGGACGTCTGGGTCGGTGAGGGTAGTCATGCTGGGCGGCTACCCACTAGGCCGCGGTTTCTCCCACGATTGCCGCTACCAGCCGCCGCGCCAGTCGGCGTTGGAGGCGCGGCGCTTCTTTGCGTCCATGCGGGCGTGCTTGCGCTTGTCGAGGCGTGACTGGATGATCGTCAGGACGGTCACGAGCACGGCGAAGAACGCGATCGTCAGGAACATCACGGTCGTGATGATCGGATCGCTGGTCTCGCCGAACCACCCCTGACCGGCATCC
This sequence comes from uncultured Solirubrobacterales bacterium, assembly GCA_963823315.1. Taxonomy (GTDB): domain Bacteria; phylum Actinomycetota; class Thermoleophilia; order Solirubrobacterales; family Solirubrobacteraceae; genus Palsa-465. The sequence continues at coordinate 225,425 of CAWGLB010000001.1, read as the reverse complement.
GCGAGTGCGGTCGGCGCGGCGATCAGCATGGCGGCCACCGAGGCGCTCGCTGCGGCGATCACTCTCGCTCTGCGCATCAGATGCCTAAGCGTACCTCACGGCATCCGCGGCAGAACCCGTCGAGCCGCTCCGTCTGCCTCCGGTCAGCTGGCTGCCTCAATGGCCTCGGTGGGTTGCTGAGACCCGCCGCCCGCCGCCGCCTCGGTGGGTTGCTGAGACCCACCAACCGCCGCGGCCTCGGTGCTCTGCCGAGACCCGTCGCCACCCCCCTCCCGCACCGCGGCGACTGCCTCGAGCAGCGCCGGGTTGTAGAGCTGCGCCTTCGTGGTGATCTCGATGTGGTCGATCGGCGCCTCAAACACGCGCGCGCCCAGCGCCGTCGCGAGCTCTCGCTGCTTGCTCGGAGGGACGACATGATCTCGGCTGGTGAGGACGACCGCAGCGGGCACCTTGACTCCCGGCAGCCACGAACGGGAGTCAAAGCGTCCCAGCTCTCGGCCCGCCTCCGCGATGTCCCTGGCGGAGTGTCGCATCAGCTCGGCAAGCACCCAGGAAGTCCACCGTGACTCCCGCAAGCCCGCGTAGCGCAGGCCCCAGCGCCAGCTGGCCCGGGGCGCGATCGCCAACGTCAGGCTCAACGGTCCCATGGTCCGCCAGTAATGTCTAAGCCGCCGGTCCCGCCAGTGCTGGGCCGTCCCGCTTAGGACGAGCCCCGAGACCACCGAGGGATGGTCCCTGGCGAGCAGTTGTGCGATCGCGCCTCCCATCGAGTAGCCGACGACGGCGGCGGGCGCGGCACCGAGGGTCTCGAGCGCAGCCGCAGCGTCGTTCGCGCACGCGACGAGGCTGAAAGGCTCATAGGCGCGCAACCCTCGCCCGTGGCCGCGGTGATCGATCGCCAGCACCCTGTATCCGGCCTGTTGGAGGTCTCGGTACGTGCCCCACCAGTTGAGGTCCGCGGTCACGGTCCAGCCGTGCAGGAGCATCACGGGGGGTCCATCGCCCCCCGTGTCTCGCAGGAACAGCTCCCCGACTGAAGGGACTGGGAGCGTGCGAGCCGGCGGCGGGTCGAACGGCGGCACGGGGGGCGAGCTTGCGCGACGCATCGGCTCCATCCTAGGCGCGCGCCTACCATCGCTCATCGTGGCGGTCGTGATCGCATCCAACCTCATCAAGGAAATGGCGGGACGCCCCCTGCTGCGTGGCATCTCATTCAAGCTGGAGCGCGCCGACAGGATGGCGCTTGCCGCGCCGAACGGAGCCGGCAAGACGACGCTGCTGCGCATGCTGGCCGGCGAGCTCTCGCTCGACGGTGGCGAGCTCGTGCTGGGTAAAGACGTCCGCGTCGCGCTGGCCGATCAGCGGCCACCGGAGTCGAGCGCGAAGACATCGCTGCGGGAGTACGTGCTCTCCGGTGCGAGCGAGCTGGTGGAGATCGAGGGGGAGCTCTCCGGGCTGGAGCAGCGGATGGCCGCGGGCGAGCATGATCGTGCGACTTTGCAGCGCTACGCGGACGCGCAGGCGCGACTCGAGCACGCAGGCGGATACGGCTGGCGGGAACGCGCCCTGGGTGCGCTGCCGGGTCTGGGCTTCGGCCCTGAGGTGGACCTGGACCGGCAGCTCAGCACGTTCTCCGGGGGCGAGCAGACGCGAGCGTCGCTCGCCCGTGCGCTCGCGGGCGATCCCGACCTGCTGGCGCTCGATGAGCCCACCAATCACCTCGACGTGGACGCGCTCGAGTGGCTCGAGCAGACGCTGCTCACGCTCGATGCCGCAGTGGTGCTGGTGGCCCACGACCGCTGGTTCCTGGAGGCCGTCGCCACGTCTGTGCTGGAACTTGAGGGCGGACGGGGGAAGTTCTTTCCCGGCTCGTGGCACGCATGGCGCCGGGAGAAGGCCGTGCGCGAACGTGGCGCTCGGACGCGCCGGCGACCGCGAACAGGCGGAGGTGGAGCGCCTGGAGCGATTCGTCAGCCGCTTTCGCGCGGGGACTCGCGCGCGCCAGGCCAAGTCCCGGGCGCGCAAGCTGGAAAAGCTTGCTCGCCCGGCGAAGGTCACCAGTGCGAAGAATCGCGAGCTGCAGTTCCAGTTCGCCCAGCCGAAACGCAGCGGCCGGGTGGTGTTCGAGCTGCTCGACGGCCGGATCGAGGTTGACGGGCGCGTGCTGATCGACGAGGCCGAGCTGTGGCTCGAGCGGGGCGAGCACGTTTCGCTCGTTGGGCCGAACGGTGCCGGCAAGACCACACTGATCGAGGCGCTCGCCGGACGGCGGGCATTCGCGGGAGACGCGGGGAGCAACGGCGGCCCGCTCATTGAAGGCAAGCTCCGGACCGGCCATAACGTCGCGATCGGTTTTCTCTCGCAGCATGACGAGTTGTCCGCGGGCGATGCGCGCACCGTGCTCGAAGCCGCCCAGCGTGCGAGCGGGCTCACCCCCGGCAAGGCGCGGGCGCTACTGGGCAGATTTCTGTTCTCCGGCGAGGAGGCCGAGAAGCCGCTCTCCGGGCTCTCGGGCGGCGAGCGCCGCCGCCTGGCACTGGCGATCCTCGTGAGCTCGGGCGCGAACGTGCTCGTGCTCGACGAGCCCACCAACCATCTCGACCTGGCCAGCCGCGAGGCGCTGGAGGAGGCGCTGCGGTCGTTCCCAGGCGCGATCCTGCTGGTATCGCACGACCGCGCGCTCCTGGACGCGGTCGGCACCCGCACAGTCGCGATCGAGGACGCGGGCTTGCGCAACTACACCGGCGGCTGGGCTGAGTACATGCGCGCGCGGGGCGGGTAATCTGAGACGCGGTGCTCCTGGCTGCACGCAACATCGCGATTGTGCTGGCGATCGCCGCGCTGGTCGTGCTGGTGCCGGGAGGCGGAAGCGGGGCGTCGTTTGCGCTTCAAGCGGTCTCGCTCCTGTTCCTCGCGGTGATCGCGTGGTTCGGCTACGTCTCCTACCGCCAGCACCGAATGGGTCTGTACGACTTGGGGGGCAGGCGTCGCGCAGTTTTGTATGCCTCGCTCGGGCTGGTCGTGCTCACGTTGACCGCCACCTCGCGCCTCTTCACGACCACCGCCGGGCGCGTCGTGTGGCTGCTGTTGCTGATCGCCGCGGCTTACGCTGCCTTCGCGGTCGTGTGGTCGGCGCGCCGCTACCACTGACCGCTCTCTTTTAGCCCAAATCGGGGGGTCCCGCGGCGATTTGGGCGCTCCGACGGGGTGCCGGGCGCTCCGACACGACGTGCGGACAAAATCCGCCGCCCGAGGGCATCCAATACTGGATCTCTTCCAGAATCAACGCTAGTCTCCGTCTTGCATGGAGGCCTCGGTCGACAACGCCGCCTTGCTTCGCGCGCGCGGGGTGCAGGTCACGGCCCAGCGGCTGGCCGTGCTGCGGGCGGTGGCGGAGCGGCCACACGGCACCGCGGCCGACGTCGAGGCGGCCGTCCGGGCGGGAATCGGGGCGGTCTCGCTTCAAGCGGTTTACGACGCGCTGGGCGTGCTGACCAAGAGGGGGATCATCCGCCGGATCCAGCCTGCCGGGTCGCCCGCGCGCTACGAGAGCCGGGTGGGCGATAACCACCACCATCTGATCTGCCGCGCCTGCGGCCGCATGGTCGACGTCGATTGCGCGGTTGGCGAAGCACCGTGCTTGACGGCGGTCGATGACGCCGGCTACGAGATCAACGAGGCGGAGGTCATCTACTGGGGCCGGTGTCCCGAGTGCGTGGCCGCCAAAGCAGAAACAAACGAACATCAACGCAGAACAGCGAGCGAGTAGGAGGAGCGACATGTCGGACACCTTCAGCGAAACCGAGAATCCTGCGATCCCGTCTCCGACGCCGGAGCCGACCCGCCCCAGGACAAACCGGGATTGGTGGCCGAATCAGCCGGACCTCCATGTCCTTCACCACAACTCCCCGCAGCCGACCCCGCTCGGCGAGGGCTTCGACTACACGGAGGAGTTCGAGAAGCTCGACCTCGAGGCGTTGAAGCGAGACATCTTCGAGGCGATGACAAGCTCCCAGGATTGGTGGCCGGCCGATTACGGCCATTACGGGCCGCTCTTCATCCGCATGTCGTGGCACGCGGCGGGCACCTACCGCATCGCCGACGGCCGTGGTGGCGGAGGCACCGGTGCTCAGCGCTTCGCCCCCCTCAACAGCTGGCCCGACAACGCGAGCCTCGACAAGGCGCGCCGGCTGCTCTGGCCGATCAAGCAGAAATACGGCCGCACGCTCTCCTGGGCCGATCTGATCATCTTCGCCGGCAACTGCGCGTATGAGTCGATGGGGTTCAAGACATTTGGCTTCGGTTTCGGGCGCGAGGACATCTTCGAGGCGGAGGAGATCTTCTGGGGATCCGAGGACACGTGGCTTGGCGATGAGCGCTACAGCGGCGACAGGGAGCTGGGCAAGCCTTTCGCAGCGGTGCAGATGGGTCTCATCTACGTGAACCCTGAAGGGCCCAACGGCAATCCCGATCCGGTAGCGGCCGCCAAGGACATCCGCGAGACCTTCGCCCGTATGGCGATGAACGATGAGGAGACGCTCGCCCTGATCGTCGGCGGCCACACTTTCGGCAAGACCCATGGCGCGGTTGACCCGCAGCACATCGGCCCGGAGCCGGAGGCCGCCCCGATCGAGCAGCAGGGCCTCGGCTGGAAGAACAGCTATGGCAGCGGCGTCGGTGCCGACGCGCTCACCAGCGGACTCGAGGGGGCCTGGACGAAGGAGCCGATCAAGTGGGACAACGGCTTCCTCGAGAACCTCTTCGAATACGACTGGGAGCTGACGAAGAGCCCCGCGGGCGCGCACCAGTGGAAGCCCAAGGATGCCGACGCCGAGGGCACTGTCCCCGACGCGCACGACCCCTCGAAGCGGCACGCCCCGATGATGCTCACCACGGACATCGCGCTCAAGGTCGACCCGATCTACGGGCCGATCGCGAAGCGCTTCTACGAGCACCCCGACGAGCTCGCCGACGCGTTCGCCAAGGCCTGGTACAAGCTGCTGCACCGCGACATGGGACCGGTGGCGCGCTACCTCGGCCCCTGGGTCCCAGAGACGCAGCTCTGGCAGGACCCAATCCCCGCGGTCGATCATGCCTTGATCGAGCAAGAGGACGTGGCTGCGCTCAAGGCCGAGATCCTCGCCTCGGGACTCACCATCCCCGAATTGGTCCGCACCGCTTGGGCGGCGGCCGCCAGCTTCCGGGGCACCGACAAGCGCGGTGGGGCCAACGGCGCCCGGGTCCGCCTTGCGCCGCAAAAGGACTGGGAGGTCAATAACCCGCGCGAGCTGGCGAAGGTGCTGGAGGTATTGGACGGGGTTCAACAAAAATGGAACGGCTCGCGGTCCGACGGCAAGAAGGTCTCGCTCGCCGACCTGATCGTGCTCGGCGGGTGCGCTGCCGTCGAGGAGGCGGCGAAGAAGGCCGGCCACGATGTGACGGTCCCCTTCGCGCCGGGGCGCACCGACGCCTCACAAGAGCAGACCGACGTGGATTCGTTCGCCGCGCTGGAGCCGACGTTCGACGGCTTCCGCAACTACGTCCAGCCCTCGCAGGCCCTGTCGCCCGAGACGCTGCTGGTCGAGCGGGCCAACCTGCTCGCGTTGACCGCTCCGGAGATGGCGGTGCTCGTCGGCGGCATGCGCGCGCTCAACGCCAACTACAAGCAATCGCGCCTCGGTGTGCTCACGGAGCGGCCCGAGACACTGACCAACGACTTCTTCGTCAACCTGCTCGACTTGGGGACCGAATGGCAGTCGTCCGGCTCGTCTGGGAATGGCTCATCCACGCAGGTGTATGAGGGCCGCGACCGCGCCAGCGGCGAGCGCAAGTGGACCGCCACGGCCGTCGATCTGGTCTTCGGCTCGAGCTCCGAGCTGCGGGCGATCGCGGAGGTCTATGCGTGCGACGACGGTCAGGACGCTTTCGTGCGTGACTTCGTCGCCGCTTGGGACAAGGTGATGAGCCTGGATCGCTTCGATCTGGCTTGATCGGGTCTTGGATTGGTGACCGGTTCGCTGAGAGCCGGTCACCAGCCGCGCCTATCCTCGAACCGTGTCGATAGTTGCCGCCGACAGGCGCCGTGAGCTGCCTGACGAACCGGGCGTGTACCTGTTCCGCGACGCGCGCGGCAGGGTGCTGTACGTGGGCAAGGCGAAGTCGATCCGCAAGCGCGTCGCCTCCCACTTCTCCAACCCCAGCACGCGCGGCGGACGGGACCTGGTCGATGCGATCGACCGCGTGGAGGCGCTGGTCGTGCACACCGAGTCCGAGGCGCTGCTAGCCGAGCAGAACTTCATCAAGCAGTACAAGCCGCGCTTCAACATCCGCCTGCGGGACGACAAGTCCTACCCGTACATCGCGATCTCGCTCGACGAGGATTTCCCGCGGGTCTACTTCACGCGCGAGCGCCACCGCCGCGACCGTGCCTACTTCGGCCCGTACAGCAACGCCAAGCGCGTCCGCGCCACGCTCGAGGTGCTGGGCAAGGTATTCATGTTCCGCACCTGCGATGGCCCCGAGCCGGGGCGGCGCAGCGGTTCCCCCTGCCTCGACTACTACATCAAGCGCTGCGAGGCGCCCTGCGTCGGTTATGTCAGCCGTGAGCACTACCGCCAGGGGATCGACGGCGTGGTGGCGTTTCTCGCCGGCCATTACCGGGAGATCGAGCGCAAGCTGGAACGGGAGATGCGCGCCGCCGCCGACGAGCAGCGCTTCGAGGACGCGGCCCGGGAGCGCAACCGGCTGCGGGCGGTGCGCTCCCTGCTGGAGCGCCAGCGGGTAGCGAACGAGACCACCGGCACGCTGGACGCGGTGGCGGTGGCGGTGGAGCACGGCGAGGCCAACGCGCAGGTCTTCCAGGTGCGTGACGGCGTGCTGTCCGACCGCCAGAGCTTCTACCTCGACAACGCCGCCGGCGGCGGTGTGGGCGAGGTCGCCGAAGCGTTCATCCTGCAGTACTACGCGAGCGCGATGTCGATCCCGCCGTTGCTCGCGGTGCAGGAGGAGCTGGTGGACACGGATGCGCTCGCGCGAGCGCTGTCCGAGCGGCGCGGCGGCGCGGTCGAGATCCGCGCGCCGGAGCGCGGCGACAAGCGTCGCATCCTGGAGCTGGCGTCCCGGAACGCGCGGCTCGCGCTCGACCAAGAGCGATTGCGCTCAGAGCGCCGGCGTCAGCAGCGCGTGGAAGCGCTCGACGGCCTCCAGCGCGCTCTGGGGCTGGAGACGATCCCGATGCGGATCGAGTGCTTCGACATCTCCACGCTGATGGGGACGAATACCGTCGCTTCGATGGTGGTCTTCGAGGGTGGCGCGCCCAAGCGCTCGGATTACCGGCGCTTCAAGATCTTCACCGGCAGGGGCGAGAACGGCGCCGGCACGGTCGGTCGGCCGGACGATTTCGCCGCCATGGAAGAGGTGTTGTCGCGGCGGCTGGCGCGCTTTGAGCGCCAGCACGACATCTCGCCCCACGACAAGGACCACGACCCGAGCTTTGCCGCGCTGCCCAACCTGATCGTGATTGACGGCGGCAAGGGTCAGCTCTCGGCGGGCCTACGCGCGCTCCAAGGCTTTCGCGAGCGCGGCGTGACGATCGTCTCGCTCGCCAAGCGGATCGAGGAGGTCTATATCCCCGACCGGCCGAGGCCGCTGAGGCTTCCTCACGACACCACCGAGTTGCAGCTGCTGCAGCGTATCCGCGACGAAGCGCATCGGTTCGCGATCACCCACCATCGCCAACGGCGCGACCGCGCGATGACCGCCTCGATCCTCGACGGGCTTCCTGGGATCGGTCCCGTTCGCAAGCGTGCGTTGCTGTCGCACTTCGGCTCTCCGGATGCGGTGCTGGTGGCCTCGCGCGAGGAGCTCGCGGCGGTCCCCGGGATGCCGGGGAAGCTCGCGCGCGAGCTCTACCGCGAGCTCCACAAGACCGGCGTCTGAGGGGCCGGCGGCAATCTTCTGCAGGCAAATCTTCTTGCAGACTAAGAACGCCCACGGTTCATCTCACCTCAACGTTTCCGGCGCCATCTAGGGGGTAGCCGAACACAAACGACCGGCCGCGCAGGGCCGCGAGCCTGTCTTGAAGATCCTTCGCGATCCTTTGTCCTCCCCCGATCCACTCACGCCATGCGGAGCTGTAGACCATTACGGTGCCAAAGGCGGACTTGCGGGCGCCCGCGCCGCGGGCGATTCCTTGCGTCCGTCTACAACGAGTGGACGCGTTTGAGGGGTCGCTAACTTCATGCGCTCAAAGCGAGGGACGTCGTGAGGCGGCATGACGAAGAGTCACGAAACCGAAGCAAGGAGGAGTAAATGGCGGTTGCACAACAACCCCAACCGATGAGTGTCGTTCAGAGGCACTCCAGCCCCAGCGGTCTCGCTGACGTGCTCGACGTGATCCTCGACAAGGGGATCGTTATCGATGTGTTCGTCCGCGTTGCACTGGTCGGGATTGAGTTGTTGACGATCGACGCGCGCATTGTCATCGCGAGCGTGGACACCTATCTGCACTTCGCCGAAGCGGTTAACCGGCTGGACCTGACGCAGGTCGGCAGCCAGCAGACCCTCCCCGAGATGGTCAGCAGCATGAGCGAGGGAGGCGCCAGTGGGAAGACCAAGGGGATGCTCGAGGGCGCCAAGGACGCGCTGTTCGGTGGCGGCGACGACGAGGACGACGAGGAGGAGAGGAGCTCGTCGAGCCGGCGCAGCTCCGGCGACGCTGAGTCGCGGCCGCGCCGCAGCTCGGCCGACGCTGAGTCACGCCCGCGCCGCACCTCCGGCGACGCTGAGGCCCGCCCGCGCCGCACCTCCGGCGACGCTGAGGCCCGCCCCCGACGCGCCTCGTCGGGCTCCAGGCCGCGAGGCCGCTGAGCCGCTGCGGACGGCATGGCGCTGTACCTGTATGCGTTGATGCGGGCGGACGATCTCGGCTCGAGTGACGCGCTCGCGGCGGGGGAGCACGCGCCCGCCGTAGAGCTCGTCGTGCACGGGGGCGTGGCGGCGCTCGTGAGCGCGGTCGACGGCGAACAGGTCCGCTTGCGACGAGAGGCGGTGAGAGCCCATACCGAGGTCCTGCAGCGCGCCTTCGAGCACGGACCGGTCCTCCCATTGCGCTTCGGAACCGTGGTGCCCGACGCCGAGACGCTTAAGGACGAGCTCTTGGCCCGGCGCGGGGAGGAGATGAAGTCCCACTTAGACCAGCTGGCCGGCAAGGGTGAGTTCCGACTCAAGGTGATCTACCGGGAGGAACGTGTGTTGCGTTCGATCCTCGCTCAGGACCCCGCGCTCAAGCGCTCGGCCGAACGGGTCCGCGGGCTGCCCGAGGCGGCTTCGCACTTCGAGCGCGTTGGCCTCGGCGAACGCATCACGCTGGCCATGCAGGCTCGGCGCGATGCCGACGTGCAGCAGTTGCTCTCGGAGCTTCAGCCGCTCGCGGTAGCGGTCGAGGTCGGTGCTCTGCAGCAGCCCGCGATGGTGCTGAACGCCTCGTTTCTGGTCGCCCAAGAGGCGCGGGATCGCTTCGACGCAACCGTCGAGCGGCTCGCCTCCGAACGGGTCGAGCTGATGGAGTTCAAGCTGATCGGGCCGCTGCCGGCGCACTCCTTCGTTGACAACCAGCTGGGAGCCCCAGCTGCGCCGGCCCCGGGCCCGGCGAGCTAGCGAGATGGGCTTGATCACCGGAATCCTGACGCTTCCACTGGCCCCCGTGCGCGGGGTTGCTTGGATCGGCGCACGCGTGCAGGAACAGGCGGAGGCCGAGTTCTATGACGAAAATCGCATCATGCGCGACTTGACCGAACTCGAGGAGGAGAAGAACTCAGGGGAGGTCGGGGAGGAAGAGTTCGGCCGCCGTGTGGACGAGCTCTTGGAGCGTCTGGAGGTAGGTCGACAACTGCAGCTCGAGCGAGGAGGCTACGTTGGCTGACGACCGCAACATGGGAAAGCAGGACGGGAGACCGAGACCGGTTGAGCTTGTCCGTGCAGCGGCGCGCACGCTCGCGGAGCTGACAGGTCGCCAGCCGGAAAATGTGCTCGGGCTACGCCGCGATGACGACGGGTGGAAGGTGATGCTCGAAGTGGTAGAGCTTCACCGGATACCGCATGCCACAGACGTGCTCGGTTGCTATGTCGTCACCGTTGACGACGACGGAGAGCTCATCTCCTACGAGCGCCGTCGCCGCTATGTTCGTAGCCAGACCGAGGAGGAGTAGTGGTGGAGCGAGATCTTGTGCCGCGTGGGGGACTCCAGCCGAGCCCCTTCCAGCAGGCCGCTGCCCCTCCCGCGCACACCGGTCCGAGCAGCCTCGCGGACATCCTCGAGCGCGTGCTCGACAAGGGCATCGTGATCGCGGGTGACATCCAGATCAACCTGCTTGATATCGAGCTTCTGACGATCAAGCTGCGGCTGCTGATCGCCTCCGTCGACCGGGCCCGCGAGATGGGGATCAATTGGTGGGAGACCGACTCCTCGCTCAGCTCAGAGGCGAAGCAACTTGAAGAGGAGAACCAAAGCCTGCGGGACCGGCTCGAGCGCCTGGAGGAGAAGGTCGGCCTTGCAGCCGGAGAGGACGACGGCGCCGACGCGGGCGAGAGTGCGCCTGCCAAGCGGAGGCGGGAGAAGCAGTAGTCACGTGTCTGAGCGACCCGAACTCCCCGAGGCGCTGCGCGCCGCGCTCGCACAACTGGCTCAAGCGGAGATTCCGGAGGTTCTCTCCGAGGCGCGAGCACTCGCGCGCGCCCGCGCCAAGGCGGTGATCGAGGACGCCATGGTGGAGGAACTGCTGCGGGCGGCCGCCGCGTCTGAAAGCTTCCGATACCGCGCCCGAAGCGAGCCTGGCGAACCACCGAGTCACCGAAATGAGCGCAGGCCGGCGCGGCCAGAGCGCCATGAACCCGAGCCGCCCACACCCCCTGCGCACGACGAGCGTGAGGGCCCCGAGCCCCCCGCACGCGCCGCGCGCACCGACGGCGAGGGCCCCGAGCCCGCCGCACGCGCCGCGCGCACCGACGGCGAGGGCCCCGAGCCGCCTCGCCGTGAGGCGTGGTGGGCCTACTGCATAGTCGCCGACCCCAATGCCGCCCCGCTCGGAGCTCCCGGAGTCGAGCGGGAGCGCGAAGTGGAGCTCGTTCAAGAAGGGGAGCTCGTCGCCTTGGTCAGCGCAGTCCCCCTCAGCGAATACAGCGATGACCGCCTGCGTGAGCACCTCAACGACATCGAGTGGGTGGAGCGAGTCGCGCGAGCCCACGAGCGCGTGCTCGACCAGACCCTCGAGAGGGCGACGATCCTGCCGCTGCGCCTGTGCACGCTCTACCGAGACCAGGAGGGCGTGCGCCGCATGCTCGCCGAGCAACAGCGGCTGCTACTCGACGAGTTGTCTGAGCTCGAAGGACGCAGGGAATGGGGGGCCAAAGTATTCGTCGACCAGGACCGCTTGGCCGCGACCCTCGCCGAGGTAACCGACGCGGAAGGCGTCGAGGGCGATGCGACCGAGGCCGGTCGAGGACGCTCGGCGGGCGCCGCCTACATGTCTCGGCTCGGGCGCGCGCGCAAGGCTTCTGAGCAACTGCAGGAGTTCGGCGACTCCGTCGTACAGGAGATCCATGCCCAGCTCGAAGCCGTCGCCGACAAGGCGCGCGCCAATCCGCTCCAGCGCCCCGAGCTGCATGGCCGCAACGAGCAGATGCTGCTCAACGGCGCTTACCTGGTCAGTCGCGAGCACGAGCAGGAGCTTGCGCAGGTGGCAGATTCGTTGCGGGAGCGGTGGAGCGCGAGCGGCTTTCAGCTCGAGTTGACAGGCCCGTGGCCTCCATACAACTTCGTCTCGCCGTCGGCCATGGTGGCGCCATGAGCCCCCATGCCCGCCGCATCTCGCCTCGGTCGGAGAGCCCTCATCCCCACCGCGGCTCACCTCCCCCCTCGGCGACGCGGCAAAAAGACATCGCCCTGATCGACCTTCTCGACCGCCTGCTCGATGGCGGAGTCGTGCTCGCCGGCGACATCACGCTCGCAGTTGCGGACGTTGACCTCGTTTACGTGGGGCTCCGCGCCCTCGTCTCCTCGGTCGCCGCTGCGGAACGCCAAGGGGTGCCCCTGCCGCGGTGATCTACGTATACGCGATCACCGACGCCATCGAGCTCCACGACGGGCCAGGCGGCCTGCACGATGGGCCGCTCCAGGCGATCGAACATGGGGGAATTGGCGGCGTCTTCTCCACGCACGACGAGCTGGAAGTCTCCTCCGATCCGGAGCTGCTGTGGGCGCATGAGCGCGTGGTGGATCACCTCATGGATCAAGTCGCAGTGCTGCCGTTGCGCTTCGGCTCCGTTTTGAGCGATCCTGATGCGCTGCGCGCCGTCCTCGACGAGAACGGCGCGCGCTTCCGGCTGCTCCTCTCGCGGGTGCGGGGCTGCGTGGAGCTGGCCGTTCGGGTGGGCCTGGCTTCTTCGAAGCCGGGAGTCCTAGCGGGTGGGAGCGACTACATGCGGGAGAGGCTCGCCGCCCGACAGCGGGAGGAAGACGCCGCGGACCGGGTGCTCGCTCCACTCAGACCGCTCGCGAGAGCGACAGCGCGCCGGTCCGTCCAAGCCGGAAACACGACCATCAGCGAGAGCTATCTGGTCCCGCGGGCGGCGGTCGAGCCCTTCGCCGCGGAGGTGAGGGCTCTGCAGGCGCGAAACCCCGGCCTCTCCATCAGCTGTACCGGGCCGTGGGGGCCATACTCGTTCGTGGACGGAGGCGGGAGATGAGTTTCGACAAGGTACTCGTCGAGCCGCCCGACAACAGCGCGTTCCCAGAGCGGCGACCGCTGGAAGACGCGCTGTCGCGGCGAATCAACGCGGACCCGGAAGGCGTCGAGAAAGGCCTTGCCCAGCTGGTGCTAACGATCGTGGAGCTGCTCCGGCAGCTGATGGAGCGTCAGGCGCTCCACCGCCTCGAACTCGGCACTCTGAGCGAAGAGGAGATCGAGCGTATGGGCGAGACGTTTATGGCCCTCGCGCAGCGAATGGACGAACTCAAGGAACAGTTCGGTCTAGACGATCGAGACCTGAATCTGGATCTCGGACCGTTGGGAACCCTGCTCTAAGGAGGAGCAATGCCGATCACGCAAGCACACGAGCGCTACATGCAGGTTCTGTTCGACAAGATCAACCAGGACAAGTACCCCAGCGGTGAGTTGATGGACCGGATCGAGAGCGTGCTGGACCGCGAGCACGTCGACGAATACCTCGCCCTGCTCTTCCAGAAGGTCGAGGAGTGCCGGTACCCGAGCAAGCAGATGCTCGATCGCATCGTCAGGTTCGTGCTGAGCGACTCCTGAGGCGGGCGCGCCCAGCCGGGCGGGGGGATCTCACCGAGGACGTTCCTGGCGAACCGGGCAGTTCTCGGGCCGTAGCTTTCTGAGCCGTCAAATCGGCATATGCAGTTCGCCACTGAACGCCGCGTCAGGTGCTTTTCGCACGGGCACGAGGTGACTTACTTGGCCGAGCCGGCGCACGCCGGCGTGGCGCCCGCTTCGGAGCCGCTCGCCGCTTGGGCTTCGGCGCGGGCTCTTCCTCGGGCTCGTCCTCGAACTCACCCTCGTCTTCGACCTCGGCCTCAGGTATCTCCTCGGCTTCGGGTTCCTCGTCGCCCTCGGCTTCGGGCTCGTCTTCCACCTCGCCCTCATTGAGCTCGTCTTCGCCGTAATCGTCCTCTTCGGACTCCTGTGCGCGTGAGGACCTCCTACGCCGACGCGGGGCCTCGCCTTCATCGCTGGAACGCGTCGAGCCTCCGTCTTCGTCCTCGCGTTCGAGTTCATCCATCTCGGCCTGCGCCTTGAACCGGGCGAGGTCGGAGCGCAGGGGGCGCTTGCGCGACTGCAGCGCGAAGAGCGCCTTGGATGCGATGTTCTGGGGCTGCTCGTCGTAGGAAACCATGACCCGCGTCAGACGGTCGTCGAGCCGGTGGAATGTGACGACAGCCGTGGCGCTTTCGTCGCCGCTCGTCCACATGATCCGCTCGTTCTCCTGCTCCTCGACCACCTCGCCGCCGGAGAGCAGCTCGGCGAAGTCATCGAGCTGGATGAACCGTTCGTAGGTCCGCTCCAGTGGAACTGCCACATCAACCGACTCCTGCACCGGAACCCGCTCTGAGCCTTTCTGGTCGGCGCCGTCCCCTCTGCCCAGCTGCTTGAGCTTCGACAGCCCGCTGCCTTCCGACGCCGAGGAAAGGGTTCCCCGGGCGAATGCGCCGGCGCCCCCGGCCTCTTCGATGTTCGATCCCAGCTCTTTGAGCTTCGGCAGCAAGCTTTCCAGCGCGACCTCGGGAGCCTTTTTCACGGCGTACTTCGCCGCACTGCGTGTTGCGCTGACCATAATTGGTCTCAGCACTTCCATCGCGGTTTCGCGGACGATCGAGCCGAGCTCCTCGCGCACCGTGGTTGGTTCCTGCCGGTCGCTGTTCGATTCCCGACCCCGGCCGCCCTGCACCTCGTCCGCCGCCTCGCCGGGCGCGTCGGCAGCGCCCTTGGCGGTGCCGCTCACCGTCGAGCCCGCTTCATCCACTGCCTTGCCAGCGCTGCGACGAGTTTGCTCACCCGCCGCTCCGGCGCGCCTGCGTATGCCTCGCCCGCCGCGTGATTTCTGATCCGCCATCGATCCTCCTTCTCCTTGTCTACCCACCCGGAAGGGGTATGGCTTCCGTCGCCACCCGCATGGGCCTGGCTTCCGTTCGCGAGGAACCTACCCCCGCGGTTTGGCGATAAACGATGCTGCCGACCGTCCCCCCAGCCGGGGGCGGGGGCTAGGTCCTTTGGCGAACCCCTACGCGGGAGACGATGCCAAACCACCTTCGCGTCCGGCGTGGCCATCACGACCGGAGGCCTCCGAGTGATCCTCGTCGTCATTTTTGCTGCCGCCTCGCCGGAACAGCATCCAAATGCCGACTATGAGCAAAGCTATGAGCGCGGCCACTGGCGAAATTAGGAGCGCGACAAGCGCGCCCACGAGCAAAGCCACGCCAAGCGTCGCGACGAGCCACCAGAACCCGAAGCCGCGCTCCCCCATCAGCGCGGAGGTGAGCAATCCCGACAGCCACCGGAGCGGGCCAGGCAGCCGTTTGGCGAGCATGGCCCCCGCTACCATCGCCCCGATCTTCCGCAGGGCGCCCCCGCGGTCGCTGACGAGCGCGTCGAACGCGTCTAGAAGCTTCTGTCCGAGCCGCTTCAGCGGTGTAAAGAGGCGCGAGAACCACGACTGATCTGCACCTCCCCGCTGTCGGGCGGCGGCTCTGTCCGTTGAGGCGCCTGGTCGGGCGTTGAGGCGCCTGGTCGGGGCGTTGAGGCGCCTGGTCGGAGCCGCGAGCCCGCGGTTTCTCTTCCCTTCGAGGCGCCGCGCCGGGGCTGCTCACCGGCGGAGGTTCTTGCCCGAGGGCGCGCGGCAGCGGCGCGGCCGCCGCCACGGCGAGCCTGTCGGGCCTTGACGGCGTCCGTCAGCGTCCGCGGGGGTGAGGGTTCATTGGGAGCAGTGGCCATGCGCTGCGCCAGTCTCTACCCGCTGATGGAAACGCCCAAGCGCGCACGAGCTCTTGCAATGGCCCCGGCGCTTAGGCGCCCCGCGGCATGTCGCTCCCTCACGTCGCTCTGTCAGCTCCCTCACGTCGCTCTTTTCCCGCGCTCGCGCGCGAGGGGACGGAGTTTGCCGCGTCCGGCGGCCGGGTACGCAGGACAGTCAAGCAAGACCACCATTCAAGGCAGGAGGACCGAGATAGATGGCTGAAGAGGATCCCAGGTCTCAGGCAGACGACAACGCGGACGAGACGACGGAAGACAACGGCGGCAATGGCAACGGTGGGGGCGGAAACGGCGGGTCCGTCGTCGACGAGCTGACTAGCGCCGTCCGCGAAGCGGCGATGGAGGTGCTGGGTCCGGCAGCGCGCGAAGCCACCAGTTCGGCCGCCAAGTACGCCGTGAAAAAGGGCCCCGAGATGATGGTCAAGAACGTTATGCCCGCGATACAGGAGAGGGGAGGACCGGGCGAGCTGCTCAAGCAGGCCACCGGGGGCGGCGGAGGCGGAGGCGGCATCGTCGGCATGGCCGGAAAGGCCCTGTCCAAGGTGACCGGTGGCGGCGGTGGTGGCAAGGGCGGCGGCGCTACGGGCTTTGGTCAGGGACGCCGGATCATGGTGCAGCAGGTCCAGTACATCCCTGTCAACGTCAAGGACGTCTACCGGGCTTGGACGGATAGCGAGTGGCCGGAGTACATGCACCGCGTCAACACGCTTGACCGCAAGATCGAGGATGACTCTGCTAGCTACGCGATCGGCGTGAAGGGCCTGTGGTTCAAGAAGAACTTCACCGCCGAGGTCCAAGAGCAGGTGCCGTTCAAGTTCATCGCGTGGCGCACCACCCAAGGCGACATCAAGAACACCGGGCGCGTGAGCTTCATCGAGCAGGGCGAGGGCTTGACCCTGATGATCCTGAACCTCGACATGGCTCCATCCGGGCTGCGCGAGAAGTGGGTTCGCGGCTTTCGCTACCACAAGCGCGGCATCCGCTCAGACTTCCACCGCTTCGCGGCCTGGGTGCAGATGCGCACTCAAGACGAGCTCGACGAGATTGAGGGCTGGCTTGGGACCATCGAGGGCGGCGAGATCACCCAGAGCCACGAGGAGTACGTCGAGGAGCACGAGGAGGAGCAGAACCGCGGCCAGGACTCCGACGAGTCCGAAGACCAGGGCGAATACGAAGAGGAGCCTGAGGGCGAGTCCGGGGAGGAGCCCGAGGGCGAATACGAAGAGGAGCCCGAGGGCGAATACGAAGAGGAGCCCGAGGACGAGGGCGAGGCGGAGCCCGAGGACGAGGGCGAGGCGGAGCCCGAAGGACGAGGGCGAGGCGGAGCCCGAAGGCGAGGGCGAGGAGGAGCCCGAAGCTGAGGCCGCGGAAGAGCCCGAAGCTGAGGCCGCGGAAGAGCCCGAAGCTGAGGCCGAGGAGGAGCCTGAGCCGCCTCGGGCGCGGCGTCGGCGACGCTCGAGTGACGGAGAGCAATCCGAGCAGCAGCCGCGACGGCGGCGGCGGGCGTCCAGCGCTCAGCAGGAAGGCGAGCAAACCCCCACTCGGCGGCGGCGAAGCCAGAGTTCAGGCCGCGCGGCGTCGGGTACCCGCTCGGGACGCGGGCGCTCGTCGCGGTCCGGGCGTTCATCGTAGACGCGCGCCACCGGCGCCCCGAGCTTGATCGGGGCGCCGGCTGGGGCCCTCGCGCCGCACACGGTTGACCGGCCGCGGCCCGCCTGCTGCATCCAGCGGCGGATCGCTAGCGTCCGGCTGGCGCACCCGTCAAGCTGTGTAGGCGTGAACACGGCCACAACGACGCGAACGGCCCCGGGGGCGGCGGGCGCTCAAGCGCAATCAACGCTCGAGCCAGCTGTGGCCGCGCGCCGCGCGTTCAAGGATCTGGTGATCATCACCGGGTTCTCGGGCGCCGGCAAGTCGACAGCGATGGCCGCGTTTGAGGACGAGGGCTATTTCTGCGTCGACAACTTGCCCTCGGAGATGATCCGCTCGCTGGTGGAGCTGTTCAGGCACGAGGGCTCCAAGGTGGCGCGTGCGGCGGTGGTCTCCGACGTGCGCGGCGGCAGCTACTTCGAGGGCCTGGCGACGATTCTCGACGAGCTCAGAGCCAGCGACGTGCCGCACCGGGTGCTCTTTCTGGAAGCGGATGAGCAGACGCTTCTCACCCGCTACAAGGAGACTCGCCGGCGCCACCCGCTCGCGCCGACGGGCAGCATCATCGAGGGAATCGCGCGCGAGCGCGAGCTCGTGCTGCCCCTGCGGGAGCGCGCCGACGTGGTGATCGACACCAGCGGCCTGACCGCCGCGATGCTTCGGCGCAAGCTGGCCGGGGAGCTGCTGCCGACGCGGCCCAGTCGGCTGGCGATCACCTTCGAGAGCTTCGGCTTCAAGCATGGGCCGATTCGGGACGCCGACCTGATGCTCGATGTCCGGTTTCTGCCGAACCCTCACTACGAGCCCGAGCTGCGGCCGCTGACCGGGGACGATGGCGCGGTGCGCGAGTTCATGAATCGCGAGGGAGCGCTGGATGCCTTCTACGCGCGGCTTCACCCGCTGCTCGATTTCCTGCTGCCCCAGTACCTGGCTGAGGGCAAGGCGCACCTCGTGGTAGCGATTGGCTGCACGGGCGGCCGCCACCGCTCGGTGGCCATCGCCCGCGATCTGGCCAGCCGCTACCGCGACTCGGACGACTACCTCGTGGAGGCCGTCCATCGCGACGTCGCCCGCGCGATCTGACCGCGGGTGCCCATACGATCGTGGAGGTGATCGATCACGTCGGCTTCGAGGTGTCCGACCTGGAGCGCTCGGCGCGGTTCTACGACGCGCTGATGTTCCCGCTCGCGATCCGCCGGGTGCTTGCAAGTGAGCACGCGGTCGCCTACGGCGTCGAGGGGCCGGTGCTGTGGATCGTGGTCCGCGGCCGCCCCCCGGCCCCCGGCTACGGCCACCTGGCGCTTCAGGCGAGCGGCAGGGTCGCGGTCGACGCGGCGTATCAGGCGGGTCTCGAGCATGGCGGCACGGACGACGGGCCACCCGGCCCCCGACCCCAGTACGGCGAAGGCTGCTACGCCGCCTATCTGCGGGATCCCGACGGCCTGCGCGTGGAGGTGGTGGCGCGCCGGTGACGGACCTGGCCGCGCGCCGGTAAAGGCCTGGCCGCGCCCAACTGACGGTAGGCTTCCCAGGTCGGCGGTGAAGCCGGCATTCGCACTTTCTGGTCTTAGAAAAGGGGAGTAACGCATGCCGGTACGCGTCGCGATCAACGGGTTCGGGCGGATTGGCCGCAACGTTTTCCGGGCGGCGTACGAGCGCGGGGCGGATATCGAGTGGGTGGCGGTCAACGACCTGATCGAGCCGGCCACGATCGCCCACCTCGTCAAGTACGACTCAAACTATGGCCCGTTCCCCGGCTCGGTCTCCAGCAGCGATTCGGGGCTGCGCGTCGACGGCGCGGAGGTCCGCGTGCTCTCCGAGCGCGACCCGGCCGAGCTTCCCTGGGATGAGCTCGGCGTCGATGTCGTGATCGAGTCGACCGGCCTCTTCACCGACCGGGCGAAGGCCGCTAAGCACCTCGAGGCCGGCGCGAAGAAGGTCGTGATTTCCGCGCCCGCGACCGACCCTGACGTCACCGTGGCGCTGGGCGTGAACTTCGAGCAGGCATACGACAAGCAGCGCCACGACGTGATCTCCAACGCGTCGTGCACCACCAATTGCCTGGCTCCCCTGGCGAAGGTGATCCACGACGCGGTGGGGATCAAGCATGGACTGATGACCACGATCCACGCCTACACGGCCGATCAGCGCCTCCAGGACATGCCGCACCGTGACCTGCGCCGCGCTCGCGCCGCAGCGGTCAACCTGATCCCCGCCTCGACCGGGGCGGCCAAGGCGATCGGGCTGGTGATCCCGGAGCTCAACGGCCGGCTGCACGGCATGGCCGTGCGCGCGCCCGTACCCACCGGCAGCGTCGTCGACCTCACGGTCGAGACCGAGCGCGAGACGAGCGTCGAAGAGGTGAACGAGGCGCTGCGGGCGGCCGCGACCGGGCCCCTGGAGGGCATCCTCGAGTACACCGAGGACCCGATCGTCTCCACCGATATCGTCAAGAACCCCGCCTCCTCGATCGTTGACTCGCAGTTGACGGCGGTCATGGACTCGACGATGGTCAAGGCGATCTCCTGGTACGACAACGAGTGGGGCTACTCGAACCGCCTCGCCGACGTCGTACAGAGGCTGCTGTGAGAGCGCCCGCTGGGCCCGGGTGTGCGAGTAAGTGAAGACGCTCGACGAGCTCGGGGAGGTTGCGAATCAGCGGGTGCTGGTGCGCGTCGACTTCAACGTTCCGCTTGAGGACGGCCGCGTCGCCGACGACACGCGCATTCGCGCTTCGCTCGAGACGATCGAGGAGCTTCGCCGCCGCGGTGCGCGGCTGGTGCTCGTGTCTCACCTGGGTCGTCCTGCCGACCGCGAGCCCGAGCTCTCGCTGCGGCCGACCGCCAATCGGCTGGCCGAGCTGACCGACGCCGACGTGACCCTCGCGCCGGGCGTCGTCGGCGACGACGTGCGGGCCTTCTCCGAAAACCTGGCCTGCGGCGACGTGCTGATGCTGGAGAACGTGCGCTTCGAGCCGGGCGAGACCAAAAACGATCCCGAGTTCGCGGCGCGCCTGGCGCAGCTGGGGGATGCCTACGTCGACGACGCCTTCGGTGCGGCCCACCGCGCGCATGCCTCGACCGTGGGCGTCGCCGAGCTATTGCCGCAGAGAGCCGCGGGCCGCTTGCTGGAACGCGAGGTGACCGTGCTCGGCGAGTTGCTGGAGGATCCCCAGCGCCCGCTGGTCGCGGTGCTCGGCGGGGCCAAGGTGAAGGACAAGATCGGGGTCATCGCCCGTTTCATGGAGCGCGCCGACTCGGTCCTGATCGGGGGCGCGATGGCCTTCCCCTTCCTATCGGCGCGCGGGCACCAGGTCGGCGCCTCGCTGTGCGAGGCGGGAGAAGTCGAGCTCGCCAGAGAACTGCTCGCGCACGAGCGCGGCGGCGTGCTCGAGCTCCCCCGCGACCTGGTGGTCGCCGACAGGATGGCCGGCGACGCGGAGGCTCGGGTCGTCGACGGGCTCGACGTGCCGCCGGACATGCTCGGGCTCGACATCGGTCCGCGCACGGCAGCCGCGTATGCGGAGCTGATCAGCTCGGCGGGGACGGTCTTCTGGAACGGGCCGATGGGGGCCTTCGAACTCGAGCCGTTCGCCGCCGGCACGCGGGCGGTCGCGGGAGCCATCGCCGAGGCGCCCGGCATCACGGTCGCGGGGGGAGGCGACTCGGCCGCGGCGCTCGCCAAATACGGCCTCGCCGATCGCCTCACGCACGTGTCGACCGGCGGTGGCGCCGCGCTCGAGCTGCTCGAGGGCCGTCCCCTGCCGGGGCTCGAGGCACTCCAATGAGCACCTCGCAAAGTCGCCGGCCGCTGATAGCCGGCAACTGGAAGATGCACAAGACGATCGCCGAGAGTCGGGAGTTGGTCGGCGGGCTGCTGTCGCAGCTGCCCGACGGCGAAGGGGTCGAGGTGGGCCTCTGTCCACCATTTCTGGCCCTCGCCACCGTAGTCGAGGCGGTGGCGGGCTCCGGGGTGAAGGTGTACGCCCAGAACATGCACCAGGCCGGGGAGGGCGCCTTCACCGGCGAGGTCGCGGCGTCGATGCTCACCGAGGTGGGCGTCGACGGCGTGATCCTCGGCCACTCGGAGCGCCGCGCGCATTTCTGCGAGACCGACCGGGCGCTCGCGCATAAGGTTCTCGCCGCGCTCGAGGCTGGGCTGAGCCCGATCCTGTGCGTGGGCGAGACCGAGGACGAGCGCGAGCAGGGAGACACCGAGCGCCGTCTGCGGCATCAGGTCCAGGAGGACCTCCAGCGAGTGGAAACCGAGCGCCTGGCGGAGGTGGTCATCGCCTACGAGCCCGTGTGGGCGATCGGGACGGGCCGTGTGGCCACGGCGGAGGAGGCCCAGGAGGCAATTGCGTTCATTCGCGCTTTGGTGGGCGACCGCTCGCGCGAGCAGGGCCAGCGCACACGCATCCTTTACGGCGGCAGCGTCAATGCCGAGAACGCCGCCGAGCTGCTGACGCTCCCCGACGTCGATGGTGCGCTCGTGGGCGGCGCGAGTCTCAACGCCGACTCGTTTGCGGCCATCGCCGCCGCCGTGGCCCGATGACGCTGCCGGACGGTCCCGTGCGGCTGCCGGTTGCCGCCGTGACGCTGATCGTGCTCGACGGCTGGGGCCTCGCACCCGCCGGACCCGGCAACGCCGTGGCGCAGGCGCGCACGCCCGTCTTCGACGAGTTGTGGTCGCGCTACCCGCACACCGAGCTCGAGACGTCAGGTCGATCGGTGGGGCTGCCAGATGGCCAGATGGGCAACTCCGAGGTCGGCCACCTCAATCTCGGTGCCGGCGCGGTCGTGTTGCAGGACCTGACCAGGATCGACGAGGCGGTCGCGCAGGGCGGCCTCGGAAGCAACCGCGTGCTGCGCGAGGCGATGACGGGCGCCCAGCGGTTGCATCTGATCGGGCTCGTGTCCGACGGCGGGGTTCATTCCGGCTTCGGGCATCTGGAGGCGCTGATCGAGCTGGGCGCGGAGCTCGAGGTCCGCGATCTCGTCTTGCACGCCTTCACCGACGGTCGCGACACGGCCCCCGAGGCGGGCGCCGGCTACCTGGAGACCGTCGAGGAATGGATGCGCGTCGCCGGCGCCGGCCGCGTCGCCTCGGTCGTCGGCCGCTACTGGGCGATGGACCGCGATCGCCGCTGGGAGCGGGTCCAGGCCGCCTATGACCTCCTCGTCCACGGCCGCGCGGAGCACCGAGCGGGGAGCGGTGCGGAGGCGGTTCGCGAGGCGTACGGGCGCGGCGAGAGCGACGAGTTCATCAAGCCCGTGCTGGTGGGCGAGGAGGGACAGATCCGACCCCACGACAGCGTCGTGGCGTTCAACTTCCGCCCCGATCGCATGCGCGAGCTGACGCGCGCGCTCGCGGATCCGAGTTTCGGCGAGATCGACCGCGGTGGCGCCGGACCCATCGAGAGCTACGTGACGATGACCGAATACGAAGAGGGGTGGCGCTACCCGGTGGCATTCCCGCCCGAGCGTCCGGAGACCACGCTGCCCGGGGAGTTGGCCCGCCGCGGCCTGCGCCAGCTCCATGTCGCCGAGACCGAGAAGTACCCCCATGTGACCTACTTCTTCGGCGGCGGGAAGGAGGACCCGGAGGACGACGAGGCGCGGGTGCTGGTGCCCTCGCCGCGCGAGGTTCCCACCTATGACCACAAGCCCGAGATGAGCGCCCGCGAGGCGGCCCGCGAGTTCGTGGGCGCCTGGCGGGACGAGCGGCCGGCCTTCGGCATCATCAACTTCGCCAACCCCGACATGGTTGGGCACACCGGGGTGATCGAGGCCGCGGTGCGGGCAGTCGAGACCGTCGACGAGTGCCTGGGCGAAGTGGTCGCGGCGGTGCACGGCGGCGACGGAGCGTGCGTGGTGACCGCAGACCACGGCAATGCCGACCACATGCTCGAGCCCGACGGCTCTCCCAATACGGCACATTCGCTCAACCCGGTGCCGCTGGTTGTGACCGTGTCCGGCGTCGAGTTGCGAGCCGGCGGCGTGCTCGCGGACGTCGCGCCGACGGTGCTTGCGCTGCTTGACGTCGAGCAGCCAGCGGCGATGACTGGGACCTCCTTGATCCTGTAGCCCTGCGGCACATGTGCCGCAGGGCCCGGCCGGAACATGTTCCGGCCGGCGGGCCGGCTCATGAGCCGGCTCGGTGTTCATATAAAGTTGACAAGTCGCGACTGAGATTTTATACTGCCATCCGTACCAATAAGGTTCCTGCCAAGGAGGTTTGAGATGGCGCTTATCCGCTGGGAGCCTGCCCGCGAACTGAACTCGCTGCAGAGCGAGATGAACAGGCTCTTCAACACGTTCTTCGACACGCCCCTGCCGAACGGCGCGGCGACTGCCCGTCGTTGGCTGCCCGCGATGGACCTGGTCGAGACCGAGGACGACTTCGTGCTCACGGCCGACCTTCCGGGGCTCTCCGAGAAGGACGTCAACATCGAGCTCGAGGACAACGTGCTGACGATCTCGGGCGAGCGCAGGTCCGAGCACGAGCAGCGCAAGGAGGGCGTGCACCGAGTCGAGCGCGCCTCCGGCGGCTTCACCCGCTCGCTGACACTGCCCGAGGGCGTGGACCCCGAGGCGATCAGGGCCAGCTTTGACCGCGGCGTGCTCGAGGTGCGGATCCCCAAGCCCGAGCAGCGCAAGCCGCGCAAGGTTGAGATCAGCGTGGGGTCGGGCGAGCAGAAGACGATCGAAGGCAGCGCCTCGTAGCGCTCTTCACGATCGAGGCCCAGCAACCGCGCTCACTGGCGCGGGCCGGCCTGCTGGAGCTGGCGCACGGGAGCGTCAGCACGCCGGCTTTCGTGCCCCTCGCGACCAGGGGCGCGGTCAAGGGCCTTCAGTCCGAGGAGGTGCGAGCGCTCGGCTATGAGCTGATCCTCGGCAACACCTTCCACCTGCTGCTTTCGCCGGGGCCGGAGCTCGTGCGCGAGCTTGGCGGCCTGCACGAGTTGATGCGCTGGCCGTGCGGCATCATCACCGACTCGGGCGGTTTCCAGATCTTCTCCATGGGCCACGGGACCGTGGCCGACGAGATCAAGGGCCGCAGCGGCCGGCGCCGCTCCACGGAGGGGGCGCTGCTCGGGATCGAGGAGCAGGGGGTGCGCTTCCGCTCCTACGTCGACGGGCGGGAGCGCGCACTCACGCCCGAGGACTCGATGGCCGTGCAGGCGGCGCTCTGCTCGGACATCGCGCTCGTGTTCGACGAATGCACGCCGTATCACGCCACGCGCGAGTACACCGCGCGCTCGACCGAGCGTACGCATCGCTGGCTCGAGCGCTGCCTGCGCTGGCACGCTGCCGATGGGCCGCGCGAGCAGGCCGTGTACGGGATCGTCCAGGGCGGGGTCTACGAGGACCTTCGCGCCGACTCGGCCCAGACCGTTGCCGCGGCCGCGTGCGACGGCATCGCCATCGGCGGCTCGCTCGGCGCCTCCAAGGAGCAGATGCTCGAGGTGGTCAGCTTCACGACACGGGAGCTAGCCCGGCATGCGCCCGAGCGGCCCCGTCACCTGCTCGGGATCGGCGATGTCGACGACCTGATCGCGGGCGTCGAGTTCGGCGTGGACACGTTCGACTGCGCGATTCCCACCCGCCTCGGCCGTCACGGGGTCGCGCTCATAGCCGACCCCGAGGCGCGCTGGCGCCTCGACCTGGCCAAGGGCCGCTACGCCCGGGCGCGCGGCCCGATCCTCGAGGGGTGCGGCTGTCCCGCGTGCGCGGGCGGCTACTCGCGCGCCTACCTGCACTACCTGCTGCGTGCGGGCGAGCTCACCGCGGTGCGCCTGCTCACGTTGCACAACCTGAACTTCATCGCCCGGCTCATGGACGACCTGCGAAGTGCGATCAAAGCCGGCAGGCTCCAGGAAGTCGCCGCGGCATTGCGGGCCGGGGCGACGCCGGGCACTGCGGGCTAGCTCGGGGGCCCGGCCTGCGACTCGGGGTCAGGCCAACCGGGGGCGCTGACCTGCAGCTTGGGGACAATCGCGCGCAGCGCAGCTGTCCCCAAGGGGCAGTCAGACGCCCCTTACTTCGTATAGCCGCTGATGATCGAGCGCACCTGGTTGATCGCCTGCTGGGCGTCGTGCGCGATCACGTTGCGGAACTGCAGCGAGGACGCGTTGCCGCTCGTCAGCTCGACCGCCGCCACGATGCCGGCGGCGACGATGATCGCCAGCAGCAGCACCAGGATCGTGCGCCTGACCGCGCGCGCGATCGTGCCCTTCTCCCGCGGCGGCGGCTGCCACGTGCGGGGACCGGGCGGCCGGTCGTCGCGCACGCGCGGGGGGCGGTCCGAGAGCCGCGTCGCCGCGGTGGCAGGCTGGCGTGGCTGCAGCGGCCGCGGCGGAGCGGATCGGGGCGGCTCCTGGCGCGTGCGCTGCGGCATGTGCCTGGTGGCCGCGGTTTGGGGGACGTGGGCGGTGGGTGCTTCGTCCGCCGGTGATCGAGGCGCGTAGCGCGTGACCGCGGTGTAGGGATCAAGCCCGCGCGCGCCGGTGTCGAGCGCCTGCGCGAAGACCGCCGCGTCCGCGGGGCGCCGGGACTTGTCCAGCGCGAGCGCCATCGCCACCGCCTGGCTCAGCGTATGCGGCACCTGAGGACTCAGTCGCTCCAGCGGCATGGGGTGCTCGCGTTGCTGCTTGAGCGCCAGCTCGGTGAGCGAGCCGGCCTCGTAGGGAAGGCGGCCGGAGAGCAGCTGGTAGGCGACCACGCCCAGCGAATAGATGTCGGCGCGGGGACCAGCCTCCTCCCCGCGGGCCTGCTCGGGCGCCAGGTAGGCGGCCGTCCCCAGCACCGAGCCCACCTGCGTGATGCTCGATTGGTCGGTGGCTCGGGCGATGCCGAAGTCGGCCAGCTTGACCACGTCGGCGTCGGACACGAGCAGGTTCCCGGGCTTGACGTCGCGGTGGATCACGCCGTTGCGGTGGGCATAGTCGAGCCCCCGGCACGCCTGCCTGATGATCTCCACGCCCTCGGCGACCTCGAGATGGCCGCGGTCGCGCAGCAACTCGGCGCAGGAGCGCCCCGGGACGTGCTCCATCACGATGAAGTGCTGGCGCTGGGCCTCGTCGAAGCCGAAGTCGAAAACCTGAACGATGTTGGGATGCACCAAGCGCGCCGCCGAGAGGGCTTCACGCCGGAAGCGGGAGACGAAAGTCTGGTCGTCCGCGAGGTGCTCGGCGAGCAGCTTCACCGCCACCGAGCGCTCGAGCCGCTGATCGAAAGCGAGGTAGACCGTCGACATCCCGCCCACGCCGAGCCGGTGCTCGAGTCGGTAGCGCCCCGCGATCATCGTCGTGCTCGTGGCCATTCGCTTAGCTTGCTCCAGTAGGCGTGTTGCCCGTCATGGCCCGGTCGGCGGCATGTGATTGTCGCCGCCCTTCCCGTGACCGTGACCATTTCCATGACCCTTGCCCGGCGGGCCGTTGCCAGGGGTGGTCGGAGTGGTGGGCCCCGTAGTAGTACCCGTCGTCGGGGGGGTCGTTGCAGGGGTGGTGGGCGTGGTCTTGGTCGTCGTGGGCGTGGTGGGGGCGGTGGGGGTCGTTGGTGTCGTGGGCGTGGTCTTCGGTGTGGTGGGTGTGGTCTTCGGTGTGGTGGGTGTGGTCGCGGGAGCCGCAGTGCAGTCTCGGACAACCAGGCGCTCCACGGTATCGGCCCCCTGGGCGAGGCTGTCGCGCACCTTCTGGTTGACCGAGGTCGGCAGCTGCTCGACGCGCGCCTTCAGCGCCGCCGCTTCGCTTTGGGCGGCGGCGCAGTCGTGGCTGCGCAGAGAGGCGTGGACCTGATCCAGGGCAGCGTTCAGCGATGCTGCCTGCTGACCCGAGAGCAGCCCCGAAGCGGAGCTCCCGCATGCAGCCGATGACAGCGCGAGTGCGGCGAGAAGGCCGCCTGCGAGTGCGCGAGGCGCGTGGCGCATCCGCGGCATGACTTTAGAGGCTTGCCCCGGCGGCCCTGGATCGCGCGAGCGCCCGTGCGGCCCGGGCGCGCTACTGCCCGTAGGCGAGACGTTCGCCGAGCGAGCTCGGCAGGCGCGCGGCCTCGATCGCGGCGGCCGCGCCCGCGACGTCGTACTCCGTACGCCTGAAGATCGCCCGCCAAGCGTCCGTGTCGAGCTCGAGCCAGGCGGCACGGGGATCGCCGTCACGCGGCTGGCCCACGCTGCCGGGATTGACCAGCCACTCGCCCTCCGCCAGGTCGAGCTCCTCGCCGGCGTGTCTGGTCTGGCCGGTGGCGGGCGAGCGCTCGCCGCGCCAGAACGACAGCGCCACGTGTGAATGCCCGATCAGGCACAGCCGATGCTGCTGGACGTCCATGCACAGGTCCGCCTGAAGTGGCGAGAGCACGTACTCCCACACGGGATCTCGCGGGCTGGCGTGGTACAAGCCGGCCGATTCCTCCTCGATCCACTCGGGCTCGAGCCCTTCCAGGTAATGGCGCGTCTCCGGCGTGATGACCTGCTGCGTCCAGCGGGCGGCCACCGCGGCCCCGCGCGAGAATTCCTCGAGCGGCAGCTCGCCCCGCACCACGAGGTCGTGGTTGCCGGCGAGGCAGATGCTCGCGTGCTCCTGGGCCATCTCCACGCAGGAGTTGGGGTCGGCGCCATAGCCCACCAGGTCGCCCAGGCACCACAGCTCCTCGCAGGAGGACTGCATGACCTGGCCGAGCACCGCCTCGAACGCCTGGCGGTTGCCGTGGATATCCGAGACGACCGCCACGTGCACGAGGCATAGAGTCTCTCCCATGTGTGGCAAACGGTGTCGTGAGCTGCTGCGGGCGCTCGCGCTCGGCGCCGGCAGCGCCGAGCTGGCGGTGGCCCTTCTGCGCCCGCGCCCGCCCGTGCCCGCGGCCCGGCCCGCGGACCTGGAAGAGCACTTCACCGCGGCGGAGCTGGCCCGCGGAGCCCGGTTCGCGCGTCCGCAGCTGGCGCTCGGCGCCGCCGCCGGCGCGGTGCAGCTTGCGCTCCTCGCGCGGGTTGTCGCGCGCCCGCCGCAGGCGCTGGTGCGACTCCGGTCGCGGCCGCTGGCGGGAAGCGCCGTGGCCGGCGCGGTCATGACCGTCGCCGGGACCGCGTGCTCGTTGCCGTTCTCGGCGGTGGCTCGGCGGCGGGCGCTGCGAGCGGGGCTGGCGCGCCAGTCATGGGGCGGCTGGGCGGCCGACCAGGCCAAGGGCACGGCGATCGAGGCCGTCTTCGCCGCGGGCACCGGCGCCGCCGTCAACGCCGCCGTGCGGCGCTACCCGCGCGACTGGTGGCTAGCGGTCGCGGGCGGGTCCGTCGGCGTGGGCGGCCTGCTGGCCTTGCTCGCGCCGGTCGTGCTCGACCCCGTCTTTAACCGCTTCGAGCCGCTGCCTGAGGGCGAGACCCGTGCGGACGTGCTCGAGCTCGCGGCCGCCGCCGGCGTGACGGTGGGCGAGGTGTACGCGGTCGACGCGAGCCGCCGCACCAACGCGGCCAACGCGTACGTCACCGGCCTCGGGCCGACCAAGCGCGTGGTGCTCTTCGACACGCTGCTCGATCGCTACGGCCGGGACGAGGTCCGGGTGGTGGTGGCGCACGAGCTCTCCCACGTCCGCCACCGCGATGTGCGACGCGGGCTTGCCCTCGCGGCGCTCGTGGCGGCGCCGGCCGCGTTTGCCACGAGCCGCATCTACGAGCTGCTGCCCCGGGACCCCGGCTTGCCCGCGGGGCTGCCCGCGCTGGCGCTCGCGGCCGGGATCGCCTGCGCCCCGCTAGGCGTGATCGCCAGCCGCCTGTCGCGCGCGATCGAGCGGCGCGCCGATGCCTACGCGCTCGAGCTCACGCACGCGCCCGAGGCTTTCATCGGCTTCGAGCGCCGGATCGCGCTCCAGAACCTGGCGGACATCGACCCGCCCCGATGGCTCCAGGCGCTGGTCGCGAGCCATCCGTCGACCGCCGAGCGGATCGGGGCCGCGGTCGCGTTCAGAAGCGACGGCCGCGCCCTGCAATCAGGCGCCGGCGCCGCCCGCGGTTGAGTCCTCCTCGTCGTCGCGCTGCTCACCCCGGCCGCCGTACTCGGGCAGGTTCTTGATCCCCTCCCGGGTCTGCCACTTCGAGTAGTTGTCCTGCATCGCGTCGATCAGCTCGCGCATGAACCGCGGCGAGAGATTGATGCGGGAGACCACGACTCCGGGGACCTCCTCCTCCTCAACCTCGTGATCGACGCGTGCGAATGTGATCGTGAACTCGTAGTCGGAGTGGCTGACATTGGCGAAGTTCGCGTAGTAGCCGCCCATGTGCTCGGGCGAGAAGTGAATGTTGATGCGCCGGTCAGGCGTGCCTGGGTCGTCCATGCGGCCTAGTATCCCATCGTGAGGATCGTCGTGGTCGCCGTGGGCCGTCTGCGCGCGCCCTTCCACGACGATGTGGCGCACTACGAGAAGCTGCTCTCCCGTCACGCGCGGCTCGAGCTGGTGGAGGTGGCGGACGGGGCCCAGGTGGCGCGACGGGTGCCCTCGCGCGCGTTCACCTCGTTGCTGCACGCTGAGGGCGAGAGCATGGATTCGCTGCGCTTCAGCCGCTTTCTCGAGCAACGCCGGCAGAGCGGCCGGGACCTCTGCTTCCTCGTCGGCGGACCCTTCGGGCTCGAGCTCGAGGACGTCCAGCATCGCCTGTCGCTCGGTCCGCTGACGCTGCCGCACCAGCTCGCCCGGGTGGTGCTGCTGGAGCAGCTCTTCCGGGCCCATAAGATCCTGGCCGGCGAGCCGTACCACTACTGAGCCTCGACCCGTGAGCTACTCCGCCGAGCAAGCCCCCACTCCCCTCGAGCAGCTGCGAGACGCCGTCTGCACAGCGACTACAGCGGTGCGCGGCAACGGCTCCGAGCGTTCACCGTCGCTCAGGCTCGAGCGCCCCAAGCACGCCGCCCAGGGCGATTACGCCACCAACGCCGCCCTGCTGCTCGCGCCCGCGCTGAGACAGCCGCCGGCCAGGATCGCCGAGCTGCTCGCGGATGAGCTGCAGCGGGCGCTCGGCGAGCTGCTCGAGCGCACCGAGGTGGCCGGCCCGGGCTTCGTGAACATGTTTCTCGCGGACGCCTGGTACCGGCGCGCGCTCAGCGACATCGTCGCGGCTGGGGAGGGCTTCGGAGCGCGGCAGGCGCAGGTCCCCGAGCGGATCCTGATCGAGTTCGTCTCGGCCAACCCCACGGGGCCGCTGGTGGCGGCGAGCGGTCGGCACGCCGCCTACGGCGATGCGCTCGCCCGCATCCTGGAGCACTGCGGCCACGCGGTCTCGCGCGAGTACTACTTCAACGACGCCGGCACCCAGATCGAGCTGCTCGGGGCCTCGGTGAGGGCGCGGGCACGCGGAGAGGACGTCCCCGCGGGGGGGTACGAGGGTGACTACGTCGCCGAGCTGGCGGCGGCAATCCCGGCGGCGTCCGAGGGGGATGTGCCCGCGGTGGCTCACGCCGCGGTCGAGCTGCTGCTCGCGCAGATCGAGCGCACGCTCGAGCGCTACGGCGTGCGCTTCGACACCTTCTTTCTTGAGCGAACTCTGCACGAGGGCTCGCCCAGCGCGGTGGACGAAGTGCTGGCGCGGCTGGAGGCCGACGGCAACCTTTACCGCTCGGAGGGCGCCGTGTGGATGCGCACGAGCGCCTTTGGCGACAACCACGACCAGGTGGTGGTGCGTTCCAACGGCGAGCCTACCTACCTCGCCTCCGACCTCGCGTACATGGTCAACAAGCGTCGACGTGGCTTCGAGCTCCAGCTCAACCCGCTCGGCTCAGACCACCACGCGTATGTCCGAGAGCTGAAGGCGGCGGCTGCGGCGCTCCTCGGTGATCCCGATGCGATCGAGGCCCCGCTGATCCAATTCGTCCATTTGGTCGAGGGCTCGCAGCGGGCGGCGATGTCGAAGCGCCGGGGCGCGTTCGTGACCCTGGACGAGCTGCTCGACGAGATCGGGGTCGACGCGACAAGGTTCTTCATGCTGCGCTCCTCGCATGACAGGACGCTCGACCTGGACGTCGAGCTCGCCCGCCGGCAGTCGGCGGAGAACCCCGTCTATTACGTGCAGTACGCGCACGCGCGCATCTCTTCGATGCTGCGGCGCGTCTCGGCCGAGCAGCTCGATGCGGCGCTCGCCCCCGGCGCCGCCTGGGGGACGGGCGAGCTCGATCCCTCGGAGCGGGGGCTGATCAAGAAGCTTGCCTCCTTCCCCGACGAGCTGGCCGAGGCCGCGCTGCGGCGGGCGCCGCACCGGATCGCCGCCTACGGGCTCGAGCTGGCGCAGGAGTTCACGGCCTTCTACCGCGATTGCCGGGTCATCGGGGCGGAGCCGGCGGAGGTGGAGCGTTTTCGGATCGCGCTGTCGGCCGCGGCGGGCCGCGTGATCGGCGCTTCGCTGGGGCTGTTGGGAGTCAGCGCCCCGGAGTCGATGTAGGGTCGTTCTCAGCCTCTGAAGCGGGCCAGGTCCTCCTCGAGGCGCTGGGCCTCGGGTCCGCTGAGCGGCGCGATCGCCGGCTCACGCGGCGAGTCCTTGCCCGAGCGCCGCCAGCGGGCGAGCGCGAAGCCCACCACCGCCAGGCCCAACAGCACGGCGAGGGGCGGGATCACATACACGGAGAGGTCGAAGCCCTGCGCGGGGGGCTTCGCGAGCACCGCCGTTCCGTACTGGGCAACCATCACGCGCTCGATCTGGGGCTTGGTGTCGCCGAGCGCGATCAGATGCGAGATCTGCTGCCGCTCGGCCTCGGCCTCGGGCGACTGCGCGACCGCCAACGGCTCGTGGCAGACCGACGCACATGAGATCGTTCTCGACCGCGGTGAGCGAGGTCCGCGGGGGGGCCGCCGCGAGTGCGTGGGCGGCGGGCATGAGCGCCAACAGCGCCGCCAGCGCGACCAGCGCCGTGCTCGCGCGTCGCATCGTCCTCACACCCGATGCCCGAGCACGGACGAGAGCGTGCTGGTGAGCCACTGGGAGTCGAGTTGACTAGCGCCGCGCCGCCACCACGCGCCCGTCCCGGCTGATCACGAACGTCTCAGGGACGCCGTTGACGCCGAACGCGCTCGAGAAGCTTCCGCTCACGTCGCGCAGCACCGGATATGAGAGGTGGTGCTGGTGGACGAACTGCTCCGAGTCGCTGGTGTTGTCGTCGTAAGTGATGCCGACCACGGTCGCGTTGTAACGGGAGATCCGTCGCTCGGCCTGCTCGAGCACCGGCGCCTCGGCCAGACAGGGGGTGCACCACGATGCGAACACGTTCATGACCACGACCTTGCCGTGGAAATCCGCGAGGCTTTCATGCCGGGAGGAGCCGAGCACCGGCAGCTCCGTGCGCAGCTCGGGAGCGACCGGGCGAACGCCGCGGGCGAGGGCCGCGTCGATCGACGTGCTGGCGCCCTGACTCGAGATTCCGAAAGCGAACAGGGCAACAAGCGCCCCCGCGATGATGATCGCCGTGCTCGGCAAAAGCCATCGACGCATGTCAAGCCAAGGGTAATGCCCGCGCCCCGGCGGCCGCGGCAGGCCGACAAGCCCCGCGTCACCTCAGCTTCCCGCAACCACCACTGCGGCCGTCCGCGAAACCTCGTTGTAGGCTGGAAAGCGCGGTTTGTGGGAAGGATTAGCAAGTGCCCCTGTTCGTAAGGACGACGACATTCGAGTCGCCCCCGGCGGCGCCTGGCGGCGTCCGCGCTAGGACCACATGAGATGGCGGTAAAGACCGGCGAGCTCGCCTCCGACCTGGTCGAGCCCGTGTGCGAGTGCGCGCGCGACCGGCTCGAGGACGACGAGGCGGAGGCCTTCGAGGCCTTCGTGCGCCACTACTACCAGTGGGTGCCCCCCGAGGACCTCGCCGATCGCCGCCCGCAGCAGCTGTGCCGCACCGCGCTGGCCCACTGGCGGCTGCTCCAGGGGCGCCAGAGGGGTCAAAGCAAGGTCTCAGTCCACAACCCCAGTGAGGACGAGGACGGCGACCGCTCCCCGTACACCGTGCTCGACATCGTCTGCGACGACATGCCTTTCCTGGTCGACTCGGTGACGATGGAGCTGAACCGCGAGGGGTACGCGATCAACCTGGTCATCCATCCCGTGATGGGTGTCCGGCGCGACGACGATGGCCACGTGCTGGAGGTTCTCGACCCCGGCGCCGAGGAGACCGACGTCGAGGACGAGTCCGTGCTCCATGCGGAGGTCTCCCACGAGGACGACCCGGAGCGACGCGAGCGCCTGCGCGGCGAAGTCGAGCGCGTGCTCAAGGATGTGACCGCGGCGGTGGCCGACTGGGACGTGATGCGCGAGCGCGCGGCCCAGCTCGCCGACGAGTTCGAGGCGGACCCGCCGCCCATTGACGCCGGCGAGATCAAGGAGGGCATCGAGCTGCTGCGGTGGCTGACCGATGACCACTTCACCTTCCTCGGCTACCGCGAGTACGAGCTCGTCGACAGGGACGGCGAGACCGGCCTCCAGGTGGTGAAGGGTTCGGGGCTCGGCATCCTGCGCCATGAACCGCGGCGATCGTTCACCACGCTTACGCCCAAGGCACTCGAGCTCGCGCGCGCCCCGCACCCCCTGGTTGTGACCAAGGCCAACTCGCGCGCGACCGTGCATCGGCCCTCGTACCTCGACTACATCGGCGTACGCCGCTATGAAGACGGCGAAGTGGTGGGCGAGCGGCGCTTCCTCGGGCTGTTCACTCACTACGCCTACCGCGAGAGCCCACTCCAGATCCCGATGCTGCGCGGCAAGGTCAAGCGCGTGCTGGAGCGGGCCGGCTTCGCGCCTCGCAGCCACGACGCCAAGGCGTTGATGGAGATGCTCGAGGCGTTCCCTCGCGACTCCCTGTTCCAGATCGAGACCGACAGGCTGTTCGAGATGGCCACCGGGATTCTCGGCCTGGGCGAGCGTCAGCGGCTGCGGCTGTTCGTCCGACCCGATCCGCTCGATCGCTTTGTCGCGTGTCTCGTGTGTCTGCCGCGCGATCGCTTTAACACTCAGAACCGGGAGCGCATCGGGCGCATCCTCGCCGACGCGTTTCACGGCAGTCACGTCGACTGGACGCTGCACCTCTCGGAATCCGTGCTGGTGCGCATCCATTACGTGGTCCACTGCACCGAGGGCATCCTCGACGACTACGACGTGCAGGAGATCGAGCGCCGGCTGGTACGGGCGGTGCGTGCTTGGACCGACGATCTGCGCGTCGCGCTGATCGAGGAGCTCGGTGCGGCGAAGGCGCAGTCCATCTACCGGCGCTACGAGACGGCGTTCCCGCCCGCCTACTGCGACGACCACACGGCCCGCGCCGCGGTGGCCGACGTCGCCAGGCTCGAGCAGCTCGCCGCCGATGGGGGTCCGATCATTCACCTCTACCGCGCCGCCGACATGGACGGCGCCGCGGCCTCCGACTCGAACGCGCTGCGCTGCAAGCTGTTCAGTGACTCCGGGATCGCGCTCTCGGATGTGCTGCCCACCTTCGAGCACATGGGCGCCAAGGTCGTGGACGAGCACCCCTATGAGATCAGGCCGCGCGAGTCGGACCCGCTCTGGATCTACGACTTCGGCCTTCGCTACCAGGCCGAGGAGGTGGAGCGCGTGCGCGATCTCTTCCAGGACGCCTTCCTCGGAACCTGGCGCGGCGAGCTGGAGGACGACGGACTGAACGGTCTGGTGCTCGCCGCGTGGCTCAGCGGCCGGCACATCTCTGTCTTGCGCGCGATCGCGCGCTATCTGCGCCAGGCCACGATCCCGTACTCGTACGGCTACATGGTGCGCACGCTGCTGCGCCACCCGGAGGTGGCCGCGATGCTGGTTGAGCTGTTCTACGCGCGTCTCGATCCTGACGAGCGCGACGAGCGAGTTGCGAAGGAGCTGCAGCAGCGCATCGAGGAGGCGATCGACGCGGTGCCCAGCCTCGATGAGGACCGCATCCTGAGCAGCTTCCTGTCAGTCGTGCTGGCGATATTGCGCACGAACCACTTCCGCTCCCAGCGCGAGCAGCTCTCGTTCAAGATCGACCCCAGCCGCATCGCGCTGCTGCCGCTGCCGCGGCCACGGTACGAGATCTTCGTCTACTCACCGCGCGTAGAGGGCGTGCATTTGCGCGGCGGCAAGGTGGCCCGCGGGGGGATCAGGTGGTCGGACCGGCCCGAGGACTTTCGCACCGAGATCCTGGGGCTGATGAAGGCCCAGATGGTCAAGAACGCGTTGATCGTCCCTGTGGGGTCGAAGGGCGGCTTCGTGCTCAAGCGTCCGCCGCCGGATGGCGACCGCGACGCGCTCATCGAGGCCGGCACGGCCTGCTACAGGGCCTTCCTCGCGGGGCTGCTCGACGTCACCGACAACATCGTCGACGGCAAGGTGGTGGCGCCCGAGCGCGTGGTGCGCTACGACGAGGACGATCCCTACCTGGTGGTGGCCGCCGACAAGGGCACGGCCGCCTTCTCCGACATCGCCAACGAGGTTTCCGCCGACTTCGGCTTCTGGTTGGGCGACGCGTTTGCCTCCGGCGGGTCGCGGGGCTACGACCACAAGGCCATGGGCATCACCGCGCGGGGCACGTGGGAGTCGGTCAAGCGCCATTTCCGGGAGCTCGGCACCGACGTTCAAAGCAGCGAGTTCACCGTCGTGGGGATCGGCGACATGTCGGGAGACGTCTTCGGCAACGGCATGCTGCGCTCGCGCCACATCAAGCTGCTCGCCGCCTTCAACCACGCGCACGTGTTTCTCGACCCCGATCCGGATCCCGAGGCGAGCTTCCAGGAGCGCGAGCGCCTGTACAAGCTCGGACGGTCGGGCTGGAGCGACTACTCGGAGGACGTCATCTCCCAGGGTGGCGGCGTCTACCCGCGCAGCGCGAAGTCGATCCGTATCTCGAGCGAGGTCAAGCAGGCACTCGGCATCGACGCCGACAAGCTCTCACCGGCCGAGCTGATCCAGGCGATCCTGTGTGCGCCCGTCGACCTGCTCTTCAACGGCGGCATCGGAACCTACGTGAAGGCCGCCGGCGAGAGCCACGAGGACGTTGGCGACAAGGCCAATGACGCGCTGCGCGTCAATGGCGCGGAGCTCCGCTGCCGGGTGGTGGCGGAGGGCGGCAATCTCGGCTTCAGCCAGCTCGGGCGCGTCGAGTACGCCTCGGTCGGCGGCCCCGAGGGAGACGGCGGCCGCATCAACACCGACGCGATCGACAACGTCGCCGGGGTCAACTGCTCAGACCACGAGGTCAACATCAAGATCCTCCTCGGCCAGCTGATCTCGAGCGGCGAATTGAGCAGAGCCGAGCGCAACGAGTTGCTGGAGCAGATGACCGAGGACGTCGCCGAGCACGTGCTCTTCGGGAGCTACAGGCAGACGCAGGCGCTCAGCCTCGCGCTCGCGCAGGCGCCCCCCATGATCGACATCCACGCCCGCCTCGTGCACCACCTCGAGCAGGTTGCGGGTCTCGATCGCGAGCTCGAGTTCCTGCCCTCGGACGAGGTGATCGTGGAGCGCAAGGCCGCGCATCAGGGGTTCCTCTCGCCCGAGCTGGCGGTGATCATGGCCTACTGCAAGATCCATCTGTACAGCGAGCTGGTGGAGTCCGATCTGCCCGAGGACCCGTACCTCGCCCACGACCTCGAGCGCTATTTCCCCAAATCGCTCCACCGCTACAGCGAGCACATGCCCGAGCACCGGCTACGGCGCGAGATTATCGCCACGGCCGTCGCCAACCAGCTCGTCGACCGCGCCGGGACCACGTTCGCCTTCAGGGTTGGGGAGGAGACCGGCGCCCCGGCGGCGCTGCTTGCCCGCGGCTTCGCCGTTTCGCGCGAGGTGTTCGACATGCAGCGCTTCTGGTTCGCGGTGGAGGCGCTCGACAACGAGGTCGACGCCGAAACCCAGCTCGAGATGCTGCTCGACGGTCGCCGCCTGCTCGAGCGGGCCACGCGCTGGCTGGTGCGGGGTCACCCCCGGTCGATCGAGATCGAGGAAACCACGCGCAGGTTCCGGCCCGGGGCTCGATTGCTCGAGCGGGCGCTCCCCGAGCTGCTCGATCAAGCAGACCGCGAGAGCTTCGATGAGCGCGTGTCGCATCTCGCCGAAGCCGGCGTCCCCCGCGAGCTGGCCTGTCGGGTGGCGAGCATGCCCGCGCTGCGCTCGGTGCTCGACATCGTGGAGGTGGCTGAGGCGACCGGGCGGCCGCTGGAGACCGTGATGGAGACCTACTTCGCGCTCGGGTCCCAATTCGTGCTGACCTGGCTGCGGGACCGCATCATCGACCTCCCGCGCGCAAACCGCTGGCAGGTGCTGGCGCGCGCCGCCTTGCGGGACGATCTCTACGCCCTGCACGGCGCCATCACGCAAGAGGTGCTGGAGGGCGCGGGGGACAACGCCGACGCGGAGGCCGCGATCGACGCCTGGCGCGAGCGCAACGCGAGCGCGGTCGAGCGCGTGCGGGCCATGCTCTCCGACATCCGCGCCTCCCGCACCTACGACCTCACCACGCTGCCTGTGGCGCTGCGGGAGCTGCGCAACCTGGTCAGGGCGCCGACTGCCGACGCCTGAGCGCGTACGCGCTCAGGTCCCATACGAAGGCGACAAAAAAGGCGAACGGGCTGGTGACGAGCCGCCCGGCAAGCAGCGACAGTCTTGGTCGCATCGGCTCAAGCTATCGTCCTCACAGCCATGCCACTGAAGACCACGATCACCGAGCTGCCCGAGTCGCGTGTGCGCCTCGCCGTGGAGGTGCCGCCCGAGGAGGTCGAGCGCCGCATCAACCAGGCCGCGCGCGAGCTCGGTTCGCGTCTGCGCGTGCCCGGCTTCAGGCGCGGCAAGGTGCCGCCGCCGGTGGTCATCCGCCGGGTGGGACGCGAGGCGCTGGTCGATGAGGCGGTTCGCGATGGCCTCCCGCGCTGGTATCAGGAGGCGATCGACGAAGCCGGGATCGCGCCCGTGGGGGACCCCGAGCTCGACGTCTCCACGCACCCCGACCAAGGCGAGGCCTTCACCTTTTCGATCGAGATCGGCGTACGGCCGGAGGCGTCGCTCGGTCAGTACAAGGGCCTCGAGGTGGGCAAGCGCGAGCCGCGCGCCGACCCCCAGGCGATCGAGCAGGAGCTCGAGAACCTGCGCGAGCGCCTCGGCAAGCTCGAGCACGTCGACCGACCCGCCGAGCAGGGCGACTTCGTGATCGTCGACTATGCGGGCCGCACGGACGGCGAGCAGCTCGAGGGCGCCGAGGGGCGCGACCAGTTGCTCGAGCTCGGCACCGGCCGCTTGTTGCCCGGCTTCGACGAGGCGCTCACGGGCGCCTCGGCCGGCGAGCAGAGGGAGATCGAAGTCACCTTCCCCGAGGATCACCCAGAGGACCTGCGCGGGCGCACCGCCACCTTCGAGGTGACGGTCAAGGAGGTGCGGGCCAAGCAGCTGCCCGAGCTGAGCGACGAATTGGCCGCCGACGCGGCCGGCTTCGACACGCTCGAAGAGCTACGCGAGGACATCACCGGGCGGCTGCGCGAGGCCGACGAGCGCACTGTCGAGCGCGAGTTCCAGCAGGCCGTGCTCGACGCCGCGGTTGAACAGGCCAAGATCGACGTGCCCGAGAAGCTGATTCACGCGCGCGCCCACGAGCTGATCCACGACACGCTTCAGGCGCTCGAGCGCCAGGGGGTGAGCAAAGAGGCCTATCTGCGCATCGCCGGTTCCGATGAGGAGCAGCTGGCGAAGGACGCCGAGCCCCAGGCGAGCGCCGCGCTCAAGCGCGAGGCGGTGCTGGCCGCGGTGGTCCAGGCCGAGAAGATCGAGCCCACCGAGCAAGAGCTGCTCGAGGAGCTGGCTCCGGTCGCTCAGCAGGACGGCCGCAAGCCCGAGCGCGTGCTGGCCGATCTGCGCCGCCGCGGCGCGCTCGAGCGCTTCCGCGAGGACGTGGCGAACCGCAAGGCGCTGGAGCTGCTGGTGTCGGAGGCAAAGCCCATTCCGCAGGAGCAGGCGCGGGCCCGAGAGAAGCTGTGGACGCCCGAAAAGGGGACCTCCAAAGAGGGCGAGGGTCAGCTGTGGACGCCGGGAAGCCGCTAGCTCGCCGGTAGGCCGCTGCTAGATTCGAGCGCTCGCAGGATTCCGGGCATTTAGGAGAAATGAAGCGAGGACTATGAGCCCCCTGGTACCGATGGTCGTCGAGCAGACCTCCCGCGGCGAGCGGGCGTTCGACATATACAGCCGGCTGCTGAACGAGCGCATCATCTTCCTCGGCACGCCCATCGACGACCAGATCGCCAACCTGCTCGTGGCTCAGCTGCTGCACCTCGAGTCGGACGATCCCGACAAGGACATCTCCGTGTACATCAACTCGCCGGGCGGCTCCGTCTACGCGGGGCTCGCGATCTACGACACGATGCAGTTCATCAAGCCCGACGTGCAGACGATCTGCGTGGGCATCGCGATGTCCATGGGCGCGCTGCTTCTGGCGGGCGGGGCTGCCGGCAAACGCATGGCGCTGCCCAACGCCAAGATCCTCATCCATCAGGTCTCCTCCGCGTTCCAGGGCCAGGCCACCGATATCGAGATCCACGCTCAGGAGATCATCGGGGTCCGCCGCCGGCTCGACGAGATCATCGCCAAGCACGCCGGTCAGGACCTCGACAAGGTTCGTCAGGACACCGAGCGCGACTACTTCCTCAGCGCCGAAGAGGCGAAGGAGTACGGGATCATCGACCGGGTGATCTCGCACCACTAGGAACCCACTACCCTTGTCGTAGGTCGTCGGCCGCGGCGCCCGACTGCGAGGAGAGACACCGTATGGCACGTCCCACGGACTCCAACGAACAGCTTCTTTGCTCCTTCTGCGGCAAGTCGCAGCGCCAGGTCAAAAAGCTGATCGCCGGTCCCGGCGTCTACATCTGCGACGAGTGCATCGATCTCTGCAACGAGATCATCGACGAGGAGCTCTCGGCCGCCCCCTCCTTCGACATCGACAACCTGCCGAAGCCGCGCGAGATCTACGAGGTTCTCAACGAATACGTGGTCGGCCAGGAGCAGGCCAAGCGCACGCTCTCGGTGGCGGTCTACAACCACTACAAGCGCGTGCAGATGATGCAGTCCGACGACGACGAGATCGAGTTGCAGAAATCGAACATCCTGCTCCTCGGCCCGACCGGCTGCGGCAAGACGCTGCTCGCGCAGACGCTGGCGCGGATCCTCAACGTGCCGTTTGCGATCGCCGACGCCACGGCGCTGACCGAGGCCGGGTACGTGGGCGAGGACGTCGAGAACATCCTGCTCAAACTGATCCAGGCCGCCGACTACGACGTCAAGAAGGCC
The DNA here is from genome assembly GCA_963823315.1 of uncultured Solirubrobacterales bacterium. GTDB lineage: Bacteria > Actinomycetota > Thermoleophilia > Solirubrobacterales > Solirubrobacteraceae > Palsa-465. Next base: position 184,956 of record CAWGLB010000001.1, on the reverse strand, counting down.
GAGACCGGGATCATCTACATCGACGAGGTCGACAAGATCGCGCGCAAGGCCGACAACCCCTCGATCACGCGCGATGTCTCCGGCGAAGGGGTGCAGCAGGCGCTGCTCAAGATCCTCGAGGGCACGACCGCCTCGGTTCCGCCACAGGGCGGCCGCAAGCACCCCCACCAGGAGTTCCTCTCGATCGACACCACCAACGTGCTGTTCATCTGCGGTGGGGCCTTCGCCAATCTGGACAAGGTGATCGAGCGCCGGATCGGCCACCAGGGGATCGGCTTCGGGGCCGCGATCCAGTCGAAGGACCAGCGCGACACGGGCGAGATCTTCGAGCACTGCCTGCCGGAGGATCTGATCCAGTACGGGCTGATCCCCGAGTTCATCGGCCGCCTGCCCGTCATGTCGGCGATCCACCAGCTCTCGCGCGCCGAGCTCATGCAGATCCTGACCGAGCCCCGAAACGCGCTCGTCAAGCAGTTCGAGCGCTTCTTCCAATTCGACGGGATCGAGTTGGTGTTCGCCGACGAGGCGCTCAACTCGGTCGCCGACAAGGCGCTCGAGCGCGATACCGGCGCCAGGGGCCTGCGCTCGATCGTCGAGGAGGTCCTGCTCGAGGTCCAGTTCGAGCTGCCCTCGCGCCGCGACGTGCGCAAGTGCGTGGTCACGCGCGAGACGATTGAGAAGGGCACCGCGCCGACGCTGGTGACGGTAGCCGCGCCTGAGGAAGAGGCGGCCTAGGTATCTAGTTGTTCCGCTCGGAACATGTTCCGACGCCCCGGGCCGATCATGATCGGCCCAGCTGGATGACTCGGGCGCCGTGCGTCAAGCGAGGCCGGATGCCGAGCGCGCGGCAAGCCCGAGGCGGGCGCATGCGCCCGCGCCTTCATACATAGACTGGCCGATGTGAGCGATCTGGAGCGAAAGACCCGCTATGACCCGGCCGAAGTCGAGCCCCGGGTCGCGCGCAGGTGGCTCGAGTCGGGGATCTTCCACCCCGCGCCCGAGGGCACCGCGGCCGAGAACTACTCGATCGCGATCCCGCCGCCCAACGTGACCGGCTCGCTGCACATGGGGCACGCGTTCCAGGACGCGATCATGGACACGCTGATCCGCCACCACCGCATGCGGGGGCAGCGCGCGAAGTGGATTCTCGGCACCGATCACGCGGGCATCGCCACCCAGATGCAGGTCGAGCAACTGCTCGCCAGCGAGGGCACGGGCCGCGCTCAGCTCGGCCGTGAGGCCTTCGAGCGGCGCGTGTGGGAGTGGCGGGAGCAATACGGCGGCACGATCCTCGAGCAGCTCAAGCGGCTGGGCGCCTCGTGCGACTTCGCGGACGAGCGCTTCACGCTCGATCCCGACTACGCGGCCGCCGTCACGCGCGTCTTTGTCGCGCTCTACGAGAAGGGATACATCTACCGCGACCGCTACATCGTCAACTGGGACCCGGGCACGGGCTCGGCGATTTCCGACCTCGAGGTCGAGGAGCGCGAGGTCACCGACAAGCTCTACTACATCGAGTACCCGCTCGCGGACGGCGATGGCACCGCCGGCGAGCGATCGATCACGATCGCCACGGTGCGCCCCGAGACGATGCTGGCGGACACTGCGATCGCCGTCCATCCCGACGACGAGCGCTACCGCGACCTGGTCGGCGATGTGGCGATCCTGCCCCGGGTCGGGCGGCGTCTGCCGATCATCGCCGATCAGTATGTGAAGCCCGAGTTCGGGACCGGGGCGCTCAAGGTCACGCCCGCGCACGACCCCAACGACTTCGAGCTGGGCCGCCGCCACGGCCTCGACCAGGTGGTCGTGATCGGCGAGGACGGACGCTTGGGCGACCAGGCGCCGGAGCGCTTCCGGGGCCTGGCGGTCGCTGAGGCGCAGAGGGCCGTCGTGGACGAGCTGGAGGCGGGGGGAGCGCTCGTCAAGACCGAGCCCTATCTGCACTCGGTGCCGTTTTCGCAGCGCTCGGGCGAGCGCATCGAGCCGTTGATCTCGCTGCAGTGGTTCATGCGCATGGACGAGCTGGCGGAGCCGGCGATCGAGGCGGTCCGCTCGGGGCGCCTGCGCTTCCATCCCGAGCGCTGGGCACGGGTGTACCTCGACTGGCTCGAGCACATCCGCCCCTGGGTCCTTTCCCGCCAGCTCTGGTGGGGGCATCGCATCCCCGTCTGGTATCGCGGCGACGAGGTCTACGTGGGCACGAGCGCGCCCGAGGGCGAGGGCTGGGAGCGGGATCCAGACGTGCTCGACACCTGGTTCTCGAGCGGGCTGTGGCCGTTCGCCGCGCTCGGCTGGCCGGAGCAGACGCCGGATCTGCGCGCTTTCTATCCCACCGATGTGCTCGTGACAGCGCGCGACATCATCTTTCTATGGGTCGCGCGCATGGTGATGATGGGGCTCGAGTTCACCGCCGAGACGCCCTTCTCCGATGTTCACATCCACGCGATCATCCAGGCGCCGGACGGGCGCCGGATGTCGAAGTCGCTCGGCACCGGCATCGATCCCATGGACCTGATCGAAGGAGGCGCCCGCCCGCCTGTCTTTCAGCAGGGAGGGAGCTTTCCCGCCTACGGCGCCGACGCGCTGCGCTGGGGCCTATTGGCGATGTCCTCGAGCCAGGACGTGCGCTTCTCGGAGGACAAGATCGCCCAGGGACTGCAACTCGCCAACAAGCTCTGGAACGCCTCTCGGCTGGTGCTGCTCGGAGTCGTTCCGGACGCGCGGCCCGCGCCGGCGGGGCGCGCGCTCGAGGATCGCTGGATCCTCTCGCGCCTCGAGCGCGCCAAGGCCGAGATCGGCTCACGGATCGAGCGCTACGAGTTCTCGCACGCCGCGCTCGCGCTCTACGACTTCGTCTACGGCGAGCTGTGCGACTGGTACCTCGAGTTGGTCAAGCCCCGGCTGCGCGCGGGCGAGCCCGAGCTCTCGGCAACGCTGCTGCACGTCCTGACCGAGACACTCGCGCTCGCGCACCCCATGATCCCGTTCGTGACCGAGGAGATCTACAGCTATCTGCCGGGCGCTGAGGGGCTGCTGGCGGCGGGCGTCGCCTCCCAGCCGGCGGCATCCGACGCCGAGGCCGAGGCTTCGATCGCGCGCGTGATCGAGGCTGTCCAGGCGGTGCGGGGGTGGCGCGTGCTGGCGGGCGTGAAGGCGGGGGCCACCGTCCCGGTGCGCTTCGCCGCCGATGGGTACGAGGAGACGCGCGAGCACGTCGCGCGACTCGCGCGACTCGCCGTGACCGAGGATGGCGCGGAGCCCGTCGTGAGCGTCCCGGTGCCGGGCGGCTCGGTGGAGGTCCTGGCGAGCGTCGAGCTCGACCTCGAGGCGGCCGAGCGCAAACGCGCCGCGGCCCGCGAGCGGCTCGAGCGGGAGATCGCGCGCGCCGAGGCGAAGCTGTCGAACCAGGGGTTCGTGGAGCGGGCGCCCGCGCCGGTCGTGCAGGCCGAGCGCGACAAGCTCGAGCGCCTGCGGGCGGAACGGGAGGCGCTGTGAGCGCTCGCCCGGAGCTCTCGCGCGCGTGGAGCCTCGAGGACGCCGAGCGCTACCTCCAATCGCTCGAGCTGTTCGGCATGCGCTTCGGACTCGACCGGATGCGGCGGCTGATGACGGCGCTCGGACGCCCGCAGCAGCAGTTCGCCTCGCTGCATGTGGTCGGCACCAACGGAAAGTCCTCCACCACGCGCATGATCGCCGCGATTCTCGAGCGCCACGGACTGCGTACCGGCTCCTACACCTCGCCCCACCTCGTCTCGTATGCCGAGCGGATCCAGATTCGCGAGCGCGATCTCGACCCTACCGCGTTCGCGGCTGCGGTCGCGCGGACCGCGCGCGCGGCGGAATTGGTGGACCGCTCGCTGCCGGCCGACGATCGCGTCACCCAGTTCGAGGCGCTCACGGCCGCGGCGTATGCGGAGCTGGAGCGCCGCGCCGTCGAGGTGGCGGTGATCGAGGCGGGGCTGGGCGGCCGCTACGACGCCACCAACGTGATCCCCTCGACCGTGCAGGTGCTCACCACCGTCGGGCTCGAGCACACCCGCTGGCTGGGGCCGACGATCACCCACATCGCGACGGAGAAGCTCGACGTGGTCAGGCCGGGCGCCACGCTCGCGCTCGGCCACGGCCTTCACCCTGAGGCGGTGGCGGTCGCGCAGCGCGTCGCGCGCGAGCGCGGCGCCCGCATCGTTCGCGCGCCCAGCGACCCGGGCATTCCCGTCGCGGCGCTGGGCGCATTTCAGCGCCACAATTTCGCGCTGGCGCGGACGGCCGCCGAGGCGTATCTCGGGCAGCTCGACCCGCGCGCAGTAGCGCGTGCGGCCGCCGAGACCGTGGTGCCCGGCAGGCTCCAGCTCGTGGGGAAGGAGCCGCTCACGGTGCTCGACGGCGCCCACAACCCGGAGGGCATGGCGGCGCTGGCGGATTCCCTGCTCGAGGTCACGGCGGGTCGCGGGCCGCTGGTGGCGGTGGTGTCGATCCTTGACGACAAGGATGCGGCGAGCATGCTGCGGACGCTGCTGCCGGCCTGCGATGCACTGATCTGTACGAACTCTCATAATCCCCGTGCTTTGCCGCCGCCGACGCTCGAATCACTGGCCGGGCAGCTGGAAGGACCGCCGACGGAGATCGTGCGCGGGCCGGGAGCCGCGCTGGAGCGCGCGCGCGGCCTGGCCGGCCAGGGGGGTGCGGTGATCGCGACCGGCTCGATCTATCTGATTGCAGACCTGCTCGGGGCCGAACGGCTCGAGCGCGTGTCGAACCTCTAGCGCGGTTGCAGGAACATGGCCCATCGCGGTGAACAGACCAGGGATGCGATAGACACAGGCGGCGAGCAGCCGCGGTTCCTGACCATGATCGGCATCGTCGCGTTGCTCGTGGCGGTGGTGATTTTGGTGTTTTTCGGGATCGGCTACCTCTTCGGCCGTGCCTTCTTGTAGCACCCGCTTTGCATTCGGAAAGGGCCAGACCATTACACTGGGCACGCAATGATGGCTTTTGCCGTCTTCGGGATCAAAAGCAGCGGGTTGAACCTTGCGGTCAACCTGCTGATCGTGTTGCTGGTGATCATCTGGCTGGCGCTGGTCTGGTGGACCTTCGCCGACGCGCGCCGCCGCATCGCCGATCCGGTGCTGGTCGGCTGTGCCACGGCCGCCGCGCTGTTCCCGTACGTGGGCGCGATCGTGTACGCGATCGTCCGCCCGCCCGAGTATCTCGACGACGTGCGCGAGCGCGACCTCGAGATGCAGGCCGCCGAGGCGCGCCTCGCACAGTCGGGCTACCACCTCTGCCCCTACTGCGAGACGCCGGTCGAGAAGGACTTCCTGCGCTGCCCGAGCTGCCTACGCAAGCTCAAGGATCCGTGCCGGGTGTGCGGCAAGCCGCTCGAGCCGGGGTGGAAGATCTGCCCCTTCTGCGAGTCCGAGGTGGGGGCGGCCCCGACGGCCCGTCGGGTGCGTCGACGGCGTGAGCCCATCCCCGAGCCGACCGCGGGGCTGAGCGACGGTCAGTCCGCGCCCACGCAGGCTCCGATTCGCACGGGCGTCGCCAGGCAGACGCAGGTCAGACAGCCCTCTGGCGGGGACCAACCGAGCCCGCCGCCATACGGGCGCCCTCAGACGAGCCGGCCCTAAGCAAGGCGTCTTCGCCGCCGCGTCGCCGATGGAGCGCTCTCTGATCCTGGTCAAGCCGGACGCGTTCGTGCGCAACCTGACCGGCGAAATCATCTCGCGCTTCGAGCGCAAAGGGCTGCGGTTGCGCGCGCTGAAGCTGATGACGATGGACCGCGAGCTGGCCGAGCGCCACTACGAAGAGCACGCTGGCAAGCCCTTCTTCGGCGAGCTCGTGGAGTTCATCACCTCCGGCCCGCTGGTCGCGATGGTGCTCGAGGGCGAGCACGCGGTGGAGGCCGCCAGGCAGGTGATCGGCGCGACCGATCCCCTCAGCGCGAGCCCCGGTTCGATCCGCGGGGAGTACGCCGTCGCCGTGGGGCAGAACATGGTCCACGGCTCCGACTCGGAAGCCTCGGCGGCGCGCGAGGTGGGGCTCTTCTTCCCTGAGCTCGGCTGACGCGCGCTGGCGAGACGTCCGGCCGCCACGGCTGATCCTCGCCTCGAGCTCTCCGCAACGGCGGGCGATCCTGGAGCAGCTGGGGATCGCGTTCGAGGTCCGCACGCCACAGGTGGCGGAGCTGGACGAGGGACCGCCGCATGAGGTCGCGGTGGAGAACGCCTTCCGCAAGGCCTCCGCGGTGGTGCACGCCTCGATCCCGGTGCTGGGCGCCGACACGATCGTGGCGCTGGGTGGGCGCATGTACGGCAAGCCCGCGGATCGAAGCGCAGCGCGCGCGACGCTCGAGGCGCTCTCAGGTGCTCGGCATCAGGTGATCGGGGGCCTCTGCTTGATCGCGGCCGGGCAGCCGCGCACGGCCGCGGCGACTACCGCCATCACATTCGCGGCGCTCGATGAGACGGTGATCGAGTGGTATCTGGACACCGGCGAATGGCGCGGGCGCGCCGGCGCGTACGCGATCCAGGGCCGCGGAGCCGCCCTCATCAAGCGCGTGGAGGGCGACTACCTGAATGTGGTGGGGCTGTCCGGGGCGCTGTTGCTCGAGCTGATGCCCGGGTTGCTGGTGCCCTAAAGGTCCCCTAACTCAACGCGTGATAGGTTGCCGCCGCGGACCGGACGCGTACACGAGGAGGTCTTCAGGTGAGGGCGTGGGTATCTCGTAGGGTTGGTACTTCGATAGGTGTCGTCGCGGCGCTGGCGCTGTTTGGCGCGCTTGGCACCAGCGGCGTGGTGGCGTCCGGGCTCAGCTCAACGGGCCCCAACTCATCGGCGCCGCCCGGCGTCCTGCGCTCCCGAATCACCGGGCGACCGATCCTCGGCATCAACACGGCCGGGGTGTCGGCCGCGCAGGCCAAGCCCTCCGCTCTGCCTCCGAAGGGCAAGCAGATCAAGGTGCTGAAGGCGGTTCTGCGCAAGATGCACAAGAACTACGCCCACTTCGCCAACGTCACTCCCGGCCCGCAGGACATCTTCGACTACGGCATCGGGTCGCTGTGGCTCAAGGGCATCGATGGCGCGCACACGACGGTCGCGGTGATCGAGGGCTGGCGTGATCCCCGAGTGGCGCGCGTGGTGGCGGGCTTCGACAAGCAGTTCGGGCTGCCGAACCCGCAGATCAAGACGATCTATCCCGCGGGGCCGCTGCCGAAGAAGTGCCCCCCGGGGATGGTGAAGCTCGGCAGCTACGGCTCCTGCAAGGCCTGGGCAGGGGAGCTCGAGCTCGATGTCGTCTCGGCCCACCTGATCGCGCCCTACGCGAAGATCGTGATCTCCGCGACCCCGGCGGACACAGAGATCAAGGCGGACGCCGCGCAGCAGGTCGCCCCGCCGGAGATGATGAAGGCGCTCGAGGTGATCGCACGCCGCCACCTCGCCAACTCGATCTCGATCAGCGACGGCACGGGCGAGGTCACCTACAAGAACGGAACACCGGAGATCCTCGCCCAGACCCCCGGGGAGCTCGCCGCCGCCGCGGCCGGCGTCCCCGTGCTGAACGCGACCGGCGACTGTGGCGTGGTTCAGAACCTCGCCGTCGCCAACGGCCAGTGTGAGGACGTCTCGAAGACGCCCGATACCGCTACTTGGGACGATTCCCCCTGGAACACGGCGGTGGGCGGCAGCATCCCCAACGTCAGCTCCAAGGACGGCAAGAAGCTGGGGCCCGATCCGCTCTGGCACGTGCCCGTGCCGAACGCGGAGTTCTCCGAGGGAGCCGGCTTCTCCTCTGTATTCGGGCGCCCGAGCTACCAGAACGCGGTCTCCTCGATCACCAACAGCCGCATGCGCGCGGTCCCCGACCTCACCATGGACGCGCAGGACGGGACCTCAGAGGCGGCTCCGCTGCTCAACGGCGTGATGGCGCTCGCCACGCAGGTGAACCACGGCAAGAATGTGGGCCCCATCAACCCGGCGCTCTACCACGTGCTCGGTCCGGCCGGGGCCAAGGCCGGGATCGCTGATGTCGTCAAGGGGAATGAGTCGGCCGAGACCCCGAAGGGCAAGGTCAAGGTGCCCGGCTTCTCGGCCAAGCCCGGGTTCGACGTGGCCAGCGGCTGGGGAACCTTGTTCGCGCCCCATTTCGTGCCCGCTCTGGTGGCCGCCACGGTTGCCTCGAACGACGAGTCCGCGACTCGCAAGGCGGCCGAGTCGGCGCTCATGGGGCTAGAGCACGCCCAACTCTCGCCGGCCGACGTCGGCACCCATTCGAAGAGCTATCTACTCGGCAGGGGCTTCCTGCCGCACTACCCGGTCAAGCTCATGATCGGGAGCCATAAGCTCGCCACGCTCACCGCCAGCACGTCGGGCTACGTGACCTACATGATCGAACCGGCTCGGCTCGGGCTGCGCGCCGGCTCGTACAAGGTGACGCTCGAGAGCATGCTGATCGACAAGAGCGCGACGCTGAAGGTCAAGTAGGGAGCTTGGCGCGCGCTCATCGCGCGAGCCTCCCGCCATGGCGGGAGGCTCGCGTGCTGCTCCGCTCCGTCGTTTTCGCCTTTCGTTAAGGGCGTCGCCAAGCGCGCGAGCGGGGCGAGAGATTTCCCCGCAAACCGCTACACTCGCGCTCGAACGGAGCAGGCAGCCTGGTTGGGGCTTCCCGTCATTCCGCCGCTTCGTTTGGCGTCCGCGCCATCTCCGCATACATGGGTTTCTTCACGTATCTGACAGGATTCGGCGGCCGTGACATGGCGGTCGATCTGGGCACGGCGAACACGCTCGTATACGTGCGCGGGCGCGGCATCGTGCTCTCGGAGCCGAGCGTCGTGGCGGTCGATTCGCGCACCGGCGAGGTCCATGCGGTGGGCATCGAGGCCAAGCGCATGCTGGGCCGGACGCCGGGCACGATCCAGGCGATCAGGCCGCTCAAGGATGGCGTGATCGCCGACTTCGAGGTGACCGAGGAGATGCTGCGTCACTTCATCCAGAAGGTCCATCAGAATCGCTGGGCTCACCCGCGCGTGGTCGTATGCGTACCCAGCGGCGTGACGGGGGTAGAGAAGCGGGCTGTCGAGGAGGCCTGCCTGTCCGCCGGAGCGCGCCAGGCGTACCTGATCGAGGAGCCGATGGCGGCCGCGATCGGGGCGGGGCTGCCCGTGGGCGAGCCTACGGGCTCGATGGTCGTCGATATCGGCGGCGGGACCAGCGAGGTGGCGGTCATCTCGCTGGGCGGAATCGTCGTCTCCCAGTCGATCCGCGTAGGCGGCGACGAGCTCGACGAGTCGATCATCAACTACGTCAAGCGCGAGTACAAGCTACTGATCGGCCAGCAGACGGCCGAGGAGGTGAAGCTTGAGATCGGCTCGGCCTTCCCCATGGGGGAGGAGGTCCAGGCCGAGATTCGGGGCCGCGACATGGTCTCGGGACTGCCCAAGACCGTGGTGCTCACCAGCGAGGAAATCAGGGGAGCGCTGGAGGAGCCGGTCTCGCAAATCGTCGATGCCGTCAAGGAGACGCTCGACCGCACGCCGCCGGAGCTCGCGTCCGACATCATGGATCGTGGCATTATGTTGGCGGGAGGGGGATCGCTGCTACAGGGGATGGACGAGCGGCTGCGCCACGAGACGCAGATGCCCGCTCATTTGGCGGAGTCACCGCTCACATGCGTGGCGGTGGGCTCCGGAAGGTCGCTGGAGGAGTTCGAGGCCATCCACCGTTCAAGCAAGAATTCACGCAACCGCCACCGCCGCTACTAAGGTCATGGTGCCTACAGTGCAGCGGGCGCGGAGCGAGCTCTTGGAGAGACATCTCCCGTGCACAACAAACATGTTCGGCGTAGACGAGCAGCCCTGGTGGCGCTCGTCATCGCGTCACTGATCCTCCTGACCGCATACTTCGGCGGGTCGCCGTCCAGCCCCCTGCACTCGATCCAGCGCGGGATCGTCCAGGTGTTCTCTCCGATCCAGGAGGGCGCGAGCACAGTGCTGTCGCCAATTCGCGACGTCGCGGGGTGGTTTTCGGACACCTTTCATGCACGCTCGCAGGTCAACCAGTTGAAGAAGCGGGTCCAGCTGCTGGAGAGCGAGCTCGCGCGGGCGCAGGGGGCCGAGATCCTCAATCGCCAGCTCAGCCGGGAGGTCCACCTGGACGCGACCGACAACATCTCGGCCTATCGGCCTGTCACCGCCGACGTGATCTGGCACGACCCGACCCTCTGGTATCAGACGATCGAGATCGACAAGGGCTCGGACGACGGGGTGGCCCTCAACAACCCGGTCATCGGGGACGGCGCGCTGGTCGGCAAGGTCTCGACGGTCGATCCGACCGTCTCGGTCGTGCAGCTGATCACCGACAACGCTGTCAACGTCGCCGCCCAGGTGCAGGACAAGCACGGTGACATCGGCTTGCTCCAGCCCGCGATCGGCAATCCCAACGAGCTGCTCTTGCAGGACCTGCCTCATATCGTTCCCGGTCAGCCGGGCCCGCAGGTGGGTCAGCTCGTGGTCACCGCGGGCTATAGGTCGGGCCCGCTGCGATCGCTGTACCCGCGCGACATCCCCATCGGCCAGGTCTCGAACGCCAGCGCCAACAACCTGATCAACAACAACGAGGTCCAGGTCTCGCCCTCGGCCGACCTGCGTCATCTCTCGGTCGTCCAGGTGCTGACCGCCGGGGGGGCGGGCAACGTGCGCGCCCAGGTGCCATGAACCCGCGCACCAACCTGATCCTCCGTCTAATCCTGCTCACGTTTGTGGCGGTGATCATCCAAGAGGCCGCGATCTCGCAGATCACGCTCTTCGGCGTCAGCGCCGACGTGATGCCGCTCGTCGTGATGTCAGTGGGGCTGCTGTGTGGCTCGATGACGGGCGCTGTGACGGGCTTCGCCGCCGGGCTGCTGGTCGACCTCGTGCTGGTCCAGACGCTCGGCATCAGCTCGCTGCTGTTCCTGGCCATCGGATACTGGGCTGGCCGCGTGCGCGAGCTCCGCGATCCGGCGCACGGCCTCGTGCCCGTCGCGGGCGGCGCCGTCGCCACGGCCGTGGCCCAAATCGGCATGGCCATCCTCCAGTTCCTGCTCGGTGTCGACGCTCCGGTGAGCGGTCTGCTGGTGCAGCAGATCTTCATCACGATCCTGATCAACACGCTGATCTCCCTGCCCGTCTACGCGCTCGTGCGCCGGGCGATCACGGGAGCTGTGCCCGAGGATCCCCGCCGCCGGCCGCGCCGCAGGTACACCACGGGGGGTCTCAGCCCGCTCGAGCGCCCCTCCGGGCGCTTCGGCCCGCTCCCCCGCTCCGAGCTCAAATGAACGTGACCGCGATCCAGGCAACGGAGGAGCGACCCGTCGAGCGCCTGCGCATTCTGCGCCGGTCTGATCCGCTGCTGCTGTTAGCCGGCCTCGGGATCATCGCCTGCTCGCTGATCACGCTCAAGGGCGCGACGGCGACCATGGTCGCCGGCCGCCCTCTTTACTACGTCGAGCGGCAGGGGATCTACGCGGCGGTCGGCGTCTTGGTGGTGCTGGTGCTGGCGCGCATCGACTACACGCGGCTGCGCGAATACAAGTACATCTTCTTCGGCCTCACGATCCTGTTGAACCTGGTGGTGCTGGGGATGCCCGCCGTGCAGGGCGGCCACCGCTGGATACCGCTGCCGCTGTTCCAGCTCCAGCCATCCGAGTTCGGCAAGGTCATGATGATCCTGGCGCTGGCAGCCTTCGTCACCGATCGCTCGCGGCGACTGCACGAGCGCTCCACGACGGTCAGGATCATGCTGCTGGCCCTGATTCCGGCGCTTGTGGTGATGGCGCAGCCGGACCTGGGCACGAGCCTCGTGTATGCCACGACCGGCTTCGCCGTGCTGTTCGTGGCGGGCACCTCGTGGAAGCACCTGCTCGCGCTGGCCGTGCTCGCGGTCGCCGCGATCGTGATCGTGCTGGTGGCCGCGCCGGCGCTCAACGTGCACCTCCTGAGCGCCTATCAGCAGCAGCGACTGACTGGCTTCTTGCACCCGTCGCAGAACCCCCAGAGCCAGACCTGGAACATCCACCAGTCGCTGATCGCGATCGGCTCCGGCGGCAAGATGGGACAGGGTGCGCACGCCATCCAGACGCGACTCGGGTACCTCCCCGCGCCGAGTACCGACTTCGTGTTCGCCGCGCTGGGAGAGACCTACGGCTTCGTCGGAGCGGCGGTGGTGCTGTCGCTGTATGCGCTGTTGATCTGGCGCACGCTGCGGGTCATCACGCTCTCCAAGAATCTTTTCGGAACGGTCATCGCCGGGGGCATCCTGGCGATGTTCATGTTCCAGGTATTTGTAAACGTGGGGATGACCATCGGGATCATGCCCATCACCGGCGTCCCGTTACCGCTACTCAGCTACGGCGGTTCGTCGGTGCTGGTGACGTTCATCGGCATTGGCCTGCTGGAATCAATACATGTGCAGGCGCGGCTTGCCGGTGAGAGCAAGAGCCGATCCCTGGTCTCCTGATGGCTGCGCGCTCCAAGCGGGCCGCGCGGCTGCCCCAACAGATCAGCAAAGGACTAATGACAATTGAAGAAACAAGTACTAGTCAGCGTCGACCGGGCCGAGACTCGGGTGGCGCTGCTGGAGGCGACGGGACAAGTCGCAACGAAAGGCAACGGCCGGCGCCGTAAGCCGGCCTCGAAGGCCGCCGGCTATCGAGTCGCGGAGCTCTACCTCGAGCGCCGCGGCAACCGCTCGATCGTCGGCAACATCTATAAGGGCCGCGTGGACAACGTGCTGCCGGGCTTGGAAGCGGCGTTCGTCGACATCGGCCTGGACAAGAACGGCTTCCTGCACGTGGACGAGATCGTGCTCCCCGGGGTGAACGTGCCCCGCCGCGGGCGCGGGTCCTCGCGCGAGGGGCGGCAGATCACCGACATGCTCAAGCCCGGCCAGGAGATCGTGGTCCAGGTCGTCAAGGATCCGCTCAAGAGCAAGGGCGCGCGGCTCTCCATGGAGCTCACGATCGCGGGTCGCTACATGGTGCTGGCCCCCCATGGGGAGGGCGTGGGCGTCTCCCGCCGGCTGGAGGAGCGCGAGCGGGAGCGGCTGCGCAAGCAGGCGGCGAAGCTCGATTTGAGGGGCTCGGGCGGAATCATCCGGACCGCCGCGCAGGGTGCGACACGGGCGGATCTCGAGCGTGAGCTCATCTACCTCTTCAAGCTCGACGAGGTGCTGCGCAAACGCGTGGAGGAGAGCACGGCGCCCGCGCTCGTCTTCCAGGAGGCGGACCTCTCTGTGCGGGTCGTGCGCGACATCTTCTCCTCGTCGTTCGAGCGGGCGATCGTCGACGACCCCAAGCAGCACCACCGGCTCGTCTCCTTCTTCACCCGCACCGCCCCCGAGCTGGTCGAGCGGGTGGAGCTCTGGGAGCGCCCGGAGCCGCTGTTCGAGGCCTTCGGCGTCGAGCAGGTGATCGACTCGACGCTCGAGCGCCGAGTCGATTTGCCCAGCGGCGGCTATCTGATGATCGACTACGGCGAGGCGCTGACCGTGATCGACGTCAACTCGGGGTCCTTCACCGGAAGGGGGAAGGGAGCGCGGCTCGAGGACACGATCACCAAGACCAATCTCGAGGCGGCCGACGAGATCGTGCGCCAGCTGCGCCTGCGAGACATCGGCGGCATCATCGTGATCGACTTCATCGACATGGCCCGAGCGCGAAACCGAGAGGCGGTGCTGCGGACCCTGCGCGGTGCGCTCGACGAGGACCGGACGAAGACCTTCGTGGTCGAGATCTCGCCCCTGGGTCTGGTCGAGATGACGCGCCAGAACATCACCGAGGGCGTGCGCGAGATCATGACCAAGCCGTGCACCACCTGTCACGGCGACGGGGTGCTCAAGTCCGAGGAGACGATCGCGATCGAGCTCGAGCGCCGCATGCGCGAGGTCGCCGCCCGCACCGAGGCTCCCGCCCTGCTCTTGCAGATGAACCCGCGGGTGAGCGCGGAATTCACCAAAGACGGGGCCCGGGCGCTCAAGGCGGTCGAGGAGCGAACCGGCAAGTGGTTCTTCTTCGAAGGCTCGGAGGCCCTGCCGCTGGAGCACTTCGAGGTCTTGCTGGAGGGCGACCGCGAGCAGATGCTCGAGCGCGCCTTGCCCTTCCACGCGGGCGAGGAGGTCCACGTCGACATCGTCGAGCCCCACATGTATCGGCCGGGCGATGCGGCGGCCAAGATCGACGGCTATGTCATCGCCGTGAAGGGCGGGACGCCCTACGTTGGTGAGAAGCGTTTGGTGCGGATCGAAGAGGCGGACCGGACCGGGGCAGTGGCCTCGCTGATCGACATCTCAGTGGACAAGGACGATTCCCTAGAATCGAAGCGGACGCGACGAGGCCGTCGGGGTGGCCGCCGCCGCTCGGAGGCCGGTGCAGGCTCGGCTTCGGGCGCGGGGGTCTCGGATTGACGAGCCTTCTCCAAGAGCGAGGAACCATGTACGCGATCGTCAAAACCGGCGGCAAGCAATACCGCGTAGAGCGCGGCCAGACCCTGCTGGTCGAGCGCCTGCCCGTGGGCGAAGGAGAGAGCTGCTCGCTCGAGCCGCTGCTGTATGTCGACGGCGATCAGGTGATCGACCGCGGCCAATCGGGGCCCGAGGTGCGGGTCGAGGCGCGCGTGTTGGCGCACGAGCGCGGTCCCAAGCTGCGCGTCGTCAAGTTCAAGCCCAAGCGCGGCTACAAGCGCCGCACCGGTCACCGGCAGGAGCTGACGCGGATCGAGATCACGGAGATTCAGGCGGGCGAGGGCTCTGCACGCCGGAGCCGCCCGCGCAGGCGATCGAGCGGCGCTGCCCCCAAGGAGGAAAGCGATGGCACATAAGAAGGGACTCGGTTCCTCGCGCAACGGTCGCGACTCGGCCGCCAAGCGGCTCGGCGTGAAGGTCTTCGCCGGCCAGCGGGTGACGGGCGGCGAGATCATCGTGCGCCAGCGCGGAACGCGGTTCAAGCCGGGCGACGGCGCGGGAATCGGGTCGGACGACACGATCTACGCGCGCTCCGCGGGGACCGTCGAGTTCACGCGCGGCCGGCGCGGCCGCGTGATCTCGGTCGTCGCAGGCGACGAGTCGGCCTAGCTCGTGACTCCGTACCGCTCCTACGGGGCGGTACGGGGGGTCTCGGCTTTCGGCGACCCGGCGCCGGTCAAGACCTGCCCCCAATGCCTGTCGGACGACGTTCCGGCGGCCGCCACGCGCTGCAGGTACCGCACGGCTGAGTTGGGCGCCGCCCCCGCATGAGTTGAGCCCTCCTCCAGAATGGATGCGTGCTCGACCGCGCGCGCATCTTCGTCACCGCCGGCGGCGGCGGTGACGGCTGCCTCAGCTTCCGCCGTGAAGCTCATGTCCCCCGGGGAGGCCCGGATGGGGGCGACGGCGGGCGCGGCGGCGACGTGGTACTGGTGTGCGATGAGTCCCTGCGCGACCTCGAGCGCTACCGGCGCCGCCGGCACTTCAAGGCGCCCCGCGGAGGCCGCGGCCAAGGCGCGCTCAGGCACGGGGCCGATGGGACCTCGCTCGAGCTGCCCGTGCCTCCCGGCACCCAGGTGCTGGTCGAGGAGGACCAGACCCGCCACGACCTGGTCTCCCCGGGACAGCGCGCGCTCGTCGCGCGCGGAGGATCCGGCGGCAGGGGCAACAAGCGCTTCGCGAGTGCGACCCGACAGACCCCCCGCTTCGCCGAGCGCGGCGCCGCCGGGGAGGAGACCTGGCTTTCGCTGCAGCTGAAGCTGCTCGCCGACGTCGGCCTCGTGGGCCTTCCGAACGCGGGCAAGTCCTCGCTCCTTTCTCGCCTCACGCGCGCCCATCCCAAGGTCGCGGATTACCCCTTCACCACGCTCGAGCCGGCGCTCGGGACGCTCGACGGCGAGGATCGCCAGCTCGTGATCGCCGACATCCCGGGGTTGATCGAGGGCGCCAGCTCAGGCGCCGGCCTCGGCCACGAATTCCTCGCGCACATCGAGCGCACGCGGCTGCTCGTGCACGTGCTCGACCTCGCGCCGCTCGACTCCTCGGACCCGCTCGAGAACTACGAGACCGTGGAGCGCGAGCTCGAGCGCCACGACCCGCGTCTGGCTGCCACGCCTCGGGTGCTTGCACTCTCGAAAGCCGATTTGGTCGACCCAGACACAGCAGCGACGGCGCGCCGGCGATGGTCCGAGCGTGTGGGCCCTGGGGTTTCCGTGATCGTGACCTCGGCGGTCACCAAGGAGGGGCTGCCGGCGCTCGCGCGGGAGCTGCTGCAGCGCGTCTCCGCCCTGCGCGAGCCCGACGGCGATGGCGCCTCGGCGGGAGCCGGGCCCGAGCTATCCGACGTCGGGCCAGGGCCGCAGGACGCAGGAACCGGGCCGGTCGCGCTGGCCGAGCACCGGGTCTACCGTCCCCGCGCCGATCGCGGGTTCGAAGTTGAGCGTGTGGACGCGGGCAGCTGGCGCGTGAGCGGGCCGGGGGTCACGCGGCTCGTAGCCCGCTATGACCTGGACAACGAAGAGGCCCTGGCGCACCTGGAGCGGCGGCTCGAGCGGATCGGGGTCGTCCGTGCGCTGCGCGAGCGGGGATTCGAGCCCGGAGACGAGGTCGAGATCGCAGGTGTGGCGTTTGAGTTGCATCCAGAGGTATAGGATGCGCCCGCGGTGCGAGTACCCAAGGGCAGTCTCGACAGACGGGGACGAGCGCGGCTGACTTCGGTCAGGCTGCTCGTCGCAGCTGCCGCGAGCGCCTTGCTAGCGCTCGGCGCGCTGCTCGCCGTGGGCGGCGCGACCGCGTCTACGAATGCGCGCCCCCGAGTGCTGCGGGTCGGTACCTATCACGGCATCCGCGGCCAGTTCCGCACAATCCAGGCGGCGGTCAAGGCAGCGCACCCGGGCGACTGGATCCTGATCGCGCCCGGCGACTACAAGACCACCTCCTCGCGCGCGGCTAAAGGTCACAGCCACGTCCAAGCCGCGGTGCTGATCACCACGCCTCGATTGCATCTGCGGGGCATGAACCGCAATTCGGTGATCGTCGACGGGACCAAGCCCGGCTCGGCGAAATGCTCGCGCGCCAGGAAAGCCCAGAACTTCGGTCCGAAGATCGGCAAGAAGGGGCGGACGGGGCTCAACGGGATCATGATCTACAAGGCCGACAACGTTTCGGTGGAGAACCTGACCGCGTGCAACTTCCTCAACGGTCCGGCCGGCAACGGCGAGTCCGGCAACGCGATCTGGTGGAACGGCGGCGCGGGCAGCGACAGGATCGGCGGCTGGGGCTTCTACGGCGCCGATCTGACCGCCACCACCACCTTCTACGGTGGCGAGAAGACGGCCGCCGCGTATGGGGTCTTCTCCAGTGACTGGTCCGGCGGCCGCTGGGAGGAGACGTACACCAGCAACTTCAACGACTCGGGCCTCTATATCGGGGCCTGCCGGCAGAAATGTGATCAGACGGTCAACGATGCCTGGTCCGAGTTCAACGCGCTCGGCTACTCCGGCTCGAACTCGGGCGGCCGCCTGATCGTCGAGCACTCTCAGTTCGACAACAACGAGGACGGCTTCGACACCAACAGCCAGAACGGTGATGAGCCGTCGCCTCAGAACGGCGCCTGCCCCAAGGGCGTGCGCAGCCCGATCCACATGCCCGGGCGCTGCTGGGTGTTCATGCACAACTATGTGCACGACAACAACAACCCCAACGTCCCGTCCGCTGGCAATGCGGCCGCGGGTCCCGTAGGGACCGGCGTCTCGATCTCGGGCGCTCGCAACGACACGCTCATGGACAACCTCTTCGTCCACAACGGCGCGTGGGGCACGATCTTCGTGCCCTATCCCGACTCCGGTCCTCCCTGCAAGGGTGGCACGCCCGATCCACCGCTCGCGTCATGCCTGTTTGACGAGTGGGGCGATGCCCTGCTGAGGAACCGCTATGCCAAGAACGGCTTCTTCGGCAACAAGACAAACGGTGATTTCGCCGCTGTCAATTTGAAGTCACACGAGCCCACCGACTGTTACCGCGGCAACGAGGAAGTAGGCGGCAAGCCCGTCAAGAGCTCACCCGCCAACGCCGAGAAGAAGTACCCCAAGTGCACCGGCAAGAAGGTGGCGGCCGACTCCAACCTGAGCTTCCTGCTCGAAGTCGCGTGCGACTCGCGGACCAAGGTCGGCGGGACCGTGCCGTGCTCGCCCTCCGACCACTACCCCAGGCGCAAGCGGGTGATCATGCATCCCCTGCCCAAGCACCTGCAGTCGATGGCCAACCCGTGCGCCGGCGTGCCTGCGAATCCCTGGTGCCGCCGGCGACAGACGACCTAGAGCGCCGCGGGCGACAGACGACCTAGAGCGCCGCGGGCGACGACGACGGAGGCCGCCGAGCGCGGCGGACCACTTGGGCTCCAGCCCGGCCGGCGCGTGCAAGGAGCGCCGCACGCGGCGCCGAACTTTTCAGATGCATGTCCACCAGCCGCTTGGAGTCGTTCTCCGACGGGGTGATCGCTGTCGCGGCCACGCTGCTCGTCCTGGGCCTGGTCGTGCCCGCCGCAAGTCCCCATGGTCTCGCCCACGCTCTGGGGCGGCAGTGGCCGTCTTACGCCGCCTATGTCGTCTCGTTCATCACGATCGGGATCATCTGGGTCAACCACCATGCGATGATCAGTCGCCTGCGGGAGGCGGACCATCCGATCCTGATCTTGAACCTGCTGCTGTTGGTGACGATCGGCCTGCTGCCGTTCGCGACCCATCTGCTCGCGGCGTACCTCAACCGGCCCCAGGGACAGCATCTGGCGGCTGCCGCCTACGCCGGCGCCTTCCTGCTGATGTCAGTCGCGTTCGCCCTGCTCAACTGGCACATCCTCATGCGCAAGGCCAGGCTGCTGCAGACCGATCTGCCCCACGCGGAGCGCCGGCGCATCCTCTCGCGCTCCATCACCGGTCTCGGCCCATACGTGGTCGCCACCGGCCTCGCCTTCGTCTCTCAGTACGTGACGCTTGCGATCTGCGCCGCGCTGGCGCTCTTCTACGCCCTGCCCGTGGCAAGTGGGGAAACGCGGGAACGCGAGCCGCGGCGCTGAGGGCGACGTGGCGCTAGGGGGAACCACGCCCGCGCCCAGCGCGCGCGGTGCGCCCGCGCGCGGTGCGCGGGGGAGGGCGATGCCGTGCGACTCAGCCTTGCCGGGCCGCACGGCGCATCGCTGATTTCCTCAGTTACTTGACGACGTGGACCAACCTCTCCATCCCGAGCAGGGTGTGTGAACGACCGTCCTGGGTGGTCATGAAACATGCCTCGACGTAATAGCCGGGCTTGGTCCGCAGGACGGACTGCTGAGTCGCGCCGTGTGACACCGGCTCAAACACCGAGAAGAACGAAGAGTTCAGATATTTCGCCAGCTTCCGCATCGGGGTGCCCTTCCTCAGACCGGCGACCACCTTCATCCCGTCCTTCTTGCTCTTGACGCCCTGGAAGTCGTTCATGTGCACGAGCCAGCCGTCGTTGACTCCTCGGACCACCGAGCCCACTTTGAGCGTCGAGGCGCCGCGGAAAGCGAACTCGATCGACTTTGTCGTGGCGGCCGCAGCCGGCAGCTTGGCCGGTGATGACGACTTCCTGACCGTGAATGGGGCTACCCGCGGCGCGCCCTTGCCGCCGAGGTCGATCGCGACGTATTGAGTCTTGCTGGCGCCCGCAGAGGTCGGAAGCACCGTCTGGAAGGTGCTGGTGCCCGGCCCCGCATCGGCGTCGAACACGATCGCGCCAACGAGCGAAGCATTGTTCGGATCCTTCGCGGCGTTCTTGAACACCTTGGCGAACTGGGCCAAGGTCACGCCCTGATTCAGGCGCACCAGGACCGGCTCCGCCGCTTTCTCCTTGCTGACGATCGAGCGCACCGTGACCGCGCCCGAGACCGTCTTACCGCTGACTTGGATCGACTTGCCGTTCATCTTGAGCGTCACCACCGGCGGGCCGCCCGCACCGGTCGCGGCCGCCGGACTCGATGCCAGCGCCAGTGCCCCCGCGGTGACAAGCGGGGCGCCCGCGGCGAGGACGCCGCAGGCAAGCTTCTTGGATACGTGCATGGATGAACCTCCGGTTGGTTTGGTGGGCCGAGTCGCTATGCAACCCGCATCGAGCCGCGTGATCACGGTTGAACTCGGCTCTACCGATCATCGCGCCCTCACTCGAATCACCCCGCCATACAGTGGAGGGCGGATGAGCCCGCGCGCAATGGGCAAAAGTACGTATTTCGCCGCGCTCACCGCTGACGGCCGCCCCTAACCTCTGACGGCACATGCGCCGCATGGTCGTCAAGCTGGGCTCGAGCATCGTCGCCGACGAACGCGGCGAGGTGCGCCTGAACGTGCTCGCGGCGGTCTGCGATCAGATCGCGACGCTCCGACGCGAGGACACCGAGGTGATCGTGGTGACGAGCGGCGCGATCGCGCGCGGCATGGGCGTGATGGGGATCGAGATCCGCCCGCGCGCGATCGATGAGCTCCAAGCCGCGAGCGCGGTCGGGCAGGGAAAGCTCTACCAGGTCTTCGACGAGCTGCTGCGCGATCGGGGCATTCCGACGGCGCAGGTGCTCCTGACGTTCTTTGACATGAGCGCGCGCACGCACTACTTGAACGCGCGGCACACCCTGACCCGACTCCTCCAGTGGCGGGTGGTGCCGGTCATCAACGAGAACGACACCACCGCGACCGACGAGATCTCCTTTGGCAATAACGATTTTCTCGCCGCGCAGGTGGCGATCCTCGTGGGCGCGGAGCTGCTGCTGTTGCTGACCGACGCAGCCGGAGTGTTCACCGCCGACCCCCGGCTGGATCCGGGCGCGGCGCTGGTGGGCGAGGTCGCCGATCCGAACGCGCTGGAGGGACTCCAGATCGGCCACGGGACCTCGCCGCTGGGCTCGGGAGGCATGCGCTCCAAGGTGCTCGCGGCGGAAATGGCCACCGCTGCGGGAATACCGGCCGTGATCGCCAGCGGGCTGGAGGCCGACGCGATCTTCAAGGCGGCGGCGGGGGAGCCTCAAGGGACTCATTTCGCCGCGCGCGAGGGGCGTTACTCGAGCTTCAAGCTGTGGCTCAAGTACGCCAAGCCCGCGCGCGGGCGTCTGCTCGTCGACGCCGGCGCGGCGCGGGCGCTGCGCGAAGGCGGGACCAGCCTCCTACCCGTGGGCATCGTTGAGGTCCACGGGAACTTCGACGCCGGCGATGCGGTCGAGGTCGCCCGCGATGGCGAAGAGGTGGGCAAGGGCATTTGCAATTACTCCTCGGCCGAGCTCCGCCGCGTGCTCGGGCTGAAGTCCGGCGCCGTGCGCGAGCTGATCCCCCGCGCCTCCGAGGAGGCGGTTCACCGCGACTACTTCGTGCTCGCGTAACGTTTAAGCCCATGGGCACCGTGACCACCTCGGTGGCCGCCCTCTGCACGGCGGCCAAACGCGCCTCGCTCGAGCTTCAGGGCATCCCCTCGGTCGTCAAGGACGCCGCCCTCGAGGCGATCGCGGAGGCGCTCGACGATCGCGCCGGCGAGGTGCTCGAAGCCAATGCGGCCGACCTCGCCGAGGCCCGCGACGACGGCTATCCAGCGGCCTTCCTCGACAAGCTTCGGCTCGACCGGCCGCGGATCGCGGCGATCGTCGCCGGCGTGCGCAAGATCGCGGCGCTGCCCGATCCAATCGGCGAGGTCATCGACGGCTTTCGGCTGCCGAGCGGCCTCGACGTGCGCAGGATCCGGGTACCGCTCGGCGTGATCGCGCTCGTGTACGAGGCGCGACCGGGCGTGACCATCGACGCAACCGCCCTGTGCTTGAAGTCCGGCAACGCCGTGGTGCTGAGGGGATCTTCCGCTGCCCGTCGCTCCAACGCGACGCTGGCAGAGATCGCCGCCATCGCGGCCACCTCCGCCGGGCTGCCCAGCGACGCGATCAGGCTGCTCCAGGGCGGCCGTGACGAGATCGCCGAGCTCGCCACGCAGACCGGGCTCGTGGATCTGATCGTGCCGCGCGGTGGGGATGGGCTGAAGGTGGCCCTCAAGGAGGCCGCAACGGTCCCGGTCATCTATGCCGCCGCGGGCAACTGCCACGTTTACGTCGATCGGAACGCGGACCTCGAGCAGGCTCGCGCGATCGTGCTCAACGCCAAGCTCCAACGTCCGGGTGTGTGCAATGCGGCCGAGACCCTGCTCGTGCATGCCGACGTCGCTGAGCGCTTCCTGCCCGATGCCCTCGCGGCGCTGGCCGAGGCCGGCGTGGTCCTGCATGGTGACGGACGCGCGCGGACCGCGGCTCCCGCGGCTCCCATGCAGGAGGCACGCGATGAGGATTGGGACACCGAGTACCTGGCGCTGGAGCTGGCCGTGGGCGTGGTCGACTCAGTCCAGGCCGCCATCGCCCACATCAACGCCCACGGGTCGGGGCACTCCGAGGCGATCGTGACACGCGACACCGAGGCGGCGCGGGCTTTCCAGCTCGGCGTGGACGCCGCGTGCGTCTACGTCAACGCCTCCACCCGCTTCACCGACGGCGGCGAGTTCGGGATGGGCGCCGAGATCGGCAACTCGACCCAGAAACTCCATGCCCGCGGTCCGATCGGCATCCGCGAGCTCTGCACGTATAAGTACCTGGTCGAGGGTGACGGCCAGGTGAGGATGTGAGCGCTTCGACCGGGGACGGCGATTACGGCGCCCGGTCCGCGCGCGTGGGCATCCTGGGCGGCACCTTCAACCCGCCCCACCTGGCCCACCTGATTTGCGCGCAGGAGGCCTTCCAGCAGCTCGAGCTCGACCGCGTGTTGCTGATTCCCACCTTGACGCCGCCGCACAAGCTCCTGCACGACGATCCAGGACCCACGCACCGGCTTGAGCTCTGCCGCCTGGCCGCCAGCGACGACGAGCGCTTCGAAGTCTCCAGCCTGGAGCTTGATCGCGACGGTCCGTCGTACACGGTCGATACGCTTGAGGAGCTGCACGCCACCGTCAAAGACAGCGAGCTGTACCTGATCGTGGGCGGCGATATCGCCACGGGGCTCCCCGATTGGCGCGAACCGGAGCGGGTACTCGAGCTGGCGACGCTCGCGGTGGCCGACCGGGAGGGCACGCCACGCTCCTCCGTCGAGTTAGCGCTCGACCGAGTCCCGGGGGGCGAGCGCGTGCGTTTCTTCTCCATGCCTCATATCGCCATCTCCTCGACGTTGGTGCGCCGGCACCTACAGAACGGCCGTCCCGTGCGCTACCTCGTTCCCGATCGGGTGATCGAGTACATCGAGCGCCACAGTCTCTACTCGACGACTCCGGTCGGCGCACGGGCGTGAACGAGACGGCTTCGCTCGCTCCGCGAGAGATGGTCCGGGACCTAGCGCGCTATGCCTCTGATCGCAAGGCGCTCGAGATCGTGCAGCTGGACCTCAGCGGCCTGATCTCCTATACCGATTTCTTCCTCGTCTGCAGCGGCCGCACCGAGCGCCAGGTCAAGGCCATCCATGACGCGATCCACCAAGGGATGAAGTCCGAGCACGGGCTGCTGCCGGAGCGGGTGGAGGGGCTGTCCCAGGCCCGCTGGGTGCTGATGGATTACCTCGACGTGGTGGTGCACATCTTCATCCCGGACGCGCGCGACTTCTACCGGCTCGAGCAGCTGTGGGCCGAGGCGCCGCTCGAGCGCATCGACGACAGCGCCTTCAGCGTCACCCGCTAGACCCGGGCGAGACGCGCTGCGCCTCGAGCGGCTTGCAGGCCCGGGCCGTCTCCCGGGCGCCTCAACCGGCTCGCAGGCCCGGGCCGCCTCCCGGGCCCACTCGCATGAAGCGCAGTGAGCCGCGGGAGACGATGCGCCCGAGCGCTGCTACTTGTGGGCCAGCTGGTACGCGAGCACCGCGCCATTGGGGGTGCCTAGCCCCGTGGCCTCGTCGTACCCTGGATTGGCGGTGTAGCCCTGAACGGTGGTGTAGCCGTTCTGGTTGAACGCCACGGTCGTGTTGCCCTGCGCGACGTCCGTGATCCCGGACTTACTCCCGTCGCCGAGCTTGTACAGCGTCGGGTTTAGCAGCCCGAGGCCATGGCCCGCGATCTGGTCGGCGACCGCCACCAGGCCCGCGAACTCGGGAGTGGCCTCGCTGGTGCCGCCGATCACGCTGAAGCCGGGCTTGAGCCCAAAGAGCTTCAAGCCGGGGAACGTCATGTAAACGAGGGCGCCGCCGTCGACGGCCGCGCTCATGCTCACATCGGGCGTTACCCGCATCGAACCGGGGATGAGGCTGTTGAGGGTGTCCTGGTAGGAGGGCCGAGCGAACACGGAGGAGACTCCGCCGCTGCCGGCATACGGGATCGGAACCGGCCCGACGACCGCCGGGTTCCAGGTGTCGTTCCACGCGTTGTCGACCGCAAAGCGCTGCCCGGACTGAGTCAGGTGCAGTTGGGTTCCCCCGAGCGCGGTCACCAGCGGGTCGCTCGCAGGCCAGCCGATCACCCGATGCGAGTAGCAGCAGGTGCCGTTCGCGAGGTCATTGGTGGGACCCGTGTCGCCCGCGGCAGCCAGCACCGAGACCTGATGCTTGGCCGCGTTCTTGTAGGCGCTGCGCAGGGCCAGCAGTGACTTCTTGCTGGGGAAGGTCTGCTCGGTGGCGTCGAGGCTCTGGCTGATCACCTGGCCGAGGTGGTGATTGATCACGTAGTTCTCGGCCTTGATGATCTGCGGGAAGCCGTGCACGCCCTCGGTCTCGGCCACCGGCGTCTCGACCAGCAGGATGTTGGCTCCGGGCGCGATCGAGTGCGAGTACTCGACGTCGAGCGAGGTCTCGATACCCCAGTTCGCCATGGTCGCGTTCTTGGGATCCCACTTGGGCGGCTTGCCGGCCGGGTGGATGATCTTGAAGGACGGCGGCGCGGTAAGGCCGTAGGCTCGATCGAACGCCCTCAGGTCGGACTTGATAGTGGGAGAGCCGTACGAGTCGACGATCACGATCGTCTCGCCCTTGCCGGTCTTGCCCTTCCGATAAAGAGGCTTCATGTTGTAGGCCGCCTCGAACTGGTGCGGGTTGTAGCAAGCGATGTGAAACATCGACTCGCATTGCGCTGTGGTCGGCGGCGTCGTAAGCGTGTGGTGAAAGACCCGAATCATCGGGCGTGCCATCGCCGCGCCCACACTGCCAAAGCCAATGGCAGCGAGGGCGGTCCCTACCACGCAGGCAAGCCTGAGAACGCGTGTACGCATGCGTGTCTCCTTCCTCGATTTCCGTTGCCGGCGGGAGATTCAACCACCATGGCTAACTCGACAGGGGGTGCCTCTCTACCGGCCTGTTGCAGGACGCCAGGGCGCAGCCAGCAGGTGGGATGCGATCCGCCCTGCTCGCGGCCTCTCGGCATACGAGCGGCACGGCACTCGATCGCCCCTCAGGCGCCTCGCGCGAGCGCAGGCGCCTGAGAGGGCGATGAGGACCGGCAATTACTTCTTGTGAGCGAGTTGGTATGCCAGGACGTTGCCGTCCGCCATGCCCAGCCCGGTGGCCATGTCGTAGCCGTGAGTTGCCGAGAAGCCCTTCACGACGTACTTCTTGCCGCTCAGCGTGAACGCCACCGTGGTGTTGCCGAGGGTGACGTCCTTGATGCCTGACTTCTTGCCGTCGCCCAGCTTGTAGAGCGTCGGGTTCAGCAGCCCGAGACCGTGGCCGGCGATCTGGTCGGCGACCGCGACCACGCCCGCGAACTCAGGAGTCGCCTCGCTGGTGCCGCCGATGATGCTGTAGCCACGCTTGAGCCCCAGGAGCGGCAGCCCTCGGAACGACATGTACACGAGCGCGCCGCCGTTGACCGCTCCGCTCATGCTCATGTCCGGTGTGCCGCGCTTGGAGTGAACGATGCCCTTCACGCTCTTCTGCCAGGAGGGACGGCTGAACACGGCCGACACGCCCCCGCCGCTGGCAGCGGGCTGGCCCAGCAGCGCGGTGTCGTTCCACGCCTTGGGTGGGGCAACCGTCTTGCCGGCCTGATTGAGGAACAGCTGCAGGCCGCCAAGCGAGGTCACCAGCGGGTCGGTGGACGGCCAGCTGTTGACGCGGTGCTTGTAGCAGCAGACGCCGCTCTTCAGCGCGTTGGTCGGACCCTCGTCGCCCGAGCCGGCCAGCACCGTCACATGGTGCTTAGCGGCGGCCTTGTAGGCGCTGCGCAGCGCGAAGATCGCCTGGTGGCTGGGGAAGGTCTCCTCCGTGGCGCCGAAGCTCTGACTGATCACCTGACCGAGGTGATGCTTGATCACGTAGTTCTCGGCCTTGATGATCTGCGGGAAGCCGTGGACGCCTTCGGTTTCCGCGACAGGAGTCTCGACCAGCAGGATGTTCGCCCCGGGCGCGATCGAGTGCGAGTACTCGACGTCGAGCGATGTCTCGACCCCCCAGTTGACCATCGTCGCGTTCTTGGGGTTGAACTTCGGGACCTTGCCCGCCGGCTGGATGATCTTGAGAGACGGCGGCGCCTTCAGCCCGAAGTCTCTGTCGAACGTCCGCAGGTCGGCCCTGATCGTGGGCGAGCCATACGAGTCGACGATCACGATCGTCTCGCCCTTACCGGTCTTGCCCTTGCGGTAGAGGGGCTTCATGTTGTAGGCCGACTGGAACTGGTGCGGGTTGTAACAGGCGATGTGCTTTTGAGCCTCGCATTGCGCCGTGGTCGGCGGCTTGCCGGTGAACGAGTGGGGATAGACCCGCAACAGCGGGCGTCCCACCGCCGCGCCCACGCTGCCGAAGCAAAAGGCAGCCAGGGCGGTCCCTACCACGCCAGCAAGACGTACAGTGCGTTTGCGCACGCGTGTCTCCCTTCTTGGATTGTCCGGTCCGGGCGCCATTCAAGCATCACTGTTTGCTCCGATGCGCCACCGAGCGGGGTGGCTGTCTACCCAGCGTGACGTAGGGCCCTATAGCGCCGCCAGCAACTTCGGTGCGACCTGGCGCTTGCGGCTCATCACGCCCGGCAGCTCGATGCGCGTGTCCTGCAGGTCCGCGCCGAAGACCCGTGCGACGCTCCCCGTGTCACCGGCCACGAGCAGGTCGGTTCCCTTGGACAGCACGTCCGTGACCATCAGCGCATAGAGATGCAGCCGCCGGGCTTCCCGCGCGCGCTGCATGGCCTCGAGCAGCTCACCCGAGCGCTCGAGCAGCCCCCGTCCGACGACCTCCACCTGGGCAATGCAGATGGTCTGCCCGGAGGCCAGCTGGTACTCCTTGGCGTCGCGGGTGATGAGCTCCTGCGCCGGCACGGCCGAGACGTCGGCTGTCGCCTCGAACATCTCTCGTCCCAGCTCGGTGCCGTCCAGCGCGAGCACTCGCTCCAGGTAGGCGACCACCGCCCGGTCGCGCTCCGTCGTCGTGACCGAGTTCAAGATCACGGTGTCCGAGAGGATCGCGCCGAGCAGCATCGTGGCGACCTCGGGCGTCGGCTCCATCCCGTTGTGGCGAAAGCGCTCGACCACGAGCGTGGAGGTCGAGCCGACGGGATCGAAGGTCGCTCGCACCGGGACGCGGGTCTCGATCGAGCCGATGTGGTGGTGGTCGAGGATCTCGACGATCTCGGCCTGCTCGATCCCGGGCACGCTCTGGCCCTGTTCGGCGTGGTCGACCAGGATCACTCGGCGCCGCTGCGGCCCGACCAGGTCCGAGCGGGTCAGGAGCCCGACCGGGCGACGCCTGGGGTCCACGATGACCGCCGCGCCGTAGTGAATCTCCTTGACCTGCTCGGCGATGTCCGCCACTAGGAAGTCGGCCGCCGCGGTCAGGGAATCGGCCTCCATGAAGGCGTGGCAGGGTGCCGCGAGCGAGATCATCCGCGCCGACACGTAAGTATCGAGCGGCGAGACGATGATCGCGGCGCCACGCTCGGCAGCCAATGCCACCACCTCCGCGCGCGGTTCGGAGCCGTTCGAGAGCACCAGCAGCGCGGCGCCGAGCTCGAGTGCCAGGCGCTGGGCATCGGCGCGGTTGCCCGTCACCACGATGTCCCCCTGGGCGATGCCGCTCGGCGTGGCCGGATCCATTGAATGCACCCACACCCGCCCCGCGAGCTGCAGGTTGTCCCCGGTGAGGAGCGCTCCGTCGAGCACTCGCGCGATCGCCTGGACGAAGGTGGGGGCCTCGAGCGTGGAGGTCTCGCGCGATTCGCGGATGTAGCGACGGGCGAGCGTCCGTTCGGTGACCACCCCCGAGAGGGCCCCGTGTTCGTCGACGACCGGCACCACCTCGAGGCGCGCCCGCATCATCATGCGCCCGGCCTCGCGGATAGGCGTGTTGCGATCCGAGACCGGATATTCGCTGCGCATCACATCGGCCACACGCAGCATGATGTGGGGAAGGAACTCCGGTGCGGTGGCGCCGCTGCGCTCCAGCAGCCAGGTGGTCTGTGGGTTGCATGGACCCAGTCGGACCGCCAGATAGTCGTTGGCCGGATCGAGGCGGCCGTTGAGCTGCGCGTAGCCCATCGCGGAGGCGATCGCGTCCGTGTCGGGGTTGCGATGCCCGGTGACATAGATGATCGACACCGAGCCGCGATTATCGCGATCAGCGCGTGGGGGGGTCCATAATGGCCGCATGAGCGGCCCTGAGCTGGGACTTGCGGTCTCGGTCTTCCTCGCCTGCGCCGTTGAGTCAGTGGAGGCGCTTACGATCGTGCTCGCGGTCGGGACGACGCGGAGTTGGCGCTCCGCGATGACGGGCGTGGGCGCTGCCGTCATCGTGCTCGCGGCGCTGACGGGCGCGCTCGGCCCAGCCCTGACCGCGTTGCCGCTGGGGACGCTGCGGATCGTGGTTGGAGGCCTGTTGCTGATCTTCGGCCTGCAGTGGCTGCGCAAGGCGGTGCTCCGGGCGGCGGGCTCGAAGGCCCTGCACGACGAGCTCGCCGCGTTCGAACGCGAGCGGTCCGCCGCGCAGGGCGCGGGTGAGGTCAACCGCCGCCTCGATCCATACGCCTTCACGATTGCCTTCAAGGGAGTCTTGCTCGAAGGCCTCGAGGTGGTTTTCATCGTCCTGACCTTCGGCGCCAATCAACACCGCATCGGCCTTGCGGCCGCCGCGGCCGGGGCGGCGGTGCTAGCCGTGACCGCCGTCGGTGTCGCGATCCACGCGCCCCTTGAGCGCGTGCCGGAGAACACGCTCAAGTTCGTGGTCGGCGTGATGCTGACCTCGTTTGGAATCTTCTGGGGGGCCGAGGGAGCGGGGGCCCATTGGCCCGGTGGCGATGCGGCCCTGCTCGCGATCGTGCCCGCCACCCTCCTGTTCGCGCTCACGCTCGTCAGCGCGACCCGGCGCAGAAACCGAAGCCCCAGTGCCCTCGCGGGCGAGGCGGCGCTCAGGACATGACCGGGGCCGGGGTCATGGGGAAGCTCAGGGCATGACCGGGGCCGGCATCATGGGGAAGCTCAAGGCCTTCCTCGCCTTCGTGTGGGACTTCGTGGTCGGCGACGATTGGCGGCTGGCGCTGGGCGTCGCCGTCGGTCTCGCTGTCACCGCCTTGATCGCCGATTCCGGCGTCGTCGCCTGGTGGCTGCTCCCGGCGCTGGCCGGCCTGATGCTGACGATCTCGGTGTGGCGCGCGTCAGGCCCGTCTCGCTGAGAGCCGCGCCACCAACCGCTCGCCGGTAAGAGCCAGCCTCGCTGAGGGCCGGCTCTTCTCGATCAGCGATAGCGGTTGTAGGGCACCCGGGGAGAGCTCACGCGGCCGCCCCGAGAGCGGCGAATCAGGTAGACGATGCCTGTGCTGATCACCAGGGCTATGAGGAAGCTCCAGCCCACGCGATGAAAAGCCAGGCGCACGATCAGGCCTGAGATCAGCGAGCCGGCGATCCCGACCGCTGCCGTCGCCATCAGTCCCATCGGGTCCGGTCCCGGCAGCACGAGCCGCGCGAGGCCGCCGATCACCAGCCCGATCACGATGAGAACGATGATCTCCAAAATCATGCCTCCATCGTAGCGACCGGCATGGAGGCCCCGAGCGGGCCGCGACAAGGCGCTCCCCGGCCCGCCCAGCTCGGCCCGTCAGCAGCCTCGCCGGCCCCCGTCATACTCTTGCCGCCATGCGCCCCTTGACGCCCTCGAGCCAGCGACCCACGACTCCTTGAGCAGCGAGCACGAAGGGCTCGCCGAGATCGAACGGCGACTCGGAGGCTGGGGGCCTGAGCAGCGTGAGCGACCGCGCGGCGGCCGCGGGCCCCGCGCGCCGCGCTCGTTGCCTCCGGGACTCGCGCTGCTGCCGCTGCGCCTATTCCTGGGCGTCACGTTCATCTACGCGGGCATTCAGAAGCTGTCCGACCCGGGATTCCTCCATCCGGGCGCGCCCACGTACATCGGCACGCAGCTGCACCAGTTCGCGCACGGGACGCCGGGTGGCTTCATCCTGCGGGCGTTCGCCTTCCCCCACCCCGGCCTGGCCGGCGTCGGCGTCGCGGTGGTGGAGATCGCGGTCGGGTTGCTGACCCTCGCCGGGTTCCTCACGCGCCCGGCCACCTTCGTCGGCCTGTGCCTCAACCTGCTGCTGTTCCTGACCAACAGCTGGAATACGTATCCGTACTTTCTCGGCTCGGACATCGTGTTCGTGTTCGCGTGGCTGCCCTTGGTGCTGGCGGGCGCGAGCGGTCAACCGTCGCTCGATCAGTACGTGGCCGGATTACGTGCGCGCCAGCGAGCACGTCCGTCCGCGATCGCGCGCCGCCCCGTGGGAGCCGCGCGCGCCGCAGCTCAAGCGGAGCTCACACGCCGCGGCCTGATCGCGCGTGGCCTCGGCGCGACCGCGCTCTTGACCGGCGTGATCGCGGGCCTCGCCGCATTGACGAAGGGCGGCTATCGCGGCGCTCCGCAGGCGAAAACGCTCGGCTCGGGCCCAGCCCCCTCGAGCGCCGGCCACCGAAGCAAACATCCGACTCGCTCGGGCACCGGGAACACCGGCGCCGCGAAGGCCGGCAGCGGCTCACCGCCGGCCGGGGCCAGGGCCCTGGGACCCGCCAGCCGCCTGCCGCCCGGCCAGGCTGCCTATTACCGGGACCCCGCCAACGGCAGCCCCGACATTCTCGTGCGCGACGGACAAGGAGCCCTCGCCGCGCACAGCGCCGTCTGTACTCATGCGGGCTGCACCGTCCAATACAGCGGCGGTCAGCTCGTGTGCCCGTGCCACGGATCGATCTTCAACGCGGCCACAGGCGCGGTGCTCCAGGGGCCGGCCGTGACCCCCCTGCCGGCGCGGCGGGTGATCGAGCGCGGCGGGGAGCTTTACGCGCTCCCGAGCTGACTCGGCGGGATAGGCTGCTGGCTGTAAGCCACGAACTGGAGAGAGCATGCCCACCGCCCCGCAGATCCTGCCCACGCAGATAACCGAGGGGGCCGCGCCCGGCGTCCACTACCGCCTCGAGGGAGAGCTGGTGCCCGTGCTGCACATGGCGCTCGACGGACAGGTGCCGGTCTACTTCGAGCATCACGTGCTCCTGTGGAAGTACCCCGCGATGGAGCTCGGCCTGCACCCGCTGAAGAAGGGCCTCAAACGGCGGGCGTTCGGGGGCATGCCATTGCTGCTGCTCGAGGCGCAGGCGGCCGGCGAGCTGGCCTTCAGCCGCGACGCACCCGGCCACATCGCAGCCCTGCACCTCGCGCCCGGAAATGGAATCGTGGTGCGCGAGCATCAGTTCCTCGCCGCCACCGGCGGCGTTGAATACGACTACAGCCGCATCCAGGGGTTCGCGAACATGCTCTACGGCGGCGGCCTGTGGGTCGATCAGTTCTTCGCCGGCGACCGCGAGGGTGTGGTGTGGGTCCACGGCTACGGCAATGTGTTCGAGAAGGAGCTCGAGCCGGGCGAGTCGATCGACATCGAGCCCGGCGGCTGGGTGTACCGCGACCACTCGGTGCAGATGAGCCAGGAGGTGTATGGGTTCAAGACCGGCATGCTCAGCGGCGCGGGCAACCTCGTCTTCAACCGCTTCACCGGTCCCGGACGCGTCGGCATGCAGAGCGCCTACTACCACCCGCCCGTGCAGGAGGGCGCGGGCGGAAATGCGCAACGCGCCGGCGGCGGCATCGGCGACATCGTCGGCGGCCTGCTCGGGAACTGATGCCCCATCCCTCCGGCCACCTGGCTGCGAATCCACTCCCGCCGGGGATCGTGGGAGCGCTCGGCCTCGGCGGCTACCAACTGCTTGCGGACGTCGCGGGGGTGGGCGCCGGCCGACTCGGGCAGCAGGTGTTTCTGCTGGCGGCGCCCGACCCGGACCCGGCGCTCCCCGACGCGGGCACCCAGATTGCGCTGCACCAATCGCGGCTGCGTGACGAGGCCGACGTTCCCGCCTTCACTCAGCTGGCGGCACAACTGGGCTACCTGCGTCTGTCCGGCTACAAGCTGGCGCTCGAGCGCCACGGGCTGCGCAGCAAGATCCACGTCGTCAACCCGGCCACGGGCGCGATCGGGGCCACGATCCCCGAGCGCCATCCCGGCAAGCTGTTTGGCGGCGGCGTGGGCGTCCAGAGCCTGCTCGCGTCCGTCAGCGGGCTCCCTGCGCCGGGACCGCCGCCCGCGCTCGACAGTCCCGCGTTTCTGCGCGAGCTGCTGCTCGCGCTCGCGCTGAGGGACGAAACCCTCGACGGCGCGGAGGCAGTCGAAATCGCGGAGCAGGCAGTTCCGCTTGCCTCGGGCCAGCAGGCGCTCGACCCGCCCGCCGCGCTGGAGGCGGCCAAGCGGGCCCGCCTCGAGGCGCCCTAGCCGACAGACCGCAGTCGTCGGCGGAGTCCATGACGCTCGTCACGGTCACGCAGGCCCAAGCGCGGCGGATTGCCGTGCGGGCCCAGGCGCTGGACGGCAGTGCGACCGGTGTCCACGACCTGGTCCGGCGCCTGGGCTTTCTGCAGATGGACCCGATCGCGGTTGTGGCGCGGCCCGAGTACCTCGTGCTCTACAGCAGGCTGGGCCGCATCGACGCCCGAGAGCTGAATCGCCTGATCTGGACCGAGCGCGCGCTGGTGGAGTGGAACGCGTTCATCTGGCCGATCGAGGAGCTGCCGTTGCTGCGGGCCCGCATGCGCGCGGAACGCGCCCGCGCCGGGCCTCGGTCACGGGCCTTCCTCGAGGACAACGTCCGGCTTCGGCGTCAGATCCTGCGCAGGCTCAACCGAGATGGCCCCTTGCTCTCGCGCGAGCTCACCGCCGGTCTGGAGGCCGATGCACCTCGGCATCCCTGGTGGGGAGGGGCGGGTCAGGCGCGCTTCATGCTCGAACTGCTGCAGTTGTACGGGCACATCGCAGTGGCCGGGCGCCGCGGCAACCAGAGGTTGTGGGACCTCGCCGAGCGCGTCTATCCCGAGTCCGAGGTCGTGCCGTGGCGGGAGGCGAAACGGCTGCTCGAGGAGAAGCGCCGCCGCGCCCTGGGCGTGTGGGTCGAGCGGGGCCGACTGCGGGCGTATGCCGACATTCCCGACGACCCGGTCCCGCCGCGCCTCACCTTCCTGTCGCCCTTCGACCGTCTGATCCACGACCGCGCCCGCGCGGAGGCGATCTTCGATTTCCATTACCGGCTCGAGATGTACGTCCCGGAGGCCAAGCGGAAGTACGGCTACTACGTGTTGCCGATCCTGCGCGGCGAGGAGATCCTCGGGCGCATTCACCTGCTCAGGGACGCGGCCTCGCGCGCGCTGAGCATGGACGGCGTGTGGTGGGAGGAGGGCGCTAGGCCGGTGTCACTAGACGGCGCGCTGCGGCGGCTCGAAGCAGCGGTCTCCGGGCTCTCGTGACCGAACTTCAGTGGAGCTAGCTCCATGCTGGCCCTACGTGCGGAAGATGGAGCTAGCGGGGCTCGAACCCGCGACCTCCGCCATGCCATGGCGGCGCTCTCCCAGCTGAGCTATAGCCCCGCAGTGGGTACGAGGCGAAGCGTAGTACAGCGAGCGTTGACGCCCGTCTAACCTGAGGCGACCATGACCCTGGAGCGGCCGCGCGAGCGCAGATACGACCCCCAGCAGATCGAGAGCAAGTGGCAGGAGGTGTGGTCACGCGAGCACACTTGGGAGGTCGCCAACGACCCCAGCTACGCGGACGGGGCCGAGAAGGCCTACGTGCTGGAGATGCTGCCCTATCCGAGCGGGGAGCCGCACATCGGCCATTTGAAGAACTACGCGCTCGGCGACGCGATCGCCCACTTTCACCGGCGCATCGGCCAGCAGGTCCTGCACCCGATGGGCTACGACGCCTTCGGGCTGCCGGCCGAGAACAACGCGATCAAGACCGGCGTCCATCCCCGGGAGGCCACCGACCGCTCGATCGCGGCCTACCGCCACTGGTTCCATCGCTGGGGCATCTCGATCGACTGGAGCCGCGAGATCGCCACCGATGAGCCCTCGTACTACCGCTGGACGCAGTGGATCTTCCTCAAGCTGTATGAGCGTGGGCTGGCCTACCGCAAGCAGGCAGCGGTCAAGTGGTGTCCCCGCGACCAGACGGTGCTCGCCAACGAGCAGGTCATCGATGGCCATTGCGAGCGCTGCGGTGCGCTGGTGGAGGCGCGCCAGCTCGAGCAGTGGTTCTTTCGCATCACCGACTACGCCGACCGCCTGCTCGACGACCTCGAGCTGATCGAGTGGCCCGAGCACGTCAAGGTCATGCAGCGCAACTGGATCGGCCGCAGCCTGGGCGCCGAGGTCGCCTTCCGCTGCGAGGAGCTGGGCGTCGACTATCCGGTGTTCACCACCCGGCCGGACACGCTGTTCGGCGCGACCTTCTTCGTGATGGCGCCTGAGCATCCCGACGTGTTCAGGCTGGCCGCCGGCACCGAGCACGAGTCCGAGGTGCACGAGTACGTCAACCGTGCCGTGACCGAGTCCTCGGAGGAGCGGGGCGCCGCGGAGAAGCCGAAGACGGGCGTGCCGCTCGGGCGCACCGTCACCAACCCGGTCAACGGCGAGCGCCTGCCGATGTTCGTCGCCGACTACGTGCTGATGGAGTACGGGACCGGGGCGATCATGGGTGTCCCCGCGCACGACCAGCGCGACTTCGAGTTCGCGCGCGCGTTCTCGCTGCCGATCCGTCAGGTGGTGGCGCCGGCGGGCGAGGAGCCGTGGGAGGCGGCCGAGGCGCCGGAGGCCTTCGTGGCCCACTCCGCAGACGAGCGGCTCGTCAACTCGGGTCAGTTCACGGGCATGAGCGCGGTCGAGGGCTCCCAGGCGATCGTCGAATGGCTCGACCGCGAGGGTCGCGGCCACGCGTCGGTCAGCTACAAGCTGCGCGATTGGCTGGTCTCCCGCCAGCGCTACTGGGGCTGCCCGATCCCGATCCTGTACTGCGAGCGGTGCGGGATGCTGCCCGTGCCCGAGGAACAGCTGCCGGTCGAGTTGCCCGACATCGACGACTACCAGCCCCAGGGCCACGCGCCGCTGGCCGGGGCCGGGGATTGGGTCAACGTGCGCTGCCCGCGCTGCGGCGCGGCCGCGAGGCGCGAGACCGACACGATGGACACCTTCGTCGACTCGAGCTGGTACTTCCTGCGCTACTGCGACGCGCGCAACGATCGCGCCGCCTGGGACCCGCGCGTGCTCGGCTGGTGGATGCCGGTGAACCAGTACATCGGCGGCGTCGAGCACGCGATCCTGCACCTGATGTACGCGCGCTTCTTCGTCAAGGCGCTCGCGGACATGGGACTGCTCGACTCCCAGGAGCCCTTTCAGGCGCTGTTCACGCAGGGGATGATCCTCGGTCCCGACGGCAACAAGATGTCGAGCTCGAAGGGCAACGTGGTGCTCCCGCGCGCGATCGTCGACCGCTTCGGCGCGGACTCGGCGCGCGCATATGTGCTGTTCATCGGCCCCGCCGACCAGGACGCCGCCTGGTCGGACACGGGCGTGGAGGGCGTGTTCCGCTTCCTCTCACGGCTGTGGCGGCTGGCGGACCAGCTGGCCGGCGAGCCGGGCGAGGCCCAGGAGCCGTTCGATCCCGAGGGGGACGACGAGGTGCTCGTGCGCAAGGCCAACTGGGCGATCGAGAAGGTGACGGGCGATCTCGCCGAGCGCTTCGCGTTCAACACCGCGATCGCGGCCGTGATGGAGCTGGTCAACGAGATCAACAGGCGCACCGGCGCGAGCCTGCCCGCGCGCCGCTTCGCCACCGCTACCGCCGCCTCGCTGGTATTCCCCTTCGCCCCCCACCTGGGCTCCGAGGTCTACGAGCTGATCACCGGTGCGCGCGTGTGGGAGGAGCCTTGGCCGGTGGCCAACCCCGCGATGCTCCAGGCCGACGTGTTCGAGCTCGTCTGCCAGGTCGACGGCAAGGTCCGCGACCGGGTGAACGCACCCACGGGGGCCTCGCGGGAGGAACTCGAGCGGCTCGCGCTCGAGGCCCGGGGCGTGCGCGCCTACCTCGACGGCCACGAGGTGGCCAAGGTCGTGGTCGTGCCCGACAAGCTCGTCAACATCGTGCTCAGATAGTCGATAGGCGGCGGTGACACCCGCGTTCAAGCCCGCCTACCTGATCCACGGCGACGACCACGGCCGGATCGCCGAGCGGCGCGCGCGCCTGCGCCAACTCGCGGAGGAGGCCAGCGGTGTCGAGGGCGTGGAGGTCTTCGAGGGCGACTCCGCTACCCCCGAGGCGCTGGCCGCCGCTCTCTCGGCGATGACCTTCGCCCTGGGCCGGCGCTTCATCATCGTCGACGGCGCCGAGCGCTGGAGCGAGAAGGGGGTCGCGCCGCTGGTCGAGGCGCTGAGCTCGATCGCGCCCGAGACAACAATCGCGATCTTCGCGCGTGAGGAGGGACGTCTCACGGTCCCGGGCGCCCTGTTCGATGCGGTCCGTGCGGCCGACGGCCACGTCGAGGCTCAGCGCAGCATCAAGCCGTGGGAGCTGCCGCGGTGGGTGGCGGAGCAGGCGCGGGGGCTGGGACTGGAGCTCGAGCCCGAGGCCGCGCGGGCGCTCATCGGACACGTCGGCGAGCGTCCGCAGCGCGTCCGGCGAGAGCTCGAGAAGATCGCCCTCGAGCTCGGAGAGAGCCGGTTGGGGGAGGCCCAGATCGACGAGCTGACGGCCTCCTCGGCCGAGCGCAAGGTGTGGGCCCTTGCCGACGCCGCGCTTGCGGGCGATGGGCCGGGCGCGATGGGCCTCTACCTGACGCTCCGCGTCCAGGGCGAGCGCGTGCCCGGTCTGCTCTTCTGGATGGCGCAGCGACTGCGCCAGGCGGCAG
This sequence comes from uncultured Solirubrobacterales bacterium, assembly GCA_963823315.1. GTDB lineage: Bacteria > Actinomycetota > Thermoleophilia > Solirubrobacterales > Solirubrobacteraceae > Palsa-465. Next base: position 147,782 of record CAWGLB010000001.1, on the reverse strand, counting down.
ACGTGGCGGCGCGACTCGACGAGGGAGAGCCGGTCGGCGCCATCAAACGCCGACTGCGGATGCCCCCGCGGGCCGCCGACAGGCTGATCGCCGATGCCCGCGCGGCCGGTGAGACAAGGCTTCGCCGAGCGCTCGAGCAGCTTGCCGACGTCGAGCTCTCTTCGCGGGGGGGCGGGCCCGGTGCCGCCAGCGAGGACACCGCGATGGTGCGCGCGCTGGCCCGGATGGCGGAGTGAGCGCCGGCGGCCGCCGCGTGGCGTGAGCGCTACTCGGTCGCGCCGCGCCGCACGCGCGCGGCTCGCGACTTCTTGCGCGCACCGGCATTGCGGTGCAGCGCGCCGCGCTTGACCGCCTTGTCGATGGTCTGCACGAGCGTGCGGTGATCCTGCTCGGCCGTCTCTTGCTCACCGGCCGCGACGGCCCGCTCCAAGCGGCGGAAGTAGGTCCTGATCTTGGAGGTGTAGCGGCGGTTCTCGAGCCGCTCGCGCTCGGCGCGGAGGATGCGCTTCTTCTGTGAGTGGATGTTGGCCATAACAGGGAGGGCGGCCGCTACTTTAGCGTCATTGATCTGGCCGGCGCACATGTGCTCCGGCCCCGGGCCGATCATGATCGGCCCGGCCGGCCCGCGCATGCGCGGGCCGGGACATCTATATGACCGTGACCGCTCCCCACAGACCGCGGCGGCGGCTCGCCTCGAGCGCCGTCATCTTCTCGATCGCCACCGCGGTCTCGCGCATCGCGGGGCTCGCGCGCGACATCCTCGCCGCGAGCTTCTTCGGCACCTCGCTCGCGCGCTCGGCGTTCACCTTCGCCTACCAGATCCCCAACCTGGTGGCGGGCCTGTTCGCCCAGGCGGCGCTGTCGGCGGCCTTCGTGCCCGTATTCACCGAGCTGCTCCAGCAGGGCCGCAAACGCGACGCGTTCAGGCTCGCCTCGAGCCTCTTCTGGATCATCCTGATCGGCATCGGCGCACTCACCGCGCTCCTGGTCACTTTCGCGGGGGTGATCATGCCGCTGTTCACCGGCAACTTCAGCCCCGCCGGCAACGCGCTCACCGCCGGACTCGCGCAGGTGCTGTTTCCCGTGGTCCTGCTGCTCAGCCTGACCGGGTTGCTGGTCGGGATCCTGCAGGCCTTCGACGAGTTCACGATGCCCGCGGTCGCGCCCGCGATCTGGAACCTGGTGATCATCGTGCTGCTGGTCGTGCTGCGGCCGCTGTTCGAGAGCAACCACCTGGGCATCTACTCGTTTGCGATCGCCTGGCTGGTCGCCTCGGTGGTGCAACTGCTGCTGGTGGCCTCGGCCCTCAGACGGGTCGACTTCCGCCTGCAGTTCAAGGTCGATTGGCACGACCCGCGCGTGCGCCAGGTGTTCGCGCTCATGCTGCCGGTGACGCTCGGGCTCGGGATCATCAACCTCGACCAGCTGATCAACTCGTCCTTCGGCGCGCTGGTCTCCCCGCAGGCGCCGGCCGCGATCGACAACGCCTTCCGCATCTACATGCTTCCCCAGGGGGTGTTCTCGGTCGCGGTCTCGACCGTGCTGTTCCCCACGCTCAGCCGCATCGCGATTCGTCGCGACGCAACCGCCATGCGGCGCTCCGTCGGCAACGGCATGCGCCAGATCAACCTGACGCTGATTCCCTCGGCGGCGGTGCTGATCGTGCTGAGCACGCCGATCACGCGGCTCGTCTACCAGCGCGGACACTTCACCGCCCACTCCACCGACCTCGTCTCGATCGCGCTCTTCTGGTTCGCCTTCAGCCTGCCCTTCGCAGGCGTGAACATGCTGCTCACGCGCAGCTTCTTCGCGATCAAGCGGCCCTGGATCCCCACCCGCATGGCTGCGCTCAACATGATTGTCGACGTGATCGTGAGCATCGCCCTGTACAAGCCCCTGGGGATCGCCGGCCTGGTGATCGGCACGGTGGCGGCCAACGTGGTCATGAGCGGCCTGCTGCTGACCCGCCTGCGCCGGGGGCTGCGCCGCCGCCTCGACGGTCGCCAGACGCTGATGATCACGATCAGGACGCTGATCGCCTCGGCGATCATGGCGGCGATCGCGCGCGGCATCTGGGTGGGACTCGATCAGCTCCTCGGCTCCTCCCTGCTCGCGCAGATCGTCTCCGTGGGCCTCGCGCTGCTGATCGCCGGGGCCGTGTACCTGAAGCTCGTGCTGGTGCTACGGATCCCCGAGGCGCGCCAGATCGAGCAACTCTTGCTCGGTAGGTTCAGGGGCCGTCCGGCTCGCTAGCTCGCTCTCGCCAGCCACTCGAGCCAGGCCGCCCCATCGCGGCCGTCGGCGAGCGCGGGGGTGAGCGCCGGGACCAGGTCGGCGCAGCGCCCCGCCCACGGCGAGGATCATCGCACGCGGCAGTGTCCGCGTCCTTCAGGCCTCACGGCCTACGCTTGTCGCCAGAACACCTATGAGCGCCCAGGCCGACATCCGCAACTTCTCGATCATCGCCCACATCGATCACGGCAAGTCGACGCTCGCCGACCGCATCCTCGAGCTCACCCACACGATCGACCCTCGCTCGATGCGAGCCCAGGTGCTCGACACGATGGAGCTCGAGCGCGAGCGCGGCATCACAATCAAGGCCCAGGCGGTGCGCGTCTTCTACACCTCGAGGCGGGACGGGCGGACCTACCAGCTGCATCTGATCGACACGCCCGGCCACGTGGATTTCACCTACGAGGTCTCGCGCTCGCTCGCGGCCTGCGAGGGCGCGCTGCTGGTGGTCGACGCCTCGCAGGGGGTGGAGGCCCAAACGGTCGCCAACACCTACCTGGCGATCGACGCGGGCCTCGAGCTGATCCCGTCTCTGAACAAGGTCGACCTGCCCGGCGCCGAGCCCGAACGGGTCGCGGGCGAGATCGCCGACCTGCTCGGCGAGCCGTCGGACAGCGTGGCGCGCATCAGCGCCAAGACCGGCGAGGGGGTGGAGGAATTGCTGGAGGAGCTGATCGCGCGGGTCCCGCCCCCGCACGGCGACCCGGCGGCGCCGCCACGCGCGCTGATCTTCGACTCCCAGTTCGATCCCTACCGGGGCGTGATCGCCTATGTGCGCGTGGTCGACGGCACCTTCCCCCGGGGCGCGCCGATCGTCGCCATGCAGGCGGGGACCAAGGCCGAGATCGATGACATTGGCTTCTTCAACCCCCAGATGGCCTCCGCCCCGGCGCTGGGCGCGGGCGATGTCGGCTTCCTGATCACGGGCATCAAGGACGTCACCCGGCTGCGGGTGGGGGACACGCTTACGACCGCCGCGAATCCCGCGCGGGACCCGCTGCCTGGCTACCGCGAGGTCAAGCCGATGGTCTTCTGCGGCACCTACCCGATCGACTCGGACGCGTACCCGGACCTGCGGGACGCGCTCGAGAAGCTGTCTTTGAACGATGCGGCGCTGACTTTCGAGCCGGAGAATTCGGACGCCCTCGGCTTCGGCTTCCGCTGCGGCTTCCTGGGCCTGCTGCACATGGACATCGTGCGCGAGCGGCTCGAGCGCGAGTACGACTTGGAGCTTCTGCAGACGATGCCGGGCGTCGAGTACGAGGTCACGCTCACCGACGGGACCGTGCTGCCGGTCCGCTCACCCAACGAGATGCCCGACCCCGCGCGGGTGGCGTCCGTGCGCGAGCCGTACATCCGCGCCCAGCTGCTGGCCCCGCGGGAGTACATCGGCGCGATCATGGAGCTCTGCCAGGAGCGCCGGGGCGAGTCCGCCGGGATCCACTTTCTCTCCACCGAGCGCGTCCAGGTCACCTATGACCTGCCGCTCCAGGAGATCGTGCTCGACTTCTTCGATCAGCTCAAGTCGCGCACCCGCGGATATGCGTCGCTCGACTACGAGCCCATCGGCCTGCGCGAGTCCGACCTCGTCAAGCTCGACATCCTGCTCGCGAGCGAGCCGATCGACGCGCTGTCGATGCTGGTTCATCGCTCGAAGGCGTACGACGCCGGGCGGGCGATGGTCGAGAAGCTGCGCGCGAAGATCCCTCGGCAGCAGTACGACGTGCCGATCCAAGCCGCGGTCGGCTCGCGCATCATCGCCCGGGAGACGGTCAAGGCCTACCGCAAGGACGTCACGGCCAAGTGCTACGGCGGGGACATCACGCGCAAGCGCAAGCTGCTCGAGCAGCAGAAGCGCGGCAAGCAGCGGATGAAGCAGGTCGGCCGCGTCGAGGTGCCGCAGGAGGCGTTCTTGGCGGTGCTCGAGTTGGGCGGCGCCGGGTCGCGGTAGGCGCTCTCCGGGGCGTGCGGCGCTAGCCCGGGGCCGCTTGCGCCAGCTACCAGCCGCGGCGCGGGTAGCGCGCGTACCGGGTCCGGCAACGGGAGCCCCGGCAGCCGAAGCCCCACAGCGCGAAGAAGATCCAGGCACCGCCGAGCAGCGCGGTCCCGGTCAGGAGGACGGCGACGATCGCCACGACTGCGAGCGCCACGATCGCGATCCCCAGGGCCACCGCGGGGGTCGCCATGCGCGCGAGCGACCTCTGGCGCTGCGGTGCGAGGCGGTCGTCGGGTAGGTCGGCCACCAACGCGTCGAGCTCGCCGTAGGTCCGGGAGGAGAACACCGCGCCGATCCGCTGCTCGAGTTCCTCGGCCAGCAGGCGGCCTTCGGCGGCGGCTCTGCGCAACCTGTCGGCGATCAGTTCTCGGTCTGCATCTGACGCCCTGAGTGTCGCTCGCCGTGCCATCGCGCTCCTTGGCATTAACGTTAGCGCGGTGGCCGTGGACGCGGAGATGATCGGGAAGACCTATCCCCCGTCCACGTACGCCGTCGGACGCGAGAAGGTGCGCGAGTACGCGGCGGCGGTCGGCGAGACCAATCCGCTCCACTCAGATCTCGACGCCGCCCGCGCGGCCGGATACGACGACGTCGTCGCGCCGCCCATGTTCGCGGTGGTGTACGCGGGTCCCGCGGTCGTCCAGGGCCTGTTCGACCCGGAGCTCGGCATCGACTTCGCCCACCTGGTGCACTCAAGCCAGGAGCTCCGCTGGGGTCCGCTGGTGGTGGCCGGCGACGAGATCACCACCACCGCCTCGGTCAAGGACATCTCCGCGCGCGCCGAGATCAGCTTCTATGTGTTCGAGTCGGAGTCGGTGAACCAGCATGGCGAGACCGTGTGCACAGGCATCTGGAGCAACATCGTGAGGGCGGCGGAGTGACGCCGGGCGAGGGTGGCCGCCTGGCGCTCGAGCGGGGCGCCACGTTCGAGCTCGACGTGACCCCCGACCAGTACGTGACGTACCGCTACGCCGGCGCCTCGGGCGACTTCAACCCGATCCACATCGACGAGCAGTTCGCTCTCAGCGTGGGCCTGCCCGGCCGCATCCTGCACGGCCTGTGGACCATGGCCCAGGTAGCGCGCGCGCACACCGACGCCGCAGGTGCTCCCGAGCGGCTGCGCAGCCTGTCGGTCCAGTTCCGGGGCATGGGGCGCCCGGGCGAGGAGATCAACGTCACCGGCACCGTGCGTGCCGTCGAGGACGGCGTCGCGATCGTCGATTCCGAGGCTCGGCAGGGCGATCGCCGTTTGATCCGCCGTGGCGTGGCCGAGCTGGTCGCGGACTAAAGGCACCGCCCTCTTCCAAGCTGGTCGACAAGGCGAAGCATGTTTTCGCTTTTCGACCAGCCTCCCATGCGGGCGCGCGGCTCCCTCGCCCGGCGGGTGAAGCGGACACCCGCTCCTACAATCAACGGCGTGGTAGGCGAACCTCAAGCAAGCCCGCTGAGCGAGCGGCAAGAGCTGGTTTTGCGCCGCGTGGTCGATGAATACCTGAGCGCGGGGTCCCCGGTCGGCTCGAAGGCGCTGGCGGCGGGGGTCGAGTGGGGCCCCTCGACGATCCGGCACGAGCTCGCCAACCTGGAAGAGCTCGGCCTGCTCGCGCATCCGCACACCTCGGCCGGGCGCGTCCCCACGGAGGCGGGCTACCGCTACTTCGTGGATCGGCTGTTGCCCGAGGTCCATCGGGATTCACGGCCTGCGCTGTCGCTGTCGCTGGTCAAGCGCGAGCTCGACGAGGCGATGCGGGTCACGACCGAGACGCTGTCGCAGGTCACGAACCTGCTCGCGATCGTGACCGCGCCGCCGATCGAGACCTCGACCATCCGCCACGTCGAGGTGCTCGCGCTCCAGCCGCAGGTGCTGATGGTGGTCGTGATCACATCTACGGGGGGCGTGACCAAGCGCATGTTCACCTTTCCGCGCCCCGTCGATCCCGGCCTCGCGCACTGGGCGGCCAGCTATGTCAACGAGCGGCTCGTCGGACTCGGCCTGGGGGCGCGCATGATCCACCAGCGCCTCCACGACCCCTCGCTGTCCGCGACCGAGGTCGACTTCCTGACCGCGCTCGCGCCTGTCTTCACCGAGCTCGAAGAGGCGGCCCAGGAGGCGATGTACGTGGAGGGGGCCGCTCGCCTGCTGCGCATCGAACGCATCGGCGATGTCACCCAGCTGCAGTCGCTGATGGAGATGCTCGAGCGCCGCGTGACCCTGCTCTCGGTGCTGCGCTCAGCGTTCGCCGAGCGCGGCGTGCTGGTCCGCATCGGCGCCGAGAACGACGCTCCCGCGCTGCACTCGCTGGCGGTGGTGGCGGCCAGCTACGGGCTTCCGCAACGTCAGCTCGGGACCGTGTCGGTGATCGGCCCGCTGCGCATGGACTACGGCCGCGCGATCACCTCCGTACGCGATGCGGCCGCCCAGCTCTCGCGCTACGTAAGCGACTTCTACGACGAGCGATGAGCGTTCAGTCCTGTCTGCGCCGGGGGAGCGGTGAGCGATGAGCACCGGCCAGGCGCGCCGTGACTACTACGAGGTGCTGGGGGTGTCCCGCACGGCGTCCGACGCTGAGATCAAGAGCGCCTTCCGTCGGCTGGCGCGGGAGCTGCACCCCGATGTCAATGTCAACGACCCTCACGCCGAGGAGAAGTTCAAGGAGGCGGCCGAGGCGTATGAGGTGCTCTCCGATGCCGAGCGGCGGGCGGTCTATGACCGCTACGGCCACGATGGGCTGCGCAGCGGCGGCTACGCGCCCAACTTCGAGTCCTTCGGCTCGGTTGCCGACATCTTCGAGGCCTTCTTCGGGGGAGGCGGCGGTCCCTTCGGCGACCTCTTCGGGACCGCTGGACGAACGCGCGCGAGCGGCCCGTTGCAGGGCGCCGACGTCGGCGTCAGGGCGGAGATCGAGCTCGCCGACGCCGCCAGCGGAACGACGGTGCCCGTGTCGTACGAGTCGGTCGTGCTGTGCGAGCACTGCCACGGCAATGGCGCCGAGCCCGGGACGCCGATCGAGACCTGTCCCCAATGTGGCGGCAGCGGCCAGCTCAGAGCCGTCTCGCGCACGCCCTTCGGACAGGTCATGCGCACCACGGTCTGCGAGCGCTGCAACGGCGACGGTCGCATTCCGAGCAAGCCGTGCAAGGTGTGTCGCGGGCGAGGCCGCAAGACCGAAGACGTCAGCCTGACCGTCGATGTCCCGGCCGGGATCGCCGACGGCCAGCGCATCAGGGTCGCGGGCCGGGGCCATGCGGGCGAGCGGGGCGGCCCGCCCGGGGACCTGTACCTAGAGGTCCGCCTGCGCGAGGACCCGCGCTTCATGCGCGACCGCGACGATCTCGTGACCGCGGTCGACGTGCCCGCGCCGCTGGCCGCGCTCGGTACCACGGTGCACGTGCCCACGGTCGCCGGCGATGAAGTCGAGCTCGAGATCCCGGCGGGAACGCAGCCGCATGAGACCTTCAGCGTGCGCGGCCGGGGAATGCCGTCGCTGCGGGGCCGGCGCAGCGGCGACCTGCGCGTGATCGTCAACGTGATCGTGCCCCGCCATCTCAATCGCGAGCAGAAGGCGCTGATGAAGCGGGTCGCGGATTCGCTGGGCGAGCACAACATCCGCACCGACGACGGCGTCTTCGCCAAGCTGCGCCGGGCCTTCGGGGGTTGATCCGGCTCGCCATCCGCGTCCGGCGAGCGGACGCGGAGCTCGTGCTCGCAGAACTGCTCGAGCTGGCCCCAAGCGGCGTTGAAGAGGTGGCGATCGGCGATCAGGTGGTGGAGTACGCCGTCTACGGGGCGCCGGGGGAGCTGCCCCAGTTGCCGGCCCTGCAGGCCGCCGCGGGCGCTGCCCTGGTGGAGGTCTCGAGCGCCGAGATCGCCGACGACTGGACCGATCGCTGGCGCGCCTACCACCGGCCCGTGGTGGTGGGGGAGCGCCTGACGATCCGTCCCCCCTGGGAGCCGCCCGGCGCCACGCCGCTAGAGGTCGTCATCGACCCGGGCCAGGCCTTCGGGACCGGCGCCCACGCGACCACCCGCCTGTGCCTCGAGCTGCTGCTCGAGCGAGCTGCTGAGGGGTCGTTCCTGGACCTCGGCTGCGGTTCAGGCGTACTCGCGATCACGGCCGCCCGGCTGGGCTTTGCGCCCGTGGTCGCGGTGGACAATGACCGCGCGGCAGTGGCCGCCACGCAGGAGAATGCGGCCGTCAATCAGGTGCAGATCTCGGTGGGCCGGTTCGATCTTCGCTCCGAGGAGGCGGTGCCCTCGGCGGACACGATCGCGGCGAACCTGCTCGCGCCGCTGCTGGAGCGCTGGGCGACGGCGCTCGCCGGCGAGCGGCGCGGTCCGAGGTGCATCATCGCCGGCGGCCTGCTGGCGCCCGAGGCGGACGCGATCGCCCCCGCCTTCGCCGCCGCCGGTTTGCGCGAGACGAGCCGGCGTGAGCTCGCGGGGTGGGCGGCCCTGGTGCTCGAGCGCGACGCTTAGGGCCGTCGAACCCTCAGCCCTGCGCCTGGGCTACTGGCACACGGCGAGCCGGCGCTGGACCACGCCCGGAATCGAGTCCACGGGGCAGCGGTATGCGACCGCGTAAAGGACCCTGCGCCACGTTCCCCGAGTGCGGTGAAAGATCGCGGTCGGGTTGCCGGCGAAGCGCCCACAAAAGCTCTTGTGGCTGAAGTCGGCGCGGGCGTACGCCCCGTCGTGCGTGATCGTCACGACCACGCAGCGGGTCGGGTATCCGTAGGCGGCGGCGATGCCTGCCGCCCCAGGGAGACGCGTACGAGGATTGAATGCGTGCGCCGGTGCATGACCGTGGCCGGCACGCCGGCCGCTCCCGTCCACGCCGAGAACCCCGACCGCCACCGCCCAGGCGAGCACCGCCGCCGCTGCGAGGGCCGCGAGGATCAGCTGCGCGGGGCGGCCGGGGCGAATGATCCGACGCGTCCGTGGGCCGATCAAGCGCCGCGCGGGTGCGAGCCCCTCGCGCTCGAGGAGCGTGACCTCGACCTGCGCCGGCGGCTGGCCCGCGCCGGGCCACCGAACGCCCGGTGGTTCGCGCGACACGACCAGACCATTATCGCTCTATGCATCCCTCCGGGAGGCGCCAATGCCCGAGCGCGCATTCGCCCACGAGCGGCCCGCGTCCGCGCCCGCTGCCGCCCGCGAGCCGCCCGCCCCGGAGCCCGCATTCGCCCACGAGCGGCCCGCCCCGGGGTCTATCCTCAAGCGTGTGACCGTGCTCGAACAGGTCCGCTCCGACATGACCTCCGCGATGAAGGCGCGCGAGCGCGAGCGCGTGGGCGCGCTGCGCATGCTGCTCTCGGAGTTGCAGAAGGCCGCCAAGGACGGAAACGACGACGAGCTGGCGGTGCTGCGGCGCGAGCGCAAGCGCCGGCTGGAGGCGGCGTCCCAGTTCCGCGAGGGGGGACGTCCCGAGCTCGCCGAGCGCGAGCAATCCGAGGCCACCTTGATCGAGCATTACCTGCCCGCGGAGCTCTCAGACGAAGAGCTGACCGTGATCGTGAACGGCGCGATCGCCGAGACCGGCGCAGCCGGCAGCAAGGACATGGGTCCGGTGATGAAGGCGGTGATGGCCCGGGCCGCCGGCCGGGTCGACGGCAAGCGCGCCTCGGCGCGCGTGCGCGAGGCGCTCGACTAGTGCGCAGGCAGATCGAGCTTGACAATGCGGTCGCGCTCGAACTCGCCGGCAGCGAGGATGCGATCCTGCGCGCGCTCGAAGGCCACCTCGACTGCGACGTCCACCTGCGCGGCAACCTGCTCACCCTTGAGGGGTCGGATGAGGCGGTCGCCGACGCGGCCTCGGTGGTGCACGAGCTCTCGGAGCTGATCGAGCAGGGCCACGAGATCGCTCCGGGCACGATCGAGGCCGTGACGCGAGCGCTCGACGAGCACACCTCGCCGGCCCGCATCCTCGAGGACGTGGTCTGGCGCCACCGCGCCACCAAGGTGGCCCCCAAGACCGTCAACCAGAAGCGCTACGTCGACTCGATTCGAGGCAACACGATCACCTTCGGGATCGGACCCGCCGGCACCGGCAAGACCTTCCTGGCGGTCGCGCTCGCGGCCGCCGCGCTCAGCCGCCGCGAGGTCAACCGCATCATCCTCACGCGCCCGGCGGTAGAGGCCGGCGAGCGTCTCGGCTTCCTGCCGGGGGACCTCATGGCCAAGGTCGACCCGTACCTGCGCCCGCTGTTCGACGCCCTGCACGACATGCTGGAGCCCGACCGGGTCTCGCACCATCTGGAGCGCGGGATCATCGAGGTCGCGCCGCTCGCGTTCATGCGCGGGCGCTCGCTGAACGACTCCTTCATCATCCTCGACGAGGCCCAGAACACCAGCCCCGAGCAGATGAAGATGTTCCTCACGCGGCTCGGGTTCAACTCGAAGATGGTGGTCACGGGCGACATCACGCAGATCGACCTGCCGCGCGAGCAGGACTCGGGGCTGGTGGTGGTCGCCGAAATCCTGCGCGCCGTCGAGGGGATCGAGTTCGTGCGCTTCGGCGAGGAGGACGTGGTGCGGCATAAGCTGGTGCGCCGCATCGTGGCCGCCTACAACGAGCACGCTCAGCGGCTCGCGCCCGAGCTCCGCGCGCGCACCAGGCCACAAGCGCGAGGGGCGTGAGCCCGCTCGAGGTCGAGATCATCGGCGGCGCCGGCGTGGTCGAGGACTGGCACAACGAGCTCGCCGAGGACCTCGAGCCGCTCTGCGCGAGGGTCCTGGCCAGCGTCGGCATCGGCGACGGCCATGTCGCGATCCAGTTCGTGGACGAGGAGCGCATCCGCGAGCTCAACCGGCGCCACCGCGGCCGCGATGCGCCGACCGACGTGCTCTCCTTCGGGATCGACGAAGGGGGCCCGGCTGCGGGTCCCCGCGAGCTCGGCGACATCGTGATCTGTCCGGCGCGCACCGAGGACATACGCGAGGCGGTGGTGCACGGCGCGCTCCACCTCGCGGGGATGGATCACGAGACTGATGGCGGCGAGATGCTCGCCCTCCAGGACGAGCTGCTCGCCGCCGAGGAGACGTGACCCGCACGCGGGATCGCGCCGGCACGGAGGCGACCCGCTCGGGCTTCGTCGCCCTGGCCGGCCGCCCCAACGTCGGCAAGTCGACGCTCGCCAATGCGCTCGTGGGCGCCAAGGTCGCGATCGTCTCAGACAAGCCGCAGACAACGCGGCGAGCGATCCGCGGCGTCGCCACCGGACCGGACTGGCAGCTGGTGCTCGTGGACCTGCCGGGCGTGCAGCGCCCCCGCGACGCGCTCACCGAGCGCATGCAGCGCCGGGTCGAGCTCGAGCTCGCCGACGCCGACGGCGCGCTGTTCGTAATCAGCGCCCAGCAGGGCCTCGGGCCCGGCGATCGCTTCATCGCCGGTCTGCTCGGCGCGGCGGACCTCTGGACCGCGATCGCGGTCAACAAGGCGGACATCGCCGGCAGGGCCGAGCTGATGGCAACGCTCGCCCAGGCGGCGGAGCTCGGTATCTCCGAGGACATCTTCCCGGTCTCCGCGCGCACCGGCGAGGGAGTCGGCGCGCTGCGCGGGCGGCTGTCAGAGCTGCTGCCGAGCGGCCCGTTCTACTTCACGCCCCGCCAGCGCACCGATCTGACGCAGCCCGTGCTGATCGCCGAGCTGGTGCGCGAGCAGATCCTGCGGCGCACGCGCGAGGAGGTCCCGCACGCCGTCGAGGTTGAGGTGGTTGAGCTCGAGCGCCGGGACGGGCTCGTACGGATCGGGGTCGTAATCCTGACCGAGACCGAATCGCAGAAAGGGATCCTGATCGGAGCCGGTGGGAGCATGGCCAAGGCGATCGGCACCGCCGCACGCCAGGCGATCGAGCGCGAGCTCGGGACTCACGTCCACCTCGAGCTGTCGGTCAGGAGCCGGCGGCACTGGCGCGCCGACGAGCGGCTGCTGGATCGGTTGGGGATCGAGTAGCAGCGCACCGACCGCCGCCGGGCCTCCCGCGGATCGCGGCGTCGAAGGGCAGGAACCGGGCGTGGCAGAATCGCCGCCATGGACGACTCCCAGATCGCCTATGACCGAAACGGCCTCGTTCCCTGCGTGGTCCAGGACGCGAGCACCGGCGAGGTCCTCACGCTCGCCTACATGAACGAGGCCGCCCTCGCCAAGACGCGCGAGACCGGAGACGTCCACTTCTTCAGCCGTTCGCGCGACGAGCTCTGGCACAAGGGCGAGACCTCGGGCAACACGCTCAAGTTGAAGGCGCTCCGCTACGACTGCGATGGCGACGCCCTGCTCGCCCAGGTTGAGCCGCGGGGGCCGGCCTGCCACACCGGCGAGCGCACCTGCTTTCACCGCGGCGAGCTCGAGCCGGCGGCGCCCCACGAGGCGCTGCCGACGCTCCAGCGGACGATCGCCGAGCGCGCACACGGCAAACCGGCGGGCTCCTATACGGCCGCGCTGCTGGGCGACCCCACGCGGGCCGGGGAGAAGGTGCTGGAGGAAGCCGAGGAGCTGGTCCGAGCGGCCGCGAGCGAGTCCTCGCAGCGGGTCTCGGAGGAGGCCGCCGACGTGCTCTACCACGTCGCCGTGTTGCTGCGCAGCCGCGAGCTCGATTTCACCGCGGCCGAACGGGTGCTCGATGGCCGTCGCCAACGCTGAGCGCACTTCCCCGTTCGCCGAGCGGATCGTGCCTTCGCTGCCCGAGGCCGTGGCGCTCGCCACCCATCACAACCTGATCCCGGTGTGCCAGACGTTCGTCGAGGACACCGAGACGCCGGTGTCGGCCTTCCTCAAGCTGCGCACCGCCAATGAGCCCGCGTTCCTGCTCGAGTCGGCGGAGCACGGCCGCGTCGGCCGCTACTCGTTCATCGGCTTTCAGCCGCGCAGCGTCGTGCGCTGGTCGCTGCATGAGGGTGGAGATCCCTATGCGCTCGCCGCCGCGGAGCTCGGACGGTTCGATCCGGCGCCCACGCCGGAGCTGCCGTTCGCCGGTGGGGCGGTCGGCATGTTCGCCTACGACCTCGTGCGGACCACGGAACCCGTGGGCGATCCCAATCCCGACCCGCTGGAGATCCCCGATCTCGCCCTGATGCTGACCGGGCCGCTGGTCGTCTTCGACCACCTCAAGCACACAGTCACGGTGCTCGCCAACGCTTTCGCCGGCGGCGAAGGCGAGGTCGAGCGGTCCTACAAGGAGGCGTGCGAGTTGATCGCCTCGGTGCGCCAGCGCCTCAAGGAAGCTGTGCCCCGGCCCGACGCGCCGCCGCCGCGGGAAGCGCGGGCCATGCCCGAGTTCCGCTCGAACATGGCCCCCGGCCAGTTCGAGGCCGCGGTCGCGAGGATCATCGAGTACATCCGGGCGGGAGACGCCTACCAGGTGGTCCCCTCGCAGCGCTGGTCGGCGCCGGTGCCGGTCGAGGCCTTCTCGATCTACCGCGGACTGCGGGCGGTCAACCCCAGCCCGTACATGTACTTCCTCGACTTCGGCGACTTCCAGCTCGCCGGCGCGAGTCCCGAGCCGCTGATCACCGTCACGGGCGAGCGCGTGTCCACGCGGCCGGTCGCGGGCACGCGCCCACGCGGGGCCAGCGCCGAGGAGGATCGGCGCCTCGCCCAGGAGCTGCTGGAGGATCCCAAGGAGCGGGCGGAGCACGTGATGCTGGTCGACCTCGGGCGCAACGACCTCGGCCGCGTGTGCGCCTACGGCACGGTGCGGGTGGACGAGTTCATGGCGGTCGAGAACTACAGCCATGTGATGCACATCGTCTCCAACGTCAGCGGCACGCTGCGCCCCGGGGTGGGCGCGCTCGACGCGCTGAAGGCGGTGCTGCCCGCCGGCACGCTCTCGGGCGCGCCCAAGGTGCGCGCGATGCAGATCATCGACGAGCTCGAGCCGGTGAAGCGCGGGGGCTACGGCGGCGCGATCGGGTATGCCAGCTACGGCGGCGATCTCGACACCTGCATCCATATCCGGACCGTGGTGGTCAAGCACGGGGTCGCGCACGTGCAGGCGGGCGGCGGGACCGTCGCCGACGCCCAGCCGGCATCTGAGCAGCGTGAGGCGGAAGCCAAGGCGCGCGCAGTGCTGGAGGCGATCCGGCTCGCGCTCGCGCAGCCCGAATGGGCATAGCGATCCGGCTCGCGCTCGCGCACCCCGGGTGGGCACAATCCTCCCCCTTGTAGCCCCGCTCAGCGCCGAATACGCTGACTGACCGTGCGTGTGCGGGTTCGACCGGGAATTGGTGCGGCCCTGCTCGCCACCCTTTTCCTAAGCGCCTTCGGCGCCATTCCGCCGCGCGCGGCCGAGTACCTGCCGCCCAAGGGCAAGGTTGCTGCCGCTGCTCGGCAAGGTCTGCCTGTGAGAGCGCAATCGCCGGGCAGGCCCCCATCGGGGTCCCCAAGGTGGCTTGAACTGCCGCCGCCCGAGCCCTAGAGTCCAAGACCTTGGCGGGGCCGTCGGCAAGCGAAGCGGGGACTGTGGCTGGGCACAAAAAGTGGTGGCTTACGCTGGTCGTGAGCACGGCGTGCGCGGTGCTCGTGAGCGCGTCCGTCGCGAGCGCCGAGGGACACGGAGCCCGCGGGCCGGTGACGCCCCTGCCCCGTGAGCGGAGCGGCCCCGCATATCTGCCGCCGAACGGCAAAGTGTTCGCCGGGCTGACCGGGGGTCCCGCGATCGCGCCCTTCCAGGATCTGGTGGGCTTTCACCCGCCGGTGTTCGAGTACTACCAGACCTGGAACACGCATACCGGCTGGCTCGCCCCAAAACGGTCGGCGCAGCTGACCCGGATGGGACTCGCGATGGTCACGCAATCCGGCCATCTAAAGCGCGGCGTGATCTCGACGAGGGCGATCGCTCACGGACACAGCGACACCTTCCTGGTCAACATGAACCGCAACATGGCGCTGTCGGGCCGGATCTTCTACATCCGCATCATGCCCGAGATGAACGGGTGGTGGAACGCCTACTGCCCGTACAACCACAACGGCTCCAAGCGCAACAAGTCGGTGTCGACCGAGGCCTTCATCGCCGCCTGGCGGCGGACGGTCTTGATCCTGCGTGGCGGGTCGGTGAGGACCATCAACAGGAAGCTCCATGCCCTGCGCCTGCCGCCCATCAAGGCCTCGGTCTCGGGCAAGCGCGTGCTGCCGCGCCCCAAGGTCACGTTCATCTGGGGCCCGATGATGCACGGAGGGCCGGAGATTCCGCAGCTCGAGCCCGAGCACTTCTGGCCCGGTAAGTCCTACGTCGACTGGATCGCCACCGACACGTTCTCAACGTGGGCGCGCTTCAGCTGGATGAACCAGTTTTACAGCCGCTTCCGCGGCAAGCCGTTCGAGATCGCGGAATGGGGAGTGCAGGGGAAGGACGATCCTCGCTTCGTGCGCAGAATGTTCCGCTGGGTTCGCACCCACCCGCGCGTGCGGATGATCAACTACTACGAGTCGTACGCCCCCTCGAGCCCGTACAACCCGATCCATTTCCCCAGGAGCGTCAGGGTGCTCCGTCGCGACTTGCGCTCCAGTCTGTTTCCCCAGTTCGCGCCTGAGTACATGCCCAAATGCGGCCCCCTGCTGCGGCTGAAGCGGCAGTGCTCGCGATAGCCCACCGTCCGGCGAGAAGCGCCGCCGGCGCGGTAAGCCACTAGGCCAAGGCTCCGCACCGCCCCGCTACCGTTCGCCGCGTGCGGGTGCTGGTTCTCGACAACTACGACAGCTTCACTTACAACCTCGTCCAGTACCTGGGCGAGCTGGGAGCCGAGATCGAGGTGGTGCGCAACGATCGCGCCACCGTGGCGGAGTTGCTGGTGCGTGGCTACGAGCGCGTGATCGTCTCGCCCGGCCCCTGCACGCCGGATGCGGCGGGCATCTCGCTCGAGGCCACGCGCCGCTTTCCCGAGGCCGGCATCCCCACGCTCGGCGTGTGCCTCGGCCACCAGGCGCTGGTGCAGGCCTTCGGCGGGCAGGTGGTCGTGGGCGAGCCCGTCCACGGCAAAACCGCGAGCATCGAGCATGACGGGCGATCGATCTTCCGGGGGTTGAAACGGCCCCTCCAGGTGGGTCGCTACCACTCGCTGGTGGTCGACCCCGACCTCCCGCCGGCGCTCGAGCGCAGCGCCCACGCGGGCGAGGTGGTGATGGCCGTACGCCATCGCGAGCTGCCGGCAGAGGGCGTCCAGTTCCACCCCGAGTCCGTCCTCACCGAGCAGGGCCGCGAGCTGCTCTCAAACTTCCTCGAGCACGACTCCTGACCGTGTCGAGCGCGCCGACGGGGTCCGCCGGAGACCTCCTGACCAGCTCCATCGACCTGCTGTGCGGGGGCCGCGACCTCGAACAGGAGACCGCGGCCGCAGTGCTCTCGGAGGTGATGGCGGGCAATGCCTCCGAGGTGCAGATCGCGGCCTTCCTGGTCGCGCTGCGCACCAAAGGCGAGACGGTCGAGGAGCTCGCGGGGCTCGCACAGACGATGCGTGCTCACGCCACCCCGGTCCCGATCGACCGCGACGACCTTCTCGACACCGCCGGCACCGGCGGGGGCCGGCGCACCTTCAACGTCTCGACCACGGCGGCGCTGATCGCGGCCGCGGCGGGGTGCACGGTGGCCAAGCACGGCAACCGCTCGGCCACGGGACTGTCGGGCTCGGCCGACCTGCTCGAGGCGCTCGGGGCGCGCATAGACCTCGCCCCCGACGCGGTCGCGCGGTGCATCGAGGAGGTCTCCTTCGGCTTCATGTTCGCCCCCTCGCATCACCGGGCGACCAGATACGTGATCCCGGTCCGCCGGCAGCTGGGGGTGCGCACGATCTTCAACCTGCTCGGACCGCTGACCAACCCGGCGGGCGCCACGCGTCAGCTGATCGGCGTCTCGGACGCGACCTACCTCGAGCGGATCGCCGGCGCACTCGGGCGGCTCGGCACCGAGCACGCCCTGGTGGTCTCGAGCGAGGACGGCATCGACGAGCTGAGCGTCTCCGCGCCCACAACCGTGGTCGAGGTGCGCGACGGGTCGCTCGAGCGCTACACGGTGCGCCCCGAGGACGCCGGCCTCGACCCCGCCGCCGACGACCAGGTTCCCGGCGGGGACCCGCAGGCGAACGCCGCCATCGCGCGGCGCGTGTTCGCCGGCGAGCCCGGGCGAGCGCGCGAAATCTCAATCTTCAATGCGGGCGCGGCGATCTATGCCGGTGGCCGCGCGGCCTCGCTCCCGCAGGGGGTTCGGGCCGCCGAGCAGGCCATCGACTCGGGCGCCTGCGCGGCGCTGCTCGAGCGCTTCGTCGCGCGCACGCGGGAGCTGGCGCCGCGATGAGCGAGCTCGAGCAGATCATCGCCACCACGCGCGCCGAGGTCGAGCGCCGCCGGCGCGATCTCAGCCAGCGCGAGCTCGAGCGGACGGGGGCGCAGCGGCTCGCGCGGGACCCGATCCGGCCGTTCCGCGCCGCGCTCGAGGGGCCCGGTTTGACCCTGATCGCCGAGCACAAGCGGCGCTCGCCGTCCGCGGGCGCCATCCGCGAGGACCTTTCGCTGAAGGACGTGGTGCGGGCCTACGAGCGCGGCGGGGCCGGCGCGCTGTCGGTCTTGACGGAGGCCTCGCGCTTCGGCGGCGCGCTCCGGGACCTCCGCACCGCGCGGGCCGCGACGAGGCTCCCGATCCTGCGCAAGGACTTCGTGGTGACGTCCTGGCAGGTGTACGAGTCGCTGGCCGCCGGCGCCGACGCGATCCTGCTGATCGTCGCCGCGCTCGCCCAGGGGGAGCTCGAGAGCCTCCGCGCCGAGGCCGCCACTGTGGGCCTGCAGGTGCTGGTGGAGGTCCACGACCGCCATGAGCTCGAGCGAGCGCTCGCCGCGGGCGCCGAGGTGATCGGAATCAACAACCGCGACCTGGCCACGCTCGAGGTCGACGTCGCGCGCACCTTCGAGCTGCTGCCGCTTATCCCGCCGGGCAAGGTGGTGGTCTCGGAGTCGGGCTTCCGCTCTCGCGAGCAGCTCGGACGGCTCGCGGCTGAGAGAGTCGACGCCGTGCTGATCGGCGAAGCGCTGATGCGCTCCGATGACCTGGAGGCGGCCTGCAGGGCGCTCACTACGCTCGCGGTTTAGCTCGCCTTGACCGCCCGAACCAACACTGAATGAGATGAGCGCGCCGAACGGCGAGCGATGAGGTACCTGCGGCCGCTGGTGTTCGCCATCGTGGGCGGCCTGGTCGTGGCGGGAGCCTTTCTGGCGCTGGGCGTCACCGGCCGGCGCACGACCCACACCGTGGTGGCCGAAGGTCCCGTGGACGCGCAGCCCTCGCGCTCGGCGCAGCGGCTGACGGCGCACGCGCTGTACATGCGAGACGCGCCCGGGGTCGTATACATCAGCTCACGCACAAGCCGGCCTGTGCGCAACCCGCTGGCGGTCAGCCCGGCGCGAGCGGGCGGGCTGACCACGGGCTCGGGCTTCCTGCTCGACGGCGCGGGCTTCATCCTCACCACGTACGACGTGGTCGAGGGCGCCGATCCCGACGATGGCGTGAAGGTCGCCTTCGGCGACGGCACGAGCCTGCCCGCTCAGGTCCTGGCCACCGAGCCGAGCGAGGACATCGCCCTGCTGAGGGTCGATGCTCGTCACGTACCGCCCGTCACGCCGTTGCCGTTGGGCGACTCGAGCACCGTGCGCGTCGGCGACCCGGCGCTGGCGATCGCTAATCCCCTCGGCGCCGACCGCACGCTCACCAGCGGCATCGTGTCCGCGCTGCAGCGCGAGCTCCCCGGGCCGGACGGCGCGCCGGTGGCAAACGTGATCGAGACCGAGATGCCCGTGTATCCCGGCAGCTCCGGAGGCCCGCTGCTCGACGCCGACGGCCGCGTGATCGGCATCAACTCGCAGATGCGCTCGCCGGCGACGGGGGACGGCCGCAGCCAGATCGCCCTCGCGATCCCGATCGACACCGCCAAGCCGCTGCTCGCGCAGGCGGGAGCGACCAACCACTGACTGCGGCTCGACCCTACGATGTGGGAGTGGTGGAACCCACGAAGATCAAGTTCTGCGGCATCACCAACCTGGCCGACGCCGAGCGCGCCCGCGAGGCCGGCGCCTGGGCGATCGGGCTCGTGCTGTGGCCGCGTTCGCGGCGCCGGTGCGCGCCGGGCGAGGCAGCCGAGATAGCGGCCAAGCTCAGGCGTCGCGTCGAGGTGGTGGGGGTGTTCGTCAATCCCACGCTCGCGCACCTCGCGCGTATGAGCGAGGAGATCGGTCTCACGATGGTCCAGTTGCACGGCGACGAGGGTCCCTCCTTCTGTGCCGAAGCGGCGCGGCGCACCGGCTGCAAGGTGATCAAGGCGACGCGCGTCAACTCCGGCGCCGACATCCAGGCGTTGGTCCCCTTCGCCACCGATTACCACCTGCTCGACAGTCGCGTCGCGGGGCGCCGTGGGGGCACCGGCGAGACCTTCGACTGGGAGCTCGCCAGGGCGCACCGCGGGCCCGTGCCCATGATCCTCTCGGGCGGGCTGACGCCGGCGAACGTGGCGGAAGCGATTTCCGTGGTGAAGCCCTTCGCCGTCGACGTCGCCTCCGGCGTCGAGTCCGCACCGGGTCGCAAGGACCCGCACAAGCTCGAGCAATTTGTAAAAGCGGTGGCCGGGGCGCATGCGCCCCGGCCCCGGGCCGATCATGATCGGCCCGGCCGGCCGGAACATGTTCCGGCCGGAACAACCCCTACATGAGCACGATCGAGCACCACTTCGGCGCCTACGGTGGCCAGTACGTGCCCGAGACGCTGATGCCCGCGCTCGAAGAGCTCGAGCGGGCGTGGCTCGAGCTGCGGGACGATGCCGGCTTTCGCGCCGAGCTGGACGGGCTGCTGCGCGACTACGTGGGGCGGCCCTCGCCGCTCTACCACGCCGGGCGGTTGAGCGAGGCGGCCGGTCATCCGCTGCTGCTCAAGCGCGAAGACCTGAATCACACGGGCGCGCACAAGATCAACAACGCCCTCGGTCAGGCGCTGCTGGCGCTGCGGATGGGCAAGCGCCGCATCATCGCCGAGACGGGAGCCGGGCAGCATGGCGTCGCCACGGCCACCGCGTGCGCGCTGCTCGACCTCGAGTGCATCGTCTACATGGGCACGGAGGACATGCGCCGCCAGCGGCCGAACGTGCAGCGCATGGAGCTGCTCGGCGCGCGCGTCGAGCCCGTGGAGGCGGGCGCGCGCACGCTCAAGGAGGCGGTCTCGGCGGCGATCCGCGACTGGGTCGCCAATGTCGCCACCACCCACTACGTGATCGGCTCGTGCGTGGGCCCGGCACCGTATCCGGCCCTGGTGCGCGACCTCCAGCGTGTGATCGGCGATGAGGCGCGCCTCCAGGTGCTCGAGCGGACGGGCCGCCTGCCGCAGCGGGTGATCGCGTGCGTGGGTGGCGGCTCAAACGCGATCGGCGTTTTCACCGCGTTCCTCGAGGACGCCGAGGTCGAGCTGATCGGGATCGAGGCCGCGGGCGCTGGCCTCGACACCTCTCGGCATAGCGCGCCGCTGACCGCGGCCGGCCGTCCCGGGGTCCTGCACGGCGCGCGCGAGGCCGTGCTCCAGGACCCTGACGGCCAGATCCTCGAAGCCCACTCGATCTCCGCGGGTCTCGACTATCCCGGCTCCGGTCCCGAGCACGCCTGGCTGCGCGACTCCGGCCGGGCCCGCTACGCGGCCGTGACCGATGCCGAAGCGCTGGGAGCGTTTGCCACCTCTGCCCGCCGTGAAGGGATCATCCCCGCGCTCGAATCAGCGCACGCGCTTGCCTGGGTGTTCGCGAACGGCTCCAGCGAGCTCGACCTCGTGTGCCTCTCGGGCCGGGGCGACAAGGACCTGGCCGAGGCGCTCGAACTGCTCGGGTGAGCGGCGCCGAGCGCATCGCGGCCGCCTTCGCGGCAGCCCGCGAGAAGGGCCTGAGGGCGGCGCTGATGCCGTACCTGATGGGAGGTTTCCCCAGCAGCGCGGAGTCGCTCGCGGTGGGACGAGCGTGTGCCCGCGCGGGCGCGACCCTGCTCGAGCTCGGGGTTCCCTTCTCGGACCCGCTCGCGGACGGCCCGGTGATCCACGCCGCCGCGACCTCGGCGCTGCGGGCGGGCGTCAGGACCGGCGAGGTACTCGAGGTCGGGGCCGCGCTCAGCGAGGAGATCCCCGTGGTCGTGATGTGCTACGCCAATCCGGTGCTCGCGCGGGGGCTCGAGGCCTTCCTGGATGAGCTCGTCGGGGCGGGCATCAGCGGGCTGATCGTGCCGGATCTGCCCTGGGAGGAGGCGGGCCCGGTGATCAGCGCGTGCGATCAGCGCGGGCTCGCGCTGGCGCCGCTGGTCGCGCCCACCACTCCCGACGCCCGCCTCGAGCTGATCGGGCCGAGCGCGCGCGGCTTCGTCTATGCGGTCTCGGTGACGGGCACGACCGGAGAGCGGGCCGGCGTCGACGGCTCGCTCCCGGCGCTGCTGGCGCGCGTGCGCAGGCATGCGCGAGTTCCGGTCGCGGTGGGCTTCGGCGTCTCCACCCCGGCGCAGGCGCGCGCGGTCGCCGACGCGGGCGCCGCCGGGGTGATCATCGGCTCACGTCTGGTGCGGGCGGCGGCGGAGGCCGAGCACCCAGCGGACGCGGTGGGCGCGCTGGTGGCGGAATTTCACGAAGCGCTCGCAAGTACCTCGGCTTGAGGAGGCGCCTGCGGAAGTGCCTTCGCGGAGCTCGACCTAAGACCGCTTTGCCCCTCTGTTTGCTCCCGGCTCAGCCGCTCCGCGAAGGCGCTTTGCGGGCGCCGACGCAGTAGCATCAGCTGCGATGGGAATGGTTCTCACCGCCACCGCGGCCCTGTCCCTGTGGATTGTGCTCTGGGCCCTCAACGTCAAGGCCTTTGATGGGATGCTGCTGGTCGCCGGCATCATGTTCGTCGCGTACGGACTCTGGAACCTGCTCCCGTTCCTGCCGGGCCGGCGGGAGTAGCGCGCCGTCAGCATGCGCACGCTCAAGCGGCTGGCGACGTGCGCCGCGATCGCGGCCGGCGCTATCGCCTTCGGCGGCGTCGGTGGCTGCGCGGGGAGCGGCTCGACGACGCCCAAGGTATCCGGCGCCACGCTGAGGATCTACCTGAGCGATCCCAGCACGACGTCGGCGCAGTATGCCGATGTGGTGGACGCGGAGCAGCTCGCGTGGACACACGCTTCCCACGCCCTGGGGCGCTTCAGCATGCGTCTGCGCGTGGTGCACGGCTCGCCTTCCGCCAACGCCCGCACCGCGATCCAGGACTCGAGTGCGATCGCCTACCTGGGCGAGCTTCAGCCGGGCGCTTCGGCGAACTCCGTGGGCATCACCAACGCCGCGGACCTGCTGCAGGTGGGCCCCACCGACACGGCCCTCGAGTTGACGCGCTCGACCCCGGCCGTCAGTGGCGCGCCGGGCAACTACTACGAGTCGCTCAAGTCGTACGGGCGCACCTTCGCGCGGGTGGTGCCGACCAGCGGTGCGGAGGCGCGGGCGCTGGTGGCGGAGATGGGGGTGCTGGGAGTGCACAAGGTGTACGTCTGCGACGACGGCTCGCCCTACGGACGCGCCCTCGCCTTCGCCCTCGCCCACGACGCCAACGGGCACCTGAGCGCGGTCCAGGGGCCGCCCACGGCCTCCCGCGCGAGCGCCTCGGGCGCCGACGCGGTGTTCTTCGGCGGGACCTCGGTCGATACCGCCGCCACGCTCTTCAACTCGGTCGCGAGCAGCGCGCCCAGGACCGCGCTGCTCGCGCCCTCCGCCCTGTACGCGCAGAGCTTCGCCACCCGGCTATCCGCGGCGGCGCAGAAGAAGACCTACGTGTCCTCGCCCGGCTTCCTCGCGAGCAACCTGCCCGCCGGCGCGCACGCGCAGTTCGTCGCGCCGTTTCATGGCCACATACCATCACACGCCGCAGCCGCAGGCGATCTTCGGCTACGAGGCGATGTCTGCCCTGCTGTCGGTGCTTCACCAAGCCGGCTCGGGCGTCAACGAGCGCGCCACCGTGGTCCGTGACTTCATGAACCTTGACCGGCACTCCTCCGTGCTGGGCGCGTACTCCATCGATCGCTACGGCGACCCCTCGATTGCGCCGTTCGTGTACGCGCGCGTGCGGGGAGGAACGCTCACGCCGTACCGGTTCGAGCAAGCCGGCGGGTGAGTGCGCGCCGTCTGCATCGCCCGGCGATAGCAGCGGCGGCTCTCGCGCTGGCCACCGCCCTGGTGGGCTGCGGTGGCACGGACGCGCCCACGCCGGGAAAGATCCCCGGCCGCAAGCTGACGATCTACGTGAGCGTCCCGCTCCAGGGAGCATCGGCGGTCAGCGGGATGGCGGTGGTCGACGGCGTGCGGCTCGCGCTCGATGAGAGCCACAATCGGATCGGCAAGTACCGCGTAGTGCTGAAAGTGCTCGACGACGCCACCGAAGCGCAGGGCGAATGGGACCCCGGCCAGACTTCGAGCAACGCGGTCCAGGCCGCCGCCGACCCGACCACGATCGGGTATATCGGCGACCTCGATTCGGGCGCGAGCGCGGTCTCGATCCCGATCTTGAACCAGGCCGACATCCCCCAGATCAGCCCGCGCAGCACGGCCGTGGGGCTGACCTCCGCGGGGCCGGGATCTGAGCCCGGCGAGCCCGCCAAGTACTACCCGACGCACACGCGCACCTTTGCGCGCGTCGCCGCCAGCGACGCCGTGCAGGCAGCCGTTCAGGTCAAGCTCCAGCAGAGCCTTGGCTGCACCAAGACCTACGTGCTGAACGACGAGGAGGTGGACGGCGAGGACTTCGCCACGAGCTTCGGTCTGGCGGCGCAGAAGGCGGCCCTGCGCATCGTGGGCACGCAGCCCTATGACCCCCAATCGCTGAGCTACGCGGCGCTGGGCGCGACCGTGGCCGCGAGCCACGCCGATTGCGTGCTGGTCAGTGCGATCAGCGGCTCCAACGCGGTGCCCGTGACCCGCCAGATCGCCAAGTCGGTGCCGAAGGCGCGCATCTTCGCCGGCGCGGGCGTCGCCCAGAGCACGTTCGTCGACCCCGTCGCCGGCGGCGTCCCGCTGAGCGTCGACTCGCGTTTGGCGATCACCTCGCCGGCCCTCGGGACCAGCGCCTATGGCCGCGCGGGACGTGCGTTCCTGAGCGCTTTCAGGCGCCGCTTCGGTCCGCCGGAGCCGGACGCGATACTCGGCTATGAGTCCATGCGGCTGATGCTGAGCGCGATCCGCAAAGCGACCGACAAAGGGCGCCAGGCAGCCGAGCGGGCGGCCGTGCGCCGCGCGATTTTCGCCACCCATAACCGCCGCAGCGTGCTCGGCACCTACTCGATTCAACGCGACGGCAACACGACGATGGACGTCTACGGCGTGTGGCGGGCGCTCAACGGACAGCTCCGCTTCTGGAAGGCGATCAAGGCAGGCTGATGCGCCACTCGGCTCGGGCGAGCTCCGTGGCGCTATCGCTTGCCTGCTCGCTTCTGCTGAGCGCCTGCGGGGGACAACATGCGCGCAGGAATCCGCCCCAACACACCCGCCGCACGGTCCTCGACTTCTACGCCAGCCTGCCGCTGCAGGGGCCGCGCGCAGTCCAGGCCCGCGGCGTGCTCAACGGCATCAAGCTGGCTTTGACCGGGGCCGAGAGCCGCGCGGGGCGCTGGCGCGTCCACCTGGTCGTCCTTGACGACGCCACAAGCGCCGGCTGGAACGCCTTCAAGACCGCCCAGAACGCGCGCGTCGCGGCGTCCGATCCCGCGGCCGTGTACTACATCGGCGAGCTCGACTCGGGCGCGACCGAGGTCTCGGGGCCGATTCTTAATGCCTCGGGCCTGCCCCAGGTGAGCCCGCTGAGCACGTACACCGGGCTGACCACCGATCCCGGGACAGCTGGGCCGCTCGACCCGACCAAGACGCCGACGTTCCTGCGCCTTGCGCCCTCCGACTACGTGCAGGCGGGTGCGCAGCTGCGCGCCGCCACGCGGGCGGGCTGCACGCGGCTGGCGCTCGTCCACGACAACAGCGCCGAGGGGCTGGGCTTGGCGTCCGAGCTTCAGGCGAGGCGCAGCCGGTTCGGCGTGCAGATCCCGAGCGACTTTGCGCTGAACACCGTGGCGGGCGGCGCCGCCGCCTACGCGGCCGGCCTCAAGTCGGGGGGCGTCCGCTGCCTCGACTACGCCGGCCTGGGCTGGCCCGATGCGGCGCGACTCGTCTCGAGCGTCGCCGGCGCCGACCCGCGCGTCATACGGCTATTCGGCTCCGACAACGTCTGCAGCGCGTCCTTCATGCACCCGCTCTCGCCCGCGGCCAGGCCCGCCTTTCGGTGCACCTCGCCGGCGGGCAACGTCGGCGCTACGGCCGCGGGGCGCGCCTTCCTCGCGGCCTATCGCGCCGCCTACCGCGCGACGCCGGATCCAATCGCCGCGTACGGCTACGAGGCGATGAGCTTGGGGCTCGGCACGGTCGCTGGGCTGCGGGGGCGCGGCGACGACAGAGCCGCCGTGCGCGCGGCGCTGTTCGACGTCGCCAACCGCACCTCGGCGATCGGGACCTACAGCTTTCTGCGCGACGGCAGCACCACGCAGAGCTCGTACGGGCTCTACCGCGTGGGTCGCGCAAGGATGCCGCAGTTCGTGGAGGAGCTGACGGGATAGGGGCTGCGGTGCGTCTCCGGGGCTGCGGTGCGTCTTCGTGACTGCGGTGCGTCTTCGGGGCTGCGGTGCGTCTTCGTGACTGCGGTGCGTCTTCGGGGCTGCGGTGCGTCTTCGTGACCCCCGAAACCGGTGCCCCCCTCGGCATGTGCCGGCGCGTCACAAATCCGTCCCACGAGCGTGACAAATCCGCCGTCCTGAGCCACCCGCTGCGCTCGGGCTGCCACCGTCGAGGCGTGCACCCGGCTGCGCAGCCCACGTCTTCCCCTGGGGCGGCCAATAATCCCTCCCCCGACGCCTCCCAGCCGAGGGCTCGGAAAAAGGGGGTCGCAGGCGGCCCACATTCTCAGGCGCTCGTGAAAGTGCTCGGTCAAACGGGATTTGTGGCCGTCTCGGGCTCCGCGGACGAGCGCATCGCCGCGATCGCACGCCTTCAGCGGGGCCGCGCCACGCGGGCACAGCTCCTTCGCGCGGGCGTCGCCGCGAGGACGATCGGCCGCCGCGTCGGGACGGGCCTGCTGCGTCGCGAGCATGCCGGCGTCTATGCCGTTCCCTGCTCGGAGGTCATCCCCCTCGGCCGCGAGACCGCGGCGCTCCTGGCCTGTGGCGAACAGGCGGTACTCAGCCACGCATCCGCCGCGGCGATATGGGGGATCACGGACCACTCGCCAGATCCGGTGGAAGTGACCGTGGTGGGGTGCGACCGGGGCCGAGGGCGACGCGGCGTGCGCATGCATCGGACCTCGACCTTGCTCGCGGACGAGGTCGCAATCCACCGTCAGCTGCCGGTCACCTCTCCCGCCAGAACCCTCCTGGACCGCGCGGGTCAGGCGTCGACACGCGAGCTCGAACGGGAACTGGACGAGGCAATGGTGATCTTGAAGATCGTGACCCCCGCCCAGCTTCGCGCGGCGCTAGAGCGGGCACCGCGGCGGAAAGGAGCTCCCATCCTCGCCGAGCTGCTCAACCGGCGGGGCTCGACGATCACAAGATCCGAAGCCGAGGAGAGCTTTCTCAAGCTGATCCGCAAAGCTCGGTTGCCCGCACCGCGGACGCAGGTGAAAATCGGCGGCTTTACGGTCGACTTCTTCTGGCCCGCCCACCGAGTGGCGTTCGAGATCGACGGCTTCAGGTTTCACACGAGCCACCGCGCCTTCGATCGCGACCGTCACAAGGACGCGGCGCTGAAGGCGGCAGGGGTGGATCCGAATCGGGTCAGCCGCGATCAGGTTAAGTACGAGCCGCTGGCCGTGATCGCCTACGTGGCCTCGGCGCTGGCGCGCGCAGAGGGCGCGCTTGCGCGGACCGGATAAGGGCCTCCTGAATCACCCATCGGCGCGCGCGGCGAGCGCCCGCGAAGCTAGGCTCACAACCATGGCCGACGAGCTCTTCCTGATCGACGGGAACAGCCTTGCCTACCGGGCTTTCTTCGCGCTGCCCGAGTCGATTGCGACCTCCACCGGCGAGCCAACCAACGCGATCTTCGGCTTTGCCTCGATGCTCGTAAAGATCATGACCGACTACGGCCCCAAGGCGACCGTGGTGGTTTGGGACGCGGGCAGCTCGGGGCGCAAGGAGATCTACGCCGAGTACAAGGCCCAGCGCGCCAAGCGGCCCGATCTGCTCAAGGAGCAGTGGCCGCACCTGGTGCCGCTGGTCGAGGCCTTCGGCTACCGCAACTACCAGGTGGCGGGCTTTGAGGCCGACGACGTGATCGCCTCGATCGTCGAGCGCGCGCGCACCGCCGAGGGACCGGTGCCGGTGATGGTCGTGACCGGCGATCGCGACGCGTATCAGCTGGTGGGCGACGGAGTGCGCATCATGACCACCTCGCGCGGGATCACCGATACGCGCGTGTATGACCGGGACGGCGTGCTCGAGCGCTACGGCATACCGCCGGAACTGGTGCCCGACTTCATCGGGCTGAAGGGCGACACCAGCGACAACATTCCCGGCGTCCCCGGCATCGGCGACAAGACGGCCGCCGAGTTGCTCAAGCGCTTCGGCTCGCTCGAGGAAGTGCTGGCGCACGTTGATGACATCTCGGGGGCCAAGCGCCAGCAGAACCTCAGAGAGCACTCGGAGAACGCGCGCGTCTCGAAGCAGCTCGCGACGATCAAGCGCGACATTCCGATCGAGCTCGACATCGTCCACTTCGCCTCCCAGCAGCCCGATCGCTCGAGGCTCCGCGAGGTGTTCCGTCGCTTCGAGCTGCGGGAGCCGCTGCGCCGGCTTGAGGAGGCGCTCGGCTCGGCCGACGCCGCCGCGCCCGCTCCACAGGCCGAGGAGGCGCTGCACGCGCGGGTGAAGGAGACCGGCCTCGAGGGCGTCAGGGCGCTGCCGCTGAGCGAGGTGGCCGTGGCGCTGCGGCCGCCGGAGAAGGCGGACGACGCCCTGTTCGCCGCCGACCAAGCGTGGCGCTTTGGCGTCCGCGCCGACGGCCGCGGGCTCGTGCTCGCCGGCGCCTGTGCGGGCCCGGAGGAGCTCGTGCACGCGGTCGGAGAGCGTCCCGTCGTGGCCCACGACGCCAAGGCGCTCAAGGAGATCCCCGACGTGCTCGCCCACGACACCGAGGTCGCGGCCTATCTGCTCGAACCCGCGCGGCGCGCCTATCCGTTCCGCGAGCTGTGGGAGGAGCGGGGCCTCGCCGCCGATGTCGAGGACCCCGCCGCCGCTGACGCGCTGCTGATGAGCGCGCTGGCCGACTGGCAGCGCGAGCAGATCCGCGCGCGCGGCCTGAACGATCTGCTCACGGAGGTCGAGCTGCCGCTGGTCAGGGTGCTGCGGCAGATGGAGGTGGCCGGCTCGAAGCTCGACACCGCCCGTCTGAAGGAGATCTCCACCCGGGTGAAGGACGAGGCGGCGGAGCTCGAGCGCGAGATCTTCGAGCTCGCGGGCGAGGAATTCATGATCGGGTCACCCAAGCAGCTCGAGGAGATCCTGTTCAAGAAGCTCGGCCTCTCCCGCAAGCGGCGCGGGAAGACCGGCTACTCGACCGACGCGCGCGTGCTCCAGGCGATCCGCCACGAGCATCCGATCATCCCCAAGATCGAGCGCTGGCGCGAGCTGACGAAGCTGGCGCAAACCTATCTGGACGCCTTGCCGTTGCTGCTCGGACCGGACGAGCGGCTGCACACGACGTTCAACCAGACAGCCGCCACGACCGGCCGGCTGTCCTCGAACAATCCCAACCTCCAGAACATCCCGATTCGCACGCCGCTGGGCCGCGAGATCCGCGCCTGCTTCGTCGCCGAGCCCGGGAACCTGCTGGTGTCGGCCGACTACTCCCAGGTCGAGCTGCGGCTGTTGGCCCACATCGCGGGGGAGGACGTGCTCAAAGACATCTTCCGGCGCGGCGAGGACGTGCACACCGCGACCGCCTGCCGCGTGTTCGGGGTCAGCCCGGAGGAGATCGACCCGGGCATGCGATCCAAGTCAAAGATGATCAACTACGGCATCGTCTACGGCCTCTCGGCCTGGGGGATGGCCGACCGGCTCGATATCCCGCAGGAGGAGGCGGACGAGTTCATCAAGCGCTACCTGGCCGGGTTCCCCGCGGTCGCGCAGTTCATCTCCGACACGATCGAGCAGGGCAGCGAGCTTGGCTACGTCTCAACGCTGTTCGGTCGCCGGCGGCAGGTGCCCGAGCTGCGCGCGCGTCGCTGGGAGATCCGCAAGCAGGGCGAGCGCTTTGCCGTCAACATGGTGATTCAGGGGACGGCTGCGGACATCATGAAGGTGGCGATGGTGCGCTGCGCGCATGCGCTCAGCGACGCGGGCCTGCGCTCACGGCTGATCCTGCAGATCCACGATGAGCTGCTGTTCGAAGGGCCCGCGGAGGAAGCGGAGCAGGTGCGGGAGCTCGCCTGCCGGGAGATGTCGAGCGCCTTCGCGATGGATCCGCCGCTGGCCGTCGAGGCGGGCACGGGCGCGGACTGGCTACAGGCGAAGTAGCCGCGTCCGCGCACGCTCCGCGCGCTCAGGCGATGTAGCTGCCGCCGTGCATGCCCCAGCCGCGCATGCCCCAGCGCCGGCGGCGGCAGAGCATCAGTCGGGCGGCGATGAACAGCACCGGGATCACGATCCACGGCATATGGTGGTGCGCTACCGCGCCAATGGCCGCCAGCGCCAGCAGCACGGGCACGAGCGCGATCAGCGGGACGGGCAGCCGCCAGCGCGTGTCCCGCTCGGCTTGAGGCCTCGCCGTCTCGCCGGGCAGATCCGCGAGCAGCTGCTTTAGCTCGCCGAGGGTCTTGGCCTGATAGCAGCCATCGATGCGGTCCTGCAGCTCGGCGGTGTCCAAGCGGCCATCGGCGTGATGGGCGCGCAGCCGAGCGGCGATCGCCTCACGCTCGGCGTCGCTTGAGCGCAGCTTAGGATCGCCGTGCCAAATGTGGGTGAGATGCTCCTGGTCGGACATTTCCTGGCTCCTTTCCTTGGATGCCAAGGTACGCGCGCAAGGGGCCAGCCACAACGTCCCAGGGGAGGAACTTTTCGGTCCTACCACGGGGGTAGGGCAATCCACCCGTGGGGTGACTACGGAGGGGCGGAGGCGGACTAATCTGCCTACGTAAATGACCGCGTGGTCCCGCTCGAGAATGCCCGTCGGCCGGTCGTTCGCTCGCTTCCTGCCCGATGCGCTCGTGGCGCTTGTGGCGTTTGCCCTCACGCTCGCGATGCTCGGCGGCATACACGACAACTGGGGTGCCCACGGCAGCGCTTGGCGCGGCATCGATGCGCCCGGGGTGGCGCTGGCGGCGGCCGCTTGCCTGCCGCTGGCGGCGCGCCGTCGCTGGCCGCTTTCGGTGTTCGCCCTCACCACCGCTGCGAGCGCGACCCTGGACGGACTGGGGTATCCGCTCGGCCCGCCCATCGGGCCCACGATCGCGCTCTTTTATGTCGCCTCGGACGAGCGCACCCGCGGGCGGCTGCGCGACACCGCGGTCGTGTTGGTGGGGATGTTCGCGGTCCACGTGGGCGTGATCGCGATCACGCGTGGCTCGGCTGCCGTGCCCATCCTCGGAGGCGTCGTCGTCTGGGGCGGGGCATGGATCATCGGGGACCATGTGCGCCAGCGGCGCCGGCGGCGCGCGGAGCTCGTCGAGCGCGCCCGGCGGGCCGAGCGCGAGCTCGAGCGTGAGCGACGCCTGGCGGTGGCGGAGGAGCGCACGCGCATCGCCCGCGACCTGCACGACTCGGCCGCGCACGCGATCAACGTGATCCTGGTGCAGGCCGGAGCGGCGCGGCTGCTCGGCGACCGCGACCGGCAAGCCACCCGCGAGGCCCTGTCCACGATCGAGGCGGTGGCGCGCGAGACCATCACCGACATCGATCATCTGGTGCGAGAGCTGCGCGATGATCGAGCCGATACCGCGGTCGAGCCCCCCACGGGACTGGCGGGCCTGCAAACGCTCGCCGAGCGCCACCGCGTCGCCGGCCTGGACGTCGATGTGACGATCAGGGGACGCCCTCGGGCGCTGGCGCCCGGCCTCGATCAGGCCGCCTACAGGATCGTTCAGGAGTCGCTCACCAACGCCACCCGTCACGGTGGCGGGCCCGCGGAGGTGGTGGTGAGCTACGGGCCGCACGACCTGGAGCTGACGATCGCAAACCGGATTGCCGTGGCGGCAGGGGTCGGCGCAGGCAATGGCCGGGACGGGGGTCACGGGATCCTTGGGATGCGCGAGCGAGCCGCGCTCCTTGGCGGGACGCTCGAGGCCGGGCGGAGCGACGGCGCCTTCCACGTGCAGGCGCGGCTGCCGTATACGGCCGAGGCACGCGCATGAGCGCCGCGGCGGCACGCAAGGAGATGGACGAGCCCGCCGTCCGCGTGCTCTTGGCGGACGACGACGACCTCATGCGCGCCGGGCTGCGCGCCGTGCTCTCCAGCGATGAGACGATCGCGGTCGTGGGTGAGGCGGCCACCGGCCACATGGCCGTGGAGGAGGTCCGCCTGCACCGGCCCGACGTGGTGCTGATGGACGTGCGCATGCCGGGCCTCGACGGGATTGCCGCCACCCGCCAGGTGCTCGAGGCCTCGCCGCTCGTGAAGGTGGTGATCCTGACCACCTTCGAGCAGGACGATTACATCTTCGGCGCGATCGATGCCGGCGCTTCCGGGTTCCTGCTCAAGCGCACGCGACCCGAGGAGCTGATCGCCGCCGTGCACACGGTCGCGCGCGGCGACTCACTGCTCTCGCCCTCCGTCACCCGCACGGTGCTCGACCGCCTGGCGGGTGAGCTCTCCTCGCCCAGGCAGGCCGAGGCCCGGCTCGAGGAGCTGACCCCGCGCGAGCGCGAGGTGCTCGAGCACGTCGCGCGCGGGCTCTCCAACGGCGAGATTGCGCAGGCGCTGGTGATCGAGGAGTCGACCGTCAAGACGCACGTCAAGCGGATCCTGATGAAGCTGGGGGTGCGCGATCGCATCCACGCGGTGATCTTCGGCTACGAGAGCGGCATGGCGCGGGCGGGCACGCAGGCCCCCGCGCGCTGAAGGCTGCCGCCGGCGCCGGCGAACCGCGGGTGAGCGATCTCCAGGTAGTGCCCGAAGGCCCAGTTCACGAAGCGCTGCTTCTCCATCGCGTGCAGCGAGCGCGCCAGCAGCCGCGGGGCGATGCGCGGTACTAGGCGCTGAGCTCCCAACAGCGACTCGAACTTCCACCGGTGCCGCGCGCTGAAGGCGCCATAGCGGCCGAGCGCGTCCTTGAGGCTCTGGCGGCGCTCGATCACCCCGCGCAGCTCGCGACCGCAGGCGATCCCGAAATACAGCGCGGTCCTGATGCCTTCCGCGGTCAGCGGCAGGCAGTGGCCGGCCGAGTCACCGACGAAGAAGATCCCGTCCTCGATGGCGTCGCGGAGGCGGTGGGGGATCCAGTTGCCCTGGTAGCGAACCGCGTCGCGCCGTAGGTCCGAGGCCAGGCGCACGGTGGGCTCCTTGACATGGTGCCGAGGGTCGAATGAGCCCACGCCAACCCGTACCTCCTCGCCGGCGGGGAAGCTCCAGCCGTAGCCGGCGGGGACGTAGGAGCGGTCGATCCATACCTCGAGCTCGTCGCCGGCGCCGAACGGGTGAACCTCGAGCCCGCGGGACAGGAACGCCTCCGGGGGCTGTATCGCCTTGCCTGCGCCGAGCATCCGCCGCCATCCCAAGGCATCGACGATCAGCGGCGCGCGCACGTCGCCGCGATCGGTATGCACCGTCTCGCCCGTGTGACCGTCGATCTTGGCTGTCTCGAACTCGAAGCCCCCCTGTTCCGCGAGCAGCTCGCACAGCGTGCGGTAGTCGAAGGTGGAGAAGCTCCAGGGCAGGTCGAAGCGGGAGCTTCCGTGCGGGGTGTGGATGACAAGCACGGGGAAGGTCTGCCGAAGCGCGCGCTCAAGCCCCAGCGCCGTCAGCCACGGCGTCGGTATTGCGCAGGCGGAGGTCTGGCGCTCGCCGATCTCATAGCGGTCGAGCACGAGCACTTCGGCCCCGGTCTCGCGCAGCTCGCGCGCGACCGCCAGCCCCGCGAAGCTCGCGCCGCAGATCAGCACGTCGCAATCGTGGTGCAGCGCGGTGCGCTCGGCGCCCCTCTTAGTAGCGCGCGTGGGCATGTCTGGTCGATGATACGAGGGAGTCGCTACCCTCCGGAACCACCGATGCAGCAAGCTACAACTGTCACGCCCACCGACCAGGCGTCCGCCAATAACGCCAAAGTCGTCGAGGGGTCGGGCGGCCTCCTGCTCGAGGTCGACGGCCAGATCGTCCCCAACTACGACGCCACGCTCCATCCCTTCCGCGAGGGCGACGTGGTCACCGGTCATGTCGTGCGCATCGACGCCGACGAGGTGCTGGTCGACATCGGCTACAAGTCGGAGGGGGTGATCCCCGCCTCCGAGCTCTCGATCCGCAAGTCGGTGGACCCGAGCGAGGAGGTGCACCTCGACGAGGAGGTCGATGCCCTCGTGCTGACCAAGGAGGATCAGGACGGGCGCCTGATCCTCTCGAAGAAGCGGGCTCGATTCGAGAAGGCGTGGCGGCGGATCGAGGCGGCCTGGGAGTCCGGCGAGCCGGTCGAGGGGCAGGTGATCGAGGTGGTCAAGGGCGGCCTGATCATCGACCTTGGCGTGCGCGGGTTCCTGCCGGCATCGCTGGTCGACATCCGCCGGGTGCCGAACCTCGACGAGTACCTGGGCCAGATGATCGAGTGCAAGGTGATCGAGCTCAACCGCTCGCGCAACAACGTCGTGCTCTCGCGGCGCGCCGTGCTCGAGGAGCAGCGCAAGGAGGACCGCGAGCGGATCCTCGACCGGCTGCACCCCAGCGACGTCGTCCAGGGCCGCATCTCCAACATCGTCGACTTCGGCGCGTTCGTCGACCTGGACGGCATCGACGGCCTGATTCACATCTCCGAGCTGTCGTGGTCGCACGTGAACCATCCCTCCGAGATCCTCTCGATCGGCGACGAGGTCACGGTCAAGGTGCTCGATATCGATCGCGACCGGCAGCGCATCTCGCTTGGCCTCAAGCAGACCCAAGAGGACCCCTGGCAGCGTGTGGTCGACACCTACAACGTCGGCGACGAGCTCGAGGGCACGGTCACCAAGGTCGTCACCTTCGGTGCCTTCGTCGAGATCCTCGACGGCGTGGAAGGGCTGGTCCACATCTCCGAGCTGGCCCAGCACCACGTGGAAAATCCGCGCGAGCTCGTCCAACCCGGCGATGTCGTGCGCGTCAAGATCCTCGAGATCGATTCAGAGCGGCGCCGGCTGTCGCTCTCGATCAAGCGCGTCGAAGGCCAGGTGTTGCCCGTGCGCAGGCCCATCGACGGCGCGGGCTCGCTCGAGGACGTCCCCGACCTCGGCCTCTCCGAGGAGGTCTTCGGCGAGGGAGGCGGAACTCCGCCTGAGGATGAGCCCGAGCAGTCGTCCGAGCCCGCCCTCGCGGAAGAGTCCGTCCCCTTCGAGCAGCCGGCCCCCTCCGAAGAGCCCGCTTCGGCTTTCGTCCCGGAGGAATCCGGGGAAGCTTCAGCCGCCTCTCCGGCTCCGACCGGCGACGCTCCCACTTCCTCCCCGGACGAATCCGGGGAAGCTCCGGCTTCACAGCCGAGCGACTCCGGGGAAGCTCCGGCTCCACAGCCAGACGACTCCGGGGAAGCTCCGGCTCCACAGCCGAGACGACTCCGGGGAAGCTCCGGCTCCCCAGCCGACCGACGAGCAGCCGCCCGCAGACCAGCCCTAGCGCTCGGGTGATCCCCTTCGTCGGCCTCACGGGCGGGATCGGGGCCGGCAAGAGCACCGCCCTCGAAGCCCTCGAACAGCTGGGCGCGGCCGTGCTCTCCACCGACCAGGTCGTCCACGACCTCTACGACGAGGACGCGGTTCGCGCGGCCGTAGTCGAACGCTTTGGCCCGTCGGTGGCGCCGCAGGGGGCGGTTGAGCGCCCCGCACTCGCCCGGAAGGCGTTTGCCACGCCCGAGGATCGCGCCTGGCTCGAGCAGCTCGTGTGGCCGCGCGTAGGGGCCGCGGTCCTGGAGTGGCGCGAGCGCGTTTCCAAGCGTGAGCCGGCGCCGCGCGCCGCGGTGGTCGAGGTGCCGCTGCTGTTCGAGTCGGGCATGGATCAGCTGTTCGACGCGACGATCGCCGTGATCGCCGACGAACGGCTGCGAGCCAGTCGCGCCGCCACCAGAGACCATTCCGCGCTCGACGAGCGCCTGGCGCGCCAGCTACCGCAGGCGGATAAGGCGGCGCGCGCCACGTACACGCTTGTCAACGACGGCAGCGTGGCTAAGCTGCACGAGGAGCTGACGGAGGTGCTTGAAAAGCTTGATCGCCTGAGCGGGCTGTGAGCCCTCCGGTAGCTGGTGTTGCCACCGGCCGCCGGAGTGGCGGTCGGGTCACGCGCAGACGCGCCTCCGGGCCGCGCCGGCTGGTGCTGGCCATGCTCGTGGCGGCGCTCGCCGTGGGGCTGGCGGTGGTGTTGACGCCCGTCGCGAAGCGCGCGATCAACGACCTCACCCTGCCACTCTCGGACGCCAGCATCATTCGTCAGGAGGCGGCGGCCAAGCAACTCGATCCGGCGCTGGTGGCCGGCGTCATCTATGCCGAGTCGAGATTCGATCCGCGGCGCTCCCCCGCCGGCGCCGAGGGCCTGATGCAGCTGATGCCCCAGACGGCCGAATTCCTGGCGCGCCGCTCGGGCGGGATCTCGTTCCGGGTATCCGACCTCAGCAAGCCCCAGGTGAATATCGCCTACGGCACCTACTTATTGCGTTACCTCATCAACCACTACGACGGCAATGTCGCGCTCGCGCTCGCCGCATACAACGCGGGCATCACCAACGTGGATAAGTGGTTGGCGGCTGCGCGTGCGCAGGGCCATTCGCTCACGCTCGCGCAGATCCCCTACGCCGAGACCAGGCTGTACGTGGAGAAGGTGCTCCAGGCTCAGCAGGACTACCGCCACACGTACGCGAAACAGCTGGGCTACTAGAGGCTCCCGGCAGCCCGGAGGTGTCCGCGTGCGGGTCGATACGGCGGATGCCCTTCGCAATCAGCGCGAGTACGAGCAGCATGGCCAGCGCGAGCGCGCCGGTGCTCACCAGGTACCAGGGCCATGGGCCCATGACGCTCAGCAGCGAACTGTGGAGCGGTTTCGCGCGCAGGTACATGTAGTTGCCGCCGAAGACGATGTCGGCGATCCCCGCCAGCGCCGCCCACGCGAGCGTGGCGGCGAAGGCCCTCAGCGCGCTCCACGGGCGCGGGTACATGCCGCAGCCGAAGACCAGCATCACGGCCGCCACCACGGCACCGATGTGGTAGACGAAGTAGGTGAAGTAATAGGCGCTCGGGAAGTTCTCGCCGAGATCGGGGGTGATGAGCGCCTGCAGCGACGCCGACAGCGCCCAGAAGTAGAGCAGCTCGACCACCGCTCGTCTCCGCGTCCACAGCGCGATCACGGTGATCGCCGAGATCGCGTCGGTGAGCTGGAGTGGCAGCGTGAAGCGAGCGCTGTAGGTGCCGTTGGCGGCGTCGAGGACATATTCGCCGACCCACGCGACGAACACGGCCAGCGCGAGCAGATATCCCAAGCGGACAGCGAGGCCCGGCCTCGTGCGCGCGACCCACACTGACGTGACCGAGGCCGTCAGCAGCACGGCGAGCGCGGCGAGGTGGGGCGCAGAGAACTGGGGGATGACAGTCCCATATAGCGCGAACAACGTCCCACTGCGGCACCGCCGTGCCCGGGAGGCACCCCGCTAGGCTCATCCGTACATGCCCAAATTCGAACTCGACGCGGCCTTCCGGCCCACCGCCGACCAGCCGCAGGCGATCGCTTCGCTGGCTGAGGGCGTCAACGCCGGCGAGCGGTTCCTCGCGCTGCTGGGCGCGACCGGGACAGGGAAGACGATGACGATGGCGGGGCTGGTGGAGGCGGTGCAGAAGCCGGCGCTGGTGATCGCGCACAACAAGACGCTGGCGGCTCAGCTCTGCAACGAGTTCCGCACCTACTTCCCGCGCAACGCGGTCGAGTACTTCGTCTCCTACTACGACTACTACCAGCCCGAGGCCTACGTCCCCAGCAAGGACCTCTACATCGAGAAGGACTCGGCCATAAACGAGGAGATCGACAGGTTGCGCCACTCCGCGACGGCGGCGCTGTTCGCGCGTCGAGACGTACTGATCGTGGCAAGCGTCTCCTGCATCTATGGCCTCGGTTCGCCCGAGGTCTACGACGCCAACCTGCAGACGCTGAACAAGGGCGAGATGATCGACCGCGACCGGCTGCTGCGCAAGCTGGTCTCGATCCAGTACACGCGCAACGACACCGTGCTCCAGCGTGGCACCTTCCGGGTGCGGGGGGAGACGCTGGAGGTCTTTCCCGCCTACGCCGAAACCGCCTACCGGGTGGTGATGTTCGGCGACGAGGTCGAGTCCCTGCAGCGCTTCGACCCCCTCACCGGCGAGCTGCTCGAGGAGGATCTCGAGCACGTCGGCATCTGGCCGGCGACCCACTACACCGTGCGCGAGGGGATGCTCGAGGAGGCCGTGGCCGAGATCGGCCGCGAGCTGAACGCCCGCTGCGCCGAGCTCGAGGCGCAGGGCAAGCTGCTCGAGTCGCACCGCCTGCGGCAGCGGACCCAGTACGACATGGAGATGCTGCGCGAGCTTGGGTTCTGTTCGGGGATCGAGAACTACTCGCGCATCATGGACGGCCGCGCCCCGGGTGAGCGCCCCTACTGCCTGCTCGACTACTTCCCCGAGGATTTCCTCTGCCTGGTCGACGAGTCGCACCAGACGGTGCCGCAGCTCGGAGGGATGTACGAGGGCGACCGCTCGCGCAAGCAGACGCTCGTCGACTACGGCTTTCGGCTCCCTTCGGCGCTCGACAACCGCCCTCAGACCTTCCAGGAGTTCCTTTCGATGACGCCTCAGCTGGTGTTCGTCTCCGCCACCCCGGGCGTGTACGAGCGCGAGCGCTCGGCGCGGATCGTCGAGCAGATCGTGCGTCCGACCGGCATCGTCGACCCCGACGTCGAGGTCCGCGAGACCCGCAACCAGATCGACGATTTGATGAACGAGATCCGGGCGCGCGCGGAGCGCGACGAGCGCGTGCTGGTCACCACGCTGACCAAGAAGATGGCCGAGGATCTCACCGACTATCTGCTGGAGATGGGCTTCCGGGTGCGTTATCTGCACTCGGAGGTCGACACGCTCGAGCGCATCCACATCATCCGTGAGCTGAGGTTGGGCGAATTCGACGTGCTCGTGGGCGTCAATCTGCTGCGGGAGGGGCTCGACCTTCCCGAGGTGTCGCTGGTGGCCATCCTCGACGCGGACAAGGAGGGGTTCCTGCGCGGCGAGACCTCGCTGATCCAGACCATCGGGCGCACCGCGCGCAATGTCGAGGGCCGCGTGATCATGTACGCGGACAAAGAGACGCAAGCGATGCGGGCGGCGATCGAGGAGACCGACCGCCGGCGCGCGATCCAAGCGGCCTACAACGAGGAGCACGGGATCACGCCGGAGACGATCGTGAAGGGCATCTCGGACATCGCCGAGTTCCTACAGGGCGAGGCGCGCGTGCCCCGCTCGCGCCGGCGTACGCACCGCGCGGCCGAGGGGATGGCTCCCGAAGAGATCGACCGCACGATCGTCGAGCTCGAGGAGGAGATGCTTCAGGCCGCCGAGGAGTTGCGCTTCGAGTACGCCGCCAAGTTGCGCGACGAGATCCGCGACCTGCGGCGTAGGCGCGACCAGACCGTCGCGACCGGTTAAGATCGCTGACCGAAAGGGAGACGCCGTGACGCTGGATCCAGCGATCATCACTAGAAGGGATTTCCCCATCGCCAAGCGTGGTTACGACCAGGCGGCGGTGGATGCGCACCTGAGCGCGCTCGCGGACGCGGTCGCTGAGCTCGAGCAACAGCAGCAACCTGAGACTCTGGCGACGGCGGTCTCCGAGCAGGTGCGCGGGATTGTGCAGGCGGCCGAGAAGAGCGCCGCGGAGATCATCCGCAGCGCCGAGCTGGAGGCCCAGGAGGCCCGTGCACAGGCCTCCGAGGCCAGCGCACGGGCCACCGGTGAGGCGGAGCGCATGCGCGAGCGGGTGGCGGCGCAGGCGCGCGACTACGTGAGCCGGCTGTCGAGCTCGATCACGAAGATGCTGGGGCGCCTCGAGGCGATGGACAAGGAGCTGAATGCGCTCACCACCTCGCTCCGGCACGACACCGAGCGGCTGCGCGGCGAGCTGAACGCGCTCGAGGACGAGCTGGCCGGGAGGATCGCGAGCGAGGCTCAAACCACGACGGTGGGGCGCCTGGAGCCGGTCGTGGCCGATGCATCCGACCCACAGCCGGTCGAGCCAAGCGAGCCTGTGACGCCGGCGCCCGCGCCGCATCAGGAATCGCCGACGCCGACCGCCGCGCGCACGCAGTTCACTCCGCACCCGGTCGCATCCCCAGCGCCCGCGGAATACGCGCCCGAGTCGCGAAAGCTCGGCGACCGGCCGCCCGAACAGGCCTACGCCGCGCGGGAGGAGAGCGACGACACCGAGGGCGCGCGACTGATCGCGCTCAACATGGCGCTCAACGGCACCCCGCGCGAGGAGACCGCGCGCTACCTCGCCGAGAACTATGACCTCGCCGACCCTGGGCGCCTGCTGGACGAGGTCTATTCGAGCGTCCACGACTGAGCACCGGAGAGGCTCGGTCTTCCAAATACCGGCTTTCGGTTGGGGCGAACGTCTGTTCGCTCAACTAGACTCGACGAGGTGGGTGATCAGCTCGTCGTCTCGGGAGCCCGAGAGCACAATCTGAAGAACGTCACGGTCGCGATTCCCCGCGGCTCGCTGACCG
The DNA here is from genome assembly GCA_963823315.1 of uncultured Solirubrobacterales bacterium. Lineage (GTDB taxonomy): Bacteria > Actinomycetota > Thermoleophilia > Solirubrobacterales > Solirubrobacteraceae > Palsa-465. The sequence goes on along the minus strand of CAWGLB010000001.1, from coordinate 107,553 downwards.
TCATCACCGGTCTCTCGGGCTCGGGCAAGTCCTCGCTGGCCTTCGACACGATCTATGCCGAGGGGCAGCGACGCTACGTCGAATCGCTCTCTGCTTACGCCCGGCAGTTCCTGGGGCAGATGGACAAGCCCGACGTGGACTCGATCGAGGGGCTCTCGCCGGCGATCTCGATCGATCAGAAGACGACCTCGCGCAACCCCCGCTCGACGGTGGGCACCGTGACCGAGATCTACGACTACCTGCGGCTGCTCTGGGCGCGCGTCGGCCATCCGCACTGTCACATCTGCGGCCGACCCATCTCCGGACAGTCGGCCGAGCAGATCATCGACCAGGTGATGGAGCTTGAGCAGGGCACTCGTTTCATGGTGCTGGCGCCGATCGTGCGCGGGCGCAAGGGTGAGTACGGCAAGCAGCTCGAGGAGCTGCGCGGCGAAGGGTTCGCACGCATAAAGGTGGACGGCGAGCTGCGGCGGCTCGACGAGCCGATCGAGCTCGACAAGAAGTTCAAGCACGACATCTCCGTGGTCGTCGATCGGCTCGTGATGAAGGACGAGGTGCGCAAGCGCCTGGCCGACTCGATTGAGACCGCGGTCGCGCTCGCAGGCGGGCTCGTGGAGATCGAGCTGGTCGACTCCGAGCGGACGATGATCTTCTCCGAGCGCTTCGCGTGCCCCATCCACGGTCCGAGCCTGGTGGAGCTCGAGCCCCGCATCTTCTCGTTCAACTCCCCGCACGGCGCCTGCCCCAGGTGCACGGGCCTCGGTTCCCAGATGGAGATCGACCCCGACCTGGTGGTGCCCGACCCCGGGCTGTCGATCGGGGAGGGAGCGATCGCTCCCTGGGCTCAGAGCGCCTCGGAGTACTACGACCAGCTCACCCAGGCGATCGCCGAGCGGTATGGCGTCGACCTCGATGTTCCCTGGGAGGCCCTGCCCGCACGCCAACGCGAGTTCTTCCTCCACGGCACGAACGGCGACCGCGTCCAGCTGAGCTACCGCAACCGCTTCGGCCGCCGGCGCTCCTACGCCGCCCGCTTCGACGGGATCCTGCCGAGCCTCGAACGCCGCTACCGCGAGACCGACTCGGAGTTCACGCGCGAAAAGATCGAGGAGTACATGACCTTGCGTCCCTGTCCGGAGTGCGGGGGCGCGAGGCTGCGGCCGGAGTCGCGGGCGGTGCTGGTCGCGGACACCGCGATCCATCGCTTCACCGCGCTATCGGCGCGCGCGGCGCTCCAGTGGGTCCGCTCGCTCGAGCTCTCCGAGCACGATTTCCGCATCGCGCGGCTGGTGCTGCGGGAGATCGCCGAGCGGCTCCAGTTCCTGGACAACGTGGGCATTGGCTATCTGACGCTGGATCGGGCTGCGGCCACGCTTTCTGGGGGCGAGGCGCAGCGAATCCGTTTGGCGACCCAGGTGGGCTCGTCGCTCGTGGGCGTCCTGTACATCCTCGACGAGCCCTCGATCGGACTGCACCAGCGCGACAACACCAAGCTGATCGGGACGCTCGAGCGGCTCCGCGATCTCGGCAATACCGTGCTCGTGGTCGAGCACGACGAGGGCACGATGCGCGCGGCCGACCACCTCGTGGACATGGGGCCGGGCGCTGGCGAGCACGGCGGCTGGGTGGTCGCGGAGGGGACAGCTGACGAGGTCGCGGCACAGAGCGCCTCGCTCACCGGCCAGTTCCTCGCCGGCACCCGCGCGATCGAGACTCCCAGGCGCCGGCGCCGCCCGCACGGACAGGTGCTGATCGAGGGCGCCTCGCAGCACAACCTGAAGAGCATCGACGTCAAGGTCCCGCTGGGGGTCTTCTGCTGTGTGACGGGCGTCTCGGGCTCGGGCAAGTCAACCCTGATCCTCGAGGTGCTCTACAAGGCGCTCGCCAACCGCCTGCACCGCAACCGGCAGCGTGCCGGCGCGCATCGCCGCATCACCGGCCTCGAACAGCTCGACAAGGTGATCTACGTGGACCAGTCGCCGATCGGGCGCACGCCACGGTCAAACCCGGCCACGTACATCGGCCTGTTCGACCAGATCCGCGACCTGTTCTCGAGGACGCCGGAGGCCCGTGCGCGGGGGTACAAGCCCGGCCGTTTCTCCTTCAACGTCAAGGGCGGGCGCTGCGAGGTATGTCGCGGTGACGGCCAGATTAAGATCGAGATGCACTTCCTGCCGGATGTCTATGTGCCCTGCGAGCAGTGTCACGGCAAGCGCTACAACCGCGAGACGCTCGAGGTGCGCTTCAAGGGGAAGAACATCTCCGACATCCTCGAGATGCCGATCGAGGAAGCGCTTGAGTTCTTCGCGCACATTCCCAAGATCCGTCGCCGACTTCAGGCGCTCTTCGATGTGGGCCTCGGCTACATGCGGGTGGGCCAGCCGGCGACGACCCTGTCGGGAGGCGAGGCGCAGCGGGTCAAGCTGGCGGCGGAGCTGTGCAAGGTCGCCACTGGGCGCACGCTCTATATCCTCGACGAGCCCACCACGGGGCTGCACTTCGCCGACATCCAGCGGCTGCTCGAGGTCCTCGGCCGACTGGTCGACGCGGGCAACTCGGTGATCGTGATCGAGCACAACCTCGACGTGATCAAGGTTGCTGACCGGATCATCGATCTCGGTCCCGAGGGTGGCGACGAGGGCGGGCAGGTGATCGCCACGGGCACGCCTGAGCAGATCGCGGAGACGCCCGGGTCCTACACGGGAGCCTTCCTGCAGGGTCTGCTGCCGCCCGCCAAGCCCACGCGCTCACGGCGGAAGCCCCGCCAGCTGACCTCGGTCTGAGATCCTTCCGGCTGCCTGCGCGGCGCCCCGCTCCCTGCGCGGCGCTCCGCTCGCTGTGCGGCGCTACGCTGCGCGGCCCCCCGCTGCGCGGCGCCCCGCTCGAATATCGTTCTCCGATGCAAGACCTGCGCCTAAACAGCGAGCTGCTGCTCTGGCTGCGCAAGTGGCGCCTCTACCAGCACAACTCGCTGCCTTGGGTTCGGGCGCGCATCCACTGGGAGCTGATGCGCCGGGGAGCGTTCGCGCGCTGGCCGCTCTATGGCAACGTGCTCGAGTCCCTGCGCGAGGGGCGCCTCACGATCGGCGCTCACGTGCTACTCGAACCCGGCGTCTGGCTGACCGCTCCGTCTCCCGGACGCATCGAGATCGGCGGGGGGAGCTTCTTGAATCTCGGCGTGATGGTCGCGGCAGCTGAGCTGGTCGAGATCGGCGAGCACTGCATGTTCGCCAACGGCTGCTTCGTGACCGACGCCGACCATCGCTTCGACGACCCAAAGCGGCCCGTACCTTCGCAGGGCTTCGTGGCCAAGGGACCGACGCGAATCGGCGCCAACGTCTGGTGTGGGGCCAACGTGGTCATCACAGGCGGCGTGGTGGTGGGAGAGAGGTGCGTCATCGGCGCCAATTCCGTCGTCACCACCGACCTGCCGCCGTTCTCGATCGCCGCTGGAGCGCCCGCGCGCGTGCTGAGGCGGATCGAGTACTGAGTCCTGCGCCGGGGCGCTGGCGCGCTTCCAGCGCGGTTACGCGGGCGCGTCGCCACCCCCCGCCCGCGCCACGCGGCGCTTACAGATCGCCGGGCTCGCCGAGCTCCCGAACCGTTATGTCGTCGAGCCGGGAATGTCGGTGGGTGCGAGCGGAACGCGGCTACGAGTTCTTGATGATGATCCCTTCCATGATGTTGGCGACCCGCTCGGTGGAGTCGATCGCCGCCTCTAGCCGCTCGAACAGATCCTTCCAGCGGATCACGACCATCGGGTCGATGCCGGTGTCGAACAGCGAGGCCATCGCCGCGCGGGTGATCTGATCGCCTTCGTTCTCGAGCCGGTTGACCTCAACCGTGTGGCGGGAGATGTCACGAAAGCCCCGTAGCTGGGGGATGGCGTTGGCGATCTCAACGGCTGCGGCGCGCAGCACCTCTGCCTGGCGGAGCGACTGCTCCATCGGCGCCTCGATCCGGTACAGGCCCAGGTAGTCGGCGACCTCCTCGATGTAGTCCACGGTGTCGTCAAGGGCCGAGGCCAGCGCGAGGATGTCCTCGCGGTCGATCGGTGTGACAAACGTGTGGTTGAGGCGGTCGATGATCTCGTGGGTGATCCTGTCGCCCTCGTGCTCGCAGGCCTTGATTTCGGCCGCCAGCTGGCTGCTGTCCGGATAATCGGACAGCAGCGTGTCAAGCAGTTCGGCCGAGCGCAGCAGGTTTCGCCCCGCTTCTTCGAAGAGCTCGAAGTAGACCCGATCGTTGGGTACGAGCACTCCGCTCAGGCGGGGAGGCACTGCGCTACCTATCTCGCGGGCGCGCTCTGCCGCGATTGCTCCGCCGTCAGCGCTGCGGCCCTCGGATGCTCGCCCAGCAGCCCGCGAAACTGAGCGAGCTCTTCGGGATCGATCGTGTAGCCGTGCTCGGGACCGGGGAAAACGCGCGCCCGAACGTCGGCGGCGTACTCGCTTACGCCGGCCACCATGTGCGCTTTCGCTTCGGCATAGCGCTTGACGAACCGGGCCACATGGCCATCGTATATCCCCAACAGGTCATGGAAGACAAGCACTTGGCCGTCGGTTGCGGCGCCGGCGCCGATGCCGATTACCGGCACGTCGATATGACCCATGAGCTCCTCGGCGACCGGGGCCGGAATCGCCTCGAAGACGATCGAGAAACATCCGGCCTGCTGCAGGGCCAGAGCATCCTGCGCGACCTGAAGGGCGCGTTCCGCAGTGCGGCCCTGGGCACGGTGGCCTCCCAGCGTGGTCGCGGTCTGAGGCGTCAGTCCCACGTGCCCCATGACCGCTACACCGGAATCGATGATCGCCTTGGCCCGCTGGGCGCTGGTTCCGCCCCGCTCGAGCTTGACGGCGGCACAGCCGGCTTCCTTGATGAAGCGGTGGGCGGTTCTCACGGCCTGCTCGTCGGAGGCCTCGTACGAGCCGAACGGCAGATCCGCGACGAGCAGGGGCGTGGTCAGCCCCCGCCGGGCGGCGGCGCACAGCATCAGCATCTCCTCGACTGACACCGGGACGGTCGAGGGATAGCCGAGCACGGTCATGGCGCCCGAGTCTCCGACCAGGACGATGTCGACACCGGCCGCCTCAGCGACCTGGGCCGACGGGTAGTCATAGGCGGTGACCATCACGATCGGCTCTCCCAACCGCTTCTTCTCCTGGAGCTGGGGGAGGGTGACGGGCATCCTGCCGCTTAAATCCGGGGGTACTGGGGTGTGCGGGGTCGCAGACATTTGGGGGTTCCTCTCTACGCCGCGTGGCGCGCCGGCTTCATGGGGCGCTCTCGCGCGGCGACGATCGTGGTATCGGGGCCCTGCGTCTCGGCGCCGGGCACCTGGATCGGCAGGTTGTCGATCAGGCGTGTCCCCCCGAGGGGGGCCGCGATGACCGCTAGGACGCGGCCTTCGGGTCGGGGGACAGAAGTGAAGGTTTCGGGGTCGACAATTTCGAAGTACTCGGGCTCGATGCCTTGGGCGCGGAGTTCCTCGCGCCCCGCCGCTAGCGCCGCCGCGGACTCGCGCTCCCCGGCCTCGATCGCCTCCTGCGCGGCCTGGAGGGCCCGGTAGAGGGCGGAGGCCTGCTCTCGCTCGGCGGCCGACAGCCGTGCGTTGCGACTGGACAGGGCGAGCCCATCGCTGGCACGCACCGTCGGGCAGACCTCGATCGAGACCGGGATGTTGAGGTCTCGCACCAGCCGCTTGACGACGGCCATCTGCTGCGCATCCTTTTGGCCGAAGTACGCCCTGTCGGGGGTGACGATGTTGAGCAGCTTGGTCACGATCGTCGCCACGCCGTCGAAATGGCCGGGCCCGCGCTGTGCGCCTTCCAGCGGCCCGCTGACTGCGCCCACGGATATGTGGGTGACGAAACCGCTCTCATATACCTCCTCGGCCGCGGGAGCGAACACCACATCGACCCCGGTCTCGGCTGCGAGGGCGAGGTCCCGCTGTTCGGCGTGGGGATAGGCCGCAAGGTCGGAGGGCTCGTTGAACTGGGTCGGGTTGACGAACAGCGACACGACCACGAGGTCGCAGGCGGCGCGGGCCGCGCGCATCAGCGAGAGATGGCCCTCGTGAAACGCGCCCATCGTGGGGACGAGCCCGATGCTCCGGCCCCGCTGCCGAGCCTCCGCCACCGCGGTGCGTACCTCGACGATGGTTCGAGCGGTGTTCATGCGGTCACCTTCGCTTCCCTCGCGAGGGCGCGGGTTGCCTCGGTGAGGGCATCGAAGAGCGGCAGCAGGTCGGGGACGCGCTCGAGCACCGCCTCGCGCTGGAGGGCCACCGTGCGCTCATCCCCGCGTGCCACGGGCCCGGTGAGCGAGTCCTCAGCGCCCAGCGCAGCCCAGTTCTCGACGCTCGCGCGGACCAGCCCCACCAACAGCTCGCGCTCGAGCCCGGCGGTGGCCGCCAGGCGCTCGGCCGCCGCCTCGAGCGTGATCAGGAAGTTGGAGGCGATCGAGGCCGACGCGTGGTAAGCGGCACGGTCCTCGTCGGAGAGCACGAACGGTCGCATTCCAAGCCCGCGGGCAAGCGAGGCCGCGAACCCGCGCGCCCGCTGGGTGGTGCCGGCGACCGCGGCACCCGCGCCGGTGAAGCTCGCCCGCTCGCCGATGGCCGTCATCAGCGGATGCAGTGAGAACCCCTCGTGCGGGAGCACGACATCGAGTGGGCATATGCCCGAGCAATGGCCGACCAGCGGTCCCGGCTCGATTAGCCCAGCAGCATTGGAGATCTCCCGGTCCGGCACACACAGCAGGACGGCATCGGCGTTCGCGCCCGCGTATGCCCGAGCGTGAGGGCCCGATACCTGCCACGGCAGGCCCTCCAGCTCAAGGGTTCTATCTCGGGGCCCCTGGAGGGCGCAAGCAAGCGCGGTGCCCAGGCGCCCACGTCCGACGATCGCGAGCGTGCGAGTACGCGGCCGCCCCTCCATGACGGGGCAGCGGGCAGGATCGTCCGCGAGGGAGTCCCGTTCCAGTTCTCGCATCAGAGATACCGGTCGGCGTGAAGGTGATTGAAAACTTCGACGGTCCGCCCCCGTGTGGGTGACGGCCGTCTGGTGAAAATGATACCCGCGGGCCGGGGAGCCGGGACGATCTGTGCGCGGAATCACACTTGTCCGACCCGGATCACACTGCCCGACGCGAGATCACACTTGCTTGGTTTGAACCGAGTCGCTCGGGCACGACAAGTCAGACCCGAACCGAACCCCGGTGTTTCGGGCGAAATCGCTCTGAGGCAGCGCGCGAATGCCCGCCAGCGTCTCCGGCCGGGTCTAGCATGCCCGGCGTGAGCACCGCCGCCGAACGACGCGAGCTTCTCAAGGAGCTGTACGCAGAGGCCTCAGGGTGCGTGCGGTGCCCGCTGCATCAGACGCGGACGAAGGTCGTTTTCGGCGCTGGCAATGCCGACGCCGAGGTGATGTTCGTCGGCGAGGCCCCCGGCGCCAACGAGGATCGCATGGGACTGCCTTTTGTCGGCGCGGCCGGAAAGCTTCTCGACCAGGTGCTCGGAGAGATCGGTCTGTCGCGGGGCGAGGTGTTCATCGCGAACACGCTCAAGTGCCGGCCCCCTGACAACCGCGACCCCCATCCGATCGAGATCGAATCGTGTCAGAGCTATCTGCACCGCCAGATCGAGCTGATCGAGCCGACCATGATTTGCACGCTCGGGAACTTCGCGACCAAGCTCCTGCGCAGTGACATCACCGGGATCTCGCGACTCCACGGGCGTGAGGAGATCCGCGTGATCGGCTCGCGGGCCGTGCGGCTGTATCCGCTCTACCACCCAGCGGCGGCGTTGTACACAGGATCCACGCTCGAGGCCCTGCGCGCCGACTTCCACCGCATCCCCGAGCTGCTGGCACTCGGCGCTCCGCCGCAGCCGGAGCCGGTTCCCGAGATCCCCGAGATCGCCGAGGCCGAACTCGAGCCCGAGCCCGAAAGGGAGCCCGAGCACGAACTCGGCGAGCTCGAGCGGCTGTCGGCTCCAGAGCCGGCGGCGCAGCTTGGGCTGTTCTGAATCCGGCCTTTCGCGCTAGGCGGCTTCCGGCGTCATCTCGGCGGCCGGTGGGGGACCGGGCTCGCTGCGCACAGCGAGCGCGAGCGCCAACAGGGCGCCCACGGCCTGCACGGCCAGCACGACAATGGCGAACCCCGCCGGGTGCCTCGAAGCCTGCAGCAGCAGCGCGGGCTCGGCGACCGCCACCGCCCCAAGCACGAGCAGGAATGCCGTGCGCTTGAGCGCGAGCATGTACTGCACCGCCAAATACGTCGCGGCCAACACCGTGAACGCGGCACCGAGCGGCAAAAGCGACGCGGACGCGGTCGCGCGTCGCGGACCGAACACGATCGACAGCAGGGGGTGGGCGGCAACGGCGAAGATCAGTAGGCAGGGCACCGCGCAGACGCCGATGATCGCCAGCGTCTGGAGCAGGACAACCCGTGTGTCCCGGCCTTCTGCCCGCCGGCGCGAGCACTCCGGGACGAGGTAGAAACCGGCTCCCATGGCCACCCAGATCATGACCTTGGCGGCGACCGCGGTGGCAGCGTACGAACTCGCGAGATCGGGTGGGAAGCGGTGCTTGGCGGCGATCAGGTCGATGTTCTGAAGCAGCTGAATCACGGCCAGGCCCGCGATCGGGACCCACGCTCGGCGCACGTGCGTCCAGAGCCCGATCGCGACACGTGCCGTGCGCGTCGGCATGGGCTCACGCACGATTCGCCGCTGCGGTCCGCGGACCACCCGCAGAAGCTCCCAGGCGCAATAGGCGGACATCGCCAAATACGACGCCAGTGAGCCGAGATAGGCCCCGGCGACGTGCAGCCCGATGAGCGCGAGCACCGTTCCGAACACAAGCCGTGCGGCCTGCTCGCCGATCAAGCTGAGGCCGACGGTTCGGTACTGGCCCACGCCCTGGAGGGCGCCGCGCAGCAGCGACACCTCCAGGTAGACGCAGCCGGCGGGCAGGCCGGCCGCGGCCGCCCATGGATCGTGCCTCACCCCGACCAGGTCGGCGATCGGCTGGCGCAGCAGAATCGAGATAACCGTGACCACGACCGTGAAGAAGGCCATCGACCGAGTCCAGCTCCGCAACGTCACCAGCAGGCCCTCGCCGACCCCCAGGTGTCCGAGCACGCCCTCGCGCGCGGTCGCGACCTGCATCGCCTGCCCAGCGACGGTCAGGATCAGCAGATACGCGATCAGCGCCGCGAGCGAGCCGTAATCCCCGATCAGGCGCGCGAAAACGACGGTCGCCGCGAGCGCGAGCGCGTTGTTCGCGATCATCGCCGCAGCCAGCCCGGCGGCCTTGGCGGTGTCGGACCCGCGCACCACCACCAGCGCGGGCGCGTAGCGTCTACGAAGGCGCTCGAGCCGGGCCGGCGCAGCCTCGGGCAGCTCCGGTGGTGTCGGCTTGAGACTCACTGACGCCTTGACGGTACTGGACCCATTAAACAGCAGTACATAGGCGACGCCCTAAAGTCTCATAAGGTGACGTTGCGCAGGAATATTCCCGACGCCGGGACCGCTCAGAAGACCCCCGCGCCGCGGGCCCCGATGGCTCCCGAAGCGCCCAGTCGGACTGCTATCAAGACCGACGATCCGAGCGAGACCGAGGCGCTCGGCGCGCGGCTCGCGGAACGCCTGCGGCCGGGCGACATCGTGCTCGTCGCCGGAGATCTCGGAGCTGGGAAGACCACGCTCATTCGCGGTGCGGCCAGGGCCCTGGGAGTGACCGTGCCTGTAAGCAGTCCCACGTTCACGATCGGCCAGCGATATCCCGGCCCGATACCCGTTTCGCACATCGACCTGTATCGCGTCGAGGAGCTCGGTGGGGAGGAGCCGGAGCTGCTCGACGACTACATCGGACCGCACACGATCACATTCGTGGAGTGGCCCCCAGCCCACGTGTCAGAGCTCGCGGGCGCTGACAGGATCGCCTGTCACGTCCGCATGGAGCACGCCGGAGAGACCCAGCGGCTGGTGGAGATCGAGTAGTGGTCCTCGGCTTCGACACCGCGACTCGTGCCACCACGGTGGCCTTGCAGCGTGGCGTCGGCGAAGCGGCGCTCGAGGCTCGCGACGATCCTCTCGCGGGGGAGCGCCCGCGGCACACCGCCTGCCTCCTGCCGCTCGTGGAAGATGTACTCGCGCAAGCCTCCGCTTCGTGGGGCGAGCTTGAGCGAATCGCCGTGGGCGTGGGGCCGGGCACGTTTACCGGCCTGCGCATCGGCATATCGACCGCGCGTGCGCTCGCCCAGGTACTGGGCATCCCCGTGGTCGCCGTGCCCACGCTTGAGGCGCTCGCGCTGGCCGTGGCGACGGCGCACGAGCAGCTTGACGACGGAATTGATGCCGTGGTTTCGGTGCTCGATGCCCGCCGTGGCGAGGTTTTTGCGGCGGCCTGGTCGCTCGCAGACGACCGCCTCACGACCCTTTTTGGCGTCGTGGCGCTCGAGCCGCGGGAACTCGCTCGGAGGCTCACGAGCACGGAGGGTCTGATACCCGCGCGGGCCCTGGCGGTAGGAGATGGCGCTGTAGCATTCAGACGCGACCTCGAGGCCACTGGCGTGGCGGTCCCGGCCGATGCATCCGCCTTCCACCGGGTATCTGCAGTGAGCCATTGCCGGCTCGGCTACTCGATGCCGACACGCCCGCCGGACGACATACATCCTTGCTACGTGCGCGCCCCCGATGCGGTTCCGCGCGCCCTCGCCCCAACGACATGACCATCCAGAGCAGCGTCGCCATCCGTCCCCTGACCTATTCGGACTTGCCGCAGGTGATGGCGATCGAGCGGCGCTCGTTCCCCACGCCGTGGTCGTTGTCGATGTTCGTGCTCGAGCTCTCGCGTCCGTCGGGGGTTTGTCTGGCGGCGACCGAGGAGGAAGATGCGCGCCGCCGGGGCATCACGGGCCGCGTCGCGCGGCCGCATCTGCTCGGCTACCTGGTCTGCTCCGAGTACGGGGACGACTGGCACATCATGAACATCGCGGTCGATCCAGGCGCCCGGCGCCGTGGCCTGGCCACTGCGCTGCTCGAGGAGCTGTTCGCGCGGGCTGGCCAAAATCGCGGCTACACGCTCGAGGTGCGGACCTCCAACGGCGCGGCAATCGCCCTGTACGAGCGCTTCGGCTTCCGGTCCGCAGGCCTGCGCAGGCGCTACTACCACGACACTGGCGAGGACGCTCTGATCATGTGGCGGGTGCCGGGAGGCGTGCAGGAGCCGTCCTCGTGATCCTCGCGCTCGAGACGAGCTGCGACGACACCTGCGCCGCCGTCGTCACCCAAGGCGGGGAGATCCGCGCCAACACGATCTCCTCCCAGGGCATCCACGACCGCTACGGCGGAGTCGTGCCCGAGATCGCCTCGCGCCACCATCTCGAGCTGATCGGCGCAGTGGTCGACGACGCGCTGCGGACTGCCGAAATCACGTTCGACGGAGTCGAGCTCGTCGCCGTCACGCGCGGACCGGGCCTGGTGGGGGCGTTGCTCGTCGGCCTGGCCACGGCCAAATCCATCGCCGCCGCACTGGAGCTTCCGCTTGCGCCCGTGGACCACCTGCACGGGCACGTCGCGGCCAGCTTTCTCCAACCCGACCCGTTCGAACCGCCGTTTCTCAGCTTGATCGCCTCGGGTGGCCATACGCTGCTGGCGCGGGTCGTTGACCACGGGCCGCATCCGGAGCTGCTCGGCCAAACGCTCGATGACGCCGCCGGCGAGGCTTTCGACAAGGGCGCGCGCCTGCTCGGGCTCGGATATCCCGGAGGACCGGTGCTCGAGCGCTTGGCCCGCGAGGGCGACCCCGACGCCTTTTCCTTTCCCACCGCCGCCCGCCTCGAGGGCCTCGACTTCTCCTTTGCGGGTCTCAAAACCGCGCTGCTCTACCGCCTGCGGGATCTGGGGGCGAGGGAGGCGACTCGCCAGCGCGCCGACCTGGCCGCCTCCTACCAGCGCGCGATCGTGGAGGCGCTCGCGCTCCGGGTGGAGCGGGCGCTCGAGCAGACCCGCCTTGACAGGCTCGCGGTCGGCGGCGGCGTCGCCGCCAACGGGCCGCTGCGCAGCCGGCTCGGCGGCCTCGGCGTGGAGCTGGACGTGCGTCCGCCCGCCCTTTGCACCGACAACGCGGCCATGATCGCCAGCGCCGGGCGCTTCGTAGAGCCGCTCTCCTACCCTGATTACCTGGACCTCGAGGTGTACGCGAGCGGCGAGCGCCTGCTGGTGGGATGAGAACGGTCGTGCTCTATGGCAGAGAGGGTTGCTGCCTCTGCGACGAGGCGCTCGAGGTGCTCGAGCGCGTGCGCGCCACGCAGCCGTTCGAACTCGTTCAGCGCGACATCGAGCGCGACGAGCGGCTCCTGAGCGCCTATCTCGAGCGCATCCCGGTGGTCACGGTCGATGGGGCGGAGGCCTTCGAGCTGTTCGTGGACGAGGACGGCCTGAGGCATATGCTGAGCGCGCCAATGGTGGAAGACGGCCGCTGAAGTAGAGTGCCAACGGGAATGAGCCACACGGTGAGTGACCATCGGCCCCTTGCCGGACCAGGGTCCGAAAAGCCCGGGGAGAAGCTCTCGCTGGGCGTCGCCGCCCGCCTGTCGCGCTATCTGCAGGTGCTGACGCAGGCGCGCAAGATCGGCAAGCTGACGATCTCCTCGCAGGAGCTCGCGGACTACACGCACGTCAACTCGACGCAGATCCGCCGTGACCTCTCCGGTTTCGGCAAGTTCGGCAAGCGAGGTGTCGGCTACAACGTCGATTCGCTCGTGGTCCAGATCCGGAAGATCTTGCGGACCGCCGGCCAGCACAACATTGCCCTGTTCGGCGCGGGCCACCTGGGCACGGCGATCGCGACGTCCGACATCTTCGCCGACCACGGTTTCCGTGTCGTCGCCGTGTTCGACGCGGCCGAGGAGAAGATCGGCACCACGGTCGGCCAGCTCGAGGTTCAGCCGACTTCGGAGCTGTATCGCGTGATTGATGAGCAGGACATCGTCGTCGCTGTGCTTGCGGTGCCCGCCGCGGCAGCCCAGGAGCTGGCCGACGAGATCGCCGACGCCGGCGTGAAGATCATCTTCAACTACTCCGACGCGCTTGTCCGCGTGGCTCCGGAGGTGACGGTCCACACCTCCAGCCCCGCCGTCGATCTGCTCTACGCGCTGTACTTCTACCTCACTTGAGGCCTGCCACGTGGGCCTCGAGCTAGACACGGCATATTCGGCCTTCGAGCAGGCCACCGACTTCACCGTCGGCTTGGAAGAGGAGTTTCAGCTGCTCGATCCGCTTGACCTGAGCCTGGCGCAGAGATTCGAGGAGATGCGGGATGCGGCCGCCGAGGATCCCGTCCTCTCGGACTCGATCAACGGGGAGCTGATCTCCTCCGAGATCGAGATCCGCTCCGGCCGTGGGGAGAACCTTGGCGAGGCGATCGCCGCGCAACGGGATCGCCGGCGGCAGTTGTTCGCCCTGGCGGACGGATGCGGCATCCGCCTGGGCGCGACTGGGACCCATCCCTGGGCCGATTACCGCGAGCAGCACATCATCGAAACGGAGCACTATCGGCGGGTCGAGGAGGGACTGAAGTACGTAGCTTGGCGTAACAACACCTTCTCGCTGCACGTGCACGTGGGGGTCCGAGGCGCCGACCGCGCCGTCGAGGTCTGCGATCGACTGCGCCCCGTGGCGCCGCTGCTGCTCGCGATCTCGGCCAACTCGCCCTTCTTGGATGGGCGCGAATCCGGGTTGCATTCGGCCCGCAGCCAGATCTTCACCAAGAGTTTTCCGCGCTGCGGAATCCCGGACGAGTTCGGCACCTGGTCGGCCTTCCAGGACTACATCGAGTTCCTGCAGGCGACCGGCTCGATCGTCGAGTACACCCAGGTCTGGTGGTCGCTTCGCCCTCACTTCGCCTTCGGCACGGTCGAGGTCCGCATCTGCGATGCCCAGTCGACCGCCGTCGAGTCGGAGGGACTCGCCTCGTTGATCGTCGCGTGCGTCGCGCAGGCGGCACGCGACATCGACGCCGGCGTTCCGGCCCGCTCGGCGCCGCGCAGGGAGATCGAGGAGAACTTCTGGCGCGCGATTCGCTACGGGCTCGATGGGCCGCTGATCGATCTCGAGCGCAGGGAGGAGTATCCCGCGGCCGAGGCGCTCGAGCGGCTGCTTCAGTGGAGCGCGCCCGCTCGCGAGGAGCTCGGGATTGAGGTGAGCCTGCCGGCGCTGAACGGGGCCCAGCGCCAACGCCGCATGGCGGCCGCGGGCGCGAGCATGCAGGAGGTCTTTGCGGCGGCCGTGGAGGAGACGCGTGAGACGTATGCTGGTGTTCTCGGGAGCCCTGCGGAGGTGAGAAGGTGAGTACGACTGGCGGTAGCGAGCAAGCCGGTGCGCAGCCGACCGAGGAGGAGCTGCGCGCGGCCTACGAGGCGGAGGTCAAGAAGGTCCGGGTCGAGCACATCCTGCTCGAACACGTCGTGACGATGGTCAACCTCGGCATGCGTCGGACCGGGATCCAGCCGGGCACCGAAGAGGAGCGTGATCTGGAGCAGGTGCGCACGGCGATCGACTCGATCCGCGCCCTGATGCCACTGATCGAGCGCGCCGCGCCGGACCAGGCGGGGCCCGTCCGGGATGCCCTCTCGCAGCTACAACTGGCCTTCGTCAGGATCGGTGGGTCGCAGTCCTCCGCACCCGGCGGGGACCAGCCCCAGCCGGGGCCCACGCAGCCGCCCGAGCCCGGCAGCGCCGGGCCACCTCCGGGCGGACCGCCGCCACCGTCAGGCGAGCCCGGACAGCCGAAGACCGGCGAGCCCGGGCCGGCGCAGCGCAGCGGCCGCCTGTGGGTGCCTGGGCAGCGATAGCGCCTCGATTCGCTAGACTCGGGCGCGTTCCGGGCCCTGCCCAGCTATGCGGGTGGCGGCCCTTTGTGATTGCTTGGGCGGCGATTGCGCCCTTCCTTTACTACTGAGAGCTTCCTCGGAGGTCCGTCTTGTCAAGTTTCCTGACGCATCACGGCGTCATCGTGGCGCTTGTGTGCGCCGCCCTCGCGATCGTTTATGGCGTGCTCACCTCGCGCTCACTGCTGGCCCTGTCGCCGGGCAACGAGCGCATGCGCACGATCTCGGCGGCGGTTCAGGAGGGCGCCTCCGCATACCTCAACCGCCAGTACACGATGATCGCCGGCGTCGGCGTCGTGGTGTTCGTGCTCCTGATTCCGCTCCAGAACATCCGCGTCGCGATCGGCTTCCTGATTGGCGGCATTTTCTCCGCCTCCGCCGGTTACATCGGCATGAACGTGTCCGTACGCGCCAACGCGCGCGTCGCCGAGTCAGCCCGCGGCGGCGTCTCCCGGGCGCTCTCAGTGGCCTTCCGCGGGGGCGCGGTGACCGGCCTGTTCGTGGTCGGGCTCGCCCTCATCGGCCTGGCGGGCTATTACGGGGTACTCACGGCGATCGTCGGTGAGTCACAGCGCCACGCCGTGGACGCGCTCATCGGCCTCTCCTTCGGCGGCTCGCTGATCTCCGTCTTCGCCCGTCTGGGAGGCGGCATCTTCACCAAGGCCGCAGATGTGGGCGCCGACATCGTCGGCAAGATCGAGGCCGGGATTCCCGAGGACGATCCGCGTAACCCGGCCGTGATCGCCGACAACGTCGGCGACAACGTCGGCGACTGCGCGGGCATGGCCGCGGACCTGTTCGAGACCTATGCCGTGACCGCCGTCGCGGTGATGTTGCTGGGCGTGCTCCTGTTCCGCCAGCAGGCGGCCGTGGCCCTCTACCCGCTGGTGCTCGGCGGCCTCTCGATCATCGCCTCGCTGATCGGCACCTTCGCCGTGCGCTCTCGGTCCGGCAACGTCGAGCGAGCGCTGTACCAGGGGCTGATTCTCTCGGCCGGCCTGGCCGCGGCGGTCTTTGCCCCCATCACCTATTGGCTGATGAACGGCCTCACCCTGCATAGCGGCGGGGCCGCCCCAGCGTGGTGGAAGTTCTACCTCTGCTCGGTGATCGGGCTTGGGATCACTGCCTGCCTGTTCGTGATCACCGACTACTACACCTCGACCCGCTTCTCGCCGGTGCGCAAGATCTCGCGTGCCTCGCAGACGGGCCACGCGACGAACATCATCCAGGGCCTCGCCCAGGGATCGCAGGCCACGGCCGCGCCCGCGATCGTAATCGCGATGGGCATCCTCGGCTCCTGGAAGCTCGCGGGCGGGGGCACCCAGGGCATCTACGGCATCGGCGTGGCGGTCATGGCCCAGCTCTCGTTGATGGGCATGATCGTGGCGTTGGACGCGTTCGGCCCCGTGACCGACAACGCCGGCGGCATCGCCGAGATGGCCGAGTTGCCGGAAGAGGTGCGCGATGTCACCGACCCGTTGGATGCGGTCGGCAACACCACCAAGGCGGTCACCAAGGGATACGCGATCGGCTCGGCCGCGCTCGCCGCGCTGGTCCTGTTCGACGCCTTCGAGCGTGAGCTCCCCGGCCATTTCAACTTCGCCCTCGGCAACCCGCCGGTCTTGATCGGGCTGCTGATCGGGGGCCTGATGGTCTACCTGTTCGCCGCCCTGTCGATGGAGGCGGTCGGCCGTGCGGGCGGGGCCGTGGTCGAGGAGGTGCGCCGGCAGTTCCGGGAGAAGCCGGGGATCATGGAGGGCACCGAGACGCCCGAGTACGGCACCGCGGTGCGGCTCGTGACGCGGGCCGCGCAGCGGGAGATGATCGCCCCGGCCTTGATCCCGATCGTGTTCACCCTGGTCGTGGGCCTGGTCAGCGTGGAGGCGCTCGGCGGCCTGCTGATCGGAGTGATCGTGGTCGGCCTGTTCACAGCGGTCTCCATGACCTCCGGCGGCGGCGCCTGGGACAACGCTAAGAAACTGATCGAGGATGGCGCCTTCGGCGGCAAGGGCTCCGAGGCTCACGCCGCCGCGGTCACCGGCGACACCGTCGGCGACCCCTACAAGGACACCGCCGGTCCCGCGATCAACCCCATGATCAAGGTCGCGAACATCGTCGCGCTGCTGATCATTCCGATCATCACGTAGGAGGCCCGAACTTCGGCGCACGGCCGGGGGGAACGGGGCGGCCGGGGGGAACGGGTCAACCCGTCGAGATCGCTGCCGCCTTCCAGGCGAGCGGATCGAAGTTGGGCTTACCGGGTCCCTGGGGACTTGCCGGGATGTTGCGGTACAAGGGACCGTCCGGTCCATTGACGCGGGCTACGCGGTTGAGCCACAGGAGCGCCCGCTTGGCCCACGAGAGATAGTGCCGCTCATGATTGATCAGATAGAGCCGCAGCGCCACCTCCGCGGCTCCGGCCGTAGCGGCGGTCGAGAGCAGGGATCGGTTGGAGTACCAGCGCACTCCTCCCGTTTGCGCATCCCAACCCCGCTTCAGCCCTGGCCAAGCTCGCTTGACATAGCCGAGATAGATGGCGGCGCGTTTACGCATGAGGCGACCCCAGCGGCGCATATCCGGATGCGATAGCGCCAGCGTTCGGGCCGTCAGATAGTCGAGCGCGGCCCACATCGCATCGTCGTAGAACACCGGGCGCGTGGCAGTCACGATGCGGCCGTTCCGCAGGACCACGCGCGGTAGCCAGATCGACCTTCGCCAGAAGTAGTGCAGTGGGGCGACCGCCGAGCCGGCGCCGCGATCCTCATGGGCGGCCTCGATCTGCGACTGCTCCCAGAGCGATTTGAAGTGCCAACCGTGGGGGCCGCCGGGGTAGAGCCCGGAGGGGTAGGGGTGCACCTTGCGCCCGCCCGGCACCACATGCTGGTAGACAAATTGCTTGAACGCACGCCATTCGGGCTCATAGACGCCACGCATGGCGGGGGCGACCCTCGTGAGCATCCGAAACGAACGGAAGTAGATCGTGGACCAGTACGGCGCGTCCCCGGGGTTCTTCGGATCCCAGCCGAAGTTCTCGAACCTCAAGTGGGAGGCGCTTACTATGGCCTCCGCTCGATGCAAATAGAACGGCTGATGCGTCGCGCGGTAAAGCAGTGCGTAGTCCGCGAGCATGAGCCCCTGGTTGTAGGAGAGGATCGGGCCTCGCGCGAGCACCTTGCCCGTGCTCGTAGCGGGCAGCGCCAGCATGGTGATCCCCAGGCAGGTACAGACGAACAGCCTTAGCTTCATCTTCCCCCTTCATCGCCGCGCCCGGGACGAGTCCAGCCAGCCGATCACCGGCTCGTGAGCGCCCGCCCTCAGCACCGTCAGCTCACCCCATCAGTTTACGTCTTCGGAGGCTCTCCCGCGGCTTGCGACCTCCAATGAGTCACACGCCGAAGGGCAAGTCGCCCGCGGAAGCAGACGTACGGCCTCGGGCTCCTACACCTCCACCTGCGAGCCCAGCATCACGGTGCGATCGATGGGCAGCCCGAAGTGGTCGACGGGGCTGGCGGCGTTACGCGCCATGGTCACGAACATCTTCTTGCGCCAGCGCTGCATGTCCTTGCCGTCGGTGGGCGCGATCGTGATCCGCGAGACGAAATAGGAGGCGTGCTCGATGTCGAGGTTGCGCGGCAGCATGCCCAGCTTGCGCGCCAGCGCGAGCGCCTTGGGCACGTTCAGCTTGTCCCGATACCCAACGCGGTCGACCACGTGGAAGACGTGGAAGAGGCCATGGCCTATGCGCGTGATCACGAACCGGTCCTGCTTGTCCACGTGCGGCACGCTGACCGGCTCGATCGAGATGATCACCACTACCTCCTGCAGCACGTGCGAGTGCTCCACTTCCGCGCGCAGCGCCAGCGGCGTGGTGTCCTTGCTCGGATTGAGGAAGATCGCCGTTCCCGGAACCCTCTGCAACGCAGGCTTCTCGGCGGCAAGCCCTTCAAGGAACTCTTTGAGCGACCCCTCCTTCTCGGTTCGGTTGCGGGTCACGATCACCTGTCCTCGCCGCCACGTGAGCATCACCGTCGAGAGCACGAGTGCCACGACCAGCGGCAGCCAGGCGCCGTGGGTGACCTTGACCAGGTTGGAGCTGAAGAAGGAGACCTCGACCACCAGCAGGACCGCACCCAGGGGGATCAGCTTCCACTTCGAGGTGGCCCAGGCGGTGTGGGCGACGACCAGGAACAGCACGGTGTCGAGGATGAACGTGCCGGTCACCGCCACGCCGTAGATCTCCGCCAGCCTGTTGGAGTTTCGAAAGATGAGCACGAGCGCCACGACGCCCGCGCACAGCAGCCAGTTGATTACGGCGACGTAGACCTGCCCTTCCTGTCTCGAGGTGTGCCTGATCCGCAGGCGCGGTAGGAATCCGAGCTGGACGGCCTGGCGGGCGACGGAGTACGACCCGGAGATCACCGCTTGCGAGGCGATGATCGTCGCGGCGCTGGCGAGGATCACCAACGCCAGGCTGCCCCAGGAGGGAGCGAGCTGGAAGAACGGGTTGAAGCCCGGCTTATGCACGATCTCTGGGTGATGGAGGATGAGCGCGGACTGACCGAGGTAGGAGAGCAGCACGCCCGGGAAGACCACGCCGAACCAGGCGAGCCGGATGGGATTCGGCCCGAAATGCCCGCGGTCGGCGTACAGGGCCTCTGCGCCGGTTACCGCCAGCACGACCGCGCCCAGCGTGAGGAAGGCCGCGCCTCCGTGGTTGGCGAGGAAGCGAACCGCGTAGCTGGGCGAGAGGCCCTGGACCACGCCCGGATGGAGGATGACCTGGTGCAGTCCGAGCACGCCGATGACCGCGAACCAGAACAGCATCACCGGCCCGAACAGCTTTCCCACCGCGCCCGTGCCCCAGCGCTGGAGCACGAACAGCGAGATTAGGATCACCAGTGACAGCGGGACCACCAGGTGTGCCAGGCTGGGCGCCGCGACCTTGAGGCCGCCCACGGCCGAGAGCACCGAGATCGCCGGAGTGATCATGCCGTCGCCCAGGAAAAGCGAGGCGCCGATGATTCCCAGCGTCATGAACAACGCCGGGCGCGACAGGCGACAGCGTCTGATCAGCGCGGTCAGGGCGAGGATGCCGCCGTCGCCGCGATTGTGGGCACGCATGATGACCCCGGCGTATTTCACGCAGACTACGATCACCAACGCCCAGAAGATCAGCGAGGCGATCCCGTAGACGTCCGCAGCCGTGGTGTGCACAACGCCCCTGTGTGCGGTGAAGAGCACCTGCTCGGTGTACAGCGGGCTCGTCCCGATGTCGCCGAAGACGACGCCCAGCGCCCCCAGCGCCAGCACAGCTCGGCTGGCCTGTGCGACCACATCCCGCTCGGAGTCGAACACCCGCGGCGCCGGCTTGGTGACCCCGGTGGGCGGCTCATAGGCGCCCACCTTGTGAGCGGCCTCATGGAGCACTCGTTTCTTGACGGGCTTCGTCGTGGTCGCGCCGACGTCGGCCCCGGCTCCACCGTCGACTTTGCGGGCCGCTGCGAGGGAGGTGCGCCCGCGCCACACTACGCGTGGACTCATACCTCGCCCCGGCCCAAGGCCTTCCCCCGGCCCAAAGCCGCACCCACGACGGTGAAGTGCTTCATGGTGCTCTCAGGCTAGCCGGAAATCCCCGGCATAAAAAGGATTTGGCGACGGCCTGCGTTGTCGCGCGTGACCGATGGGAAGGCTAAAGTCTCCTCCCAATGCTGATCCTGATCGTCGGCGCGGGTCGTGTGGGTTCCGCGGTCGCCAGCCGTGCCCTCGCTGCGGGGCACGAGGTTTCCGTGATCGATTCCGATCCGCTTTCCCACGAGCGCCTGGACAAGGACCAGTTGACCACCTGGGAGGACGCCGGGGGCAGGTTCACGGTGGGGGCCGCGCTCGAGATCGATGCGCTGATCTCGGCCGGGATCGAGCACGCGGACGTGTTCCTGGCCGCGACCCGCGGCGATAACACGAACCTCGTCATCGCGCAGATCGCCAAGCAGCGCTTTGAGGTCCAGCGGGTGGTGGTCCGGGTCGCGGATCCGGGTCGGGCAGCGTGGTATGCGGACCAGGGCCTGCATACGATCTGTCCTACGCAGGAGGCGATCGAGCAGGCGTCGAGCGCGGCGCTTGCGCCATAGGGAGGAGAGGGACGGTGTACGTCATCATCGCGGGGGCCGGGAAGGTGGGTTGGAACCTCACGCGCGAGCTGATCGCGAACGATCAGGAGGTCACGCTGCTCGAGTCCGATCACCGGCGCTACCGGGTCGTGGAGGAGGAGCTCGAGCACGTCGTGCAGTACGGCGACGCCACGGAGATTTGGGTCCTCGAGCGCGCGGGAATCCAGCGGGCGGACCTCGTGATCGCCGTCACCGGGGATGACGAGGACAACATCATCATCTGCCAGGTGGCCAAACAGAAGTACGCCGTCGGCCGGATCGTGGCGCGCGTCAACAATCCGCGCAACCTCCAGCACTTCAAGATGCTCGGGGTCCAGCCGGCCGTCTCGGCTACCGATCTGATCCTGCGACTGATCGAGCACGAGGTTCCGGCATACGGCTTGATCCAGCTGTTGGCCCTCGAGGAGGAGCGCCTCGAGATCATCGAGCTGGAGGTGGGTGATGGTTCGCCGGCGGCCGGCCAGTGCGTCAAGGACGTGGTGCTTCCCGACGGCTCGCTGATCATTTCGGTCCTGCGTGGCGGCCGCGGGTTTGTCCCCAAGTCAGACTCGATGATCGAGGCCGGCGATCAGGTGCTTTTGATCCTAGACCCAGGCCTCGAGGACCGGATCGCTACCCAGTTCGCCTCAAACGGCGGCAAGCCGTCCGGCGAGGGTCGCATGGCCCGGCGCATCCGCAGCTGAATCGCTCCTCGATCCCGGGCACAGCCCCTCGATCCCGGGCACAGCTCCTCGATCCCGGCAACAGCCCTCTCGACCCCCACACCTCGTGGGGCAATAGCCCTCTCGATCCCAGCGTGTCCGGGGCGTAGCCTTAGTCGTGTTGTTCGGATACCAGGTACGCACTGAGCACCGAAGCGGGCCCAAGCTGGCGCGCTCCGCGGTCATGTCCGCGCTCGAAATCGTCGTCGCCGTCGCCCTGGCCACGGCGGCGATCGCGGCGCTACATCACACTGCGCCGGCGGCCGGTCTAGGCATCGTCTACCTGCTCGCCGTCCTGACCGTCGCGATCCGACGCGGCGAGCTGTCCGCGCTCGTCACCTCGATCCTGAGCGTGCTGACGCTCAACTACCTCTTTATCGTGCCCCTCCATCGCTTTGCGATCGCGCACTCGCAAGACGTCGTCGAGCTGGCCGTGCTCCTCATCGCCGCGGTCGTCGTCGGGCGCCTGGCCGCGATTGCCAGGCAGCGGGCGGGAGAGGCCGAGGAGCGCGCGCGGGTAGCTACCGCCCACGAGCGCGAAGCTGAGCTGCTCGCCGACACCGCCACCGCGATCCTCACGGGGGAGAGTCTCGCCGCTGCGCTGGAGAATGTCGGCGCGCGCATCGCCGCCGCCTCTGGAGCGACGTATGCGCGGGTGGTGCTCGAGCCGCCGGCGGCGCGGGAGGACGAGCGCACGCTGTCTTTGCCGACGCGCTCAGGCACGGCGTGGCTGTGCCTGGCGGGCGAGCCGCCCTACGACGCCGGCCTGATCGAGCGCGTCGCGGGGCCGGTCGCCGCACTCGTCGATGTCGCGGTGGAGCACCAGGAAGCGCTCGAGCAAATGGCTGAGACTGAGGCCGCGAAGCGCACCGAGACCGCCAAGACCGCCATCCTGCACGCGGTCTCCCATGATCTGCGCTCGCCCATCACTGCAATCGGCACCGCGGCTTCCGCGCTGCGTACCTCCGACGTCACGGCGCGCGAGCGCTCCGAGCTGATCGAGGCGATCGAGGCCGAGACAAAGCGCCTAGCGCGACTGGTGGGGGATCTGCTCGACCTCTCCAAGATCGAGGCGGGCGCCGTCGCGCCTCAAGCCGATTGGTGCGATCTGCATGACGTCGCGGCCTCCGCCGCCCAGCGATTCCGCCCCCACCATCCGATCGAGTTCCAGTTGTCTGGAGAGCTTCCCCTAGTGCGCGCGGACGCCACCCAACTCGAGCGCGTCTTCTCCAATCTGATGGAGAACGCGATCAAGTTCTCGCCCCCGGACAAGCCCGTGGAGATTCGAGGCGGGGCCGGACCGGCCTGGGTGACCGTCCGCTTCGTGGACCACGGCCGCGGCATTCCCCTTGATCAGCGCGGCCGTATCTTCGAGCCCTTCGTCCGCGGCCGTGGCAGCGGCGCCAGCGGTTCCGGGCTCGGTCTGGCGATCTGTCGCGGCTTCGTCGAGGCCAACGGCGGGCGCATCACGGTCCAGAGCGACGTGGGCCGCGGCACGTCCTTCGCGGTCAGCTTCCCGGCGGTCCCGCAGCCCGGCGACCACCACGCCCCCGACTCTCTCCCTCAGGCCGCAGCCACCTAAGGGATGTCGGCCAATGCCACGCGCGTGCTGGTCGTCGACGACGAGCCGGAGATTGTCCGCGGGCTGAAGATCGTCCTGCGGGGGGCTGGTTATGCCGTCGAGAGCGCCGCCACCAAGGCCGAGGCGCTCGCCGCGGTCAACACGCGCCCGCCGGAGGCACTGGTGCTCGACCTGGTCCTACCCGACGGCGATGGCGTCACGGTGTGTAAAGAGATCCGGCGCTGGAGCCACCTGCCGATCCTGGTCCTGTCCGCCGTCGGCGATGAGCGCGAAAAGGTGCGGGCGCTGGACGCGGGCGCGGATGATTACGTGACCAAGCCGTTCGGAACGGATGAGCTGCTGGCCCGGCTGCGGGCCGTCTTGCGCCGCTCGCCCGACAGCGGACATCCCGCCAAGATCGAGCTCGGCGAGCTCACCGTCGACCTCGAAGACCGCAGGGTGCTGCGCGATGGAACCGAGGTGCATTTGACGCCGATCGAGTTCGACCTCTTGCGCGTGCTTGCCCGGCATCCAGGCCGCCTCGTCACCCAGCGCCACTTGTTGCAGGAGGTCTGGGGTCCGCAGTACGTCGAGGAATCGCATTACCTGCGGGTTCACATCGCGCACATTCGCGCCAAGATCGAGGGCGACCCATCGCATCCGCGCTTTCTCATCACGGAGCCCGGCGTGGGCTACCGCCTGCGCGACTCGGTGGTTTAACGCGGTCTGTCCGGAGGTAGGATTCACCTATCACTCAGGGCGAGGCTTGGGAGACACGCCATGCTGGGGTTCTGCTCGGATTTGTTGTTGAGGCGCTGGGGTGCGCTGGTGTCGATCGCGGCGGGGCTCGTGCTGGCCTTGCCACTGCAGGCGTCGGCGACCAGCCGGAGAACGTCGCCGCCTGATCCCTATACCGGCAATTTCGGCGTGCCGGGCGGCAAGCTTCCGCAGGCATTGCCGGTCCGCATGTCGAGGACCAGCCACGGGCCGTCGCCGACGAATCTCTATACGGCCAAGCTCAAGGTACGGGGTGTCACGATCTCGCTGGACGACGACCAGGGGCTGCTCACCGTGCAGCTGGTGAAGCGCGGTGCCAACTACAGCGAAGGCGATTTCTTCGACTTCGGCGCCGGCGTCGCTTACAGCGCCAAGCGCAACCTGAGTGCGGCGCGCATGCACGGGAAGTTCGCTACGCACGGCGTATCGGTCAAGGTGAACATGACCTTCCGCGCCAGGACGGCGGCCGTCACGATTCCCGTCGCCAAGGGATGCAAGGGTAAGCCTGGGAGAAAGCGCAAAGGCGTGCTGAAAGGCACGCTCACTTTCAAGCCCGGTCTGCTCGGCCCGCTGACTGTCCGTTCGTTCGCTGCGACACTGGAGCTCCCGCGCAACCAGAACTGCCCACCACCTCCACCCCCGCACCATGTTGTTCATGGCGTGGAGTTGGCCACCGCGCGTGGCTCGGGTCGCGTGGCCGGCGTTTATGCGCTTAGGCCCAAGAAGGGGGGCGTCTTGGAAGGAGCGACGGTTATCTCTCACGCCCCGATTCCCGGTTCCACCTGGCTCTTCATCTACTTCCTTAGCGCCGGCCCCCTTCCGAACGCCGATTACACCTACGCGCATGATCTATCTACCGGCACGCTTACCGGCCGGGGTCCGTTCCACGGGACCGCTACGTACGCCGGGACGCCTAAGGGCGCTCATTGCTCATCGGGGACGCTCGGCGGAAATCTGAAGGCGCATTTCGCGACCCTCGGCATCGTGCAGCTGTTTCCCCCGGGCGGAACGAAGGCGCAGCAGTGTCAACACTGAGGTCAGGGGCGCCGCGGCGCGCTTCTCGACGCGCCACGATGGCAGGCGCGCCACGATGACAGGCGCGACCCCCTTCCAGCTAGCCGCGAGGGGTGCTCACACTTCTATCTGCGAGCCCATCTCCACGGTCCGTTCCCGCGGCAGCCCGAAATGCTCGATCGGGCTTGCAGCGTTGCGCGCCATCGCCAGGAACAGCCGCTTGCGCCATGAGGGCATGGAGCTATCGGGGCCCTCGCTGAGCGTGATGCGAGAGAGGAAGTAGGAAGCGTGCTCCAGGTCCAGGTTGCGCGGCAGCAGTCCACGCTTCCGTGCCTGCGCGAGCGCCTCCGGGACGTGGAGCCTGTCCTGATAGCCCACTCTGACCGTCACGTGCATCACCTTGCAGCGGCCGCCGCCGAGCACGTCCACCGCGAATCGGTCGGGCGGGCTCACGTGGGGAATGTGGACCGAGTCCAGCGAGACGATCACGATCCGTTCCTGGAGCGCGTGATTGTGCTCGACCTCCGCCCGTAGCGCGAGCGGAGTCGTTTCTTTGCCGGGGCTCAGAAACACGCCTGTGCCCGGCACCCGCACGATTGGCGGCTCCATGTGCGTGACCTCGACCAGGAACTGCTGCAGGGAACCCTCCTCGGCAGTTCGGTTACGGGTCACGATCGTCCGTCCGCGACGCCAGGTCAGCATCGCGATCGAGATCAGCAGACCGACCACCAAGGGCAACCACGCGCCGTGGGTGATTTTGGCCAGGTTCGAGCTGAACAGCGCCAGTTCAGCGACCAGGAACAGCGCTCCCATCAGTACCAGCTTCCACTTCGCCAGGTGCCACAGGGAGCGGGCGATGGCCAGGAAGAGCAGCGTGTTGAGCACGAACGTGCCCGTGACCGCCACCCCGTACATGTCGGCGAGCCTGTTGGACGACTGAAAGACCACGATCAGGACAACCACCCCGATCGCCAGCGTCCAGTTGACCACCGGCACGTAGATCCGGCCCTCGAGCTTTGAGGTGTGCCTGATCCGCAGACGTGGCAGGAAACCGAGTTGCATCGCCTGCCTGGCTACGGAGAACGAGCCCGAGATCACGGCTTGCGACGCGATGATCGTCGCCGCGCTTGCGAGGATCACCATCCCCAGGCGGCCCCACGAGGGGACTAGCTGGAAGAACGGGTTGAAGTTCGAACCGCGCACGATCTGGGGGTGCTGGAGGATTAACGCGGCCTGTCCGAGATATGAGAGCAGCACGCCCGGGAAGACGACGGCAAACCAGGCCAGGCGGATCGGCGCGGCTCCGAAATGCCCCCGGTCGGCGTACAGCGCCTCCGCCCCGGTGATCGCCAGGACGACGCCGCCGAGCGTCAGGAATGCCGCCACGCCGTGGTCAATCATGAAGCGGGCCCCCCATACCGGCGAGAGCGCCGCGAGCACTCCCGGATGCGGGATCACCTCGCGCGCGCCGAGGACCGCCAGGGCGGCGAACCACAACAGCAGTACGGGGCCGAACAACCAGCCCACCGCGCCCGTACCGCGACGCTGTATGAGGAATAGGCCGACGAGGATGCCGAGCGAGATCGGCACAACGAGGTGAGCGAGGCTTGGCGTGGCCACGTTGAGGCCCTGGACCGCCGACAGCACGGAGATCGCGGGGGTGATCATGCCGTCGCCGAAGAACAGCGAAGCGCCAAAGATCCCCAGCATTATCAGCAGCGCGGAGCGCATCACGCGGCGCCTCTGGACCAGCGCGGTCAGCGCCATGATGCCTCCGTCGCCGCGGTTATGGGCGCGCATGATGATCCCGGCGTACTTGATCGTGACCACGATCATCAGCGCCCAGAAGATCAGTGACACGATCCCGTATACGCCCGCGACCGTGGCGTGGGCTGCGGCCCTGTCCGAGGTGAAGATCACCTGCTCGGTGTAGAGAGGGCTGGTACCGATATCGCCGAAGACGACTCCGAGGGCGCCCAGCCCCAGCGCCAGCCGGCCGGCGTGGGCGAGGACATCCTGGTTATCGTCGCCGCCGAACCTGAGCTTGCCTACGGCCGCCTTCCGTCCGTCCTGCTCGGGAGACGAAGGCCAATCCCCCAGCTTGTGCGCAGCCTCGTTGAGGCTCCGCGGCTTGCCAGAGGCGGGCGCCGGTACCTCTACTGCGACCGCGCCGTTTCCGTCCGCGGCTTCCTGCACCGCGGATCCCGGGCGACTCGAATCGCCATTTTGGAGGGCGTCGCCGCCCCCGCGCCGACTGCCGTCGATCAATCTCATTGCTTGTTTCCGAAGCTAGAAGCCGCGGTGTCAAGATCGCGCTAAATGTGGGCCCGCGCGCGTAGAGAATTCGTAGAGACGGCTGCTACAGGCGCCGCCCCGGCCGCTACAGGCGCCGCCTCGGCCGCTACAGGCGCCGCCCTACCTCCCACGGGGGAGCCGCGATGTCTTCATCCATACGTCCGGACCGCTACCGGCGTCGGTCACCTGCCACCTCCACCGGGGATATTTGTGAAAAGTCACTCCACCGGAGGTAATTCATGCTCATCGCGTTGGCTCTACTACTGCTGGTCCTCGCCGTGGTGGGCGGCATCTTGGTCCACCCGCTGCTGTTTCTGATCGCGATCCTCGCGCTGGTGGTCTTCTTCGCTGGTCGTCGCAGCCTGGCCTGAACGAGCCGCAAGCGAAAAGCCGGTTCGGCGCAATCCCGGCCGAACCGGCTGTCGCACCGTTGATCGCCCTCGGGCGATCGCTTCAGCCGGCCGAGCCTTGCCCGGGCCGGCCGACCTTGCCGTTAGGTCATCACGGCCGTCAGACGATGGTGGCGGAGGGCGGGTGGCGGCGACCCATGCAGGAGCCACCTGCCCTCGCCGTCCCGGCTGACTGCCTGGGAGCGCACCAGCTCGCCCATCGCGGCGGTAACCGAAGGCCGGTGCGCGCCGACCAGGTCCGCGAGTCGTTGATGGGAGAGGGGCAGAGGGACCATGATTCCTTCCGGACGCACCCGCCCCCACCGCTCAGCCAGGTGCCACAGCGTCAACAGCAGGCGGTCGTCGACGCGCGGATGGTGTGCGATTGCCAGCGCGATCGCCAGGGAGTGAGCGCGTCGCGTGCCGCGCGCGAAGAGCTCGACCCCCAGCTGCGGCCATGGGGTCATCCGTCTCACGAGGCCGCCGTCTAGCACCGCCAGACGGGTCGGCTCGAGCACCTTCCATCCCACCTCAGCGTGCACATGAGAGCCCTCCTCATCCCAGCTCCAGGGCCGCAGCACGTCTCCCATTCCCAACAACTCCACGCAGTGGCGGTCGAGCACATTGACCTGCCGAGAGATGAGGCCATCGATCACCAGAAACCCACGGTGGTGAATGTCGGGCTGGATCGCGGTCGCGGCCTCCCAGGCACCGACCGACAGGTGATTCACCCGGGTCAGAGCCTCCCGGCGTGCACGCTCCCGGTCGGCCTCGTTGATCAGACCCGCGAGGTCGGGGTCGGCATCGATGATGCTGATGACATCCGCTGTCGGGCCCACGCCACTACCGCTCCGTCAACGGGACATTACCCGTGGAGCACGGTGCGGGCGCAAGTGGCTCAAAGGAGTCAGCGGTCTGGTCGCTCCGGTGCCACATCCGGTGCCGGCGCCTCTGAGCCGAGACCTGAGGCCGGAACCTGCGGCGCAACGTGCACCTCGGACGCCGCCGCCTCAACCTGCGACACCGGGCGGCGCGCCTGGCCGCCAGGCAGCCTGTCGACCAGGCGGCCAAAGCGATCGATCGCCCCCTCGAGCGGACTGGCCATCTCCAGCGCTCGGTCCAGCGTCGGCAACATCCTGATCAGCTCGGCGCCCGTCTCCGTGACCCGCGCGGCGCTGACCACAAGCTCATCCCCGCTCTCGATGATCTCGGCGCCCCGTTTGTCGACCCGCCTGCCCAGCTTCTCCATCTTGCGACCGAGCTTGAGCAACTCGGCGGCATGGTCGTCGAGCCGCTCTCCGAGCGC
The DNA here is from genome assembly GCA_963823315.1 of uncultured Solirubrobacterales bacterium. Lineage (GTDB taxonomy): Bacteria > Actinomycetota > Thermoleophilia > Solirubrobacterales > Solirubrobacteraceae > Palsa-465. Next base: position 78,448 of record CAWGLB010000001.1, on the reverse strand, counting down.
AAGTGCCGCCTCTGCCCGCCGGTCGAGGCGTTGGGCAACCGCCAACACACCGCGCCCAATCTCAGCGATTTCCTCGCCGAGCTCGAGGATGCGCGCGAGCTGCCCAGGCGCGACGCGGGCCATGCGCGCGACGGCCCCGAGGTCAGACAGCGCGCGGCTCGCGAGCGCCTGAGGTGAATCGAGCGGCAGGCCAAGCACACGCATGCCGGCGGAGCCTAGCTCACCCCCGTTCTAACCCTGACTAACTGCAGCTGCGGGGGAAGGACTCGAACCTTCGTCTCCCGGTCCAGAGCCGGGCGTCACTGCCGCTGGACTACCCCGCAACGGATCGGTGTGCTCAGCGCCGAGCGTCAAGCCGACCGGGCCCTTCAGTCTAACGGCGCGGATCGGATTCCCGTCCGACGCGCATGCGAACATATGTACGTGGCTAATGCATCTAATTCTCGTCGCGGACCCACACAACCCGCGGGCGTGACGCGTGGCGCCGTGGCAGCCCTTCATGCCCAAGGCATGTCGGTGACCCAAATTGCAGCAGCGCTCGGTGTATCGAAGCCGGCGGTTTGTTTTCATCTGCGCATCCTTGGCGTCCCACCAAAAGAGGACTTTGCTCGACGGTACGACTGGGACGAGATACGCGCCTACTACGAGGCCGGCAACTCGATGACCGCCTGCCTCAAGCATTTCGGTTGTAGTCGTCACGCATGGGGAGATGCCATTCGCCGGGGCATAATCAAGCCTCGGCCGCGCGCCATACCGCTCGAGTCCATTCTTGTCGCCGGAAAGCGTCGCAACCGAACTCACGTCAAGCTTCGGCTTGTTGCCTCCGGGCTGAAAGATCTCTGCTGCGAGCGGTGTGGGATTGCGGAGTGGCGTGGGCGGCCCATTTCGCTTGAGCTGCACCACGTCAATGGCGACGGGCTCGACAGCCGCCTCGAGAATCTACGGTTTCTCTGTCCGAACTGTCATAGCCAGACGGACACGTGGGGAGGTCGCAACGCCGGCCGGAAGAAAGTCGCGTGACCTGTCCCCGAGCGTATAGGTCGTCCGACCACGCACGCCGCCCGATGGAGCGTTTGCCCCGAGCTACGAATCGACGAACTCCGCCGGCTGCCTGGTGAAGCCCGCCTGGACCGCGGCGAGCTGGTTAGGGGAGCCGATCAGCGCTCGCTGAAGCTCTGCCTCGAGCGCCAGCGACCGCTCGGCCGGCGCGGTCCACGACTGGTCGTAGAGCCGCTTGGCGGCGCGGACCGCGTCGGGGGAGCGCGAGGCGATCTCGCCGGCGAGCCTGCGGGCCGCGGCGAGCGGATCGCCGGCGACCCAGGTCACGAGGCCGAGCTGCAGCGCCTCGGCCGCGCTCAGGACGCGCCCGGTGTAAGTGAGCTCCTTGGCCACGTCGATGCGCACCAGCCGGGGCAGGGTGCGGCTGATCGACATGTCCGGCACGAGCCCCCACTTGCCCTCCATCACCGACAGGCGCGCGTCGGGGGCGGCGATGCGGATGTCGGCGGCGAGCGCGATCTGGAGCCCGCCCCCGAAGCAGGTGCCGTGCACGGCCGCGATCACCGGCATCGGCAGCTTCGTCCAGCCGAAGGCGACGCGCTGGAACCAGTTCGGGGGATCCTCGCGGAGTCGCTCGATCAAGCCCTGGAGGCCCTCGCCGGCCGACATCACACTGACAACGTCAAGCCCGGAGCAGAAGCTCGGCCCCTCGCCGTGCAGGACGACGGCCCGCACGCCGCGCTCGTGGGCGAGCCGCTCGAGCACATCCCCGATCGCCTCGAACATCGCCACGTCGAGCGCATTGTGCTTCTCGGGGCGCGCCAGCGTCACCACCGCCACGTGATCGGCGACCTCGACGCGGACCCGCTCGGTGCTCATGGCCGGAAGCCTACGCGGCGGCCCGCCCCTCCCAGTCCTGATAGAGCTCCCAGTAGCGGCCGCCGAGGTCGAGCAGCTCCTCGTGCGTGCCCTGCTCGACGATGCGGCCGTGGTCCAGCACGATGATCGTCGAGGCGCCGCGGATCGTCGAGAGCCGGTGCGCGATCACGATCGCTGTGCGGCCCGCGAGCAGCCGCCTGAGCCCACGCTCGATCAGCCCCTCGGTGTGCACGTCGACGTTGGAGGTAGCCTCGTCGAGCACCAGGATGCGCGGGTCCGCGACCAGCGCGCGCGCGAACGCGATCAGCTGCCGCTGCCCCGCCGAGAGCTGCACGCCGCGCTCGCCGACCTCGGTCTCCAAGCCCTCGGGCAATCCCCGAATGAAGTCCTCGGCGCCGACCGCGCGCGCGGCCGCGATCACCTCTTGCTCGCTCGCCGACGGCTTCGCGAAGGCGATGTTGTCGCGCACGGTGCCCGAGAACAAGAAGCCCTCCTGCGGCACGATCCCCATCTGCGAGCGCAGCGAATGAGCGGTGACCGAGCGCAGGTCGTGGCCGTCGATCAGCACGCGCCCCGAGCTCGGGTCGTAGAAGCGCGCGACGAGCTTGGCGAAGGTCGACTTGCCGGCGCCCGTCTCTCCCACCAGCGCGACCGTGTGCCCAGGCGGGATCACCAGGTCGAGGTCGGAGAGCGCCCAGGCCTGATCCGCGCCAGAGCCGTATTTGAAGGAGACGTGCTCGAAGCGCAGCTCGCCCCGCAGGCGGCCCAGCGAGACGGCGTCGGGCGCGTCGACGAGCTCGGGCTGCTCGTCGAGCAGCTCGAAGATCTTGTCCAGCGCCGCCATGCCCGACTGATAGGTGGTGTAGAGCTGGGACAGCTGCTGAATCGGGTCGAAGAAGTTGTTCAGGGCCGCGATGAAGGCGAACACCACGCCGGTGGAGGTGTGGCCCGTGATCGCCTCGATCCCGCCGATGATCAGGATCTCCCCCGTGACCAGCGCGGACAGGAGCTCGACGCCCGGGAAGTAGGCGGCATTGAGGTTGACGGTCCTCATGTTGGCCGCGCGGTTGTCCTCGTTCAGGCGCCCGAACTCGCGAATGTGGCGCCGCTCCTGGGCGAACGCGCGCACCACCCTGATCCCCGACAGGGTCTCCTGTAGGTAGCCGGTGATGGCCGCGATCCGCTCGCGCGTGATGCGGTACGCGTCGGCCGAGGCGATGCGGAACAGCAGCGCCCCCACCGCCAGCAGCGGCAGCGCCACGAACGTCAACAGCGCCAGGTGCCAGTCGAGCACGATCAGGATCCCCAGCACGCCGAGCAGCGTGAGCCCCGATTGGAACAGCGTCGCCATGCCGTCCTCGACCAGCTGGTCGAGCGCCTCGACGTCGTTCGTGAGCCGCGAGATCACGACGCCTGCGCGGTTGCGCGAGTAGAAGCCGATCGACAGCCGCTGCAGGTGCGCGAACAGCTTGATGCGCAGATCCTGGAGCGCCCGCTGGCCCACCCAGCCGACCAGGTAGGTCTGCGCGTAGTAACACACGGCGTACACCACGGCCGAGGCCAGGAACGCGATCACGATCAGATCGAGCGTGCCGGTGTCGTGGCGTTGGATGCCGTTGTCGATCGCGAGCTTGGCCAGCGGCGCGGGGGCCAGCGCGGCCGCGGTAGCCGCCACCAACGAGAGCAGCATCGCGGCGACGCGCCAGCGATACGGCGCGAGCAGTTCGGCGAGACCCCGGATCTTGCGGCCGCGGCCCGAGGTGAGGGCCAGCCGCGCGCGCAGTGCTCCAAACCGCGTTCTCACAGCCCCACCGCCTCGGCTTCCTTCTCGGTCAGGAAGACCTGGTCCGGCATGCCCTTCTCGACGATCTCGCGGTACAGCGCCGAGCGCTCGAGCAGCTCGTCGTGGCTCCCCTGCGCGGCGATGCGCCCATCCTCGAGCACCACGATTTCGTCGGCCAGCGCGATCGTGGAGGACCGGTGCGCGATCACGAACGTGGTGCGGCCCCGCATCACTCCCTGCAGCGCTGCCTTGAGCCTGCTCTCGGTGGAGGCATCCACGGACGAGGTGGCGTCGTCGAGAATCAGGACGCGCGGGTTCGCCACGATCGCGCGCGCGATCCCCAGCCGCTGGCGCTGGCCGCCGGAGAGGGTCAGGCCGCGCTCGCCGATGAGCGTGTCATAGCCATCTGGCAGCGCGTCGATGAAGCCGTCGGCCTGCGCGGCGCGGGCGGCCTCTTCGACCTCCGCGCGCGTGGCCTCGGGCCGGGCGTAGGCGATGTTCTCGTGCACGGTAGCCGAGAACAGGAAGGGGTCGTCGGCGGCGATCGCAATCTGGCTGCGCAGCGCTTGCGGATCGACCAAACGCACGTCGGCTCCGTCGATCTTGACGCTGCCGCGGGTGGCGTCGTACAGGCGCGGCAGCAGCGACACCAGCGCGCTCTTACCCGACCCCATCGCGCCCACCAGCGCGACCGTGCGCCCCGCCGGCACATCGAGGTTGATGTCCTCGAGCGCGGGTTGCGAGGCGCCTGCGAAGGTCAGGCCCACGTTCGAGAACGACACGTGGCCCGAGCCCTCGGGCAGGGGCGGCGCGTCAGCGGGGGCGGTCATCTTGACGGAGCGGTCGAGGATCTGGAAGATGCGCGCCCCGGAGGCGGTCGCGCGCTGCGCCGCCGAGAGCATGTAGCCGAGCGTGCGCATGGGGGAGATCAGCATCAGCAGATAGGCGTAGAAGGCGGTGAAGGCGCCGAGGCTGAGGCTGCCGCCCTCGACCTCGCGGCCGCCGACGAGCAGGATCGCGGCGAGCCCCAGGTTGGGCAGGAAGCTGATCGTGGGCCCGAAGCGGGCCTGGATGCGGGTGGCGAACATCTGCTGATCGAAGACGCGCGTGACCGAGTGACTGAAGCGGTCGAGCTGGCGCCGCTCCTGGGCGAAGGCCTTGACCACGCGCACCCCGGAGACGTTCTCTTCCGCCTCGGCCGTGAGCTCGGCGATCCGCTGCTGGGCCTCCTGGAGCGCCGGCCGCGAGCGACGCCCGTAGCTCGAGGCGATCACCACCACGAAGGGCACCGGCGCGAGCGAGAGCGCCGCCAGCTCGGGCCGCAGCGCGAACATCGCCACCGCGGAGAACAGGATCGTCATCGCCGACTGGCCGATGAAGATCAGCCCGTAGCCGAGGAAGAAGCGCACCGACTGCAGGTCGACTGTCACGCGCGACATCAGCTGGCCCGTCTGCTGACGGTCGAAGAAGGAGAGCTCGAGCCGCTGCAGCTGCTCGTAGAGACGGTTGCGGAGGTCGAGCTCGACGCCGAGCGAGACGCGGCCCGCGATCAGGCGGCGAAAGACGCTCAAAACGAGGCGCCCGAGGCCCGCGACCACGATCAGCACGACCCACATGGTCAGCTGCGAGCGGTGATGAGCGCGGATCGAGTTGATCGCCTGCCCCGTGAGCAGGGGGATCAGGACCGTCATGCCCATCGCGCCCGAGGCGAGGAGGAAGGAGACCGTCACCCCTTTGCGATAGGGGTGCAGAAAGTGCAGCAGCCTCCGAAATGTCCTCACGCTTCAGAAAGTATAGTGCGTGGGCGCGCCGCATGCGGCGCGCCCTGGGGTCGCGCATGCGCGACCCCTAGGCCGGCGCACATGTGCGCCGGCCCCGGGCGGAACATGTTCCGCCCGGGACAGCGGAGGAGCTCTACCTCAGCCGCAGGCCGTACCCAAACGGGTACAGCACCTGCTTCGAGGGCGCCGGTTTGCGGATCGTCACCGGCAGCTTGCCGGCCGGCTTGCGCACGCCGAACATGACGTCCACGAGCGGCCCCAACGACACCGGTTGGTAGTCGTAGCTGGTGATGAAGGTCGAGACGCTCGGGAAGTACGCGATGTCGTACGGAGTGCCAACGGCGGCGACGATCACCGGCTTCCCCGTCTGCACCAGCGCGTTGACGAGGTTAATTTGCCCGCTCGCGCCCCAGGCGTTAAAGGTCGAGACGACGACGAGGTCGTTCTGCTGCGCCGCCGCACCGCAGACGCGATCTGCGCGGGGGTGACCATGATGCGGTCGATGCCGGCACTCATCGCCGCGCGGAAGGAGGGGACGTTGGTCCGCATGACCTGGGCCAGGGTCTGTGGCGAGCGGGCGATGCCGGTATCGCTGTTGATCTTGGAGTCGCCGAATCCCGGCCAGTGCTTCGCGGTCGCGCCGACGCCGGTGGTGTCCTGCTGCGTCTGGTAGCCGTTGACCTGCGCGACGCCGAGCTTCGAGACCAATCCGACCCGGTCGCCGTACGCCCGGATCCCGTCTGCCTGATTCAAAGGCTGGACATTGACGTCGAGCACGGGAGCGTTGTCGATGTTGATGCCCATCGCGCGCAGCTCGACGCCAGTGATGCGCGCGGCGCGCTGGGCAAAGCTCGCGCTGCGGGTCGCGCCGAGCGCCATGTTGCCCGGGAAGACCGTCGCTGGCGGTCCGATCCGCAGCACCTCACCCTGCTCCTGGTCGGTCGAGATCACCATCGGTACGGCGGGGTTACTGTGCATCGCCACCCGCTGGATCCCGTTGGACAGCTGAAGCGTCTGGGTCGGATTCTGGAGGTTGTTGGTCCAGTTGAAGTAGATGATCCCGCCGACGTGATACTTGCGGATCAGCTGCGCGATGGTGTTCACGCCTTAGTACTGCTGGTTGAGTTTCACCATCGCCGGGTCTGGATCGTTGACACTCTGGCCGTACCCATTTACCTCAAAGAGCTGGCCTACCTTCTCGGCGGTCGTCAGGTGGGCCAGCGTGTAATTGACCCAGGTGTTCTCGCGCGAGGTGACCGAACGGCCCGCGGGAGCGCGCTGCGAGGAAGCGGGGCTCGCGAGCATGATCGAGGCGATCAGCGCGAGCCCGACCGCCGCCACCGCGGTCCACGACCGGACGCGCGTGATTGAACGCCGGCTACCTATATGCATCTGTCCCCTGTCTTTCTTAGCGTGTCGCGTGCCCCCGCGCCCCGGCGCACGCGTATTGCTACCAGTCGCCCGGAACGGGGTCAAGCGAGACGGGTCTCAGTACGACTTGGGCAACCCCAGCGAGTGTTGTGCCACGTAGTTGAGAATCATCTCCGCGGTCACCGGCGCCGTGCGCAGCAGCCGGGCGCTCCACCACAACTCGGATACGCCGTACTCGAGTGTGAAGCCGTTGCCGCCGTGAGCCTGGAGCGCCGCGTCGACGCAGTGGATTCCCGCCTCGGCGGACGCGTACTTGGCGAAGTTGGCGGCCTCGCCGCTGCCGGGGGCGCCGCTGTCGTGTAGGGCGGCCGCCTTCTGGGTCATGAGGCGCGCCAACTCGAGCTCGATCTTGGCCTTGGCCAGGGGGTGGCTGACCCCCTGGTGGGCGCCGATCGGCACGCTCCAGACCTGGCGCTCGCGCGCGTACGCGCTGGCCTTTTCGAGCGCTCGACGGCCCGTGCCGGTGGCGAACGCGGCCAGGATCATGCGCTCGGGGTTGAGCCCGGCGAACACGGCCGCCAGGCCTCCCTGCTCTCCGCCGATCAGACGGTCCGCCGGCACCTCCACGCCTTCGAAGAACAGCTGCCACTGCCTGTCCGGGCCCATGAACGGCATCGCGATCACATCGCGCGTGAAGCCGGGCGCATCGGCGTCGACCATGCACATGCAGGGCGGCCCCAGCGCCCCGTCCGCGCCGCGCAGGCGGGCCACCACGAGCGCGGCGGTTGCATCCTCGACCGCCGAGATGAACACCTTCTGGCCCGACAGGAGGTAGCGATCGCCCGCTCGGCGGCCGCGCGCTCGCCATCCGGGCTCGCCTTTTCGCGCGGGCCGGGCGCCGTCCGGCTGCCGCAACTCGGTGCGCAGGTTGTGGGAATTGGTGCCGGCGTCGGGCTCGGTGATCGCGAACGCGACCCGCTCCGTGCCCGCGGCGATGCCTCGCAGCCAGCGCTCCTTCTGCTCCTCGGTCCCGTGGCGCATCAGGATCGACCCGGTGATGGCGGGCGAGATCACCAGCATCAAGAGCTGCACGCCCGCCGCCCCGCATTCCTCGGCGACCCAGATCAGGCCGCTCATGCCCATGCCGCCGCCGCCCCACTCCTCGGGGATGTTGGCGCCGACGAAGCCCTTCTCCGACAGCGCCTGCCACAGCTCGTGCGGCGGCTCCGAGCGCTCGAAGCACTCGCGTGCGTAGCGCTCGCCGAAGCCCGCGCAGATGCCCTGCACGGCCGCGCGGATCGCGCGCTCCTCGTCGGTCGGGACGAGCGGCAGCTCGGCGGCGAACTCGGGCGTGGTAGCGGTCATGTGGCGCCCCAGACTATGCCACCGCGACGGGCTCTTCCGCGTCCGCGTACGTCTCGCCGCGCTCGCTCTTCTGAACCAGCGAGGCCGGCGGCTCGAAGCGCTCGCCGTGGCGCTGCGCGAGCTCACGCGCCCGCGCCACGAACGCTGTCGGCCCGTGGCCGTGCGCCGGGTGCTCGTAGCCGTTGATGTACTGGAGCACGCCGCCCGTCCAGCCGGGGAAGCCGATGCCGAGGATCGAGCCGATGTTGGCGTCCGCGACCGACTCGATCACGCCCTCGTCCAGGCACTTGACCGACTCGAGTGCTTCCGCGAACAGCATCCGCTCCTCGAGCTCGCGCAGGTCGGCGTCCGCGGGGTCCCCCACGGGCGGGAATGCCTCCCGCAGCCCCGACCACAGCCCGGTGCGCTTGTTGTCCGCGTATTCGTAGAACCCGCGCCCCTCGAGTCGGCCGGGCCGGTCGAACTCGTCGAGCATGCGGTCGATCACCTGCTCGGCGGGGTGGGCGTCCCACCCGCTCGAGCTCGCCTGCGCCGCCGACTTCGAGGCGTCGCGGATCTTGCGCATCAGCTTCATGTTGAGCTCGTCGGAGAGCTGCAGCACCGGCGCCGGGTAGCCTGCCTGCGAGGAGGCCTGCTCGATCGTGGCTGCGGGCACGCCCTCGAGCAGCATGCCGATGCCCTCGTTGATGAACGTCCCGATCACCCGGCTGGTGAAGAAGCCGCGGCTGTCGTTGACGACGATCGGCGTCTTCTTGATCTGCTTGGCGACGTCGAGCGCTCGGTAGAGCGCGCGCTCCGATGTCTCGCGTCCCTTGATGATCTCGAGCAGCGGCATCTTGTCCACGGGGCTGAAGAAGTGCAGCCCGATGAAGTCCTCCGGACGCGAGACGGCCTCGGCCAGTTCGGTGATCGGCAGCGTCGAGGTGTTGGAGCCGAGCAGCGCGTGCGGGTCGAGCTGCGGCACGGTCTCGCCGTAGACCCGCTGTTTCAGCGAGGGGTCCTCGAACACCGCCTCGATCATCAGATCGCATCCGGCCGCGTCCTCCGGTTGGTCGGTCGGGTGGATGCGGCCGAGCAGCTCCTCGCCCTGCTCGGGCGTCGAGCGGCCACGCTCGACGGCCTTCGCGACGAGCTTCTCCGAGTAGCCCTTGCCGCGCTCCGCCGCCTCCAGCGAGACGTCCTTGAGCACCACCTCGATCCCCGCCCGCGCGCACACGTAGGCGATCGCCGCCCCCATCATGCCGGCGCCGAGGACGACGACCTTGCGCGCCTGCCACGGCTCGATCTCCGCGGGTCGGCCGCGGTCGCCGGTGACGCGCTGCATGTCGAAGAAGAACGCCTGGATCATGTTCTTGGCCACCTGGCCGGTGACGAGGTCGACGAAGTAGCGGCCCTCGATCTCGAAAGCGGGATCGAGGTCGACCTCGGCTGACTCCACCGCAGCCGCGAGGATATGGTGCGGCGCGGGGTAATTTGCGCCCTTGATCTGCTTGCGCAGGTTGGCGGGGAAGGCGGGCAGGTTCATCGCCAGCTTGGGGTTGGCGGGGGTGCCGCCGGGGATCTTGTAGCCGGGCTGATCCCAGCGCTGGACCGATTCGGGATGCTCGGCGATGAAGCGCTTGGCCGCCGGGAGCAGGTCATCCCGGGTGGGGACGATCTCGTCGACCAGGCCGAGCTCCTTGGCCTTGGCGGGACGGTGGCGCTGGCCCTGGAGCAGCGCCTGCATGAGCGCGTCGAGGATCCCCAGGAGCCTGACCGTGCGGACCACGCCGCCGGCGCCGGGGAGCAGGCCGAGCTGGACCTCGGGGAAGCCCACGACCGCGCTCGGGTCGTCGACGACCACGCGGTAGTGGCAGGCGAGGCAGATCTCGAGCCCCCCACCGAGCGCGGCGCCGTTGATCGCGGCCACCACCGGCTTGCCGAGCGTCTCCAGCCTGCGTAGCTGCGCCTTGATGTCGCGCACCATCTGCGCGATCTCCTCGGCGTCCTGCTTGCGCGCCCTGATCAGGTCGTGGAGATCGCCGCCGGCGAAGAAGGTCTTCTTGGCCGAGGTCACTACAACTCCCGCGAGCTGCTCGCGCTCGGACTCAAGCCGGTCGACCGTCGCCCTCAGCGACTCGATGAACCGCTGATTCATCGTGTTGGCCGACTGCTCGGGGTCGTCCATGATGAGAACGACGACGCCACCGTCGACCCGTTGCAAACCAATCGCCCCCATCTAGATCGCCTCCACCACGGTCGCGATGCCCATGCCGCCGCCGACGCACAGCGTCGCCAGGCCGTAGCGTCCACCCGTCCGGTGCAGCTCGTCGACGAGCGTGCCGAGGATCATGGCGCCGGTCGCGCCCAGCGGGTGGCCCATGGCGATCGCGCCGCCGTTGACGTTGACTTTCTCCATCTGCAGCCCCATGTCGCGGACGAAGCGCAGCACCACCGCCGCGAAGGCCTCGTTCATCTCGACCAGGTCGAGGTCCTCGACCGTGAGCCCGGCCCGCTCGAGCGCCTTGCGGCTCGCGGGCGCGGGGCCGGTGAGCATGATCGTCGGGTCGGCTCCCGAAAGCGCCGTGGCGAGCACGCGCGCCCTCGGCTTCAGCCCCAGCTCCTCGCCCGTCTGCTCGTTGCCGACCGCCACCAGCGCCGCGCCGTCGACGATCCCGGAGGAGTTGCCCGCCGTGTGCACGTGATCGATCTGCTCGACCCAGTGGTAGCGCTGCAGGGCCACCGCGTCGAAGCCGCCCATCTCGCCGATCGCCTGGAACGAGGGCTGGAGGCTCGCGAGCGTCTCCGGCGTCGTGCCGGGACGGATGTGTTCGTCGCGCTCCAGCACGACCTGGTCGTTGAGGTCGCGCACGGGCACGACCGAGCCGTCGAACTTGCCCTCCTCCCATGCCTTGGCGGCGCGCTCCTGGGAGCGCGCGGCGTAGGCGTCGACGTCCTCGCGGCTGAACTCCTCGAGCGTCGCGATCAGGTCTGCGCTGATGCCCTGGGGGACGAAGTAGGTGTCGTAGTTGGTCTCGGGGTCCGTGGCCATGGGGCCGCCGTCCGAGCCCATCGGCACGCGGGACATCGATTCGACGCCGCCGGCGAGCACCAGGTCCTCCCACCCCGAGGCGACCTTCTGCGCGGCGAGGTTGACCGCCTCGAGGCCCGATGCGCAGAAGCGGTTGACCTGCACGCCCGGGACGGTGTCGGGGAGTCCGGCCTTGAGCGCGGCCGTCTTGGCGATGTCCATGCCCTGGTCCCCGACGGGGGATACGCAGCCGAGCACGACATCCTCGACGCGCTCGGGGTCGAGCCCCGGGTTTCGCTCGAGCAGCTCGTCGATCAACCCCACGACGAGGTCGACCGGCTTGACCGTGTAGAGCGAGCCGTTGTGCTTGCCCCGGCCGCGGGGCGTGCGGATCGAGTCGAAGATCAGTGCTTCAGAGTTCGGCATCTCTCGGCCTCCTGGAATAAGTGACACCCCTGTCGGTTATCATAGCGAGATGGCGACCGAAGCCCCGAAGCGGCGCCTGTCTGCGACCGCCCGGCGCGCGCTGCTGATGGATGCGGCCCTGCGGGAGTTCTCCTCGCACGGGTACGAGGGGGCCTCCCTGGGCCGGATCGCGGCGGAGGCGGGCGTCACGCGCACGGTTCTGTATGACCACTTCCCCTCCAAGCGCGCCCTGTTCGTGGCGCTGCTCCAGTCCAAGCACCGCGAGCTGCTGTCGCATCTGCGCGAGGCGATCTCGATCGATCCCTCCGGCGCCGGGCGCATCCGGGCGATGATCGAGGCGTTTTTGAGATTCGCCGAGCGCGAGCCCGAGACATGGCGGCTGCTCTACCCGGAGCACGCGCCCGTCGACCCCGATGTCGCCGTCGACTACCGCCGGCTGCACCGCGAGGCGAGCCGGCTGCTCGCCTCGATGCTCGCGCCCGACGCCCGGCGGGCGGGCCTTGACCCAAACAGCCCCGTGGCGGCTGCCATCCTGGCGCTCCAGCAGGCCGCGCTCGAGGGGCTCGTGCGGTGGTGGCATGCCCACCCGCGCGTCAGTCGTGAGCAGGTGCTGGACGCGGCGATGAAGGCGCTGTGGACGGGTCTGGAAGGATTGGAGCGCCGATGAAGGTCGACCAGATGAGCTATGTGCCCTCGGCGACCGAGGCGGGGCGCCTGGCCGCGGGCGCCGAGGCCTTTGGCTACGACGGCTTCTGGACCACCGAGACTCAGGCGGACCCGTTCGTCGCCGACGCGGTCGCCGCCCTGGCCACCGAGCGGATCGACGTGGGGACCGGGATCGCGGTGGCCTTCGGGCGCAACCCGCTGACTGTCGCGCTCCAGGCCAACGACCTGCAGCTGCTCTCGGAGGGGCGCTTCCTGCTCGGCCTGGGGTCCCAGGTCCGGGCCCACATCGAGCGCCGCTACTCGATGCCGTGGTCGCATCCCGCGCCGCGCATGCGCGAGTTCATCCTGGCGCTGAGGGCGATCTGGAAAGCCTGGGAGACGGGGGAGAGGCTCGACTTCCGGGGCGATTTCTACACGCACACCCTGATGACGCCGTTCTTCAACCCGGGCCCCAACCGGTTCGGAAACCCCAAGGTGATACTCGCGGCGGTGGGGCCGAAGATGGCCGAGGTGGCGGGCGAGGTCGCCGACGGCATCTTCTGCCACGCCTTCGGGACCGAGCGCTATCTGCGCGAGGTGACGGTGCCGGCGCTCGAGCGGGGAGCGTCCAAGGCGGGACGCTCGCTCGACGGCTTCGAGGTGCTGGCGCCCGGTTTCGTGATCGCCCGCGACTCCGAGCAGGAGCGCGCCGCCGGACTCGAGTTCGTGCGCGGGCAGATCGGCTTCTATGGCTCCACGCCCGCCTACCGGCCGGTGCTTGAGCTGCACGGCTGGGGAAAGCTCCAGGAAGAGCTGAACGCTCTCACCAAGCAGGGCGCCTGGGACCGGTTGGGGAGCGTGATCAGCGACGAGATGCTGGATACGTTCGCGATCGTGGGCACCCCCGAGGAGGCCGCCGAGCAGGTCAAGCGGCGCTACGGCGACGCGGTCACGAGGATCACGCTTGCGCTGCCCGACGACGCCGAGGCTCCTCGCTGGGCTCCGGTGTTTGAGGCGCTGCGGGAGGGGTGAAGGGGTTCTCAACGCTCGCTGGCGCGGGCACCTCCCACACGCTCACGGCGTCGGCGTCAACATCGACACGACACGTCGACCCTGCCTCTAGGCCGAGGTCGGCAACGCTGCGGGCCCGCAGCTGAAGCCCAGGTGCAACGGCCACGGTCAGCTCGATCACCCGACCCAGGTCGATGACGTCGGTCACGGTCCCTGTCCCTAGCTCAACCGTGCCGGGACGCCTCGCGCCGTCGCCGACCGTCGGGGTGAGGCGGATCCCCTCTGGTAGGGCCCGCCAAAGCACTCTGGCGCCGGCGGGGAAGCCGGTGACAACCTCGATTGGGCCGTCGGAGGTGACTAGCGCACCGTCGTCGCCGGCGTAGCCCGCGAGGAGGTTGTCGATCCCGAGGAGCCGACCGACCTCAACGGACGCAGGCCGCCGGTACACGGTGGCGCGGGGGCCGGCCTGCAGCACCCGCCCGTCGGTGATGACCACGATCTCGTCCGCGAGCATGGCTGCTTCCTCCGAATCGTGGGTGACCAACACGGTGGATAGTCCCGTCTCGTGCTGCAGTCGGCGCACCTCTCGCCTCAGCTCGGAGCGGACCGGGGCGTCCAGGGCCGAGAAGGGCTCGTCGAGCAGGACGATCCGGGGGTCGCGGGCGAGCGCCCGAGCGAGACTGACTCGTTGGCGCTGCCCTCCGGACAGCTGCTCCGGATAGCGGTCGTAGAGGTCCCCGAGGTGGAGCGTCTGGAGCCACCACGCCGCGCGGGCTGGGTCCGTGTTCACGCCAAAGACTGCCTGCTGCCAGACGGTGCGGCCGGGTATCAAGCCGAACCCCTGGGGTACGTAGCCGACGCCGCGGCGGTCAGTCCGGACACGGGTGATGTCCTCCCCGCCGTACGTGACTGTTCCCACCCGCGGCCCGAGCAGCCCGGCGACAGCGCGTAAGGTCACCGACTTGCCTGAGCCTGACGGCCCGATGACGGCCAGTCGGTGGCTGCCCTCCGGGTGCGACACCCGAAGGTGGAACGTCCCGGCGGTGGCGTCGAGATCGAAGCCGACCGGGGTCGGGGGCGTCCCGACCGGCGCCTCTGGAGTGGGTATCCGCAGGCGCGACATCCGCGGTAGCCGGGAGACGTGCGCCGCCGCGATTGCGAGCACCGCGACGGCGAACGCGAGCAGGCTCGGCGCCTCGGCCTGGGACAGCGGCGCCGACGAGAACAGGTTGTCGACGTAGACGGGGAGGCTGTACGGATGGTAGGCGAGGACGACCGTGGTGCCGTACTCGCCGAAGGCACGCAGCCACATCAGGATCATGCCGGCCCTCAGGCCGTCGGAGGCGGCAGGCACATCGACGCGCAGGAGCCGGGCGAGCGGACCGTGCCCGAGCGTGGCGGCCACCTCGCCCAAAGACGGGTCAACGGCCCTGAACGCACTCCGCGCGACCACGACGAGGAACGGCGCCGAGACGAATGACTGGGCGATCACCAGCCCGTACATCGTCTGGGTTAGCCGCTCGCCCGACAACTGGCCTAGGAACGTGTACGGGCCGACGATGTAGATCAGCAGGATTCCGCTTACCAGCGGCGGCACCGCCAGCGGAAGCTGGACGACCACCCCCACGGCCCTCGCCAACCAGTTTCGCCGGTGCGCGAGCACGTAGGCAAGCGGGATTCCAAACACCACCCCCAGCAGCAGCGAGATCGTCGAGGCGGCCACCGATATCCAGAGTGCCGACCACAGGCCCGGGACGGTCCAACCCTCGTTGTGTCCTGAGGCGACGCGGACGAGAAAGGCGCCCAGCGGGTACGCAAGGTAGATGAAGAGCAGGCCGCCGAGCCAGTAGACCTGGCGCGGCAGCCTGCTGCCAAACGTCACGACCCGAGCACGCTCTTCAGGCCGCTCGGCACGCCGGTGCCCGTCACCTTCGGCGGGGAGATGATGATGAAGTGATCCGCCCGCATCTTCGATTGTCCTGTCGGACCGAGCAGGAACTTGATGAACGCTTCAGCGGCGGCCGAGTGCGGCGCATTGTTGAGGAGCGTGACCGTGTAGTTACCGAAGAGGTTCACGCCGGGGAGCGTCACGAACGGGCTCTTCTGGGAGTTGGCGTCGGCCTCGTACATGAAAGCGGCATCAAGCTGACCGCTCAGGATATACGCCTCCTCCGGGGTCTCCGCGTACTCGTTGGAGGTCTCGGTGGCAAGCTTCTTCAGGGCTGGGAGATTCTTCGACTCGGCGGTCTCCGTGAGCGCCTTGGCGGCCAGCACTCCGCCGGGATCCTGGCTCGGGTTGGTCCGCCCGAGGCGGAAGCCCGGCATCGTGATGACGTCGTACCAAGGCTTGGTCTTTAGATCCTTGACGAACTTGCTCTTGGTGTAGTACCCGAGGACGAGCGGCGACTTGGCGAACGCCGCGTACCAAGAGACCCAGTTCCCGTTGCTCGGGCCTTTGAGCGTGTCGTTGATCTTGGGGCTGGCGCTGACGAACACGTCGGCGCGATCGACCTTGTTCTTGATGTCGGCAGCCAGCGCTTTCGACCCAGCCGACGTATTGACGAGCGTATAACCGGTTGCGGCGTGGAAGGCCGGAGCGATCGACTTGGTCATGACCGTGTCCAGGGACCCGGCCGACAGCACGTCGACGTCACCGCTGTGTTTGGCCGACTTTGTGCCGTGGGAGGAGGATGAGCTGCCACAGCCCGCCGCGAGCAGCGCAACCGCGGCGAGGCCGGCGAGCACTCCGCGTGCTGCTCGTTTAAGGGAGCTGTGCTGCACAGAGCGAGTGTAGCTTCATCTAGGCAGTGCATAGGCGAACTGACCATTTGCATCAACCGGTTGGCGCGCGCGCATGCGTATTCTTGGCGGTGAGATGGCTGACGATCTCCTGCTTGGGGACGCCGCAGCGGCGCTAGGGGTCAGCGTCGACACGCTGCGCCGCTGGGACCGCGCTGGTCGCATCCGGACCACCCGCGACGAGCGCAACCGCCGTCGTGTGTCGGTCGCCGAAATCGAGCGGCTGAGCGTCAGGCCGCAGCGCCACCACACCGGCAGTGCGCACTCGGCGCGCAATCGCTTCACTGGCGTCGTGCGCTCGGTCGAGACCGACGGCGTAATGGCGCTCGTCGAACTAGAGGCCGGTCCGTTCCTGGTAACCGCCGCGATCACCCGCGACTCGGTTGAGGAGCTCGGCCTTGCCGCGGGGGTGAGCGCGACCGCGGTCGTCAAAGCGACCTGTGTAACGATCGAACACGGCACCAGAGACCTGACCGCATCACCGATCACCGCCCGTAGCTCGGAGGGGAGTGACCGTGAAGCTCAGCGCTAGAAATCAGCTGCCCGGGACCGTCCTAGCGATCAACAGGGGCGAAGCGATCGCCAATGTCGAGCTCGAGGTCGCGGGCGGCGGCGATGCTGCAGCACCGAACCGAGATCAGTAGCGGTAGCGCTGGGTGGGGGGGACGTCACGGTCGGGGACGTCCGCGGGTCGCGAGCGGCGATCCGACCACACCGCGAGCCACAGCAGCGAGATCACCAAGCCCACCGCGCCGATGATCATGAGGATCAAACCGACCGTCTGGAGGTCGAAATTCGGGATCGTGGCGGTCACGGCGAACCGGAGGATGGCGCCGGCCGCGATCAAGAAAAGTGAGGTTCCGATTCCCATGTCCCGATACCTAGCGCTCCCAGTGTAGAGGCGAGTCACTCGGGATTCGCCATTTAGGCGGGGCTTCCCTGCGTCTGGGCCCATAAACGAGGCCTGTTCTGAGGGCCGCTTCAGCCGAAGGCATACAAGTAACCGTCCCAGGACGGTACGAACAGCTTCCCGTTGACGATCGTCGCGGCAGCGAAGATGCCCCCGGTGATCGTGCGGCTCTGCCACAGCCGACGGCCGTTGGCGGCGTCGAGAGCAAACTCGGTGTGACCGCGTCCGTCGCCGTAGTAAACGACGCCGTTGGCGGCCGTCGGGGGCGGCAGTCCGGCGGACTCCTTCGGCCCCACGCTCCTCTGCCAGGCGAGCGAGAGCTTGCAGTTTCCCGCTGGCTTCAGCGCCAACAAGCCGTGCTTGAAGATGCCCACGTTCGAGTCCGACGTGTCGGCGACATACAGCGTGTCGGTCACAGGATCCCAGGCGGGATCACCGGTGAAGCCGCCGCGCGCGGCGTCGGCGACCTGCAGTAGCTGCTGGTGCAGGAGGTTGAGCTCGCCCTCGGGATAGACGAAGAGCACACCTCGCTTGTTCTCCGCGGCGAGCAGCGTATGGGGACAGTCCGCGGGCCTGAAGAGCACCGGGGTCGCGCCGAAGTCGACATCGGTGCCGGGAATCAGTGGCTGGACGACGCTCTCCAGGCCGAGTGACTGGTACAGGTCCACGACCGCGTCGGAATAGAGGTAGTTGTCGGGGGTGGTGAGCGCGTTGCCTGTGGCGGCGAACACGTGTCGGTTCGAGGGGTCGATGCTGACCCCCGCCGGACCCCAAACGCCGCCCCCCGAGATTGCTCCCGACGGCTGGCCGGCCGGATAGAAGCGATGGGCGATCGCGTGCTGCGCGACGCTGATCTCGACGACGCCGCCGTAGTATGGGGCGTCGTCGCAGTGGCTGGCGACAGCGACATACAGCCGCTTGTCGAACAGGTTGAGGCCTCCGTAGACGGTCTCGTGCTCGGGATCGAACACGCCGGACAGCGGCCACCCGGGCTCGTCCGCCCCGGTCGCAAGGTTGAGCTTGTAGACGGCGCCGTCACCGCCCGCTACGTAGATCGCTCCCGTGTGCTTGGAGCTGAAGGCGATTGCGCCCGCTCCGCCGATCCCGAACACCCCGTTTGGCAGATCTCGGCAGGTGGTCTGCAGCGAGCCAAGGTCACGCTGCCAGACGACCTTCCCCGTATCGGCGCGAAGCGCATAGAAGCCGCCGTCCTCGGTGCCTTCGAAGATCAGGTTCATGCGAACGCCGTGCACCAGAACGCCCGCGGCCTCGACGGGCTGGGCGATCATCGCGCCCCCGAGGGGCGCTCGCCACAGCTCATGGATACGGCCCACATTGGCGGGCCCGATCACGGTCTCACGGCCGTTGTAGTTCGTGCGCATGGCATTGAAGCCGGCGGTTGGCCAGCTGACCGCGCGCGCCGTCTCGCCGGCCGCATTTGTCGAAGCTGCGAGTAGTGCCCCGCTCGCTAGCGCCGCGGCGAGCGCGAGCGCGCATATGTGCTGCAGACGACCCGGTCTCATGTGCCCCCAATCGGTCCGTGACGGCACGAGAACCCTAACG
This sequence comes from uncultured Solirubrobacterales bacterium, assembly GCA_963823315.1. Classification (GTDB taxonomy): domain Bacteria; phylum Actinomycetota; class Thermoleophilia; order Solirubrobacterales; family Solirubrobacteraceae; genus Palsa-465. The sequence continues at coordinate 59,906 of CAWGLB010000001.1, read as the reverse complement.
GAGGGGCCGCTCGAGGTGGCGTTTACCCGCACATGCGCTGGTAGGCTGGCCCGGTGGGGAAAGGCGAGGGGACCCTCAGCGCCGTTGGAACTCGTTGGCTGCGGGGACTGGTGGTGTTGCTGGTCTCGTTTTTGACGGCGTCGGCCGCGGCTCAGGCCGCCACGATCAAGGTCAACACGACCAAGGACCTGGCGACTTCGGCCGGCGGCAAGTGCTCGCTGCGTCTGGCGATCGCCACGGTCAACTCTCCGGGTACCAAGACCGCCTGCGGAGTTGCCGACCAGACCTCCGACCTAATCGTGCTGGGCCCGAACACATACAAGCTGACGATCCCGCCTGCGAAGGGCAACGACGACAACTCGAGCGGCGACCTGAACCTGACCAGCAAGGTGCCTCTGCTGCAGATGGTCGGCAGCGGGCCCGGTGCGACCCTGATCCAGGGCTCGAGCAAGCTGCACGATCGCCTGCTGACGATCTCGAGCAAGAAGTCATCCCTGGTCATCAGCGGGATGACGATGCTCGGCGGGCATGCGCCGGATGGGGCCGCGGGCTCGACGTCGGGGGTTTGTGCTCTGGGGGTCGGGACCGGCGTCGGCGGCGTCGGGCAGAACGGTGGCGCGATCCTCAACCAAGGCGGCTCGCTGTTCCTGTTCCTGGTCACGGTCTCGGGCAACCACGCGGGCAACGGTGGCGCGGGCGCGCCCGCGAGCACGACCCCGGCAACGGGCTGTGACGGCGGCAGCGGCGGCAGCGGCGGTGGCATCTACAACGCCGGCGGCTACGTGAACGTGACCAGCTCGACGATCTCGGGCAACCACGCCGGCACGGGTGGCCTGGGCGGAGACGGCGCCAGTGGCGCGACGGGCACGGCCGGGGGGAACGGAGGTGCCGGCGGGTCGGGCGGCGGCATCGCAAATGCCGGCGGCAACGTGGTGATTGGCGGAACGACTGTGCTCGGCGCCGGCGACACGATCGCCTCCAATCACGCCGGCCCGGGCGGTCACGGCGGCGCCGGCGGTAACAGCAGCGCCAACAACACCGATGGCGGCAACGGGGGCGCCGGGGGACGCGGGGGCAACGGCGGAGGCTTGTCCACCACCGATGCCGGCTCGACCGCAGGCTCTCTAGGGGTCACCAACAGCACGCTCACCGCCAACGGCAGCGGGGCCGGCGGCAACGGTGGCCGCAAAGGCACCGGATCTGGAGGAAAGCCGGGGACCGGCGGCGATGGGGGAGCGGGCGGCGGCGGCGGTGGGATCTCGGGCGCCTCAAGCCCCAGCCGCATGGCGAGCGCGACCATCGCGAGCAATAGCACCGCGGCCGGGGGCAGGGGCGGCAAGCCCGGTGGCAAGGCTGGCGCCGCCGGCGAGGGGGGCGGCGTCTATGTGAACTCGAGCGCGAGCACGAACGACATGACGCTCCAGAACACGCTTGTCGCCTCGAACATGAGCGACAACTGCGCCGCGCCGTCACGCCCGATCGTCAATGGCGGGTATGACCTCTCGTTTGGAGATAAGACCTGCCCGGCCGTCACCCACGGCGATCCCAAGCTGAAGAAGCTCTCCGACTACGGCGGCTTCACCTACACGATGGCGCTCGAGCCCGGCAGCGCGGCGATCAACAGGGGGCCGCCCAAGGGAGCGGGCTGCCCAGCGCGCGACCAGCGGGCCGTGCGCCGCCCGCAGGGCAAAGCTTGCGACATCGGCGCGTTTGAGTTCGCGGTGCCGACGGTAACGATCTACACGCCTCGCAACCGAGGCCACTACAAACGCGGCTCGAAGGTGCTGGCCGATTACCGCTGCACCGAGGGGGGATCCAGCACCACCCCGATCACCCCCATCGCCAGCTGCAACGGCACGGTTTTCACTGGTTCGCGCATCAATACACGCACGCTGGGCCGGAAGACGTTCACGGTCACCGCCAGGGATCTGGCCGGCAACAAGACCGTGAAGACGATCCACTACACGGTCGTCAAGCGGCGCTAGGAGGCGCGCACGGCACGCCGTGCCGGCTTTCCGACGGGCGCTGTCGCAGGCTTGTGCAGGGGCGCCGGCGGGGTGCGTTTGCGCAAAAAGGAGCGGGCCGCCGTCGCCGGCGACCCGCTCCGAGAACTTAGTCAGTCGCTCAGCCCGTGCAGGGCGAGGAGCTCTTGACCGTCACCGGCTTTCCGTTGTAGTACGTGAAGGCCGAGGTGACTGTGAACTTGCCGCCGGTGCAGGTGCCCGCCGTCAGCAGTGCCTTCTTGCCGGTCCCCTTCTTCGGCACCGTCAGCTTCAGCTGGGTGAGCGTGATCGGCGCCCCGTCAAAGCTCAGCTTCGGCACGGGGATCGTCATCTTCGACCCGGACACGGTGCCGCGGATGGCCGCCGTGTACGACGCAGGTGCCGAGGCGTGAACCACGATCACGGTGCTGTTCTTGCCCGATGCGTACGCCTTGGCGCTGGCGGTGACCGTCTGGCCGAGCACCTTGGCCTTCGCCGAGCCGGTGCCGATCTGGCTCTTGGCCGGACAGCTCTTGCCCTGCTGAATCTGCTTGTTGGTAAGCGTGCAGGGCTTGACCGACCCGAGGTTGAACTTGGTCTTACTCGGGAACGTCAGCACCAGTTGCTTGACGCGCGGGGGATTGGCCGCAGTGTTATAGATGTTGGCCTTGATTCCGCTCGACTGGCCCGACTTGGTCGCGGTCAAGGTGACGACGCTGTGCTGCGTGGTGCTGGCCAGGGCCAGCGCCGGCACGGCCATTGCGAGCCACGTTGCCACCACACCGACGCTCGCAACTGCGAAGCGTTTCATCCGGTTCGCTCCTCTCTTCGAGTGTTGTACATGCCCCATGAGTATCGTGTCTGCGCCCCGCCGGGGCTTGGCACAGGCTGCCTCCGCTATTCATCGGCGGGAAGCGTGCCCTACTTAAGCGGCTCTGGCCGCGGGGTGGGGTGAAATCGCTCACCCGCGGTCCTGTAGGCGCACTTCGAGCCGCCCCTCGGTCTCGCGAGCTTCAAAGGAGGGCTGCCCTACGGTGGCCGGCCCACGGATGAGCGACCCGTCGGCGAGGTCAAACTGCGAGCCGTGGCAGGCGCACGTGACCACCTGCCCCTCCACCTCGCCCTCGCTGAGCGCGCAACCGCGGTGTGAGCAGCGGTCGTGGATCGCGTGAAATGCGGCCCCTCGCCTGAGTATCAGGACCGGGGTGTCCTGCGCGACGGCGGCGCGCGGCTCGCCCTCCTTGAACGTGCTCGCCTTGCCCACGGAAGTCCAATCCTCGGGTCCGGGATCGAAAGCCGTCGTGTTTGGCCCGACGCCGCGTACATACGACATATGGCCGCCCAGGTAGCCGCCGACGGCCATCACCGCTGTGCCGGCCGCGGACAGCAGCGCTCCGCGCCCATGGGCGCCCCGCCGCCGCGCGACGAGCGAGGCGGCATAGAGCAGCAGCGCCGAGGAGTTGGCGCTGGCGTGCACGAGCCCGACCCGGCGGACGGCGTCGTCGGCGATCTCCGAGTCCGCCCAATCGCTGACGCCCGTAAGCGCGGTGGGGATGGCTGCCGCCAAGCCGATGCCGACGAGCCGCTCGGAGGCTTTGTCGTCGGCGCCAAAGAGGTCGAGCAGCGACGCGCTCAGGAACGAACCGATGACCACGTCGGTGAGCGGCGGGTGGACGGCGTGCCCGAACCATGTGCCGCTGAGCGCGTCCTTCAGGGGCTCCCCCGAGAGCTGGTCGCGCACCGTCTTGCCAACGACCTTGGCTACCGAATCGAGTGCGCTCGTCTGCTCGAGCGCGTCGACCAACGGTCGTAACGGGGTTGAAGCGGGCATCGATCCTCCTCGGTCGTCCTTGGCTGTCAGCGGGGTCTACCCGGCGGAGCCGGGCTACACGCTCGATCGCCGTCTTCCCGTGCTCGCGTCCGTCAGGGCTCGTGGCCCGGATCTATCCAACGACCGCGGCGAAACGTGAACGGCTCTTGTGACTCTCCGGGGCTGACCTCGGTGGGCTCGAGCAGAAAGCCGACGTGGTCGCCGAAATCGAAGCGCTCGAGCACACGTCCGGCGAACCAGCTCTCGAGCTGCGCGAGCACCGGCGCGCCGCCCGGTCCGGGCGTCCATTCGCAGCGGGCGAACTTGTCCACCTCGTCGCCCGTCTCTCCGCCGAACAAGAGCGCCAGCTCCTCGGCCTCCTCCGGCACGGGATGCACGACCAGCGTGTCGGAGCGCTCGGCCAGCCGGAATGTCCGGTTCTTGACGGACAGGCAGGCAAGGAAGCGGGGTGGGTGGATCGAGACCTGAGAGGCGAAGCCGATCAGGCACCCCGCCCGCTCTCCGTCGCTCGCCGCGGTCACGATGAAGAGCGAGTAGTCGAGGTCGGAGACGAGGCTGACGAAATCGGACTGGAGCGAGCCCATCGAGGCTGCTTCTACCCAGCGATCCCATTACAGTGCAGAACATGTGCCGAAACATCCGCACGCTCTACAACTTCGACCCGCCGGCCACGGAGGAGGAGATCCGCGCAGCGGCGCTCCAGTACGTGCGCAAGATCAGCGGGTTCACCAAGCCGTCTCGGGCCAACGAGGAGGCGTTCGCCAAGGCAATCGATGCTGTGGCAGGCGCGTCCGCGGAGCTGCTGTCCGAGCTCTGCACGACCGCCGCGCCGCGGGATCGCGAGGTCGAGGCGGCAAAGGCGCGCGCCCGCGCGGCTGAGCGGTTCGCCGCTTAGCGGGCTCCCCGCGCACGATCCGGACGTTCAGAGCAGGAACGGGATCAGCATCTTCGTCCGCGCCCGGTATTCCGGGTATGCCTTCGGAAACGAAGTGTTCATGAGCCGCTCTTCGACTGTCGCGCTGTAGATGAAGTACGCGCCGATCACCACAAAGCCGATGAACCAGTACAGGTTCGTGGCCAGTCCGGTGCCCACGAAGCCCAGCAGAATGCCCGAGTAGATCGGATGGCGCACGTGCCGGTAGGGCCCCGAGGTCACGAGCTCGGGCTCGTCCTTCTGGGTCATCGGCATGCCCCAGTTGCGGCCCAGGTAGATCCTCGCCCACACGGCGAGACCCAGCCCGCAGCCAAGCAGGACGCAGCCGACCACCTGCAATGCCTGGCTGTGGATCGCGAGCGTCCCGGCCTTGAAGACGCGCAACAGCACGATCACGACGACCGCCACACCGAGGCCGGGAAACCTCGCGGTCAGCCCTCGGCGAGTCCCCTGCTTGGCCCCCAGGGCGGCAAGCAGCCACATCACCCAAAACGCTCCCCACACGATCGCGAGGACCGTCCGCAGCGACAAGGCGGCGCTCCCGCCTACTCCGTTGCCGACATGGCCAGCACGGGGCCGGGAGCGATGCCCGTATCGGTCCAGGTCTGGCCATCGTCCCCGCTGTGCAGGACCCGCCCGTCCGCCATCCCGGCCAACATTCCCGCATCGGTCAGCGCGAGCGCGTAGGGCATGGTCTCGTCCGGCAGCGGAAGACGTCGCCAGTGTCCGTTCTCCCAGCGATATAGGCGCCCCTGGGCCCTTGAGCCACTGTGCGCGGCCCGCGGACCGGAGGCGGCGCTCAGATACCAGCGATCGGGGTCGTTGGGATCCAGCGCGAGCGCCCAGCAGTAGCCGAGGTCACGCCCAGCGTCGACCCCGTCCCAGCTCAGCCCCCCGTCGCTGGTCCAGGCGGCGCCGTCGCCGGCCACCTCGTACGCACGGCCCTCAAGGCGGGGGTGCCACGCCAGGTTGTGCACGTCCCGCTTGGCGCCCGGGCGGTGGTCGGAGAAAGTCGCGCCGCCGTCCTCGCTGCGCATCAGCCCTCCCAGCTCGATGCCGACCAGCAGTCGCTCGGCGTGGTGCGGGTCGGGGGCGATCCAGCGCACGTGATGGGTCCACGGCCGCGGCGGAAAGCTCCATGAGTCGCGCGAGGGAATCTCCTGGAGCGCGCGGAGCTCCGTCCAGGGTCCGCCGTCGCGCGCGGCGAACAGCCGGCTGGGCTCCGTGCCCGCGTACAGCGCTCCGTCGGCGGCGCTGATCGCGACCGAGAAGACCTGCGGCTCCTCAAGCTCGATCGATTCCCAGGTGTCGCCCTCGTCGGCGCTCAGGAGCGCGCCCTGCCCGCGCGTCCCGACCAGCACCCGTCGGCCGACTGCGGCAACGCACTGCGCGTCGACGCCGTCGAGGACCGTCTCGCCCGTCCACGAGCCGCCGGCATCGCGGAGGCGCATGAGCAGGCCGCTACGAGAGCAGATGAAGATCTTCGACACGCCCACCTCCGATGGTACGCCTGCGCCTCAGCGTGAGGACTTTGAGCGCTTGCGTCCCGTTCCGCGCCCCCGTCCGGCTCGGGCGTGGCCGTTGCGACCCCGGCCGCTCCGGCCTCGACCATCGCCCCGCGCGGGGGGCTCAGACGCGCCCCGCGGATCCTCTCCCTGGCGCAGGTGCTCGAGCGTCGCGTCCAGGGCGGCCATCAGGTCGGTGACGGGTTCGGGCTGCTTTTCGGGCTTCGGCGCCTCGATCGCCTTGCGCTTGCGCTTGGCGTCGATCACCCGTTTGAGCCGCTCGCGGTAGCAGTCTTGGTAGCGCTCGGGATCCCACTCGGTGGTCAGCTCCTCGATGATCGCCGCCGCTCCCTCGAGTAGTTTCTTCGACGGCTTCTTGCCTCCGGTGGGAATGTCCTTGGTGCGCCGCACTTCGTCGCCGAACAGCATCGTGGTCAGCGCCAGCGCGCCCTCACGCGCGCGCACGGCCACGAGATACTCCTTGGTGCGCATCACGAAGCGGCCGAGCGCCACGCGCTCCTGGCGCCCCATCACCTCGACTAGCAGCCGATAGGCACGCAGCGTGCCCTCGCTCTCGCCAGCCGGCACCAGGAAATAGGGGTGCTCGAAGTAGATCGGGTCGACGTCGGCGAGTTCCACGAAGGCCTCGATCTCGATCGTGCGCGTCTTTCGCGGCTGTACCGAGGCGAGCTCTTCGTCGGTGACCACGACCTGGCGGCCGTCGAGGTCATAGGCGTGCCCGATCTCCTCCCAGGTGACCTCCTGATCCTCCGCCGAGCACACGCGCCGCTGCTCGATCGGCGCCTTGTCCTTGGCGTGCAGCTGGTGGAAGTGGTAGTCGAGGTCGCGCGCGGCGCTCGTGAGCTGCACTGGGACATTGACCAGGCCGAAGCTGAGCGAGCCGCTCCACAGGGGGCGCGCCACGACCTACTTCCCAGCTCCGGAGAGGCTCGCCTCGAGCGCCGCTGCCAGGTCGTCTCCGTGCGCGGGCTCCTCCTGTTCGGCCAGATCGATCTCCTCGCCCTTGCTCTTGCGCTTGATCAGCTCGAGCACGGCGTCCCTGTAGGTGTCGGCGTAGGCGGTTGCCTTGAAGTCCGCGGCCAGCGTCTGAACCAGTTGCCCGGCCATCTCGACCTCCTTGCTGGACGGTTTGCGCGAGCGGCCCTCGATCTCGAGCTCGTCGCCCCCGACGACCTCGTCATGAAAGCGCAGCGTGTGCAATACGAGCGCCTGATCGCCGGCGCGTACGGCGACCAGGTACTCCCGGTCGTGAAAGCTGAAGCGGCCGATGCCGATGCGATCGCTCTTGCGCAGCGCCTCGTGCAGCAGCCGGAACGAATCCTCATCGTTGCGCGAGCCGACGTAATAGGTCCGCTCGTAGAAGACGGGGTCGATCTCGTGCGCGCGCACGAACTCGCGCAGGTGGATCACCTTGCCGCGGTCGCCGGCAGCGGCCTTGATCTCGTCCTTGGAGAGCACCACATAGCGGCCCTCGCTCACCTCATAGCCCTTGACGACCTGGTCGTAGGGGACCTCCTCCTGCTCCTTCGAGCAGACGCGGCGGTGCTCGATCTTGGCGCCGTCGCGGAGATGGACCTCGTGGAAGTGAATCGTCTTGGATTCGGTGGCCGAATACAGCTTCACGGGGACGTTGACCATCCCGAAGGTGATGCTGCCGTTCCAGATCGATCTAGGCATCAAGCTGTTCCTACCCGCGTGGCGCTTCCGGAATACGGGCCGGCGATCGGCGTCACGTGACGCACGGACCAGAAAGATGTGAAAAGGTACCGGCGTGCGGAAACCGCGCACCGATCGGGGGCGAGTGGCTGCTCTGGCGAGTCTCGTGGCGGCAGCGATGCTGGCCCTGTGGCTGCTGATCCCCGCCGGTGCCCCCGCGCAGAGCCCGCGCACCGCAAAGACGAAGTTCAGCGCCCACGGCAGCGCTGAACAGGTCTATGTGACAGGGCTTCGAGCGCACGCGCGCATGTCCCTGATCGGCGCGAAGGGACGCGTGCTCCAGACCGGGCGCGCCGACGCCCTCGGCGGTCTGCTGTTCCGCGATGTGACGCCGGGAAGGGGCTATCGCGTGCGGCTCGATCCGCGCGGCGCGGAGTCGGGGCCGATCACCGTCCACTCGGACGCCGCCAAACCCTGGGACCCCGGGATCTACAAACAGAAGATCAACGACAGCGGTTATCAGTATCTGACCACGCGCGACGGCACCAAGCTCGCCATCGATGTACATCCGCCGACCCATCCCGCGGGCGAGCCCGGGCTGCCGTTGCCGATGGCCGGCGTCCACGCCGCCAAGTACACGCCTCCGTTTCCCACGCTGATCGAGTACTCCGGCTACGGCTACGCGGACCCATCCGGCCCGGTCAACGGCATCGCCGTGCTCGCCAACCTCATGGGCTTTGCAGTGGTCGATGTGAACATGCGCGGGACGGGCTGCTCGGGCGGCGCCTACGACTACTTCGAAACCCTGCAGAACCTCGACGGCTACGACGTGATTCAGACGATCGCCCACCAGCCCTGGGTGCTCGACCACAAGGTGGGGATGATGGGCATCTCCTACGGGGCGATCAGCCAGCTGTTCACCGCTCAGACCGATCCGCCTGCGCTGGAGGCGATCTCGCCGCTGTCGACGATCGACGCGACCGCCACCACGCTCTACCCGGGCGGGATCCTCAACACCGGCTTCGCCGTCGCTTGGGCCAAGCAGCGCCAGCACCAGGCGCGACCGGCCGGACCCCACAACGGCAGCCAGCCGTACGCGTGGAAGCGCATCGAGCACGGCGATGCGACCTGCAAGCGCAATCAGGACCTGCACGGCGAGGCCACCAACCTGATGGCCAAGATCCGCGCCAACAACCACTACCGCCCGAAGATCGCCAACGCGCTCGACCCGATCACGTTGGTGCACAAGATCAAGGTGCCGGTCTACATGGCCTGCCAGTGGGAGGACGAGCAGACCGGGGGACACTGCCCCGACCTGGCCCAGCATTTCACCGGCACCAAGCACAAGTGGTTCACGTTCACCAACGGCGCGCACATCGACTCGCTCGACCCGTACACGTTCGACCGCTGGCTTGACTTCCTCGACCTGTTCGTCGCCCACGAGGCGCCGCTCCTAGATCCGGGCACGCACGTGACCAGGCTCGCCGCGCCGATCATCTACCAGACGGCGATGGGCCTGCCGAAGACGGACCTGGTGATGCTGCCGAACGATCCGATCCAGAAGATCCCGACCTATTCGGCCGCGCTCAAGAAGTTCGAGCAGCTGCCCCAGATCCGCGTGCTGTTCGACACCGGCGCCGGCGCCGCCCCGGCTGGGGGGACGTCGGCTCGCGGCAATCCGTATCCCGCCTTCGAGCACTCGTTCAAGCGCTTCCCGATCCCCGGCACCAAGGCCCGGCGCTGGTACTTCAGCCCCGGCGGCACCCTCGCGGGCGGGCCGCCCAAGCACGGCGGCACCAGCTCGTACACCTCGAACGCCAAGGCGGTGCCACTGACCGACTTCAAGGGTCCGGTCGAGACGGGCGGGCTGTGGGGCGACGCTGCGCAGTGGAAATGGCACTGGCAGCGGGAACCGGCCGGCGATTCCGTGGCGTTCGTATCCGCGCCGCTCAAGCAGAACACCACGGTCATCGGCGGCGGCGCGGTTCACGTGTGGGCGCGCTCGTCCACCCCCGACGTCGACGTCCAGGCGACGGTCAGCGAGGTCCGCTCCGACGGCATGGAGACGTTCGTCCAGGACGGCTGGCTGCGCGCGAACGAGCGCAAGCTGGCGACAGGCACGAACAACATGCTCGACCAGAAGAGCACGCTGCTTGAACCTGTGCTGAGCATGCGCGCCTCGGCCGTTCAGCCGATGCCCTCTGGGCGCTTCGTCGAGTTGGTGATCCCGCTCTACTTCGAGGGCCACGTGTACCGCAAGGGGTCACGCATCCGCGTGACGATCGCCGCGCCGAACGGCACCCAACCCGTGTGGTCCTTCGGCCGCACGCAGCCGAAGGGCACCGTCAAGGTGGCGGTGGCGTTCTCGCGGAAGATGCCCTCGAGCCTGATCCTGCCCGTGGTCGGAGGGGTGAGCGTCCCGAGCGGCCTGCCGGCGTGCCCCAGCCTGCGCAACGAGCCGTGCCGCAAGTACACCGCGGGCGCTCCGCGCGGGGCTTAGCGTACGAACGGCGTGGCTCAAGCGGGGGCGGCGGCTGCTTCCGCGGCGGCTGGCGCCACTGGGCGCACGGAAGCGGAGCCTCGCCGCCTGCCGCGCAATAGCGGGATCGTCGTCTCGGCGGCGAACTGCTCCCCGCTCATGCCCGTGACGAAGTGCCCGCCGCGGATCAACCCGCGCGCCTCCAGCCGCCGCAGCGCCCACAGAATCTCGCGCCAGGGCACGGCCAAGCGCTCCTTGTAGTAGACGTCGCGCGAGGCGACCCCCCAGCGGAGCAGCAGCTGCCAGGCGACGGTCTCGGCCAACTCCTCGATCGCCTCGATCGGCGGCGCCGGCGGCAGCAGCGTCCACCGCCCTTCGACGCCGTGGGCCACCCGCGCCCGGCGCCTTCCGGCGCCGGGCCGCCTGGAGACGCGCTGGCGGCGGGCGAAGCGGGTGCGGGCGTGGAGCAGCGAGCGGATCGCGTTGAAGCCGTCCGCGGTGATGAGCCCTCTCGCCACCCCGTCCCACAGCCCCTCTTCGACCTCGGCTGGAAGGCGGCCAGTGCGAGCCTGAAGCTCCGCGTGAAACAGGGCGCCGCGGCTGCGAAGCGCGTCAAGCACGTCATGCCCCGGCCCCGCCGTGGGCTCGGCGGCCTGAGCGCTGCCGCGGTGCGCCTGCAGCAGCCAATCGAGATCCTCCCGCAACATGAAGGTGATGGGCGTCCGCCGCGAGGGCGTCTTGCCGTTCCATCCACTCTGCTCATGGGCCGCTTCCTCGCGCTCTCCGCCTTCCGGCTCGGCGGCGCGCTCGAGCAGCGATAGCCGCCCCCACACGACCTCCCCGGACAGACACAACTCGTCAAGCCACTCGGGGCGATAGGCGTGGACCCGCTCGGCCAGCAGCCGCTCCCATTCGCCTGCCGGCCACTCGGACCCCTGGAGCTGTTCGATCACCTTGGCCAGCCCGCCGCGCCCGAAGACCTGCATGCCGGGCTCGAGATGCCACCACGAGCGCAAGAAGTCCTGCCACTCTGCTTCGCTCACCGGGCGGATCTGGGCACGCCGGCGCTCGCGCGTGTAGCTATGGATGCGCGCCAGCAGCCGCCGCGCACACCACTGCTCGCCCCGGCCCTCCTCGAAGGCCCCGGCGACCGCGAAGCCACGCGCGCGCAGCGCCTCGAGCGCGATCTTCACCGCCGAGGGCGAGATGCCCGTGGCGTGGGCGAGCTCGGCTTCGCTGAGGGGTCCCGCGATCTCCAGGTGGCCCTGGACGGCCGCGACCTCGGCCTCGTCCGCGTCGCTTGCGCCGCGGTCCACCAGGCTGGCAGGCAGGGGATGGTCGGGGACGAAAGCCACATCGGGGAACAGGGCCTCGAGCTCGCCGCGGCGCTCCGTGGCCGCCCACAGCGGATCGGTCGTGGGGCCGCGCACCTCGAACGCGCGGCGCTCGGCCACCAGCGCCGCGAAGTCCTCAGACCACTCGTCTCGCGCCCCGGCGACGACCAGCGACAGCAACACGTCGTGCAGCTCGTCGGGGCTCCTGACGTCCGGCGCCGCCTCGCGCCGCACGCGCTCGACGGCCTCCGGGTCGAGCCGTCCGAGCTCCCGCGGCTCGACCGGCAAGCCACGGCGCAGCGGAACCGCGCGTGAGCGCCGCTCGCCGATCTCGCCATCCTCGTCGAGATATGTGAACGGCGCTCCGTTGAGAATCTCGTGCGAGAGCACACTGGGCTCGACGGTGTCCAGGAAGTGCATCCGCACCGTCCCCTGCTCGAAGCGGCCCACCAGCTCCTTCAGGCCCTCGATGTCCATCGCCTCGGTCAGGCAGTCGCCCATCGTCTCGCGCACCAGCGGATGATCGGGAATCTCGATTGGCCCGGCCGGCGCGTTGTCCTGGCACGCGGCGAGCGACGGGAACACCGCGGCCATCAGGTCATCGGACTCCATGCGCTGGATGTTGAAGGGGTTGAGCCGCCCCCCCTTGCGTCGCAGCACCGCCAGCGAGCGGTTGAGGTTCCAGCGCCATCTGGCGGTGAACATGGGGCTGCGCAGCACCGCCTGGCAGACAGCCTCGCGCACGTTGTGCGAGCGCAGGAAGGCGGGCACGTCCTCGAGCGGGAAAGAGTGCTGCGGACCCAGCGAGAGCAATACGGCATCGTTGCTCGCGGCCGCCTGGAGCTCGAAATCGAAGTTGAGGCAGAACTTCTTGCGCAGGCCGAGACCGAGCGCGCGGTTGATGCGCGAGCCGAGCGGCGCGTGCACGATCAGCTGCATGCCGCCCGTCTCGTCGAAGAAGCGCTCGAACACGATGTCCTCGTCGCTCGGCAGCACCCCACCGAGCTCGGCGCGGCCGGTGCGCAGGTAGTCGACGACGAGCGCGGCCGCGACCTCGTCGATGCCCGGTATCTCCTGGACCAGCGCAACCGCGGCATCCCGGCCCCCCTTGTCGAGGCGCTCCGCCACCGCGCGCCGCAGGCGCGAGACCTCGTCCGAGAGCTCATCGGTGCGGCCGGGCGCCTCCCCGAGCCAGAAAGGGATCGTCGGATGCCTGCCGGTGGCGTCGCGAACCCGCAGGGTCCCGTTGCTCACGCCCACGATCTGCCACGGGTGGGTGCCGAGCAAGAACACGTCGCCCTGCATGGACTCGATCGCGAAGTCTTCGTTGACCGTCCCCAGGAACGCGTCTCCCGGCTCCAGCAGCACGCGATAGTCGCCGGTCTCAGGGATCGCGCCCCCGGAGGTGAGGCTCGCCAGCCGGGCGCCGCGGCGGGCGCGAAGCTGGCCGTTGACGCGGTCGCGGTGGATGTAAGCCATGCGCCGGCCGCGTCCCGTCTCGATGCCCGCCGCGACCAGCTCGAGGATCTCCTCGAACCGCTCGATGGTGAGGTCGCGGTACGGCCAGGCGCGCTTGAACATCGTGAACAGGTCCGACTCGGCGACGCCTCCTTCGCCGCGCGCCGCGACCTCGGCGACGATCTGCTGGGCGAGGATGTCGAGCGAGAGCTCCGGCGGCTCGAGCGAGTCGAGGCGCCCCCGTCTCACCGCTTCAAGCAGCGCGGCGCACTCCACCAGCTCGTCGCGCGTGGTCGGATACATGATCCCGCGGGGCACGCCTCGGCGCTGGTGGTTGGCGCGCCCCACCCGCTGGAGGAAGGTGCCGATGCTGTGCGGCGAGCCGATCTGGCAGGCCAGCTCGACCGGACCCACGTCGATTCCCAGCTCGAGCGAAGCGGTCGCCACCAGCGCCCGCAGCTCGCCCGCCCGCAGGCGGTGCTCGACGCGCTGCCGGCGCTCGCGCGACAGCGAGCCGTGGTGGGCGGCCACCTCGTCCTCGCCCAGCCGCTCGGAGAGTTGGTGCGCGACGCGCTCCGACAGGGCACGTGTGTTGACGAACACGAGCGTCGTATGGTGGGCGGCTACGTGGCCCGCGATGCGGTCGAGGATCTCGCCGAACTGGTCGCTCGAGATGGCCGCTTCGAGCTCGCCATCGGGCAGCTCCAGTGCCAGCTCGAGCCTGCGCCTGTGGCCGCTGTCCACGATCGTGGGCAACGGCTCGCCGGCGCCGACGAGCAGCCGCGCGGCGGTCTCCGGCGGCTTGACGGTCGCCGAGAGCCCGATGCGCACGGGACGCCGCTCGCAGACGGCGGCCAGGCGCTCCAGCGAGAGCGCCAAGTGTGCCCCTCGTTTGTCGCGGGCGAGGGCGTGGATCTCATCGACGATCACCGTGTCGACGGTGCGCAGCGTGTTCCGCGAGCGTCCCGCGGTCAGGTACAGGTACAGGGATTCGGGCGTTGTCACCAGCAGGTTTGGTGGCCGGCGGAGCATCGTCTGGCGCTGCGCGGAGGTGGAGTCGCCCGTCCTCACGCCGACGGTGATCGGTGCAGACTCGTAGCCGAGCTCGCGCGCGACGGCCGCGATCTGCTCGAGCGGCTGCTCGAGGTTCGTATGCACGTCGAGCGCCAGCGCCTTCAGCGGGCTGAGGTAGACGAGCTTGGTCACGCCTTCGATTGCCGCGCCCGCCGCATGGGCCTTGTACAGGGCGTCGATCCCCGCCAGGAAGCCCGCCAGCGTCTTGCCGGAGCCCGTGGGAGCACACACCAACGTGTGCTCGCCGTCCACGATCGCCGGCCAGCCTCCCGCTTGGGCCTCCGTGGGCCCCTCCGGGAAGCGGCGCTCAAACCAGGTGCGGACCGCCGGATGGAAACCCTCGAGGGCATCCGGCTCCGCAGTGTTGACGGGCGGGGGCGACGGGACGGTCACGTCTCTCAGTGCAGCATATGCCGGGGACGTCGGCAGGGACTCGATCCGTGCCGGCGGCGCCGTTGTGTCAGGGTTCACGAATGCGCTTCGCGATCTCCATCCCCCAGTACGTAAGTGAGCAGGGCTTCGACCGAGACTCCTTCGGCGCCCACCTGCGGCGAGCCGAGGAGCTCGGGTTCGAGAGCGCCTGGGCCCAGGAGCAGATCCTCGGCTCGGCGCGGACACTCGCCCCGCTCGAATTGATGACCTATGCGGCGGCCTGCACAAACCGGCTGCGCCTCGGCTGCGCAGTGTTCGTCAGTCCATTGCACACGCCGGTTCATCTGGCGAAGGCGCTCAGCACGGTTGACTGCCTGAGCGCAGGACGAGTGGAGCTCGGCATCGCGACCGGCGGCCGGGCGCGGCCGTTCGCGGCCTTCGGCATCGATGCGGCCGGCTTGGTGACGCGCTTCACCGAGGGGCTTGCGCTGATGAAGGCGTGCTGGACCGAGACCAAGATCGACTTCGAGGGGCGCTTCTGGCAGGTCCACGACGCGTCCATGGAGCCGAAGCCGGTGCAGCGTCCCCACCCGCCGGTCTGGATCGGGGGGAACCATCCCAACGGGCTGCGTCGCGCAGCGCGACTGGCCGACGGCTTCTTCGGCGCCGGTTCACAGACCACGGCTCAATTCGCCGAGCAGGTGCGGATCGTCAGACAGGCGCTCGAGCGCGAGCAGCGAGACCCGCGCGATTTTGGGATTGCGAAGCGCGTATACGTTCACGTCGACGACGACACGACCAAGGCTCGCGAGACGATCGACGCCGCGCTGGCCCACCATTACGGACGATCCGGGTTGCTGCCGGTCGCGGTGGCCGGGCCGCCGAGCGCGTGCGTCGCCGGCCTGCGTGAGGTCATCGACGCGGGCGCCGAGCGCGTGCTCCTGAACCCGCTCGTGGACGATGGCCGGCAGATGGAGCGGCTCGCCGGGGAGGTCATACCTCAGCTCAGGTGAGCCATGTCCAGGCGCGGGCGCATCGTGACGTTTGGCGGAACCGCACTGCTGGTGGCCGCCGGAATCGTGTGCGCCGCGGTGTTCTCGAGCGAAGCCGGCCAGGTGGTCGGCTTCTCCTTGATCGGCGTCGGTCTGATCCTGGCGACCAGCCTCGTTTTCCTGGAGGTCGGCTTGAGCGAAGACCGGGAGCGCGCGCGGGAGGCGAGGGCTGCCGCGGACGCCGCGCGGCCCAGCAGGCGCCCAGCGCTGGGCGGGCCCCGACGCCGCCGCCGGCCGGAATGAGGCGCCTCTGCGCCCTACGGCGGGGTCAAGCCCGTGTCGACCGCCACGTCGCTCGGCGGCTCGGGAGCGACGTCGAGCGGCGGCTCTTGCGACGCCCCCTTCTTGATCCGGAGGCCCACGATCGGAAATACGAGCGTGGAGAGCGTCGCGGCACCGACCAGCGCGGCCGCTGTTGAGGGCAGCATGTGGCCGCTGCTGGTGGCCAGGTCGGTGATCGCGACCACCATCGGCAGCTGGGTCGAGCACAGGAAACCAAGCGCCGTCCGCTCCCGCGGCGGGAATACGTTGCGGTACAGCAGCAACACAGGGAGCCCCCGCACGACCAGAAAGAGCACGAAGAACAGCGCCAGTTTCGCGACGTCGCCTGGGCTGGCGAACAGCGCCGCGACGTCGAGCTTCATCCCGCTGTAGACGAAGAAGAAGGGCACGAAGATGCCGAAGCCGACCGCGCTCAGCTTCGAGTCGAACGCGGGCATCTCCTGGTCCTTGAGCAGCGCGCGGGTGATCATGCCGGCCGCGAAGCCTCCCAGCAGCAGGTCGAGACCGAGGCGCGAGGCCAGCAGCGCCAGCGCGAAGATGAGCACCAGCGCCCATCGCACGGCCAGCTGCGCACTGCTCTCGAGCGTCCGCAACAACACCGGCACGGTGCGCGCCGAGGAGCGCACGGTGAACAGCGCGATCATCACGACCACCGCCACGAACGCCAGCAGGATCAGCGCGTTGTGAAGCGTGCTCTCCGCCGACAGAATCAGCGTCACCAACAGGATCGGCCCAAACTCGCCCACGGCCCCCGCCGCCAGCAGGAAGGTGCCCAGGCGGCTCCGCAGCTCTCCAGCATCCGAGAGGATCGGCAGCAGCGTGCCGATCGCAGTCGTCGCGAGCGCCGAGCCGACATAGACCTCGGACAGAACCACGCCCGTGTTCTGGAGGATCGCCCCAAAGCCGTACGCGAGCGCGAGCGACACCACCCATCCGGATACGCCAAGCCGCAACGGCCGACCCGCGATTCGCTGGAGATCGAGCTCGTAGCCGGCGAAGAAGAACAGCAGGCCGAGTCCTAGATCTGAGAAGAACTTGATGAACGGCGAAAGCTGGAGCCCCAGCAGATGTGGCCCGATCAGAATCCCCAGGAACAGCTCGAGCACGACCGCGGGCACCGCGATGCTTCTGAAACGAACGACCGCCGCAATCGTGCCCGCGACCGCGGAGACGACCACGATGATCAGGAAAGACACTGGGTTGATCGTGATCGTGGCTAGGCTCGCGTCGAGCATCTGCCCCTCCGGGCGCGAACTTGGGTCTCCCGACCCTAACGCAGCGGGATGCCGGTGACGAGCACTGCGGGACGCGCTCGGTCCGGCTCGTCGAGCATGGCGCTACGGTCCCTCGGATTGGATCGCCAACGAACGACTCAAGGAGATCACGGATGTTTCGCCAAAAGGAGGCCCACTGTCAGTCCCGTCGGGTCACATTGACGGGCGCGAGCGTCACCGGGGCATCGGTCACCGGGCCGCGCGTGCTCGGTCCATCGGCGATGGCGCCGGTGGCGATCGCCGCGGGTGCCATCGGCGCGCTGGCGATCGGCCGCCTCGCGATCGCCGAGGCGGTCGTGCGCAAGCTCCGCGCCGGGGAGGTCGAGATCCGCTCCCTGAAGGTGCAGGAGCTGGAAGTTGGCGGCCGGCGCTGGCCGGAGTCCCAGCGAGTGACATGAGCGCGCGCCGCCGGTGGCTGCTGATCGGAGGCACGGTCGCGGCCGAAACGATCGCGGTCTGGATGCGGACAGGACGCCCGGGCGGCAGACTCGTCGTGCGCTGCCGCCAGGGTCACCTGTTCACGACCATCTGGATTCCGGGCGTTTCGCTCAAGGCAGCCCGCCTGGGTCCATGGAGATATCAGCGCTGCCCCGTCGGTCATCACTGGTCGCTGGTGACGCCCGTACGCGAGTCCGGGCTGAGCGAGGAACAGCGGCGCGTCGCCGCATCTCAGCGGGACCGCTCGCTGCCCTAGCTCAGTAGCTGAGCACGGTGGCGTCGTCGTCGATGGCCCACGCGAACGTCGGAGTCTTGTCCGCGAGGGTCGCATTGGCGGTGAGCGCGCTCGCATCGAGCCTGCGCGCGCTGAGGCAGGTCGGACACACGAGCAGCTCTCCGCCGCCCGTCGCATAATCGTCGAGAAGCCGGGACAGCGGCGGGCACCCGTCACACCTCACCGCTCGCGCATGACCGGGCAGGGCGAGCCTCACCGCCTCCCGCGTGAGCCAAATCGCCACGCGGCTGCGATGCCGCAGCGCCGCGGCGGCCACGAGGAAGGCGCGCGTTACCCGCTCAGGGTCCTCTTCGAGGCCCGTCGCAAGGTTGATCAAGACCTTATCGGCCACTTTCCCTCACCTCCATGCTCGGGTGATTCGACTAGCGAGCGCGGTTTCATCCCCTGCGGCGCGCGGTTCTCACAGCACGCACGCGTGGGCGCGAGCGATCAGTAGCCCTGGATGAGGCGCGCGCTGAACGACTTTTGCGCGCAGGACCCGATCTTGATCGTGCCCTTGACCTGCTTGGAGGAGGTGAAGCTGCCCTTGACGGTCGCGTGCACCCCGCTGGGCTTCGACGTGGTTTTCGAGTAGTCGAAGGTTCCGTTCCGCATGCCGATCTTGGCGATCTTCCAGTGGTACTTCGTGCAGTAGCTCGGACTCTGCACCTGGGTGAGCGACAGGTTCCCGTGCCTGGGGACTTTGAACTCGATCTGGGTCCCCCAGATGCCCCTCTTGGGCTTCGAAGCAGCGAGGGCGACGGCGGGAACAGCGGCCGCGGCGACCACAACTGCGGCGACACTGCCACGCTTGATTCGGGACAAGCTCGTCATCTGCGCCTCCTTGTTCGTTGACGTTGAAAGGCGCCGCGTAATGCCGGCGCTCACGCGCAAAACCCTGCGCCCCGGGCGCAAGCTAGCAATGACGCCCGAGGGCTGCAATCAAGAACCAGGCGGAGTCTTACTGGTGCTCGGCGGCCATCAACATGAGCCCGCCGTCGATCACGTACGAGGCTCCTGTCACGTAGCTGGCATCGTCTGACGCCAGCCAGGCGATCAGGGCAGCCACCTCGCGCGCGTCTCCAGCTCGCCCCAGGGGCGCATTCACGGTCCCCGGCGGCTGGTCCTCCTGGCCGGTCATACGGGTGGCGATCTGCCCGGGCGCGACCGAGTTCACACGGATGCCGTGCCGGCCCAGCTCCAGCGCCAGCACCTTGGTCAGGCCGCCGAGACCGTGCTTGGAAGCGGTGTATGGCGCCGAGCCCGAGAGCGGGATGTGCTCGTGAACCGATGTCACGTTGACGATCGCCCCGCCGCCCTGCTCGACCATCCGCCGCGCGGCCGTCTGCGCGGCGACGAACGCGCCCGTGAGGTTGACCTCGACCACGCCGCGCCACTCGTCGAGGCTCATCTCGAGGAAGGGCTCGCTGCTCCCATAGCCGGCGTTGTTGACCAGCACGTCGATGCCGCCGAGCGCGTCGCCCAGGGCCGCGACCGTCCTCCCAACCTCGTCGGTGTCGTGCAGATCGAGTTGGCGGATTTCGCAGCGTGCGCCAACGTCCTCGACCTCCTCGACGATGCTCTCGGCTCGCTGCTTGTCGCGATGCCAGGTGATCCCGAGGTCAAATCCCGATCCGGCGAGGGCGGCCGCCGTGGCGCGTCCGATGCCGCTGTTTCCCCCGGTGACGATCGCGACGGCCATCGCCTGGCTGCTCCCCGGGCACGCGGCTCCGCAAACGATCAATAGCCCTGGGGGGCGCGCAAATCTCTCAAAACGATCAGTAGCCCTGCGGGGCGCGCAATCTCTCAAACGATCCGTAGCCCTGCGGGGCGCGCAAATCTCTCAAGCGATCAGTAGCCCTGGGGGGCAGCGGTTGTGGTGTGGGACTTGTTGGTTTTGGTTTTGGGGGCGCTGTCGGACTTGTGGTGCAGGGTGCCGTTCACGCACACGAACCCCTTCGACGCGTACACGATCGACTGGTTCGACCGGCAGTGCTGGCCGGCGTGGTATTGCGTCGTGGACGTGTCGGGGGCGCTCTTCTGGGTTGTTTTGGTGGTTGCCTTGCCGCTGCTGCCACAGCCGGCGGCGATGGTCGCCGGGATCACGGCGATCAGGGCAAGTCTTTTTAGGGATGGACACATGTGGACCGATCCTAGTAATCCAGCGCGACGGGCTCTTTCACGGCGGCCGCGACGGTGGTTCGGACGGGGACGGCGCTCGCGGCGCGCACGGTGCGGGGGGACGCAGCTTGCATGGTGCGGCGCTAGTGGTAATGCTTTGCCGCATGCCCCGCAGCGTGCATCTGGTGGGCGGGATCCCCGGCGCATCGGGTCGAGAGGCGATGGAGGCCGCGCTTGAACGGCTCGCGCCACATCTGCGGACGCTCAGCGACGGGGAGACGGGAGCCCGGTCATGGTGGATCCGGGCGGTCATCGATCGCCTCTACGACCACCCGGACCTAGAGCTGATTCGAGATGGCGACTACTCCTCGTATGAGCTGACGCCGCAGTGGCGAGTCAAGGAAGGCCGCGAGCTGACTGCGGAGAGCCTCGAGCCGTTCCTGGTGACGGTCGAGGCCTTTCGCGAGAGCTACCCGCTGTTTCACGAGCTTCGCGAGGCCCACGGGCGCCCCGACCTCGACTTCCAGGTGGGCGTGCCCTTGCACCTCGACCTGGCCGTGGACGCGTTCGGCGAAGCGGGCTTCGCTCCAGCGATCTATGAGCCTTGCCTCGAGGCCATGGCCCGTCAGGTCCGTGTGGTCCAGCGAGAGTCCCAGGGCGACGTCGTCTTTCAGCTTGAGATGCCGGTGCCTCTGGTCGCGGTCGCCGGGACGCCTGCCGCGGGCCAGCCGCAAGCGGCCGCCGAGATGGCCGAACGCATTGTCGAGCTGCCGCAGCGCGCGGAGCCGGGCACCCGCTTCGGTGTGCATCTCTGTCTCGGCGACATGAACCACGAGTCGTTGGGCCACATGCGCGACGTCCGCCCCCTGGTCCTCCTGGCGAACGAGCTGCCGCAGAGGTGGCCCGCCGACAGGCCACTGGAGTTCATCCACGCGCCGTTTGCCGCGGCGCAGGAGCCGCCGACCTTCGATGAGGCGTTTTACGCCCCGCTGCGTGAGCTCGATCTCCCGGCCGAGACCAGGTTCATCGCCGGCTGCATCCACGAGTCCTTGAGCATCGAGGATCAGCGGCGCCTGCTGGTCTTAATCGAGGAGCTCGCGGGCCGCCAGGTGGACCTGGCGGCGGCGTGCGGGCTGGCCCGCAGGCCGGACGTGGCGCAGGCGTGGGATGCCATGGACAAGTCCGCCGCCCTGGTCGACGCCTGACAAACCGCGAGCGCGAGAGGAGGCGGATGGCACAGCTGGTGGGCATCAACCACGTGGCGCTCGAGGTCGGCGAGATCGACGACGCGCTGCGCTGGTACGGGCGCTTCTTCGAGTTCAAGCTCCGCGGCCACGGGCCACGCATGGCCTTCATCGACATGGGCGACCAGTTCATCGCGCTCTCGGCGGGCCGCAGCCAAGACCGGGACGAAGCCCGTCACTTCGGGCTGGTGGTCGATGACAAGGAGGCGGTGAGGGCGGCGATGCTGAGCGCGGACATTCCCGTTCGCCCCTCCGGTTCGCTCGATTTTCACGATCCCTGGGGCAACCACGTCCAGGTGGTCGACTACCGGGATATCCAATTCACCAAGGCCCCGGCGGTCATGCGGGGCATGGGCCTCGAGGGAGTTGAAAAGACGGAGTCGGCCCGGCGCGAGCTGCGCGACGAGGGCCTCGGCGAGTGAGCGGCCGCCGCTAGACGTCCCACGGGCGGAGGCTCTGGTTCCATGGGTTCATGGAGCTGATCGAGTTCGGCAGGCTGACTGATGCGTTTCGCCATGACCTGGAGGGCGATGAGCCGGATCCCTTCGAGTCCGCGGGGAATCCCCTGACCTACAGGTCCAAAGACCGGCATGTGGCCCTGCGCGACGATGCCGGCCACCTCGTGGCCTCGACCGGGATGGTGGTGGTCGACGTTGAGGTCGAGGGGGAGCACTTTCCGGTCGTCGGGTTCGGCGGGGTGATCGTGAACGCGCACCACCGGGGCCAGGGCTTCGGCCGGCAGGTGCTCGAGGCGGCGCTCGCAAAGGCCGGCACGCTCGGCCCAGCCTTCGCGCTTCTCTTCTGCCACGCGGATCGGATGGGGCTCTATCGAAAGATGGGTTTCATCGAGGTCGATGCGCCCGTGACGGTTGAGCAATCGGCCGGGCAGGCGAACATGCACCAGCGGACCATGTGGCGCGCCTTGCGCGGGGGAGCCGCGTGGCCGCAGGGCCCGGTACGGCTGCGTAGCCTGCCCTTCTAGGGCCGATCAACCCGCTGCAGAAACTCCAGGCGGTTCCCGAAGGGGTCGTGCGCATGGAGGCGTGTGAAGCCTGGAATATCCGTCTGCGGCGTGACTGCTTCGCCCACCGCGCTGAGACGACGGGCGAGCCCGTCGATATCGGTTACGAGCAGCCCCGGGTGGGCCTTTCGAGCGGGCCGAAAGTTCTCTTCGACGCCCAGATGGAGTTCGATCCCATTCTGGGTGAACCAAACGCCGCCCCGTCCGGCCAGGCTCGGGGGCTTCGGGATCTCGGTCATCTGGAGGAGTCCGCCATAGAAACCCCGCGCGGCGTCCTCGCCGCCGCGCCACATCGCCAGCTGCACATGGTGAAGGCGCTCGAGCATCCGCGCCCGAGTCTGACGCAAACGATCCTGGGCGGTGTGCTCCTCGTCCACCAGCGTGCGCCCGCTCGGGCGACTCCGGCCAGGAACTAATCTGCCGCGGTCATGGTGCTGGTGGGAATCCTGCTGATCGCCGCCAACATGCGGGCCTCGATCACCGTCGTCGGGCCGCTGTTGTCGCAGATCGTCCACTCCTACGGCCTCTCCGGCGCCGAGGCTGGTCTGCTCACCGCTCTGCCCGTGCTGGGCTTCGCCGCCTGCTCGCCGCACGCCCCCAGGCTCGCACGCCGGATCGGCATGGAGCGCGCGCTGGTCGCGTCGATGGTGATTCTGGTGGTGGGGGTGGGAGTTCGCTCGCTTCCCTGGGCCCCGGCGCTGTTTGCCGGCACGCTGCTGCTGGCGACCGGCGTCGCGGTGGCGAACGTGCTCCTGCCGGCCTACGTCAAACAGCACTTCTCCTCCCGGCAGAGCACGGTGACGGCTTTCTACGCGACGACCATGAGCTTGGTCGCGGCGATCGCCTCCGGCGTGGCGGTTCCGCTGGCAGGCGCACTGCCGGCCGGCTGGCGTAGCGCCCTGGCCGTGTGGGGGGTGCTGGTCGTGATCAGCATCGCTCTGTGGGTCCGCCCCGCCAAAAATGCTCACGACACCGGCGCGGTCAGCACGGGCGCGAGGCTGCCGTGGCGCTCGCGCGTGGCATGGCAAGTGACGGCCTTCATGGGCCTCCAATCGCTTGGCTTCTACGTGATGATCGGCTGGCTGCCGAGCGTGCTCGCGAGCCATGGCGTCGAGCCGCGCGCCGCGGGCGTGGAGCTGCTCGAGTACCAGCTGGTGTCGCTGGTGACTAGCCTCGCGCTGCCGCTGATCGCCGCCCGGAGCACCGACCACCGGGCCCTGGCAGCCGCGACCGCGGCCTGTACCGGGGTTGCCTACCTGGGGCTCATATTCGCGCCCGGGATCTCGCTCCTGTGGGTGCTGCTTGCCGGCTGCGGCACGGGGCCGAGCCTGGTGCTCGCGCTGTCGTTCATGGCGCTGCGCGCCGAAGGCGCCGCCGGGGCGGCCGCCCTCTCGGCGATGGCACAGTCGGTCGGCTACCTGCTGGCCGCCGCGGGGCCGTTCCTATTCGGGTCCTTGCACTCGCTCAGCGGCGGCTGGACCGCTTCGCTATTGCTGTTGGTGGCGAGTGCGGTGGCGCTGTTCGGAGTCGGGCTGCGTGCGGGCGCTACGAGCACCCGCGTGCCGACACATGCTCACCCTCCCGGCTAAGCCGGCGAACTTCCCGCCTTCGGCGATCCGGAGCCGACGGGCACGATGCCGGAGGAGTTGAGGTCGCGCTCGATCTGCTCGAGGCTGCGGTTCTTGGTCTCCGGGACCCGCCGGATGAAGTAGATGATCGCCACCACGGTCAGCGCGGCGAAGAGGAAGAACGTGCCCGAGTCGCCCAGCGCGGAGAGCAAGGTCAAGAAAGAGATCGTGACGATGAAGTTCGCAAACCAGTTGGCGATTGTGGCCACGCTCATCGCCGCGCCGCGGATCTTCAGCGGATAGATCTCGGCGATCAGCAGCCAGAACACGGGCCCTAGCCCGATCGCGAAGGAGCCCGTGTAGGAGAACAACGCGACGATCACGATGATGGCTCCGGCGCCGTGAAGGTTCGCGCCGCCGTTGATCAGGAAGCCGACGGCGATGATCGACAGGCAAATTGCCATGCCCGTGGTCCCGAAGATCAGCAGCGGGCGGCGCCCCACCCGGTCGAGCAGCCGGATGGCCACGATTGTCATGCCGACGTTCACGACCCCGTTCACAACGTTGGCCAGCAGCGCGGCGCTACTTCCGAGGCCGGCGTTGTGAAGCAGCGTGGGGGCGTAATAGATGATCGTGTTGATTCCGGTGATCTGTTGGAAGACGGCCAGCGCGATGCCCACGATCAGCGCCGCTCGCACGCGTGGATTGAGCAGCTCGCCGGCACCCGCCTTGCGCTTAGACACCTCCTCGATCTCACGGATCTCGTCATCGATGTCGGCTTGGTCGCGCACGCGGGAGAGCACGTCCCTTGCCTCGTCGATGCGTCCCTGCGTAACGAGCCAGTGTGGGCTCTCGCGCTGGATCAGCATGCCGCAGAACAGCAGGATCGCCGGTATTCCCGCCAGCCCAAACATGAGGCGCCAGTCCTTGGAGCTCGACAGGCCGTAGTCGACGAGGTAGGAGACGAGGATTCCGGCTGTGATCGCCAGCTGGTTGAACGACACCAGCGCGCCGCGTACGCGGGGCGGGGCGATCTCGCCGATGTACATCGGCACGACCATCGAGGCCGAGCCGACGCCTAGGCCGATCACGATTCGCGCCAGCAGCAGTACGCCGTAGCTCGGGGACGCGGCGGCAATCACCACGCCGACGACGAACAAAGCCGCGCTCGTCATGACACTGCGCCTGCGGCCGATCGCGTCGGATACGCGGCCGGCACCGAACGCGCCAATCATCGCGCCGACCAGCAGGAGGCTGGTCAGCAACTCGCTTTGGAACGACGTCATGGGGAAGTCCTGCTTGACAAACAGCAGGGCTCCGGAGATGACGCCGGTGTCGTATCCGAAGAGGAGGCCCCCCAGCGCGGTGATCGCCGACGAGACGACCACCTGACGGTGAACGTTTCCCCGCTTAGCGGGACTTCGTCCGCGGTCCTGAGTTGCGGAATGCTCGACCGGAGCGCTTACAGATACCTCCCCTCCTGACGGTGGGCCTATAGCTCCCCGGCGCGGGGCAGCCGCAAACTCAGGTCGCTGGCGGGACTCCGCAACCCGCCGCGGGACCGTCGACTGCTCAGTGGTTAGCGCTCGTGAAGACCGCGAAGAAGTCGCGATCGTCGGGCGTCAGGTATCGCGTTGCCGCGCGGCTCATGTCCGGCAGAAGCTTTTGCGGCCGGCCCCCGTTCCACGTGCCGTAGAAGTTGAAGGTCGTCCAGTCGTAGTTGATGTCGAGCTCCATCGCTCGCACGGCACCGGCGCGCTTGAGGATCTCCGCGAGGCTCTGCGCTGTCTGGATGTCGGCGGCCGCGTAGATCAGGTTGCCGTGAGCGTCGACGCCCACGCCCGAGCGCCACACGCGCACGGCGTTGCCCACGGTGGCCCCCCACAGCGATGGATTGCTCAAACTCGGGTTGAGCCGGCCTCCTGAGACGATCAGCGGCAGGTTCTGGCGCGCGAACTCGACGTTTGAAGCCGGGGCTGGCCCGCCGTGCCAACTCGTCACGTCGACGGTCCCGTTGCGGTAGCCGATCAGCGTCGCCTGCCCATCCTTGAGCGGTGCGTACTCGTGGCCCGCGGCGACGAAACCACCGAGATCGTCCTCGAGCCGGAAGCCGCTGTTGAAGGTCGCCAGCAGCGAGCCGCGCTGTTGCACGGGGACCTCGGCAGGAGCCTGGCCCGCGTTCGGCGGCTCGTAGCGACCGGGGTAGAGCTCGAGACGCGTGAGCGAATGATCGATCCACGCGACCCCGGCCACCAATTGCGGATAGACGGGGTCGGGTCTGAAAGTCGTCACGAGCACGGGCGAGGAGCCGTGAACGAGCGGCCCGGTGCCATGCCAGGTGCCCTCGCCAGGCAGCGCCGGGTGGATTACCGGAGCGATCGACGGCGGCCTGTAGCCGGCGACGACCTTGCCATGGACGCTCCCCACATTGGGCAGCCTCTTCAGCGCGGGACCGCCGGTCGCGGGCGCGCTCCAGCTGTAGTAGATGTTCTCGACGTCGGAGACGACCCAAGCGGCGCCGTTGCCCCGCAGCCACTCGACCGCGCGCACGCCGAATGGGGTGTTCGACGGCGCGCTCATCGCAGCCACAAAGGAAATGAAGACATCGGCCAGCAGCACCACGAGCGCGAGCGTGAGGATCCGCCGCGCACGCAACCGCGTCGAGTTGGCTTGAAGCCCGGGGCGCTCTCGCGCCGCGCAGCGTTTGACGACGGCGACCGCCACCGCAAGGGCGCCGACGAGCAGCAAAAAGGAGATCTGGAGCGGCGCGCCCACGGCCAGGTCACCGGCGATTGCGCGCGCCATGAGCCCGGCCGCAAGCGCAACCACGGGGGCGTAGGGAAGCCGCTCCGACCATGCCGGGAAGCTCGTCGCGAGGATCAGGTAGCAGAGCGCGAGCGCGGCCAGCGCCGGAGACTCGACGAGCGAGCAGATGAGACCTGTGGCAGCCATAGCCGCCGCCGAGCGGAGCATCTGGCGGCGCGAGAGCATCCGCTCATCGATGCTCCCGGGTGCCCGCGCGTATTGGGCCAGGGCGGCCGAGCTCGAGAGCAGGCAGAAGGCGGTCGCGGCGACCCATGCACTCGTGGTTGCGCCCGGACTGGTGAGCGCACCCGCGGCCGCGGGCGCGAGCAGCACGAGCACGTTCTTGAGCCACTGAGCGGGGCGGCACGCCCGCACGAGCGAGAACACGCCCCGGGAGCCGGACCGGCTTGGCGGGGGGTCTGCGCTGGGCCGTGCGCGCTTCCCGCTGGATCGCGCGCGCGTGCTGCCGGCTCGCCCGGGAATCCCGCAGGCTCGCCTCGGAATCTCGTCGGCGCGCCCCCGAGCCCGGCCGGCGCGAGGTCGCGGTGCGTGACGCCTCGGCCATTCGGGCGCGGCGTCCGGCAAGCACGGCTGGGCGCTCCTCGGTCGCGAACTCCGCCTCCGGGAACGGCTCCTCTTGCCCTGTGGCGTTCAGCGGCTGCAATGGATGACCTCCGGTCGCAGGGCGACTCGGCTGCAATTCTTCGTTCAATGCCGGGCCACTCGCTCCTGCCCGGGATCACGCGTGAGGATGCTCTAACTAAAGCCTCGAGCAGCGGCGCGCGTGGCCGACCTCGAGGGCGATACTGGCCGCGCCTACGACCAGCACGAGCAGGGCGGCCAGGCCCACTATCGCGAGCCCCGGTGCGGCAACCAACACGAACGCGACGATCAGCGCGGCGATCGCGAGGTCAAGCAGGATCGTTCGTTTCAGGTTCGGTCTAGTCATCGAAATGCTGTGTATAGCGACTTCAACGGTGATAGACGAGCGCGTTGCCGCTCATATCCACGGCGAAGCAGAGGTGTCTCGAGGGGCAAGAGACGGAGTTGAGGATCCCGCGTCTGTCGATCGGCTTGGGATCGGTCCAGGCCTGAGCGAAGCCGCCGTGATAGCGCAGGAAGTCCCGCTGACCGACGGTCACACAGAAGGTGGTGGAAGTGCATGAGAGGGAGCGCAGCAAACCGCCATGATCTGGCCCGGTCGATCGGCTCCAGGTGCCGTGGTTGTAGTAGCGCGCGTCGCCTTCGAAGTCGACCTCGACGCAGAACCTGCGGGAGGGACACGACACCGCGATCATCGTGCCGCCCTGCGCGTCAATGGTCCTGGGCTTGCCCCACCGTCTGCCGTTGAACTCGATCGCGTGGTGTTGGTCGACGGTCCAGCAGTCGGAGGACGTCGGGCACGAGACTGAGGTCAGGCCGTTGTAGGGCTCGCCGCCATTGGAGTCGATCTTCCTCGGTCGGCCCCACGTACCCCTGAAGATCAGCGCTCGGTCGTTGGCATCGACCGCGGCACAGAACTTGCTCGACGGGCACGAGACGCCGGTCAGCCCCGCCCCCCCAGGATCGATCTTCTGAGGCCCGCTCCAACTGGTGCCTTTGCGGGTCACTTCATTGCCGCTGCGATCGACGGCCACGCAGAACGACAACGAGGCGCAGGACACCGCGGTCAGACCGCCCCCACGTGGATCGACCAACCTTGGCCTGCTCCACTTGCCGTGGTCGAGCGTGAGGGCTCTGCCCGCGTAGTCGACGGCCATGCAGAACGACGCCGACGGGCATGAGATCGAGAGCGAGCCGCCGCCGACGGTGGCCGGGAACCAGTAGTAATTCTTGAAATAGAGGGCGGCCCCGCCGCTGCCGATCGAATAGCAGAACAGGGTGCGGCGCGCACACGAGACGGCCGTCTGGCCGCCGTAGACGAAGATCCCTTTCGGCCCGCTCCACGAGCCCTTGACGTAATTGAGCGGGCGACCCTTTCCGTCGACCTCCGCGCAATAGATGAGCCTGGTGGGGGAGAGGTTGCACGAGATCGAGTTCAGTCCCAGCTCGTGAGGGTCGATCTCGACGGGCGCGCTCCAGCGGCGGCTGTAGTGGACCTCAGCCCCGTTCTTGTCCACTGCTCCGCAGAAGTGAGTGGTCGGCGCGCACGAGACCGAGGTCAAATGGCCCCGCCGATCGATTCTCCGGCCGCTCCAGCCATGACCTCGGTAGATGAAGCCGTCCCCGTGTTTGTCGACCGCGGCGCAGAACGAGTGCGAGGCGCAGGACACAGCGTTCAGGCCCCCCCTCCTGTCGATCCTCCCGGCCGCTTTCCAACCACCTGCGTAGCGCACCGCATAGCCACCGTGGTCGACCGCTATGCAGAAGGACGTGGACGGGCATGAAACCGAGTCGAGGCCTCCATGCCGGTCGATCCTTTGCGGCGCTCCCCAGTGTCCGGCCCGGTATGCAAGGGCGTCGCCATGCTGGTCCACGGCCATGCAGAACGAGCGCGAGGCGCAGGAGACGGCGGTCAGGCCGCCGAAGCGATCGATCTCGAACGGCGCACTCCATCTGCCGCTGAAGGTGCGCGCCCCGCGGCCGCCCACAGCGACGCAGTAACCCGATGCAGGACACGCCACGGCATGCGGGACGAAGACGGGATCTACCGTCCTGGCGGACGACCAGCCACCCTTGGCCGCTACGGCCGAAGGCGCGATCAAGAACACGGTGATCGCGGCCACGACCGCGACCAGGCCCCTGTGGTCAAGCGCTGCCACCGAGGGCAGCGTATCGACTTGGGCGGCATGGGACGGAAGTCCGCTGGCCGGCGCCAGGGCTTATCTTTCTCGCCCTAACCGCGCACCGATCACGCGAGAGGAGCAGAGATCATGAACGGTCGGCTATCACGGACACGCGTGGGCGTGCTTGGAACCGGAGAGGTTGGGCGGCGGTTGGCGGGGGGCTTCAGCAGCCGCGGCCACGACGTGATGATCGGCTCGCGGGAGCCGGACAAGCCGGAGCTGCGCGAGTGGCTCGACGGCGATGGGAGCGGCGTCGAAGCCGGCTCCTTCGCGCAGGCTGCGGAGCACGGTGACCTGGTGGTGTTGGCGGTCCTGGGTGACGCGGCGGAAGCGGCGATCGCCGAAGCGGGCGCCGACAATTTCAACGGCAAGGTGGTCATCGACGCGATGAACCCGCTGGATTTCTCGGCTGGATTTCCGCCCAAGCTCTCGATCTCGGGCGAGGACTCGCTGGGCGAGCGGGTTCAGCGCGCCTTGCCGGACGCCAACGTCGTCAAGGCGTTCAACACGATCGGGAATCAGTACTTCGTCGACCCGAGCTTTTCCGGCGGTGAGCCGACGATGCTGATCGCGGGCAATGACGAGCACGCAAAGCGCCTGGTGCGCGACCTGTTGGCCGACTTCGGCTGGTCCGACACCGTAGACATCGGCGGCATCGAGGGGTCACGCGAACTCGAGGCGATCTGCATCGCGTGGGTCAAGATCGGCGGCGTGCGGGGCGCCTGGGATCACGGCTTCAAGCTGCTTGTGGGGTAGACGACGCGCCCGCTCAACGCGCGGGCTCGCTGCGCCAGCGACGCCGCCTTACCTCCTGAGCGCGACGGCGACAACATTTGAGGTCGATGAGATCAGCGCGGTGGCGCCGGACTCGACCTCGACCGGGGTCCTGGCGGTCTTCCTGGTTCCATCGCCGACGGCGCCGAACCCGCCCCCGCCCCACGCGTAGACCTTGCCGGACTTCGTGACGCCATACGAGGTGTCGCCCCCGCTGGCGACGACCTGGTAAGTGACGCCGGGGGGCGGAGAAATCGCCACGGGCGAGGGCTCGGGGGCGGTCTTCCCGTCTCCGAGCTGGAAGGCGCCGTCATCGCCCCAGGCGTACAGGGAGCCATTCGCCAGTAGCATCAGCGTCTGCCCGTCGCGGGGGCCGTTTCCGCCCTCGAAGGCCTCCTTGACGGGATGCGGGAGCCTTACCCGGACGGGAACGTCCGACCCCCGAGAGGTGTTCCCGATGCCCAGCTGCCCGTTGCTGTTCAACCCCCAGTCGTAGTAGCGGCCGTTCGATAGCAGTACGCCTACGTTGCCGAACCCGGCCAGCAGGGCTGTGACCGACTTGCCGCTCAGCCCCATCACCTTCACTGGGACCCGGCTTCCCGCCTGGGTGGTGCCCGTTCCCAGCTCGCCGTAGCGGTTTCTCCCGCACGAGTAGAGCGTGCCGCCCGCGTCGTAGGTGGCGTGATCGGCGGCTCCGGCCACGGCCGTCACGTGGGTGAACGGGAGCTTCACCGGAGTGCGGTGTTCGGTGCCGTTGCCCAGGCATAGGTCGCCGCTTCCGTTGGCTCCCCAGCCCCAGACATGGCCCCTGGTATCGATCGCGTAGGCCGTGTCCCAGGGATCGGAATTGACCGGTATCGAGGCGATTTTGACGCCCGCCGGAAACCTCACCTTGACCGGAGTGGTGAACGAGTTAGCGCTCCCGCCATCTCCGAGCTCTCCCCGGGTGCCGGTGCCCCACGCGTACACGGCGCCATTGGTCAGAAGCGCGTATACGTCCGTGTTGGAGGTGCCGATTTCGGCAACCGGGGCGGGCAGGGTCGCCGTGACGGGCGCAAGGTGTCGAGATCTGCTCTGGGCGAAGGTGCCCCAGAACGCGACCGAGCTACCCGCGGCGAGCGCTCCAGCGGTGGCGGGCCGTGGGGAGGCCGCGGAGCCGCTGGCGAGGGCCGCAACGGCAGTCCCGTGCCCGATCCCCACGGCCAGGCCGAGCCCGATTCCCACGGCCACGCCCAATCTGACCCCTACGGCCAGCAGCCTTCTTCTCAGAGCAAGTGCTTGTGCGTAGAGCGCCGTGGCGCGACTCTACTCAAGCGATCGCTCTTGGCTCGAGGGATTTTCGTGGCTCGATCTCGAAGCTGGGGCGCGTGCCCACGAATCAGCTTGGCGAAAGTGGCCAGCCTGAGCGGGTGATCGACGCACACGACAGGACCGGTCATCCCGGCGGCGGCAGCTGGTCGGCCAACCCGAGGACGGGGTCGAGGTCGCGTTTGTCTCTGCGGCGCCACCGCACCAGTCTCCCGGCATCCGGCCGAGACGGTCAATGTCCGTAGACGACCTCGATCGAGCTGCGATTATCGAGATGACGTGCGCCCTGGCGCATCCCTTTCACTATTGGCCGTCGTCGCCGTCACTGGCTGCGGGGCCGGGTCCGGTGCGCGCGACTACTCGAGCGCGCTTGTCCGCAGCATCCGGATCGATGCTGGGCGGATCGACCGGATCAGCGGTGATCCTGGCCATGCCGGCAGGGCAACTATCGACGAGGCGCACTGCCTTCAGAGGGCCGGTACCCAGCACTATTCGTGCAAGGTCAAGTACTCGTATCACAACTCCGAGGGCACGTATGAGTACGAGCTCAAGCTCTCCGCCACGTGCGAGCCCGACGGCAGGTGCCGCTGGCGCCCCGACGGAAATGGCGCGTTGGTCGGCGCGGAGCCCGAATGACGAGGTGTGTCGGCGGAACTGCTCGACTCAGCCGATCCGCCATTCGACCGGACCGAGGCCAGGGAAGCGGAGCGCCTCAGCGGCCGCGCCCGATAGATCCCATTCGCGGCCGGGGATGTACGGACCCCGATCGATTACCGGCACGCGGACCGCGCGGTCGCCATAGCGGAAGGTCACCTCGGTCCCGCACGGCAGGGTCTTGTTGGCCACCCCCAGCTCCGGTACCCGGAGGATGCCGCCGCACGCCACGGCGTGGCCGTAGGCGGTCTCAACGGAGGCGATGCTGACATTCCAGCCGCCCGCAGGAAGATCCGCGGGATTCAAAAGCACCCCCGAGAAGTCGAGCTCGTTCAGGTGGTAGAGCGAAACCGCCAACTTGAAACGCGCCAGGGCCGCCCGAATCTGAGCGTCGGTCGGGGCGCCTTTGGCCGGGGATTTGGTCACGGTGGCGGGCCCCGTTGGAGCAGGGTCGTGGCCCGGCACGGTGATTACCGAAGTCGTCGCGGTGGTCGAGGATGCGCTGCCGGCGACTGGCTCCACCGCCTGCGCATGCGGCTTCGCAACATGCGGGACCGTGGCCCGCGCGTCTGTCAGCTCGCTCCGCGCACTGGAGCCGCAGCCGGCCAATAGCAGGGCGGAGATCGCTGTTGCCAGTAGCAGCCTGATGGCGTAACAGTAACCGCGCGGCTGCATTGCGGCGTCGATCGCCGCAGACGGCATCGGACGGTGGAGGCCTGTTGGTCGAAGCCTTGCTTCCCTGATTTGCCTAGCTGGTATGAATGTGGGTGATGGAGCATCGCAAGCTGGTGGCGGAGGCGCTCGGAACGGCCCTCCTGGTGTTCTTGGGGGTGGGGGTTGCGACCCTCAGCTTCGGCTTCAAGCTCACCGGGCTTTCAATCTCCGCCGGTGTGGTGGCGACCGCGTTCACGTTCGGACTCGTGTTGCTGGCGCTGGCCTACACGCTCGGCCCCGTGTCCGGATGCCACATCAATCCAGCTGTCACGATGGGCTTTCTCGTCTCCGGACGCATGCGACTCACCGAGGCGGTCGGCTTTTGGATCGCGCAGTTCGTCGGAGGGATCCTCGGCGCGCTCGCGCTATGGGGCATCTTCTCGGGAGCCCCTGGGTACTCGACCTCCCGGGTAGGGCTCGGTACGAACGGGTGGGGTGTCCACGTTTCGCTCGTCGGCATCGGCCTGGGCGGGGCGTTCGCGACCGAAGTCGCGCTTACCTTCATCTTCGCGCTGGTGGTGTTGCTGGCCACCAGCCGCATCGGCTCACCGGGGTCCGCCGGACTGGCCATCGGGCTATCGCTTGCCATGGTCCATCTGATCGGAATCCCGCTGACCGGCACCTCCGTGAACCCCGCGCGCAGTCTGGGCCCGGCGGTGATCGTCGGCGGCAAGGCGCTCTCGCAGGTGTGGCTGTTCCTCGTCGCCCCGCCGATCGGGGGAGCCTTGGCGGCGCTCGTCTATCGCTACCTGGTGCCCACGGAGGCCGCCCCAGTTCCTACCGCGATCGCGGAGGGCGAGGTGGAGCGGACCACAGCCACGCCGTGAACCGCGGGGCTGGTGACTATGGGGATCCGGACGAGGACGGCTGTGCGTACGGCAGGAAGCAGATTCCCGCCAGGCCCTTGACACCGCCGCATATCTGGCTGTCGAACTTGTTGTCGCTTGCCACCCACAGGCCGGCGCTGGTGAGCAGCATGTCGTCCGCACCGAGCCCGCGGGCCCTGGTGTAGTAGCCGGCCGTTCCGGTCGCATTGACATACAGGTGCCCGTTGGCGGGGGACAGGCCCTCCATCCCGGGGGCGGGGTAGGAGCCGCGGCCCCGGTGGTTGCAGCCGTCGGCGTTCATCGACCAGCGCTCGTGGCCGCCGAAGTACGCCGTGCCCGCGTCGGCCGCGGTGCTGTAGAGGGAGTCGCAGCCGGTGTGGTTGATCCAGAGGGGCTGTACCGAAGTCTGGTTGGCCGGAAACGCCGCCGCCGCATCGCACAGTCCGGTCTGAGGGAATGATTGGGGCGGCCGGCCATAGGCGTGAAAGCCGGTCGCGGCGATGTAGACCGTCGAATCCTCTGGCGACCAGGAGGCCGCGCGGATGTAGAACGGCTCGACCCGGGCGCAGTTGCGGCCGAAGTAGGGCGACGTCCAAGCCGTCACCTTCGCGGTTTTGCCGCTGATGTTCAGCATGAAGATCTGGCGGCGCGGGAGGCCGCCGACCGAAGTGAAGTCGCCCTCCACGAGATCCAATCGGCGGCTGTGGCTGAGTTGCTGGTTGTAGACCCGGGTGCGATTTGGCGCATCACCGGGGTTCTCGTAGTTGCCGCTGATGTCCAGGTGCAGAAAGCCGTCGTCCTTACCCGTGGCGGGATTCAGGGCCGTCATGTATGGGTCGGCCGAGCTGCCGTTGATCGACGTATAGAAGCCTCCCACCAGGATGCGCCCATGCGTCCCCAGCAGCGTCTCCACCTCGTTGGAGGCATGGTGGCCGAACCGGCGTATGACTCTGTCGCTGCTCGTGCTGACGGCGGCGATGTTCTCGGCGCGCGTGCGATTGACCGAGGTGAAGGCACCGCCGATATAGGCCTGCTGACAATCGCCGCCGTTGAACGTGATCGAGTTGACGGTGCCGTTCACGTCCGGGTCCCAGGAGGTCATGGTGTACGGGGCGGTGGCCTTGAAGCTGAAGACGTTGTGGCGCTCGTACACGACGTGGTTCTGGCGGACGCGAGAGAACGAGCCGACCGCGTACATGTTGGGGCCGCACCGGACGAGCTGGCGCACCTGCTCCACCGGAATCCCCGCGCCGGCCGGGAAATGCGGCGTGCCAAGGGCGGGCGATGCCATCACTCCTGTGCCCGGCGGCTGAAGCCCGCCGCGACCTCCGCCCAGGGTTGCTTGCGCCACCGCGCCGCCAAAGGCCATCAGCCCCGCGGCTGCGCACAGCGCGATGAGATACCTATGCACTGGGTTCGAGCTTCCCCCGTTCCACACCTACAGTTGACCGAGCCGCAAGTTATTCGACGCGTCGGGGTGTCGCAGCGGTAGATCTCTAGCCCAGGCACGGGCTTCCTGCCCCTGCTGGTATGCGATCGGCCGCCAACGGCCTGATCGCCTCGCTCGCGCTCAGGCTTAGGCTAGGCCGATGGTCGCGAAGCTCGTTGCGCTGGTCTTCCCGCTCGGCCTGGACACGTTCGCGACTGGCTTTCGGGATCTACACGCTGCTCGGCGCGGACGAGGACGACGAACGCCTCAATCAACTCATGCACCTGCGAGGCCCCAGCGCGATCCTGCTGGGCCAGCGGCTACGCGAAGGGGCGCAACGACGTCGCCGGACTCGCGCTCGCCGTCCTTGCTTTGGTGCTGCTCGCCGAGAGGCTCTTACTTAGCGGAAGGTACTACCGCAGCCGGTGCGGGTAGACGACTGCACACCACCACAGAGAGGAAGACCGATGGCCCAAACCAAAGCGCAACGATCTGCTGCTGGTAAGAAGGCTGCGGCCACGCGCCGGAAGAACGAGGCTGAGAAGGCGACCGGCAGCGCCAAGCGCGCTGTTAGCTCCGCGGCCAAGACCACCGGCTCGGCGGCGCAGAAGGCGGGCAAGGCGGCCAAGCAGGCCGGGAAAGCCGCCAGGTCGAAGTCGAAGTAGAGCGCGCGCGGCTGGTCAAGGCGCGACCAGCAGGATGTGCTCGGCTGAAGGAAGGCCAATCTCGGCGCCGAAACAGTGTGCATGGAGAGTTCCGGGCAGCTGCCTCCGTCGGCGCCTGGCGGCGCGGTGCCCCCGGCCGGCGGCCTCGGCTATCCGCTGACGTTCTCGGTCGAGTACCCCGATCGGAGCCTCGACCGCCTCACCACCGCATTCCGAATCTTCTGGGCCATCCCCATCCTGATCCTCGCCGGGACGATCGAGGGTGGCAGCTACGGGGCCAATTCGGGAGGCAGGGGAGCTGCCTACGTCGGTGGTGGCATCGGGGTGCTGTTCATTCCGCTGGTGTTGATGCTGCTGTTCCGCAAGAAGTATCCGCGGTGGTGGTATGACTGGAACCTGCAGCTGTCACGCTTCACAAATCGGATCGTCGCGTATCTGGCGCTGATGGACGA
This sequence comes from uncultured Solirubrobacterales bacterium, assembly GCA_963823315.1. GTDB lineage: Bacteria > Actinomycetota > Thermoleophilia > Solirubrobacterales > Solirubrobacteraceae > Palsa-465. The sequence goes on along the minus strand of CAWGLB010000001.1, from coordinate 23,572 downwards.
CCACTATCCCTCGACTGACGAGGAGCAGGCGGTCCGGCTCAACTTCGTCTACCCGAACGCTGAGCGTCTCAGCCGAGGCCTCCCGCTGATCAAGTGGCTGCTTGCGATACCTCACTACATAGTGCTCTTCTTCCTCTCGATCGGCGCGTGGATCGCGGCGATCGTCGCGTGGTTCGCGATCCTCTTCACCGGCCGTTACCCGCCAGCGCTGTTCGCGTACATCGAGGGCGTGCTTCGCTGGCATAACCGGGTAGGGGCGTACGCGTTCCTGCTCATCACCGACCAGTACCCGCCGTTTAGCCTGCAGCCCTGACACTTGATCGCGGGTCGGCTGGCGACGACCTGCGGGGCAAGCAGTTCTCATCGCAGCTAGTGCACACCGCGCCGTGAGGGCTGTTCGGTTCCCGGGCCGAGACAGGTACCTCCCTACAAATTCACGGGATAGCAGAGAGCGCCCCCAAAACTGGCCTCTCGGCGCTGAAACCCCGGACAAGGGCCACGCGGTTCTGAATCGAGTTGATCGTGCCGGGGGTCAGCTTCCCCACGTGCGGGGGTCGCCGTGGCCACCTTCGATCGGGCCGTCATAGTCCTTGACGATGGTGCCGTCTTCTCGGACAACCTGCTTGTGATAGCGCTTCTGCTCGCGATCCACGACTTGCTCGATCTGCGCCCACGTTCGGTCGTCAGACTGCGGGGCGCCGGTCTTTCCTTCGACGGCTGGTTGGCCCTTGCCGCCACGCTTCAAGACGTATTTGAGAAGTCCGTGCATGGCAAGTTGCCCGCGCACGTGCCATCGTTTCAACACTCTCACACCGAGTCTATGGGCGTGCGTCGTCAACGCGGGTAGCTCGCTTCCGGCACCCGTCGGAATGCCGCTTGCCGGCCCGGCCGCGGCGTCCAAGCGTGACGGGTCGGCCGCTTGTCGGGCCAATCGCCCGCCCAGTACCCTCGATCTCAGTAGCCGCTTACGAAGCCTTGACGCTCATGACCATCGAGCGGCTGCGCTATGTCACTGATGGTGATATCGATGCGATCGAGTTCCGCTCCCGTGAGGACGGGTATGCGATGCCGAAGGTTCTCCCGTAGCGCGGCGACGATCACCTCTATGGGGGGCCCAAAAGCGACGACCAGTTTGAGCGCAAGCGTGACGCGGCGAGGTTGTGTCGGCTCCTGGGGGTGAATGCGCACAGAGGCGAAGAGAACACCCGAAACGCGGAGCGCGAGACGTTGGGCAAGCGCCCCTACCGCTGCGTGGCTGATGCGTGTCTCGCCACGACGATGCCCGAGCAATATCGAGTCGGACACGTAGCTGGCGAGTGCGCGTACCTGGGCCATGATTTTGGCGGTCAGTCCTTCTGGAATGGCTACCGGCTGGCGGGCGACTGCCTGGAAATCCTCCCAGCCTTGCTGAAGGCGCCGCAGGGCCGCGTGGCAATAAGGGCAACTGGCCTGGTGAGCTGGATCCTCAACTGGGCACTGATCCGCAATCTGGATCAGCAGCGTCTCCAGAGGAACGCCGCACGGCAGTCGTTCATCGGGAGCGATCATCGCCATGCTGCCGTTTGTCTCATAACCGCAATCCGGGCGCGATGAATGCGTCCCTTTATGGCTGGGATGCTCACGCCCAAGATATCCGCGACCTCTTGATACGAGAGACCCTCGAATTCTCGCAGCGTGAGCGCGACTCTTTGCTCGGGCGGGAGCGCCGCGATGGCACGTGTGACGGCGCGCAGCCGTTCTCGTCGCTCGACACTCTCAGCGAGCTCGCCCGCAGTCATCTCAACGTGCTCTGCGAGGATCTCGGTGGGCCGTCTCGTGGCGAGCACGTCCAGACAGCGGCGGGTGACGATTCGATAGAGCCAAGTGCTCACCGCGCTATCGCGACGAAAACCGGCAAGGCCCCGCCAGGCACGGACGAAAGTATCCTGGGTGACGTCCTGGGCATCCGCTGGGGAATCGAGCAGCCGCTGAGCGACTTGATAGATCGCGGTCTGGTGCCTCCTCACGATGGCTGCGAACGCTTCCACGTCGCCGTCCCGGGCTGCTTCGACCAGAATCGCGTCATTGACTTGACCGCTCGCATCAGCGGCAGCGCCGGTGAAGCGGACGTATCGTGGGTGCCGTGCACTTTCAATCAACGTGGGGACCGTCTGAGCGCCGCATTTCGGGCGCTCGTCAACGGCGAGTCCACCCTACAAGAGCGCGGAGGTGTGAGTTGGAGCCCCGTTTCTCATCTAACCTCCCCGCTCTTGAAGACTCCCGGCCCGGTTCGTCCATGAGGGGGAGCAACCGAGATCAGGGCTTAGGCGAACGAGTCAGGTGCCCGCGCAGTGTGATTAGCGTTGGGCGCTGGATGAACGCTGAAAGCGCGACTGCATCTCCCCGAGGTCGAGTTCGCCTTCTAGCACGCTCCCGACTATGTAAAAGGCAATTGCGCCGACTAGACAAAGGATCGCGTCGCCAAAGTTAAACCCTATCCAGGCGGCAACGAATAGAAACCCGATCAGCGCAAAGTAATATCTTACCGTCATTCTCACTGGAGATCCCTTCTGCGGCCTTCGTAGCCGGCGAGAGTGATGTTTACTGGCATGGTAGGCAACTGGTGCCGCTCGAGCGCATCGGCAACGCGACGTTGGGCAGCTTCCATGGTGTCGGCGAGGTCGCCCGGGCGGCTCACACTGAGATATACGAAGAGGCCGTCGACCGAATAACGCCCGCGGGCGGCGCTGACCGCGTGATGGTTCTCCGCGGCGACCTCAGCGAGCCGCTCGACGGCGCGTGGCTCGACCATCACAGCGCCTTGGCGGTCCGAGCTCAGTCGCAGTTCGCGGCGAGTTAAGTACGGGCGTGGCAGCTGCTTAAAGGCCAGAAACCCGAAAATCAGGAAAGCCGCAACCCCACATCCCGCGATGACGCCTCGGGTCACGCCCCCACTGACCGTTGAGGTGTCCAACCCGGCAAGCCATCGCCAGGCGGTGCGATATCCACTGATCGAATTAACGGTTGAGGGGGACACTTTGACCGCGATTAGGATCAACATTGCCCCATACCAGATCAGAGCCAAGGCAAGGATCAACGGCAAGATTCGGCCGAGTAAGCTGAGCAGCGAGATGCGCTCAGAGATACGTTGCCGGAGCATCTAGTTCACTCTCTCTGTGCGTCGGGCCATCTCAACGCGGCTGGTGAGGTTGAAGGGCTCGGTGAGGTTCGCCAGCTGCTCGCGCACCGATGCTTTTACCTGTGGGGCGCTTGCTCGTCGCGTGCGCGTCGCCCTCACGGCAACCCGCGCGCCACTCGTGCGGCGCGGACGCACACGCACCCGCGCCGACGCGACTCCGCTGAGCGGGGCCACGAGTGCCGTTGCCACCTGGGCGAGCGCCCGCCGGCGCGCGGCGAGCGTGCCTCCCTCCTTGCGCTCAAGCGTGACAAGCCGCTCTCGGTGGGGCAGCAAAAGGCCCGCCAGCAACAGGAGTCCGAATACGATCGCGCCGAGGCCACATAGCCCTGCGATGACGGCAATCGACCCGTGCGCCTCTATCTGTCCGAGCCAGTGCGCAGTGGTATCTCGGAGCTCCGGCAAGTGTGCATCCTTGGCGCCCTGTGTCAGGCTGGGGCCACTCCGGCTACCGCTGATACAAAACACCGCCACTAGGATCCCGGCCGCAGACAGCACGATCAGGCTCAGCAGGGTGACTAACCGGGCCAGCAGCCGCCCGAGCGCGATCATGGCCGATGCTCACTATCGATCAACGAGTCCGGCGTACCTGGCGCCTCTGGAGCCAGCACGCCACCAGGCGAGAGCACCTCAGACGCAGGATCAGGGGATGGAGGCAGCGGTGGGATCGCGTTGCTGGGCGCCACTGCTCTAACCACCACCACCACGACTCCCTCTCCCGCGCCTACTCGCTCGCGGGTAACCTCCACGAGCGCTTCCGGCTCGGCGGCCTTTTCGGTGCGGACCTGCTCGGCGTGCTCGGCAACACGGACCTGCTCGGCTCGCTCGGCAACGCGGACCTGCTCGGCGGCGCTCATCTCCTCGGCGGCACGTTCGGCGTGCTCGGCGGCCTGCTTGCCGTGTTCTGCAGAGCGCACCCGTTCCGTGGCGCGCACCTGTTCCGCGGCAATCTCAGCGTCGGTGAGAACACCCGCAAACTCCACGTGAACCTCGCCAAGGAGGAACCCGAGACCTTCGCGTGCGACCTGGCTGCGCACAGCCTTGGCGACCGCATCCCCAAGCTGATGAAGCGGCACGAGCCTGGCGTTCAGGCATAAGTCGACCTCGTAGCGACCGTCAGCCTGGGCGATCACCGACACCCCCGGTAGCACGCCACGAGGAGGATCGGCGGTGGCGCACAAACCGCCTGGACCAACATCCACGCCGATCACCGCTGGCATCTTCCGCGCCGCGGCCAACGCCAAACGCGCTAGTCGTACACGTGCAGAGTCATCTAGCGGTTTTGTCGACATGGGCCATGCCCCCGACGGGATGTCACTCAACGCGAGCCTGCTCGGGCCTCTCGTCTCCAGGGAAATAGAGGTCGTTGACCGTGATATTGACCTCGGTAACCGACAGACCGGTGATCCCTTCGATGCGCTTGATTACGTTTTCTCTGACCGCTTCCGACACGCGCGGGATCGACTCGCCGTAGTCCACCACGAGCACCAGATCGACCGCCGCTTGGCGCTCGCCGACCTCCACTGAGACGCCCTGTGTGCGTTCGTCGGTCACGCCCGCACGCTGAGTGACGGATCCGAGGGCGCGGCTCAGCCCGCCGCCGAGGCCGTATACGCCGCGAACCTCTTGAGCGGCGACGTTGGCCACCTTTGTCACGACCGCATCCGCGATCGTGGTCTGGCCGTGCTCGCTGCGTAGTGACGCTTCGGTCCTTCCTGCTCCGACGCGGCCGGCGCCGCGTGTGGTCGGAGCTGCCTGCTCCGTACCCGTACCGGCACTTGCTTCTGCCATCTAAACCTCCATCCGAAGTTGGTCTCGTCTACATACTTAGACGGGTCAGCGCCAAAAAAGTTCTGCGAATTTGTTTCGCCCGCGGACATGGCGGAGGCGACGTCGATGCTAGAGCGCGCGTGAGGAGTCGCGGCGCCTCGGCGCGCGTGCGGCGTGCAGAGCTAACCGAGGAGAAATCGCCCCCCACGTGATCAGCCGAGGCCGATCAGAAGCGCGACAGCTCCGATGATGGGCGGCGCTCGAAATCGGTCTGGGCGGCTACGCGGCTTTTGGCCACATCTCCTTCATTCCTCCCGAACCGGCGAAAGCACGAGAGAAACCTCTTCCGGGCCGTCGTCGAGCGCCGCCACGATCTGCCCGACAAAAAATCGAACCTCGGCCAGTTCCTAAAGACGCTCGCCAACGCCGGCGCATACGGGATCTTCGCCGAGGTCATACGCACCGAGCTATCCGGCCGCAAGACCGAGCGCGCCTCTGGATGCGACTGGACCAGCGAGCGCTACGAGCTGGACGAGCGCAACCCGGAGCGCCTCGGCCAATACTTCTTCGCCCCGCTGGCCGCGGACATCACCGCCGCCACCCGGCTGCTGCTCGCAATCTGCGAGCGGCTCGTCAGAGATCCGGGCGGTACGTGGGCGATGATGGACACAGACAGCTGCGCGATCGTCTCCACCGAGCACGGCGGGCTCGTGCCCTGCGCCGGCGGCCGATACCGGGAGGGGGAAGGCCGCGAGTGTGTGCGGGCGCTCTCGTGGCCGCAGGTGGACGAGATCCGCGAGCGCATGCGATCCCTCAACCCCCACCGTGGGAAGGCCGGCGCGCACTCGATCCTCGAACTCGAAGACGAGAACTTCGACCCGCAGAGCGGAGAGCGGCTCCAGCTCTACTGCTACCCGATCAGCTCCAAGCGCCACTGCCTGTGCAACCGCTCAGAACGCGGGGAGCCCGATCTGCGCGCCGTCACTGAGCCCGATCGGCCCGCCGAGCGCAAGCAGGCCGCCGCGTGACGGTCGCAGTCACCAAATCACCCGCGAGATGCCGGCAACGAGAGCCGGTGCACATGCAGGTGCCCGCGCACGAACCCGGCGACGCGGCTGTTGCTTTTAGCCGGATGCGGAAGGGAGCTTCGTCTTGCGTCGGCGCGGTCCCGCGGACGTGGGCCGGGGATGAAGTTAGACGGAGGAGCCGGTCGCGGTTGGCCGGGGGGGGTCGCGGTGCGACTTTCCCCCACGCAACCCCCGCTCCGGGAGGTTACAATCGGAGTTACGTAACGTTACTGCGTGGTCAGCGTGTAACTAGCTGGAAGTTACACCGTAACTGCACGTAACTCACGCTAAAAGGGCTCATCGGTGAGAAAGTCCTGGGCCTCGGACTCGGCGTCATACAGCTCCCACCCTTCGAGTGGCTCCTCGTCGGCGATCGCCTGGAGTTCCCAATATGACCGGAGCATCGCTGCCGCGGCCTCGATCCCGTGCTCGCGTTTGATTCGTTCGGCATAGTCGTACGCATGGTCGGAGCAGACCGGGTCGGGGGGTGAGCTGACGTAGGCGGGGTCCATAGATGCATCGTTGCACCCCCACCCAACGGTGCGGAGCGCCGGACTTTTCGCGGGAGTGGCTGTTGGCCGGGTCCGGGGACGCCCTGTGAGCCGTTCTCTGGCGCTCGAAGCACCCGGCCTGGCACACTGGACATGGGCGCGGGCTCGGAGGGGCTCAGAGGGTCTCTCATCGTGTGCTCCGGCGCAGCCGGGTGAGGTGCGCGGTGCGTTCCGGGCATGGCTGCGGGGTCGGCCGGCCCGTCGGGTCGTGGCAGTGCTGGCCGATCGCGGCGCCGCAGCGCGGGCAGGGGTAGCCGAGTGCCTTGGAGGCGCTGCGCGGCCTTGACCGGGCCGGCGCGTGGAGCACCAGGCGGCCGTGGGGCGCTGTGCAGCCCTGGGCGCGGCCGGGAGAGGCTTGGTCCTGGGGACCGGCTCGGGGTGGCTCCGAGGCTCGGGGAGCGGCGCGCTCGTGGCGGCGTGCAGGGCGTCGATCCCGGCGGCGGTGATCGTGACGGGGCCGTATGGGACGCGGGCGATCATGCCGGCGGCCTTCAGGTGGTCGAGCCGGCGGTACAGGGTGGCGCGGGGGATGCCGAGCTCGCGGTGGAGCGCGGCCTTAACTGGGGCGCGGAGAGCACCGGGCGGCTGTGCTGGTGTGCGGATGCCCGGACTGGCGCCTGGAGCGTCAGGCGTCCCGTTTGGGGCTGTGAGGGCTGCGGCGCGGTTTGGACGGGCTCGGGGTGCGGGGGAGCCGTCAGTTGACGCTTAGAAACGTCAGTCGCTCATCGAGGGCCGCGCAAGACGGGTCGGCGCACCACGTGAATCTCGACTTGGAGATGGTGCTCCTTCGTACCGACTATGTGTATCTCCCGGACCAGGGCGTAGCCGGTGGGTAGACGCTGCGCGGACGGCGTCCTCGTCGGGCGGGAGGCGAGCAGGATGACGGCGATCGCGATCGCTGCGAGTGCCGCCGTGGAGGCCGCGAGCAGGGCGGCGCGGCGGCGACGCGGCCGGTCAATCCGCTCGGGCGCCGCCGCTACAGGGAGGTCGGTGACAAGCGCATCGAGTTCGCCATATGTGCGAGCCAGAAGCACGGCCTCCACGCGCTCGTCAAGCTCGTGATCGAGCAGCCGCCCTTCGGTCGCCGCTCGCTGCAGGCGCTCGACCGTCTCCGCCCGGTCGGCGTCCGACGCTCGCATATCGCGGTGCTCGGCCATCGAGTGCGCTCTGGCGAGAAGGATGAGCCATCGCGGCGGGATCGTCAAGCTCCTTCCGAAGGCAGCCGGACGCCCGAGAGGCTAGTCCTGACGCGGCCCGGACGTTGGGCCGACGCGCTGCTGCGCGGCGAGGTAAGGGTTCTATCGGAGGGCGCGTGACGCCGGGCGCAGGTGCGCGTACTATCGGCATCATGGGCGGCGACCATCCGTCTGCCGGATTCATCCCCGAGCCGAGCCCTGGGCATCCGATCTGGTGCCCTACCAGCAGTAGTCCACATGAGCTTGTGCAATCGAAGCCGAGCCAACCTACGAACCACAGCTTCGACGCGCGTGTGCTCGTAGGGCAGAGCGAGGCACGGGCGTCTCGCATAGCAGCCGACTGGGGCTGCGTCTTGCGCGTCATCGAACTGGATGGCAAGAAGTTCATCCTCACCATGGACTACAACGCGAACCGGATAGACGTTGTGGTCGCACGCGGCAAGGTCACAAAGGTCAGTCTTGGCTGAATAGCCACGCCGACTGATACCGCCCCCCGGCGCGTGAGCCGCGCACTCGGACCCGCCGCGCGACCCGGACAGCGCCAAGCTCGCCCGCGTCGATCCAGTTCCTGATCGTCTGCTCGTTGAGCTTCAGCAGTGCGGCGATCTCTTGAACGGTCAGGAACTCGTCTGCCATATGCCAACTGATCTAACCAGGCAACGGCTGGTCGCATCGGCACCAACCCCGGCAGCAGACGTGTTTTCTTCATAGACGGCTCAGCGCGGGGGTGAGAGCGGGAGATCCGATCGGTGTCGCACTTACTATATGTACGTGCGCAGAACGGCAAGCCGCAATATCGCTGCGGGCGCAGTCGAAGCGCTGCACTCGGAGTGGCTGAACCGCGAGCCGGTCGCGCTGGCCGATCTAGCCGTGGAGGAGCTGCGCACGACCGAGTCGGAGGCGCGCACCGGATCGTGAGCGCAACCGAGGATTTTGTGTTCGAGGCGGTGCCGGTCCCGCTCGCGGTCCCGTACTCGTTTCTGATGGGCGTGGCGCTCGGGAAGCGGCTTGCGGCGGGCGAGCTGGACGCGCTGCTGTCGTGACCGCTATCAAGACGGCAATTCGCGACCGTGAGCAGCCGACCGCGACCGACGCCCGGCTGGCGCCGGAACCGATCCTCGGGCCAACCGCAAAGCTAGCCATCCGGGCGGCCCGCGACAAGCGGGTGTCCCGTGATGCCGCCAAGCTGCTGATTCTGCTTGCCGCCTTCCGGGATGCGGGGGAGCTGCGGCCGCCCGTGTTCGCGCTGGCCCGGCGGCTTGACACCGATGCGCAGGGCGTTGATCGGCTGCTCAAGGAACTGGCGTGTGGCCGGCTCGTGTGGGTCACTTGGCGCCCGCCCCGTACGCGCGAGCGCAACCGCTACGCGCTGCTATTCGCGGGTGACAAGCGTCCGGGCGAGTGGGCGCTAGTCATCCCCGGGCCGCATCGCACGCGGCTTGGGGGAGACGCCCGGGGCTCAAGTCCAATTTCGCAATTAGCCCGAACCAGCAATCTCGCTATTGGCGGTGGCTGTCGGGCAAAGTCTGGACGACGAGCCTGATTCACCGTGACATCGGAATGGATCCGAGTGTGGAGCTGGACGCACCCCGATCGCTCAGGCGATCGCCGGGCTGATCCAGTGGCTGTGGAGCTTGAGTAGGTTGTGGACTGCTGCCTACAGGCGCCACTCCGAGCGCACCGCGGATCCTCCTCGTCGCTGGAACCGGCGGAAGCCGCGGTTGAATTTGTTCTGGGCGAAGACCGGCTCGACTGTGACTTTGCGGTGCTTGTAGAGTCTCACGGATCGCGGGTGTGTCTGGGGCTCCCCGGGTGTTCCGGTCGCTTCGCTCGATCTTGTGTCTACTGCGCGGTAGCCATCGGTAGTCGCGAGCGGCCCCATCTCGACCACAGCCAGGCCGAGAAGCCGAGCGCGACGATCGCGAGGCAGAGGAGAATCCACTCGATCGGTGCGGCCGCGCTCGCTTGGACTCGACTCGAGGATGGCACGAATGACGCCGTCGCCCCGAGGAAGTGAGGTGGTGTCGCTCTGGAGGTGACGAGTGACACCTTGGGCTCCCCGGTCGCGAGTAGCAGCGCTGCGACGACCAGCGCCGTCGCTGCCATGCCGGTGAACGCCACGAGTGCAAGCCGTCCGCGGCGACTGTTTGCTCGACTAGGGCTCACCGCGACGATCCCGCGCTCGGTCGCCCAGGAAGCAGCGAACGCGCGCGGGTCAGACGCACTGCTTCCGAGGAGTTCCCCTACGGAGATGCCGTCGGCCTCAGCGTCGCGGATGTCGGAGGCCAGATCTGCCGCCATCTCCGCGGCGATTGAATCGGGGACGCCCAGGCGCTTCCACTCCCTGCGGCACTGCTCAACGAAATCATTCACGAAGCCACCTCTATCTTGACTGGGGCGAGCACCGCATCGATGGCATCGCGAGCGGCTCGCCATTCGGACACCCCCAACGCGAGCGCCAGTCGCCCCGTGCTGGAGGGGAGGTAGTACTTTCGCTGCGGGCCGCCGTTGCTCGCGGCCCGGTACGTCTCCACCAGGCCGTCACGCTCCAGCCGTCCCAGCAGCGGATAGATGGAGCCCTCGCCGACACTCGCGAGACCACGGTCACGCAGCCGCTTGGTCATCTCGTAGCCGTATGCCGGGCCCTCGTCCAACACCGCAAGCAGGCATAGGTCAAGCACCCCACGGAGCATCTGGCTGTGCCTGCCCTCGTTTGCCATGCACCGCATGATAGCGACCTGAGCCTTGCACCGCAAGGGACAGTAAGTGCGATGGCGTGGCCCTCGAGACCTGCTTAGGCTTTTAGATTTAGACGTATCCGCCCGAGCGCGGGTCGATGATCCCCCTTCGCGCGGAAAGGAGCGAAGCCAGACGGGGGTTCGTCGCCGGCTGGACCACGCCTTCGCGCGCGTCTCGAGCCGCGCTACTCAGTCCAGAAGTCCTGGACCATTTCCCCGTCGGACTCAACGTGCGGTCCGAAGATGAGGACCTGGAGCCCATCAAAAGCGCCCGCAGTCCGCGCAGAACACGCGGGGCGACGCACGGTGGCTCGGGCTGCTCGCGGGAGGTACGGCGCTCACGTCTCTCGTCACCGCTTTGGAGGGCGTGTCCGGGGTTTCGGGCTCCAGGGGCCAGTTTCGGGGGCGCAAGCTCTGCCGCCGACACTCGGCCGTTGGAAGACCCGCCGCAACGCTCCTGGTCAGCGTCCCGCACCACCACGACGGCTCAGATTGGGGGGGCACGAGGGGCCAGTTTCGGGGGCTCTCTCTGCTATCCCCCCTACAAATTCACGGCGACGTACTTCGTCTCGAGGTACTCCTCCATGCCCTCCGGGCCGCCCTCGCGGCCGAAGCCTGACTGCTTGATGCCGCCGAAGGGGGCGGCGGCGTTGGACACCATGCCCTGGTTGAGGCCGACCATGCCGGTCTCGAGCCCCTCGACGACACGCAGCGCGCGCTTGAGGTCACGCGTGAAGACGTACGCGACGAGGCCGTACTCGGTGTCATTGGCGGCAGCGATCGCCTCCTCCTCGGACTGGAAGCCCTTGACCGGGGCCACCGGGCCGAAGATTTCCTCGTGCAGCAGGCGCGCCTCGTCGGGGACGTCGGTCAGCACGGTCGGGTCATAGAAGTAGCCGGCACCGTCACGGGCGTGGCCGCCCACCACCGCGCGGGCGCCGCGACCGACGGCGTCCTCGACCAGCTCGGAGACCTTCTGGCGCTGGTCGTCGTCGATCAGCGGACCGACCTGGACGCCCTCCTCGGTGCCGCGGCCGACGCGCATCGACCCGAGCTTGTCCGCCATGCGCGAGGCGAACTCGTCGGCTATGCCCTCGGCCACGTGGAAGCGATTGGCGGCGGTGCAGGCCTCGCCGATGTTGCGCATCTTCGCGATCAGCGCGCCCTGTACGGCAGCCTCGATGTCGGCGTCCTCGAACACGATGAAGGGGGCGTTGCCGCCGAGCTCCATCGAGAGTCGCAGCAGGTTCTGGGAAGCCTGCTCCATCAAGGTCCGGCCGACCTCGGTCGAGCCGGTGAACGAGAGCTTGCGCAGTCTCGGGTCCTCGATCAGCGGTCCCATCGTGCGGCTCGAGGATGAGGCCGTCACCAGGTTGAGCACGCCGCCCGGCAGCCCGGCCTCCTCCAGGATCTTCGCGAGCATCAGCATCGAGAGCGGCGTCTGCTGGGCGGGCTTCACCACCATCGTGCAGCCAGCCGCGATCGCCGGGCCAACCTTGCGCGTGCCCATCGCGAGGGGGAAGTTCCACGGCGTGATCAGCAGGCAGGGCCCGACGGGCTGCTGCATCGTCAGCAGGCGACCCTGACCATTGGGCGCGACCGCATAGCGCCCATCGATCCGCACCGCCTGCTCCGAGAACCAGCGCAGGAACTCCGCGCCGTAGGTGATCTCCGCCTTCGACTCGGCGATCGGCTTGCCCATCTCGAGCGTCATCAACAGCGCCAGCTCATCGGCCCGGGCGACGATCGCCTCGAACGCACGCCGCAATATCTCGGCGCGCTCGCGTGGCGGATGGTTGGCCCAGTCCGCGCCCGCCTCGACGGCCGCGTCGAGCGCGGCCCTGGCGTCTTCCACCGACGCGTCCGCGACCTCGCAGAGCGACTCTTCGGTCGCTGGATCCTCCACCGACAGTGTTCCCTCCGCGCCGTCGCGCCACTCGCCGCCGATGTAGAGCTGCTTGGGGACCTGGTCGACGACCTGCTGTTCTTGAGAAGAAGTAATCGTGCTCATGGGATCAAACTACCCGACGAGACGATTACTGATGCGCTGACCGGCGCCCCGCCACCGCGGCCCGCTCGGCATCCAGCCTCGCGAAGACGGGCCGCGCTGGCGTCATCCGGCTGGGCCGTCGGTGCCCCGGAGCGGTGGCAGTGGGCTAATCCACTACGCCGCGGTCCGCAGAGCGGCTGGCTCGAGCGCGACCTCCAGCACCTCGTCGATGCTCATGGCGAAGTGGAAGCTCATCGCCTCGCGCACCTCCTCGGGCACGTCGTCGAGATCGCCGCGATTGCGCTCCGGCAGGATCACCGTGGTGAGTCCGGCCGCGTGGGCCGCGAGCACCTTCTGCTTGACGCCGCCGATCGGCAGCACCCGGCCCTGGAGGGTGACCTCGCCGGTCATGCCCACCGTGTGACGGACGGGGCGCCCCGACAGCAGCGAGGCGAGCGCCGTGACCATCGTGACGCCGGCGCTCGGGCCGTCCTTGGGGATCGCGCCAGCGGGCACGTGCACGTGAAAGCTCTGGCCCTCAAAGCTGGCCGCCTCGATGCCGAGCTCCGCGGCGTGCCCGCGGACGTAGGAGAGTGCGATCTGCGCGGATTCCTTCATCACGTCGCCGAGTTGGCCGGTGAGGGTCAGCCCGCCCGCGTGCTCGCCCTCCATCGTCGTCGCCTCGACGAACAGCACCTCGCCGCCCGTTCCGGTGACGGCCAAGCCGGTGGCGACTCCCGGGACGGCGGTCCTGATCGCCGACTCCTGGAAGTGCTTCTGGCGCCCGAGGGCATCCCGCACCGCCGCAAGATCGATCGTCACCGGCGCGCTCACGGAACCCGACGCGATCCGGGTCGCGGTCTTGCGCAGCAGCGTGCCGAGCTCGCGCTCGAGTTGCCGCACGCCGGCCTCACGTGTGTACTCCGTAGCGATCGTTTGTAGGAGCTCGTCGGAGACCTCCACCTCTTCGGCGCGCAGGCCATTGCGCTCGAGCTGGCGCGGCCACAGATATCCGCGCGCGATCGCCACCTTCTCGCTGGTGGTGTAGCCGTCGAAGCGAATCACCTCCATGCGGTCGAGCAACGGCCCGGGGATCGTGTCGGCCACGTTCGCGGTGGCGATGAACAGCACTTGGGAAAGGTCGAGCTCGACGTCGAGGTAGTGATCCCGGAAAGAATGGTTCTGGGCCGGATCGAGCACCTCGAGCAAGGCCGCGCTCGGGTCGCCGCGCCAGTCGGCGCCGACCTTGTCGACCTCGTCGAGCATGATCACCGGGTTCATCGTGCCGGCGTCGCGCAGCGCGCGCACCAGGCGGCCCGGCATCGCGCCGATGTAGGTACGCCGGTGGCCGCGGATCTCCGCCTCGTCGCGCACGCCTCCCAGCGACATGCGCACGAACTTCCTGCCGGTGGCCCTGGCGATCGACTCGCCGATCGAGGTCTTGCCGGTGCCGGGAGGACCGATCAGTGTCAGGATCGCGCCCGACGTCTTGGGGTCCTCGTTGATGCCGCGATCGCGGCGCAGCTTCTTGACCGCGATGTACTCGACGATCCGGTCCTTGACGTCCTGGAGACCGGCGTGATCGGCGTCCAGGACCTCGCGGGCGTGCTGCGGATCGAGGCGCTCCTCGGAGCGCTCGCTCCAGGGCACGGCGATCAGCCAGTCGAGGTACGTGCGGATGACGCTCGACTCGGCGGTCTGCTCGCCCATCCGCTCGAGGCGGTGAAGCTCCTTCTCGGCCTGTTCGCGGGCGGCCTCGGGCATGCCCGCCTCCTCGATCTTCGTCTGGTACTCCTCGACGATCGAGGCATCGTCGTCGCCCAGCTCCTTGCGGATCGACTCCATCTGCTTGCGCAGGAAGTACTCGCGCTGCTGGCGCTCGGCCCCGGACTCCACGTCCTCACGGATCCGCTTGCGCACCTGCAACTCGGCCAAGCGCTCGCGCTGGAAACGCAGCGCCAGCTCGAGGCGCTCGGTGATCTCGGTCTCCTGCAGCAGCTCGACCTTCTGCTCGTAGCTGAGGTCGGGCGAGTAGCCGCTCGTGTCGGCGAGCGTCCCGGGCTCGGTGATGCTGCGCACGAAGGCCGCGACGCGGCCGTCGTCACCGCGAAGCTCGAGGATCTCCTCGACCACCGCGCGGTACTCGCGCTCGAGGTTGCGGGTGCGACCGTCCAGCGTGCGTTCGGTGGGGTCGGGTCGCTCTTCGACCTCGACGTACAGGCGCCCGTCGGGCATCGTGTGCGCGGCACCGGCGATCCCGCGGTGCAGGCCCTGGAGCCCAACGGCGCGCGCGCCGCCGGGGAGGCGGACGCGATCAGCTACCTCGGCGACGGTGCCGACGTCGGCGAATTCCTGCTCGTGACGGGGAACGAGAAGGACCTTTTCCTCCTCGCCCGTCTCGACTGCAAGGGTCACTGACATGCCCGGAAAGACGACCACGTCGTCCAGCGGGACTAGAAGAAGGCGCGTCGTTGACATGGAAGTCTTCCCTACTCTTTCGGTAGCAGCTTACGAATCGTAAGGAGATCATAGCAAGGCAAGCAGGTGAGAGCCTCGGGTGATCTCAGTGGGTACGACTTAGATTTTAGCGATGAGCCGGCCAGCTGCTCTCGCCCGGGGCACACCAGCGGCCGTATGACGCGGCGACTGGGCGCGCAATCGTCTGACGCGTCGGTCAAGCCCTGCGAGGTGGGCGAGCAGCAGGAGCTTCGAAGATCGACAGCGGGCGTCGGCGGGTGGTCTATGCGGTCGGCATCGAGGGACTGTCCACGGACGCCCCGCCGTCCGCGGCGCGGGGTGGCATCTGAGCCGCCGCGTAGGCGTCGAGCTCGTCAAGCGTTTCGTGCTCGAGCAGCGCGCGGGCCAGCGTCTCCAGTCGGTCTCGCTGCTGCGTGAGGGCGCTCGTCACATCTCGGTGGGCGCTGTCGGTCAGCTGGCGCACCTCCTCGTCCAGGACGCGCTGGGTGGCCTCGGAGCTTTCGGCAGAGCCGTCGAGGAAGGAACCGCGTCCCTCCGCGGGTAGGACGCGGACGAATCCGATCGCGTCGCTCATCCCCCAGCGGCCGACCATGTGGCGGGCGATCGTGGTGACCTGGTCGATGTCAGCCTCCGCTCCGGTGGTGATCGTGCCGAAGACGATCTCCTCCGCTACGCGGCCACCGAGCGCGACCTTGATTTTGGCGAGTAGGTCCTCTCGCGTGTAGGAGACCTGGTCGTCGTCGGGCGCCGAAAGCGTGACTCCGAGCGCCGCGCCGCGGGGGATGATCGAAACCTTGCGCACGGGGTCGGCGCCGGGGATGAGCATCCCGACTAGGGCGTGGCCTGCCTCGTGATAGGCGGTCCGCTCGCGGTCGGCGGCCGACAGCACGATCCCCCGCGGAGCGCCGAGCAGGATCTTCTCCAGCGAATCCGTGAAGTCGGAGGCCTGAACGGTGTGGTGGTTGCGGCGCGTAGCGAGCAGCGCCGCCTCGTTGGCGAGGTTGGCCAGGTCGGCGCCGACCATGCCCGGGGTGGTCGCCGCCAGCGCCTCCAAGTCGACGCTCGCAGCCAGCGGGATCGACCGCGTGTGTACCTCGAGGATCTGGCGCCGTCCGAGGCGATCCGGTGGCTGGACGGCGACGCGGCGATCAAAGCGTCCAGGTCTCAGCAGCGCCGGATCGAGGATCTCGCCCCGGTTGGTCGCGGCCAGCACTACGACGGCCTCCACGGACTCGAAGCCGTCCATTTCGGTGAGGATCTGGTTGAGCGTCTGCTCACGCTCGTCGTTAGACCCCGCGATCGACACCGACCCCTGGCGGGAGCGCCCAATCGCGTCGAGCTCGTCGATGAAGATGATCGACGGCGCTGCCTCCTTGGCCTTTGCAAACAGATCCCGCACCCGCGAAGCCCCCACTCCAACGATCGCCTCGATGAACTCCGAGGCCGACATGGAGAAGAACGCCGCGTGCGCCTCACCGGCGACGGCCCGCGCCAGGAGCGTCTTGCCGGTCCCCGGCGCGCCTGAGAGCAGCACCCCGTGAGGCATGCGCCCGCCGAGCCGGCCGTAGCGAGTCGGGTCGCGCAGGAAGTCGACGATTTCGGTCAACTCCGCCTTGGCCTCGTCGATTCCCGCCACGTCGGCGAATGTGACCCTGATCGTCGCCGGGTCGACCCGTCGTGCCTTGGAGCGCCCGAAGTTCCCCAGGGCACCCATGCCCCCGCTTTTGGCGGCCCGGCGGAAGAGCAGCACGAACAGCCCGACAATCAGCAGCGTCGGCCCGAAGCCGAGCAACACCGAGACGATCAGCGACGTGCTCTGGGTCGTCGACTGCGCATTGACCCGGACTCCCTCGGACCGGAGCAGGGCGGTCAGTTGGTCGTTGTTCCAGAAGCTCGGGACCTGGGTCGCAAACAAGGTCGTCGACGTGGCCTTCTTGTCGCGAGGTGGGTAGCGCACGGGCGACTTGAACGTTCCCTGGATCGTGTCGCCCGTCGAAGCGATCGAGGCCACCCGGCCGGACTGCACCTCGGAAAGGAAATACGGGCTGAAGGGCACCTTGACCCGCTGCTGGCCGCCCGCCGAGAACAGGAACACCGACGCCAGGTTGAACGCCAGCAGCGCGACGACGAACCAGAGAAAGGCGCGCGAGCGGTGTGGCGGTTGCTTTTTGGGCGGCTCGGGCGCCCCCCGACCGTCCGGGGCGGGCGCCACCCGCCAGCCCCGGTGATCACGCGGCATCGGCTTTCGGAGAGCCGGCCTTGATCTGGAATCCCCCGGCACAACAGGCCTCACGCTTCGACGAGGATTGCGGCGTCGGCGGGGGGTGGGGTCGAGACCAGCGTGCCCTCTCGCTCGAGGGACGTGCTCGCCGGCAGTCCGTGTGTCAAGGGCGTCCGCTCGCGGTCAACCCAGGGGGCTGCGCAGCTCCAGCAGACGTCCTCCTGGCGCGCCATCGGTGCCTCACACGAACGGCAGAGGCGGGGGAAATGTCGGTTGCGCATGCTCAGCACTCCCCTGCGGGGTTTGCGCGACTTGCGGGACGTTCGGCGGAAGTCCCGCCAGCGACCGGGGCGCCCGGCGCAGCGGCATGCTCCGGCCCCGCGGCTGGGTAGGCGTCGACCATGTACTTGTCGCCGTGGAGAGCGCTCATCACCCTGGCGGCGGCGATCCCGAGCGGGTTTCGTCGCCCCGGCTTCGAACCGCCTCGTCGCGCCGCGGTCAGCGCGGCGGGGTCATCGTGGACGTGGACCGGGTCGGGAATGATCCCGGGCGCCGGTGATCGATTGGACTGGTTGGTCGCGGTCATGAGGGCACCACTTCTCCGTTTGTCGAGGGCATCGGCATTTCCGGGGCGGCCGGGAGGTCGTCGAGCGCTTTGGTTTCGCGTTCGAGGAACGCTCCGAGTTCTGAGATCGTGCTCATCAGCGGGGCTGGGAAGACGACGGTGGAGTTCTTGTCCACGGCGACCTCGACCAGGGTCTGGAGGTTTCGCAGCTGCAGCGCGAGGGGGTGGGCCATCATCACGTCGGACGCGTTCGCGAGCTCGCCCGCGGCGAGCGCTTCGCCCTGGGCGGCGATGATCTTGGCGCGCTTCTCGCGCTCGGCCTCGGCCTGGCGGGCCATGGCGCGCTGCATGCTCTCGGGCAGCTGGATGTCGCGCAGCTCAACGACCGTGACCTCGATCCCCCATTCCTCGGTCTGCACGTCGAGGATCTCCTTGATGTTCTCGTTGATCTTGTCCGTCTCCGAGAGCGTCTCATCCAGGGTGTGGCGGCCCACTACGGAGCGCAGCGTGGTCTGCGCGATCTGGCTGATCGCCGCTTCGACGTTCTCGATTGCGATCACGGAGCGGATCGGGTCCTTCACCCGGTAGTAGGCGACCGCGGACACGTCGATGCTGACGTTGTCCTTGGTGATGATCCCCTGCGACTGGATCGGCATCGTCACGATCCGCAGCGACACGCGATGCACGCGATTGACGAACGGCGGGACGAAAAACAATCCTGGCTCACGAGCGTCGCCCTTGACCTTCCCGAGCTTGAACACCACTGCGCGCTCGTACTGCTTGATGACATAGGCACCAATCATGGTCTGGCCTTTCTGTTACGCCCACGAGCAGAGGACCCGACCTGATCGGGCGCTTCCGTGAAGTGATTCATGGCCTTGGCTCCAGACGTGTTGGGTATTGCGCGATGACCGTTGGGTCTCGCACACGCCGGCCGAGTGCTGGAGCCGGAACAGCGGTGCCCGCCGAAGGTTGGGACGGGCTGGTTCCTATGCTACTCCCCTACCGAACCGTGGGGCCGGGCGTGGTGGATCGCGCAAGAATTACAATCGGCTCGTGGGCTCGCCAGCGGACGGCACCGACCATCTCCGTGTCCTGATCGCCAACGAGCGCAAGGACCGACTCGCGCTCGTCGCTCCGATCGTCGTCGCCCTGGGCCACGAGGTGATCGCGCGCGAGATCGAAGTCGAAGACGTCGCCACGGTCACCGCCCGCGAGCGGCCCGACGTCGCGCTGGTCGGACTCGGCGAGAGCTCGGAGCACGCGCTCGAGTTGATCGACAAGATCGTCCGCGAGGCCACCTGCCCCGTGATCGTGCTGCTGCACTCCCCCGACCCTGCCTTCGTCAAAGAAGCCTCCAAACGAGGCGTCTTTGCCCACATCTCGGACGACGACGTCGAGGACTGGCAAAGCTCCATAGACATCGTGCTGCGCCGGTTCGCCGAATACCACGACCTCGAGGGCGCATTCGGGCGCCGAGCGCTGATCGAGCGCGCCAAAGGCATCCTCATGGAACGCCACTCGATCGACGAGAGCGCCGCATTCGAGATGCTGCGCGAGCGGTCACGCAACGACAACCGCAAGCTCAACGATCTCGCGTCCGCCGTCGTCGATGGCCACCGCCTGCTCCCCAGCCAACCGGCCGCTGCGCAGAAGCCCTGACCTCGCCCACGAGGCGCACCTAGCGGCGTGCCACATTCCGAGCTCCGGACTGGGAATTATCGCGATTCGCGCTATGCTCTAGAAGGTTGCTATCCGTTCGGGTCTCTTCCGACTCTCGCCTGCGCGGCGCCCACTGCGAGAGAGGATGAGAGGGGCCCGGCTATGTCCGGCACCAACCGAGAAGTGGTAGGAAGCGGCGCCGTGACAGCGGCGATCTCGAACTCGATGGTCAGCCTGCTGCATCGCTACACCGGCCGTGGGCCGACTAGCGCACGGACCACGATCGGCGAGAACCTGATCGTGTGCGTCATGGGGGCGACGCTGACCAGAGGCGAGCAGAGCTTGGTCCAGGGCGGCCGGGCCAAGGTCGTGCTGCATAGCCGCCGCGCGTTTCAGGACACCATGCAGGCCGATGCGAGCAGTGCGGTGCAGGAGCTCTCCGGACGCCGAGTGGTGGCGTTCATGAGCAGCAACCACATCGACCCCGATCTGGCGGTCGAGGTATTCATCCTCGAGCCGCTGGGGCGCGACCGCGTCGAAGACCAGTTGGTCGACGGACACGCCCACCAGTGGGTCGACGGGCATGCACAGTGGGTCGACGGGCGCCCACGCATCGTCAGCGAGGACGTCGGCGATCTCGAGTGAGGGTCAGCTTACTGCTGCTCACGGCTTCGATGCTGCCGCAGGTCGAGCTCCGCAACTCGACAGCGGTCACCGTCCCGCGACCGCGAACGCCCCGGCCATCAACCGGGCATCGCGGCGCTGGCTTGCCGGGTCGCGCAGCGACCAGGCGAGTAGCCACAGGGCCGCCTTGTGGTGCTGCGAAAAACGGGAGGCGTCAATGGCGTCCTCCACACGCGCGAATGCCGTGCCTCGGCGGATCATGCCTTCGACTTCCTCGTTGGCTCGGTCGAAGGAGAGTGGCGCGGTGTTTATCATGACCGCGTCCTTTCTGGTCCCGTCGCTGTTCTGAGCGCGCAGTGACAGTCCCGATAGCGGATGCTTGGAGTAGCACAGCTCGACGCTCTTCGCCAGCGGCGATGCCGCCGTTTGCGACCAAAGAGCGAAGCTTGTCTGTCCCGGGAGCCTTGCTTTAGATCGGGTCGCGTTCAGTCGGTCGACGTCGCGTGGGGGAACGGAGGGCTCGCTGGGGTGCCGATCGCGTGGATTGCGTCCAGCACCTCTTTGATGCCGCCTGCGGTGTTGGCGTCGAGGCGATCGAGGATCGTCTCGGTGTCGGCGAACTGCTTGGCCGCGCGCGCGTCGGAGGCGGCTGACTGCACAGACTGGCCGACCATGATGATCGACAACAGCACGAGCTGCAGGAATGTCTGCGCGATCCAGGCGACAATCACGATCACCTGCCCGGAGGTGATCGCCGCCGGCAGCGAGATCAACGCGATCACCCCGAACACGTAGGCGCACGCCATCGTGCCCACGCTGCGCGTGATCACAAGCGCAACCTTGGCGTTGAAGCCCTCAACCTCGGCGAGCGCCTTCTTGATCCCCTTGGGATCGAAGCGCACCACCTGCGGAAGTTGTTCGTGGACGTTGACAGGCGCAGCCATGTGACAGCCTCCAATCGGGAGCACAACCCGGCAATCCGGTGGAAGGCTACGGTTCGACGCGGCGCGGGCACGCATCGACGGCGGCCGGACCCTCACAGCTCGATCCGCTCGCCGATGCTCAGGGTGCGGTGCTCGGGGAGCCTGAAGTACTCGACCGGATCGGCCGCGTTGTGGGCCATGGTGAGGAACAGTTTCTTTCGCCACCTGCTCATGCCCGGCACGTCTGATCGCACGATCGTGATCTGCGAGATGAAGTAGGACGCCGTGTCGAGGTCGCAAGGGCCCTCGAGCAGCCCGAGGCGGTCCGCTTTGTGTAGGGCCGCGGGAACGTCAGTGTCATCCTGGAAGCCGAAGCGGGCCGTGAGGCGCGTGATGCCGTCGCCGTCTTCGCCGAGGCCGTCCGCTACGAGCCGGTCGAGTTCGGCGATGTGAGGGACGCGCTCGGTCTGGATCGACACGATCACGATGTGTTCGTGAAGCACGTGGTTGTGCTCGACGTTCGCGCGCAGGGCCAGCGGCGTCGTTTTTGGGTTGGAGTTGAGGAACACGGCGGTGCCGGGCACGCGCACGACGGGAAAATCGCGCGCATCGACGTGCTCGACAAAATCGCGCAGAGGCCCCTCCTCGCGGCTGCGATTGGCGCTTACGATCCGGCGTCCCGTGCGCCATGTCACGAGCACCGTAAACGCGATGAGGGCCACCAGGAGCGGCAGCCAGCCACCGTGGGCGACCTTGGTCAGGTTGGCCGCGAAGAACGCGAGCTCGATGCTGAGGAAGACGGTCGCGCCCAGTGCGATCAGGCGCCTTGGCTTATGCCACAGCAGCCGGGCGACGGCGAGGAACAGGATTGTGTTGAGCATGAACGTGCCCGTGACCGCGACGCCGTAGGCCGAGGCGAGCGCCGTGGAGGATCCGAAGCCGACGACGAGCACGACCACAGCCACGAGCAGACCCCAATTGATCGCCGGCACGTAGACCTGCCCGATCTCGCGCTGTGAGGTCTGGCGAACCCTCATCCGCGGCAGGAAGCCCAGCTGCATGGCCTGGCGCGTGACGCTGAACGCCCCCGAGATGACCGACTGCGAAGCGATCACTGTCGCCACCGTCGCGAGCAGCACCATCGGCACCTGCGCCCAAGACGGCACGAGCAGGAAGAACGGGTTCGCCACCGCCCTGGGCGAGCGCAGGATCAGCGAGCCCTGGGCGAGGTAGTTAAGTGTGAGGGCCGGGAACACGAGCAGAAACCAAGCGCGGCGGATCGGCGCGCGGCCGAAATGGCCCATGTCCGCGTACAGGGCCTCCGCGCCAGTCACGGCCAGCACAACCCCGGCCAGCGCTATGAACGCCACCGCACCGTGATCAAGGAAGAACTCCGCCCCGTAAACCGGCGACAGACCCTTCAGCATCCCCGGATGGCCTGCGATCTCGCCCACGCCGAGCACCGCGAGGACACCGAACCAAACGGCCATAACCGGGCCGAAGAGACTGCCCACGCGCTGGGTGCCGAAGCGCTGGATCGCGAACAGGAGCACAATCACCGCAACGGTGATGGGCAGCACCAGCGAGCCGAGGCTGGGCGCCGCCACCTTGACCCCCTCGACCGCCGAGAGGACCGAGATCGCCGGCGTGATCATCCCATCGCCGTAGAACAGCGAGGCGCCAAGGATGCCCAGCATGACCAGGAGCACTTTGGCCCTTTTGCTCTTGAGGCTCAGCCCGTCCACGAGCGCGGTCAGCGCCATGATGCCCCCCTCGCCATGGTTGTCGGCGCGCATGATGAACGTCACGTACTTGACCGAGACGATCATCGTGATTGACCAGAACACGAGGGAGATCACCCCGTAGACCTCGCCGGGGGTGGCATGCACAGCGTGGCCGTTGGCGGTGAAGACGGTCTGCACGGCGTACAGCGGGCTCGTGCCGATGTCGCCGAACACGACCCCAAGAGCACCCAACGTGAGGGCCGCCGCCCCCGTCTTGGCGGCGGATGCGGACCTCGGGCGATTCGCTGGTGGGGGCAGGGGGCCGGCTCGCTGCGGGGGTGAGGGGCCGGCTCCGGGCGGTTGAGGACTGGCTCCAGGCAGTGAGGGGCCGGCTCCGGGCGGTTGAGGGGTAGCTCCGGATGGGGGGGAGTCGGGTCCGGGCGGTTGAGGGTCGGCTCCGGGCGGTTGAGGGTCGGCTCCGGGCGGTTGAGGGTCGGCTCCGGATGGGGCGGGCGGCAGAGGCATGGGCTGGTCAGGCGGGGGGCAGCTCGTCGCGGCCGTTCGTGACGCGGCCCTCGCCTGCCCGATGCCTTGGCTGGCGGGTCCCTTCGCGAGCGGCTGGAGGTCGTGTGGACCGAGCCCATCTCCACGCGCGATTCACCTTGCACGCTAGGGAAGCCGCCCGCTATGGGAGTACCGCCAGCTCATTGTGGAACGGCCCGAGGCTGGGGGGAGCTTTGGCGCTGGCAATTTTGTCGCGATTGCTCATCTGTCGCCTCCTCGACCGGAACCCCTTAGATCAGGATCTCCACAGAAGCATGATCAGATTAGCATGAAAAATAAGGCTAGAAATGGTAAACTTCTCTCTAATGACCACGAACGCCGCGC